>CAYYDG010000012.1:73459-142801 GCA_964470555.1 uncultured Heliomicrobium sp.
TCATCAGGCAATGTATTCATCTGCGTTCTTCAGCGTTAATCTGCGGCGTTACACTTATTCTTTCGTAAATTGATTGTCCACCAACCGCCAGATGCCGCGCGGATTTTCGTTTCGCAATTCCACTGGCAAAGCCGATTGCGGAAAGTTTTGGTAACTGACCGGACGCGCAAAACGGCTGATGGCCGCCGTGCCGACCGAAGTCGTGCGCGAATCGGTCGTTGCCGGATACGGCCCGCCGTGTTGCATCGAAGCGCAGACCTCGACGCCGGTCGGAAAGCCGTTGAACAACAATCGGCCAACCTTGTTTTCCAGAATCGAAACCAACCAGCCGAATTCCTTCAAGTCCTCTTCCGTGCCGTGAATCGTCGCAGTCAGATGGCCTGCCAGATTGTTGGCCACGGTTTCCAATTCTTCTTTAGAACTACAATTGACGACCACCGTCG
The DNA here is from genome assembly GCA_964470555.1 of uncultured Heliomicrobium sp. Classification (GTDB taxonomy): domain Bacteria; phylum Acidobacteriota; class Blastocatellia; order RBC074; family RBC074; genus RBC074. The sequence goes on from CAYYDG010000012.1 coordinate 73,903, forward strand.
AAGGCCCAAAAACTTCTTCGCTGAGTTGATGATGCTGCAAAAAGTTCGCAGCGTCGGTGGTCAGTATGGTTGCGCGCGCTTCCGTGCGACTGAGTTCCGTTGTGTGATTCGATTGCACTTTGTTGACGCCTTCGATTTCGCTGAGCTGTTTCAAGCCCTGTTCATAAGCCGTCAGGATTCCGGGATAAAGCATCGTGCCGCTGGGCGCATCGGCAATCAGCGCGCTAAGCCTTGTCGTGAATTTGTCGAACTCTTCCCCGCCCAGACCAATCGTCAAACCAGGATTGGTGCAAAACTGACCGACGCCCATCGTCACCGAATTTTTCAAACCTTCGGCCAACGCTTCGCCGCGTTCGCGCAAAGCTCCGGGCAAAAAGAAGACCGGATTCGTGCTGCCCATTTCGGCATACACCGGAATCGGATCAGGACGCGCGGCTGCGGCGTCAAACAGCGCACGGCCTCCGCGCAAACTGCCGGTGAAGCCAACGGCTTTGGTCAGCGGGTGTTTGACCAGCGCCGTTCCGACTTCGTGGCCGCGATCGTGCAACATCGAAAACACTCCGGCGGGCATGCCGGTTTTCTCCGCCGCCGCGACAATGGCGCGCGCCACCAGTTCCGAAGTTCCCGGATGTGCCGGATGCGCTTTGACCACAACCGGACAACCGGCGGCCAACGCCGAAACGGTGTCACCTCCGGCAACGGAAAACGCCAATGGAAAATTGCTTGCGCCAAACACAGCCACCGGGCCGATTGGAATCAGCATCCGGCGAATGTCCGGTTTGGGCAGTGGCTGCCGATCCGGCTGCGCCAGATCAATGCGCGCTTCGACCCACGAACCTTCACGGATAAGCGTGGCGAACATTTTCAACTGGTTCATGGTGCGCCCGCGCTCGCCGGTCAAACGTTCTTTCGGTAGAGCCGTTTCCAGATTGGCGCGTTCGATCAACGCGTCGCCAATCGCCAGAATTTCATCGGCGATGGCTTCCAGAAATTCTGCCCGACGCTCGGCTGGCAGCTTGCGGTATTCGTGAAAGGCCGCTTCTGCCGCCGTCAATGCTTGCTGGACATGCGTTTTGGAAGCTTCTTCGAATTGCGGCTCGATGTATTTGCCTTCAGCCGGAGCGTAAGCGGGAAACTTTTCGCCGTCAGCTTCAACGGCTTTGCCTGCGATGATGTTTTGTCCGTTTAATTGCATCTCAAATCTCAACAACCAAATGGTAAAAAAGGATCACGGATAAACACGGATCAGCACAGATAAACACAGATCAGATTCTTGGCTGATCTGTGTTTATCTGTGTGAATCTGTGTTCATCTGTGGTTAATGTTTGGCCGGAATGCCATTGACAACGATTAGCTTGCTTGCGTCACGAAGTTCACCAGCGTGCCTATGCCGTCAATCGTGATGCGGATTTCGTCCTGCGATTGCAGTGTGAATTCATCCGGCGGAACGATGCCCGTGCCAGTCAGCAGAAAACAGCCATAAGGAAATTCATTGTCGCGGTACAGATATTCGACCAGTTCTTTGGGATCACGCTTCAATTCTTTCAACGAAGTCTGTCCCGTAAACGCCATCGTTTCGCCGCGCAAAATTTCCAGTTTGATTCCGGTTTCTGCGGGCAGTGGCTCATCGCTGAGCAGAATGCACGGCCCCAGTCCGCAGCTTTGCGAATAGACCTTGGCTTGCGGCAAATAAAGAGGATTTTCGCCTTCGATGTCGCGCGAACTCATGTCATTACCGACTGTATAACCGATGATTTCGCCCAACGAATTGACCACCAAAGTCAGTTCCGGCTCCGGCACGTTCCATTTGGAGTCTTTGCGAATGCGGACATTCTGGCCGGTTCCGGCAACGCGATTCGGCGTGGCTTTGAAAAACAATTCCGGGCGCGGAGCATCGTACACGCGGTCGTAAAAACTTCCGCCGCCTGCGTCTTTCGATTCTTCCATGCGCGCAGTGCGGCTGCGGTAATACGTCACGCCGGCGGCCCACACTTCCTGGCGACCAATCGGCGCCAGCGCAGCGGTCAGCGGATTGAAGTTCGGCAGCTTCAAGGCTCGCCGCGACAAACTGGTCAGCACAGCCGCGTGATCGCCTCGATTGAGCAACACATCCCAATCGGTGTCAGTCAGTTGATAAAAAACGTCGCGGTCTTCCAGCACCGGGCCCTCTTCGGTTTTGTAGAGTTTCATTTTTGGATTCTCAGCAATCTGATTTTTTGAGAGTTTGAATTTGAAGAGGCGAGATAATCGCAACACCTTCGTGCGATTGCAAGACGTGTCTGGTATTCTTCGGCGCGCCAGCCTTTCATTTCTCAACACAGGAGAGTAGATCGAATGAAGCGAACATTGTTTCTCGTGCTGTTAATCGTCATCAGCGCGTCGCTCGTCCAAACGCAAACTCAAGCGCAACGTGGAGTCGCGCCCGCGCCCAATCGTGCCGAAGGCGAAGGACCGTTTCAGCGATTGATCATTCGCGGAGCAACGGTCATTGACGGCACAGGCGCTCCACCGGTCGGACCGGTGGACATTGTCATCGAACAAAATCGCATCATCGAAGTTCGCAGCGTCGGCTATCCGAAAGTCCCCATCCGCGAAGCCGCCCGCCCGCAAAACGCCACCAAGGAAATTGACGCGACCGGAATGTATGTGCTGCCTGGCTTTGTAGATTGTCACGCGCATATCGGCGGCGCAGCGCAAGGCACGACGGCGGAATACGTTTACAAACTCTGGATGGCGCACGGCGTAACGACCGTGCGCGAACCCGGCAGCTTCAATGGCGTGGATTGGACGTTGAAAGAACGCGAGCGCAGCGCCAAAAACGAAATCACCGCGCCCAGAATTTTCGCCTATGTTTCGCCCGGCGCAGGTTGGAGCAAAGGCCGTTTGAGCACGCCGGAACTGGCGCGCGAATACGTTCGCTGGGCGAAAGAAAAAGGTGTGGACGGATTCAAGGTCATCGGCGACGGGCCGCTTTATGACCCTGAAATTATGGCCGCGTTCCTGAGCGTTGCTAACAATCTCGGCTTGGGTTCGACAACTCACCTCAACCAACTGGGCGTCGCCCGTTTGAACATGTTGCAAGCCGCGCGGCTGGGCATGCGTTCGATGGAGCATTGGTACGGCTTGCCCGAATCTTTGTTCGCCGATCGCGCAGTGCAGGATTTCCCGCTGGATTACAACTACAACGACGAATCGCATCGCTTCGGCCAGGCGGGACGCTTGTGGAAACAAGCCGCCCCGCCGGGCAGCAAAAAATGGAACGAGGTGATGGACGAACTCATTCAATTGAAATTCACGCTCGATCCGACGCTGACGATTTACGAAGCCAGCCGCGATTTGATGCGCGCCATGCGCGCCGAATGGCACGACCGTTACACGCTGCCTTCGCTGTGGCGGTTTTACACGCCCAGCCGCGAAGCGCACGGTTCGTATTGGTTCAACTGGACGACGCAGGACGAAGTCGAATGGAAAAACAATTACCGATTGTGGATGGCGTTCATCAATGAATACAAAAATCGCGGAGGCCGCGTGACGACCGGTTCTGATTCCGGATTCATCTACAAGCTTTACGGTTTCGATTACATACGCGAACTGGAATTGCTGCAGGAAGCGGGCTTTCATCCGCTGGAAGCGATTCGCGCGGCCACGATGCACGGCGCGCAATTGCTGCACGAACCGACCGGCAAGCCGCTTCAATTCGGGATCGTCAAACCGGGCTTGCTGGCGGATTTGGTGATCGTTCCCGAAAACCCCGTCGCCAATTTGAAAGTGCTGTACGGAACCGGCGCAATCAAATTGAACGACCAAACCAATCAGCCCGAACGAGTCGGCGGCATCAAATACACAATCAAAGACGGCATCGTGTACGACGCCAAAAAACTGCTGGCCGATGTGGAAAAGATGGTCGAAGCTGCAAAGAAGAAACCCAGCGGCGCAGGCAATTGAGAGTGGAAAGCTTGGGGAAAGTGAGCAGCAATGCCATTGCTGCTCACTTTGCAGAGGCAAAGACGCTTACTTGAAATGGACTTTGACCGCGTTGGCCGAAACGCCATCCACTCTCACTGAAATTTCCACTTCTCCGCGCCCAGCCATATTGCGCGGCAATTCCAGATTGATTTGATCCACGCCCAGCAAATTGCCTTGCGCTCCGGCATACAGAGATGGAACGGCGACGCCGTCAATTTTGATTTCTACACCTGCCAGGCTCGACCGATTGCGCCAGCCGGTTCCGAACAACACCAGAAAAAGCCTGTCGCTTTCTTCGCCGAAATCAATCGGCTCGGCGACAAATCTTCCTGATGCCGAATCGAGTCGGGCGACAGGTTCGTAAATTTGCGAACCATCGGCTTTGACTCTCAGCGCCTGAGCCGCTGCCACCCCTCTGCCGTCGGCGTTGGCGGCAAACAATCCCGGAGCGACCCTGCGAATTTCGATGGCTCCGGTCAGCATGGTTCCGTCGCCGCTACTGACGGTAATCAACGCCGGCCCGTCGGCCAGCCCCGAAGGCATCAGAAAATTGGCCTGTTCCGGCGACACGAAAAAGAGTCCCGCGTTGCGAACCACGTCGTTGCGATCCCTTATGGTGATCTGTGTGCCGACCAGGTTTGTCGGCAAAGGAAGCGATTCCGCAATGTGCGTAGTCGTCGCCAGACCGATGCCGAACGAAGCGATGATCGAATCCGAAGCCAGACGTTCCGACAGGAAACTCGAAGCTGAAACGCTGGCCACGTTGTTGTATCCCAACTGAGTAAAGGTCAGAAATTCTCCGGCCACGTAAATTCGCCCTCTGCGTGGGGTCGCTTCTGGATTTGAAATTGCCTCGACATTCAACGCTCCGCCGCCGATTCCTCCCGAACCGGACGGAAAGTGAATCCAGTTTGCTTCGCTCATCGCATGCCAATGACAACCGTTGTTGGTTTCAACGGTCACTCTGCCAGTGTCGCCGGCAGAGGCCAGAATTTTCGGTTGTGGCGTCACTGTGTAACGACAATTGCCGCCGATGACTTCCACCATCAAGGCATAATCGCCTGTTTGTTGCGCGTTTTGCGACGTGACTTCGATCAGGTAATCGCCGCTGGTATAAACGAACTCAAACCCACTGGCCGGAAATCGCGTGTACCTGTCGCCGCTTTCCCAGCTTTGCCCGAACAAGGTGGCGTCCGGCCCAATGAAATGCAGTTGCCCGGCAAAGGAAGACAGCATAGTCGCGGCAATTCTCTGCCCGGCAGTCAGCCGCAGATGGTATCGGTCAGCCAACGGCGTTCCGTTCGAAGCGACGCGAAACGCCGAAGCGCAATCGCCATTGGCCAGCGCGCCTCTTACGGTCACGCCAGCCGTGATGCCGGAAGACGAACAAAGCCTTGGGTTGCCGTATTGCGGAATGACGTAAGGTATTCCAGCCACGTGAATCAATCCGGCTCACGCGGCGATGCCGTTGTTTGCCGTCACAAAAATCGTAGTGTTGGCGTCGCCGTTGCCGTTTGAAATGCCAGCGGGTCTGATCCAGGGAGTCGCGCTGCTGATTTGCCAGGCACAACCGGCGGGAGCTGAAATGCTGATTTTCCCGTAACTTCCCAACGCCGGATACGGCGTGGTATCCACCGTCGGCAAATACGCGCAGTTGTTATTGCCGAGCGCCAACAGCAAATTGTAATTGCCCAAAGTCGCCGAACTGTTTGTGCCCGAAGTCGCTTCAATCGTGTAAGTCCCGTTTTCCGGCAACCGCTGAAAACCGCTTTGCGGAATTCTGGCCCTGCCCTGCCCGACGCTGCCGCCTGACTGGAACAGAATTTGGCCGCCGGGACCAAATAGAATCAAATATGGAGCGAACGTATCCGAACTGAACGTGATGGCAATCAATTGTCCGGCTGTCGCGTTGAAGCTGTATCGGTCGGCGGGAACATGCTTTGATCGTGAAATGCAATCGCTGTCGCTCAACGATCCCTGAATGGTTTGATTCGCCGCAATCGGCATTGTGGGGCAATTTTGGGCTTCGGCAGCGCTGGCGGTTTCCTGAGCATTAACGATCATCGGCTGCAAGTTCAGGCTCAAAAACACCGTCACGATTGTCAACAGCGCCAGATTCAATTTGTCGAAGCGAAAAGCTTGGGGAAAAACGTTGGGGCAATAGGCTTTGGTTTTCATGCTGTCAAGACCTCCGGCTGTCTGCCCGCTGAGTTTAAGGATCAATGACCATCGCGATCCGGCAATCGCTTGTGGGGCAGTGATTCAAGCGTCGCCAACGATGTAAGCGACAAAATCCCGAAATGTGTGTCACTGGCCAGGAAAATTTTCGGAGCAAAATCAATCTATGGCTGTTTGCGACCGGCAGACAAAAATTCAGGCAGCCGGAATTTCGTTCAATTACTCGATTCCAGGCTGCCTGACTTATCCGCCATCAAACCGGCGTCATTTGAAATTCACCTTGACTGTGTTTGAGGACAATCCATTCACAGTCAGGGTGAGATTCACTTCGCCTCTGTTCGCCAACGAACGATCCAACTCCACGTTGAGTTGATCCACGCCTATCAAATCGCCTTGAGCGCCTGCATAAACCACCCGGCTGTTGACGCCGCCGATTTGAACCGCCAGACCGGCCATATTCGTGATTCGCCGGAATCCGGTTCCGAACAGCGACAAATAAAGTCTGTCGCCTGTGGCGCCAAAATCTATCGGTACGGCGACAAAGCGATTTGTGGAGGAATCCAATCGGGCGATTGGCTCATAGGTTTGCGTGCCATCGGCGCTGACGCGCAACAGGACTCCGAGCGCAACATCCTGCCCGGTCGAGTTTGCCGAAAACAGAGCCGGAGCGATTGCCGCGATAGTCACGGTTCCGGTCGAAACTCTTCCGTTCTGGTTGACAATTGTCACCATCGCCGAGCCGATGGCTGTTCCCGCTGGAATCACGAAGTTGACCTGTCCTTCGGATACGAAAAACAACGAAGCCAGGCGTTCGACATTGGCGATGTCTCTGACCGTCACCCGCGTTCCCGCCAACTCAGTCGGCAACGGCAGCGTTTCAGCCGAGCGGGTCATTGTTGCCAATCCGCTGCCAAACGAAGCCACGATGGATTCTGGAGCCAGACTGCCGGTTGGCATAAAGCCGGCGGCGGAAACTGTGGCCACAGGATTACTGCCCAATTGAGTGATGGTCAGAAATTCGCCCGCAATCCGAATTTGCCCGGTGCGCGAAGCAGTCCCGGTGTTGGCAGCGGCGTTGAACCGAACGACGCCGTTTCCAACGCCCGAATCAGGACTGACCGTCAACCAACTGGTTTGGCTGAAAGCTCGCCACGGACAGCCGGACGGAACCAGAACATTGACGCTCCCTGCGCTTGCGGAGGAATCCAGCGTCTGTCTTGCTGGATTGATGGCAAACACACAATCGGCAGCCAACTGCTCCAAGCTCACCGAATAAGCTCCGGTACTATTGGAAAACAAAGTCGTTGCTTCGATCACATACGTGCCAGTGGCAGGGATTTGGAAAAATCCTGTCGAAGGGAATCTGGCATTCAAGCCGCCGTCGCTATCGTCGTCAGAACCGAGCAACGTGCCATCCGGCCTGACAAGATACAGAAGAGAGTCAAACGCAGACGACCTCATCGTCACGGCGATACGCTGTCCGGCAGTCGCCGAAAACGAATAATGGTCGGAAAGAGCCTGGTTGCGAAAGCTCGATGGACAATCGCCAGCGCTCAACGTCCCCTGAATGGTTTGCCCCGCCGCAATTGGCGAAGCCGGGCAAGTCAATGGGTTGCCATTTTGAGTGACACCCAAAACTACAGGACCGGCGACAACGATTCCGCTGCGTCTGGAACTATCAGGATTTGGAGAAACCGTAAAGCTGACGGTTCCATTGCCCGTTCCGCTGGTGGTTGCTCCCCAAACCAGCCAGGGCACGGAGCTGGCCACTTGCCAGTTGCATCCTGTTACGGTGTTGATTGACAGAGCGCCGGTTGCGCCAGACGCGCTAAACGAAGACGGCGAGATCGAAGCGTTGTACGAACAATTGGCGCTGCCCAATCCCAGGTAAAGCGAATAATTGCCCACATCTCCGCTGCTGTACGAAGTGGCTTCGATGATGTAGACGCCTGTCGCGGGCAACTGGAAATATCCGTCTGAGCGAATTTGCGCGCTACTGCCCGGCCCGCCGTCATCGTCTTCGGCGACGACTCTGCCATCCGGCCCGATCAGAAACAGGTATGAATCGAAAGCTTCCGTGTAATGCAGGATCATCACCGCCTGGCCTTCAGTTCCGTTGAAGGTATACCGGTCAACAAACGGCTGGCTGGATCGAAGCGATGTGCGGCAATCCGACGCGCTAAGCGAACCGTTGATAATCTGTCCGGGAATAATCGGCGTTGTCGGACAGTTTCCGGCCTGAATGACGATGAAGCTCTGCCCGGCAATGGTCAGATTGCCGGAGCGGGAATTGGCGGAAGTGTTTGCGGCGACGCTGAAATTCACCGTGCCGTTGCCGCTTCCGCTGGTTGCCGACGTGATGGTCACCCAACTCATCGCGCTGGACGCCGTCCAATTGCAACCGGCTGTTCCGGCGACAGTCACGGTTCCGTTGCCGCCGTTGGCCGTAAAATTCTGGCTGGTGGGTGAAATCGTCGCGCATCCGCTCTGAGTGATAGTGAAGACCTGACCGGCAATGGTCGCCGTCCCAATACGCGAAGTCTGTGCGGGATTGGCCGCTACTGAATAATTGATCGTGCCGTTGCCGCTGCCCGAAGCGCCGGTGGTAATGGTAATCCAATCCACATTGCTGGCGGCTTGCCAGGGACAGCCAGCGGTCGCCGTTACCGAAACCGTTCCGGTCGTCGCGACTCCGCTGATGGAACGAGAGGTTGGGCTGATCGAATAACTGCATTGAATCGTCGCCAGGTCGCGGACAAAAACGCCCCGATCTTGCGTGCCGACAAACACCTTGCTGTCTGTCGCGGCCAGCGAACGAATGAACTGCCCCGACAACCCGGAACCGATGTTTGACCAGCTTTCTCCCTGATTCACCGACAGAAACACGCTGCTGTTGGCGCCGACAAAAATGTTCTGGCCTTTTATGGCCATCGTATCCACTCTGACCGATCCGATGCCCGTGGTCGAAGCCACCCAGCTTTGGCCCTGGTCACGTGAGAGATAAACCCCTCGTTGAGTGCCAGCCAGGATGGCCGAACCACTCACCACCAGCCCATGCACGGAGGAATTCGGCAATCCATTGGTCAACTGAACCCAATTGCGTCCGCCGTCAATCGAGCGAAAAACACCGCCAACAGACCAATCCCCAGAACCCACAAAAAGCGTCGAACCCATTTGAGCCATTACGCGGCATCGCAAATCGCTCAGTCCTGTATTGAGCGCAGTCCAGCTTTCTCCGTTGTCGGTCGAAACATAAACGCCGCGGTTGTAAACCGTCGCGTACAAATTGCTCCCACTGGAAAAGTAAGAACTGGGCGCAATGGCCCTTCCTGATTGATTGAGCGGCAAACCGTTTCCGACTGGTTGCCAGCTTTGCCCGCCATTCGTCGAGCGAAATACCCCGTCGCGGTCGGTACCGACGAACAAATAGGGATCGTGAAACCCGATTATTTGAGCGTCGAAGCTATGACTTTGAAGCGGCAACCCGGCATTTAACAACCTCCAGGTTTGGCCGTTGTCTGAGGTCATTTGAACGCCGCCTCCCGCCACAGTCCCTGCGTAAACGCTTGCCCCGTTGGCGATCAGAGAAATAGCGTATGTCGCTGCCAATCCATGGCTGGCCAGTTCCCAATGCTCTCCGCCGTCGTTTGAGCGATATACGCCGTCGTAAAACGAGCCGACAAAAAGCGAATCGCCGCTGACGGCCAGACACTCGCCCGCCAACCGCGTAGCCGGCAAGCCTGTCTTCAACTCCTGCCAGGTTTCGCCTTGATCGGTCGAACGATAAACGGCTCTGTGAGCGGCGGCGTAAACGGCGTTGCCCATGGTGACAAAGCTGGAAAATCCGTCTTCTGGCGGAGCGATGGCCCGTCGCCAGTTCTGCCCACCGTTTTCGCTGATGTAAGCGCCGTAGTTGAATTGCAACCCCGCAATCAGTTTCGAGCCAACCGCCTTCAGAGAATAAATTCTGTTGGAAGGCAAGCCGGCGTTGGTCGGAATCCATCGGCGGGTCTGATTGTCAAGACGGAACAGGCCGCCTCCGTTGGTGGCGACAAAAAGCTGGTCGCCGAGGCTTTCAAAGGCAGTGACCGACGGGAAAAACCCATCGCTGTCAGGCGTAAAACCGGCGTTGAGCGGAGTCCAGTTTTCGCCTTGATCCGTTGACACAAAAACCCATCCGAACCCCGACCCGGCATACAGCGCCGAACCATGAGCGATCATGGCGGCGATGTAACCATACCCACCCGGCACACTTAAACCATTGTTCGACTGTCTCCAACTGCGCCCTTGATCGGTGGATTTGTAGACTCGCTCGCCGCCCGTGCCGACATAAATGGCGTCCCCATTCACCAGAATCGAAGACACATACCGACTGATAACTCCCTGTCCTGTCGGTTGCCAACTTGCGCCTCGATCGGTCGAAACAAAGGCGCCGCCTCGACTGGTTCCGGCGAAAATCGCCGTCCCGCTCACCGCGAGAGCCGAGACAAACCCGCCATAAGGACCATTGGTCGGCTGCCAGCCGATGGTTTCCTGCTCCGGCTCGCTCGACTCCATCGCCGATTCGACGGCTTCCCGGTTATTGTTGAAATCCTTGAACCGAAGCGAAGTCAAACCTTTGTCTTCGATCTCGACGGAAGGTCGCGGATGTGGATTGCGCCCTTGAAGATTTGGAGCGATTCGCTTTACTTCCTGAGCGCCGACCTGAGTTGTCGGCAAAAGAAAATTGGCAATTCCAATTGTCAGGCTGATGACGGTCAATAGAAAAACAAGCAGGGGCTTGCTGGGGCAAATTCTGGAATTCATACCTTTCTCCTGTTTGGCTGCCCGCTAAGTTAAGGATCAAAATTCCAACTGTGATCCGGCTACCGTCTGGGGGGCAAGAAAACAGACGGCAGCCAATGATCTAAGCGACAAAATTCCAGAACTCGTGTCATAGTTCAGATATATTTCGACTGAGATTGACGAACACCCGGCTAAACCAAGGAAGGCACAACCGATGAAAAAAATTATCCTGTTTGGGTTCCTGGCGAGTTTTGGCTGTTTGACAACGGCGCTGGCGCAAACCATTCCGCCAACGCTTCACGCCCGCATCATACAATTGGAAGACGAACGCAACCTGAACGGCGACGAATTGGCGAAATTGCTCAAACACGCTTCGCCGAAAGTCCGCGAACGCGCGGCGCTGGCCATTGGCCGCATCGGCGACAAACGCGACACGGCGGCGTTGATCGAATTGCTGCAAAGCGAAAAAGACGAATCTGTTCGTGCCATGACTGCATTCGCGCTCGGAGAAATGGAAAACGACGCAGCCGTTCCCGCGTTGCTGACGATGCTGGAATCGGACAAAGCTTCGCTCGTTGACCGAGCGCGTTCGGTTGAAGCTTTGGGCAAAATTGCCAGCGTTCCGGCCAACATCGAATCGCTGGGTCAAACGACCATCGAACAAATCAGCAACCGTCTGGCCGAACAATTGCCTGATCCCAAAACGACTTTGACGGCGGAAAAGAAACTGCTCGCCGGTTTGACGATCACGGCGTTGATGCGCGTTCGTCCGGTTTCCGCCGTTGAACCGCTCACTCAACAATTGAAATCAACAGACGCAGACCTCCGCGCTCAAGCCGGAAATGCGCTGTCACGCATTCGCCAGCCGATTGCTTCGGCGGTTCCGTCGCTGCTGGAGGCCTTTAACGACTCAGACCACAACGTTCGCGCCAATGCCGCTCGCGCTCTGGGCGTGAGCAAAGACGCGCGAGCCGTCGAACCCTTGATCAAATTACTTGGCGATAAGGAGGAACAGGTTCAGGTCAGCGTGATTCGTGCGTTGGCTGCAATTGGCGATAAGCGAGCGGCTGAGCCGTTGATCGAAATGGGTGGCAGACTTTGTAAACAGAAAGGCGAAGGCTGTTATGAGAATTTGAATCGGTTGCTGGAAATCGTTTCCGCCTTAGACACAATGAAAGCCGATCAGGCAATTCCCCTGTTCCGCAAGCTAAGAGAAGTGTTCGGCACAGGCGCATACTCCGAATTGGAAATCGCCATCGCCAGATTCGGCGAAAAAGAGTTTTTTTCATCGGATGAAAGCGAGCTTCTCTCCGGAGGCGGCGATGCCAACCATCTGGCCAATCTCGCTCAAGGAATGGGTGAAATTGATTCGGAATTAAGCAAGGAAATGCTTTTAATGCTGTGGATGGCTTCTTACCTGGAAGAGCCGACGATCCCGCAAATTCTCCGAGCTTTGGCAAAGTTAAAGCCGAAAACACTGCCTTTTTTGCTTCGAGACGGCCTTCTGCACAAAGACCCCATCATACGCGCAACCGCTGCAACCCTGATTGCCAGTTCACTCGAAGATAGAAATCTGAACCGGCTCATTGAGAGCTTGGCAGCGTCGAGCAAGGACAAGGAAAACGGCGCAAAGCTGGCGATCCTGACGGCCATTTCTAAATACAAATCTGAGATGGCCGTAGAGGCAATAAAATCGTCACTTACCGATAAAGATCATCTTGTGCGTCGTCGTGCTGTTGACTTGCTCAAGCAAATGAACGCCGGTGATTTTTCTCAATTCGTGCTTACAGTCCAAACTGGCCACAATAAACTTTTCTACCAACGCGTCGCCGCCAGAACGAACAAGAAAGTCATCGCCACGCTTCACACAGACAAAGGCGCGGTCACAATGGAACTGTTTCCGGCAGAAGCGCCGATCACAGTGGACAGTTTCGTCACGCTGGCGCGCAAAGGCTATTTCAATGGTGTCACGTTTCATCGCGTCGTGCCGAACTTCGTCATTCAAGGCGGCGATCCGCGCGGCACCGGCAATGGCGGGCCGGGCTATCAGATGCGCTGCGAAGTGAACATGCGCCCTTATGAACGCGGCACACTAGGAATGGCTCTGTCAGGCAAAGACACGGGCGGCAGCCAGTTTTTCATCACGCATTCGCCGCAACCGCATCTGGACGGCGGATACACGGTTTTCGGCCAGGTCACCAAAGGAATGGAAGTCGTGGATCGAATTGGGCGCGGAGACACGATCAAACGAATCACCATCGTCGAACGATAAACATTCGACGATGGTTAATTACTTCAATCGGATTTTGACCGTATTGGTCGTTTTGCCATTCAGTTTCAACACCACATCCACATCGCCCTGCCCCATCAAGGTTTTGGGCAAAGGAATGTTGACCTGATCCAATCCTGCGAAATCGTCTTGTCGCCCTGCATACAGCGCATTGACGGACAAATTGCCGATTCTGACTTCGGCTTCGCTCGTCGGGTCGTAATAGCGGATTCCAGTTCCGAACAAGATCAGAAACATCTGGTCGCCTTCCTGGCCAACATCAATCGGCAAGGCGATGAATTGCCGGAGCGCGGGGTCCCATTCGCTGACAGATTGAAAGAGTTGCGTTCCATCGGGCTTGACGCGCAATGCGACGGCAGCGGCGACTCCCTGCCCTGTGGCATTGGCCGAAAACAATCCCGGCGCAATGACTTCAATCTGAATGTTGCTGGTTGCCACGTTGCCATCGGCGCTGTGAATCGTCAGCAAAGCCGAGCCGGTTGCGGTGTCCGCAGGGAGCAGATAATTGATTTGTGCGGGTGAAACATAAAACAGCGGAGCCATTCGTTCGACGCCTGCGCTGTCCGTTACGCGCACGGTCGTTCCCGCCAACGAAGTGGGCAACATGCCTGTGGCAGAAATCGTTTCCGCAGCCAAACCCTGACCGGAAATCACTGCAATGGATTCCGCCGCCAGAGCTGATTGGTCGTAACTGGCCGCCGAAGCACTGAACGCCGCGCCTGCCTGTGTGACGGTGAATTCCAAACCGCCGATGTTGATCGTTCCGCGCCGCATCAATCCGCCCGGATTGGAAACAAGGTTGTAGACAATCGAACCGCCGCCGGTGCCTTCGCTGGCGGAAGCAAGCTCTATCCAGTCGGCGTCGCTGCTTGCCAACCAGTTGCAACCTTCTTCGACGTTCAAGTTCACGCTGCCACTGCCTTCGCCGGAATTCATGAATTGATTGTCACGTTCCAAACTGAAATTACAGGTTCCCGGCAATAAACCGTAAACCTGCAACTGACCGGAAAACGTGGCGACATAAACTTTGCCATTGGCCACCGTCGGCGGACAGAATTTGGCGAAACTGCCCAGCGAATCCCGCTCGGCATTCAGTTCACTGTTCCACAATTCACGCGTGATGTCCGAAGCGTCAATTGCGCGCAACACGCCCGGCACAGTGTTGCGATTGGCGTCTCCCTGAAGCGAGCCGGTCGCCCAGAGAATTCCTGTTGCTGGTTTGCCGCCATTGGCGGATAACGACAACGGCGCGGCATTCGAAATGCCCGCGACAGTCATCACAGGGCTGAGCGCCGTTTCAAATTCCTGGAGCTTTCCGCCAAGCAACTTGTACACCTTCAAGGCATCGCCCGCCGCCCAGTAATAAATCACTTTGCCGTAAGTGGGGCTTTCCCAATACACAGGCGCGCCGAACAATCGTCCCGGAGAAGGTTGGAATTGCTGCACGATCCGATCGGTCGGATTGAATCCGCCCAGGTCTTCGGTGTCCAGCACGCGCAGCACAGTGTCTTTGCCAGCAAACAGCAACCGGTTCACGCCCGGCAGCAAAACCGGCCCGCCCGCGCCAAGGTCTATGTCAAACTGATTGAGTACCTCCGTATTGTGAGGCGTGAAGTAATCAACCAGCGAAAGCCCGTTTTGCGTGCTGAATTTGAGCGCGCAATTTCCGTATTCGCGTTTGCCGTCTTGCAGATCGAATGGCCCGTTGCCTGTGGTGAGGTAGATATTGCCTTCGCCATCAGCCACCAATCCCTGGCCGCTTTGCCAGATGGAACCGCCTTCGCTGTCCGGCGTGGTGTTGAAAACCGCGACTTGCTCCAACGTGCTCGCGTCGTATGCCAGCAACCATCCGTGATGAGGCCCGCGATTGCCGTGCGACCCGAACGCCACATAAACCACTCCGTTCAACAGCAACAATCCAGGACGATTCAATTGATACAGCGGATCGAAAACCACCTTCCCATCAACGCTGCCCGCGCCAGTTCCGGCAACGCTGGCCGTGATTTCCACCGGACTGCCCGGTTGCTCCTGCCCTGTTGAAAGATGCAGCGCATGCAATCGTTGATGATAGCTGCCGTCATCAATGTTTTTGCTTTTCGCCACCAGATAGATGGTCTGACTGGCCAGATCAATGACTGGAGTTCCTGTAATGCCGACTTCGGGCATCAAATCGCGGTAATTCGATGAAATTTCCGTGCTCAGCACAGACGTTCCCAGATTCACCTGCCACAACGGCTCAACGGCTTCGGCGTCATCGGCGTCAAACGCATAAACGCTGTTATGTTCGGTGGCGACATAAACGACGTTGCGTATGCTTTGATCGGCGAACTCGACTTGGGAAACGTACAGCGGTTGCGCATACACCTGACCGGCCACTGCGCGCGAAAACAGCTTTCCGAACTGGCGCGGATTGACGTTCGCCACATTCAATCGGGTTTCGTTGAGATTGGCGCCAGTCCGCCCCAGATCATAACGATGAGTCAGGACGTTGGGTTGAGACCCAGGCCTGGACTTTTCGATGCGATTTGAACGAAGACTCAACGCCTCCGCTGGCAACATCGCAGCGCCTGAAAACCAATACAGACTCAGACAAGCGGCAAAAAGAAATGCGGAAAACTTCTTCACGGAAACTCCCTCCTCCTTGGGCAAAGAACGCCCTTCGCATCGTGGCTCAGCGGCCATCGGTAATGATTACATTTGTGTTCACGGTTATTGGTCACTCTTTGGCTTAAAAAGAGCTGTGGCCGTCAAAAGGCTTGCTGGCTTTCCATGCGCTTCACAAACCAAGCCCTGCAACACGATTCATGTAAAACCCGCCTTGCAAGGCTTTGGCAAGAAGCGAAAACACGATTGAATTAACAAAACAAGGTGACCCGCTAAAGGCGCCGTGATTTTGCAGGCGAGTCTTTACCAAGTCAAACCAACTGCCGAAACGCCACTGTTCGGCAGAAAGAACTCGTAAGCGCTGGCTGGAATTGTGGCTTTTCCTGACGGCTGGCATAATCGCGGCGCTCACGAAACAACACCGTCCACTAGCTGAAGAACCGTCGAAAGAACGCTTATGGCTCCCGAAAATTGGGATCGGATTGAAACCATCTATCACGCTGCCAAAGAGTTGAAGGAAGACGAACGCGCTTCCTTTCTGGCCAAAGAGTGTGGAAGCGACGATGATTTGCGCCACGAGGTCGAATCCCTGCTCGCCGCTGCCGAAGAAGAGCCGACGCAATTTCTGAATGCGAACGCGAAAATGCCCGCTCTGCCCAAAGATTCTTTCTCTCAATCCCTTGTCGGAGTTCAGATTGGCAATTACAAGGTACTTTCGCCCTTGGGCGCGGGAGGAATGGGCGAAGTGTTATTGGCACACGACGCGCGGTTGGATCGCAAAGTGGCCATCAAGATTCTGCCCGCCGAATTCACACGCGACGCCAATCGTTTGGAGCGGTTTGAACGAGAGGCTCGCGCAGCATCGGCGCTCAATCACCCGAACATCCTGACGATTTATGAAATCGGCTCTGCGCGATTGGAATTCGGCGAGACGCACTTCATCGCCACCGAATTCATCGAAGGCCGCACGCTTCGCCAGTTGATGGATTCTCCGCTCAGCATTCACGAAACGCTGGACATCGTCATTCAAGTAACCGGTGCGCTCCACGCCGCGCATCAAGCTGGAATCGTTCACCGCGACATCAAGCCGGAAAATCTGATGATCCGGCCTGACGGATTCGTCAAGGTGCTGGATTTCGGCCTGGCCAAACTGAACGCTTCGCAACCGAACTCACTGGATTCCGAGGCCAACACGCTGCATGCGGCGGCGAAGACGGCTCCGGGAATGATCCTGGGCACGTTGCGATATATGTCGCCGGAACAGGCACGCGGACTGCCTGTGGATTCGCGTTCAGACATTTTCAGTTTGGGCGTGGTGATTTACGAAATGCTGGCGGGATGGTCGCCGTTCAATGGCGAAACGATGAGCGATGTCATCGCAGACATTCTGACTTCGGAACCGCCGCCGCTGACTTCGGTCAAAGCGGAAACTCCGCCGGAACTGCAACGCATCGTCAACAAAACGCTTCGCAAAAAGAGAGAGGAACGCTATCAAAGCTGTCAGGAGTTGCTGACTGACCTGAAAGAACTGAAAAGCGAACTGGAATTTTCGGCAAAACTCGAACGCAGCAGCGGTTCGGTGAAGATTGCCCGCCCAGCAGAAATCTCACTGCCACCGACGCCTACAGCAGCTCCGACAACACCGCGTCGGTTTTCCATTCGGCACATTTTGATGATGTTGCCTTTGGCGGTGGCTGTGCTGGCCGCCATCTGGTGGTTTTTCGGCAGAGAGGGCGAAACGTATTCGCCCGCGTCGCTCAAAACCGTTGAACTCACAAGCTGGCCGAGTTCGCCCGGCGAGTTTTACAGCGTCGGCGCGTTTTCGCCCGACGGGCAGATGATCGCGTTCCCTTCGACGCGCGGCGGCAGCAAAAACATCTGGGTCAAACGCACGGCTTCGGGCGAAGCGATTCAAATCACCAAAGACGAATTCGCCAACGAAAATCCCATCTGGTCGCCCAGCGGCGACGAGATCGCGTTCTTTTCCATTCGCGGAGATCATCCGGGCATCTGGCGCACGCCGACGTTTGGCGGCGCGCCCGTGCTGGTTGCCACGCTGCAAAGCGGCGACGCCCGATTGCGACGCTGGTCAAAAGACGGCGCGAAAATTTATTACGAACAGCAACGGAATCTGTTTGCGCTGGATGTGAAATCAGGACAAGCGACGCAACTGACGAATCTGGATTCCTCCACGATCAACGCCGACAGTTTGAGCCTTTCGCCTGATGAACAGCACATCGCTTACATCAGCACCACGCAGGACGGACGCAGCAATATCTGGGTCGCGCCGGTGGGCGCAGGCTCTCCGCAGCAAATCGCCAGCGATGCAGGCGACGACCGCAATGTGGTCTGGCATCCGGATTCGCAACGAATCTTTTACAGCGCAAATGTGGACGGTGTGTATCAAATCTTCCTGGCGAATATGGATGGGCGCAAAGCGGTTCAGATCACCAGTGGCGATGTGAACAGCTTCGCGCTGGACGTATCTCCCGATGGCGCGCGAATTTTGTACGGTTCCAGCAAGGAAGATTCCGACGTGTGGGGAGTCAACGTTGCAGACGGCGCGGAATTCACGCTGACCTCTGATCTGGGATCGGAACTTTGGCCGGACGTTTCGCCTGACGGAAAAACCATCGCCTATCAGGCGGTCAGATACCTCAGCCAGGGCGACAAAATCTTCAACTGCGCGATTCTGGCCCGACAAACCGATGCGGATGCTCCACTGCAACTTGCCAGCGAAGGAGCGCTGGCCCAGTGGTCGCCGGACGGAAAACGACTGGCGTTCATGCGGGAGTTGGGCGAAACGCATTCGCTATGGGCGGTCAATGCGTCAGGCGGCGAAGCCAAACAACTGACGACGGGCGGGCTGCCTTCCATCGAAATCACCTTGTTGCCGTACCTTCGCACTCAAACCAGCAGTTTCAGTTGGTCGCCCGACAGCAATCGGATTGCGTATCGCTCCGACCGCAGCGGCCAGCCGAATTTGTGGATTGTCGGCGCCGATGGTTCAGGCGATCAGCAATTGACGACGAACGCCGACCCGAACCTTTACCTCAATTGCCCGCTGTTTTCCGCCGATGGCAACCGCGTTGCGTATTCTTCCAAACCGAATAAAACCGCTGCCGGAGAAAAAACAGTTTATGCCGTGTGGGTGGCCGATGTGGGAACGAAACAGCAAAAAACGGTCATGCAATCGGAATCGTTTTTGCGGCTGATCGGATGGTTGCCGGAAGACAAGGATTTGTTGCTGGCCAGTTTCAAAGGCAGAGCCAGCAGCGCCCGGCCCACCGACGTGGAACTGGTGCGCGTTTCCGCCACCACAGGCGAACAGCGCTCGGTCGCCAAACTTCAGGCGGCGTACCTGTACAACATTGATTTGTCCAACGACCGGCGAATGATCGCCTTTACGTCGCGTCAGGACGGAAAAGACAACATCTGGCTGATTCCGTCAACCGGAGGCGAAGCGAAAAAGTTGACGGCAAACAATGACGCCCGACTGTATTTTTCCAGTCTTTCGTGGTCGCCCGATGGCCGGGCGATTTATTTCGGCAAGCAATCACGTCACAGCTTGCTTTCGATGATCACCAACTTCAAATGAGGAGTCCCCTGATATGTCCACCCAATCCTTTACCCAAAAAACACTGATGTTATTGTCGCTGGCTGCGCTGTTGCTGGCTGGCGCATTCGCTCAAGACGGTAAAAAGCCGGCCAAACCCGCCAAAGTAGATTGTTCGGCAATGACAGACGCCGACATCGTCAAAGCCGTACAGGACAAGATCAAAGCCGATCCCAAATTCACAGACCAGTTGAAACAAATCAACGTCAGCAGCAAAAACGGCAAGGTCACTCTGGACGGCTGGGTCAAAGGCGCGGCAGCCAAAACCGCTGTTGGCAAACACGCCAAATCCGTCAAATGCGTCAAAGCCGTGGCTAACAATCTTGGCACTCGCCTTGTCGTTGGATGCGGTCGCGGCCAAAAACAATGCGGCGACATCTGCATTGATTCCAAAGCCGAGTGCAACATCATGAACTGAACCTTCAGACGATTTCGCCTGTTGGCGAACGCGATGCAAGCCTTCACCAACAGGCGATTTCATTCCACGGGAGTCGTGAGATGAAAACCAATCTGACTCTGGCAATTTTTATATTCACAGTTTTCGCGCTGCAAACGACACAATCTCCGCCATCCGTCGCTCAACGCCAAAATCGCCAGCCTCGCGCTCATCAATCCACCGAAGACAGTCAGGCTTCGCCCGAAGCGCGCGCAAAATTGCGGAAGCTGGCGGCGCAAAAGAAAACCTACAAGGTCGGTTACAGTCCGGCGATGGATCGCAAGGAAGCGCAATTGTCCGGCATAGAAATCCCGAAAGACGAACCGCAACGCGCCATGCTCAAACGTGCGGAAAATCAGCGACGATGGAATCAGTATCTGGCCGACCTGAAGCAACAAGAGAAAACCGGAATGCGCTTTAATCGCTGGGCTGGGCCGGAACAGGAAATCAGGGATCAGATTCGCAAACAACGTCCGGGCACGACCTTGCCGGAAAAACTGACCGATCTGGCTCCCCTGCTGCCCAGTTTCGACTGGCGCAATCATGGCGTCTATTTGAATGTCCTGGATCAGGGTGATTGTGGCAGTTGCTGGGCGTTTGCCACCACAGCGGCGTTCTGGAGCAATTCGATCCTCAATCACAGAAAGAAAAATCCTGAAGTGAGCAAGGTTGGCAAAGACGGCAAGCTGGAATGGGACATTGCCGATGCGCCAATGCCGCCTCCGATGATGTCGGCTCAGCCGTTGCTGAATTGCATGGCCAAAGACAAAGGCGATTGCAGCGGCGGTTGGCACGGCAGCGCCTTCAATCATTTCGTCGAATTCGGCGCGATTCTCAGCGAACAGGAATACACCGCCAAGGTAAATCCGTGCAGGCAAAAACAGGGCACCCGAGCCGTCACCTGGGATTACGTCAATTATCCGCCCGACCAGCTTCCATCCGTCAACCAACTGAAAGCTGCGTTGCTGGAACATGGCCCGCTGGCCGTGTTGATTCGCATAGACGAACCGCTCAAAGCTTACAAAGGCGGAGTCTTCAACGAACGCAATCCGAAAACGGTCAATCACGCCGTCTTGATGCTG
The DNA here is from genome assembly GCA_964470555.1 of uncultured Heliomicrobium sp. GTDB lineage: Bacteria > Acidobacteriota > Blastocatellia > RBC074 > RBC074 > RBC074. Next base: position 94,860 of record CAYYDG010000012.1, read on the forward strand.
GGTTGGGACGACCGCAAAAAGGCCTGGCTGATATTGAATTCCTGGGGAACCGAATGGGGTGAAGAAGGATTTGCCTGGATCGGGTGGGGTAGCAACAGTGTTGGCCTATACGCTGCCTGGATCGAAGTCCCATAAACCACGCGCTGGGCAAGATTCGGAGGTGTGTTATCGAGAAGCCGGTTTTTGATAACACACCTACGAATTTTTATTTGATGGCCACTTTGACGACGTTGGCGACCTTGCCGTCAACAGTCAGCGCCACGTCCACTTCGCCACGTCCGATCAAACTGCGCGGCACTTGCGCGTTGACCTGATCCAGACCGACAAAGCCACCTTGCGAACCGGCAAAACTTACTGCCGCATTCACGCCACCGATTTTGACTTTGACGTTGGCCGCATCGCTGCGGAAACGAATTCCTCCGCCAAACAGAATCAAAAAGACCTGATCAGTGGCCGGGCCAAGATCAATCGGTTGAGCGATGAATTGATTCTGCGTCGGATCGAACACGCCAACCGATTCATAAGTTTGCGCGCCGCCGGCTTTGATTCGCAAAATCGAAGCCGCCGCGACGCCTCTGCCAGTGGCGTTGGCCGTGAACAATCCGGGAGCCACAGAGGCGATTTGCACCGCGGATTGAGATTGCTGTCCGTTTGAATTGGTAATGGTGACCAGTGCCGGACCGGGAGCAGTTCCAACCGGAATTTGATAATTGACCTGGGTCGGCGAAACAAAAAACAGCGGCGAGAGTCGTTCGACGCCTGCACTGTCTTTCAACTTGGCGGTGGTTCCTGCAAGTGAAGTCGGCAACGAGCCATTCGCAGAAACAGTCGTCGTCGCCAGATTCGCCCCGAAAGCCACGGCAATGGATTCGCCAGCCAGCAACGATCCGTCATAACTGGTCGCTGAAACATTGGCGACGCGATTGATGGCTGTCGGATAGTTCGCGCGATACCAGCGAAGCAGATCGCGCAAGGCTTGTGGCGGGTTGGTCGGCACAGGCTGGCGAACCACCACGTCGGTCGTATTCAACCCGTGACAGTTGGTGCAACTACGCATTTCGCCCGGAGCGAATGTCATCCAATACCGTTCGCGCACCACGGCTTCGCCATTCGGTTTGGTCATCTGCCACGAAAGCGCGCGACGAGCCGGAACCAAAGCCGCCATGCTGCCGTCGCCAGCCAACTTCACACTCGCGGCGGGCGCTCCGGTCAAACCTTGCAACAAACCATCGTGCATGGGCTGGGCGATGGCTCTGCGGCCTGCCCGAAACTGGTTGTACCCTCGAACCAAATCTCCCTGGAAGAACTGCATGTACAGCAAATCCACAGGCGTTTGTCCCGGCTCAGACGTTTGAGCCGTGCCGCCAGCAATCCTCAAATTAACATCCTGCTGACGGTCGGCTCGCCGGGTCACATCGCGGCTGACGATCAAAGCCAGATTGCGCGCTTCCAGAAAAGTTTGCAGTTGCGCGATGCCGTTTTGCCCGCCGAGTTCTTCGCTGAGGATTTGCTTTTCGATGTCTGGCAGCGGAGTTGTGTGGCGTTGCGGGCGAGTTCGTGCGCGCACTTCAACCGGATCGAGTTCCCACATCGGCCCGCTGAAATTCAATTGCGCGTAAGTCTGATTGTCCCAATAACTGATCGTCTTGATGATCGGACTGGCCAGCACCCGTTCGACCGGCGTCCAATAGCCGTCAGCCTGACGCTGCAAACGCGAAAGATGAAAATCGTAGCGCGAACTCAACACTCCGTTCGTCGCACGATCTGAAACTGGATACGTGGTTCGCACTGTTATCAGTGCGCTGTTCGACAACGGCGTCGGATTACGAAACAAACCCGGATGATTTTGCGGCGGCGTTTGCCCGTCGGAATAATAATTTCGCGTTGCCGGGCTGGTGATGTAATCGAGCTGCATCTGGTCTGGATTGGCCGATTCCGGCGAAAACAGTCCGATCAATTGCCCTGCGCCGTGCGTGTAAAACTCCGGCGCATTTGTACCGACAAAATATCCCGGGCGCATCGGGTCTTCCTTGATCTGCAAAAAACGTTCAGCAGTTCGCCGCGTTTCCGGCGCGATGAATTCCGGCAACCCGTCCCGCGAAGAATCGAAATACCCCACCAGTTCATGTCGGCCAATGTGATTGAGCGTCTCCAACCCGCTGCCGTCTTCGTTCACCTGCCAGGGAAAAAATTGATTGATCGTGTGGCCGTGAAACTGGGCGCGGTTCGGCGAACGGCGTGGTTCGGGAAAAATTTCGGCATAACTGTTCAACTTCGTCGCGCTCCATTCGCTGACGTAATTGAATGCGCCGTATCCTCCCTGGTCGTTGTTTTGTTGATCGCGCTGCAAATGATCCCACCGTGTAAAAACCACTCGCCCGTCCGAAGCGATGATCGGAGTGAAATCTCCTGACACGGCATGATCCAGCAACCGCAAATCGGAACCGTTCGCATTCATTGACCAGATTCCAGTGTTGGTTGCCAATGATTCATATTCGTCAAGCTGCGGATAATTGAACCGGTCGGCATTGTGTGGACGATCCGACGTAAAAAGGATTCGGTCGTCTGTGCCGTACAACGGAGAGACATTGTTGTTGTCCGCGGGCTGAGGCAAGCGTCGTATGCTGACTGGTTCGCCTTTGCCAATGCCGCTGACTTCGTAAATCTGCCAGTAAACCGGCGAGTAATCGTTCTTGGTTGTTCCACCAATGACCATCGAAAACAAGGCTTTTGTTCCCGACCAATGCACGCTGGGTTCACGGGTGGCGATTTCTTCGCCCGCTTTCAGGCCGAACCCGGCTTCGGCAGTCAGGTTTCGCAACGCGCCATCCGAGTAACGAATGTACAGATCGCCTCCGCGCGGAGCGTTGCCGGTGTAAGGATTGTGATTGCCAAACACCGCATTCGCCGAAGCGAAATCAGACCCAAACGGTGGCTGCGTGACAAACATGATCGTCGGCAATGCGTCCATCGCCTGAACGGACGATTGAAAAGATTGAAGGTCAGAATTACGCCAGTGGAGTTGAATTCCCAGGGCGAACACCACCAAGGACAGCGCCCAGGCTTTCACCCAACGGCGAGAAAACATCTGTGGAATACAAAACTTCATTTGAAACTCCCGATTGCCAAGTTAATTGACCGATTTTTGGAGGGGAAGAAAAGCTGCTCGAAATGAGAATCAGCAATGTTTGAGGAAGGCGAACGAGACAATTGAACCTTGTGGTTTCTTCTGTCGAAGGCGGCGCGATTTTGCAGACGGCATCAGGCGAAGTCAAACATAAAGTTGACAGGCTTGCTGGTCTGACTATGCCGTGATAGAAAAGTGGTGAAACCAATTTCTGACTGGGATGAATACAATCAATGGATACAAATACTGACAAACCGATTCTCGTTCTCAATGCCAAAGACAACGTGGGAGTTGCCCGGCTGCCGATTTCCGAAGGTCGTGAAATCGTCGTCAATGAGCAAAACGACAAAGTCTCCGCTCGTGAAACAATCTTGCCAGGACACAAACTCGCGCTGCGCCCGATTGCCAAAGGCTCGCTGATTCATAAATACGGCGAAACCATTGGCAAAGCCACTGAAGACATCGCCGCCGGAGCCTGGGTTCACACGCACAACGTCGCGCCGGAATTCAATGCAGGCCATTACGAATTCGCCACGCAATCGCCTGTCACCAAGTACTTCTCGCCGGAAGAAGCCGGAGAGTTTTTGGGCTACGCGCGCGAAAACGGCGATGTCGGCACGCGCAATTACGTCGCGGTCATTGCCACGTCAAACTGTTCCAGCCACGTCACCGAACTGATCGCCGAACATTTCAGCAAAACAGATTTTGCAAGCGACGGCCCGAACGGCGGTGTAGACGGCGTTGTCGCCATTCCGCATCAGGAAGGTTGCGGCCATTCGCAAGGCGAAGACACCTGGCAATTGGAACGCACCATCGCCGGGATGATTTATCACCCCAACGTCGGCGCAGTGCTGATGGTCAGTCTGGGATGCGAGGTCAACCAGATTTCCAAATACATCGGCACGACTCAGCTTGGGCAACAAGCGTTTCGCAAAGGCAAATTGATCGTCGGTTTGGAAATGCAGGTTAGCGGCGGAACTCGCGCGACCGTCGCGGCGGGCATCAAGGAAGTCGAAAAGCTGATCGAACATTGCCGAACGATGAAACGCACGCCCCAACCCATGAGCCGAATCATTCTTGGCACCAACTGCGGAGGTTCCGACGCCTTTTCGGGAATTTCGGCAAATCCTTCGCTGGGTTATGCCAGCGACTTATTGGTTCGCAGCGGCGGAACTTCCGTTCTGGCGGAAATTCCCGAATGCATGGGCGCAGAACATTTGCTGACTCGGCGTGCCGTGGATGAAGCCACAGGCCGCAAAGTCGTGGATGTCGTGAACTGGTATCAACAATACCTGTCGCGCTTCGGCGGCAATTTCAACGACAATCCTTCGCCTGGGAACAAAATGGGTGGCATCACCAACGTTTGCGAAAAATCTCTGGGAGCCGTCGCCAAAGGCGGAACGACAGCGCTGACAGGCGTCTTCGCTTATGCCGAACGCATCAACAAACCCGGCTTCGTATTGATGAACACACCCGGTTACGATCCGGTTTCGCTGACCGGTTTGGCTGCTGGCGGAGCAAATATGATCTGCTTTACGACTGGACGCGGTTCGGCAATTGGCAATCCGGTTGTGCCCGTTATCAAAGTCGCCACCAATTCGCGCATCGCCAAAATCATGGAAGACAACATGGACGTCAACGCCGGAACCGTCGTCGAAGGCGAAGAAACCATTTACGATGTCGGCCAACGCATTTTTGATCTAATTCGCCGCGTCGCTTCGGGCGAACGCACCAAAGCCGAAACCTGGGGCCACAAAGAATTCGTCCCCTGGCGCATCGGGCCAGTGATGTAAGATGTAGCTATGTACCTGCGAAAAGTTCACATCGAAAATATCCGCTCAATTGCCAAGCTGGACTGGGAAATTCCAAAAGGAAAAGAAGCTGGTTGGCACGTCGTTATCGGAGACAATGGATCGGGCAAAACGACGTTTATGCGCGCGGCGGCTTTGGCGCTGATCGGTGACCAAGAAGCAATTGCTCTTCGGGAAGGATGGCGCGAATGGGTACGAAACGGTGAAGATACAGGGTTAGTCGAGGTAGAACTAATTTCACGTTCTGGCAGCGTTGAGTCATATGCAATAGGTCTCTCGCGCGAAAGTAAGTTTCCTTGGACTATTACAAATGATGATTGGCTGGATGTGCAGGATGACACTGAGTTAGACGGAGATTTTGATGACTCATTCTGGGACTCTCCGATAGGTACTGTTGGCGAGTTTTCTGCTGCGTATGGACCATTTCGTCGTTTCTCAGGTGGGGATCAGGATAGTCAGGAAATCTTTCAAAACAATCCCCGCTTAGGCGCACATCTTTCTATCTTCGACGAAAAGTTTGCACTGACTGAAGCTCTCAAGTGGCTTCACGATTTGGATTACAGAAAAGCAAAGCAACAGCCCGAAGGTGAATTGTTAGATCGAGTCAAAGCCTTTGTCAGTCAGGAAGGATTTCTGCCTCATCACGCCAAGCTGACTGACATTTCGCCAGATGCGGTTGTCTTTACCGATGGCGATGGCAAACAAGTCCCAATCGAAGAATTAAGCGACGGCTACCGTTCGATATTAAGTATGACCTTTGAACTGATCCGGCAGATGTCGGCTGTTTTCAAGCCTGAGCAGATTTTTTCGACTGATGATTCGTCAAAGATCATCGCTCCAGGTGTTGTCCTGATTGACGAAGTTGACGCTCATCTCCATCCCACTTGGCAGCGGCGCATCGGTCTTTGGTTCCGCGAGCATTTCCCAAATATCCAATTCATCGTCACGACACACAGTCCGCTAGTCTGCCAAGCCGCAGACACAGTTTTCCGCTTGCCAGCGCCGGGCAGCGAAGAGCAGGCGGGAATGGTGACTGGAATCGCGCTTCAACGATTGCTTTATGGCGACGTGCTAGATGCGTATGGCACAGCGTTGTTTGGTGAAGATGTCGGGCGATCAGAAAGAGGAAAGGAAATGATGAAGGAACTCGCCGAATTGAATGTCAAAGAGGTCAATCTGGGATTGAGCAAAACCGAGCGAGCCAGGCAACAGAAGCTTCGCGCTGCGTTCCCAAGCATTCCCTACAAGCCATTGCTCGAAACCACCAAAGCAGCCACCAATGGACGGCGAAAAGAAAACAAGAAATGATCAAATTGCTCAACGCGCGCTTGCCTGGAGAAATCAGCCTCCGATTGAATGAATGGCAAGCCGAAGTAGAAATTGCGGGTGATTATGCCAAGCAGGTGACGGCGGCGAAAAAACTCTTCGACCGTTACTCAAGCAGGAAGGAATTTGCGACCATCCGTCAAACGTTGGCTCGGATGTGCGCCGGACCTCGGCGATGCTGTTACTGCGAAGATTCCGTAGCCGATGAAGTCGAACACATCAAACCAAAGGATTTATATCCGTCTTTGGTTTTTGTCTGGATCAACTACCTTTACTCCTGTGGGCGTTGCAATGGCGGAAAACGCGAACGGTTTGCAGTCTACACGCGAACCGGTGAGTTCAAAGACATTACGAGGCCTCGTAACGCACCAGTCTTGCCGCCAACAACAGGCAAACCGGTGCTGATTGACCCGCGACGAGAAGACGCGATGCGGTGGCTTCAACTGGATTTGCAGTTCACATTTGATTTCGCGCCACGCTTTCCGCGAGGAACGCCGGAATATAAACGCGCGGAATATACGATTGACGTTTTGAAACTGAATGACCGACAGGAATTGCAGCGGGCCAGACGCCGAGCTTATGAAAACTATCGCGCTCGATTGCACGAATACATCGTGCATCGTGATTCCCAAAGCCCGCAATCGAAGCTGAAGTCATTGCGCAACGGACTAAAACAAGAAAGCCATCCAACCGTTTGGGCAGAAATGAAACGCCAGCATTCTGTCGTCAAAGAACTGTACGATCTTTTCAGCCAGGCTCCCGAAGCACTAAACTGGTAATCGAGGTCATCGAAAACTATGAAGCAATCATCATTCAAAACAGTTTCTCTTTGGGCGGCTGCTGGTTTGGCAGCTATTAGCTTAATGGCGTGCAGCGATAAACCGACGCAGCTTGGCATTTCGCAGCCGGACGCTTCGCCTTCGCCCGCGACGTCTGCGACTCCGGCGGAAGCGCCGCCAGTGCTCGCGCCGGTTCCCGCACGGTTTCGGCGAACGTTGGCCGGATTGATTGACGGCAAACACGCGGTCGAAATGGAAATCAACCGCAATCAAACGGAAGCCAATCAACTGTGGGGAACGTATCGTTATAAAAAGATTCAGAAAAAATCGCTCAGCCTGCAGGGCAAGCTTGGCGCGGACGGTAATGTCGAATTGACCGAAACCGACGAAAACGGCAAACAAACCGGCGTGTTCCAAGGCAGGTTGGTGATGGAAATTCGCGGCGATGATTCGCGGTTGAAGTTCACCGGAGATTGGAAAAAGTCCAAAGGCGATGCCAAAACATTGCCGGTTGAACTGGCCGAAACGCGGTTTGATCTGGGCGGAATGCGTTTGGTGTTGAAAGAGCAAACCGAAGAAAACAACAAACAGAAACTGACGATTGATACGGCCTATCCGCAGTTGGCCGGTGGCGATGCCGCTCGCGCCGAAGCATTCAACAAGGCCGTCAGCGAATTCGTGACCAGTCACACCGCCGAATTCAAGAAACAGCACAAAGCCGATCTGGCCGAAATGGCAGCGAGCGCCAACGACGTCGACCGTCCAGGTTATGCTCTGGAAATCAGTTATCACACGCCTTACGCCGACAAAAACCTGATCAGCCTGTTGGTGTGGACGTATCAATTCACAGGCGGCGCACACGGCAATTCGCTTTCGACTACGTTCAATTACGATTTGGCCAGCGGGCGAATGCTGAAACTGGACGATCTGTTCCAGCCGAATTCAAATCATTTGCGACTGATTTCCGATTACTGTCTGAAGACGCTGACCAAAGAATTGGGCGAAGTCGCCGATGCAAACTGGTTGAAAGAAGGCGCTGGGCCAAAAGCGGAAAACTTCAAAAGCTGGAACATCACGCCTGATGGATTGCAGATTACTTTCGACGCTTATCAGGTTGCGGCTTACGCCTTTGGCCCACAGGAAGTAATTGTCCCTTACCCTGTGTTGAAATCAATCATCAAACCAGACGGCTTACTGGCCGCGTTCGTAAAATAATCAGGATCGTCAATGCCCACCCGACTTGAACCGAAGCTCTTCACTGTTCTCCGCGAAGGATATACAAAAAAACAATTCACCTCTGACCTGATTGCCGGCGTCATCGTCGGCATCGTCGCGTTACCACTGGCGATTGCTTTTGCGATTGCCTCGGGCGTGAAACCCGAACAGGGACTATACACCGCCGTCATCGCGGGGTTCGTAATCGGCGCGCTCGGTGGCGTGCGCGCGCAAATCAGCGGCCCGACCGGCGCTTTCATCGTCATCATTTACGGCATCGTTCAACAATACGGCTACGATGGCTTGGCTGTGGCCACGATTCTCGCCGGTTGCATTTTGGTGGCAATGGGATTGTTACGGATGGGGGCGTTTCTGAAATTCATTCCTTATCCGGTAATCGTCGGTTTCACCGCAGGCATCGCGCTGATTATTTTCTCCGGCCAAATCAGAGACTTTTTCGGTTTGCAAATGGAAAGCGTCCCGGCGGATTTTGTCGAAAAGTGGGCGGCGTATTTTCATTCGGCGGCAACGATCAATTGGCAAGCTCTGGCAGTCGGCGCGGCTTCGCTGGCGATTGTTTTTCTGTGGCCGCGAATTATGCCGAAAATTCCAGGCTCGCTGGTGGCAATCATCGCCGCGACGGCAGCGGTTCAGTTGCTCACTCTGGATGTTGAAACGATAGGCAGCAGGTTCGGCAGCGTCCCGAACACCTTGCCTGCTCCGCATTTTCCTCACCTGACCTGGGGATTGATTACCAAAATGTTTTCGCCAGCGCTGACAATCGCTGTGCTGGCGGCGATTGAATCGTTACTGGCAGCAGTCGTCGCTGACGGAATGATGGGAACCCGGCATCGGTCGAACATGGAGTTAATTGCGCAAGGCATCGGCAACTTCGTTTCGCCCATCTTTCAAGGCATTCCAGCGACGGGAGCCATTGCTCGCACAGCGACCAACATCAAAAGCGGCGGACGAACTCCGGTGGCAGCGATTGTTCACTCCGTAACGCTGTTGCTGATTATGTTGTTTTTCGGGCGATGGGCGGCGCTGATTCCCATGCCCACGCTGGCGGCAATTTTGATTTTTGTTTCATACAACATGAGCGAATACCACGCTTTCCTGAAATTGCTGAAAAGCCCGAAAAGCGACGTGGCTGTCTTGCTGGTGACGTTTGCGCTGACGGTGTTGATTGATTTGACCGTGGCGATTCAAGTCGGCGTAGTGCTGGCAGCATTCCTGTTCCTGCAACGAATGTCCGAAGTTGCCCAGGTCAGTTCGCTAACCGGAAATCTGGTCGAAGAGGAAGAAGACCTGAACAATCCGCGCCCGATTTCAAAACGCAACGTGCCGCCTGGCGTAGAAGTGTTTGAAGTATATGGCTCACTGTTTTTCGGCGCGATTGAACGGTTCAAAGACGCCATGCGCCGCGTCGAAAAAAATCCAAAGGTTCTGATCATTCGCATGCGCATGGTTCCGGCGATTGACGCCACAGGTTTGCAAGTGCTGGAAGACGTTCTGGAGCGAACTCAGCGCGAAGGCGGGAAGTTGATGCTGACCGGAGTCGCAACCCAGCCGCTGGAAGCAATGGAACGATCCGGTTTCCTGGAAAAGATTGGCCGCGAATTCGTGTTTGAAAGCATTGACGATGCGCTGGGACAAGCGCGCCGCTTTCTGAGTTAAGCGACAAATCGTTTTTCAATCCGCGATGGCGGTTGAAATCGTTGGCGCAGGTTCGCGTTTGGTCAGGCTCCACCGCATAAACGGTTTTTCAGCCAGCACGAACAGCAACGCGCAAAGCAAGAACATGACCGGCAAGACCAGCAAACTCATCCACAGAAAATCTGTTGTCGCGGACAAGGTCGCCACAGACATTGATTTCAATTCCCAGAACATGCGGGCAATGATCGGCACGTGATACAGGTAAATCGTGTAACACATGCCTCCGGTGATGACGATCCAGCGCCAGGTGATGATTCGATTGGCGATTTTGCCCAGACAGCATCCGGCGTACATTCCCGCGACGACGAACGGCAACAAAAAGTAAGTATGGCCAAACGCCCACAACGTGAACAGGATGAACGCCGCGCAGGCCAGCGCAATCAAATCCCACAGGTAGCTTTTCTGTTTCAATCGTTCGGAGTTGTTCAGGTAAAAATCAGCCAGCAGAAACCCCGCCAGAAAATAATGCAGGAAGTTGAACAACGTCAGCCGCAATCGCGCCGATCCGAACGGATAAATGAATTCCTGTGAAAACACTCCGAACGCCAGAATCAATCCCGCCAACCACCAACGCCGTTTGCGCGCATCGGCAATTCGGAACAGCCGAACCAGAAACGGCACGAAGATGTAAAACTGAATTTCGACTTCCAGCGACCACGCGACGCTGTTGATCTGGCTTTCGCGTCCAAACACAAATCCGTGAAAGTAAAACACGCTGGCAATCAGACTGGGAATCAAATGAGTGAAGTCTCTGCCGTCCACCCACAGCATGAAAAACAGCAGCAGCAGGCAAATTACATAAGGCGGTTCGATGCGCGTCACGCGGCGCAGGTAATATCCTTTCAGATTCGGCGCGGGCAGATCATTGAATGCGCGCTTGGCGAACGGCAGAGCCAGGATGAATCCGCTGATGACAAAAAACAGGTTGACGCCGAAATGTCCACTGTAAGCAAAAGGAACCAACCAGGATTGGTCGGCTGCGGCAAACCAGTCCGCGCTGGTGTGAATCTTTTCCACGCGCCCGACGCTGGGCAGATAAATGGACATCAGGTGATGAAAAACTACGACGGAAATGGCTATGAAACGCAACCCGTCCACTTCGGCGATGACTTCGCCGGTCGAAGTAACTCGTGAAAGCTGGTTGGCAATCCAATCATGCGTTAGATGCAAAACCCGCAGCGGGTGGCGTGATTCTTTCATTTTCTCTGGTATCTTTTCGTCGTCTGGTCGTTGTGTGGGAAAGAGTCGCGGAGAGTAGCAGCAGATTTCCGCAGTGACAAACAGGAGCATCAATGATTCATCTACAAACCATCGGCCTGAAGCCTTCAGCGAAAAAACAATCCGGTTTTCCGTTCACATTGCCGCTGGTGCAGAACTTTGGCGAATTGGAATTGCGTTCGCCTGTGGCATTTTTCGTCGGCGAAAACGGTTCGGGCAAATCCACCTTGATCGAATCGCTGGCCGCCGCGATCAATTTGCCGACCGTCGGCGGCGAAGACATCGCCCGCGACAAAAGCCTGTCGAACGCGCGCGCGTTGGGCAAACAACTGAAATTCGGCTGGCAACACAAAACGCATCGCGGATTTTTTCTGCGCGCCGAAGACTTTTTCAACTTCGCCAAACGATTGCAGACGATGCAGGCCGAGTTTCAGCAAATGGCTGACGAATTTGAAAACGAATACACCGGTTATGCGTTGGGATTGGCGAAAGGCGCGGCGCTGGGGCAGCGGCAGGCATTGATCGAACGTTACGGCGAAAACCTGGATGCCAATTCGCACGGCGAAAGTTTTCTGAAATTGTTTCAAGCGCGTTTTGTGCCGAACGGTTTGTACCTGCTGGACGAACCCGAAGCGCCGCTTTCGCCGCAGCGGCAACTGGCCTTGCTTTCGATGATGAAAGAAATGGTTGGCGCGGGCGCGCAGTTCATCATCGCCACGCATTCGCCGATTTTGATGGCTTATCCGCAAGCGCAGATTTTCAGCCTCGATTCGCATCCGGTTTGCGAAACGGCTTATGACGAAGTCGAGCATGTTTCGCTGACTCGCCGGTTTCTAAATAATCCGAATTTATTCCTGAGGCATTTGTGACGGATAGTGTTTCGATTGACAATGCGTTCCCTAAATGGGAGCTTGCAGACCAGGCGAGGTAATGGCGGATGCGAATTATCAGTAAAAGTAAATTGCGCGAGTTCTGGAAGAAACACCCGGAAGCCGAAACAGCGTTGATGGAATGGTATCGGATTGCCAGCAAGGCTGTTTGGAAAAATTTTATAGACATCAGGGCGACGTTTCGACACGTTGATGTTTACTGTGATTGCACAATTTTCGACATCAAAGGAAATGATTTCAGGCTGATTGTTATTCCGCTGTATCAGGTACAACGAGTTTACGTTCGCTACGTGCTCTCGCATAAGGAATACGACGGAGGAAAATGGAAAAATGATTGCAACTGCTAAAAATCAACCCGTCACTAAATTTGATCGAAAAAAATATTCGCGCTTGATCGCTCGAATTGCTCCAATTGTGATCGAAACTGAAGATGAGTTTCAGCGCACGGATTCAGAAGTTGGGCGGTTGTTGACCAAAGGGATCAATAACCTTTCAGCAGAAGAAAGAAGCTTGCTGGCTCTGCTCACCAAGCTAATCGAAGATTACGAAGATCGAACGTTTTCGGTGCCTGAAGGCGATCCTTGCGAAACATTGAAATTCCTGCTTGAGCAAAACGACCTCCGCCAAACTGATCTGGTTCATATCTTCGGTTCACGTGGAAGAGTGTCGGAAGTCGTCAATGGCAAGCGAAAAATCAGTAAAACTCAGGCAAGAACCTTGGGCGAGTTTTTCAAAGTTTCCCCTGATCTTTTCATCTGACGTTCAACCATTTTGCTTGAACTCTTCAATCTCCGCTTTCGACTTCAGCCCGATTTCTTCCAGCCGCGTCATCCACTGCTTTTCATAAGGCTTCATCGCCGCAACGACGGCTTCAGCGACCGCCAGATTGCGAAACCATTTTTTGTTGGCCGGAACGATGAACCATGGAGCGTGCGGCGCGCTGCATTGGTTGAGCGCATCTTCGTAAGCGCGCGTGTAATCGTTCCAATACGTGCGTTCTTTCCAATCGCCCGCCGACAGCTTCCAGTATTTCGTCGCGTCCTGTTCGCGCTCCAACAAACGCTGCTCCTGTTCCTGTTTGCTGATGTGCAGATAAAACTTCAGCACGATGGTGTTCGATTCGGCCAGCAGCTTTTCAAAATCGTTGATGTGAACGTAACGCGAACGCCAGACTTTGTCCGGCACGAGTTTATGAACTCGAACGACCAGCACATCTTCATAATGCGAGCGGTTGAAGATGGTGATTTCGCCTTTGCCTGGGGTTTGTTTATGAATACGCCACAAAAAATCGTGAGACAACTCTTCGGCAGTTGGCACTTTGAACGATGCCACCTGACAACCGAGCGAATTCAATGGCCCCATCACGGTTTTGATCGTTCCGTCTTTGCCGGATGTGTCGCGGCCTTGCAGCACGATCAAGACCGAATGCTGTCCGGCGGCATACAACAGTTCCTGCAACCGAGTCAGTTCGGCGCTAAGTTTTTTCAATTTCTCTTCGCCTTGCTCGCGTTTCAATCCGGCATCGTATTCAGGATCGAAGTCTCGAAGTTTGATCGGATGATCGCCAATCAGTTTGTGTGCGTAAGCCATCAGCAAAAATCTCCTATGTTGGTTATTTCAATTCCGCCAAAACTTTTTTGGGCAATTTGGCTTTGACCATTTCGTACGAATCCCGAATCAGTCGCTTCAGTTCGGCATTCGGTAAAACATCGAATCCGGTCAACGACACCCAATGATAGCGGGCGACGTACGGCGCGGGATCAATGCCTTTTCGTTCGGTCAGTTCGGCAAATTCTTCTGGCGTGCATTTGAAGGAAATTCTATACGGCGAACCAGCATCGAGCGCCATCACGACGAACATCTTGCCGCCGATGCAAAGCAACAGATCGTTGTCCCATTGCACTTTTTCGGTGACATGCGGCAGTGACAAACAGTATTCGCGGATTTGATCGAAATTCATCGCCTGATTCCCTCTTGAAAGTTGCGTTGCTTGACCGTTACGGAAGCCGACTTATATGATGCCTTTGGCTTTGGTTCAACACTGACCAATCACTTTTTCCTGCCTGACATAGAGTTTCCGGCAACAATTTTCGAGGGAGTAAACGATTGCTATGGCTCATCCAACGAGTTCCAACAACAACGCACAGAAGATTTGGCACAACGGCAAATTCATTGACTGGAACGACGCGACCATTCACATCATGTCGCACGTCGTCCATTACGGTTCTTCTCTGTTCGAAGGCATTCGCTGTTATTCAACGCCGCAAGGGCCGGCGATTTTCCGACTGCGCGAACACATCAAACGGCTTCACGAATCCTGCCACGTCTACCGCATGCCGCTGGAATACAGCATCGAACAACTGATGGAAGCCTGCCTGGAAACCGTCCGCGTCAATGGGTTCAAGGAATGTTACCTGCGCCCGGTGGCGTTTCGCGGGTACGGCCCGTTTGGCGTCAACCCGCTGAACAATCCAGTCGAGGTGTACATAGCCAGTTGGGTGTGGGGAAAATACCTGGGCGCGGAAGCCATCGAAGACGGCGTTGATGTGTGCGTTTCCAGTTGGGCGCGCATGCATCCGAACACCTTGCCGCCGACGGCCAAAGCCGGAGCGAATTACATGAATTCGCAGCTTATCAAGATGGAAGCCATCCTCAACGGATTTGTCGAAGGCATTGCGCTCGACACGCAAGGTTACGTCAGCGAAGGCAGCGGCGAAAATCTGTTCGTCGTCCGCGACGGCAAAGTCATCACGCCGCCGCTTTCCAGCGCAGGTTTGACCGGCATCACGCGCGATTCAACGATTCAGATCGCTCGCAATCTCGGTTACGAAATCGTCGAGGCGTTGATTCCTCGCGCGACGCTTTACACCGCCGACGAAGTTTTCTTCACGGGAACCGCCGCCGAAATCACGCCCATCCGCACCATTGACCACATCAAAATCGGCGAAGGCAAACGCGGCCCGATTACGGCCGCGCTGCAGAAAGAATTCTTTGCGATTACCTCCGGTGAGAAGGAAGCGCCGGGCGATTGGCTGGCGTTCGTAAGCAAATAACTGAAGACATAACCGAAAACAGAAGCGGCTGAGTGCATTCGTAAATCGTTCTGCACTCAGCCGCTTCTGACAATGAATCGCCTTTCAGATCAGCCCTGAATCATAATTGGCCGTTGCGGATTCACCAGCCATCTGCTCAACGCACCCCCAAAGTAGATATAAACTCACTGCAACATTGGAATCAATAGAGTCGGCATTGCCGATAATCTCAAGAACGCGCTATGCTTTAATTGAGAGGTAATCTTATGGGCGTTCAAACAACAACGATTGAAGTGGATCAATTGACTGCGGCTTTACTCAGAACAAAAGCTGAAGCGAAAGGGCTGACTATCGCTGATTGGCTCCGTTCACTCGCTGAAACCGAGTCAAGACTATCGCAGGCTTCCTTTTTTGAGACAGTTTCACCAGAGGAAAGAGCCAGGGCAGTCGAGGAATGGGCAAGCCGCCAGCGTTCCGCCGCGCCACCGCTTTCCGATAAAGCAATCAGCCGCGAAAGCATTTATGCCGACCGAGAAGACAAGCAATTATGAGCTACGTGCTGGATTCAAACATTCTGTTGCGAATGGCACAGCCAGCGCATTCGATGCATGCCGAAGCGACGCAAGCCACCACCGCTTTACTACGCCAAGGTCAAATCATCCACGTCATTCCGCAAACACTTTATGAATTTTGGTCTGTTGCAACACGAGAGGTTCAATTCAACGGTTTGGGATTATCAGTCCCCGATACACAAGTCGAACTGATTCGGATAAAAAACCTGTTCCTTTTCCTGCCAGATTCACCGTCCATTTACCCTGAGTGGGAGCGATTGGTAACCCAGCACTCAGTTCGTGGGCGAGATTCGCACGATGCGCGAATCGTTGCCGCGATGAATGTTCACGGCATCACACACTTATTGACGTTCAATAAAGACGATTTCAAACGCTTTTCTGCCATAACTGTTTTGTTGCCGTCGGAAGTGTAAAAGCCGTCGGCTGGCTGTTGCGCAAAGCCGGAAAACCCCATGCTCAACGATTGGAAGAATTTCTGCTTACTCGTGGCACGTTGATTCCGCGCACGACTTTGCTATACGCGATTGAACGATTTCCTGCTGTCAAACGAGCCGAACTGCTGTCAGCAATCAAACCGTCAACCAAATCCAGACCGATTCCATGCTGAAAAATTGACAAGCCATCTCAGCGGTCTTATAGTTCGCCGGTCAAACCAAATTACAGCGCTGCCGAGACTTACACCTGCGCTGAGTCCTGACGAAAAAACGCTTCTGCCTCAAAACATCCGAAACAGGAGGATGCATGACCAGTCGTAATTCGCATAATTTGACTGCGGCGATGGCGCCGATTGATCGAGCTGGGATCACCGAACTTGTTGTCCAACGAATCAAGGAATTGCTGGAACGTGGGGAATTGAAAGCTGGAAGCCGGTTGCCTCCGGAACGTGAACTGGCAGAGATGCTGCACATCAGTCGCCCCAGTCTTCGCACGGCGCTGAAAGCCTTGTCGGTGATGGGCATCATTCACGCCAAACCCGGCGCGGGAACTTACATTGCCAATTCGCTGCCCGAAGTGTTCACAGAACCGATGCGGTTTATGACTCTGATCAACAACACCAGCGACGAGGAAATGTTCGAAGCACGATTGATTATCGAAGCCGGTCTGGCGGAACTGGCAGCCGAACGCGCAGTAGACGAAGACATCAAGACGATGAACATAGAAATCGAAGGCATGCGAGCCAGCGCCAACGATCCGGAAAATTATCTGAAACACGACATACGGTTTCATCAGGCGATTGCCAAAGCCGCCAACAACAAATTGATGAGCGGAGTGATGGATACCGTCGCCCAGTTGCTGTTCAATCTGCGACGCGAAACAGTGAAACACGCGGTTGACCAGGAAGAAGCCATTGACTGGCATCGCAAAATCGTCGAAGCCATCAAAAGGCGCGACCCTGAACGCGCCAAGTACATGTTGACCGGCCACCTGCGAGCTTCGCAGGCAGCCTGGGCGCGTGAAAATCGCAATAATGGTTCCGGCAATCATTCTTCAGTGACTTCCGCCGGCTCAAGGGGAGAAAAATCCGACGCGACAACAATGAAGCGTCGAAGCAAATAACCCAATTCTTCAGCGCCATTTTTCAAATGCTGCCTGATTTTGAAGAAGTAAAGCGCAGGCTGGTGAACGTGGGCGAAGTTGTGCGCGACCACGTGCTGGTCGAGCTTCGCCAGCAATCCGCCGAATCGCTTTCCGCCGTCGCGTTTGAAACCGCCGCCGACAAAATCTACGCCATTGATCGGTCGGTCGAAACCATTCTGCTGCCCGCGCTGGTCGAACACCTGCAACCCATTATTTCATTCGCGCTGATTTGCGAAGGCGTCAATGACGAACAACCACTGGCCTTTCCTGCCAACGTCCCCATCGAACAATGCCAGGCGCGTCTGATCGTTGACCCGATAGACGGCACGCGACCGATCATGTACAACAAACGCAGCGCGTGGTGGTTGGCGGGGTTGGCGCCCAATCTAGGCGATGAAACCTCCCTGCAAAACATTCAGATCGCCGTGCAGGTGGAAATCCCAACCACACGAGCCGCCCTGGCCGATACGCTCTGGGCAATTCGTGGCGGAGGCGCAGACGGCGAAACGACGAATTTGCTGACTGGCGAACGCGCCGAATTTCAACCACGACCATCGCGCGCAAAAACCATTGCCGGGGGCTTTGCGTCCTTCTTTCATCCGTTCCCAGGCGGCAAGGAAATTTTCGCCGCAATGGAAGAAGAACTGGCGCTGGAACTCATCGGTGGATTGGAACAGAGCAAAACTGCCATGTTCGACGAACAGTATCTTTCGACCGGCGGCCAGCTTTATGAATTGATGACCGGACGCGATCGTTTGCTGGTGGATGTGCGCGGATTGTTGTTCGAGCGTTTCGCGCGCGAAGGCAAACCGGTCGGCCACGCCTGCCATCCTTACGACCTCTGCACGGCGCTGATTGCCGAAGAAGCCGGCGTCGAAATCACTGGCACGGACGGCCAACCACTCAACGCGCCGCTCGACACAACGTCCGACGTTTCGTGGATCGGTTACGCCAACGCCGACATTCGCCGCGAAGTCGAGCCGACGTTGATGAAATTGCTGGCCAAACATCTTGGGTGATTCTGTGGCCAAAGCCGCTGCAAAACTTTTCAGCCTGATCGCTTTGCTGGCTTTCGCTGGCGGAACGGTTTTCACTCAAACGCCGAAACAATCTGCGACTGAGTTTGAAATCATCGAAGGGCAATTCCACGACGGACTGGGAACCTTCGCGGAACTGAAACTGGCCAACAAACTGATCGAACTTGGCGGCATCAACCAACCATCGTTTAACCTGGAAACCTGCGAAGCGAAAATGCGCGCAGCCATCAGCCGTTTGCCGAACAATCATCCTGCGCGAAAGCAGTTTGAAATTGAACGCGCCAACATCGCCGCGGCAACGGAACGCGGCGCAGCGGAGTTGTTAAAGCGGTTTGAAAAAACTTCGCTGGCGCGCGTGCAGCACTCCGCCAGAGAATTCGCCAATGCCAAAGCCGCCGACCTTGTGCTGGAATTCCAAACCGGCGAACGGTTGCCGCTTTCGGTCAAAACCGAAAAATCCAACAAGATTGCCGTCGCCGAAGGCCAGACACCCGACATTCAAAACAAATGGGCAGAGCGTTATTTTCGCGTTTCGCCAACAGAACTCACGTCGTTGATGCGCGAACTCGGCTTTGCTTCGATGGAAGAATTGAAGGCGAATTACCTCAACGTTTCAGAACTTGTCGCGCAAATTCTGATTCGCAAACTCGGTTTGGTGGATTGCCAGCCGGATGATTTCAGTCGCGCCCGCGTGACCAATCTGGAAGCGGCGAAGTTTCTGTTTCGCCAATTGCTGCGGTTCAAACACGGAAACGACGGCAGCACGGTCATCATATTTGATCGGGAAAATGGTTCGGTGAGTTGGGAATCGCGGCTGGAAGCGATGGATGTCGAGCGGCTGACAGCGGATCGGATTTCGTTTCGGCCTTCGCGTCCGCGCAACAATCACATCGCTTCGGAATTCGGCATCAAGATTGATGGGCAGGTTGTCGTGACGTTTCAGATCAAACACAAACGTGGCAAAGCTCGCGGCAGCAATCGCCAATTCGAGTTTTCAGACATCACCACGCGGCTGATTATTTGACGCAGCGAACGTAATGCACGAACTCGACGGTCGCGTCGCGTTTGTATTCGCGCCCGTTGTCGGCTTTGAAGCGATTATATTTTTGCTTGAACGTTTTTGGCTTGCCGCGCAATTTCAGAATCCGTTTGATCTCTTCGGTGCTCATCACGCCTTCGTCGTTGTAACTGAGCAAAATGTGTCGCGTTCGCGCGTTGACGATCAAATCTTCCAGCGCTTCGGCGGCACGCTTCGACTGGCAGTAGCGGCTTCGCGGATATTCGCGCATGCCGGTGACGCCCGAAACCTGCGGATTGTCATACGCCGCGATGGTTTCCAGCACGTGATAATTCGCGCCGTATTGCCGATGGTTGTATGGCGGGTCCAGATACAACACGTCACATTCAATTTCGCGGATCAATTCGTTGGCGTCTCGCTGATGAACTTCGCAGCCTTTGACGTGATTGGACAGCTCCAGCGACTTCAACGTCAGCGGACGCAGGGCGCTCGTCTTGAACTTCTTCAGGAAAGCTCCATACACGCTGGCGGTGTTGGCAACCTGGTCAATGGCTTCCAGCAGCGACGCCAGCAAATAAAAGTATTCGGCTTCGCTGATGAGTTTCTGCTCGCGCCAGCTTTCGATTGCCTGGCGAATGGCGTCGGCTTTTTCGGCGTTGTCTGTCGAGTAATAAAACCGCTTGGCCAGTGGGCTGTAATTCTCCGCAATGAATCCCGCCACGCCTTCCAAACTATTGAGCAACGCCAAAACTTTCCCAGATGAATTTACGGCTTCGGGGTTGGTGAACGATTGATAGGCTTTCAGCAATTGAGCGAAGCGCGGCTGATGATTGATCTCGATGTAGGCTTTGTTGAGCGTGTAGGCGTAATGCTGAAAGTCGTTGGCAATCACTCTCAGCCCAAGCCGTTTGAACATCCGTCCGACTGCTCCAGTCCCGGCAAAAATGTCGCACGCCGTTTGCTCGTCGCCATCACGGACTTTTCGCCACGTCTCTTCAATAAATGGCAACAGCGAATGTTTGGAACCGATGTAGTTCATCTTCGCCGTTATTTATCTCCGAACGAAATGCCTAGATCGCGCGCTGATTGGATCAAATCGTAATCCAGCGGGACTTGTTTGCGGTGTTCGATGGCAGTGGCGAGCGGGACGGTGATGATGGTGGAAGACTGATAAGCAACCATCACATTTCGTTCGCCTCGCTGGATGGCACGAACGGCGGCGGTTCCGAATCGAGTGGCAAGCAGCCTGTCCGCCGGAGTCGGTTGGCCGCCGCGCTGCAAATGGCCGAGCACCAGCGAACGGGTTTCATATCCGGTCATTTGTCCAAGCTCTTTGGCTAGATATTCGGCGATTCCTCCAAGTCGGCGCGAATCACCTGCAAATTGCGGGTCTTGGAAGATCAAATCTCCGCCGACCTGAATCGCTCCTTCCGCCGCAACAACAATGGCGAAGTTTCGTTTTCGCCGCCAACGTTCATGCAGCTTTTCGGCAATCGCGTCCAGCGTGTATTGAATTTCTGGGATCAAAATGACATCGGCTCCGCCGGCGACGCCGGAGTACAGCGCAATCCATCCGGCATTGCGTCCCATGACTTCGACGATCATCACTCTTTCGTGGGATTCGGCGGTGGCGTGCAATTTATCAATCGCATCGGTGGCCGTGCTGACGGCAGTGCTGAAACCGAAGGTCATTTCCGTCGCCATCAAATCGTTATCAATTGTTTTCGGAACGCCGATGACCGGGATGCCTTTTTCGGACAGATAACTGGCGATGGTCAACGTGCCGTCTCCGCCAATGACGACCAGGGCATCCAAGTCCAATTCCTGAAATGATTCGACGATTTGATCGGAAACGTCAATTTCCGTCGTCTGGCCGTTTTGCTGAATTTTGTGTTTGAAAGGATTGCCGCGGTTGGTGGTGCCGAGAATAGTTCCGCCGCGATAAATGATGCCGCGCACATCCTGAGTGTTGAGCAAATGAACGCGCTCCGGGTGAAGCAGCCCTTCGAAGCCTTTTTCAATGCCGAAAACTTCCCAGTCTCGATTGAGCGAGCCAATCACGACGGCGCGAATGACCGCATTCAACCCAGGGCAATCGCCGCCACCGGTGACGACGCCGATTCGTTTTCGTTGAGAATCTGCCGTGTATTCTTGAGTCATGACCAAGTCAGTTTAGCGGTCTTCCGTCAGAGGGCAAAATCAAAAGCCGATTTCACTTTACCCTCTGACGAAAAATCTGCAAAACCGGCTCAGCCAGCGGCTTCGGATAACAGAGTCAGATCATTGATGACAATGTGCCGTTCGTTGACGTCAATCAATTCTCGACGACGCAAATCGTTCAAATGAGCCGTCACCGATTCGCGGGTGCTGCCCACCAGATCGGCGATTTCACGGTGCGGCAATTTCAGATTGATGATCACCGAACCGTTTTCCTGTACCGTTCCATAACGAAATGCCATTTCGGACAGGACTCTGGTCAAACGACCGGGAACAGCTTCCAAAGAAAGATTCAACACGCGGTCTTCAGTTCGTTTCAACCTTTCACCAATCGTGCGAAACACATAATCGTATAGCTTCGGATGCTCGCTGATCATCTGCTGAAAGTCTTCTTTGCTGGTGTATACGACGGTCACGTCTTCATGTGCCTGCATGGCGCGATCACGCGGCCCGGTCAGATACAAGGCGTCTTCGCCAAAAATCATCCCCGGCGCCAGGATGTCAATCAGCGCCGGGTTTCCATGACGGTCCATACGCATAACTTTGACGTATCCCTGAACCAGCCCGAAAATCTGACTGCGTTCATCCCCTGCGTTATAAATCGTGCTCCGATGAGGATAACGCTTGAAGGTAAATTTTGACGAAATCCCTTTGAGTGTCAGGTAATCAAAAAGATAACTGAACTCCAGACGCGCCAGGGATTCAATCAAGTCTAAACTGGAAATTGAACGTCTTCTGGTTTTAACGCCTTCGACGGGGCGGGCGTTTTCTATGCTTCCCATATACATACTCCGCTCTTTCTGGTACTGAATGGTTTCTGTAAAGAATAACCTTTTACAATCGTAATGACGGCAAGCAAAAAACTCACTCATTACGCAATTCTGTCGCACTTAACTGACAGAAGACAAAATATCTTCTGTAGTCAAATCACCGGTTATTCCGTGAAATTTCGTCCTCAGTGGAAATTGTTATCAACCGCTGATTTCTCAGCCGCAACAATCCCACTAAATAACCTGCCCAAAACTCTCAGCGTCACCTATACATCTAAAGTATAGATAATACTGAAGGTTACCATATTCACTGATTTCAAGATTTTACTGGGGGGATATAAGTGACCGGGTGGAAGATAGCACAACTGTATTTATCAATACAACATTTCTAAAGCTATTATTTTATTTTTTGTCAGCGTTCTTCTGACAAAGGTCATAGCCCATAAACGTGCCTAAAGTAAGGCGAGCAAAAGTTATTTCCTTGCAGATTAGTCAGTTGCCGCTGCTCGTTAATTTCTATAAGATGACGCTGGCTGAATGAGTGCTCATTCAGCCATCATTCTGATTAACAAACCCATGCAAACAAAGCGTAAAGTGACGGTTCATACAGATGAACTGCCCGAAGAAAAACATCGCAATGGCAAATCCGAAGCAATTCTGCGCGCGGCGGCCAAAGTGTTCGCTCAATCCGGTTACTTCAATGCAAAAGTTTCCGACGTGGCGCGCACTGCCGGCGTGGCAGATGGAACGGTTTATTTATATTTCAAGAACAAAGACGATCTGTTGGCCTCGATCTTCAGTTGGGCAATGGGCGAATTCCTGGCTCGCGCCAGAGCCGAACTTGCCGGAATGGCCAACGCCAAAGAAAAACTGCTGAGTTTCGCCAGACTGCATTTTTCCTTGTTCGAACAAGAGCGCGACATCGCAGTAGTTTTTCAGATTGAGTTGCGGCAATCCGCCAAGTTTATGGAACAGTTTTCGACGACGTATCTGGCGGAATACTTGCAAATGCTGCGTGAAATTATAGAGGAAGGCCAGCGAGTAGGCGTGTTCCGGTCAGCCTTGAATTCAAAATTCGTGGCCAAGTTGTTGTTCGGCCTGCTGGATGAGATGGCGACGAATTGGGTGCTGAGCCATGGCAATCACAGTCTGACGGCAATGGCCGAACCGGTTTTGGATGTTTTCTTTAACGGAGTGAGCACAAACCATGTCTGATGCCCAAATCAAAACTCTGGTGGATTTGTATCGTCACGTTTTGGCAAAACCGAAACCTGCGTTGCTGAATTACAAACGCAGCGATCAATGGCAGCCGGTTTCGACCGAACAATTGGCGGAAAAAGTCCGATTGGCTGCGATGGGATTGTTCGCCCTCGGAGTTCAGCCCGACGCTCACGTCGGCTTGCTGTCGGAAAATCGCATTGAATGGACGATTGCCGATCTGGCTGTCATCAATTGCGGAGCGGCGGACGTTCCGATTTACCCCACGCAAGCCCCAAAACAGGTTGCGTATATCCTCAATGACGCGGGCGTCGAAATTTTGTTTATTTCCAACCAGGCGCAATACGACCGCGTCCGCGAAGCGTTGAATTCATGCCCCAAATTGCGTGTCATCGTGTCATTCGACAAGGTCAGCGCGCCAAGCGGCAAGGTCATGAGTTTCGACGAACTGCTTAATTGGGGCGCGGCGGCTTATGACACCGATCCGCACGCCTTTGAAAACATGCAAGCTACGGTTAAACCGGAAACCCTGGCGACATTGATTTACACCTCCGGAACGACAGGCGATCCCAAAGGGGTGATGCTGACGCACAGCAATCTTGTCGCCAACGTGCTGAGCACTGTGCAGGTCACGACCGTTGCCGAAGACGATATCGCATTGAGCTTTCTTCCCTTTTCTCACATCTTTGAGCGCGCTGTTATTTATTTCTACCTGTTCATACGAGCCAAAGTGTTTTACGCGCGCAGCATCGAAACCGTCGCCGAAGACTTGCGCGACGTGAAACCGAATTACCTGACCAGCGTTCCGCGCCTGTTCGAGAAAATACAGGCTCGCGCCATGGAAAAAGCCGAAGCAGCAGGCGGCTTGACGGCCAAGGTCGCTCGATGGTCTGTCGCCGTCGGCCAGCAATGGGCGGAACTTGTCAGCAATGGCCAAAAGCCTGATTTATTGTTGAGCCTCAAGCACAAAATTGCGGACACGCTGTTTTTTTCCAAATGGCGAACGGCGATGGGCGGGCGGATTCGATCTTTCGTTGCCGGCGGAGCGGCGCTTGCGCCCGATCTGGCCAGGACGTTTTACGCTGCCGGAATGCCGATTTTGCAGGGATACGGTCTGACCGAAAGTTCGCCCGGCATCACTGCCTGCACAGATACCCACAATCGGCTGGGGTCCGTCGGGCGAGCCATGCCCGGCGTCACCGTCAAAATTGCCGAGGACGGAGAAATTCTGGCCAGCGGCGCAAATATCATGCAGGGTTATTACAACAAACCCGAAGAAACCGCCGAGACGCTGGAAACCGATGCCGAAGGCCGCGTCTGGCTGCACACAGGCGATATCGGCGTGCTGGACAAAGATGGATACCTGTTCATCACCGACCGCAAAAAAGATTTGCTGAAAACCAGCGGCGGCAAATACATCGCTCCGCAACCGATTGAAAACCTCATCAAACGCAGCCGATTCGTCAATCAGGTGGTCGTCATAGGCAATGACCGAAAATTTCCTGCTGCATTGATCGTTCCGCAACTGGACGTGTTGAAAGCCCACGCCGAACAACTAGGTATTTCCGCCGCCACCAATGCTGAATTGATCGCGCATCCGCAAATCGTCAGCTTGATCGAAAACGAAATCGCTCAATGCACAACTGAACTTTCTCAATATGAAAAGATCAAAGCTGTCTTGCTGCTCGATCACGAACTGACTGTCGAAAGCGGAGAACTGACGCCTACGTTGAAGGTCAAACGTCGCGTCGTGGTCGAAAAACACAAAAAGGCGATTGACCAGCTTTATCACGAAAAAGAAGTCGCTCACGCATCGGCGGAATAGCATTGACTGGAAAAAGACCAGGCCAAACATTTGAAATTTACATGAACCAGCAGCTTCCGATCAGTCTGAGCATCGCGCGCACCGTCAAACACACAGCTTCCACGTGGAGCTTTTTCATGTCGTCGTCAAATCCGCTGCCGAGCTTTATCGCCGGACAAGTGGCCGTTTTGGAAATTGACAATTACGGAGAATCCTATTTCGCTTTTGCGTCAGCGCCGGATGAATCCGAATTCGAGTTTTTGGTCAAACACAAACCGGCGTTTGAAATCACCACGGCGTTGTTTGAAAACCGCGCCAAAACCATCGCGCTGAAAAACATCGTCGGCAAGGGGTTCCCAATCGCTGATTACAAAGGCCACGATCTGGTTTTTGTGGCAATGGGAACCGGCCTGGCTCCGTTGCGTTCGACGCTGCGCCATCTTTTTTCGACTCGCGAAGATTTCGGACGGCTTTTCGTTCTGTTCGGCGCGCGCACGGTTGAAGATTTTTATTACCAAAATGAGATGACCGTTGATTGGCGGCGACACGGCGTCGAACTTCGTCAGGTCATCAGCCAACCCGGTGACAGCGATTGGGACGGCCCGACCGGTTATGTGCAAAGCCTGCTCGACCACGTCGTGCCGGAAATGAACAACCCGCTGGCGCTGGTCTGCGGTTCGCCGGACATGCAGGCGCAAACAAAAAAACGATTGGGCGAACTGGGCTTCGCGCCGGAACAGATTTTGACGAATTATTGATCATCAAACGCAACGTGGCTTTGCGTTGAGAAATTTTCGAGGAGACATCAACTATGCAGATCAAAAAAGCAGCGGTGCTGGGCGCGGGAGTGATGGGTGCGCAGATTGCCGCGCACCTGGCAAATGCTGGCATTCCGTGTTTGCTGTTGGACATCGCGCCGAAAGAATTGACGCCTGATGAACAGGCGAAAGGTTTGACGCTGGAATCGCGTGCCGTGCGCAATCGCATCGCCCAAGCCGGCTTCGACGCTGCGCAAAAAGCCAAGCCGGCGGCGTTTTTCGTCGGCGATGCGGCCAAGCTCGTCACGGTCGGCAATTTTGAAGACGATTTGCCGAAGCTCAGCGATTGCGATTGGGTGCTCGAAGCCATCGTCGAAAAGCTCGACATCAAACGCTCGCTGTACGAACGCATCGAACCGCATTTGAAACCTGAAGCGATCATCACTTCCAACACATCAGGCATTCCGCTCGCCGAGCTGGCCGAAGGCCGTTCAGACAATTTCCGCAAACGGTTTCTGGGCACGCACTTTTTCAATCCGCCGCGTTATCTGCACTTGATGGAAATCATCACGCAGCCCGAAACAGACAGCGATGTTGTTTGCTTTATGGCTGGTTTTCTCGACAAAACCCTGGGCAAAGGCATCGTCTACGCCAAAGACACGCCGGGCTTCGTCGCCAATCGCATCGGCAATTTTTCGATGCTCAATGCCTTTAACGTCATGGGCGAACTCGGCCTGAGTTTTGAAGAAGTGGACGCGCTAACCGGAACCGTCATCGGCCACGCCAAAAGCGCCAGTTTCCGCACGTTGGATGTCGTCGGACTCGACACAGCCTACAACGTAGCGAAAAACCTTTACGCCAGTCTGCCCAACGACGAAAAACGCGAATCGTTCAAAGTGCCAGCGTTTATGGAAGCGATGGTCGAACGACGTTTGCTGGGTGACAAAACCGGCGGCGGCTTTTACAAGAAAGTCGGCAAAGACATCACTACCCTCGACCTGAGTACCTTTGAATATCGCCCGCAACAAAAAGCGCAATTCGCTTCGCTCGGCGCGGCCAAACAAATCGAAAGCCTGCCCGAACGTTTGCGCGCGCTGGTTTACGCCGACGACAAAGCCGGTGAATTCCTCTGGCGCACGATGTCCGAAGCCGGAAGTTACGCAGCCAACCGCATCCCCGAAATCGCCGACAACATCGTTGAAATTGACAACGCGATGAAGTGGGGCTTCGCGCATGAAATGGGGCCGTTTGAAAAATGGGACGCCATCGGCTTGGAAAAATCCGTCGCCCGATTGAAAGAAGAAGGCCGTCCCGTTCCGGCCAACGTCGAAAAGTTGCTCGCCGCCGGAGCCAAAAGCTTTTACAAAACGGAAAACGGCCAACGGCAATACTTTGATTTCGCCAGCGGCGAATACAAGCCTGTGCCCGTTCCGGCTGGCATCACCATCCTGAAATCGCTGAAAGACCAAAACAAAGTCATCAAGAAAAATGCTGGCGCAAGCCTGATTGATCTGGGCGACGGTGTGGCCTGCGTTGAATTTCATTCCAAGATGAACGCGCTCGGCAGCGATCAATTGGGAATGATTCAGTGGGCGATCAAGGAAGTCGAAAAGAATTACGCTGGGTTAGTCATCGGCAATCAGGGCGAGAATTTTTCTGCCGGAGCCAACATCATGATGATGTTGATGGCTGCGCAGGAAGGCGAATGGGACGAAATCAATCTGGGCGTTCGCCAATTCCAAAACACCACGATGAGCTTGCGCTATTCGGCCAAACCCGTCGTCGTTGCTCCGCATCACCTGACGCTGGGCGGCGGCTGCGAAATGGTTTTGCACGCCGACCGTGCGGTTGCGGCTGCGGAAACCTACATCGGTCTGGTCGAAGTCGGCGTTGGTTTGCTACCCGGCGGAGGCGGCACAAAAGAAATGGCTGTCCGCGCCGCAGAAGCTGCTGAAGCTTCGCCAGGCGTGGATCAGTTTGAAGTCTTGCGCGCCAATTTTGAATTGACTGCAATGGGCAAAGTCGCCACCAGCGCCGTCGAAGCGCGCAAGTGGGGCTTGCTGCGCAAAGCCGACCGCGTGGTGATGAACGACAAACGCGTCATCGAAGAAGCCAAACAAACCGTGCTGACTTTGGTCGCTGAAGGCTACACGCCGCCGCAACCGCGCCAGGACGTGCTGGTGCTGGGGGAAGCGGCGCTGACCAAATTCAAACTGGGTATGCACATGATGCAGCGCGGCGGATACATCTCCGCGCACGATGCGCTGATCGGATTGAAAATCGCCACGGTCATGAGCGGCGGCAATCTGACCCGGCCCACGCGCGTCAGCGAACAATATCTGCTCGATCTGGAACGCGAAGCCTTCGTCAGCCTGTGCGGGACCAAAGCGACTCAAGAACGCCTGGCGCACATGCTGAAAACTGGCAAACCGCTTAGAAATTAGGAGAGCGCTATGGTTACGGCACAAGCAAAACTCATCGAACCAAAATTGCATCTTTGGACAGTTGGTGAATATGACCAACTGGCTGAACTTGGTTTTTTCGATGGCAAACGTGTTGAGTTAATCGAAGGAGAGGTGATTGAGATGAGCGCAATGGGAAGACCACACGTAATTGCATTAAATAGAACTGCGGACTTGCTGAAATCAGTCTTCAGGCAAGACTGGTTCGTGCAAACTCAATCACCTGTACAACTCAGTAAACGTTCCGTGCCAGAGCCAGACATCGCCGTCATCCAGGGCGCAATGGAAGATTACTTGGCTGACCATCCAACAACAGCGGGGTTGATCGTAGAAATCTCAGATAAAACTCTTCTCTATGACCGTACCGTAAAAGCGAGTCTGTACGCCAAAGCAGGCATACAAGATTACTGGGTACTCAATGTGAAAAAGCATCAACTGGAAATTTTTCGCCGACCGATCCCTGATTCAGATGCCCGGCACGGCTTCAGTTATGCAGATCAACACATCGTCACCGAAGGCGAACGTGTCTCACCACTCATTAAACCAGAGGCTGAAATTGCCGTTACCGACATGTTGCCACCGCCCAATTACAGGTAGTCGAAATAATCATTAACCCACTCAAGGAGAAAAACATGCGAGAAGCAGTCATCATCAATGCGCTCAGAACCGCCATCGGCAAATCCGGTCGAGGCGCGTTGAAAGACTCAAGGCCGGATGATTTGACCGCAGCCGTCATCAAAAAATTATTGGCCGATGCGCCGCAGGTCAGTCCGGCGGAAATCGAAGATGTCGTCGTCGGTTGCGCTACGCCCGAAGCCCAACAAGGCATGAACATGGCTCGGCAAGCGGCGTTGCTGGCCGGAATTCCGAATACGGCTTCTGCCATCACGATCAACCGGTTTTGTTCGTCAGGCTTGCAAGCCATTGCCCAAGCAGCAGAACACATAATGGTTGGTTCCGCCGACGTAGCCATTGGCGCAGGCGCGGAAAGCATGTCGCTGTTGCCAATGGGCGGTTACAACTTGTCGCCAAATCCAACGCTGGTGGACACCTACCCCGACACTTATTTGAACATGGGATTGACCGCTGAAAATCTGGCTCGCAAGTATGAAATCACACGCGAACAGGCCGATGAATTCAGCGTGCGTTCGCATCGCAACGCAGCGGCGGCGATTGACGGCGGACGGTTCAAAGACGAAATAGTTCCCTTCACCGTGGCGACGCGCGAACTGGAAACCGACGACAAAGGTCGCGGCAAAGTTCGGGTCCGCGAAACCGTCTTTGAAGTGGACGAAGGCGTTCGCCGCGATACGACTGTTGAAGGGTTGGCCAAGCTTCGTCCGGCATTTCATGTCAAAGGCACAGTGACGGCAGGCAATTCGTCGCAAACTTCAGACGGCGCAGCGGCGGCATTGGTGATGTCAGCAGAGCGAGCCGCGGCGTTGGGGTTGCAACCGATGGCGCGTTTCGTTGCGTTTGCCACCGGCGGCGTCGCGCCTGAAGAAATGGGCATCGGCCCGGTCGTGGCGATTCCGAAGGTTTTGAAAATCGCTGGATTGAAACTGGAAGACATTGACCTGATCGAACTCAACGAGGCCTTTGCAGCGCAAGCCTTGTCGGTCATCAAAGTCTTGAACTTGGACATGGAACGGTTGAACGTCAATGGCGGAGCCGTTGCGCTCGGCCATCCGCTCGGATGCACAGGTGCAAAACTGACGGCGACGTTGCTTTATGAAATGAAGCGCCGCAAAGCCCGCTACGGCATGGTGACCATGTGCGTCGGCGGCGGCATGGGCGCGGCAGGAATTTTTGAGAATTTGATGCGGTAAAAGTAGCCAGTAGTCAGTAGAAAGTAGGGTTCAATTGAAACTCTCGCCTACCGATTACTGTCTACTGACTACTTGTCTACTTTACTTGAGAGGACTAATAACCATGGCAAAAGAGATCATCAAAGGCGGCGGATTTCTGCTTCAGGAAACTGCGCCCGCAAACGTTTTTTCACCCGAAGATTTCACCGACGAACAAAAGCTGATCGCGCAAACGACGGATGAGTTCGTCGAAAACGAAATCATGCCGAACTTCGACAAGATCGAAACCAAGGATTACGAAATCCAGCGCGAACTCATCAAGAAAGCCGCTGACCTGGGTTTGATCAATGCTTCGATTCCCGAAGCTTACGGCGGACTCGATCTGGATCACGTTTCGCAGATGTTGATTTACGAACACCTGACCGGCAGTGCGTCGTTTTCGACGGGCTTTGGCGGAACGGCGGGCATCGGATTGTTACCGATTTTGTTGTTCGGCACACACGAACAAAAGGAAAAGTATTTGCCGAAACTCGGTTCCGGCGAATGGGTTGGAGCTTACGCCCTGAGCGAATCCAGTTCCGGCTCTGATGCGCTCGGAGCCAAATCCACTGCACGCTTGAGCGAAGACGGCGCGCACTGGATTTTGAACGGCGAAAAAATGTGGATCACCAACGGCGGGTTTGCCGATGTGATTACGGTCTTTGCCAAACTGGACGGCGAACATTTCACCGGCTTCATTGTCGAAAAGAACGATCCCGGCGTCAGCCACGGCAACGAAGAACACAAGCTCGGCCAGCGCGGATCGTCCACCACGCCGATCATCATGCAGGACGCCAAAATCCCTAAAGATCGGTTGCTGGGCGAAATCGGCAAAGGCCATTTGATCGCTTTCAACGTGCTCAATCACGGGCGCATCAATCTGGGCGCAGGCGGAATCGGCGGCAGCAAACGAGTTCTCGGCCAGTCGGCCAAATACGCCGCACAACGTCGCCAGTTCGGACGCGCCATCGCCAGCTTCGGCGCAATTCAATACAAGATTGCCGAAATGGCTGCGCGCATTTACGCCTGCGATTCTGCCGTCTATCGCACCGCCGGAATGATCGAAGCCCGCGAAGCGACAATTGACAGAGCCGACCCGGTGGCTGTCATGAAAGCCATCGAGGAATACGCCATCGAATGCGCCATCGCCAAAGTCGCCGGTTCCGA
Organism: uncultured Heliomicrobium sp.; assembly: GCA_964470555.1. Taxonomy (GTDB): domain Bacteria; phylum Acidobacteriota; class Blastocatellia; order RBC074; family RBC074; genus RBC074. The sequence continues at coordinate 126,422 of CAYYDG010000012.1, forward strand.
ACTGCTGTTTTATTGCGCCGACGAAAACGTGCAGATTCACGGCGGCAACGGCTTTACCGAAGATTACCCGGCTGAAGGCGCTTACCGCGATTGCCGCGTCAACCGCATCTTTGAAGGCACGAACGAAATCAACCGCCTGTTGATTCCCGGCCAACTCATCAAACGCGCGATGAAAGGCGGCTTGCCGCTGTTTCAGGCGGCGATGAAGTTACAGGAAGAATTGCTGGCCGGTCCTTCGTTCGATGACGGCGACGACGAATCGCCACTGGCCAACGAAATCAAGCTGGCGGCCAATGCCAAGAAAGTCGCCATCGCCTTGCTCGGCTCCGCCGCCCAAAAATTCCAGGCAGCACTGGTCGAACAGCAAATGGTGTTGAGCTGGACGGCAGATGTCATCATTGACGCCTTCCAGATTGACAGCGCTGTTGGCCGCACCGCCAAACTGGTCGCTCAGGATGGAGCGGAAAAACACGCGGCAGCGATTGACGCGACGAAACTGTTCACGCACGACGCCATCAATCGCATCGAAGTCGCGGCCAAAAACGCTCTGGCTGCAATTTCTGAAGGCGACGAACTCCGCGTCATGCTGGTGGCGTTGCGCCGATTGACGAAACAGGAACCGCTCAACACGGCTGCGATTCGTGAACGGCTGTCCAACAAAGTCGTCGAAGCTGGCGGCTACATCTTTTGAAGATGGGCAATCTTCCCTTGCCTCGGCTTGCAATCAAGCTGCAAGCCGAGGCAGGGAGAAAGAGGCATTTATGCAAGTAAGCGAAGAAACTCAGCAACAATTTGAGCAGGAAGAACAGGCCTACTGGCAGCAACGTGACGAATTGATCCAGAAGTATGCAGGCAAATGGGTGGCAATCGTTGGCCGGCAAGTCGTCGCTGTCGGCGAACAAATGAGCAAAGTGGCCGCCGAAGCTTGGAAAAAGACCGGCAGCGGTTTGATGTATGTGAATTTGGTTGGCGAGGAAAATGTAGTGTTGCGTGTTCGCCAAATTACTTCGGGCGCTTATGATCGCAGCTATACGCCTCCTATGCCGATGATTACCGCGTCGGTCAGCAACTTGCGTTTGAATGAATCAACCGAAGTCACTTTCGTCATAGACACTGGCGCTGACTTGACGGTTTTGCGGAATGACGTGGCTGACAAAACTGGCTTGTGGCACGATCTGGCCGGGCGTCTTTCAGTTGGCGGCATCGGCGGAGCGCCGAAAATGCGTCAGCTTTACAACGCACTGGTGCATGTTGGAGAGCATCCAGTTTTCGTCACAGTTGATTGCCGGGATGACGTTGATGAAGACATTCTTGGGCGAGATGTCATCAACGAATTTTCAATGACTGTCTGTGCCAAAAGAGAGCAAGTGGATTTTGAATGGGTTGATGTTGATGAGGTTTAGCGACGATGCCAAAAGACGAAACTTTCCCAATCATTGACACCTGGGCGCAGCCGGCTCGGCGTGACGCTTTTGAAAAGCTGCCGGAGGTCGCGCGGCTGTTCAAACAATCCGGTTCGTCGCACTTGCTGGAAAGCGGTTTGACGACAGCGCAGATCGTTGCCGAAATGGATCGCGCGGGCATTCAAACCTTGATGCTGTCAGCGTGGCATCGTCCGGGAATCAACATTTTCAGCAATGACTTGATCGCAGAAATGATCGCGGAATTTCCCGACCGTTTTGTCGGTGTGGCCGCAGTCAATCTGGAAAAGCCTGTTGAAGCCGTCCGCGAATTGGATCGCGCAGTGAATCAGCTTGGTTTCAAGGCGTTGCGCGTAATTCCCTGGCTGTGGAAATTGCCGCCGAATGACAAGCTGTACTTTCCGCTGTATGTGAAGTGCATCGAACTCGACATCCCGTTTTGCACTCAGGTCGGCCACACCGGCCCGTTGATGCCTTCGGAAACTGGTCGCCCGGTTCCATACCTGGACGAAGTTGCGCTGGTCTTCCCCGAACTGAAAATCGTCGCCGGTCACATCGGCCATCCGTGGACGGACGAAATGATCGGCGTCGCCTGGAAACACGAGAATGTTTACATTGACACGTCGGCTTACCTGCCGCGTTATTACCCGCCGCAACTGCTGCATTACCTGAAAACTTATGGGCAGGACAAAGTCCTGTTCGGGTCGAACTTCCCACAGTTGTCGCTGGAAAAATGCGTCCAACAAGTGAATGAACTCGGCTTGGCTGATGATGTGAAAGCCAAATTCCTGTTCCAAAACGCTCAGCGCGTTTTCAAGCTGACAGTGTGAAAACTAATGCTTCAAGCTGAACCCATTCAACTGGATTTCCTGACCCAACCACCTTTGGCAGAGTTTTTGTTCTGGCTTTTGCTGAGCTGGTTTACCGCGTTGGCGTTCATTGCGATTGGCCTCTATGCACTGCATCGAAACAGAAATAGCTGGGCAAGACCAACAGCATTTTTGCTACTGGGTCTGGGGGCTGGTTTTTGCTTCCTGTTAGGTCTGTCTTTTACCCCGATCAACCATCATCGCTACGCCTGGAGCTCAAGCAGCCGGAACATCAATAACTTGCTCAATTGGGTGGCAGTGTTAGCCATTTGGGGATTGTCTTTACTTTCTTTTTGGGTCGCTCAGAAGATCGCCAAACACCCGACAAAATAAACTGAACCGAATGCGAATCGAAAAGCTCGTTATCCCAACTCCTTTCCCGGTCGGCCCGATCAACATTTATCTGGTCGTCGAAGATCCGCTGACTTTGGTAGACACCGGGCCAAAAACTGAGGAAGCCCTGGCGGCATTGCGCCAGCAACTCCATCAACTCGGTTTCGCCATCAAAGACATTCAACGGATAATCCTCACCCACACGCACGAAGACCATTGCGGATTGGCCGCGACGATTCAGCAGGAATCCGGCGCGCGGGTTTACGTTCACGAATGGGAGTACAAAAACATCTCCGAACATCGGCAAACGCGCGTTGATCGCAATCTGCTGCTGCACGCCGGAGTCCCGTCAGAAGAGCTGGAAGCGATGGCTGGCCGGTATGAACTGATTCACCATTACGCCGACGCTGTGGCCGATGTCGAAGCGTACCGCGATGAGCAAGAGTTTGTTTTTGCTTCGGGTAGCTTGCGAGTCGTTCACACGCCGGGTCACACTCCCGGAAGTTGTTGCCTGCTCCGCGAAGCCAACCGGCTGATGCTGACCGGCGACACAGTGCTGAAAACTATCACGCCGAATCCGGTGCTAAATGCTGACCCAATTGATCCGCGTCGTCGCTTTCCTTCGCTGGGCGAATACCTGGTTTCCTTAGCCCGCATTCGGGATTTAGCTCCAACTCTGCTGAAAACTTCACATGGAGGAGACGTAACCGATTACGAAGAGCACTTTCACCGTTCGATCAAACAGATTCAGGAACGCCAAAACAAAGTCATCGGCTTCACTCCCAAACAAGGCGTCACAGCTTGGGAAATGTCCAAGCTACTATTCCCGAAAGTGGACAACCTGAACCGCTTTTTGGCCACCTCCGAAGCCATCGCCCATCTTGATCTGGCTGTCGCCGAAGGAAAACTTCGGATGGAAAAACGCGGCAACGTGGAATTTTACCTGCGCCATTGAGTGTCCAACTTGCTGCACCCTGCCCACCGCTTCCTGCCGTAACTGCCAACGAACAACGGAAAAAGTTTGAACCGCAAGGCTTCATCCGTCGTGCGTTCATCTGTCACGCCGTTGCTCCGAATCAACTTCCCGCAGCAAGATCGCGCCGAAGTTTTTACAAACGATTTACAACTGACTAACAACTGCTTGACCCGACAGGCGCATAATCGCAACCTGTCAAAAAAGGTATTTAGCAGCATAGGCAAAAAAATCTGGTTTGCCTGGTCGGTTTGGTTGAAACCTTTTGACAGATTCGATCACCAACATCGTCGAATCTGACAATTCTGCGACAGATTTTATTGAGGCGAAAATTCGGTAACGACTCCCCCCGGAGTTGATGAGTTCAACAAGGAACCGGTTTTGCCTTCAGACGTTTTGGCTAGACAACTGCCGGAGATCGTTATGGCCAGCAAAGCTTTTATCCGCACAATCCTCGTCGTCGTTCTGCTTGTCACGGCGCACACGATCAAACCTTTTACCTTTGGCAGCGTTGCACTGCAGGCGTTGGGGACGGCGCGTTCGCTTTCCTTTGTCATGCCTGAATTCGCCGCCGAACACATCGAACACGCGCATTATCTGGCTTACATTTATGGCAAAGGCTTGTTTGACGACGAAGCGTCAAGCTGGACACAACAAAATGTGTTGAGATCCGGCCTGGTGGCCGTGGCCAATGCAGTCGAAACGCTGGGTGACGCTGAAATCAAAGATGCAAAGCCGGGCGATGGCGTTCGCAAAATAACTCCCAAACGGCCGGTCAAACGAATCAAACGCGATGAAGCTCGTGACGAAGAGTCGGAAAGCAGCAAGAACGCCGAAATCGCCAATCTGCCGAATGTTCGTTCGATCAAAACCGTTTCGTATATGACGCCGGCCAGCGTTCTCAATTACCAGTCGCGCCAGGCCAAAACCGGATTCATCACCACGGCGGTCAGAACGGAATTGATGAAGTTGCAGGAGGCATCATTGGCGGATTGTGGTTCCCTGGAATTGCCGGAAGTGAAAACAACGGCGCTGATTCAGCATTTGCCGAAGCTTCGCAATTTGCAGGTTGAATTGATTCTGGTTTCCAAACCGGCTTCGTTGACGGCGGTTTGCCGTGACGCCAGCGTCACCAAGATCGAAACCGTTTCTGCGCCTGTGGAAATCGTCGTCGGTCCGCAAGAAGAATTTGATGAAGCCGCCACTGAAGAATTTTACGAACCGGCTCCTGCTCCTCCGGCTGTAATTTCGATTCCGCGCGCGCCGGAATGCGTTTGGATTCCGTAACTACATCATCAATAAACATCAAAAAGGGAGAGATGGATTTTCAACGTCCATCTCTCCCTTTTGCTTTTCATCATTCAGAGCTGCCACAGAACTGGCTACGGTTTTTTCTGCGCTCGTTGTTTGAGCGCTTTTTCCGCTTCATCAAACGCGCCGCCTTCGACTTTTCCCATCTTGACGGCCAATTCAAGAGCGACGGTGGCATCGGTGGTCAGTTTTTCCGCCATCGAAGAATTCGCTTCAGCAATGAAGTCCAGAATCTTGGCGGCGGCAACATAGCTGCGCTGTATCAACCACTTTTCCGTTTCCGGCGAAGCCTTCTGCGTCGCTTGTCTGTAATACTCAACAGCGGCAAACAGAGTTTCTTCCAGTCCACTACCATCGTCCAGCGTGCTGGCTTGCTTGCTGGTCACTTCGGCCAAGCCGAATAGCACACGAGCGTTGTCCGGTTTTTCTTTCAGCGCCGCGTCCAGAATGGCTTTGGCGTCGTCGTACTTGCGGTTCTTAATCAGATTGTCGGCTTCGACGATTCGCGCCACCAATTTTTCGTCCGCGTTGGCAATTTCCAGCTTCGGAGTCGGAGCGAAGGTCGCTTCAGTGCGAAACTGTTTGTAACGCGCCAATCGCTGCTCGAACTCTTTCAATCGCCCGGCTTCGCGTTCAAAGTCAATGTTGCCCAGCATCGAAGCCAGATAATCGCGGATGTTGACGCCAACCGGTTCAAAGGCCTTCATCTGATCGTAAAAGTGATAGACCAGAACCGCGCCGCGTTCGTACCCCAGACTGAGTTGATAGATCGCTTCATCTTCCGGCGAAGCTTTGCGCGCGGCCATTCCCAGCACGTCCATACGAGCGTTGGTTGCTTGTGTAATGGAATCGGTAATCAAAAAGTAGGCGCTGCGTTCAGCGTATTCACGATCCAACCGGTCGCCGCGCGTCTCCATCAATTTTCGCAGGTCGCCGCGAATCGCCGCGACTTCCTTGATTTGCCGTTCAACCAGAGGGTCCAGCACAAAGGTCAAAAACGCGCGTCGCATGGATTCCATGCTGGGCGTGGCGCTTGGCCCCAACAACAAAAAATATGTGTCGCGCACTACTCGCAGATTGGCTGTGTTCGAAGCGTTGAACAGGTCGGGAATAATCACGAATTGCCGAATGCGATTCGGGGATTCGAGCGCGTCTGCAACTTGCGGCATTTGCGGCTTGTCGGCGACTTGTTTGTCGTTTTTGCCAGAATTTTTCTTGTCGGATTTCTTTTCGACTTTCTTTTCAGGTTTGGCGGGAGGAGCCGTTCGTCGAATGTTGAACAGCGGCGGCAATTCCAGAACCGGTTCGGTGTGCAGATAAGTCAGCACGTTCCCCAACACCAACCCGGCAACCTGCGGGTAGGTTTCGGCGACCTTCAGATTCTCTTCAATGTATTTCGGCAGCAAACGGGAAAAGCCCGTTTTCTGATAAAACTCTTCGACGATTGGCGCAAAACCGACGATTTCCTTGACATCATCCGGCAAACGATCCTGCGGAACGTCAATGGCGAAGGCAGGAGGTTCCTGCAAGGACAACGCCAGACTCAGATACGGCGCAACGGCTGCGGCATCTGTCGCTCCTTTGCGATGGGCGAGGAAAAAATCGCGCAACCGGCGAACGACATCCGGCGGAGTGTTTTTCAAATCTTCGCGCATCTGTTGACGCAACGGCGTAAGCTGGCGTCCGCCGGTTTCGTAATCGTATCCGGCGACGTTCAGCGCAGCCATCATCACGATCACGCGCTTGTCCGCGCCGATGTAAGTGTTGACATCGTCCAGCGAAAGATTCGGGCGCTGGGCCAGCGGGATTTTGCGGCGGTCAATCTGTGGAGCTTGTTGCGTCGGCGATTGCGCTTCAGGTCTGACAGGCTGTTGCGCCGGTTGCTGCGCAACAGCCTGCGCGGCCAGAGCAAAAATCACGACCAAAGCGTGAACGAGCGAAAGTGGTTTTCTCATCTTCAAGGTCAATTCCGTTTCAGGTTTCTTCAGGTGATGGTCAACCGGCCAGCGTGTCCGCTTCCGGCACAATCGGTTTCGGAAATTTTCTGCGATATGCCCGCAACGCAAAGAGCATCAGCGGATATGCCATCAGCGCAGCCACGATGGAAAGAATCATTCCGCCGATGGCAAATGGCAACAACTGTCGCCACTGCGAAGCGAGCATTTGCCAGAAACCGGCAGTCATCATTGCGTTCGCCGAAATCTGCGGCAATGCAATCGGTGGCGAACCGATCAGCAACCGCCCAATCGCCCACGACGCGACGATGATCGGCCCCAGCGTCCAGGGATTGCCAATCAACACGCCGGCCATCAATGCCACGCGGTTCATTCGCCCGACCAGCAACAACAACCCGGCCAGAATCATGTGGAATCCCAGGAGCGGCGAAAATGCAATGAACGTCCCAACCGCAAAGGCCAGAGCCGTGCGCTCCGGCGGTTCATCTAGGTTGAGCAAATTCCTGAACGCGCTTCTCAACATATCTTGTCAATCTTACTCATCAGTCTTGTCACAGTAAGGCCGCCATTGCCTTCACCAAACTGCAACTGGAAATCGGGGCACGCTGGTTTTGATTCGAATCTGAAAATTGTGCGGGCGGATTATAGCCGATGCCGTGCGTCATTCGTAACGAAGCGCTTCAATCGGATCAAGTCGTGCCGCTTTCCAGGCAGGCCACAATCCGAAACTGACTCCCAGTCCGACCGATACTACAAACCCTACGACCGGCGCCCACAATGGAACGAAGGTCGGCATCATCAATTTGATGAGTTCTGCCAGCCCCCATCCAATCAAAATGCCGACAATTCCTCCCAGACCGGTCAACGTGGCCGCTTCGATCAGGAATTGCAGCACTATGTCGCGCCGCCGAGCGCCTATGGCTTTGCGCACGCCGATTTCCTTCGTGCGTTCGGTGACGCTGACCAGCATGATGTTCATCACTCCAATGCCGCCAATCAGCAAACCGACGCTGGAAATCGCCACCATCAACAAAAAGACTCCGCCGGTGATGGCTTTGAATTGTTCGATGATTCCTTCAGACGTTTGAATGCCGAAATTGTCCGGCTGGTTATACGCGACTTTGCGCCGTTTGCGGAGCGCCTGCCGGATTTCATCCAACGCCTGTTCCTGTTTGCCGGGCGCAAATTGCGCCATGACGAAATTCTCTTTGACGTTCGGAAAAATCTTCCGAATCGTTTCATAAGGAATGTACACCGCCTTGTTTTCGTTGCCGGGATCGTCGGCGGGAGTGATGAACATCTCGCGTTTTTTCAGAACTCCAATGACGCGGTAATTGCGCCCGTTAATCATGATTTCCTTGTCGAGTGCGGCGACTGTCGGAAACAGCGTGTTGGCCACATCGCGCCCGATGACGCACACATCGGCACGAGTCAGATTTTCCCCATCGGTGAAAAACCGGCCTTCGGTGACTTCGGTGTTGCCCATTCGGAAATAGGCGGGCAAGGTTCCCTGCACCGTGGCGTTGTACATTTCTGAATTCTGGTAGCGAATCTTGATGCGCTCCGCCATCGGCCCCTGCATGAAATCCACCGGAGACATAAACGGAGCGACATCCGTCACCGAAGGACATTCATCCCGAATCGCCATCGCGTCTTCGTAACTGATCGGTTTGCGCTGCCGTTCTTCCGCCGAAGGGTTGAAGTTGAAACCCGGATCGAACTTGAAGATGTAGATCGAATTCGTGCCGAAGGATTCGATCTCTTTGGCGACTTGAGAATCAATGCCCGACACAAACGCGGCAATCACAATCACGGTCGTCGTGCCGATGACGACTCCCAGAATCGTCAAAAACGACCGCAGCTTGTGCTGCCACAGCGTGTCGAACGCCATCCAGATGTTTTCGCGGAAATCTTGATGAGTCATAAACCATCTCCAACTGCCTGCTGCTTAATCCGCCCGCATTGCCGTCACCGGATCAAGTCCAGCCGCGCGCCAAGCCGGATACACGCCAGCGATCAAGCCGACTCCGCCGGAAACTCCGAGCGCCACGGCGACGGCCAGCATCGGCAGCGAAGTCGGAATCGGCGTCAGCGTCGAAACCAGTTTGCTCAAGCCCCAGGCGATGCTGACGCCGACAGCTCCACCGGCCAGAGCCTGAATCGTGGATTCGACCAGAAACTGGCGCAGGATGTCTCGGCGACGCGCGCCAAGACTTTTGCGAATGCCGATTTCCTTGGTTCGTTCGGTGACGCTGACCAGCATGATGTTCATGATGACTATGCCGCCGACAACCAGCGCAATCGAAGTCACGCCGACGGCGACGACCTGAATCGTGCCAAAGATTTTATCGCGCAGATTGTTGACCGCGCTCGGCGTGATGATGCCGAAATTGTCTTTTTCGTTTGGCTTCAATTTGCGCCGAGTCCGCATTGCCACGCGCGCTTCGTCAACGGCGGCTTCGTAAGCGTCCGGCGAAATCGCCGCCACCAGCAACTGGAACGACCGCCGCGAACCGTAAATGTTCATAAACGTGCTCATCGGAATCGAAACGAATTTATCGCGCGACACGCCGAACACTGAACCGATTGATTTGGCGACGCCGATAATTTCAAACGGTCGCCCGTCAATTTTGATCGTTTGGCCGATGGCGCTGCGAGTCGGGAAAAAGCGATCCGCGATGTCCGATCCGACAAAACACACTGCGCGGGCGCTCAACTCTTCAGCCTGAGAAAACGGGCGTCCTTCGGCAATTTCCTTGTTCTGAATTTCGATGATGTTGCCGGTGATGGCTTGCAGGCTGACACCGATCAGGGTTTCTTTGCCCGCTTTCAATTCGCACATCACTTCTTCCTGAGCGCCGACATCCTTGATCGCGCCCTGACCGACCCGTGCGCGCAAGGCTTCCAGGTCTTCCATGCGAACTTCCTTGTTGAGTTTGCGTGCCTCGTTCAAGGCGTCGAGGCTGGCGAAATCTTCAATCGCAAATTGCTGAATGCTGAAGGCATTCGTGCCGATGTTGGCGATTTTCTCGTCCACGTATTTGTTGAAACCTTCGATCAACGACACAACGACGATCACCGTCGCCACTCCGAAAATCACTCCGAGCAGCGTCAAAAACGACCGAAGTTTATGCGAATGAATGGATTCAATGGCCAGCTTGATTGCTTCGATGAAGTGCATGTGTGCTCCTCGTGTTTGTTGCGAAGCTGAAACTACGCCCGAACCAACGAAAAGGTTCGGCAGAGTTGGGGATTCATTTGAGGATACACTGGCGGGTAATTTCTGATTGCGGATTGCGGATTTAGGATTGCGGATTCGTTCAAACCAACTCCGCAATCCACAATCTGCAATACGCAATCGAATCAATCTTGAATCGTCACTTGCTTCATTACGACTTTATTGACCATTGTGCTGCCGGGATCGCCGGGCACAGTAGGTTGAAGAGCGATTTTTTCAACCACCTCGATGCCTTCGACCACTTCGCCGAAAACAGTGTATTGGCCAGTCCAGCTTGGATTGTCGCGCAAACATATAAAAAACTGACTGGTGGCGCTGTTCGGATCGTTGCCTCTTCGGGCCGCCCCAAGCACGCCGCGTTTGAATGGTTTGTCGCTGAATTCGGCGGCAATCGTCGGCTGACCTGGGGCGCCTTTTCCCCAAGAAGTTCGGTCATCGGTGCGCGAATTCGGGTCGCCGCCCTGAATCAGCAATCCGGGAACTGCGCGGTGAAATCCCAAACCGTCATAAAATCCTTCGCGCGCCAGTTTCTTGAAATTCTCCACATGCTTGGGAGCAACAGACGCATCCAACTGGATTTTGATCTGACCGAAATCCGTATCAATCGTCGCCACGCCGCCATTGCCTTTGGAGCAGGAACCGGCGACCAACGCCAGTGCCAACACAATCAAAATTCGAGTAAGTTTCATGGTCTTCATTATTCCGTTTGTTCGAGATGGAATTAGACAGGATTGGCAGGATTTTTCAGGATGAAAATCAATCCTGAGAAATCCTGTAAATACTGTCTATCAGTTTTATGCCTCAAGTTTCGCTTTCAAAATTTCGTTGACCGCTTTCGGATTGGCTTTGCCGCCGGAAGCTTTCATGACCTGACCGACAAAGAATCCGATCAGCGCCGCTTTGCCCGAACGATAGCCTTCGACTTCTTTCGGGTTGGCGGCAATCACATCATCCACGATCTTTTCAATCGCCGAAGTGTCCGTGATTTGCACCAGGCCTTTTTCCTTGACGATGTCTGCCGGAGCTTTACCGCTGGCAAACATGTCGGCAAATACGTCTTTGGCGATTTTTCCGGAAATCGTTTTGTCGTCAATCAGCCGAATCATCGCGCCCAAATCTTCGGCTTTGATTTTGCAGCCGCCGATGTCAGTTTCGGAGTTTTTCAACTCGCGCAGCAGTTCCGACAAAATCCAGTTGGCTGCCGCGCGATGATTGCCAGAGGCGTTGACCGTCGCTTCGAAATAATCGGCCAGAGCGCGTTCGCCGGTCAGCGTGAAGGATTCGTCGGCGTTCAATTCGTAATCCCGCATAAAGCGTTGGCGGCGATCTTCTGGCAATTCTGGCAAGCTGGCTTTCAGCGATTCAATCCATTCGGCGCTGACTTCCAGCGCGGGCAAATCCGGATCGGGAAAGTAACGGTAATCGTGCGCGTCTTCTTTCGTACGCATCGTATAAGTTTTGCCTTCTTTTTCATTCCACAGACGGGTTTCCTGAACCATCTCGCCGCCAGCTTCGAGCAAGGCGATTTGCCGGTCAATTTCGTAATCAATCGCTTTCTGCAAAAAACGCAACGAGTTGACGTTTTTGATTTCGGCGCGAGTTCCCAGCTTTTCCTGTCCGACCGGGCGAACCGAAACATTGGCATCGCATCGCAGATTGCCTTCTTCCATGTTGCCGTCGCACACGTCTATGAATTGCAACGTGCGGCGCAAAAACGCGACGTAATCGTAAGCTTCCCAACTGCTGCGAAAATCCGGTTCGCTAACGATTTCCAGCAACGGAGTTCCGGCGCGATTCAAATTGACGTGCGTTTTGTCCGGGTCACCAATGTCGTGAACCGATTTGCCCGCATCTTCTTCGATGTGAGCGCGGGTGATGCCGAATCGTTTCGGTTTCCATTCCGCCGGACGCCCGCCTTCGTCACGTTCGGCAGTCAGAATTTCAACCGCGCCGTGTTCGGAAAAGGGTTTGTCGTATTGCGAAATCTGGTAACCCTTCGGCAAATCAGGATAAAAATAGTTTTTGCGCGCGAAGATGGATTCGGTGTTGACGCGCAGATTCAAGGCCAGCGCGGCTTTGCCTGCATTGATCAACACGTCGCGGTTGAGCGCCGGCAAGGCTCCGGGCAAACCAAGACAAACCGGACAAGTGTTGTCGTTCGGCTCCTGCCCGAATTCGGTCGAACACCCACAAAAGATTTTTGAATCGGTATTGAGTTGCGCGTGAACTTCCAGACCGATGACGGCCTCCCAACCAGCTTTCACTGCGGTTCTCCTTGCAGAGTTTGATGATTTCCAAAGCGATAAAGCGGCGAATTATAACACCCGCCTTTTGAATGGCCAGACTGGGGGACTCAGCGCCCAAAGACCCATCGCTGTTCCCTTATGAACTCAAGAAAGTTGATATGATTGACGCCCAGCACGGCGCAAACATTGGGAATTTTTGTTTTGACAGTACTGTTGGTCCAAACTTCCCCACTGATTACTGTACAACCTCGGACTTGGGCCAAAGCGATAACGAACGGATCAGCAATCGGGCCGAGCGCGTTCTTCGAAACCAAGGGATGGGCTGCCAGAATTGCTGTTGCTGCATTTTGGACATCTTCATCAAGTGGAACGAACATTTGTTTTTGCGCCAACGCCCATTTGTGCAAATCGTCATCGCCTTTTTCCAATTCAACCAACACCTCTTCTGTGGCGATGATTCGACCATCCTCCACCAATTCCGAAATTCTATCCCATAAGCCAGGGAAAACATCTGGCGGGTAGTAACGTCTCCACCCATCCACCAAAGCACTTGTGTCAATGCTGTAGATCAAGCCGCGGCTCCGAGTTCAAATTCTGAAGTTTGCACTGCTTTTTCGATTTTGCTGAGATGTTTGAGTCGCACACCCAAATAGGTGGCAACATCGTTCGAGGTGATTTTCTCCTGCCGATAGCTTTCCAACACCAAACCCACAAACAGTTTGCCCGCCGTGGATACAGCCATCACATCGGGTGGCGCGAATCCGTCTTTACGGTTATGGGCGTCGTATTCCTTCTGAAATTCTTGCCTTTTCTTCCGGTAAAAATCTTGCGTGATTTTACCCAGTGTCAGCAAGCGACGCAGAACGACTTCTCGACTTACGCCATATTTGCTAGAAAGAAAAATAATTTCTTCATCTTTCAAGTCATTTGGCGCTACGCATTCAACAACGGAGGCCTCCGCTTGCAGCAACTCTTTCGGAACTAACGCGGCCCCGGCTACAGCATTACAAAATATTTCCGTTTGCTCCTCGCCCTGAAGATCGCACAGACCCGGGGATCGCAACATCAAATGCGAAAATTCATGAAGTAGTGTAAAGACGCGTCCTAGCGGAGAATCTTTGATGTTGACGAGAATGATCGGCAAAGGCGACTCGATCAGCGAAACACCGCGCGCTTCGGAAAGCTCCACGCCAGCGGCTTGAAACACTAGCACCCCGGCTTTTTCCAAGGCTGTTCGCCAAAAGTTGAAGATTTCGTATTGATTCTTCAATGCAAATTGCCTGATCGGGTCTATTCCCAGCAAATGACGAATCGTTTGCGCCATGCTTTCAGAATCAGCGAACGTAACGGTTCTCGCCTCGAACTTCGGCGGCGCGACTCCTAACTCGTCATATAGTTCGAGCGCGATCTGACGGCGATACCTTGCGCGTCGAATTTCGAGTCGAAGATCGGGTGATTCCAAACGATCAGTTTCTTCGGGTAAACGTCTGAAATCGTGAACCGCTTGTTCCTGCGCCGGAGGGCTGGGAAGGTAAAAGAAAGCTAGCGGCCGTTTGTAAGCGTTACTGAGGGAACGCAATTGGCGGATAGTCAGTCGCTCCTTTCCGGTTTCTGAAGCCAGCAGCTTTTCTGGCTTAACAGCAATTTTTTTCGCCGCCTGCTCCAATGAAAAACCGGCGTTTTCCCGTGCCCACTTGAGTATCTCGGGTTTCACAATCGCTTCGTTTTTACTCTTGACAGAATTGGACGGTGTCATTGGCGATAAACTCAATTTTGCTTATGTAAATCGTTGCTGGAAATTCGCGCGGAGTATAGCATCCCAGCGTTTCCAAGTTACAACTTATGAGAATGCCAATGACTTTATTGCAAGTCGGTAACATCGCAAAGTCGTACGCCGGAGTGCAGGCGTTGAAATCCGCTTCGTTTGAACTGCGCGCCGGAGAAGTTCACGCCCTGATCGGCGAAAACGGCGCAGGCAAATCTACGCTCATCAAAATCATCACCGGAGCCGTCGAGGCTGACAGCGGCGAAATCAACCTTGATGGCCAGCCGATTCAGGATAATTCCCCGCAACTGGCCAAATCGCTGGGCATTGCGGCGATTTACCAGCAGCCCGCACTGTTCCCCGAACTGACCGTCGCCGAAAACATCGCGCTCGGAGTGGAGCAAACTTCCAGTTGGCGACCGATCAATTGGAAAGCGCGGCACGTTCGCGCGACGGAATTGCTGGCGCAGGTCGGCGCGAACATTTCGACGGACGCGCTAGCTGGCGAACTGACCATGCCGCAACAGCAACTGGTCGAAATTGCGCGCGCGCTCGGAGCCAATGCTCGCGTGCTGATTTTCGACGAACCGACGGCTTCGCTTTCTGAAGAAGATACGCAGAACCTGTTTCGCGTCATCGGCGAATTGCGCGCTCGCGGCGCAGGCATCGTGTATATCTCTCACCGTTTGGACGAATTGCCAATCATCGCCGACCGAGTCACCGTGCTGCGCGATGGCGTGACGATTGAAACCAGGCAAATGGCCGACGTTGACCGGCAGGAATTGATTCGGCTGATGGTCGGGCGCGAATTGTCGGCGGTGTTTCCCAAACGCGAAGTCACGCTTGGCAAAACGGTGCTGGAAGTTAGCAATCTGACTTGTCGTGAGGCAGGAATCCGTGACATCAGCTTTACCGTTCGCGCCGGAGAAATTCTGGGCTTGGCGGGATTGGTTGGTGCGGGACGGACGGAATTGGCGCGAACGTTGTTCGGCTTGACGCCAGCAGACAGCGGCGAAATTCGTTTGCGTGGCCAAGCTGTAAAGATCGCGTCACCGGCTCAAGCTGCCCAACTCGGAATCGCGTATGTTCCCGAAGACCGACGCCAACACGGCGTGATTCTGGAACTGCCGATTGCGGCCAACACAACGCTGGCTTCTCTGCGAAACCTGGCGAAATTCGGCTTTCTGGATTTCGCCGCCGAACGCGAGCTTGCGGCTGATTACGCCTCGCGGCTGGGCGTCAAAACGCCTGCGCTGTTTGCGACTGCCGGAACTCTGTCCGGCGGCAACCAGCAAAAAGTCGCGCTCAGTCGTTGGCTGGCGACCAAACCGTCGGTGCTGATTCTGGACGAACCGACGCAAGGAATTGATGTTGGTGCGAAATCAGAGATTCATTCGTTGATGGGCGAACTGGCCGAACAGGGTTTGGCGATTTTGATGATCTCTTCGGAGCTTCCCGAAATTCTGGGAATGAGCGACCGCGTCGCCGTGATGCATGCGGGAAGAATTGCCGCGACGTTTGACCGCGCCGAGGCTTCGCAGCAGACGATTCTGGCGGCGGCGCTTGGGCACTGACATCAAGGAGTCAGAAAAGAAATTAGCCATTAACCATTCGCCATTAACCATTATCCGATAGGTAGAGATGCTTTTTACCCTGTCCAATAATGGTCAATGCGTAATGGTCAATGGCTAATTTTGGCAGCTTAACTCAGCGCCATTTTGATCTGAAACTTACCGCGCGGAGAATTTATAGATCGTCGTCGTCTGATACTTATCGCCGGGTTTCAGCACCGTCGAAGGGAAGTTCGGCTTGTTCGGCGAATCCGGGTAATGCTGAGTTTCCAGACAGAACGCACCGCGACGCGGATACGTTTTGCCGCCTTTGCCGATGATCGTGCCGTCCAGGAAATTCGCGGTGTACAACTGCACGCCGGGTTGATCGGTGAACACTTCCATCACGCGCCCGGTCGTCGGTTCGTAAACTTCCACCGCCTGCACATCCAGTTTGCCGCCTGTATCCAGCACGAAGTTGTGATCGTAACCATTGCCGATGACGATCTGTTCGTGCGGATCACCAATGCGTGCGCCGATGGCGGTCAGCTTGGAAAAGTCGAACGGCGTTCCGGCCACGTCAGCCAGCTTGCCGGTCGGAATCATGGTCTTGTCCACAGGAGTCGTCTGCTTGGCGTTGATCTTCAACTGATGACCGAGAATGTCGCCGTTGCCCGCTCCGGCCAGATTGAAATAGGAATGATTGGTCAGATTGACGA
>CAYYDG010000013.1:0-140618 GCA_964470555.1 uncultured Heliomicrobium sp.
TGCTTATCTTGTTCGACAACCTTCCATACACACAAGTGAAAACCGATCTAAGCGAAGTGCAATCGCTGCCGCCGGAATCACGGGCCAAACTGCGCGATCTTTTGAATGCGACCGAAGGCTTGCAGGCGAACAAGCCCGCTACCGCGACGAACGGAACGACGCCAAGCCACGATTTGGGGCGTGAAATGGCGCGTGCCGCCAGTCTGCGTGATTTGACCGCTGAAAGACAGTGGTTGCGGGAACATTGCGATGAATACGCAGGGCAATGGGTGGCGCTCAAAGGCAATCAATTAATCAGTCATGGGAAAAGCGCCAAAGAAGTTCATGCGGCAGCCAAAGCAGCCGGTCATCCCGATGTCTTGTTGGAACAAGTTGAACCGAGCAATGCCCTTCCTTTCATTTTTTGAACAATGCCTCATTTTCTGATATTCGCCACACAACATCGTTATAACGACTCGCTCATTGGCATAGAAATACCGGTTTCGCTCAGGTTCGGCGACGAAATGGTTTTCTGCCAGGCGAAAGTTGATCCTGGCGCACAAGTGTGTTTGTTCAAGCGTGACCTTGGCGAAACATTGGGGCTTGATGTTGAGAGCGGTCATTACATCGAACTGGATTCGCTTGGCGGGATAATTCCGGCATTTGGCCATCATCTGATGCTCGAAACATTGGGAATGGAATTCGAGTCGGTCATTTACTTTGCTGCAATTTACAATCTGCGACGTAATTTGCTTGGACGTGAAGGTTGGTTGCAGAAGGTCCGTCTTGGGATTGTGGATTACGAAACGACGCTTTATCTCAGCCCGTATCAGGAATAATTCTTCAAAAGGTCAGGAACGCGAAATGAAAAAAACTGCTTTGATCGTGCTGCTGTCGGTGTCGGCGGCAGTCGCATTGTTCGCTGCTTGCAATCGTCCGAATTCCGGCGCGAAGAAAAAAGTCATCGCCGTCATTCCCAAAGGCGTCTCGAATTTCTTCTGGCAGAGCGTCAAAGCCGGAGCCGAAACGGCAGGCAAAGAAATGGGCGTCGAAATTTACTGGAAAGGCCCGACCATCGAAAGCGACGTGTCCAGCCAGATCAACGTCGTCGAAGACGCCATCACTTCGCGCGTGGACGCGATAATGATTGCGCCTTCGCACCGGGATTCATTGGTGGCGGTGGTCGAACGTGCGCAACGCGAAGGAATTCCGGTGACTATTTTCGATTCCGGCATCGGCACTGAACAATATGTTTCGTATGTGGCGACGGACAACGTGCTCGGCGGAGTGATGGCCGCGGAAAGATTGGCCGAGCAACTTGGCGGCAAAGGAAAAGTTGCCGTCTTGGGACTCAAAGCCGGTTCGGTTTCCACAGACGAACGCGAGCGCGGATTTCAGGATACGATCAAGCAGAAATTTCCCGACATCAAAATCGTGGCATTTCAATACGGCGAAGCCAGTCGCACCATTTCGATTGATCGCGCGACAGACATTTTGACGGCGAATCCAGACTTGAACGGTTTCTTTGCGTCGAACGAACCTTCGACGGTCGGCGCATCTCAAGCAATCAAGCAAAAAGGCTCGGCAGGAAAAATCATCCTGGCCGGTTTCGATTCCAGCCCAAACCTGATCGAAGATTTACAGTCTGGCGTGGTGGATTCGCTGGTGATTCAGAATCCGTATCGAATGGGTTACGACGGCGTGAAAACGCTGGTGGACAAACTCAACGGCAAAACGCCTGAACGCCGCATTGACACAGGCGTCAAGCTGGTAACGAAAGAGAACCTGGCGTCGGCGGAAATTCAACAATTGATTGGGGGGAAGTGACCGATTGGAAAAGCTACGACTTTTGGAACCGCAATTATCCATTAACCATTGGCCATTAAACATTATCCGACAGGTAAAGAAGGATTCCCTGTCTGATAATGGCTAATGCTCAAGGGCTAATGGTTAATTTTGGGTGTGTCACTTGACGCTCAGTTTGAAGCCGTCAATACGCTGGCAGGCGGCAAACTCGACAATGTTGCCAGCGGCTTCAGCTTCTTTTCGCAACGCAGCGCGTCGTGCGGCGTCCCAGGCGAGTTTGGCGGAATCGTCATTGGCCGATTTTGCCAGCACAAAATACCGACCAGGCGCGATGTGTTTGAACTGAAATGCGCCTTCGCCGGTGGTGTTCGTTTGCGCGTAGCGCAACACATCATCGGCGTTTTCTTTTTCTGCCGGTATCAAATGAATTTGTTGTTTGCCTCTGGCGTTGTCAGTCGTGCCTTTCAAACCGGCTGCGCCTTCGGCAAGTGTGACGATGACGCCGGTCAGTTTTTCGCCGGATTTCAGTTGGATACCAGTTTGACCGAAATTTGCCAGCGGTGTTGCCGCCGCTCCCGGAGTTCTGCGCGGAGCGGCGGTTGTTGTCGAAGCCACCGCTTTGATGGAACGAAGGAACCAGTTTTCGTCGGGCAATTGCGTCTGCAATCGCCAACGCCCTACTTCCAGATTGCGCAGCGTGAATTCTCCGTTGGGCATCGGGACAGCAGATTGAGGAGCAACGGCTCGACTGGAACTGGTCGCTGTTTCACGTTGCGCCATCAAAAAAACTTCTTCCAAAAATGACTGTCGTGGCGACGGACACGCCAACGGTTTTTCAAGCAATACTTTTCCGCTCAGCAACGCCAGCGGCGTCAAACTCAATTGAATTCCCGACACATCTGCGCCGCGAACCGACACCGGGCGACGTTCGGAAACCGAATCGCTTTCGCCCGCTGTGCCGGGACGACGCGCGAAGATTTCGTATTCGCCGTCCGGCAGGTTGTACATTGCAAAGCCGCTGTTGGCGCGTTCGTTTTGAAAAGTCGTCGCAATCACGGAATCGGTTCCGGCCACGTACAGGCGAATTTCAATCGTGCCGAAATTGGTGGGCGTGGGCTGTGTTGTCGTTGGTCTGGCCGTTGGCGCGAGAATCACTTTGCCGCCGACCGTGCGACCTTTTTCCCCACGGTAGCGAATATCAATTCCGGAAAGTTCGCTGCCCGGATGAACCGGTAAAGGCATGGCCGCATCGCGCGACGAAGACGGGTAATACGTCGGCGCGTCGTTGGCGAAAGGCGAAAGCATTGCGCCCGGACCGCGATTGCCTTGTCCAATTTGTCCGGCTTGCACGATGTACATTCCTGGATTCAATCCGTAAATGCGATACAGGCCTCGGTCATCGGTTCGCCATCCACGCGCAAAGCCACGCGCCGCAGACAGTTCATCCGGTTCGCCTTTCAGATTGCCGATGCGAACGGCATTGACGGTGACGCCGGTCAACGGTTCGTTGTTGGCGTTGAGAATTTTGCCTGTGATGACGCCACCTTTGACCAAGGTGATATTGGCGACATCGCCCAGCCGATACAGATTGCTGCGATTGCCTACCTCGTCTTCATCGTCTTCGGGCAGTGGCGAAACATAACCCGGAGCCGCTGCCGAAATCGCGTAATTCGCCGGAAGCAGGTTGCTGAATTCAAAATTGCCGTCGTCATCGGTGATGACTTGCGATGGCGCAATCGGCTGAATGCTTTGTGTGTTTTGAGCGGTTTGAATTGCTTGCGCGACGCGACCGCCAGGGCCTTGGGCAGGCGCAGTTGATTGTCTGCGCGCCTGATTGCGTCCGACCGGAATCGCGGTCACAGGAATGTTGGCCATCGGCTGGCCGTCATCGCTGAGCACGCGCCCTTTGATCGCGCCGGTTTTCGGCGCTTCGGGTTGTTGAGCAACGACAATGGCGGCGCAACAGAGCATTGCCAAAAAGCAAACTGTGAATTGGAGTTTTGTGTTCATCATTGAGCCAGATTCAGCGTCAGCGTCACATTCGCCGGAGCGCCGTTGGTCACAGTCACGGTTTGGCGAACATCGGGAATTCGGGTTTGCGATTGGGTTGGCGTTTGGCCGGCTTGCCCTTGTCCGGGGCGACCGCCTCTGCCGCCCCCGCCGCCGAAGGTGTTGGCGGTTACGCGAACTTCATAAGTGCCCGGCAACAGGTTTTCGATGCGGAATTGGCCATTGGCCTCAAGCCGGGCGTTGTTGCCGCCGCCGCCGAAACCGCCACCGGTTGACGCCGCTGAATTCACCGGACGAGCCGTGACATTCAACCGCGTTCCCGCAGGCAAAGTTCCGCCGCTGATAACCACGCGGCCTTGAATGATTGCCGACGCGAACGCGACGACGACGCGAACACCCGTCACGCTTTCGCCTGAAACAATTTCGATGTCGCCGTTGGTGGGCGCGCCGTTGCGTTCGATGCGCAGCAGACGGAACGATCCGTTGCCGCCGAATCCGCCCCCATTGACGCTCAGCCGGACGACGCCCGGAGCTAATCCGCTGACACGAAAGATGCCGTCGCCTCCGACTTGCGCCATGCCGTTGCGACCGCTGGTTTGTCCCGGCGCTTGTCTTTGCCCCTGACCTTGTTGTCCCTGATTTCGTGAAGTGGCAAAAATCATCAATTGCGACAGCCGAGCCGTCAGGCTTGGATCGTTCGATCCTTCGATGGCGACTGTTCCGGTGATCGAAGCGCCGCGATGAACGCGAAGCTCCACGCCGGATGTGTCGTCGCTGCTGATTTCAAAACTCGTCGTTTCGCTGAAGTATTCGCTGCTGGTGGCCGCGCCGCTGGCAAAGCTCATCGCGGGAACGGAAACCGAATACGTTCCCGGCAACAATCCCGCAATGCGGAATTCGCCTTTTTCATTCGTCGAACCGGTGTTGGCAGGGCCGGGCATTTGAGCGCCGCGACCTCCGCGCGCGACTTTGGCGACGCTGATCGGCACGCCTGAAACCGGTTTGCCGGTTTGCGCATCTATCGCGCGCCCCGCAACGGCGAAGGCTTTCATCGGTCCGGCCAACACAATGTCAATGCCTTCGACTTCGCTGCCCGCGGTGACTTCGATTACTTGCGCTTCGGCTTGTTCGGTTGCGCTGGGGTAAAAGGTGCGAGGGTAATTCGCGCGCCGAGCTTGTCCCGGCGCAATGCGGTTGCCGCCGTCGTTTCCGGCGCTGACCAGATATTTTCCGGCGGGCAAACCATACGCGCGATAAACGCCGCGATCATCGGTTTCCACTCCGGCGCGATTGCCGCCGAATGCCGGACGCGCTTGTCCGGTTTCGTTGACTGTTGTCAGGTTGATGCGTTCGGCAATGATCGGGCGGCCATTGTTGTCCGTCACTCTGCCGGTAATGATTCCGCCGCGCGCCATTGCGAAATCAATTTGCGACACTACCTGGCCGTCGCTGACCGTGACGGCTTTGCCTGCGCCGCCGAATCCTTGTGGAGGATTTCCAGCAGCCCCGAATCCCTGAGCATTTCCCGCAGCAGTGACCAGCGTTTCAGTCATCGGCATGACGCGATAACCGCCCGCTCGCAATCCTGTGAAGCGATAAATTCCATTTTCATCGGTAACGGTTTGAATGAGGTTTTGGGATTGATCCTGTTGCGGAGCGCCGGGAGTCGGTCTGCCTACGCCTCCGCGATTGGCCTGGCCGATTTGATTGGCAATCAGCGCAATTGGAACGCCTGCGGCAGGCGCTTCGCCGACTTTCACCATGCCTGTGATGGTGGCTGTGCCTGCTTGTTGCGTTGTTTGCGCCATCGCTGGCAGCGTCAATGCCAACAGCAAACAGGCCAGTGAACGGGAACTAAAAAACATAAGCCGACTCCTTTTGCGTTGCAGTCATTCCGAATGTCCAAATAATCGTGGGTATCGGTAAAGACGCGAACGGAGTCGGCTTGGTTGATGAAATTTTGCTGCGCTTCAAGGCGCGATGTAATTTGTCAGCGCCAGTTCGTTGTAACTGGGGTACAGTTTGTTATCGAAATCCTTCAAGAAGACAGTCATCTTTTGCAGCAACGTGGTCAGCCGATGGCCAGGTTGCCGAGCCGGATGTGGGCCGCGTCCGGCAATTGCGCGAATGAACAAGCTCTTGTCGGTCAACGGCAATTTGCGAACATTTTCCGCAAAGTCTTCAAAGACGCCGTTTTGAAACAGATACTGTTCAACATTGGACAGATAAAACGCCGTCACGGTGTAGCCGTTCTTTTTCAGATATTCGGCGACAGACGCGATTCCTTTTTTGCCAGCGAAATCCGCGACCACCGGAATGATCAGATTTTTGCGATGCAGCCCGCGCACGAATTCGTAATCTTCAGGCACGGCCAGAAAGTTTCCTTGTTTTCCCAGCAGGTCTTCGCCGGCCAGAATTTCCCGCAGAGTAGGGAAGTATCCGCCCCAACCGCCGCCGCCATCCGTGCGATAGGAAATCGCCAGACCTTCGTCGCGGAAACTTTTGTAAACGTATTCCAGCATGTACTTATCGCTGTCAGACAGCGGAAATTTGAAATCTTCCTGAATCTGTTTGCGGATTTCGGCCAGGTTGGCTTGATAAGCTTTTTCGTCCGCAGCCGCCGCGCCGAAGTAATTCAACCATTCATTGATCGAAGCGTTCGCCGCCGGAGCTTTGTCGCGTATTTCTTTGGGAGCGTCTTTGGCTGGCAACGGGCGGCTGAGCAGTTTGGCCAGAAACTGCGCCGGAGTTTCCGACGTGTGAAAGACAGCTTTGTACATCAAATGCTGGATGATCGCCTGTCGTCGGATGTCGAACAGAAATACGATCTGCGGGCGCGTCTTGGCAATGTAGGTGAAATTCTGTTCCGGCCCCACGCCCAGATAAGCTCCGCCAGTGGTTCCGGCTTCGCGCAATTTTTGGACGACGTGCAAATACGATGTTTCATTGGAGGTGAAATTGTCGGAGCGAAAAGTTCCGCCTTCTTCGGAAAATTCGCGGCTGAGTTTGGAAAACTCTTCAGCCGAAAAACTGTCCGGCTGTTTCGGCTTGGCTGGTTCCGGCTGAGCGGCAGGCGTTGGTTTGGCCGGTTGAGCGGATTGACTTTGTTGCGGCGCTGCCTGACCGAATGTCGAACTTGCTCCCATCAGCAACGCAATGCTTAGCGCCAAAGCCGAAAACAGATTGCGCCAACCGAGCGGCTGACGATTGCCACGAGAATACTGCATAACGATTTCTCCTCCGGGTTGAATCGAGACAGGCAGGGTTATACCAGAAAGGACAGTTAGAGTTCACGCTTCAACGTGCGATTTGGATTTTGCTACGCTGAAGCGTGAACCCCGAACTTTATTCCAACTTCCACGGTTTGCGGTATGACCGCGAGAGCATTTGGTTGGCTTCTTTATCGCCGATGATTTCTTCCTTGTCGGCGTCCCATTTGAACGACCGGCCAAGTCGCGTGGCGATATTTCCCAAATGGCACATGGTGGCGGTCAGATGACCTTCTTCCACGTCGGCGATGGGACGTTTGCGGCTCTTGATGCAATCCAGGAAATCGCGGATGTGCGACGTTTGCGATTGATTGGCGTCGCCTTTGACCTGCATCGGTTCGACGGCGGGTTTGTCGGCCTTGCGCCAGGTTTCAGGCGCGATGGTGAATCCGTTACGCATGATGCTCAGCGTGCCTTTGGTTCCGTGAAAGACCAGATATTCATCGCGCGTGCGATTGACTTCGCGGCCAGACCAGGTGACGACGCAATCGCCGAAATCGTACAGCACTTCCTGCACGTCTGGAGTTTCGCCGCCGTCTTTGATGGCGTAACGGCCTCCGAATGCCGAAACGGCGCGCGGGCCTTTGGCATTCAACGCCCAACGAGCGATGTCCAGATTGTGCGCTCCCCAGTTGGTCATCTGCCCGCCGGAGTAATCCCAGAACCAGCGAAAATGGTAATGGCATCGGAACGGATCATAAGGAACTGCCGGTGCCGGACCGAGCCAGAAATCCCAGTTCAAACCTTTCGGAATTTCCTTGCCGGGGCCGAGAATTTCTTCTGGCTTGAAACCGGGCATGGCGTTGCGTGTGTATCCGGCAGTGATTTTGTGAACTGCGCCGATGCCGCCTTCGCGGATCAGCTTGACGGCTTGTTGGTAATGATTGCCCGAACGTTGCTGGCATCCGGTTTGGACAACGCGGTTGTATTGCCGAGCAGCGACCACCATTCGACGGCCTTCGCGGACGAAGAGCGATAGCGGTTTTTCGCAATACACGTCTTTGCCTGCCTGACAGGCGGCAATCGTCGGAATTGCATGCCAATGATCGGGCGTCCCCACGATCACCGCATCCACCTCTTTCAGTTCCAGCAAACGGCGGAAATCCTCAAACTGCGCGATTTTGCCTCCAGACGCTTGGGCAGCGGTTTTGGCTGCGCGTTCCAGATACGGTTGATAAACATCCGCCGCCGCCACCGGGTTCACATCCGGTTGTTTCAAAAACTGCGACCACACCGAATGTCCGCGGTCGCCGGGGCCGATGATTCCCAGATTGATCCGGTCATTGGCTCCTAAAATTCTTGTCCGGCTCAACGCCGTCCCAGCGCCAGCCGCCAACGTCGCCTTGGCAAAAGTTCTTCGGTTGATTGTTTCCATAATGTTTTTGTTTTAGACCTTTCCTTACGCTTGAGTGTTGGGTTGGATCGAATCGCGCGAATCTTATGACTCAGGTTGCGGGATGACAACTACTCTGCCAGTTGGGAAAAAATTTTTACCTGCACGAAACAGTGCCGCGATCCAGGCGGAATAAGCGGGGAGGTGTTCACGTTGAAAATAAATTGAGCCTGACCCTCCGCGTAGATCAGGCTCAACCTTTCCCCGATTGTGTTTTTGTGAGTCTCAGGCGAAAGAGGACGAAACTGAGCCTGACCTTCCGCTTAGATCAGGCTCAGTTTTTTCCCTCTATAGACAATCACACGCGAGCGCGATTGCCCGGAGGAAAATCCGTGAACTCAAGCGCGAAAAAAATTCGGTTTACAGAAAGTATGGGAAATCGTCTTTGCGAGACCATTCCTTTTCGGTCTTAACAGACGCGCTGCCGCAAGCTCAGGTCACAGAAAAATGAGCGAGGAAAAATTCCAGCGATGTGTAAGGGTTATTTTTTCAGGTTGAGTCGTTGCGCCTGTTTTTGCGCTCTCAATGCCAGTTCCGTCGCCAGAAAACAATGCTTCTGGGACATGGCTGTTTCCGTGCGATTGAGGATGTCATTAACCAGCAACTCGCCGTATTTCAATTGCACATCAGCGCAATCAATTCTCTGTACGCCTTTCTGATCCACCAGGAACAGGTGATTCGAACCGGCTTTTCCGTTGATGTCCACGTTCTTGCGAACTTCCATATAACCTTCGGTTCCAATCACGGTCAGCCGCGTATCGCCCCACGTCGGCAATCCGTCCGGCGTAAACCAGTCCACGCGCACATAACCCGCGCCGCCATCGCCGCGCAGCATGGCATCGCCGAAATCTTCCAGCCCCGGCCATTGCGGATGATTGACGTTGCCGACTTGCGACGCGACGACTTCGGCTTTGGTCGAACCGGTGAAATACAAAAACTGATCGAACTGATGCGACGCGATGTCGCACAAAATGCCGCCGTATTTTTCGCGCTCGAAAAACCACGCCGGTCGCGTTTTCGGATTCATGCGATGCGGTCCCAGCCCTATGGTTTGGATGACTTTGCCTATGGCTCCGGCCCGAGCCAGTTCGGCGGCTTTGACTGTTGCGCGATTTTCAAATCGCTCGCTGTACATGATCGAGTAAATGCGATGCGTCTGTTCCTGCACGCGGCGCACTGCGGCGAGTTGTTCCAGCGTGGTGATGCCGGGTTTGTCCACCATGAAATCTTTGCCGTGCCGCATGACTTCGATGCCGAGCGGCGCGCGTTCGACCGGAATCGAAGCCGACACGACAAGTTGGATGCTTTTGTCTTCCAGAATTTCTTTTTCGTTGCGCGCAAGCTTTGCTTGCGGAAAGCGTTTGGAAAACGCCGCGGCAAGATCGGCTTCTTTGGCAAAGAACGACACCAGTTCGCCGCCACCGCGCAAGACGGCTTCGGTTTGCCCGTTGATGTGGCCGTGATTCAGGCCAATTACTGAAAAGCGAATTCGAGGTTTGGTTTGTATGCTCATAAGTTGTGATTCCCGGTTCTTGGAATTGACCCGTGCGAGTTATACTTCGCGACGCCGAAAGGAGCAAAAGTTATGTCCACAATGACCGCCGAAAACATTCTTCCGTTGATCACTCAATTGTCGCAACCGGAACGCGCAAAACTGCGAATTTTGATGGATCAACAAGAACAACAAGAAAATGATTGGTTGGCCAAACCGCAATTGGATCAACCGGCCAAACCACCACTTGATAAAAGATTGCCGCCGAAGCCAATGCCATCTGGCGGAGCGGCGGCGTTACAGTGGATTTCCGAACACAGACGCGAATTCGCCGGACAATGGGTGGCGCTGGATGGCGACCGTTTAATTGCGCACAGCTTCGATCGCGACGAAGTGTGGGCAGCCTCTCAAGCCGATGGCGCGTATTTGCCTATGGTCACTTTTGTCGAAGACCCTGACCACATCGTTCACATTATCTGGGCATGAAAACCACTCTAACTTTCACGGAAACAATACGCTATCAAGATGATCTGACGGGAATCAGCATCCCGGTCATGCTCGACTATCGCGGCAACACCCTTCACGAGCACGCCAAAGTTGATCCTGGCGCAGAGATCTGTCTTTTCAAATATGAAATTGGCGTTGGTCTGGGCATTCAGGTTGAACAGGGAATCCCGATTACTTTGGAAACGTTAAGCGGTACGCTGGAAGCCTTCGGCCATGAATTGACCTTGCAAACCGGTGAACTGAGTTTTCAAAGTCTGGTTTACTTCGCCAAATACTTTGGTCTGCCGCGCAACATACTTGGGCGGCGCGGCTGGTTGCGAAACCTGAAGCTAGCCGTGATTGATTATGACAACCTGCTTTATCTTGGCGCCTACGACGAATAAGCCGATTGCTACTGAACGCTGAAATCCATCCATTGTTCTACCTGGCCGACTTTCTTTTTGGCCAGCGCGTCCGTGACAACCACGCGTAGCAAATAATCGCCAGGCTGAAAATTATTCAACAGCATCTGCCCGACAAAATCGAAACGTTTGGCGCTGGTTTTGGCCGGTAGCTGGAGCGATTCCGCAGGCAATTGCTTCAGCAATTTTCCGTCGCGGTAAATTTCGGCTTGTACAGTCAATTGCGGCTGGCCGGTTTTTTTATCCGTCGTCGCGTTGTAAATCGCCGCGCCGTATTTGACCCAGCCGGTTTTGGCGAAGCTGCGAACATACGGCGACGTTTTTACATCTGTAGATTCTTTTTCGCCTTCGGTTTTGGGAATGCTCAGCACCAGACCGGACATGGCCAACCGGTTTTTGCTCAAATCGGGGACGCTGATGAATTCGCTGGCGGTTCCCAGTCGCCCACTTTCGGCGTCACGCAACACCGCGCGGAACTGGTACGCGCCGGGCTTTTTGACCGGGAAGTCCGCGCGATACGTCAGTCCATCGGACTGCACCTGTTTGAACTGCGCTTCATCAAAAGTCAGTTCAATGTGCTTTGCGTTCAGGTCAATTGCCGCGCCCTTGTCGTCAAAGGCGTAAGCTGCCAGATCGAGCTTGATCGTTTTCTTGCCGTCGGCGGTGTCTTTGAAATTCAACTTTGAGCTTTCGATGTGGAACAGCGCGCGCACCAGCGAACCGTCTTTGGCGGAGTTGAAATAATACGGCGTCATTCTCAGCGACAAATCGCGCACGCCCAGCGGAGACAACAGCGCGCCGAAAATTTGCTGGCTGCGCGTTTTTTCTGCCGCGATTGGTTCGTCGTCGTTGTAACCGTAAAAACCTTGCCTGGCGCGCACGCGCAAGCCCGGACGTTTGACAGTCACTTTGATCTTGTGCTGTTTACGGTCGAACATTTCGTCGTCTGGATCGAAGCCAATCAGGTAATAACTTTGCTGGTCGTAGAGCGCTTCCTGAATGCCAATGTTCAGATCGTTGTTGTTAAACGTGGCAAAGCCGCCGGTTTGCGCGGCGAGGTTTACTGGCCCTTCCAGCGATTCCTGATTTTCCTGCATCGCCTGAGCATAAGAATCGCCGGTCGGACGCCCGCCGGTTTCTCCGCCAGGAACCAGCGGCAGCAATCCTTTGGCGTCCATCGAATAAATCACCACGCTCGACCGATTGGCCATTTCCACCAGTTGTTTCATCGCTTCCTGCACCATGATGCTCTGCGCGACGGCGTCGGGATCATTCAGATTGTTGCTCGGCGGATAAATGTTGAACCCGTCTGAAAGCAGAATGACGCTTTTTCGTCCGGGCAGCGGGCGCAATCCGTTGACGACGAAATTGATTGCTCCCAGAGTGCCGGTGGCAAACATCGTATTGCGGAAACTGTCCATTCCGCTGTCAATAGATTGTTGATTGCTGGCGGCTTCCAGACTTTCTTCTGAATCGCCGAGTCCGGCTTCACTGCCGAAATTCGGAGTCATGTCGCGGCTGAGCGGATTCCACATCAGCTTTTCAATGGCGGCATACAGCAATCGTTTGTCGCTGGTGAACTGTTCCAGCATGCCCAGTCCACGTCCGGTGCGAATGATGGCGACCAAATCGCCCGGCTGCATTTGCCGGTCTAAAAATTGTCGCAAAGTTTCGCGCACGCGTTCGGTGCTGGTGAATCCCAATCCCAGATCGTCCACGATGAAGGCGATGGTGCGACGTACATCTTTCGGGTCAATCTGTTTGGTCGGCATGTTCGCCGGAGCGGGCGGCGCGTCGGATTTTTTGACGGGCGGCAATTCGCGCTTCACGGGTGGCAGGCTGATGTGTTTGAAATGCGTCAGGTCTTGTTTTTTGCCGTCCACAAACAACTCGAAATCGTCCACGGTCAGGTCTTCGACGTGGTTGCCTTTTTTGTCTGTGACGACGGCGTCCACCTGCACAAGCTGCGTGCTGATGCGAACGACATCCTGATTGGGTTGTTGTTGTGATTGGGCTGGTGGATTTTGAGATTGTTGTTGCGCCAGATTGGCTGGCGAAATCCAGCAAATAGCGAGCGCCAGAAACGTCAGAAACATTGTGGGACGATTGCATTTGGTCATGATCCTTTTCCTCGCAGCTTTTGACGGTCAGGCGTTTTGTTCGGTCACTTTTTATCTTGTGGTTCCGACCAACGAATGGAGTCGCGCGTTATTTTCTTTTCTTTTTGGTTGGGGGTGATGGCTTCTTTTTGGCGGATTGCTTTGCGGGCTTGCGATTTTTGGTCGAACGCGATCGCGGTGAGGCGGCAGGCTTTTCGGAGTCGAAGCTTACACGGTAATAAACGTCCGCCAATCGCAGCCAACATTTGAGCGAGGGAATCAGTAATCGGCTTTTTAACCCGGTGGCGGCAGTGTATTCCCAGAGCGAGGATTTCGGCGAAGGACGATGAAAAAGTTCGATGGCCGGTTCATTCTGGGAAACCAACACATAATCCACCAGCGAAGGCAGGTACTGCTGGTAACGCAAAAATTTTTGTCTGCGGTCGAACCATTCCGTCCGGTCTGACAACACTTCGATAATGACGGTTGGGTTGACCAGCACATCCTGATATTCGTCCAAATACTTTCGCTCGCCACATACGACAACAAGATCAGGATACGAAAATAATCCTTTTGTGCTGGAACGCCATTGGGGCAACGGGCCGCTGCGGACTTTAGTGTCTTTAGTGTACAGGTCGCATTCTTTTCCCAACAGGTGGTTGCCAATCAAACGCACTAAATTCACGCTGGTTCTGCCATGTACGGGGCTTTCGCCCGCCATCGCGTAAATCTCACCGTCCAGATATTCATGGCGTTCGTCGGCTTCGCGTTCGAACGCCAGGTATTCTGCCGCGGTGTATGTCGCTTCGGTTTTGATTTCAGTTTTTCGTAGCGCCAATCCCATAACTGATTCTTTCAAAGGTAAAAACTCGGCAGCAATTGTAAGCCAAAGTCAGAGTCGCGGCGGAGCGGGTTTGAGCGGTTTGTCCCAGGCGTGAGCGCCTTTGACCTTCAGTTTGCGTTTGTAGACTTTGTCGCCGCAGGTGGCAAACAGCGTGTCGTTGTCCGCTCCGCCGAAGCTGAGGTTGGAAATTCTGCCGTTCGGCGTCGGTACGATGACGTTGACGCGACCGGCTTGGTCGCAAATCTGAATGCCCATCTTGCTGGTGACGTACAAGCGACCGTCACGATCTACGCGCATGCCATCGGCCTGACTGATGTCCACGGTATCGGGAACGTGCAGCCAGTAGTATTGCTGTTTGAATTGCGGCGTGCCGTCGGCTTGCAATTGGTAACTGTACACCCAGTGCGAACGGTAATCGTCTACGTACAGCAGCGTTTGGTCGGGCGATAAGGTGATGCCGTTGGCGTATTTGATGCCAGTGTCTATGACTTTCTTTTCGCCATTGGGTTTGATCAGCCAGACGTTGCTTTGTTCAATTGCCGGGACGTTCGGTTCGGTAACGTAAATGTTGCCGTTGTTGGCGACGACAATGTCGTTGCCGCGAATGCCTTCGGCGATGACAGTTGCTTTGCCAGTGGCATCATACGCGACGATCTGTTGGATGCCGTTGACGGCGTACAGTCTTCCGTCAGGGCCAAACGCCTGTCCGCTGGCGCGATTGGAATCGGTGACGAATTCGCTGACTTTGCCATCCAGGCCGACTTTGAAAATCTTGTTGTTTGCGCCGTCGGTAAAAAAGACTTCGCCTTTGGTGTTGGCTACGGGGCCTTCGGTGAAACGATGGCCTTCGCTGACCAGTTGCCAGTTTTCGCCGGGCAGCAGGACATCATTCAGCATATTGTTTTTGCTTGCGCCGGTTTTGACCGGGGCAGGCCAGCCTTTCCACAACCATTTCATCGCGTCGGGAAAAATCGCCGTGCCGTGTCTGCCGTTGTGAGCGCCTTCGCCCCAGACGTGTGTGACTTCGTATCCGGCGAAGGTGAGAGAACGTTCCATTGCCTGATTGGCCATCCACCAATCGCCGCCGTAAATGTTCAGGTCGTTCGATCCGTCTTGCAGGAAAACGCGAATCGGTTTCGGTTCGTATTTGCGAATCAGCGTCGAGTATTCGTGACCTCCGCGCAAACCAACGTAAGTGCCGATGGTGCTGAACACTCGGCTGAAAGCGTCCGGTCGTTCCCAGGCCGCCGTGAACGCGGCAATCGCTCCCGACGAAGCTCCACCGATGGCGCGGTCGTTGCCGCTTTTTGACAACCGAATTGCACGGCCATCGCTGGCGGTTTTGGTTTCCACGTCGGGCAGCAACTCATCAACGATAAACCGCGCGTAGTTGTCGCCAAGCCCGTCATATTCAAAACTTCGATTGAACCGATCCAGCGCCGTCGTGCCGTCTTTGGCCAACACCTTGCCGTGCATGACGAACACGCCGATGGTGATGGGCATTTCTTTTTTGTGGATCAGGTTGTCGAAGACCATGGGAGCGTTCCATTGCACGCCGTCCTGATTGACATACACGCACGCCGGTTTGTCGGGCGAGTATTGCGCCGGAATGTAGACCCAATATTCGCGCCAGGTGCCGGGAAAGATTTTCGATTTGTCGAAGGTGAATTTCAGCACTTCGCCTTTGGGCACGCCGGGCTGTTCGACTGAATCGGGATGCGGTGGATAGCTTTCCTGGGGTTGAGTGGCTTGGGCGAAAGCGGCCACAGCCACAAAGAGCGAAAGCAAAAGTGATTTGATCGCCTGAGTTGGTTTCATTGGGCTTGGTTTTCCTTTTCTTGAATGTAAATCAACGCAGAAAACTTTTAGACGGGATTGCCAGGGTTTTTTCAGGATGAACAGGATTCAAAACTGGCCGGAAACCTGCTGGGACTGACGAGCCTGTAAATCCTGCTGGAAATCTTGGTCATCCTGTCGAAAAAACATGTCTTAATGTTGCCTGTTCAGATTTAGCGGATGAGCTACAAGTGTTGGTGCGTTTCGATCATTGTTTTTGCGCGGGAACGTCAAACGCCAATTTCGACGCGGGAGCGTCTTCATTTACTCGCGGGTCGTAAACAGTGGTTGCTTCAACCTCGAATTCGCCCTTGCCGTCTGATTTCGTGACTTTTCTCTTTTCGAAAATTTGCAGCAACAGAAACCGCTGCTTGTCCACCCAGATGGTTGTGGTATTGCTGCGAAAATCCTGGCCTTCGATTTTGTAGGCGTCGCGCCCGGCAATTTTCTCTTCACCGGCCAGACGCAAATTGGTCAACGCCTTGATGGGATTGGCTGGGAGTTCGCTGGGCATCAACATGCTAGGAACGGTCAAGGAAGATTTGCCTGAAACTCCGGTCGCTCCGGAAATGGACATCGAGAAAGAGCGGTCCGTGATAATTCCGGGGCGGATAGACCACCAGCTTTTCACCGTTTCCCCTTCTTTCCAGATGAGGTATTGCTCCCATTCTGACTCGCCTCGGCGCGAACGAAACTCGTAACGAAAACTGGAAGGGCGCACAAACGCCGTCGAAAAAGGCAGTGCCACCGTCCGCCGTCTTTCGTTTTCCACATAAACCGTTCGAACTTCGCCCGTGTCCAAGTAGGTTTTATAGGAAGCATAGCCGGAGAACATTTGCTCCACGACCTGCTGCGCGGTAGGTGCGTTGGCCTGCTGCGCTGTTGCCGAAACCGCGACGAATAAAACCAACAAGAGTGAAAGGTTGATGCACAGTTTCATAGGCTCTGTCTTTTTTGCCGATTCACAACCTAAATCAGAGCAAGCAACATTGGGACATTCTCTTTTGACAGGATGAACAAGATTTTCGGCAGGATTTACAGAATCATCAATAGCAATCAAGTTCCAATTTGGTTTGAATCCTGTTCATCCTGAAAAAAATCATGTCCATCCTGTCTCAAAGTTTCTTGCTTCGATTTAGTGTAGTTGTTTAGCGTTTGCTTCAGATTTCCAGTTGATCGAGCCTTCCGGTGCTGTCGCCGATTTTTTCTGGATGGACGCCCAGGCGATCCAGCAAGGTCAGATACAGATTGGTGATTGGCACGCCGGGTTTGAAAAAGATGTGGCGACCGGGTTTGAAGGCTCCGCCGCCGCGACCGGCCAGAACGATGGGCAGGTCTTCGTGGTTGTGACGATTGCCGTCGCTGATGCCTGCGCCGTAAACGATCATCGAATTGTCCAGCAACGTGCCGTCGCCTTCCTTGATGGTTTTCAGACGTTGCAGGTATTCCGCAAACAGCTTGACGTGATAGACGTTGATCTGGGCGACTTTTTCGATCCACTCGGCGATGTTGCGATGATGCGTCAATGGATGATGCGGATCGTTGATGCCGATTTCTGGATATACGCGCATGCTGCCTTCGCGTGCGAACATCAGCGTCGAAACGCGCGTCAGGTCGGTTTGAAACGCCGTCATCTGAATATCGCACATCAGTTTGACGTATTCGTTGAAGGTCGTCGGAATGCCTGCCGGTTTTTCAAACGGCGGTGTGATGTCGCGATTTTCGTGTTCGGCTTTTTCGATGCGCTGTTCGATTTCGCGGACGGCGTAAAGATATTCGTCCAGTTTGCGTTTGTCGTTCGCGCCGAGTTTGCCGGTCAGCTTTCTGGTGTCTTCGCCGACCATGTCCAGAATGCTTTTGCGATACGCGGCGCGGCGCGCGCGAACTTCGGCGGACAAACTCAAATCGGTGGTTCCGAACAATCGCTCGAATGCCATGCGCGGATTGATTTCCGGCGGATTTGGTTGCGTCGGCGTGCGCCACGAAATGCTGTTGGTGTAAGCGCAGCTATAACCGGAGTCGCAATTGCCGACGGTGCGCGAATCTTCGCAACCGAGTTCCAGCGACGCGAATCGCGTTTGCGACGCCAGCGCCTGCGCGGCAACCTGGTCGGCGGAAATGCCTGCTTGAATGTCCGCGCCTGCTGTTTTTTTGCAATGTACGCCCGACAGAAAAGAAGCGCCCGCTCTGCCGTGATCGCCTGGACCGTCGCCGAGCGCGTTGCCGTTGTGGTCGTCCAGACCCGAAAGCGCGAAAATGTCTTCGCGGAACGATTCCAGCGGTTTCATCAACCGCGAAAATTCAAAATCGCGGCCTTCGCCTTTGGGACGCCACCAATCAATATTAACCACGCCATTGGGAACATACAGGAATGCCAGTCGCACCGGCGGTTTCGTCGCAGCCGCCAACGCAGGCGTCATAGCATCCAGCATCGGCAGCGCGATGGCCGTGCCCAGTCCCTTCAGAAAAGTTCGTCGCGGAAGTTGTTTGCGTGTGATTATCATCGTCTATCGTCTCTCCTACTGTTGAGTTGTTTGTCGTCTCAATTCGCTTTTGCTGTTTGTGAAACTGTGCCTCGCCGATACTGGAATGGCAAGCTGTTTACGATTTCCATGACCAGACTGGAAAACTTGAATTCTTTCGCCGCCACGCGCCGGGCGATTTGTCTGACGGTGGGACGGTCGTAACGTTCCAGTCCGCGTCCCAGCGCATAAGTCAGCAGTTTGTCGGTGACGCCTTCGGCAAAGGCGTCGCGGTCGGCCTTCAAAATGGTTTTCAATTCGCCGACGCCGTTGAAACTGCGACCATCGGGCAACACGCCGGAGGCGTCAATCGGGAATTTGCCGTCCATTGTTCGCCAGCCGCCGATGGCATCGAAATTTTCCAGCCCGAATCCCAGAGGGTCAAGTCGCGCGTGGCAGGCGGCGCAGGTCGGATTCGTGCGATGCTGTTCCATCTGCTGGCGCAGCGAAGCCGCCTCACCGATCTTGCTTTCGTCCAACGTCGGCACGCCCGGTGGAGCAGGCGGCGGCGGCGCGTTGAGAATGTTGTCCAGAATCCATTTGCCGCGCAGCACTACAGAAGTTCGCGTCGTGTAAGAAGACACGGTCAACACGCTGGCTTGCGTCAGAATGCCGCCACGATTCGATCCGGCGGGCAATGTGACTTTGCGGAATTCCGGCCCGCTGATGCCCGGAATGTTGTAAAACCGCGCCAACCGTTCATTCAGGAACGTGTAATCGGCGTCAATGAAATCCAGCAGCGACCGATCCTGCCGAATGATGTGATCGAAAAACAATTCGGTTTCGCGGTGTATGGACATGCGAAAGTATTCATCGAATTCCGGAAAACGATCCCGGTCTGGTTTGACTGATTCCAACCGTCTAAGTTCCAGCCATTGACCAGCGAAGTTTTCCACCAGGGCTTCCGACCTGGGGTCTTTCAACATTCGCTGCACCTGCGCGGCCATAACTTCCGGGCGACGCAGTTTGCGCTGGTCGGCCAGTTGCAACAATTCATCGTCAGGCATGCTGCTCCATAGAAAATACGATAGCCGCGAAGCCAGTTCGTGCTGGCCAACTTGCTCGATCTGTGAATCAGTGACCCGCTCTCTGCTGGTTGCAGCGCTGGCGCCCCGTTCGATGCGGAACAGGAAATGCGGCGACACCAGCATGGCTTGAAGCGCCTGCGCCAATCCTTCTTCAAACGAATCGCCTTGTTTTTGAGCCAGCGCCATCAATCCAGTCAGCTTGTTGATTTCTTCCGGCGTGACCGGGCGACGATACGCGCGTCGAACCAGATGGCTGACGATTTTTCGTCCGCAATCCGCTTGATGAGTTCCGGCAGTGTGGCCACATACGAAGATTTTGTTCTGGCTTTCGGCGGAGGCGCCTTTGGTTTGATTGTACGGGCCAATGACATCCACGCCGGTAATGCGCGCTTCGTTGACCGGGACTTTTTCGGCCATCCGCGCTTCAAACTGCCTTTTGATTTCTGCAAGACGTTCGGGCGGTATTTCACGGCGAGGTGGTTTGAATTCGGGCTTGGGCGGTTCTGGGCGCTTCGACGGATTCGGGCCGCCATAACTGGCTGGCAAGCCTTCGTATAAACGCAGCACAGAAATCGCCACCCAATGATCTCCTGCAGGGATGCGTGCGCGAAAATCATGCGTCATCGAGCCAAAATCCTGTCGGTCTACGGAAAACGATGCGATGCCGTCCGGATCGAAATCGAAGGTTTGCACCTGTTTTCCGTCAATCCACAGCGCGAGCGGCAATGGCTCTGAACCCGCCGGGCGAACTCCGCCCAGAAAAACTTTGAATGTGTATTCGGCTTCGACAGGGAAACGATGCGTAACATGCAGCGAATTCGGCAAACTCAATCCGGTCAGATCGTAATCGGCCAGCAGCGGTTTGGTTGTGGATTTGATTCTGCCGGTCGGCGGGCGCAATCTTTCGACTCTCGGTTTCAAGGCTTCAGCGCCAAACACCGCCGTGCGCGCGACGGTTTCCGCCGCTGTCAGGTATTTTTCCATCAAGACCGGAGACAACGACAACACGTCGCCGATGTTGTCGAATCCGTATCCTGAATCGTCCTGGGGAAAATCGTCCGCCGGTTTGAAATTCACGCCGAGCAGATCGCGGACGGTGTTGTTGTATTCGGCGCGGTTCAAACGTCGCGCCGTCACGCGTCCCGGATCGGGTTTGGCGGTTCGGTCGGCGCGGTCGAATTCCGCTTCCAACCAGCCGATGACGGTTTTCAGTTCGTCGGCATCTGGGCGTGGAAATCCTTTGGGCGGCATTTCGCCGGTTTTGAGTTTCAACAACACCAGTTCCCATTGTTCTCTGTGTTCCATCACAGCCGCGGCGGTTTTGAATTGCTCCAGATTCAATTCGCCCGAAGCTTTTTTGGCGCTGTGGCAGACCAGACAGTTTTCCGCCAGAAACGGTTGAATGGTTTTCTCGAAACCGGCAGCCGGATTTTTTTGCGCCAACTGTGTGGGCGCAAACCAAACCAAGGGCAACAACACAATCAGCAATCGGAACAGGTTCTTTTTTCGCATAAGAGTTAAACGTAAAATGACTTCACAGATGGCACATCATCAAACAAGACGAATTCTTTTTCTGGTAATCGCCGTTTTCGGTCTGGCGTTATTGGGTCGGGCTTCATCTGACAACGATGCCGAAACCAGAGCCATTGCCTTTCTTGCCAAAGAAGTTCCGGCGTGGCCGAAAGACAACGGCTGTTTTTCCTGTCACAACAACGGCGATGCGGCGCGCGCATTGTACGCTGCCGCGCGCAAAGGCTTAAGCGTTTCAGGAAATTCTTTTGCCGCAACCGACAATTGGTTGTCCAACCCCGCCGGGTGGAAAGAGAACAAAGGCGATCCGGGATTCAGCGACAAACGATTGGCGAACATTCAATTCGCGGCGGCATTGTTGGCGGCCATTGAAACCGGACGACTGAAAGACCGCCATCCGTTGGCCGACGCCGCGCGATTGTTGCTGGCCGATCAAAGCGAAAACGGCGCCTGGCAAATTGACGCCGGAACCACGCCCGGTTCGCCAGCCACTTATGGAACGCCGCTGGCCACTGTGCTGGCGTTGCGAACGCTCAAAGCCGCCGCTTTGCCCGAAGCCAGACCCGCAATTCAAAAAGCCGAAAACTGGTTGCGCCGAACTTCGCCGAACAATGTATTGACGGCGGCGGCGCTGCTGATGTTTGCCATTGAAACAGCCGGCAAACAAAAACAAACCGATGCGTTGAAACTGATTCGCGCGGCGCAAACCCGCGATGGCGGTTGGGGACCGTATGCCGATTCGCCGCCCGAAGTGTTCGATACCGCCGTGGCGCTGTTGGCGCTGGCGGAATTCAAACCTCAGTCAGAAGTCGAATCGCTTGTTAAGCGCGGTCGAACGTTTTTGATTGCCGAACAGCAACCCGATGGCAGTTGGCCGGAAACCACACGGCCATCGGGCGGTGAAAGTTATGCGCAGCGAATTTCCACGACCGGATGGGCTACGCTGGCGTTGCTGGCAACGCGTTGATTACTTTGTTTTGCCGTCGCTGATGCAGAACAAATGCGTTTTGCTGCGCAGATACAAATCGCCTTCGGCGACAACGGGCGATGCGATGAAGAAATGGTCGTCGAACGTGGTCGAATGCACGACTTCCATCTGTTCGCCCATTTTGACCACCGTCACCACGCCGCTTTCGCTGGCCAGGTACAATTTATCGCCCGCGCCGGTCGGCGACGCCTTGAAGGTATCGGTCTGCGGCAGACGTTTTTGCTGGTAATACGGTTCGCCGGTTGTGGCGTTGAAACAGCTCAGCAATCCGTTGTCGCTCAAGGTGTAGTATTTGCCGTCGTGCAGCACCGGCGACGGCGTGTAGGCCGTTCCGCGCGTTTGCGACCACAACACAGCGTCGGTTCCTGACAGATCGCCTTCTTTGCCCAGACGAATCGCCATCAGTTTCGGATCGCGGTGACCGCTCATTACCAACACAATGTCGTTGTATTGGACCGGATGCGGAATGACGTTGCTGCCCAATCCGGCGCATTCCCAGATCAATTTACCGCTCAACGGTTCGTAAGCGCGCGTTTTCTTGGTGGCGCTCAGAACGAGTTGTTTTTTGCCTTTGACATCGGCGATGAACGGCGTTGACCACGAACTGGCTTCGTCACGATTGACTCGCCAGACTTCCTTGCCGTTGCGTTTGTCCAGCGCGACCATAAACGAGCCGCTTTCCTGATCGTAATGATGAATCAACAAATTGCCGAACAACGCAGGCGCGCCGCCTTCGCCAAATTGCAACCGCATGCGCATCTGCACGCCGAGGTCTTTTTCCCAAATCGGTTTGCCGTTCAGGTCGAAGCAGTAAATTCCGCGCGAGCCAAACGAAAAATACACATACTTGCCGTCAGTCAATGGCGCGTTCGATGCGAAACTGCCGTATTGGCGATGATAACCTTCGTGCGGGACAGCGGTTTTGACGACCTTTTCCCAAAGCGTTTTGCCGGTTTTGCGATCCAGGCACATGACTACGAATTTGTGTTCTTCGCCGCTGGCTGCGCCGCCGCCGGGACCTCCGCCGCCGGGACCTCGCCCGCTTCCACCCGGAGCTTGCGGACGATTTTCAGCCGCAGGAGCGGTTATGGTTTTGCCGGTCGGGATGGCCGTCGTCAAAAACATCTTGTCGCCCCAGATCACTGGCGTCGAAAAGCCGCGCCCTTCGAGGGCGACTTTCCACTTGACGTTTTTGGTGGGGCTGAAATCGGTCGGAGCCGCCGTCCGAGCCATGCCGTTGAAAAACGGCCCGCGCCATTGCGGCCAGTGCGCCGGATCCGCTGCTGAAGAAATTGAAGCATCTGAAAGAAAAGCCGTTCCAAAAATTGCCAGCATCAAACCGGCGGCAATAATCAATCGTTTCATTGTCTCTTTCTCCTTAAAGGTAGCTTTAGTAGTTCCGCCTTCTGGCGGTTGAAGTCGCGCAGCCGTTTGAAGGCTGCTAACGTCATGTTTATCGAATTTCAAAAGTAAGTTTCACTGTCTGGCTGGTCAAATGACGTTGTATGTTTTTGAAGACATCCACTTCAAATGGTTTGCCTATGTTGTTGCCAGCCAAATCTTCAATCGTGGTTTGAATGACGACGTGGTAGCGCCCGCTTTGCCAGGCTGCGTCAGGGATGAACGTCCAGCGACGTTCCTGATCGTCCAGCATCACTGATCCGGCAATGGATTCGCCGGTTGATTTCGTGACGGCAATCAGACGCTGCGCCAGCGCGTGTTCCATCGGTTCGGGAAAGCGTATCGTCAATGCTGCGCGCGTGTCCGCGTTTGGCGTTTCCAGTTTCCAATCCGCAGGGTTGGGCGGTTGCCGATCCGGTGGCGCGACGGTGAAAGCCTTTTCAAACGATTCTTTGAGCGGCGCTCCATTGCCGTCGCGCCATTCGCGGTCAATCACCAGCCGATAGCGTTTGCCTGATTCCAGGGACGGGCCGATTTCTTCCAATGGTTTGACGCCGCGTTTGATGCGCCCTGGATCAATGAACAAAGTCAGCCGCGTCAAATCGTGATTCCACAATTCCTCGTCAATTTCCAGAAACGGAAGTTCGACCGGGTTGCCAGATTCATCCAGCAACCGAATGTATTCGTAAACATTTCCGCGTCGCATCGGCGCGGAAAAATGAAGATAAAACTTCAGCAGATTTTCCGGCACGACATTGCTGCTGGGATAAATTTGCGCGACGACCGTTGTCGGCGTCAGATCGCGCGACGGCGGAGAGAACGTCGCCGTAACGACGGAGTTGCCCAAACCGCCCGGCAATTTTCCTGGCAGAAACACGGCTCGATAAGTGACGCCCGGTTCGAGCGCGAACTGCGGTTCAAACCGCAGCGCGTTGTTGTGAATTCGATAGCTGCCAAGCATCGGCGGCACATTTGCATCTGGTTGACCGACGTACACCGCCAACAACTTCTGGAATTGCAACACATTCCACTTTGCGAGCTGTTGCAACGTCGCGGCGTCCAGTCCCGTAAGTTCCACGGCCATTTTGCCACTTTCAACCTTGACCCATTTAATCGTAGCCGTCGTTTGTGCCGGAACTGATTTAACACAAAGGGTCAATGTGGCAATGGAACAGAGAAGAGCGAACAGGAAAATTGCCTGTTCGCTCAACCTTGATCCTTTGAACCGCTGACCCTTTGTGTTGAACATAGTTTGAATCGTTATGTTGTGTGATTTAAGGAAGAGCCAGCGCCTCCAGCTTCAGCGAACCGTCTTCGCCGCGACGCAGCACCGCGACGTGATCGGCGTCGTAACGGTCGAGATGGTCAACGCCAGTCCAGCCTTCGATGGTTTCGTAAGTCAGACCTTGTTTGTCGGCGACGCGAGCTTTGATGGCCTCGGCCTTGTCAATGTTTTCGGTCGTGATCTTCATCACGCCGCGACTGCTGTTGGCCATCAGCAAATACGATTTGCCGTCTTTCTGGTAAACGATCATATCCAGCGGACGATTGCGGTTGCCCAATTCGGCAATGGTTTTGCCCATGATTTTCGCGCCGGGTTTCAGATCGCTGACTGGGAATTGCACCAGCGGCGTGCAGGTATAAGCCGCCAACAGGTGATCTTCCTTGCCGATTTTGAACGTGGTGAAGGTGCGAATTGGAGAGCGGGTTTCAAACTGGCCATGCGCCCCGTGATAAATCTCGACCTGGGTTCCGTTGTCTACGGTTTTGAATGGGAAGGCAATCGAACGCAGCGTCGAAGAAAACTCTTCGTTGGCCAGTCCGGCGATGAACAAGCGGCCATTCAAATAGCCTATGTCGGTGATGGATTCGCGGCGCGGATTGCTTTGGCGATTGCCCTGGCCGACCATTTTGTCCGCCGGAGCGTCAGGCAATTCAGCGCGCGAAAATTTCACATTGTCCAGCGAAAATACTTCTGGCGCGCCATCGGTTTTGACGCGAATCAGCACAGGCGTGGCATCGGCTCCGCGTCCGCGCGAAACCGCCAGATAAGCGTTGCGCGAAATCGGGTTGATCGCCAGGTCTTCGATCAAAATCTGGTCGGCGGTTGTGCCCAGCAACCCGGCGATTTTCTGATTGACGGCTTCGACTTTCAGCGATTGGCCCGCCGGAGCCGCTTTGGTGTCGCCGGTCGAAAGCGCGACGATGGCCGCTGCTTTGGTGTCGGCGACGAACAGAATGCCGTCCGGCCCAAACGCCAGCGGCCCCATGGATTGAAATTCGGCTTTGCCTGTGGCCATTCCGCTTGTCAATTTGGCTTCGGCATTCAGGCTGGAAAACCCGAAAGCCAGAACGGCCAATGCGACGAAAAGAGTGAATCGTTTCATAGTTCTCTCCCTGTGGTTGTTGAGTTTTCAGTTGGTGATCGTAAGTTGAAATCAGCAGGTGACGCTTACACAGACGGCAGCAGAAGCCGCAGGGTTACAATCCTTTGCTTAAGAAACCTGAAGAAAAAAGAAAGCCGGCTTTTGACGGCAACGTGGAAGATGAACGACGAAGAAATTTGAAAGACGGTCAGGAGCCGGAAAATAAAAAAACGGGGCAAGACCGTTTGAAAGTCTTGCCCCGCCGGGAACAGGGGGATGATCCCTTAAAAGACGAATCTCAAGGTCAACTGAACGCGACGCGGGTAATTCGCCTGATTGCTGGCCTGAATCTGTCCGAATTGCGCCTGTGTCACAGTCGTATTCGGAGCGGGAAGCAGCGGATGGTTGAAGGCGTTGATGAATTCGGCCCTGAACTCCAGATTTTTCCCTTCCAGAATTTCGGTCTTCTTGATGACCGACAGATCAATGTTGTTGATCGCGTCGGTGCGGACGTTGCTCAATCGCAACGGGAAAGTGCGGATGTTGGCGACCGGTTGCGCCGCCGCTGCCGTGACAAATCCGGCGGCGGTGTTGAACCAGCGGTCGGTAGTGCGTTGATTGCCCGGCAGAGGAATGTCATCGAAACTTCCGTTGAAGAAGATGTTGCCGAATCCAATCGGCGCGCCGCTCTGGTACTGGTAAATTCCCGAAAACTGCCAGCCGCTGATGACGCGCGAAGCGACGGAATTGACGTTCGCCAGGAAGCGACGACCCTTGCCGAATGGCAATTCGTAAATGCCGTTGGCCGTGAACCGGTGAGTACGGTCGAAATCCGAAATGACTTCGGTCGGACGCGGGTCGGCGGCGTTCAGGTAGGTGATTGCTTCCATAAACTTCGACCAGGTGTAACTCATTCCGACTGTATAACCCTTGCTGAAACGTTTGTTCAGGTTGCCTTGGAACGAGTGATACCAGGAATATCCGTCGTTGGTGGTCGTGTTGATGTCGCCGAATTGCGGATACGGACGCAGCAATTGCGAACGAGCAATGTTTGCCGAACGGAACGCCGCAGCGGCGCTGGCTGGCATCTGGTTCGCCAGTGGATTGGCAACCAACGCGCCGAGGTAATTGTTGGTTGGGTTGTCACGCGTCGTGCTGGTGCTCAGGAACTGATTTGGCAGCGCGTTGATATTGCGCGTGATTTCGATGTGCGTGCCGCGATTGCCGACATACGCAGCTTCAGCCACCCAGCCGCCCGGAACTTCCCGTTGCACGCTGAGTTCATATCGCTGGTTGTACGGCGAAAGCGGATGTTCGTTGAAGAACGAAATGCCCTGGCCGAGGAAGGTGCGAATACCTTCGGAGGCTCCGGGAGCGGCTGGCAAACCGTTCTTGTAGGTTTCAAACGGGTTGTTGAGCGTTTCGATGAAAGTCAGCCCGTTGTTGAGCGTGACGTTGAGCGGGACGTTGGTGCTGAACCCGATCTGGTTTACGTCGCCGCGTCGCTGGCCCAGGAATCCGAAGAAGATTCCGTATCCGCCGCGCAGGACGGTTTTTTCCGTCAGTTTGTAGGCGAAGCCGAAACGCGGCATGTAATTGTTGCGCGGCGTTTTGTACAGACCACGCGGTTGGCCATTGACGCCTGCAAAGGTCAATCCGCCGCGAACGAAAAATTCATCCAAATTGACACCTTGCACGGGGTTGCGAGCCAGATTCGCCTTGACGGCTTCTTGCATGGGTTGCGTGGCAAAGAAATCGAATCCGCGAACGCTCTTGTTGTACCGTTCGGTCAATGCGCCTTCGATTTCATAACGCAAACCGATGTTGAGCGTCAGTCTGCGATTCACTTTCCAATCATCGTGAACGAACACCCCGGTTGTGGTGGATTGTTCGGCGTAATTGGCTGGAATCGAGATGGTTCCGCCGGTCGGCAGACCCAGCAGGAACGACGCGAACGAGAATCCCAGGTCGCTGGGAATCGCCGTGTTGTCCAGCGGGCCGCGCGTCCAGTTGGCGCCGAAATCAAACTGTCCTGTCTGGTTGTTGCCGAAAAACCTGCTGGTTTCGCGGTAGGAGCGAAACTCGACGCCGTATTTGAGCGAGTGCGAACCGCGCGATTGATTCAACGT
This sequence comes from uncultured Heliomicrobium sp., assembly GCA_964470555.1. Taxonomy (GTDB): domain Bacteria; phylum Acidobacteriota; class Blastocatellia; order RBC074; family RBC074; genus RBC074. The sequence continues at coordinate 27,601 of CAYYDG010000013.1, forward strand.
GCCATTGAACGAATGCGTGTCGGTCGGTCGCAATTCGCCGCCGACCGCCGTTCCCTGATACTGGTTGATGTTGAAGCGCGGAAAACGTCGAGTGTCTTCCGGGATGATACTGTTGAAATAGCTGGGAAAACCCAGGCTGGTCAGATCGAATCCGCGATTGCCCGGATTGGAATTCGTGCCGCGGATGAAGCGGTTGTAACCGTAGCGCGAGTTCAGCACCATCGTCGGCGAAATCGTCCAGACATGATCGAAAGCGCCTTGTCGCGATTTGAACAGGAAGAATTCACCGGTGGCGATGTTGCGGTAGTAGTTGTTGTAATTGCTGTCGCGGTTGTACCAACTGGCTCGACCGAAAATTCGATGCCGTTCATTGACGACGTGGTCAATGCGGATGGTGTTCGACAGATATTCAATTTCTTCAGTCAAATCCGGCTGGCGGAAATTTCCAGTCCCGTCGGCATTGCCCTGGCTGGTCGGTTTGGGCAGATAGGTATCCACGAACTTCCGCGCAATTGGATTGATCATGTTCGCCGGAATGATGTTGCCCGGGAATGGATCGCGCCGAATGCGGCTGCCTTCAGCACGCGCTGTGAAAGGGTTGTAAAGTTGGTAGCCCGGATTGGCGGCCAGCAATTCCGAAAAATCGCCGTTGCGCATTTTCTCTGTCGGGATGTTGAAGGTTCCGTTGTTGCGCGGACGTGCTTCGGGGATGCCTTCGATGCCATACATGAAGAACGTCCGATTGCGACCATCATAAAGTTTGGGAATTCGCACCGGACCGCCGACAGTTCCGCCCCAGCGTGTGTAATTGAAATCCGGACGGGGCGTGCCGGCTTTGTTCGCAAAAAAGTCGTTGGCGAACAGTTTGGGCGCCATCTTGGTCCAATAAGCCGTGCCGTGGAAGTTATTGGTTCCCGACTTGATGCTGACGTTGGTCACGCCGCCTTCGGTGTTGCCGAATTGCGCGTCGAAGGTCGCCGTCTGGACTTTGAATTCCTGCACCAAATCCTGCGGCGGAACGAACGAAGCGATGACTTCTCCGGCATTGGCGGTCGAAGTGCTCGGCACGCCGTCAATGGTCACGTCGCTGCGATTGGCGCGCGTGCCGTCAATCGAATAACCGACGATGTGCGTGGGTTCAAAAGGGCGATCCAATCGCAGGTCGCGCGTAAACGAAACGCCCGCCGCCAGACCGATCAGTTTGAACGGGTCGCCGTGCGGAATGGGCAATTCAGCCACGCGGCGCGCGTCAATCACCTGCCCCATCGAGCCGGAAGTCGTTTCCAGCGCCGAAGCGTCGGCGGTCACTGTGACCGTTTCGCCAACGTCACCGATTTCCAGTGCTACGTCAATTTCAATGTTGTCGTTGACGCGAAGTATGACCCCGTCACGGACATACTTCTTGAACCCTTTGACTTCAACTGTGATTTGATACGTTCCCGGCAACAGATAAGGCGCCTGATAAGCGCCTGCATCGTTGGTTGACAGCGAAACGGTCGTGCCCATGGCCACGTTGGTGATTTTCACCGACGCGCCGGGTAACACGGATTGATTGGTGTCTCTGACTTTGCCCGTGATGGTTCCGCGCGCTTCCTGAGCAAGAGCCGGACTGGCAGCGAGCAGCACAATCGCCGCAAAAACCATCAGGACAAAAGCTTGCGCAGCTTTGCTTGCCGATGAGGTCATAATTGTTTCTCCTTGTGAAAGTGATGGCTACGGGTGGGTGGAAACCTGCCGCCAACCCGATATCCGACAGAGCTATTCGTCCCGTTTCAACAGGATTTGAATTCCTGATTCAGCTACGAAGAAAAAATACTCCCAGCAAAGCTAAAATTTGGTGATTGCGATGTTCTGCCGATCTGTCTGTCGGTCTTGTTGAATTTGGATGCCGCGCTTAATAATGCACTCGTTCAGGCTCAGGCAATGAGCCGGGGCTCAAATCTTTCCAAAAGAAATCTAAAATCGCGAATAAGTTCTTGAATGCAAAGAAGTTTGACTGGCTGTTAGCGCGGAAGGGGAAATATGGACGCAAACTTTTTGGTTCCAGCATTGTCCGTTTCTGGGTTGAAAGTTTTCATCACGCTTTTAATTCTGGCGGGAGCGATTTATGGCTTTGTCAGCGAAAAAGTAGCGCCGGATGTGGTTGCCTTGCTGGCGATACTGGCTCTGTTACTGACCGGGGTGCTGAGTCCCGACGAAGCCTTTTCGGGGTTCAGCCATCCGGCTACGGTTGCTGTGGCGGCGGTGCTGGTGTTGTCTTCGGCAATTGAACGCACAGGAGTTTTATCGCTGGTGGCGCGGCGGGTTCTGGCTCCGCTGGGCAGTTCCGAGTTTCTTTTGACGGCGGTCATTATGATCGTGATTGGAACGCTTTCGGCTTTCGTCAACAACACCGCCGCAGTCGCCATTTTCATTCCGGTCGTGCTGGAAGTTTGTCGTCAAACGGGGGCCAGTCCGGGGCGTGTGCTGATGCCTATGTCGCACGCGGCGACATTCGGCGGCATGTGTACGCTGGTTGGCACTTCCACCAATCTGGTGGCGCACGAATTTGCGCGCAGTCAGGGATTGCCGGGATTTTCAATGTTCGAAATGGGCAAGGTCGGGTTGCCGATGGTGGTGGCTGGCTTTGCCTATATTTTGTTTGTCGGACGATGGTTTTTGCCGCGAACTCAGGCGGCTGTGCCCGAAACCATAGGGCAGGCCGATCCTTATTTGTCGGAATTGATAGTGATGAGCGATTCACCGTGGGTGGGGCGCGAAGTGAATTCCGAAAAATTTCGGCGCGATCTGGATGTGGAGTTGGTGGGATTGGTGCGTGACGGACGAGTGGTCGGATTGGAAGAGCAACCACCACATTTTGCCGCAGGAGATTCGTTGCGCGTGCGTGGCGCGTTGGAGAAGGTACTGGCTCTGGCTGCCAGCGACGGATTGGAATTGCATCGCCCGGAAGATCGAAAAGGCGAAGAAATTTCGACTCGATCCGAAGCGTCTGCGGAAGCTTCGACAGACGTTGAAGCTTCTGAAACAGAGTCTGGATCGGCGGACGAGGCAAAGCCGGCGGAAACGGAAGTTGTCGCCGAGAAATCGGCCAGCCAGTTGCGTCTGGCCGAAGTCGTGGTGCTGATTACTTCGGGATTGATCGGACGCACTCTCAAGCAAATTCGTTTTGCCGAACGATTCGATGCGGTCGTTTTGGCGTTAAGGCGTCGCGGAGGCGTCAGCGAACGCCCCTCCACCACTCCCTTGCACGCAGGAGATGTGCTGGTGGTCGAAGGTTCGCCGGAATCACTGACGGCATTGGCTGAAACGCGCGGCTTTTTGGTGGTGGGCACATTGGCACGCGCCAAACAGCGCCCGCATTTATTGCTGATTACCACGTTGGTGCTGGTTGGCGTGGTGGGCATTGCCGCGGTCGGGATTCTGCCGATTGTGACGGCGGCAGTGGCCGGGTGCGCTGTGCTGATGCTGACGGGCTGTTTGCCGCCGCGCGAAGCGTATCAGGCCATAGACCTGAGCCTGGTGTTTTTGCTGGCAGGCACTTTGGCGTTGGGAACCGCTCTGGAAAAAACCGGCATTACGACCATGCTCGCCAATGGATTGGCGGCGATGACTGGCGTGACCGGGCCGTATGTCGTGCTGATCTGTTTCTTTCTGGTGGCAGTGGGAATTTCTGAATTGATGTCGAACAGCGGAACCGTCGCCTTGCTGGCTCCGGTGGCGGTTTCCAGCGCCGCGCAAATGGGAATCAATCCGATGGCGTTGCTGGCCGCCATAGCTTTGGGCGCATCTGCCTCATTCGCCATGCCAATGGGGTATCAAACCAGTTTGATGATATACGGCCCAGGCGGTTACCGATTCAAAGATTTCGTTCGCATGGGAATTGCGCTGGATTTGTTGCTGGCTGTGCTGGCGCTTTGGCTGATTCCGCAGTTCTGGCCGCTGACGGCGAAATGACGGCGAAATGATTGATATGGACCGATGGCGATAAGTCGCTTTTCAGGTTTCTATGCTTGAAACGGAAACAGTCTTGTTGTGATGCATATCTGATTTTATTATCCGCGTCTGATTGGGTCGCTACATGAAATCTAAAAACTTCCCAAAAGAATTCTAAATCGCAGATAAGTCCTTGAAACAACACCAAATTTACAAATTCGATTCGTTTCGATTGGACGCTACAGCCAAAGTGGTGTTGCGTGATGGCCAACCTGTCACTTTGACTCGCAAAGCCGTCGAAACGCTTCTGGTGCTGGTAGAAAATGCCGGTCAGGTGGTTTCCAAAGAAGAGATGTTGACCGCCATCTGGCCGGATCGTGTGGTGGACGAAGCCAATCTGACGCAGAACGTCGCCATGGTTCGCAAAGCTTTGGCGGCGGAAAAGGGAAGTCCTGCCTTCATAGAAACTTTTCCTGGACGAGGTTACCGCCTGATTGGGCCGGTCATTGCGGAAGAACCTGCGACCGGCAACGGTCATAAGGTTGTCGAATCGGCAGTCGCAAACGCCGACCACGATACGCAATCTGTTTCATCGTTGAGTTTTTCGGCGCCTGAGGGCGCTGCAAGGATGCAAGGTCGAATCCGGACGCGAACCGTAGTATTGATAGCGGCAATTGCACTGGCGGTAATTGCGGCGGGAGCAACCGGCGTCGTCTGGTTTCAAGGCCAGTCATCATCAACCGGCGCGGAATTCCATGTGACTTCGCTGACTCGGTTGCCGGGCAAGGAATTGCAACCGGCGATTTCGCCGGATGGAACGAAAGTCGCGTTTTTATGGGATCAGGGAGATGGGCGTCCGGCCAGTTTGTGTGTGCAATCAGTTGGAGAAAGCTCGCCTCGGCAGATTGTGTTTGGAGCGGGACATTACAGCAGCCCGACATGGTCGGCGGACGGACGCGCGCTGGCGTTTTTGAAAATCGGCAGGGATTCGAGCGATGTTATGACCGTCTTGCTGGAAACCGGCGAAGAGCGGTTGATTTCATCGTTCAAACCTCCTGTCTACGGTTTGCAGCGAAAGCTGCTCGATTGGTCGCCGGACGGCCAATGGATGGTGGTGTCGCATTCGGAGGTTCCAGAAAAGCCGAACGGCCTGTTTCTTATCAATGTGGCGACGAGCGAAAAGCGCCGGTTGACTTCGCCCGAAAACATGGTCGGCGGAGACGTAGACCCTCGCTTTTCGCCCGATGGCCGCACGATCACATTTATCCGTGACATACATCGTTCTCATCAGGAACTGTTCTCAGTCAATCAGGCTGGCAATCCGGTCAAACAATTGACCGCCGATTCCAAACAAATCAGCGGACAGGATTGGGTTGGAGCGGGGCGACAAATAGTTTTTGCCTCCAACCGCAGCGGCGAATTCCGGTTGTGGCGTCTGAATGCCGACGTGGCCTCGCCGGAATCGAATCCGCAATCCATCGGCATTTACAGCGAATTGCCGATTGAATTGTCTTTGGCGCGCAAAAACGATTCGCTCGTCTATTCAGTGCTGCAACAGGATCGCAACATCTGGCGGTTGGATTTGCGCTCTGAAGCCAGAGAAAAACGCTGGACGCGAATTGTGGCGTCATCGGCGCAGGACGCTTCGCCGCAGTATTCTCCGTTGGGAGACAAAATCTGTTTCCGTTCTGACCGCAGCGGCGAAGAGCAGCTTTGGGTCGGCGACGCCGACGGCGGCAATCAAATCCAGATTACCAAAGGAGCGCTGTATCCATCGGTCGGTCATTGGTCGCCCGACGGACGGCAGATAGCGTTCAACAACGCCCGAACCGGCGAATTGCATCTGGCGCAATTGACTGGAAAAGACGAATGGGCGATCAAACCGTTTGGCGCAAACGGAGTCCATCCGGTGTTTTCACGCGACGGCAAATGGCTCTATGCCGGAACGACCAGCGGGATTTTGCGATTTCCGGCCAATGGCGGCAGCGGAGTTCCCATCACCAGTGTCGGCGGGTTTTCGTTGGAAATTTCGGCGGATGGCAAATTCATTTACTTTATGCGCGAAGCCAACGACACGGTGTTGTGGCGCGTGAATACCGAAACCGGCGAATTGTCGAAAGTGATTGATGGACTGGTGCAACGTTGCACCAGTTGCTGGTCGCTGACTGCGGATGGCATTTATTTTCTGGGCGGCATACAGGCCTCGTTCGACGATCAGGCGATTTACTTTCAGGAATTCGCCACTGGCCGCCGCCGCGAAATTCTGAAATATCCTGAACCGCTTTCGCCGGTCGGCAGCGGCCCGTTTTCGCTTTCACCGGACTTGCGCTATCTGCTTTGCGTCCGCGTCGAACCCGCCAACAGCGACATCCTGCGCGTCGAACCATTTCGATAATTTCTGATCCTTGATTTTCAGTCAGTGCCGGGCGGCTGGATTTTCAGCGCTCCAAAAAAAAATCAGACGCCCGAACCGTCAGGGAAGCTTGGCGGTTTCGAGCGTCTTAAACAGTGGTGCCTCAACGATTCGGATTCTATGCAGATGGCCGATTCCATTCATGAGGTTTTGGTGATGTTTTGGTGATGAACGGATTTTTGTCATTTCGAAAGCAGGTTTGACCGTCTAAATAGTCAACCGAACACTCTGAAGGCGTTATGACTGAAACCTCCATAAAACGATGCCAGGAATGCGGCGCGGCGCTGTTGCCCAAACGACGGGTTTGCGTCGCTTGCGCTGCTCCAATCCCCGGCGCTGGCCATGAACGCACGGGAGCTTTGGCGGATGTCGTCAACGAAATGCACTCAACCCGCGATCCGGACAAAACAGTCGTCTTTGTGCCCGAATACCGCGAAGCCAGATTGAAACATGAACGCCGCAGCAAACAATTGATCGTTGCGGCTTTGATTGGTTGCGTTGCGTTGATAGCTTCGTTTTTGATTCTGGGACGTACAGGCCAACGCAAAAAATCGGATGCTCCGGCACAGCAGCAACGCGAAGCGATGGCCAAAAGGGATTTCAACTTATACACCAAAGCCTTTGAGGATTTTCGCGCTGACGTTGGACGTTATCCAACTGTTCAAGAGGGGTTGGGAGCATTGCTCAAACGTCCGGCTGGGCTGGATCAGTGGCACGGCCCATATATTGAATCGGATTATTCAGTTGATCCCTGGGGCCACGATTACGTTTACCAGGCGACCGATGACGCCAAAGGCTACCTCATGTTCACCTTTGGGCCGGAAGGCGAATCGGCGGGGAAGTATTACATGCGAATTACTTCCGGCGTGGCGGAGCCAACTTCAACCCCTGATTAAAATCTGGCGCCGCTGGCAGCCAGGTGCTTTTCGTAGCTTTTTGTCCCCAGAATGGATTTGATTTCCGCGACAACGGCTTCGAGTTCTTCGTCCGCCGTGAAAAAGTGCGGGCCGATGCGAATGCCTGCGCCGGGACGATAATCCACCAGCACGTCGCGATTGGCCAGTTCGCGCACGACTTCGCCAGCGTGCGGTACATCAAAAATCACCGAACCGCCTCGCTGTTCCGCCTTCAACGGAGAATTCACGCGCCAGCCTTGCTCGTTCGCCAGTTCGATCAGCCGCGATGTTTGCCTGACGGATTTGGCGCGAATGCGTTCGACGCCGATTTCGTTGATCAGGTCATACCCGCTTTCGGCAGCGTACAAAGTCGGAATCGCGGGCGAACCGTGCAAAAAACGATGCGCATCTTCGGCATAAGTCATTTCCGGTTCGAAGGCGAACGGCGATTGATGCGCCGCCCAGCCTGTGACTTTCGGTTTCAACCGTTCGCGCAAATCCGGGCGAACGTACAGATACCCGGCTCCGGGGCCGCCCAACAGCCATTTGACCGAACCGCCTGTGGCGAAATCCACGCCGAGTTCTGTGACGTTGAACGGAACAGTTCCCGCCGATTGGTAAGTGTCCAGCACAACCATCGCGCCCACCGCATGCGCTTTTTCGATGATGGCTTTGGCGTCTTGAATGTAGGCGCTTTTGAACAGCACGTGCGACATCGGAACGAGCAAAGTTTCTTCGTCAATCGCGTCCACCATTCGCTGAGTGTCAATGGTGATGCCGTCGTCGGTGGGAACGCGAACGACTTTGGCGCCAGCAGCTTCGGCGTGCGCGTCGTAGACGTACATCACCGAAGGAAAATTCATCGCTTCGTAAACGATCTTGTTGCGGGGTTGGGTGAGATCAAAACACGACAGAATCAGCGCCTGACAGACGGAAACGTTCTGGTGCATGACCACCGAACCCTTAGCGGCTCCGATGATGCGAGCGATTTTGTCGCCAACGGTCAGCGGCATTTCCCACCAGCCTTCTGCCCAGGCGCGAATGCCTCGCGTGGCCCACGTTTCAGCATACTCGTGCAGCCGGTCATAAGTTTTTTGCGGCATTGCGCCCAGCGAATGGTTAATCAGATAAAGCGTGTTTTCCAGAATCGGAAACTGCGAACGATAAGAAAGAAGGTCGTCCATAGCGGTTCTCCAAATTTGAGATGGCGAAGCTTTTTCTCACTGCAGAGTTCGCAAAGATGGCGCAGAGTTTTTCTCTGCGAATCCTCTGCGTTCTTTGCGCCTCTGTGGTGAAAATTCAGATCATTTGCTTATTGGTGTCTGAGCCGAATTCAGAAACTCAAAAAAATCATGCAGGTTGCGATAATCGCCGACGATGTGGCGCGCTCCTGCTTCGGCCAATGTTTGAGCGCGTTCGCCGCTGGCAATGCCTACGAAATCCAGGTTCAGATTCGCCGCGGTTCGCACATCCCACAATCCGTCGCCAACCGAAACGACTTTGGCAAACTGGCTGATGCCGTAATGCTGCCGCGCGCGATCCATCGCCGCTTGCACAATGCCCTCGCGCGGGCGAGCGTCTTCGGCAAACCCGCCGGGAAACCGATCCAGTTCGATTCCGGCAGCAGCCAATTTCATCTTTGCCGAACCGCGCCAGCAACCGGTGGCAATCGTAATCACCCAATCGTCATGTTGCGCAAGCTGCGTGACCATCTGCTGCGCGCCGGGAATTTCGGCAAAGTGTGTTGCGTCCAGGGCGTGATGTTCATGCAGCAAATCGAAAAAGCGCGTTTTCAAGGGCGATAAATCTTCGTCCGTAGGTTCGCGGTTGAAATGATCCAGAAAGATTTGATGCGTCAGGCCGGAATCGCTGACGTGCGGGCAATTCGTCCACGAAGCGCCGATTTCCAGCACGCCGTGCGTTTCAGCGACGGCGCGCGTGAAGCAAACGGTGTCTATGTGACTGGTGTCGGTCAGCGTTCCGTCAATGTCCAAAATGGCAAGTTTCATAATCAGGTTTCAGGTGAAAGGCTCTAAATCAGAACAAGCTACATTGAGACACTGCGATCAAAACAGGATGAACAAGATTTTCGACAGGACTTACAAGACCATCAACAGTTGAACCGATCCAGCCGATCCTGAATCCTGTTCATCCTGAAAAAAATCATGTCCATCCTGTTTCAATGTTTTTGCTTCGATTTAGATTTCGGTCAGCATTGTTCGCGCTTCCCACAATTCGGGGAAGAATTTTTTGTCCAGCGTCATTTTCAAGTACGAAGCGCCGCTGCTGCCGCCCGTTCCGAGCCGCACGCCGATGGTTCGTTCGATCATCTGTATGTGTCGCAATCGCCAACTGACGATCAGTTCGTCGAATTCTGTCAACCGTTCGCAAACGTCAATCCAATCGCGATGGCGGCGTTCGTCGCGGTAAATGGCCAGAATCGCCTGAGCGCGAGCTTTGTACTTTTCTTCGTCGTCGGCGTTTTCGGCCAGGTTGGGCATCACGCCGAGCGAAGTCAGCGCTTCAAAAAACACATCGCGCAACGAAGGTTCGGCCAAGCGTCGTTTGAGCTGCGCCAGCATTTCCGGCGACGCTTCGTGAAAGCGCAGCATCTTTTCGTCTTTCATCCCACACAAAAATTCCAGTTCGCGGAATTGTTCGGATTGAAAACCGCTGGCCGGTTTCAGTTTGTCGCGGAAGGCCAGAAAATGCGTTGGCAGCATGGTTTCCAGAATCGTGAACTGTTCGACCAGCACGCGGGCGATTTCGGTGCAGCGACGCAACAACCGCGCTGCTTCGTACACTTCGTCGGCGTCCGGATTATTCACGGCGACTCGCAAATTGGCGACGACGGCATCCAGTTCATGCAGCAATTGTTTGAACCACAATTCATACGTCTGGTGGATGATGATGAACAACAATTCGTCGTGATGTGGCGGCGAAGATTGCGGCTGCTGCAGCCGAATCAATTCTTCAACGTGCAAGTAACTGCCATAGGTCAGTTGATCGGATTCGGGTTTGATGGGAGTTTGCATAACACTCAATCCGTCAGGAAAAGTTCGAACAGTTGTTCGATGGCTGGCGCGCCAAAAGTTTCAGAAGGGTGTTCTTCAATCAGCTTGAAGCCGAATTTGTCGTAAAGGCGTCGGGCGGCATGAAGCCCGGCAATTGTGTGCAGGTAAACGCGCTCGAAGCTTTTGTTGCGGCAAAAATTTATCGCTTCAGACATCAGCCGATTGCCCAGTCCGTGACCGGCGTAAGCTTCATCGGCGATGAACCAGCGCAGCTTTGCGCCTTCTGTTTCGTGGCGACTGCCATCAATCGTAATGGAACCGACGATCCGCTCGCCGTCCAGCGCCAGCCAGAAACCGTCATGCGCCGGGTCGAAGCGCTTGAAGAATTCGGCCAGTCCCGCAGCAATCTGGATTTCAAACGTCAGGCCGAAATTCCAATTGCGGCTGTAATAAGTGCCGTGCAATTCGACGACTTTGCCCAAAGCTCCGGGGCGGTATTCGCTGGTGATTGTAATTTCGCTCATCGGTGATCCTTGTCAGATTTGAGCTTGGGGCGTTCGGCGTCTTTCGCCGCGTAATGGAAAATCGCTCCGCTTGTGCCAACCGCCCAGCCACAATCAGGCGCGACGAAAAACACTCGCTGCAAATGAGCGCGTGTTCCCGGCGATTCATCAATCCAGGTAACACCACCGTCCGTCGTGTGCAGCAAAGCGCCTCGGTCACCGGCGATCCAACCTTCTTTTGAGCTAAGAAAAACTACGTCGTTCAGATTTTGCTGCATGCCGGACGATTGCGATTGCCAGCGAGCGCCGCCATTCGTGGTTGAAAGAATCACTCCGCCGTTGCCGACCGCCCAGCCGCGTTGCGCATCCACAAAATGCACGGCGCGCAAACTGGTCGTGACGCCGGTCGCTTGTTCGTTCCAGGTTTGGCCGCCGTCTTCTGTGTGAAGAGCAAATCCGCCTGCGCCTACGATCCAGGCTTGCTGCGTGTCAATCGCCGAAATGTCATTGAGAATTTTCCGCGCTTGAATGACTTGCAGCTTCCACGTCGCGCCGCCGTCCGCCGTGGTTTGAATTGTGCCGAGTTCGCCCACCGCCCAGCCGATACGTTCGTTGGCAAAGGCCATGCGCAGCAGAATCGGATCAGGCGGCGGTTTCGGCTCTTCGATTTCCAGCGTGTCTTTGGAGGTTTTTTTGATGGTCAGCGTCTGGTTCGGTTGCAGCGGAGGCCGCGCCAGTTGAGTTTCCATCCACAAAGCGCCGCGATCTTCGGTGCGAAGCAGGAACACACGTTCGTGCCATTGAATGTCCGGGCGGCGATTGAACAATCCGAATTCGCCAAGCGCCAACAGTCGTTTTTCATCAAAGGCCCACAAATCCAGCAAAGGTTCTTTTTTCATTTTGGGCGGAAGCAACATTGGCTGCCAGCGTTGGCCGCCGTCTTCGGTGGAAAGCAGCATGCCGTTGCTGCCTGCAATCCATCCGCGCTGACGATTGGCGAAAACCACGGCGTTGAGTTTTGACAGCACGCCGCTGGATTGTTGCAACCAGCCGGGTTCAGGCGCGGATCGCCTGAAAGCGGGGAAATCCGCCAACAGGAAAATAAGAAACAGACTCAGGGAAACGGCAATCTTCATCGGCTTCAATCTCGGCGCAGTCGTTTGTGACGAACGCGCCCGCCTGAAGGCGGAACTCCAAACGTGTTTACCGCGCTATGACTCGCATCCAGGAAGCGAGCATGGTGATGCTCATCAACTTGTCAACGGTTTTGAACTTGTTGCCGGGCACGAACACCGTGTCGCCGGGAATCAGAAAAATGTCCTGCGCTTTGCCGCGTTCGACTTCTTTCATGTTCACCGGGATGGCGGCTGTCGTGCCGTCTTTTTGCAGCCGCAATACGCTGACTTTCGACAAATCGCCGAAACGTGTGACGTAACCGGCTTTGGCCAGAGCTTCCGTCACGGTCATGCGCCGCGTCATTTCGTAAATTCCGGCCTGAGTCACATCGCCTATGACCATGTATTTCAGGCTATGCACCTGAGCGATTTGAATCGAAACTTTGGGCTCGCGGATGTATTCGGACAGCTTTTCAGTGAATTCTTTTTCCAGCTCTTCGATGGTGCGACCGGCAATGACGATGTGGCCGATCAGCGGATAGCTGATTTTTCCGTTCGGCGGAATGACAATGTTCGCCCGCGAATAGTTCGGCTGGTCGAAGACATCCACCGAAATCACGTCTTCGGGACCGAGCCGCGTTGTGGCGAAAAAGTTGTTGATGTATGGCAAAACCGCCGCTTCTTCTTCGGACTGGGTTTCGCGGCGCAGCGATTGGCGGTCGGCGTCGGAAATAGGTTTTGGTTGCTGGTCGCCGTCGGATTTCTTTTCCGAAGCGACGCGCTCGCGCGTTTGCGGTTTGGGAGCTTTGTCCAAATCGGATTGGGCAAAAGCTACGGAAGATAAAGTAACGACCAGTAAAATAAGGGTTCTCATTGTGACCTCCGAGAGGTTTTTGGAGAAAAGCGTTTCCACCGCAGAGGCGCAGAGAACGCAGAGGAAGCGCAGAGAGGCTTAATCAGATTCGACTTCATCATTTTCACTCAAACCCAGGACAAGTCGGTTTATACCGCCATTTTTTAAGACTTCGACTTTGAAATTGAAGAGAAGTCCGGCTTTCCAATTGCCAAGTTTCATGTAAGTCAGAGTTTGTGCCTCAAAGATTGGATGGAGAGCCTCGACTGATTTGATCTCAACGACGACAGTGTTCTCTACAAGCAGGTCCAGTTGATATGCCTTTTCAATCTTGATGCCTTTGTATTCCAAGGGCAGCGGAAACTGCCGTTTGAATCGAATTCCTCTCAACGCCAATTCTCTGCACAGACATTCTTCATAAGCTGATTCCAGCAAGCCTGGCCCTAAAATCTTATGAACCTCAATCGCTGCCCCGATAATCTTCCATGTTAAATCATTGATCTTCATCTTCACCTCCAGTAATTGTTTACGACTCACTGCTGTGTAGTTGAGACGCAACCAAAACTCAAAGGCTGTATCAATCCATTTTCAATACGAGTCTAACCTCTGCGCTAACTCTGCGTTCTCTGCGCCTCTGCGGTTAAATCTCGAATCCTTTATCACTATCTTCCATATCCAAACAGGACGACCTTGATGGTTTTGAACATGATCCAGATGTCGAATAGCAGCGAAACGTTTTTGATGTAGTACAGATCGTACTGCAATTTCTGGACGGCGTCTTCCACCGAAGAGCCGTAGCCGTAATTGACCTGTGCCCAGCCGGTCAGTCCGGGTTCGACCAGATGGCGTTGCGAATAAAACGGAATCTGTTCGGTCAGTTGTTCGACGAACACCGGACGTTCGGCGCGCGGACCGACGAAGCTCATGTCGCCGAGCAGAATGTTCAGGAATTGCGGAATTTCGTCAATACGGGTCTTGCGTAAAAAATTGCCGATGCGTGTGATGCGCGGATCGCGTTCGGTCGCCCATTGCGCTCCGTCTTTTTCGGCGTCCTGACGCATCGAGCGAAACTTGATGATTTTGAATGTGCGTCCGTTTTTGCCGACGCGCTCCTGAGTGTAAAAAATCGGTCCGGGCGAATCCAGTTTGATCGCAATTGCGGCCAGCAGCGCAAAGGGCAGGGAAACGAGAATGGCAATCAACGCCACCACCAGATTGAACAGCCGGCGAATGACGCCCCAGAATGTGCCGCGTTTGCTGCCGCCGGAAAAGATGATCCAGCTTGGGCGCAACATCTCGACGTTGATTTTGCCGGTCAGATTTTCGTAAAGCGCCGTGCCTTCTTCGATGGCGGCCTGGCCTTGCAATCGGATTTTCAACAATTGATCCACAGGCATGCGGCCTCGGCGATCCTGCAAGGCGACGACGACGCGGTCAATTTTCTGTTCCTGCACGATGCGATTCAAATCGTTGACCGTGCCCAGCACCTTGCGCGAAAAAATAATCGGACCGTTGTTGGACGAGTTGCTTTCGCTGATGAGTTCCGTTCCGACCAGTCCGGCATCTTCCGCAACGTACCCGGCGACTTTGTACCCCAGATCGCGTCGCAACAGCGCTTCGTGCGCCACCTCTCTGGCCAGTTTGTCCGTGCCGACGACCAGAATCCAATCGCCCAATTTTGGGTTTCGCAGTATCCAGTGAATTCCCAATCGCCAGACAGTCATCAGCAGCAAGGCCAGAATCAGCGCAATGACCGGAACGCCGTTGCCAGTGCGAGCGATGCCCACGCCTTCGATTTCCTGTTCGTAACCGAGCAGCAAGGTCGGACGCAGCACGAAGGTCAAGCCGAGAATCAACAGAGCCACGCCGACAGCCTGAAAGATGTCGGTCAGCAGTTCGCGCCGCAATCGTGGTTTTGAAACGTCGTACAAGTCGAAGAGGTAAAAAATGAATTGGCAGACAAGCGTCGTCAGCGCGATTTTGTAGATGCCGCGCTGGTCAATCAGGATCGAGCCAAGGTATTTGGGAAATCGTATGTACAGACCGAGCAGAATCACGGAAAACGCAATGCCGGTTTCGACCAGAAACAGCGTCAGGGTTTTGAACCAGATGTTTCGACGAATCACTTGAATTGGTGGCTGGCGGTTGATGGGTGGGGGAGGTCGCAAGCGACGGCGAATTCATTCCACATACCCAAGTTAAGCGGGTTGGCAAAAATTTTGCGGCTAAAATTTTCATTTGCCATTTTCCAATTGTCATTTGTCATTGCCGCTTGACGTTTCGTGCGATGACAAATGACAGATCAAAAATGGAAAATGAAATTACCGACAAATTTTCGTTTGAGCGCTTACAACTTCAGCTTCCTTCCTGGGGGAGATTTTTTCATGGGGCTTAGGAGTTTTTGCCACCACGAACGGCGGCGATTTTGTTGGGAATAATTGTAGTAATAATCGTAATACCCGGCTTCTTCGAAAACTTCCGCGCCGTTGAGCACCACGCCGAGCATTTTGGTGGCGGGCAGCGCGTCAATTGCTTTTTCGACAGTTTCGTAATGCGCCATTCCGGCGCGAACGACCAGCATGACGGCGTCTGCCTGATTGGCCAGCAAGCGCGCGTCGGCAAACGGCAGCACGGGCGGCGAATCAATCAAAATGAAATCAAAGTAATTGCGCAAATCGCCAATCATCTCCACCAAACGCTCGCTCGACAGCAATTCGGTCGGGTTTGCCGATTCGTGGCTGACGGCCAGCACATACATTTCGTGGCCTTCCAGCGTGAACAGCGAATCCAGCGGATTGGCTTCGCCGCGTAATGTTTCGCCCAATCCGGCTTTGGGTTTGACGCCCAGATACGCGGCCACGTTCGGACGTCGCAAATCGCCGTCAATAATCAGCACTCGTTTTTCCGATTGCGCGATGGCCAATCCCAGATTGATGACTGTCGAAGTTTTGCCTTCGCCCGCCAGCGTGCTGGTGATGGTGACGACCTGTGTTTGTTTTCGTTCAGCCGCGTGAAACAACTGCGTGCGCAGCGTGCGGTACTGTTCGCATTCGGCGGCTTGCGGGTCTGTCAGCAATACCAAACGCGGATGCAATCGCGATGGCACGATCGGTTCGACGGGGACTTCGTGTTGACGTTTCGGCTTGCTGGCTGGGGCAGGGGCGTGCGTTGCGATTTCTGGTTCAGGCGTTGAAACAATAGATTCGATCGGGGCCTGGCGAATGACCGGCGGCGCTTTCTTGAGTTTTTCCGCGATGCTGCGAACTTCCTCTGCTGTCAGGCGAGAGGGTTCGGGCGCGGATTTGCCAGTTCCATTCGGTTTGCCATTTGGTTGAGGAGTTTCGATTGGCGAAGGCGGCTGGTTCAACGTGAAAATCGCGCCTTCGTTGGAACGCGGCCCGACCGGCGTTCCAATCACCGAAGGCAATTCAAACGTAATCGAATCCGCGTGAGCTTCGACGGCGTCGCCATTCGCAGAAACCGATTCCGGCGAACCGATGCTTGCCGCCAGCGGATCGTGCGCTGCATCGCCATTTTGTTCGGATTGTTGCTGGCGCAACAGCGCCTCGAAAACTTTGCTCATATCGGGTTTAGAGTCCCGGCTTCAGCCGGTTGGCCGCCTGAAAGGCGGTACTCTGAACGTTTTCAACCAGCTTTCAACTTCCCTTCAAACTCATCCGGCGTCGGAACCACTTTCAATTGCACAGGCTCGTTGGTTGGCGTCTGCTGGCGATTACCGCGGCGACGTTGGGAACGGCGGCGCGAAGATTTGGAAAAGCCTGATCGCTCATCGTCCATCTCAGGCAATTCCGATTCGGGCAACCAGTTCATGACGACTTCGTTGCGCATAACCGGTATTGGCGGCAGTGCGCCAGTCATGACGTCCAGCGGGTCATCTTCGATCATAGGTTGCAGCAAATCCAGCGATTCGGCGACTTCGGAAATGATGTCCGCGCCAATGGTTCGCGCGCTCGCCGCGTAGCCGTTGAGCAGCGCGTTGTCGCAAATGTTGTTGATGAGTCGCGGAATGCCTTCCGACGCGCGATAAATCAACGCCACAGCATCCGGCGTGAATAATTCCAACCGCGTGGCTCCGGCAATTTTCAACCGTGTGCGGATGTATTCGGAAATTTCGTCGGCCTTGAGCGGTTTGATTTCGCAACGCAAACTGATGCGTTGTTTCAACTGTCGCAATTCAGCGCTGTTGAGCAAAGCGCGCAATTCCGGCTGTCCGGTCAGCACAATCTGCAACTGTTTTTCGGTGTAGGTTTCAAAGTTCAGCAGCAGCCGGATTTCTTCCAGCAATTCGCGCGACAATCCTTGTGCTTCGTCCACCACCAACACGGTTCGCAAGCCGCGCGAATGCCGCATCATCAGCAACCGACCGAACTTTTGCAGCGCTTCGGCTTTGGACGCGAACGGCGCAAAGCCGAAATCCACAGCCAGATGCTGATACAACTCCGGCACGGTCAGCCCCGGATTGAAAATGTATGAACTGAGCACGCTGCGATCCAACCGCGCAATCATCGCGCGCAGCATCGTGGTCTTTCCGGTTCCGACTTCGCCCGTCGCTACGATCAAGCCTTTGCCGTGCTGGATGCCGTAATGCAAATTCGCCATCACCTCGCGGTGACTGGCCGTGAAGTACAGAAAGCGCGGATCAGGCGTCAAACTGAAGGGAATGTCTTTAAGTCCGTAAAATTGAAGATACATAAATGAGTAGTCGGTAGCCATACATCTTTATCTTCTGACTACCGAATCCCGGCAACCGACTGTTTTTTTAATAACTCCCTGTGACCATACTCAGCAACCGCGAAAATTTGATTCCTTGATACAGCAAAAACGCCGCCAGCGGGATCAGCGCAATGACGCCGAAAACCTTTACTGCATTGAGCATCGGTTGGCGACGGCGTTCGGGTTCGGTGACGATTTTCGGAACGGTGACCAGCAGCGGCAAGCGCGTGTAATGCGCCACGTCGCGCGAATCGCGAATGGTCAGCAGCGCGCGCGCTTCGACGGCGGCGGCGGCGATCAACCCGCTCAGCAAACCGACAAGCAGCGCCATCGGATACAGCATGTTTCGTTTGGGCGAAGCGGGCGCTTCCGGCAGATTCGCCGGATCGGCCATGCGAAAAGTTTCGCCGCTGAAATCGTTGATGACCTTGGCGCCGAATCGCGCGTTGTCGCGCATCGAAAGCAAATCTTCGTATCGTTTTCGCAACGTATTGTAATCGCGTTCGATCTTGGTCGCTTCAGTCGCCAGAATCGGCGAATGTCGCAAACGGTTTTGCAGATCGTTCAACTGGCGATTGGTTTGGTCCAGTTCGCTGTTTTTGCGCACCAGATCGGCACGGTCAGCAGCCAGTTTGATTTCCAGTTGGGCGATTTGCGGATTGGCGGTTTTGGCGGCGCGTTTGTTCAAACGTTCCTGCTCGGTTTTGGCTTTCAAATCGTCCAGTTCGCGGTTGATGGATTCGATCTGCACGCGCAGCTTGATGACTTCTGGATATTTTTCCGTGTAGGTTATCAGCAACTGTTTCAATTGCCCTTCAAGCTCGGCGCGTTTGCCGCGCAACTGGCCTTCGGTTTGTCCGGCGGCCAGCGGCGCTTCCGGCTCGGTGCTTTCCTGTGTTTTCAAATTGGCCAAGACCTGTTCGCTCATGGTGATCTGGCTGCGCAGCGAATCAATCGAATTTTGCTGCGACTGGCGAATCATGCTCAAGCTGTTCATCTGGCCGAGCAGGTTCTGTTCCTGCCCCGTAACGGCGTCGGGGTTGCTGACCAGAAAGCCCGCGCGTTCGGATTCGATTTTTTCCAGTTCGGTTTTGACTTCGTTGATGCGGCCTTCCAGCAGATCAATCGTGGTGTAGACCTGACGCCGGGTTTCATCGGAATTGGCGTCAATGAACCTCGCCGCCAGTTCCGCCGTCACATCGCGAATGGTTCGAGGGTCTGGGCCGCGATAAGAAATCTGGAAGGCGTAAACGCCGGAAGCCGCAGTGTAAGGTTGCACGAAAATGTGCCGGTTCATTTCGTCAATCACCAGTTCGATGGGCGTGTTGCGAGCCATCAATTCCGGGTAGAGGCCATACCGATTAATCAGCCGTTGCAACTCCGTGCGGCTGGTGACCTGTTTTTGAATCGAATTGAGCCGGGAATTCAAATCAATCTGATTGACGGGTTGAACGTAATTGCTAGAAACCTTCGGCGGGTCAACGATGACCGTCGTGCGCGATTCATAGACGTTGGGCAATTTGTAAATGGCATACCCCAGGGCCGAAGCGACCACTATGCTGGGAACCAGCACGAAATACCTTCGCCGCCACAACAGCTTCAGATATTCGGCTGGTGTTCTGATTCGAAAACTGGCCATCTGTTGTTTGTCTCGCGCTCGCTGAAACTTTTTGGGGATACGGAATTTGCAGGTCGTTGAACCGAGCGGGATTATAGCCGAGCGCCGCAAGAAGCGTCGAGTCAAAAACCTGCCTTGAGCCACCTCTATGGGTGAAGTAGCATACGCGCGTTCACAAATTTCAACATAAGTCACATTTATGCCCAACGCAATTTCTGTCCGCAATGTCAGCAAAAATTATGGAGATTTTGTTGCCGTCAACAATCTTTCCCTGGAAGTCGAGCAAGGCAGCATCTTTGGATTGCTGGGGCCGAACGGCGCAGGCAAATCCACGACGATTCGCATGATCGTCAACATCACCATGCCCGACGCCGGAGAAATTCGGCTGTTCGATCAACCGATGAGCGACAAGTTGCAGGAACGAGTCGGCTACTTGCCGGAAGATCGCGGTTTGTACAAAAAGATGAAGATTGGCGAACAACTCATCTTTTTTGCCGAACTGAAAGGCTTGTCGCGCGCTGAAGCTGAACGGCGCATTGATCGCTGGCTCGAACGAATCGAAATGACCAGTTGGAAGCAGAAAAAGTGGGAAGAATTGTCGAAAGGCATGCAGCAGAAGATTCAATTCGTTTCGACCATTCTGCACGAACCGGAACTGGTCATTCTGGACGAACCGTTTTCAGGGCTTGATCCGGTCAGCGCCGGGTTGCTGAAAGAAATCGTTCAGGAATTGAAACAACAAAACCGGACGATCATTTTTTCGACGCACTTGATGGAACAGGCAGAAGAGTTGTGCGACGAAATCTGTTTGATAAACCACGGACAAAAAATCCTGGGCGGTTCGGTGCGCGCAATCAAACACAGTTTCGGTTGGCGTTACATTGCGATTGACGGGGACAATTTTGAATCGGCTTTGGCTTCGTATCCGGCAATCGGTCAGATCGAACGCCGCCGCGATTTCACCGAGGTCAGTTTGCAGGATCAGCACGATCCGCAAGCCCTGTTGCGGCACTTGTTGAACAGCGGCGCGCAAATCAATCGCTTTGAACTTGTCGCGCCGTCGTTGAATGAAATCTTTATTGAAAGCGTGAAGCGCACAAATGGTGATCGGTGATTGGTGGCTGGTTCAACGCCGGCCACCGCTCACCAACCACCAACCACCTACCACCGACCGATGAAGCGCCCAACCAAACAGCAACTGGTTCTGGAAATTTACGACCGCGAGGCTATGGGCGAAGTCACATCCCAGGAAATCGAAATCATCAACCGGGCCTTGATCGCCGAATATGGCGAAGGCGGAGCGATGGAACCAGCCGAAATCGCCAGCATCCTGCATCAGGAAGAATTGCCGATTCGATTCGATCAGATTTTCAGAATGGATTCGCCGACGGAGCAATACGAAAGTCTGGTTCGTGGGCTGAGTGGATATGGCGACTTCGGAGAAGCGGAAACGACTTTGCGGCGTATTGACGCGCTTTACAGGCAGTTTCAGCAGGCTGGCGATAAAACAGGAATGCGGTTTGTGCGTCAGGCAGCCTTGCGTTTGAAACAAGAAACCGCTGCGCTTTTGCAATCGCCCAAGTTGACCGAACCTCGTCGCGCAGAGATGGGGGAGATCAATCAATGGACGACGGTTTGGTTGCAGACACCGGAGTTGTTTGTCCAGTGGCTTGAATTGCGAAAAGCGTCAGCGGGTTATAAAGCGTTGTTTCAGAATAAAAATCCGGGACAAAAATGATGACAAACCAGCCAGACAAATCGGGGCTAATAACAAGGAGCGGGCCATCAACGAGCCTGGTGCCGTAGTTCGCGAACGGCCCGCCCTGGCCCCTAGCTATTCTTTGCTAGGCAACAGCATAACAGTCGCAATTCGTCGGTTCTTCCAATTTTTCTGCCTGTAAAATCAACAAACAGAGTGATTTTAATGTTGAGGCGTGATTTCGTCCGCCGAATTGGCCACAGTGTTTTCAGCTTACTGAAGTTTTTTTTGGACGATCAGGTTGGGTAAATCGGCTTTTTCAATTGTGTAAATTAGTGAAAAGCCTTCGGACGGTATGGTAACGCGCGTCAACGCCAGCAACTTTTGGTGATGTTCCAGAACGTTTGGCGCAACCTGGCGTCCGAGGCGCGCCTGGTTATAAGCCAGACAGGTTTCCAGCGAAATGTCGAACACAATGGCTACTGCCGGAACTTGAGCGGATTGAGCCAGATTGAGCAACGGCTGGCGGTCGCGGAATTGCAGGTTTGTGGCATCAATCACGGTCAACTTTCGCCGTTGCAGACGCAACCACGCAATGTGGTGCAGCAATTCAAAGGCTTCGGTGTTGATGGTTTGATCGTTTTCGTCGTCGCAGATCAACGCCCGGCAACGGTCTGATGAAACGATTTCGGTCGGTTGAAAATGCCTGGAGGCGAAGGTGGATTTTCCAGAGCCGGACGAGCCGATCAATAACACCAGCGAAGGAAAAGGGATTTCTAAAATCGGCGAATTCATTTGGCAGTGGCGGCGCTGGAAATTTCAGGTTGGGGAAGAGTGGGCAATTCCTCTTTTTCTTCGGTTTTCTCGTTGGTCGGATTGAAACCCGGATAGCTGATGCGTTCGTGGTAAACATTGATCAGCGTGTTGATGAGCGTTTCGCGTATGACATTCAATTCGCGCATGGTGATGTCGCATTCGTCCAACTGGCCGTCTGCTACCACCGTATCCACGATCTTTTTGACGATGGCGTTGATGTTTTCCGGCGTCTGTTCGTCCAGCGAACGAACGGAAGCTTCTGCTCCGTCGGCCAGCATCAAAATGACTGCTTCGCGGGTTTGCGGTTTGGGGCCGGGGTAACGGAAATCGTCCACATTGACTGTTTCGCCGCGCGCTTCGGCCTGGGATTTGGCTTTGTGATAGAAATACGCCAGCACGCGCGTGCCGTGATGTTGCGGGATGAAATCAATGATCTGCGAAGGCAGATTCGCTTCGCGCGCCATGGCGATGCCTTGTGTGACGTGGCTGGCGATGATGCGAGCGCTGGAAATCGGCGGGCGATTGTCGTGTGGATTCGGCCCGCCTTTTTGATTTTCGATGTACATATTCGGCGCGGACAATTTGCCTATGTCGTGATAGAGGCAGCCCGTGCGCGCCAGCAGCGCGTTGGCGCCGATGGCTTTGGCGGCGGCTTCGGCCAGTACGGCGACCATAAACGAATGGTGATTGGTTCCCGGAGTCCGAATCGCCAGTTGTTGCAACAGCGGATTGTCTGCATTCGACAATTCCAGCAGTTTCATATCCGTCAAAATGTCGAAGGCCGATTCATAAACCGGAATCAGAAAACTGGCTGTGCCTGCCGTCAAAATCGCTCCAACCAAAGCGGACAAAAATGCTCCCAGAATTCGTTGCCAGGTCACGTCCGCCTCGACAATGATGAGCGCCGCCAACGCCATCAACACGTTGGCGCAGCCGACCGCAAAACTGGCGATGATGACGGCGTTGCGCGTTCTGTAAAGTTGCAAGCTGTAAATTGCCGTTACCGAAGCGCCCAAAGCAAAGGCCGCAAACGTCATCCCGCCAGGAGCCGAATAACCGACCAGAATCGTGCCCATCAATGCTGCGACCAGCGCCAGTTGGCTGCCGACCAGCAGCGACAGCGCCAGCGCGCAGGCAGCAAACGGAATCGCAAATCCGAATTCCAGGGAAGTGCCAAACTGCATGGCTTCGGGACGCGCGCCCAACACGGAAGCTCCGAACATGCCCACTCGAACCAGCAGGGTTTGAATCATCAACGCCGAACTCGCCACCCAAAAGCCGGTGCGTGGTCCCAGCCGGGATGATTTGCTGTGGATGGCGGATTTGTACAGTGCAAAAAACATCAACCCAACCAGCGCCAGCAATCCGAGCAAGCGTTTCGGATTTCTGTGCGCAATCTGGTAATTGCGTATGGTTTCGATCAGCGGAAGTTTATCGGCGGTGATTGTCTCGCCTGCATGCAACAACACTGGACTGCGACTGATTTGCGCCAGTTCTGGAGCGCGACGAGCTTCGAGCCGCGCGGCCAGGTCCGCCGGGACGATGATCGCGGAAATTGCGGTCTGGCCAACCTGATATTCGGGCACTACGGTCAACGGAAAATGCGAGGCGAAAAAGGCCGTCAATGTCGCAAAGGTAATTGTGGCAATGGCGAAGCGGTATTTCTGGGGAATGCGGCGATATTGAGTGGAAATCCATTGTGCCGCAGAGCGCGGAAAACGTTGCAGGCGTATCAACCAGACAAGTTGACTCTTCTTTTTCATTGTCCTTTCGGCGCCGCGTTGGGAGTTTGAGAATCAGGCGCGTCTACGAAGGCGCGGATTATAGCACTGGCCTGTGAGAACAAAGCAAGGCCGAATCTGAGGATTCTTCCCGCCAGACAAAACAAATTGCCGACGCCACCAGGAGCTTCTTCGGAAGTTGAGCTTGTCATCGTCAGGGCTTTTGTTTAGACTGCGCGCCGTCATCAATCCCCAATATCATTTCGATACTGAAGGCTTTCGGAATTGTTTCGGGAGCCTGCCGTTCCGGGTGTTCGACCCATCATTTCAACTCGTTACTTTTTCAAGGAGGATTCTGTTATGGCCAGTTTTGAAGAACTACAAGCAAAATATAAAGCGGTTTTGGACAAAGGCCACGAAGTGGGGCTGGCTGTCCAAAACGTCAACTTGGAAGGCGACAAGCTTTTGATCCGCGGCACGGTTCCGGCAGACCACGGAAAAAATGTGCTGTGGGACGTAATCAAAACCATTGACCCGAATGTTTCAGACGCCATCATTGACATCAATGTTCAGTCTGGAACTTCTTATACAGTGGTGGCTGGCGACACGCTGTCAAAGATCGCCAAAAGATTTTATGGCGACGCGGATCATTACCATGCCATCGCCAAAGCGAGCGGCATTTCCAACCCCGATTTGATCAAGGTTGGACAAGTCATCACCCTGCCTTAATCGGTGGTGACCATCAGATTGGCTAAAACAAAACGCGCGCTGAGTCCGATTGAAGGAACCCAGCGCGCGTTTTTTATCGCAGTCTTTTGCAATTGCCGGATTTACGGCATGGAGATGTTCAAATCCTTGCCAAAATTGAATTGAATCCGTTTGCGAGTTCGCATGGCTTTTGAAGCGGTTTGCGAAAGCGCCGTCACCAGCATCGGCATCGCAATCGTTGCATCGCAACGCACCGTGACGGCTCGGTTGTTTTTCGACATTTTGCCGAAAGATTGCGCCTGGTCGAAATCGGCGCCGGAATAACCGCCGTAATCCGGGGAATCAGTCACCACCTGAACGGCGAACTTATGTCCGCGCGAAGTGTTGTGCAACATCGCCGCCGCAGTTTCGCTTTGCTGGATGAAGGTTTTCGGCGTTCCTCCGCCAAACAGCACCACACCGGTGGAACGCGATTTGGAAACAATCTGCGCCATTTCCACCACGTCCTGAATCACGTCGAACTGGAACTGGTTTTTCTTCTCGATGCGGCTCAAACCAATGGCCACACCAAAGGCGCTGTCGGTAATCGCCGGGCAGAAAATCGGCACGCGCGATTTGTAGGCTGAAGTCAGGATGCCGTCTTCGGTGGCGATTTCGCTCAGTTCGCGTCCCAACAGATGCAGAAATTCCCGGGTCGAATACGGATGCGTATGGTCCAGTTCTTTGGCAAAGCCGCCGATCCATTCATAAGCTTCGCGGAATTCTTCTTCGGAAGCGAATGTGTCGTAAATGCGGTCCACGCGCTCTTCCATCAATTCGGAATCGCTGGCTTTCGGATCGCCGATGTAATGATGGCGGCCAAGCGTTTCGTGCAGGTCGTGAAAGATGTTTGCGCCCGTAGCCACCAGCACGTCAATACAGCGGTTTTTTATAAGGTATGCAACCAGCCGACGCATTCCTGCCGGAACCATAGCTCCGCTCAGCCCCATGAATACGACTGCGTTTTCCTGCAGCATCTGCAGCCAGACTTGATGCGCCAGCGCCAGATTCCGCCCTTGAAAAGAAATCTTTTCCATCTTGTCCAGCAAACCGGGAACGCTGCGATCACGATCAACCTGCAACGGATCGGTTGGCTTGGTCAGATACTTCGCGCCTTTGATTCTTCGGATCATTGTTTTTTTTCCAGTGTGGCTGACATTTTTGAAGTTTCCAGTTGTCAGCTTCCAGTTTCCAGAAAATCACACTCTGGAAACTGGCGACTGGAAACCGGAAACTGACCTTAGTGCTGGCCGTTGGTGTCCAAATACGTGTACCCGTCAGAATGAGAGTCGTATTCGTCCATCAGATTGCCTGCGACTTCCTGTGTCAGCTTTCCTTTCTTGATCTGTCTGTCGAGCAAGGTACGAAACCCGCCCTGTAGAAATTCTTTTTCGTAATTGGCGTACGAGGCCATTTCGCCAACATTGGAACCGTTGATAATCCGGCTAATGTGATATTCGCCGTCGCCGGAAATAATCACGTGGGCTTCGTTGGTTGTGCCGAAAAGATTATGGAAATTTCCCATCACCTCTTGATAAGCGCCGATCAACATCATACCCAGAAAATACGGCTCGTTGTTTTTCAAATCATGAACTTCCAGCACTTCTTTTACGTCGTGCAGGTCAACGAAACGATCAACCACCCCATCCGAATCACAGGTGATGTCGCACAAGGTCGCCGTGTCGGTTGGGACTTCGTCCAGTTTGTGAATCGGGATGATCGGAAACAACTGATCAATTCCCCAGTGATCGGGCAAGGAACGAAAGACCGAAAAATTGCAGAGATATTTGACCGACAGCAACTTTCTCAAATCGTCGAATTCTTCGGATTTGTTCTGAGTCTGTTTGGCGAAATTGTTCGCGCGGTCGCACACTTCCCAAAACAGAATTTCACCTTTCGCGCGGTCTTCCAAACTAATGAAGCCCAGATCGAAAAGCGTAAACAACTCTTCCTTGTGCTCCAGAGCGTCGTGGTAATACTCCAGGAAGTTTTTGGCATTCATCATTTTGTACAGGTCGTACAATTCTTTGATGACCTGGGCTTCATTGCCGGTCATCGTGACGTTGTGAATGCCCTGTACGGTTTCGATTTCGTCCACGATGTTCGTAATCAACATCGCGTGATAGGCCACCAACACTCGCCCTGATTCGGTAATCACATTCGGTTCGGGAACGTGTTCTTCTTCGCAAACGCTTTTAATCGTGTAAATCACGTCGTTGGCGAATTCCTGCAAGGTGTAATTGACCGACGATTCAAAACTGGTCTTGCTGCCGTCGTAATCCACGCCAGCGCCACCGCCGACGTTCAGATGGTCAACATCAATGCCCATCTTGCGAATCTTGGCGTAGACGCGAGCCGCTTCCTTGACGCCGGCTT
This sequence comes from uncultured Heliomicrobium sp., assembly GCA_964470555.1. Lineage (GTDB taxonomy): Bacteria > Acidobacteriota > Blastocatellia > RBC074 > RBC074 > RBC074. The sequence goes on from CAYYDG010000013.1 coordinate 54,039, forward strand.
TGACACGCTTGATCTGCGTGATCTGCGAACCGATGTGAAAATGCAGCACGCGCAGCATGTCCAGCATTTCGGCGTCGCGCAGTTGCTTGATCGCCTGCAACAATTCGGTCGTCGTCAATCCGAACTTGGATTGTTCGCCGCCGGATTTTTCCCAGCGCCCGGAACCGCGCGTGTACAGTCTGACGCGCATGCCGACCATCGGGCGAATCCCTGTTTGACGGCTGCGTTCGATGACGCGCGGCAATTCGCTCAGCTTTTCAATGACGATGACGACGTTTTTTCCTGCTTGAGTTCCGACGAAGGCCAGATCAATAAAATTATTGTCCTTGAAGCCATTGCAAATCAGCAGTGAATCCGATGACTGTTCCAGGGCGATCGCGGCATACAATTCCGCTTTGCTACCAGCTTCCAGTCCGTAATTGTGCTTGGTGGCTTCTTCCAGGTAAGCCTCAATCACTTGCCGTCGCTGATTGACCTTGAGCGGGAAAACCGCCCGGTGCTCGCCTTTGTAATCGAACTCTTTCATCGCCGCTCGGAAGGACTGGTTCATCTTGCGAACCTGACTGGCGAAGATTTGCGGGAATCGAAGAATGAACGGCAACTTAACGCGCCGGGCTAGTAGATCATCAACGATCTTTTTAACGTCAACGCTGCGGGATTCGCCTTCTGCAGGCCGGACGATCAAGTGTCCGCGCGAGTTGATTCCGAAATAACCGGCGCCCCAATTTTCGATGCCGTATGTCTGGGCAACCTCAGCGATGGCTGATTTCATTTCTGACCGTTCGTAGACCTCCCTGTAGTAGATTGAAAAAAGAAGTCTTCGCCGGACTCAGTTCCGCCGTCAGGGCACACCGCCACGCTGGTTATCAGCCAAGAGAAAAGAATCAAAAGGCCTTTTTCCAAGTCTAACTTGATGCGGATTCAGTAGTTGTCTAGCGAGAGCCGGAATGTAGCAGATAGGTCTCCCGGCTGTCAAAAACTATTTTCTGGCGCTTTACAAGGCATCAAACCAGACTTGTAAATCATAATTTCGCCCCTTCCATAAAACTACAGGAGTCAACGTCGGCGTAGGAAATCTGCAATAAACAGTGTAGTTGCGCTTGCCTGACAGCGAAGCTTCAAGCAGTATTTCGCCTGCACACGTTCCCCTAAAAATTTCCTTTATTTTAACGACCCCGATGACCAACGAAGAAGTCCGTTCACAGTTCGCTGAAATTGTTGCGCGCGAAGAGTCCTGGCTGGAACTCGACCGCGCGGCGTTGCTGATTGCCGCTGGAGAATATCCGCACTTGAACGTCGGAGAATATCTGACCGAGCTGGATACGTTTGCGGAAATGGCGCGCGCGCGTGATGACGTGTTTGCCGATCCGATGACCCGGATCAGGCAGTTGAGCAATTTGTTGTTCGATGAATTGCGGTTTCGCGGCAACGCCGAAAAGTATTACGACGCTCGGAACAGTTTTTTGAACGATGTCATTGATCGCCGGTTGGGATTGCCCATTACCTTGTCCGTGCTGATGATTGAAATAGGGCGGCGAATTGGATTGAAGCTGTTTGGCGTTGGAATGCCTGGTCATTTCATGGCCAAGTATGCCGATGATGAACGTGAAATTTTCGTGGATCCGTTTCACGGAGGGCGCATCGTCAACGAAGAACGATGCCACGAAATGATTTCTGAAATGTATCAGGGGCAGATGAAGTTTCACCCGTCGTTTTTATATGCCGTCGGCAAGAAACAAATTCTGACCCGTATGCTGCAAAACCTGAAAGGCATTTACGCGCGCGCGCAAAATCACCACAAAACGCTGGGCATGATTGAATTGGCGCTGCTCATCAATCCAGAAGCCACATCCGAACTTCGGGATCGCGGGCTGGTTTGTCTGGCATTAGGAAAACACGCCCAGGCCAGAACGGATTTGGAGGAGTATCTGCGCCGCGCTCCGAATTCCGACGATGCAGCCGAAATCAAAAAACGACTGATCCAGTTACGACAAAAACAAGCGCAATTGAATTGAAGACAGTCGTCAAAATAAAGAACGCCCGGTTCACCCATCAAGAGCGAACCGGGCGTTCTTTATTGATAACGAGCCTGCGGATTATTTGGCGGCCAGCGCGTTGACGTGTTGAGTCAAGCGGGATTTATGACGAGCCGCAGTGTTGCGCTTCAAAATTCCTTTTTGAATGGATTTGTCAATCGCGGAAACCGTGGCCGACAACAGTGCCTGAGCGTCACCAGAATTTCCGGCGGCAATGGCGGCACGCAGCTTTTTGATTTGCGTGCGCAAGCGGCTGCGATTGGCGGAATTGATCAGATTGCGTTTTTTGCTTTGACGATCCCGCTTTTCGGCGGACTTATGATTCGGCATATCTTCTTAAACTCTCCTTGAGTGCTGCAAACAAATTGAAACTGGTCTTTGAAAGGCGGGGAGTATATTGACCGCCCACTGCACTGTCAAGCTGGCCGCGTATCAAGTCATTTGATGTTGATGCGGACGGTGTTGGCCATCTGGCCATCAACCGTGAAAACGACGTCCACATCGCCTCGACCAGCCAGGCTGAACGGGATGCGAATGTTGGCTTGGTCCAACCCGACGAAATCGTTTTGCGGCCCGGCATAAGTGACTTCAGCAGGTATGCCGCCAATGGTTGCCGTGACTGCCGTCAACGCGCTGCGGAAACGAAAGCCCGTTCCGAACACTGCCAGAAATACTTGATCGGTTGCCGTTCCCAGATCAATAGGGATGGGGACGAACTGGCTTTGTGTTGCATCGAATACGGCGACCGGCACGGTGCTGCGAGATCCATTGGCCAGAATTCGTTCCGCAACGGCAGCCGGGACTCCTTGCCCGCTGGAATTGGCCGTGAACAATCCCGGAGCCACCGGATTGATCGGCACGGTTCCGCGTGAAAGCGCGCCGCTCCAACTGGTGATGGTCACAGTAGCCGTTCCAGCCGACGTTCCAGCCGGAATCAGATAATTGGCCTGATTCGGCGAGACAAAAAACAACTGCGCGGCGCGATTGGTTCCGGCGCTGTCGGTGACGGTGATTTGCGTTCCGCCCAAACTGGTCGGCAATGTTCCGCCCACGTTCGGCAATGTTACGTCTGCCAACTCCGATCCGAACACCGCTGCAATGCTTTCGCGTGCCAGTGGACTGCGGTAATTCGCAGCCGAAACGCTGGTCGCAGCAACTGCCGTCGCGTTCGGATTGGTGATGCGATACACCGCGCCGTTCGATCCCGAACCCAGATGCACGACGTACAATTCTCCGGCTTCATCTTCGCCAAAGGATGAAATGGAGTAAGGCGAATCCAGCGCCATTCGCACCGCCCCGTTTTCGCGCAGGAAAATTTCTCCCGAACAGTAATCACCGAAGACGTAAGTGCCTGGCGTCAACGTTCCGCGCGTTCCGCGATACACATAACCGCCGGTCACCGAACAGCGTCCGCCTGCTCTCGCGTATTCGTGAATCGGCGGAATGAAACCCGGTGTTGTGCAGGCCGCCGGGCCGAGATTGGTGCAGCGCGTTCCTTCCAGCACCCGCCAGCCGTAATTGCCGCCGAGCGTGACGATATCAATTTCTTCCATGGCGTTTTGGCCGACATCGCCTGCGTACAGTTCGCCGGTTTGCCGGTCGAACGACCATCGCCACGGATTGCGCCATCCGGTCGAATAAATTTCATCGCGTCCGGGCGTAGCGCCAAAAAACGGGTTGGTGGACGGCGACGAATACGGCGCTGCTCCGTTCGGAGTGTCCACGTCAATGCGCAGAAATTTGCCTTGCAGGTCTTCTATATTCTGCGCACGGTCGCCCGGATCGTTGGCCGAACCTCCGTCGCCCATGCCTATGTACAAAAAGTCGTCCTGGCCGAAATCAATCATTCCGCCGTTGTGATTGGAAAATGGTTGCGCGATGGTCAGGATCGGTTTTTCGGTCGTGTCGGCGATGTTTGCGTTGGCCATCGAAGCCGTAAATTCAGAAATCACCGTCGCGCCGTCGTTGCGACGCGTGTAGTTCACAAAAAAGCGCCGGTTGGTTTTGAATTGCGGATGAAAGGCCAGACCGAGCAACCCGCGTTCATCGCCGATGCTGGCCGAAGTCAACACTTTGGCGGTCAAATCCAGAAACGGCGTTGCCAGCGGAGCGCTCGATCCGGGCGTCATCAACTGAATCTTGCCGGTTCGTTCAACGATGAAAATCCTATTGCTGCCATCGCGGGCATTGGTGACGAAAACCGGAAACGACAAGCCGCTGGCGAATTGCTGCAACTGAATGGTCGTTTGCGCCGCAGCCGTCTGATCGAACCATCGAGCGTGATGGCCCAGCGCCACCAACCCAGCCACCAGCAGTAAACAGCACGACACACGAATTGCGAAATTGAACATACATCCTCCTGACGGCGCGGTTTTCCGCCCGTTGATTAGCTTGTTGCGGATTCAAGTTTGCGAGGGATGCGCTGTGAGCACAGCCATTGGGAGATGAAACAGGGAAGCGCCAGCTTACAAAATTTCGCGCGCATCGCCAACGCGGCGCGTCACGCGCTGGCGATCCAGGTATTCCAGCAGCGGAATCGCGTATTTGCGCGAAACGCCTGTCAGGTCTTTGAACACGCCTACATCCAGCTTGGCTCCGTGTTCGGCTTTGTGGCGTTGCAGTGTTTCGCGCAATCCATCAATCGCGCTGCGATGAAAAATCAGGTCGGCGACCTTGATGAGTTCGCCGCTGTTGACCAGCATCTGCGCGAAACGTTGCGCGCGGGCTGAATCAATGCCGAACTGTGAACCAGCCTGAGTGATGGCTTCGTCCAGCGAAATCGGTTGCAAAGCGGCGCGCGCGTAAATTTCCGCCAGATGATCTTTGGCGGCTTGTTCTTCGGTGGAAAGCGCCACGCGATGCGTTGCCAATCGCAACAAATCTTTTTCGGCGACAACTTCATTGCGGTCGGCAAGCTGTGCAATCACCGCGCGGAAAATGTCCGGCGACAGATGCGAGAAAATCTTTTTGCGGACTTCTTCGCGTCCCATGCCGGATTCGAGCGGCGAACGCGCGTGAAAGTCTTTGAGCAAAGCGCGAACCTTTTTCGCCAGATTTTCAAAATCCACGCGCGCCACCAGCAGCAACGGATTGGCGACGACGGCGATCAAGCGTTTGGATTTGGTCAAACTGTCCGCTGCGCGTTTGATGGTTTCGTCCGTCGAGCCGGAGCGAGCGGCAAGCTCTGCGTAATTCATTCCGCGTTCGCCAGCCATTTCCACCAGCAAGGCCATGCGTTCGATTTCATCTGCGACGACCAGTTTTTCCAGTTGCGAAACTACAGCCGCGCCTTCGCGCAAGCGGTGTTTGCGCGGCAGAGCGTCCACAATCACTCCGCCGCCAATCGTCATTGCGGGCGAATAGCTGCGAACGATGAAATGATCGCCCGGCAATGCCAGCGCAGGCGATTCCAAGCGCAATTGCGCGAATCCGCTTTGACCGGCAACCAGTTCGGTCTGTCCCAGCATGACCACGCGCGCCAAGACCTCAGCCGTGCCGATGTGCAAATGCACGCGCGAGCGCGAACGCAACGTGCGCGGCGCGGATTTCAACAAGGTCAGCTTCACATCCAACATCGAACTCGCCTGCAATCGTCCTGAAGGAGTCAGCGCCTGACCTCGCGTGACTTCGTCGAGTTCGATGCCCTGCAAATTGATGGCGGTGCGTTCTCCGGCTTTGGCTTCCTGTGTGGCGTGGCCGTGAACCTGCAAACCACGCGCGCGCGACCGGCGACCGTCCGAAGGCAACAACTCCAGCTCATCGCCCACTGCAATGCGCCCGGCGATCAGCGTTCCAGTGATGACCGTGCCGAAGCCTTTGATTGTAAACACGCGATCAATCGGCAACCGGGCGACGGCGCGCGCGTCGCGTTCTTCGATTTTTTTGGCCAATGTGCCGAGCGTTTTTTTCAGTTCGTCAATTCCTTCGCCGGTGCGCGAACTGACTTTCAGAATTGGCGCGCCTTGCAAAAACGAACCCTCGACGTATTCGGCAATTTCGGCTTCGACCAGTTCGGCGAACTCAGCGTCAACCATGTCTGTTTTGGTGATGACGACCAATCCGGCTTTGACTTCCAGCAAACGGCAGATGTCGAAATGTTCGCGCGTTTGCGGCATGACGCCTTCGTCGGCGGCGACCACCAACATGACCAGATCAATTCCATGCGCTCCGGCCAGCATGTTTTTGACGAAACGTTCGTGACCCGGCACGTCCACAAAACCGAAATGCACATCGCCGATGGTCAAATCGGCAAAGCCGATGTCTATCGTAATGCCGCGCTCTTTTTCTTCTTTCAGGCGGTCAGCGTCCACGCCGGTCAAGGCTTTGACCAGCGATGTTTTTCCGTGATCTATGTGGCCGGCGGTGCCGACAATGATTCGTTTCATAAGTGCAGATTGTGGAAATAGAGTTGGGAAATTTCAGGCGCTGAGTGTACAGCATTCATTTGGAAACTCGCACCTGTCGGCAACCTCGAATTTCGTTTTGAACAGGCAGGCCGAAAAAAAGTCGAAGAAGAAATGCTTCTTTTTGATTGGAGTGTAATTGGCTTGGGGCTGGGAAAAACTGTTGTGGAAATTAACAAGGGGCGGTGAGGGAAATCCCGCACCGCCCCTGAAGTGATCGTCGTTTATCTCCGCCTGAAAACTTCGATCACAAACTTTGCGCTAAGCAGCTTTTAGATGCTCTGGCAGATGTCTGGGAAACTGCTCGTTGCGCTGCGCCGTTTCGGGCAAAACATTTGCTGAAAACTCGACGACATTGGATTCTTCATTCACCTGGCGACGCTCCAGAATGCCGGGCAAAGCCAGCAAAAACACTACGATTCCAGCCATCGGCAGCAAAATTGAAAGCATTGGCAAATTCAGTTTCTCGAAATAAATCATCGGCAAATCGCCACCGATATGGCTGGCCGTCAAAAACGTCACCAGAAAAGCCGCTCCGCCCACCAGCAACGAACCGACAAAAAACAACACTGCGACAAGCTGTAAAACCAAGGCAAATTTTTTCATGATGATTGCTCCTCTCTAGAATTGGGGAAAAACTCTCAGCGAAAACGCTTCGCTTGTGTAAGAGCAACTGCTGTTCCAGGAAGAGGGAAAATGGCAGGCTGTTCAGGAAAGATCGAAGTCAGTTTTTTTGGCCAAGGCGTTGATTTCTCCGCCGATCAAAATGGCTATGCCGGTCAGGTAAAACCACAACATCAGGACCATCACGCCGCCCAATGCGCCGTAAGTCGCATTGTAATTGCCGAACCGCGAGACGTAATGCCGGAAGCCGAAGGAAATCAGCAGCCAGCAGACCACAGCGAAAACTGCGCCGGGCGTGAACCATTGCCAGCGATGTTTGATGTTCGGCGCGAAGTAATAAATCAAATCCACGGCGATCAGAATCAAAATGCTGACCACAGGCCATTGAGCGATGCCGAACATGGTTTTGAACGCCGCGCCCATTCCCAGCGCGCGCGCGATTTGCATGCCTATGTATTCTCCGAAAAAAATCAATGACAGAGCCGTCAGCACGAAGATTGCCAATCCCAGCGTCAACAGTATGGAAAGCAGCTTTTCACGCCACCACGAACGCAAGGTCGTCGTGTGATAAGCGCGATTGATCGAACCGATGATGGCTTCCATTCCGGCGGACGAAGCCCAGACGGCGATCAAAATGCTGAAGCTGAGCAAACCGCCACGCGGTTTTTCTGTGACCTGGTGAAAAGTTGTATCAACCAAACGGTAAGCGTCCGCTGGCAAAACATTGTCCAGAGCCGACAACCAGTAATCCAGTTTGCGCGGAATCGGCGCAGGCAGATAAGCCAGCAAGGCCGTCAAAAAAATCAGCAGCGGAAAGAGCGAAAACAACCAGTAATAGGCCAGTTGAGCGGCGCGCCCAAAAACATCGTCGTCGAGCGTTTTATTCCAAAGTCGGAGAAAAAAAGATGAGGAGGCAGAGGGATTGAGAGATGTAGAGACAGAGGGATTGGGAGACGCCGTTTGTTCGGCGTTCTCTCGGTCGCTCCGTCCCTCCGTCTCCCTGTCTCTCCGTCCCTCTGTCTCTCTGTCGGTTTTGGTGGTCATTTGATCTGAATGGTTACGCGATTGGCGGCCACTCCGTTGACGCTGATGGCGATTTCAACTCGCCGCGGACCGGTTCCGGCCAGACTTGCGGGCAGTTCGATGTTGAGTTGATCCAATCCGGCAAATCCGCCTTGCGCGCCTGCATAAAGCACATTCGCCGGTTGCCCATCAATGGTGACAACGACTGATTCGGCGACTCCGTTGCCGTCATTGGGATTCGTTGCTGTGGCGTAGCGAACACCGGTGCCGTACAGCACCAGAATGTTCGGGCGTCCATTGACCATTACGTCAAAAGGCGGTTGCTGGAAGCTGACACCGTCGCTCGTTGTTTGAGCCGCTGCGTCGCCAGTTCCCGAAGCGTTGGCCGTAAAGATGGCCGGAGCCGCCGCGACAATTTGAATGTTGCCAAGCGAATAATTGCCAAGCCCATTGCTGACGATGATCGTCGCCGAGCCGGATTCGACGCCTGCCGGAACGACGAAATTGATCTGCGTCGGCGAGACGAAAAACAGCGGCGCAGGAATGCCGTTCACGGTCAGCATGGTTTCGGCCAGACTGGTCGGCAGCGGGAACGATTGCGCGATTTCGATGCGCGGCGCCAGATTCGATCCGAATGCCGCCGCGATTGATTCCGCGGCCAGCGGAGCGTTGCGGAAATCCGCCGCGTTGACCGCGGCCACCGGAGCGGTTTGCACAACGGCGATTTGCACGACTTTGACATCGCTGGATGCCCCGTCCGAAGCCGTAAAGCTGATGCTGAGATTGCGGCCAACATCACTGGCCGCCGGCGTCCAGCGAAACGTGCCGCGCGCGCTGTTGTTGGTGTCGTTTGCGGCGCTGAACGTCGCTCCATCCGGCAATCCCGAAGGCGTAATCGTCACCGGCACGCTCGATCCCAAATCCTGCGCCGAAACGACGAAGCTCAGTTCGAGTCCAGGCAAGGCGATTTGCTGTGTGGCGGGCACCACCATCAACGGTGGTTGATTCGGCGAAATAATCGTCAACCCGTTCACCAGAAAACGTTCGTTGGTGGCAACGGTCGGCGTTCCTGTTCCGGTGTTTCCGCCTACGGTGTAGACAAATCCGCCCAACACTGCGCTGCCTTGCCGCGCGCGAGCGGCGGGCAAGTTGTACGAACCATCCAGGGATAACCACTGATTGGCCGCAAAATCGTAAATGTCCACCGCGTTGATTGGAACGCTGTTGGCGTTTTCGCCGCCGATGATCAGCCAGTACAACCGACCGGACGAATCCTGCGCCAATGCGTTGTTGGCGTACCAGCGTTCGCGCGGAGCGTTCGCAATCGGCGACCACTGTTGCGTCGTGAAATCGAAAACTTCACCGCTGAGCAACATTCCAGACGGACCGCGACCGCCTGTGACATACAGCTTGCCTGCGGCAAACGCCGATTCGTGCGCGAACCGCGCGCCCAGCATTGGCGGCATGACAGTCCAAGTGTTGGATTGAATGTTGTACATCTGGGCGTTGTCCAGCCCGGAAACCACCACGTCGCTGCCGCCGGTCATGAAATACCGGTTGTTCGCCGTATCAGCGGCAACTGCAAAAGCGTGAACTCCAACCGGCGGTTCGGCCAGTTTCGCCCAACTGTTTGCGGCAATGTCGTACACGTGATGGCTGCGATCCGCTTCGGAGGTCAGTGTGATGCCGCCCGGCATGTAGATTTTGCCGTTGATGGCGACGGCTTTGCCGGAATTGAGCGGCGTAGGCAAAGGAGCCAGCGATTCCCACGCCGGAGTCGCCGCTGCCGGATCGAGCCGCTGCACCGTGGTCAGGGAGTTGGCGTTGTTGGTCGTAGAGCGTCCGCCGATTTGATAGATGTATTTGCCGTCGCTGGCCGCGGCCAGACGGTTCAATCCCAATGGCAGAGGCGTTTGCGATTGCCAGCGTGATTCGATGGCGAAATCGCTGGTGGAATATGCTTCGGTTTCCGCGCCTTCGTCGTCCACGGCCACCACGCGCAATCGCCCGGCAGTGGTGGCTACGTTGTTCGGAACCGTCCAGTTAAACGACAACGATTCACCGCCCAGATCGGCAATGTTGGCAATCAACTGCGGCGTGGTCGTCGTGCTGCGATACAACGCAACGCGATGCCGCACGACGCGGCGATTGTCGGAGGATTGCCAGCGCAAAGACACGACCGATCCGGTAAAAAGTTTTTCGCCTCCATCCGGCGCAATCACGGCAACAGTCGGCGGCGTTGGAGCCGAGTAAGTGAATCCGCCCGTGACGATTTTTTCCGCCGTCGCTGAATTGCGGACGGTCACGTTGACCGCGCCTGTAGCGCCGGCTGATGGAGTGTTGACGCGCAAGGTGTTGGCGTTGATGAAGGTTCGCGTCGCGTTTTGCGCGCCGAACAGCACAGTCGTTTCCGGCGAAAAGTTCGATCCGTTGATGGTCACTACGGTTCCGCCGCGCGTCGAACCGGCGTTGGGCGAAATGCCCATTACTTCTGGCGCTCCGGTGGTGGTGCCGTTGGTGTGGTAGGTAAAAGCATTCGAGAGGGTGACTGCGCCATAACGGGTTTCCACTCGAACGGCGGCTTTGCCCGCTGGTTGCGCCGGAGTGTTGACGGCAATCGAAGTGCTGCCCAGCGCGCGAATGTTCGACGCGGCGACGCCGTTGAAAAAGACTTTGACATCGCCGGTTTCGGTGAAATTGACTCCGTTGATCGTCACCACAGTGTTGCCTGCTGGTAAACCGAATGCCGGAGTCAGTCCCGTAATCATCGGAGCCAGCGTGCTTGGCGGAGGAATGAACGCCGGATCGGACGAACGCGCAATGATGCGAATGTCGTCAATCGTCCATCCGTCGGCAATCGAAGTCGCCGCAGTCCGAAATCGAATTCGCACGTGCGATTGCCCGGCCAGCGCATCCAGTTTCAGCACCACCTGGTTGAAGGTCGTCAACGTTCCGGTGAAGGCCGTCGCGCGATGCCACGTCGCCCCGTCATCGAGAGAAAATTCCACGTTGCCATAATCCGAACCCGCAGTGAACGCATAACGATGTGCGAAAGTCAGCGTCACGCCGACCGCTTGCGATAAATCCAGCAGCGGCGACACCAGCGAAGCATTGGTTCCGGCGGCGTAACTGCCGTTCGGGCTGTCCGTCCACGAACGCGATCCTGACGCCGACGCGGTTTCGGCAATCGCCCAGGTGCTGGCCGGAACGCCGGACACGCTCCAACCCAGATTGCCGTTTTCCACCGAATCATCGAAGACGGTTTTTTCGCCGACGATTTCGGATTGCGCTGTGATTTCCGCCGTTGCGCCGTTGCCGTTGTTGGCGTCGTTGTATGTGACGATGATTTTGTCGCGCGCCGAAAGCGACGCTTGCAACTGGCCGTCGCCCGGCGTGGCGGCTCCGGCCACCACGCGCAAACTGGAATTGTAAGCCCCCAGATATTGCGCGTCGGCGCTCATCGTCAAGGTTTCTTCATCGCCGGTGATTGAACTGCGAATTTTGACGGTGATGGGGCCTGTCGCATTGCGGTCGCCCAGCGCAAGCTGAATCGTTTCGCCCAGCAGATAAGATTTTCGGTCGAATTGCACTATGCCCAGATCGCTGCAAAACGGCGGCAGGTCGAAAGCCTGCGACGGCACGGTATCGCGCGCGTCCAGCGTTGTTGCTGAAAAGCCCATGCCGCGTTTGGCGAACGCCGTCCACAGCGCGCATTGATTGACCCCGCCGTTGTTGACGCGGTCGGCTTGCAGAATCGAATTGCGCGAATCCAAAAACGAAGGCGTGGGCGGCGACAGTTTCATGCCGTCCACGACCAGTTGAATGCTTTGACGCTGGCCTTCGGTGTAACCGAGTTTGCGAATCAACTGCGCGCGCGCTTCCAGCAAAACGTTGCACCAGATTTCGCCTACTCCGTGCGGAGCAATGCTGGTGGCGACGTCGGCGTAATTCAGCGGATAAACCGATGGATTTGTGCTGTAAGGAAACCGGCGAATGCCGCGCGTGTAATTGCCGGTGGCAAATTGGCCGACGGCGTAACTGCCATCCAGATTGTCCGATTCCGAAGCCAGCAACACGATGCCGAAATAATCCGACCAGCCTTCGCCCATTTGCTGAAAACCGGTCAGGCCGCGAACCAGACGAATGCTGGTTCCGTGCGTCAATTCGTGAATGATGATGCCCTGATCCAGATCGCCGTCGCGTTGCGGATTGCCCGTCCACAAAAACATCTGCATGCGTCCGGGCAAACCATCCGACGGAGTCGAAAAATTGGCGTTGTTGGTTCCGCTGCCGTCCTGCACTTCGGCGCGAACGGCGTCGTTGCCGAATCCACCGGCATTGAAATTATTGGTTTGGAAATTTCCGGCGGCTTCATTGAACCCGAACAAATACAAAATGTCGTGATACCGGTTGACCCAGTAAAACACGTTGGCCAGCGCGGATTTCTGGTTGTCGGGCGTGGTTGGCGCGAGGGTCAGGTCGAGCGGAAACGAAAAATTGCTGTCCGCCACGGTCAATCGCGGCGAATCGTCCGGTTGATTGTTGGCATCGCGATCCAGATACGTGTCGGTGTTGTTGCTGGTGAATGTCGTGGGCGATTGTCCATTCCACCAATCGTTGCGCGGATCGTTCGCCGGATAAATCGTCGAGCCGTTGTAAGCGGCAGCGCGAAACAGCAATTCTTCGCGTTGCACGACCGGCGGGTTGCTGCTGACAACCGGCAAATTTGGGCGCGGACTTTCTGTGGTAAACACCAACCCGCGCGGATTCGGCTGGGTCTGGTAAAAGACGTTCGTAGTTACGCCTTCAGGCGGCAGAGTGGTTAGTGAAGGATTTGTATTGAAAGCGGGCCGCATGAAGTCGGAACCACCAGCATGATCGTCAAAACAATACGAAGTCAGGTTGCGACGATAGAGCAATTCGCCGCTGTTGGCGTCCACGACCATCTGATAAACGTCCGACATTTCGTTCAGCCACAATTCAAATTCCCACGCCAAGCGCAATTGATCGTTCAGAGCAGGGAAGTACACCAACCTCGTTTCGATGTCGCGTCCGAATTTTGCTGGCAGCGACAGTTTCTGTTTCAAGGCTCGCCCGGCGGCGACGGTTTTGACGCTGGCTTCGCCGGTCAATTCCACGTCGGCGAACTCTGCCGCGCGGCGCAACGCGGCGTTGGCCGTCAAACGCGGACGCGCGAACGTGACCGAACGCGACGCTGCCGGAAGCAATTCGCCGCTGGCTGTAATCAGCGACCCGAAGCGGTCGAAATGAAAGCTGTAATCGCCTTCAAACACTTCGATGCCGTTGATTTCCTGTTGCATGGTCAGATGCGTCACGCCGTTGTGATCGGTTCGATACCGGCGCGCCACGCGCAATCCGTCCACTTCGTCATCGCGCAATTGATAGAGATCGTTGTTTTGCTTCAGAAAGAATCTGGCTCCGGCTTCGACATCGGCGGTGCCGGGCGTCAGGTTTTGCGTGAAGCTGAACACGCGGCTCGGCGCGTTGGTCAGGTTGCTGAACTGCACTTCGACGCTGGGACGTTCGCGGCGCAGCCGGGAATTGCGCGCTGGGACCAACCGGCGACCTTCCGCTTCGGCGGCTTTGACTTCGGCGGGCAACGCGGGCAACGACCGGTTCAACCCGGCGCGAATGTCGAAATCTTCCTGCCGTTGCGGCACACGCCGCTGAGTTTGCGATTGCGACGTAGTTTCCGGTTGGCGCTGCGCCTGCGCCGTGAAGATAAGTGAAACAATGCTGCCGATGACGACAAAGGTAGTCAGATAAAGAATTCTTTTTTTCATGTTGAAAGCTTTCAGTGGAAATCGAGAAAGGCAGGTTTTTCAGTTCGCTGACACGATTGAAGCGCGCCAAACGAATTCACAACCGCGCGGAGTATAAAACCGGCCAAGCACTGGGCACAACGACAAAGACTAAACCGTCGCTTCTCTGGCTTCGCTCTCTGACTTACAATCCCCGCTATGGCAACCAAAGGATCACGCACCGTTTTCGCCTGTCAGAATTGCGGGTTTCAATCGCGCAAATGGATGGGCAAATGTCCCGATTGCGGCGAATGGAATTCCTTTGTCGAAGAGCGCGAACGCCCGGTCGGCAAGGATTCCACCAGCACGGCTCGCGTAGGCATCAGTTGGCGCGACAGCAAGCCCATCGCCTTCACCGAAATCGAGGCGCAGGATGATTCCCGCGAAGTCACGGGCATTGAAGAATTCGACCGCGTGCTGGGCGGCGGTATCGTGCCGGGTTCGTTGGTGCTGATCGGCGGCGAACCGGGCATAGGCAAATCCACTTTGCTCAGTCAGGTGGCCGACAAACTCAGCGCGGTGTACGGCCACGTGCTGTATGTTTCCGGCGAAGAAAGCGAGCGGCAGATCAAACTGCGCGGCGAACGATTGGGCATCAATCCCGCCGGGTTGTTTTTGCTGGCGGAAACCAGTCTGGAACGCATCTTCGACGAAATCGAACGCCTGCAACCCAAAGCCGTCATCATTGATTCCGTCCAAACCATTTTTTCCGAAAAGCTGGAAAGCGCGCCCGGTTCGGTTTCGCAAGTGCGCGAAGTCGCCGGGCAGTTTTTGCTGCTGGCCAAAAATCTGGGCTTGCCGGTGTTTCTGATCGGCCACGTCACCAAAGAAGGCACGATTGCCGGGCCTAAGGCTTTGGAGCACATCGTGGATACGGTGATTTATTTTGAAGGCGAGCGCCATCACAACCACCGCATCTTGCGCGCCGCCAAAAATCGTTTCGGCGCGGCCAACGAACTCGGAATTTTTGAAATGACCGGCGCTGGATTGGTCGGCGTGCCAAATCCTTCGGAAGTGTTTTTGAGCGAACGCCCGATTGGCGCTTCCGGTTCGGCGGTGGTTGCGGCGATCGAAGGTACGCGGCCTATGCTGGTGGAAATTCAGGCGCTGGTCAGTTCGTCGAAATTCGGAACCGGGCGGCGCACGACGCAAGGCGTCGAAATCAATCGCGTGGCTTTGTTGGTGGCGATGTTGGAAAAGCGCGTCGGCTTTCATTTGAGCGGCGACGACATTTTCGTCAATCTGGTCGGAGGCATTGCCCTGAACGAACCGGCGGTGGATTTGGGCATCGTCGCGGCGGTGACTTCCAGTTTTCGCAACATCCCGATCAACGAACACACGATTGTCTTTGGCGAAGTCGGCCTGGCCGGAGAAGTTCGCGCCACCAGCCACGCCGCCATTCGATTACGCGAAGCCGCCCGAATGGGATTCAAACGAGTCATTCTGCCGAAAAACAATCTGACCGGTTTGCCCGAAGACGACCGGCTGGAAATCATTGGCGTGCGTTCGGTCGCCGATGCGCTGGATGCGCTGTTTTGAGTTTAGAGTTCACGCTTCATTGTGTTGGCTTGGCTGAAACACGCTGAAGCGTGAACTCTGAACGCACTTCTTGCAAGTTTCGCTTGCCGTCCGTAAACTCGCCCGCGATTCCAACTATCCCGAACGACATTTCGCAATCATTTTTTTGAGGACATTCAACATGGGTGTGTTTAACAATCGCGGCCAAACGAGGCTTGGCGTTTTGCTGCTGTTGGCTGGTTTGCTGTTGGCCAGTGCCTGCTCCGGGTCCGGTTCGTTGAACGAAGCCGCTTATGTCGTGCCGGAAAAGATTCGATTGAAAAATTCGACGGCTCAGGCGGCGCGCAATATCGGTGAATTGAAATCAGGCGACCGCGTGACCATCACCAAACGCAACAAATCCGAAGATGGAACTCCGTGGGTCAATGTCAAAGCCGCTGATGGCCAGGAAGGGTGGGTCGAAGCAAAATACTTCATCAAGGAAGACATTGTCGTTCAATCGCGCAAGATGGCCGACGAAATCAAAGGCATACAAACACAGGCCATAGGCAAATCGAAAGCGACATTGAAACTGCGACTGACGCCGGATCGAACGACTGAAGACAACGTAGCGGCTCCTTTGCCGGCAGGAACGATTATGGAAATCGTCGCGCGCGAACGCAAACCTCGCCCGACATCGCTGGATCAGAAAGCGGACAGCGCTGAAGGAGCGGTTTCAGAAACCAGACAGGAAACAAAATACGACGAATGGTTGCATGTGCGATTGGCCGGGTTGACAGTCTTGCCCGCCGGATGGATTTACGGCGGATCGGTTGAATTGGATATTCCGGGCGAAATTATTTATTTCGCTTCCGGCGGTCGGCGCATTGTCGGATGGCAGAAACTGGGCACGGTTCATGGCGACGACAGTCGCACGGGCGATCATTTTCTGGTGCTGGAACGAAAGGTTTCGGGCGCGGATGAACGAGCGGATTTCGACCGAATCAAAGTGCTGGCCTACGACGCGCCTTCCCGAAATTACACCACGCCGTTTCGGGAAGATGTGATTGGGCGATTTCCCGTCACGCTGAAAATGGAAGGGCAGACGGGCGGTTTTCGCGCCATTGTGTTGGATAAAAGCGGCACAAGGCAGGAACTCGATTACACCGTCGAAATTGCCAACAACAAAGTCAAAGTGACAAAACCTGCCGCCCCAAAAACAGACAAAAAATAAGAAGGAGACATGCTTTAGATGGCCGATTCTGGCAATCAGTTATTGAATTATCTGGGCAAGTTGAACGACGCCGATTGGGCGAAATTCGTCGCGGAGCTTCAACCGGCGATTCATCCGGTTGACCAAAAAGCCACGCGAATCTGGTTCGCATTCTTTCCCGTCAAATTGAACAAAGCGCTCAGCCAATCCGACGATCCCGAAGCGGCGGCGAAAAAACTGATTTTGAAAGGCCGTTATCGTCTGGCCGATCAGGTGGATTCGTCGGCGGAGTTTTTGTACGGCCATCGTTACTGGCCACAAGTCAAAAAAGCCGTCGCGTTGCATGCCGAAACCGGAATGCAAACGCCGCTCGACGCGCAAATCCGCGATGTGGCCCGCAAGGTCGCAGGGGAAGTCAACGCGCCGGTTTCGCTGTTGGTTGGCATTACCGCTGTGGCGTTTGGGACGCTGGCGCAAGTCGGTCTGGAAGCGTTTCGGCAACCGGCTGCTGCCGGACGATATGGTTCGTTATGGAAAAAATCTCCAGATCAAATCGTTGCCGACCGCGCCAAAGACGATGGACAAGGGCTGTTCGGATTTTTGCGTTCAGTCAACAAAACCTTCACCGTGACCTACAGGGAATACGAATCTGGCTGCTCATTCAAACTCATCAACGACCAGGATGTGACTATGGCTGGTCGCAAATACGAACGCGATTACCACGCCGAAGATGCTCGCTGCATGCCGGGCGAAGGTCCGATTCCGGTGGAATGTCGTGCGGCTTCGTGCGGAACCTGCTGGGTGGGTGTGCTGTCGGAAGCGAGCAAGATTTCTCCGCCGAACCAACGCGAAAAAGATCGTTGGCGATATTTCGGTTACGAAGGTTTCACGGGCGAAGCCGATTCGCCGATTCGACTGGCTTGCCAGATGAAGGCGCATGGCAATGTTTCGCTGGTCATCGCGCCGTGGAATGGAATGATCGGCAAACTGGACGAAACAGAAAAGGCCGCTGCTGCGGTCGGCTAAGCCGCGACCGTTCTCGAATTCAGCCACTAAAAACCTCTTGATTTCGTGCTGCCGTTGAATTCTAACTTTGCGCGAATGGGCTGTTTTGGACAAACCAGCGTTTGCAAACTTTTACGGGAAATACAGCTTTCTTTTTCGTGGCTGAGTATTTAATATCTGCGCCGAAATTCACCGCTTTCTTAATTGAATTCATTATGGCGTTTGCAACAACAGCAATTCACGCGGGGCAGGAACCTGACCCGACGACCGGCGCAGTCGCCGTGCCGATTTACCAAACTTCGACGTATGTTCAGGATGCTCTGGGGCAACACAAGGGCTACGAATACGCGCGAACGCAAAACCCGACGCGCATCGCGCTGGAGAAAAATCTGGCGGCGTTGGAAGGCGGATTGGCTGCTTTTTGTTTCGCTTCGGGAATGGCGGCGATTGATACCGTGCTGAAGTTGCTCAAAGCTGGCGATCACGTCATCGTTTCCGACAACACTTACGGCGGAACGTATCGTTTGTTCGAACGTGTGCTGCGCGGCTTCGGATTGGATTTCAGCTACGTTGACACCACCGAAGCGATTCATGTGGAAAATGCGCTGAAGCCCAATACGCGCATGATCTTTGTCGAAACGCCGACCAATCCGATTATGGCCGTGGCCGATCTGGAAGGCATTGGCCGGTTGGCCAATGCCAATGACATTCGGTTGGTGGTGGACAACACGTTTATGAGTCCGTTTTTCCTGCGCCCGGTTGAATGGGGAGCGGACATCGTGGTGCATTCGACGACCAAGTATTTGAACGGTCACAGTGACAGCGTGGGCGGCGTCGTTGTGACCACCAAAGCCGAAGACGCCGAACGAATCGGTTTTTTGCAAAATGCGGTTGGCGCGATTCTTTCGCCGTTTGATTCGTTTCTGGTGATGCGGGGAACCAAGACGCTGGCCATTCGCATGCGCCAGCACGACGAAAATGGCCGCGCCGTCGCCAGTTTCCTTGCCGAGCATCCCAAAGTGCAGAAGGTGTATTACCCCGGACTGGTTCAGCATCCACAACACGAACGCGCTCGAAAATTGATGTCCGGTTTTGGGGGAATGATTGCCTTTGAAACAGGTTCTCTTGCGGCAGCGCGAGGTGTATTGGATAATGTGCGCCTCTGCGCACTTGCTGAAAGCCTCGGCGGCGTTGAAACCTTGATCTCCCATCCGGCGACAATGACACACGCTTCAGTCCCGGCAGATCAACGCGCACGGTTGGGCATTTCGGATGGTCTGGTGCGAATTTCTGTGGGAATAGAAGATGTCGAGGACATCATCGCGGATTTAGACGCGGCACTTGAGCGAGCGTAGGACACAGTGAACAAGTGAACTGTGACAAGTGACAGGCAGAAGTAAAATACTCACGAATCACAAACCGCTCATCACTCATCACAAACTTTATGGCCGAGCTTCCAACCATCAATTTAGCGCTTTATGCACAGACAGATGTCGGCATGGTGCGCAGCGGCAATGAAGACAACTTCCTGATTCTGGACCTTTCGTCCGGTAAAAGCTGGACTGCCAGCGAGGAAGAGCCGCAAGAACTTCTCACTTACGCACAGGGATATTACGGGACATTGTTGGCGGTTTCAGACGGCATGGGCGGGGCCCTGGCTGGTGAAGTCGCTTCCAGAATGGCGGTAGAAACCGTGCGCGACCGCATGTTGCAGTTACAGGCACATGAAGTTTACGGAAAGATGCCTTTCCACGAACGCATGCGGCTGGCGGTTGAAGAAGCCAATCTTGTCATCCACTCTGACGGGCAAACCAATCAGGCTCATCGAGGATTGGGCGCGACGTTTACTGCGGTCGGCATCAACGCCAACAATCTTTATTTTGCGCAAGTCGGCGACAGCCGGGCATATCTGATCCGGCAAGGTGACATCAGCCGCGTCACCAAAGATCAATCGCTGGTGCAACAATTGATTGACGCCGGGCAAATCACCGAAGAAGAAGCCGAAACGCACAGTTACCGCAATGTCATTTTGCAGGCGCTCGGCGCGCACAACAACGTCAACGTTGAAGTGAATAAAGTAGAGCTTTGCCAGTTGGACACCCTGGTGCTGTGCAGCGATGGGTTGTCCGGCAAAATGCACGCCGAGGATATTGCCCGTATCGTCATCGCGGCGGCTGATTTCAAATCCGCTTGTCAGTCGTTGATTCAATTAGCCAACGAACGCGGCGGGGAAGACAACATCACCGTGGTCATTGCCCAGTTTTCCGGCTCCGGGTTGCCGCTTCCGAACGGTTCAGTAGAACCGGAGGGACTGGCACGGTCGCCTGATACGCCAACCGAGATCACCTGGAACACGGGAGCCAAAACCGACCCGTTGGATCAAGCAAATCAGGCGGCGTCCAAATCAGACGCCGCCCATCGAGCGACAGAACCGCTGCCAATCCCGCCCCAGCAAGCCACTTCGTTTACCGCCCCGTTACAACGCGAGATTTCTGAGCGCAAACGAACGAACGATCTGTCTGATCGCGTCGAACCAATCACCGCTGTTTTTTCGGTCGAGGATTTTGAAAGCGACTTGTCGCATTCTGCCGGACAAGGCGTATCTCAAACCGCGCCGCTCGGAGCGCGTCACACTGCGCCGTTGACAGAGGAATTGCCTGCTCCTGTGGCCGGTAAACCTGCTGAGGCAGCGCCCGGCAACAATGGTTCGCCAACCAAGTCGAAAAACTCGAAAAGCAACCTGACGATTTTTATCGGATTGTTGATTTTGGGGATTACAGGATTGGTGTTTGTCGCTACGACTTACGTCAGCCGTCAGAAAGCCGAATCCGAAGCCAAACAAGAAGAGAACAAGCGCGCGGATGAAGAACAGCAAAAAGAACGGCAAGGCAGCATTGAACAGGTCAGAAACAAAATCTCCACCTTGCGAAACAAGCTTGGAGCGAGCACCAAACCATCGCTGGAAAGCAAGCTGGACGCCTGGCGAAACAAGTTGAATGAATTTGATCAGCAGCTCGATGATCTTGTCAGCAAATCTTCCGATTCTGATGAAGTCAAAAACGTCTGCGCGAAAATCGAACGGGAGATTCAGAAGATTGACGAAGAATTCAACAACGCTCAGGGATTGATTCCTTCACGCAACCTCAATCGCGCGCCGGTCAAACTCTAATTCGGGTCTTTTTTCGGTTCCTGGTAACACCCATCGTTACAGAACACGACCAACACAGACCGCACGCCTGCCACCGTTCTCACTCCCGAAACCAGATTGCTGACATCCACAGTGTGATTCCGCGGAATCTTCAACGTCACCATTCCATCTTTCACGTCATACTTCACGCCGGACCAATCGTGATGATCGAAAAACAATTCCGCCAGGTCTCTGTAAATGCCGTCGTCTTTTCGTCGAATCATCGAAACGGTTTTCCGTCCGCTCAATCGTCCGCCGCTTTTGATTCCCTTGACCGAAGCCTGCGCGCCTTCTTTGGATTTGGTCGCGGCGTAACTGCCCGCGTCCCAGGTTTTTTCGAGACCGTACCGAGTGCCTTCCTTTGTTTTTGACGCGACGTAACCGCCTGCGCGCTGGGCAAAGTTCGGATCGTCAGGGTCAGGCGCGGGATACGGCAAGCCGAGTTTTTCGTAGGTTGGCGGATCAATCCTGCCGGTGACGCGCAATGAACTGGCGCTTTGATATTCGCGGACGGCATCGCTGGTGGCGGCGTCCAATTTGCCCGTGATGCCGGATTTCAGAAAGCCCAAACGGCGCAATTCAACCTGAACGGCGATGACTTCGTTTTTGTTGATTCGGGCGTCGGCAGGCAGTTTGGTTCCGCTGGATTGCGCCCGTATGAATCCTGTCGCGACACACAGCGCGGCCAGCAGGCAAACACCGCGAAGGAAGTTATTCGAGATGATTGGAGCCAGGTTCGGAATTTTCATCGGCTTTCTTCTCCCGTTTGCGCGTTTCGCGCGGAATCTGAATCCGGTATTTGCGAATTTTGCTGTACAGGCGCGGACGATAAATATCCAGTATTTTCGCCGCCGCCTGTTTGTTGCCTTGCGTGCGTTTGAGCGTTTGTTCAATGACGACACGTTCGATTTCTTCCAACGTCATGTTCGGCGGAATATAAAACGATTGCGGTTCCTGTTCGTCGTTGTGAATGCCGAACGGCAAATCCTCCGGTTCGATGCGCGACCCTTTGGCCAGCAGCACGGCGCGTTCGATGGCGTTTTGCAGTTCGCGCACATTGCCCGGCCAGCGATGCGCGAACACACGTTGGTAAGCCAGTTGCGTGAATCCTTGCAGCGGACGGTTGTATTTGTCTTTGAACTTGTGGAAGAAGAAATCCGTCAGCAGTTGCAAATCTTCGGCGCGTTCGCGCAGCGGCGGAACGTTGATGGTGATGGTAGAGATTCGGTAAAACAAATCTTCGCGCATCAAACCTTCCTTGATCGCTTCGCGCGGTTCGCGGTTGGTGGCGCAAATCAGGCGAAAATCCGCTTCAAAGGTTTCAGTCGAACCGACCGGACGATACCGCCGCTCTTCCAGCACGCGCAGCAACTTGGGTTGCAATTCGATAGGCATTTCGCCGACTTCGTCCAGCATCAAGCTGCCGCCTTTGGCCTGAGCCACCAGACCGGAACGATTCTGAATCGCGCCGGTGAAAGCTCCTTTGACGTAACCGAACAATTCGGCTTCGATCAATTCTTTCGGCAACGCGGAACAATTGACCTTGACCAGTTCATTCGACGCGCGCAGCGAATTGAAGTGAATGGCGTTGGAAATCAACTCCTTGCCCGTGCCGGATTCGCCGATGATCAGCACATTGGCGTCGCTTTTGGCCACGCTGGCAATCGTTTCGTAAATCATCTGCATGGCTTTGGAGCCGCCGATGATGCTGGAAAATTCCTGCTTCTGAAAATGCTTGCGCAGGCTTTCAGATTCGCTGACCAGCCGTTGGCGTTCCAGCGCTTTTTCGACCAGCAACAGAATCTGTTCCGGCTCGAACGGTTTTTCGACGAAATAAAACGCGCCGGATTTGGTCGCTTCGACGGCTTCGGAAACCGTCGCGTGACCGGTGATGACTATGACTTCGGTGTCGGACGCGCGTTCTTTGACCAATCGCAACAGCGACAATCCGCCTTGCCGGTCGTCGGGCAATTGCAAATCGGTAATCACCAGATCGGGCAGATCAGGCGAGTTTCGTTCCAGCATTGCGCGCGCTGCGCCAAAGCTTGGAGCGGTTTCCACTTTGTAACCTTCGGCGCCGAGCAGCAACCGCAATCCGTCCGTAATCGAAGGTTCGTCGTCAACGACCAGTATTTTGTTGTCACTTTTCAAGGGCAAGCTTCTCCGACAATCTCACCTGTTTCAAATCTCAAGTCTCAAATCTTTATTGTCAACCTGACTTCAGTGCCTGTCAGGCCGGAATCTGTGGCAGCCATTGCGGCAAGTTGACCGCCGTGGGCTTCGACAATCAGTCGAGCCAACACCAGATTCAACGACATTTTGTTCATTCGTTCGCTGCCGACAATTTTGAACAGCGATTCGCGTTGTTCGTCGCTCAATGCTTCGCTTTCGTTGACAATCGAAAGCTGCAACTTTCCCGCGCCGTTTTGCAAACTCACTCGCACCCACCCGTTTTCGCGCGAAGCGTTGACCGCACGGGAAACCAATGCGTCAACGACCAAAAGCATCTGTTGCGAATCCAGTTGGACGGTTTGTAACGCCGCCGATTCTTTGGCCAGATTCGTTTCCACGTTCAATCCGCGTTCGGCGATTCGCTGTTGGTGCTGGCCGACGACCTGTTCCACAAGCGAGCAAAAATCCGTTTCTCGCAACGCCAATTCGATTGGGCGCGTCAGCTTGCCAATCAGGTTGGCGTTTTCCGTCATCTCGTTGATGCTCTGGGTGATCTTGTCTACGATTTCCAACCCTTCGGCCAGATCGGGGTGAGCCGCAAATCGTTTTTTCAGATACGCGGCGTAAAGCTTCAATCCCCCCAACTGGTTTTTGAAATCGTGAATCAATCGCGCAGTTGCGCGTCCCACTTCAACCAGCATCGCCTGTTCGTTGTTGCCGTCAAAGCCATTCATATCAGGTCACTCGCTTCATGCGATGAAACGGGGGAGGCGTGAAAGGGAGATTTTTATATTCGTACTGCAACTTCAGCGGGCGTATGCTAACAAACCGAACTGCCGATGAGAAGCTTTGAGCAAACTGGGTTTGTCACGGACATTCCGGCACGCCGTCTTTCATGAAGCTGCGATGCCAGACGCCGGGTGCATACGTGTTTTCAGTCAGCACGGGCGTGCGGCTTTCCAGATCGGTGCCGGAAAACGAAAGCCGGAACCGGACTTTGCCATCGCTGGTCACTTCGCGTTCAAAGCGTTCGCGGATGCCCTGTTGACTGTAAGACCGCGTCGCCAGACAGAAACTCTTTTTCTGTTCGTTGTAGTTGGCATAACCGGGAATCATCTCGACCGTCATGTTGTATGTGACGCCGGCTTTGAACATTGGCCGACCGCTGAAAAAAAGTTGCATGGGAGATTGCAACCCGTCGGGCAGCGGTTCGACATGGCTGCGATACAGTCGCAGATTCATCGCTCCGGTGTAAGTGTTGGGAATTCGTTCGGGAAATGCCTGCGGGTAAGGCGAATACTGTCCATCCACTGGAAACCGAATCGAATACTTCAACCGAACGCCAATCGGATTTCCTTTTTCCGACAGCAGCGGCTCATCCGACCAGTTGGTGATTTGAGCGCGCACGATTTTGTATTCTCCGGCAACGGCATTTTTATCCCAATCCTGCGGTTGAGGCTGCGGTTGCGCGCCGCCCGGAACATCCGGTTGCGCGTTGGCCGGTTCAGAAGCCAGCGGTCGCACCAGCCAGAAAAACACGCGCTGAAACTGTTTGCCGTTGGTGTCGCGTCCGCGCGCGCGTATGCGAAACGGCTGGTTGGGTGTTTCCATCAGCAAGGTGAAGTTATACGGATTGGAATAATCGCTTTGGCGAATCTTGAGCGGCGCAATCAATTCGCCCTGTTCGCTGATGGCCTGAAATTCCAGCGCTTCGATGTTGAACCCGGAAGCATAGACTTGAGCCTGTTGGCGCGAACCGCGCACCGGCTGAAATTTGTCGAGTTGATGAATCAGGTTGCGCGCAAAAAACTGCATGCAGCAGATATAAAGTTCGCCCTGCGCCCAGGCCGCCGCCGTGAAATCGCCAGAACCGACAATGCGCATCTTCCACAATCCCGGACGCGGATCCCACATGGCCACGGTTTTTTTGCCGTTGGATTCGGTGACGGCGATGTTCGGTTCGGTGAGCGGGATGACTCGCCCCGAAGGAGAAATCAATTCCAGTTTGAAATCTCCACTGGAGCGCGCAGAGAAGAACACGCGTAACACGCCGACTTCGACAGGGACTTCGATGTCCCGCGTTTCGCCGGCCCGTGTTTCGTCGGCCCGTGTTTCGTCGGCCCGTGTTTCGTCGGCCCGTGTTTCGTCGGAAAGCTTGCCGGTCAGCAGAGTGATGTATTGTTGGTTCGGGTCTTCCTGTGCAATTACAGGCTGGGACAACGGAATGAATGCCGTTGCAACCAGAAGGATGGCGGTTGCAGGAAAGACCAGCAGGAATGGCCGCGCGAAGTTCAGAATCATGATTTTGAGTTTCCGTATGATGTTCAAGAATTTCAGCCAAGCGTCAAAGATTATGATGGAGGCGAAAGATTACCACTCTTGTTTTGAGTACGCGAGCAGGGAACCGACCTTGCCTGATTTGTCGGTTGTCATTTACAAATTGATTGGCGATACTCGCCGCTTCAATCTGACTGACTTTTCACCACCTATTGACGGCAATTGCATGGAAATTCCAAAGACTTACGAACCTAGAGATGTCGAAGACCGCTGGTATCCGTTCTGGGAACAGGGCGGTTATTTTTCGCCCGAACACAACACCGATCCGAAAGCCAAAGTGTTTTCGATGGTCATTCCTCCGCCGAATGTGACGGGGTATTTGCACATGGGACACGCGCTGAATCACACGCTGCAAGATGTGCTGGCGCGTTGGCGACGAATGGCGGACGATTGTGTGTTATGGCTCCCTGGCACGGATCACGCTGGCATCGCCACGCAAATGGTTGTCGAACGCCAATTGGCGGCGGAAGGCGTCAAACGCCAGGATTTGGGACGCGAGAAATTCGTCGAACGCATCTGGCAATGGAAAGAACATTCCGGCGGCACGATTCAAAAACAGATGCGCGTGTTGGGCGAATCGGTGGATTGGTCGCGCGAACGTTTTACGATGGACGACGGATTGTCGAACGCCGTCAAGGAAGTCTTCGTGCGGTTGTACGACGAAGGGTTGATTTATCGCGGCGAGCGAATGATTAACTGGTCGCCCGGTTTGCAAACGGCGATTTCCGATCTGGAAGTCGAAATGAAACCGGTCAAAGGCAAGCTCTATTACATTGCTTATCCGATTGGTCGCGTTGTGAGTTCGTCAGTGGAAGGCCTGGCCGAAGCTTACGAAGCGGCAACCAGTGAGGAAAAGAAATCCGGCTTGCTCAGCACAGCCGCAGGAGAGTTT
This sequence comes from uncultured Heliomicrobium sp., assembly GCA_964470555.1. GTDB lineage: Bacteria > Acidobacteriota > Blastocatellia > RBC074 > RBC074 > RBC074. The sequence continues at coordinate 80,250 of CAYYDG010000013.1, forward strand.
ATCGTCGTCGCGACGACGCGCCCGGAAACGATGCTTGGCGATACAGCCATCGCGATGAATCCCGAAGACGCCGCAGCCGAAGGCCGCTATCCGTCTGTCGTCGGCAAAACCGCCGTGTTGCCGCTGGTCGGACGCGAAATTCCTTTTATTCAGGATGAAGTGGTCGAAAAGGAATTCGGAACTGGATTCGTCAAGGTCACGCCTGCGCACGACCCCAACGATTTTGCGATGGGCAAACGCCACGATCTGGAATTTCTGCAAGTCATCGGAAAAGACGCGAAGATGACTGCCGACGTGCCGGAAAAATATCGCGGGCTGGATCGGTATGAGGCTCGCAAGACCGTCGTCGCCGATCTGGAAGAGCTTGGCTTGTTGCTGAAAGTCGAAGATTACACGCACAACGTCGGCCACTGCCAACGCAGCGGCACCGTCGTCGAACCGCTGGTTTCGATGCAGTGGTTCATGCGAATGAAGGAGTTGGCCGAACCTGCCATTGCCGCCGTCCGCGACGGGCGCACGAAATTCGTCCCGGAAAGCACGGCAAAGATTTATTTCAACTGGATGGAGAACATTCAGGATTGGTGCGTGTCGCGGCAATTGTGGTGGGGGCATCGCGTGCCTGCGTGGTTTACGTCCGAAGGCGAATTTGTCGTCGCTCGTGACGAAGCCGAAGCGCGAGAGCGATTGAAAGCGCGCAGTCTGGATTCGACTGTCGAACTCACCGAAGAAACCGATGTGCTGGACACCTGGTTTTCGTCGCAGTTGTGGCCGTTTTCTACGCTCGGCTGGCCGGAAGAAACCGAAGACCTGAAGCGGTTTTATCCGACCAATGTGCTGGTGACCGGGTTCGACATCATCTTTTTCTGGGTGGCGCGAATGATGATGATGGGCTTGAAGTTCATGGGCGATGTGCCGTTCCGCACCGTGTACATCAACGCGCTGGTGCTCGACCCGCACGGCCAGAAAATGTCCAAAACCAAAGGCAACGTCATTGATCCGTTGGACGTGTTTGCCAAATACGGCACAGACGCAGCGCGGTTTGCGTTGACGGCGGCTTCGACCGCAGGGCTGACGCTGGCCTTGCAGGAATCCAAACTGGAAAGCTCGCGCAATTTCGCCAACAAGATTTGGAACGCCACGCGGTTCGTGCTGATGAATTGCGACGAAGTTCTGGAAGCGCAGGAACCGATTGATTGGGAAACGGAATTGTCCGAACCGGAACTGGCCGACCGCTGGATTCTGAGCCGATTGAATCGCGTCGCGTCAGAAGTACACAACGCGCTCGGCGAATACCGCTTTCACGAAGCGGCGGAAGAACTCTATCGCTTCTTCTGGAATGATTTCTGCGACTGGTATATCGAATTGTCGAAGCCGTTCGTGACGGCCAAAGAATCCACGCCGCAATCGCTGGCCGTCAAGCGGCGCATCATTTATGTGCTCGAACGTAGTTTGCGCTTGCTGCATCCGTTGATGCCTTACATCACCGAAGATTTGTGGCAGCGATTGCCGCACAAAGGCGAAACGATCTGCACGGCGGAATTCGTTTCGCACAATTCGGCGCAACTCGACGGACGCGCCGAACGCGAAATGGCGTTGGTGATCGAAACCATCACCAAACTGCGAAACATTCGTTCGACGTTCAACATCGCGCCGTCGGTTCCGTTGAAAGCCAGTGTAGTTCCGGCGGATGACGCGACGCGCATGGTGTTGACCAGCATGAGCGAACACATCAAACGGCTGGCACGCATCAACGACCTGGAGTTTGTCGAATCGCTGGGAAGCGCCAAAGGTTCTGCCCGCGCGGTGTTCAGCGGAGCCGAACTCGCCGTTCCGCTGGAAGGTTTGGTTGATTTCGACAAGGAACGCGCTCGATTGGAAAAAGAATTCGGCAAACTGACCAACGAACTGGCCGGATTGGAAAAACGGCTCAATAACCCTGATTTCATCGCTCGCGCTGCTGCCGATGTCGTCGCCGAATCGCGCGCTCGTTCGGCTGAGCTGACCGACCAAATCGCCAAGCTGCGAGCCACAATTGATTCGTTGTAGCTTGCAAAAACCTTTTTCCCACGAAGTCACACGAAGTTTCACGAAGAAACAAAACAAAGTTTGTTCTTTCTTCGTGTTTCTTCGTGGAAAAAATCCATTCCTGAAAAACTCTCTTTGGAGGAAGCAATGCGTCGCCATTCTGCTTCGGTTACGTTCATCGGCAAACTAAAACTAACAGGCTTCGCGTTGTTGTGGTTGACTGCCATTCAACTGCAATCCGCCGCGCAAGCTCCCGCGCCGCCTGCCGGAGCAGCGACCACAGAAGCCAAAACCGCGAGCTATTTCGATTCGATCAAAAACAGCCCGCTGGAGGTTTACGCCTTCCTGCGCGAAATGCCCAAAGGCGGCGACCTGCACATGCATTTGTCCGGCACGGTTTATGCTGAATCCTTTATCGAATGGGCAGCGACGCAATCCAACATTTGCGTTGACCCAACGACTTTCGGATTGGTGACGTGCGACGGCAACGCGAATAAACCGCCCGCCAGCCGAGCTTTGACCGATGGCGTGCTTTATCGCCGGATGCTGTATTCGATGTCCATGTTGAATTGGGACAAATCGGGGTTGAGCGGGCACGATCAATTTTTCGACGCCTTTGCCAAATTCGGCTCCGCCAGCGACACGCCTCGGTTTGGCGATATGGTGGCCGAAGTCGCCAAACGCGCCGTTTCTGAACGGGTCAGCTATCTGGAAATCATGCTGACGCCTGACAACGGCAAATCGCGCGCCGCCGGGCGCAGTCTGGATTGGCTGAGCGATGATCAACTGGCCAAATTGACTTCTGCGGACTTGAACGCCTTCTTCGCCAAAAAGCGCGAAGAATTGTTGGCGGGCGGCATCGTCCAACCGATTTCGCCGGGAACCACCAGCGCCGTTCAGGAAACCAAAGCGAACTTGGATCAGTTGGAAACGCGGTTGCGCCAATTGCTCAATTGCGCGGATTCGTCAAAAGCCAGTCCGGCGTGTCAACTGCCGATTCGATACGTTTATCAGGTTGCACGCCTCAACGCTCCGCGCGAAGCCTTTGCACAAATGGTGGGCGCGATGGAAATCATGAAAGCCGAACCGCGCGTCGTTGCCTTGAATCTGGTGCAACCCGAAGACGCCCGATCCGCGATGGTCAACTTTTCGCTGCAAATGAAAATGCTGGATTACCTGCATTCGGTCGCCGAATACAAATCCGGCAATGTCACCTTGCACGCGGGCGAACTCGCTCCGGGATTGGTTCCGCCGGAAGGATTGCGTTTTCACATTCGCGATTCCGTTCAGCAAGGTCACGCCAAGCGTATCGGCCACGGTGTGGGCGTGATGTACGAAGACAAACCGTATGATCTGTTACGCGAGATGGCTGCCAAACGCGTGTTGGTCGAAGTCTGTTTGACCAGCAACGACGGTATTTTGGGCGTGCGCGGCAAAGAACATCCGCTGCCGCTGTATTTGAAATTCGGCGTGCCGGTGGCGTTGGCGACGGACGATCTGGGAATTTCGCGCTCCGAAATGACGCGCGAATATGCCAAAGCCGTCAGCGATCACGGCCTGGATTATCGGCAATTGAAACGTTTGGCGCGAAACAGTCTGGAACACGCTTTCATTGGCGGCGGCAGTTTGTGGCGAGACGCCAGTCGTTTTTTGCCCGTTACGGTTTGTCAGTCGGCATTGCAAAGCGCAACTCCGTCAGCGGCTTGCCAGTCGTACCTGAACGCCAACGCACGCGCCAAACTGCAATTGGAACTGGAAAAGTCGTTCGCGCAATTTGAAAAAAGTTGCTGCGGAGATTCCACAAAATAAATTTCGATACCACAATGATTCACGCTCAAGACATACCATTGATTGATGACATTGCCGCCGGTTCGCTGGCTGAAGATATGGGGCGCGGCGACATCACGTCGCGCGCGACGGTGAAACCCGGCCAACAGGCGCGCGGAAACTTCATGGCCAAACAGGAACTGGTGCTGGCCGGATTGGAAGTCGCCGATGCCGTGTTCATGCATCTAGACCCGTATCTGGAAGTCGAAACGACCGCCGTTGACGGCGAATTGTTGCCGGAAGGAAAAGTTTTCGCCCGCGTCGTCGGTGATGCGCAAATGCTGTTGGCCGCCGAACGCGTTGCGCTGAATTTTCTTCAGCGCCTTTCCGGCATCGCCACGCTGACCCGCAAATACGTTGAAGCCGTTGCCGGAACCAACGCCAAAATCGTAGACACGCGCAAAACCACGCCAGGACTTCGTCTGTTGGAAAAATACGCCGTGCATGTCGGCGGAGGTCACAACCACCGGATGGGATTGGATGACGGTGTGCTGATCAAAGACAACCACATCGCGTTGGCGGGCAGCGTGACGACCGCGGTCGCTCGCGCCAGGGAAGCCGCCGGGCATTTGCATAAAATCGAAGTCGAAGTTGCCACGCTCGATCAAGTCACAGAGGCTCTGAAAGCCAAAGCGGACATTTTGCTGCTCGACAACATGTCGCCGGAGATGATTCGCCAGGCCGTTGCGCTGGTCGTCGCGCACGAGCCAAATGACCGGCGCACCTTGCTGGAAGCTTCCGGCGGCATCACGCTTGCCAACGTCCGCGAGTACGCCGAAGCCGGAGTGGATTTGATTTCCATCGGCGCGCTGACGCATTCGGCTCCGGCGGTGGATATTAGCTTTAAGATCAAACCTGTTTAAGGTGGTCGGTTGCTGGTGGTCGGTGGTCGGTTGAAAAACCTAGTCCACCGACTACCGACTACCGACTACCGACTACCGACTACCGACTACCGACTACCGAAAAATGATTACTTACAACGACATCCTAGCCGCTCGCCAACGCATTGCGGGCGTAGCCCATCGCACGCCGGTTTTGACTTCGCGGCAGTTCAATGATCTCGTCGGCTGCGAAGTGTTTTTCAAAGCCGAAAACCTGCAACGTGCCGGAGCTTTCAAATTTCGCGGCGCGTACAACAAGATCGCTTCGCTGGCCGACGAAGAGCGCAAACGCGGCGTGCTGGCGTTTTCCTCCGGCAACCACGCGCAAGCGACGGCGCTGGCGGCAAAGCTGTTTGGCATTCCGGCAGTAATTGTCATGCCGCACGATGCTCCGCAGATCAAAGTCAACGGCACGCGCGGATATGGCGCGGAAGTCGTCTTTTACAACCGTTACACCGAAAGCCGCGAAGGCACAGGCGAGCGCATCAGCCAGGAACGCGGTCTGGTGCTGGTTCCGCCGTTTGACGATGATTTGATTATGGCCGGGCAGGGAACTGCCGCCGTGGAATTGTTTGAAGATGTGCCGGAGTTGGATTTTCTGCTCAGCCCGTGCAGCGGTTGCGGATTGCTGGCCGGGTTGGCGGTTGCCACCAAACATCTTTCCCCGTCAACGAGAATCTTTGGCGTCGAACCCGAAGCCGGGAATGACACCTGGCAATCCATGCGCAAAGGAGAGCGCGTCGAAATCGAAATTCCCAAAACGATTGCTGATGGTTTGCAAACACCTTCACCGGGAAAACTGACGTTTCCCATTGTCAAAGAACTGGTCGAAGACATTTTGCTGGTGAGCGATGACGAATTGATCGCCACGATTCGGTTCATTCTGGAGCGCATGAAGGTGCTGGTCGAACCTTCGGGCGCCGCCGCCGCCGCCGCAGTGTTGCATCGCAAACATGATTTCGGCGGCAAGCGCGTCGGCGTAGTGCTTTCCGGCGGCAACGTGGATTTGGCCAAACTCGCCGATTATTTGAACGCCGTATAGTGGTTACAAATCTAGTCTGGAAAAGTCGTGTGCAGCGATCACAAGCTTGATTTACGTCATCAAACGGCGTCGCCTTGCCTTGAGCAGCAGACAGTTTCCAATCATCGCCGACTTCAATCCGAGCGGAAGGTGAGATTGTTCAGCACTTTCGTCTTGCCGAAAGTCGTCACCTGATCGGGCAGCGCCGTGAAGTTCGCATCGGTAATGTTTTGTTTCAATCCAAGATACGTGCGGCTGGAAGAGGCAAACACATAACCGCTGAGCGACGGCGTGACGGTGTAATCCAGTCCGTTCGGCAAACCTGTGAAACTCAGTCCTGTCCAATATGAGGGCGAAGCTAGAGCTATCGTCAAGTTTTGGAATCAGGTGAAGCTGCTTCCGGTTCAAGCAGTTTAGCCGCAACGAACTGCTCCGTTGTTTTTGGAGATCAAGATGGACAAAGAAGAGCGACTTTCATTTCTTAAAACTGTTCGACGACTTTTGGATGATGGTAGACGCTTTTAAACAGGAACACGTCTGAAATTCCCAACCGCTGGGAAGTATGGTTTTGCAGCGCTATAGTTGCCAATAATTTTGACAGTGTTGTAGGCAATGGCCTAGACTGCGCCGGTCATTGCGATAGATCATCAACAAGCCAATGACAGTTTGAAATGTGACGTGGCGATTTCAGCGACTTGCTCCACGGAAAAAACTGCTAAAGAGCGTTCACGAGTTCCCAAGTTTTCAGCGGAAACCCTGGCGTTGTTTTAGCGCCGGGGTTTTTCTGTTTGGAAAATCAAAAGGCAAAAGGCAAATCTCAAAAGTCAAAAATGATGAATGCAGAGCTTTTGCTTTTTGACTTTTGCTCTTTGCCTTTTGATTTCAAGTCGTTGTTTTGCCTGAAACCAACTCAACCCAAGGAGAAGAACAAATGGCTGACGAGACTCCCAACTATCAATTCAACACGATTGCCGTGCATGGCGGACACGATGGCGACCCGGCGACGAAATCGCGCGCGGTTCCGATTTATCAAACGACTTCGTACCTGTTCGACAGTGCCGAACACGCGGCCAGCCTGTTCGGTTTGCAGGAATTCGGCAACATTTATTCACGCATCATGAATCCGACGGTGGATGTGCTGGAAAAACGCATCGCTGCGTTGGAAGGTGGAGCGGCTGCGTTGGCGTTTTCATCTGGACAGGCGGCGGAAACGCTGGCGATCATCACGCTGGCCAATGCCGGAGATGAAATTGTTTCGACGACTTCGTTGTATGGCGGAACTTACAACCTGTTTCATTACACGTTGCCGAAGCTGGGCATCACAGTTCGTTTCGTTGACGCCGAAGACGAAGCCGGTTTGCGCGCGGCGATCAACGACAAAACCAAGGCCATTTACACCGAAACCGTAGGCAATCCGAAGCTGGACATTGTGGACATTGAACGGCTGGCCAAGGTCGCGCACGAAAACGGATTGCCGTTGATGATTGACAATACGACGCCTTCGCCTGCGTTGTGCCGCCCGATTGAACACGGAGCCGACATCGTCATTCATTCGCTGACGAAATTCGTCGGCGGGCACGGCACTTCGATTGGCGGTTGCATTGTGGATGCGGGCAAATTCGACTGGAAAGCTTCGGGGCGTTTTCCGGGCTTCACGACGCCTGATCCGTCGTATCACGGATTGGTGTATGCCGATGCCTTTGGGCCGCTGGCGTTCATCTTGAAATGCCGCGTCGAAGGATTGCGCGACATCGGCGCGTGTTTGTCGCCGTTCAACGCCTTCCTGATTTTGCAGGGAGCCGAAACCCTGCATCTGCGCATGGAGCGGCATTCGCAAAACGCGCTGGCGGTGGCGCAATACCTGGCGAAACATGCGCAAGTCGAATCGGTCAATTACGCCGGTCTGGAATCCAGTCCGTACCACGCGCGCGTGCAGAAATACATGCCGAACGGCGCAGGCGCGCTCGTGACCTTCAACATTCGCGGCGGATTGGAAGCCGGCAAGAAGTTCATCAATTCGACGAAACTGTTCAGCTTGCTGGCGAATATCGGCGACGCCAAATCGCTGGTGATTCATCCGGCCTCGACGACGCATTCGCAGTTGAGCCAGGAAGAGCAGGCTTCGACCGGCGTCACGCCCGGATTGGTGCGTTTGTCCGTCGGCATCGAAGACATCCGCGACATCATCGCCGACATTGACCAGGCGCTGAAAGCTGCTGCTTAGGTCCGAGGAAATAAATCCACGAAGGACACGAAGAAGCACGAAGATTTTCCAAACAGGATGTGCAGGATTTTTTTTCAGGATTGACAGAATAATGAGTCAATCCTGTTCATCCTGAAACGAATCCCGTCAATCCTGTTTTGGTTTTTGCCGTTCTCTTCGTTGAACTTCGTGGATTTGATTTTTCACTATGTCTGAAGTGATCCAGCCAACTTACGAAGGCGATTTCATCTTCGCCACCAATCAACCTTTTCAACTGATTTCCGGCGGATCGTTGCAACCCGTCACGCTGCATTACGCGGTATATGGCAAGCTGAATGAACGCCGGGACAACGCGATTCTGGTGTGTCACGCGCTGAGCGGTTCGGCGCGCGCGGCGGATTGGTGGGCGCAATTGTTTCAATCGCCGGATAATCCCGAAGGCGTATTTGATCTGGAACGCGATTTTGTCGTTTGTTCCAACCTGATTGGTTCTTGTTATGGTTCGACAGGACCGGCGACGATCAATCCGGCGACGGGGCGTTCATTTGGCAAGGACTTTCCGCTGGTGACGGTGCGCGATTGGGTTCGCGCGCAAGCCTTGTTGCTGGATCACCTGCGGATTGAACGGCTGCGCGCGGTCGTCGGAGCTTCGATTGGCGGAATGCAGGCGATGCAATGGGCGATTGATTTTCCGCACCGCGTTGCGCGGTGCGTCGCCATCGGAGCCGCTCCGCTGACGGCCATGGGGTTGGCGTTGAACCATTTGCAACGGCAGGCGATTTTCAATGACCCGGTAACAGGATTGGCAACGGCGCGGGCCATTGCGATGCTGTCTTATAAATCCGACAAGCTCTTTGACGAACGCTATGCCCGCCGACCGAATCGCAACGGCGAAGACCCCATGCGTTCGCTGGCGGAACGTTACGACATTGGCGGCTATCTGGATTACCAGGGCGAAATCTTCACGCGGCGCTTCGATCCGAATTCGTATCTGGTCATCACCAAAGCGATGGACAATTTTCATCCGGCCAACGGCTATGAATCCGAAGCGGCGGCGCTGGCTCGCATTCAGGCGAAAATGTTGATGATTGGAATTTCGTCGGATTGGCTGTTTCCACCCGCCGAAGTTCGCAGTCTGACGGAACGAATGCAGGCCGCCGGAGTGAATGCCGAATACGCCGAAATCATTTCCGACCACGGCCACGATGGTTTTCTGGCGGAGCCGCATTCGCTGTTGCCGTTAATTCGCCAAACGTTGGGATGAGGTGTTCAGTTTATGCAATTGCCCGTCGCGCTTCGCAGCGCCATCGAACAGGAACTTTCAGCCGTCAGCTTCAGTTCGCTGATTGCCGCCGCCCGCGAACTTTCTGACCGATACCGACAACAGAAAAAAACTGACCGATTCATCACCACCAATGAACAGCGGCTGGCTTACGTAGCTGTGCGAATGCCGGCGACCTTTGCTGCCGTCAGCAAAGCGTTGTCGCAACTCAACGAAGAATTTTCGCCGGAAAGTTTGTTGGATTTGGGAGCGGGAACCGGCTCGGCGGCTTGGGCGGCTGCTGCGCAGTTTGATTCGTTGCGGCGAATCACATTGGTCGAACAGGATCGCGGATTGATCGAACTGGGGCGCCGACTGGCTGAACAATCCGAAACTTTACGAACGTCCAATTGGCAAGCGGCGAATTTGCGAACGCAGGCGGAATTCGATTCGCATGATCTGGTGGTGTGTTCTTATTCGCTCGGCGAAATTGAAGCGGGAGCGGCTGGCAAGATTCTCAACGCCGCCTGGAGGGCGACAAAACAGGTGTTGGTGATTGTTGAACCCGGAACGACGAAAGGCTTTGCGACGGTTCGATCCGCGCGGGAACAATTGATCGAAGCCGGAGCTTTTCTCGTTGCGCCTTGTCCGCATCAAGCTGCCTGCCCGATGCCATCAATGGGGGAAGATGAAACCAACTGGTGCCATTTTGCGGCGCGGTTTGATCGCACATCGTTGCATCGGCGATTGAAAGGCGGATCGCTGGGGTATGAAGACGAAAAGTTTTCGTATATCGCAGTTGCCAAACATCCTGTCACGACCGCAACCGCGCGGGTTCTGCGCCATCCGCTGCATCATCCGGGAGTCATTCAGCTTCAACTCTGCACGCCGGATGGATTGCAAACCGCCAAAATCACCAAGCGCGACAAGGAAGTCTGGAAACGCGCGCGCAAAGTTGATTGGGGCGATGGCTTCTATAGAATCGCCAGCCCAGAAGGAGAATTCCCATGATTGAACTTGATGGCCAATCATTGTCGCTGGCCCAAACGGAAGCCGTTGCCAATGGTGAGCCGGTTTCGCTTTCCGCCGAAGCGCGTAGACTCATGGAAGCTTCGCGTCGCTTTGTCGAACAGATCATCGCGCGCGGCGAAGTCGTTTACGGCATCAACACGGGCTTTGGCGCGTTGTCAGAAGTCACCATTCCCAGCGACGAATTGCGCGAATTGCAGATCAATCTGGTTCGTTCGCACGCTTGTGGCGTAGGCGATCCGCTGCCGGAAAGAGTTTCTCGCGCGATGTTGCTGCATCGAGCCAATGTGCTGGCCAAAGGATTTTCCGGTTGTCGTCCGCTGGTTGTGGAAACCCTGATTGCGATGTTGAACAACGGCGTGCATCCGGTAATTCCGGCCAAAGGTTCGGTCGGAGCTTCTGGCGACCTGGCGCCGCTCGCGCACCAGGCGTTGGTCGTCATCGGCGAAGGCGAAGCCTTTTATCGTGGGGAAAGAATGCCTGGCGGCGAGGCCATGCAACGAGCAGGTGTCGAACCGTTGCTGTTGGAAGCCAAAGAGGGGTTGGCCTTGCTCAACGGGACTCAGGCGATGACGGCGACTGGCGGTTTGGCGCTGGTTGATGCCTGGAAATTGGCCAACGCCGCCGATGTGATTGGCGCCATGACGCTGGAAGCCTTGCGCGGAACGCCGGTCGCGTTCGACGAAAAAATTCACGCTGTTCGTCCGCACAAAGGCCAGCGAGAAAGCGCACGCCGATTGCGCGAATTGATCGAACACAGCGAAATCCGCGAATCGCATCGCGACAAAGCCGCCGATCCGCGAGTTCAAGATGCTTATGCGCTGCGTTGCATGCCGCAGGTTCATGGCGCGGTGCGAGATGCGCTGGCTCATGCGCGGCACGTTGTCGAAGTTGAAATCAATTCGGCAACGGATAATCCGCTTGTTTTTGCTGAAGCCGGTGAAGTGTTGTCCGGGGGCAATTTTCATGGCGAACCGGTTTCGCTGGCTTACGATTATGCGGCGGTGGCGGTGGCTGATCTGGCGACGATTTCCGAACGTCGCGTTGAACGTTTGGTGAACCCTGCGTTGTCCGGCTTGCCAGCATTTTTATCGCCGCATCCGGGAACGAATTCCGGTTTGATGATCGCGCAGGTTACGGCTGCGGCGTTGATTGCCGAAAACAATGTGCTGGCGCATCCAGCCTCGGTCTTTACGCTGCCGACTTCGGCGAATAAAGAAGACCATGTTTCGATGGGAATGACGGCGGCGTTGAAGCTGGCGCAGATTGTCCGCAATGTCGAAACAGTGCTGGCGATTGAATTGCTCTGCGCGGCGCAAGGGCTGGAGTTTTTGAAACCGTTAAAGCCGGGACCAAAGCTGGCGTCTGTTTATCAACGAGTCCGCGAACGTGTGCCCGCGTTGGAACGCGACGCGCAGTTGTCCGGTTACATCGAATCGCTCGTGCCGCTGGTGCGCGAGCTTGGGTAATTCAATGTGCTCGATCAAACAGGTAGTTTGTCTGGCCGCGTTTGGCATTTTGTTATTGGGCATTTCCGCTGCTTCCCAACAGTCGGCGGAGCAATTGCTGCGACAGGCGCGCGCGGAATTCGACCAACGTAATTTTGCCGAAGCTGCCGTCAATGCTCGCCGTGCGCGCGAAGCCGATCCGAAATTGGTCGAAGCCTGGAAACTCGGCGGACTGTCGTTGCAACTGACGCAACAGTACGAACAGGCTGAGCGCGTGTTTGAAGACGCGCTGAAGTTTTTTCCCAACGATGCCGAGTTGTGGTTTTATCTGTCGCGCGTGCAGTTTCTGCAATCTTCGCTGGCGAAGTCTGCGGTTTCGGCCAAACGCGCAATTGAACTGAAACCTGATTCTGCGGACGCGCATACACAATTGGCGATGACGTTGGATGCGTTGAACGAAGTCGAAGCCGCCCTGACGAATTACCGCCGAGCGATGGAACTCTGCCGCCAGCAAAAACGAATCCAGCCGGTGACGTTTCTTTACGCCAGCCAACTGCTTCTCAAGCTCGGACAGTTGAACGAGGCAGCGAATGCGATTTCCGAAATCATCGCGGTTGATCCGAAATCCAGCCAGTCGCTTGCGCTGCGTGGCCTGGCTTACGAAAGGCTAGGGAAGTTGGCCGAAGCCGAAAAGGATTACCGGCAAGCGGTGGCAATTGATGGCAACCCGACGGCAAAGGCTGCGCTGGAACGATTGAAAGCAGGTGTGGCTGTGACAGGGGGACGGAGAGACGGAGAGATGGAGAGACGGAGCGACGGGGTGAAATTCAAGGATGTGGCGAAAGAAGCCGGATTGAATTTTACTTTGCGGAATTCAGCTTCGACACGAAAGTATCAGGTGGAAACGATGACTGGCGGTGTGGCGGTGATTGATTTCGACGGCGACGGTTGGGAAGACATTTATTTCGTCAACGGCGCCGAATTGCCCGCGATGAAAAAATCGTCGCCGCAGTTTTGGAATCGTTTGTTTCGTAACAACCGGCGAGGTGCTTTTGAGGACTTGACGGAAAAAGCCGGAGTTGCTGGCGCAGGCTTTTCGATGGGCGTTGCCGTGGCCGATTACGACAACGATGGTGACGCGGATATTTTCGTCGCCGGGGTTCATCACAACATTCTGTATCGCAACGACGGCGGACGGTTCAGCGACGTGACGGCGAAAGCTGGATTGACGAACACCAAATTCTGGTCGGTGGCCGCGGCCTGGTTCGATTACGACAACGATGGCGACTTGGACTTGTTTGTCGCCAATTACTGCAAATGGCATCTGGACGCCGATCCTTACTGTGGCGCAATGAAAGAAGGTTGGCGCACATATTGCTTCCCTGACAAATACGAAGGCTTGCCGAACCAGCTTTTTCGCAACAACGGCGACGGCACGTTCACGGACGTTTCCGCGTCGAGCGGCATCGGCAAACACATCGGCAAAGGCATGGGTGTTGCCGTGGCCGATTACGACGACGACGGTTTGATGGACGTGTTTGTCGCCAACGACACGCTGCCGAATTTTTTGTTTCGCAACCTCGGCAATGGGAAGTTTGATGAAGTCGCTTTACAGGCAGGCGTGGCGGTCAACGATAGCGGTCGTCCGGTTTCCAGCATGGGAGTGGATTTCCGCGATTACGACAACGACGGGCGGCCTGATTTGATTTTCTCCGCGCTGGAAGGCGAAACCTTTCCGCTGTTTCGCAATCTGGGCAAGGGATTTTTCGGCGACGTGACCTGGTCGAGCGGCGTTGGCGCGGCGACTGTCAAACGCAGCGGCTGGAGCCTGGGGCTTTTGGATTTCAACAATGACGGGTGGAAGGATGTGTTTGTCGCCAATGCGCACGTCAACGACAACATTGAACTTTACAACGAACAAACCTATCGCCAGTCGAACAGCTTGCTGATAAATCTGGGCAACGGCAATTTCAACGATGTGACATCATCGGTTGGCGCTGAGTTTCAAACTCGCCGGGCGCATCGCGGAGCGGCATTTGCGGATTTCGACAACGATGGAAAAGTTGACGCGGTGACGACTTCGTTGAACGAAGCGGCGGAATTTTGGCGAAATGAATCGCCGGGCGAAAATCATTGGTTGAAGTTGAAGCTGATAGGCGCGCGCAGCAATCGCGACGGCATCGGCGCAAAGATCAAATTGGTGACTGCCGACGGCAAAACGCAATTCAATCACGCGACGACGAGCGTCGGTTACGCTTCATCCAGCAGCCGTATTGTTCATTTTGGGTTGGGGAAAGAAAGTTCAGTGAAGTTGATCGAAATTCGCTGGCCAAGTGGCGTTCTGCAAAATTTGCGTGACGTAAAACCAGATCAGCTTGTCGAAGTCAGAGAAACATCCGCCAGGTAATACAAAAATGGGCGCAAAGAATCTTGATGAATCTTTGCGCCCATTTGTGTGCTTCGTGGAGAGAAGCTGTTTAGAAGATGATCTTTCCGGCCAACTGAATATGGCGCGGGTAAGCGACGGCGGTGTTGCCAGCATTGCGCGGGAACAGGCTGCCGAAGTTGCGATCATCCGGGTTGTTGGTGAAATGGTGAACGCCATACGAGTAAGTGTTCGTGAAGTTGAACATCTCGACGCGGAATTGGAAGCCGATCTTTTCGGTGATCTTCGTCATTTTGTTGAACGACAAATCGGCGGAGGGCGGCGAATGCAGCCGAACGGTCGAGCTGCGGAACGAAGTGAAGCGCGGGGCGAAATTCGGCACGCGAATCATGTCAACGTTTGCCAGCGAACAGCCTTCCAGATTGGCGCTGAAGCTTTGCAATGCCAGTGTGCCGTTGTCGAGCATGCGCGCAGCGCAAACCGAACGCACGGCAGGGTTGGCTCTGTCCGGGTAAGTGCGGAAAGCCCAGACCTGATCCGAACCTTTCCAGTCTATGTTTTTCAAGTAAGCGTCGGGGTTGATCCACATGATGTTGCCATTCAAATCCCAGGGACGGCCTGATTGCCATTGCATAATCAGGCTGGATTGCCATCCGCTGAAAATCTTGCTCAGAAATCCATTGCTGAAGTTGAGCAGTTTCTGGCCTTCGCCGAATGGCAACTGATAGACCATTCCCGCCGTGAATCGGTGCGGGCGATCCGCCAAATAGAGGCCACGTTGTGTGATTCCTCTTTGCAAATCGTTGAATCCCCACTCTTCGATCTGCTTGGAGAAGGTGTAGGTCGAAGTGATGTTCAATCCGCGGGTGGCGCGTTTTTCAAACGTCACCTGCACCGAGTTGTAATCAATGCGGCCGTCGTTGCGCGTCACTTCTGTGAATGCGGGGAAGTGCGGGTATGGACGCGCAAGTTGGAAGCGCGACAGACCGGTCGCCGTAAAGTGGTTGGTTCCAGCAAACGGAGCCAGGCCACGGAAGGGGTTGGGTAGCTGCTCATTGCAGAACACCGGATTGCCGCCTTCCAGCGGATTGCATTTTTGACGGAACGCCAAATCCGGTTCGTTGAATGGGCGAGTGGTTTGCAATTTCAACGTTCGATTTCCGACATAAGAAATTTCCAGTTTCGATTCCCAGGGCAATTGATACTGGAATCCCAGCGAAAACTGATGAACGTACGGAACCTGGAATTGCGGATTGACGAAGTTGAACCCGCGTCCGAGGAAAGTTGATGCTCCGCCAGATGCTCCGGGCGGCTTGGCAATGCCTGATGGAAAGGGATTGCTCAGAATGTCCCCAATCGGCGTTCGCCCACCGTCATTTGAATTGATGATCGGCGTGCTGATCGAGAATCCGTTGAATTGCATGTAATCGTTGTTGGGGTTGACGAAATACAACCCCCAACCGCCGCGCATGACCAGTTTGTCTTTCAGCAGATAGGCGAAGCCGAGTCGCGGTTGCACATTGTTCCAATCAATGTCCGCCGCGATGCGCGGAATGTCGCCTACGCCAGCGAAATTCAGTCCGCCTTTGAGCTGCGGGAGATCTGGAAACTGAGTGCGATTAATCAATGAGTTTGCCGGATTGGTGACATTTGGGTCGAAACCGCGATTCAAACGATCATACCGTTCGTTTGGCGCGACATTGACATCCCAGCGTACGCCCAAATTGATCGTCAGCCGACGGTTGAACTTCCAATCGTTCTGGAACCACGGCGCGTAATACTTGCCGAGCGTAGTCGGAAAAAGGTTGAAATCCGATTGGCCGCCGACATAACCGAGCAGGAACGAAGCGATGGAATCGCCGCTGTTCGGGTCGCCTTGATCGAAACGCGCCTGAGTGAATCCGCGCGTGCCGGTAATCAGAAACGGACTGCCTTCGTTGCGTGTGATGAATTGCGTCCAGCGCATATCCACGCCAGCGCGCCAGGTTTGCGAGCCGCGAATCCAGGTGATGCTGGGGTGCGAAGCGATGGTGTTGGTGATGTTGTTGCCGCGAAACCGTCCCAGCGCGTTGTAATCGGCAAACGTATAACGTCCGAAAGACGTAATGCCGGGAACCTGACTGACCAGGCTGGGTGAAAAACCAAGCGTGGTTTTGTCGAATCCGATGTTGCCTTCACCGAAACCGTCTTCGATAAAGCGGTTGAACGAAGCTCGGAAGTTGAAAATAAATGTCGGCGAGAAAGTCGCCAGATGGTCAACCACAAAAGCGTCGTTGATGCGTTTGAACGGTTGTTGACCATCTTGTCCGGGACCGCTGAACACGCCGTTGGTGTTGCGATCTTCCGTGCGGTCGTTTTGGGCGAAGCGGACGTACATCCGATGTCTCTCGTTGAACTGCTGGTCAATTTTGAAAACATAGTTGAAGAAAGCGTCCGTCGCCGGAATTGGCAGGAACAGATTGCTGCGGGCATATCCCGCCACCGGATCGCTGCGGTTGGCTTTGGGTTGAAAACCCAGAATCTTTTTCGCAATCGGGTTGATGCGATTGGCCGGAATGATGTTGTTGGGGAACGGATCGCGCCGCCATCCACCGGGCGCTGTGGAATCCGCGCGACCGGTCAAAGGATCGTAAATGATGATCGGGCGTCCGGCTCCATCTACCAACTTGCTGAAATCTCCGTCCAGCATTTCCGGCATCGGCACCGACAGGACAAGCGGCGAAGGAACGCCTTCGCGGTAACCTTCATAGTTGAACATAAAGAAGGTTTTGTCTTTGCCGTTGTACAGCCAGGGAATGTAAACCGGACCTTCGACCTGGAAACCATATTGATCGAGCCAGTGTTTGGGCCTGGGGCGATTGGTGGCATTGAGCCGGAAATCATTGGCGTCCAGCCATTCCCGGCGCATGAATTCGTAGATCGAACCATGAAAAGCGTTGGTTCCGCTTTTCAGGTTGACGTTGATGATGCCGCCCGTCGTTTTGCCGTACTGAGCGTCATAAGTGTTCGTCATGATCTTGAAATCCTGCACCGAATCCACCGGTGGCACATAAGCGATGTTGTTGCTGCCCGCTTGTCCGTTGTTGGGAGCGCCGTCCAGCAGGAATTCGTTGCCGCGTATCTGGCTGCCGTTGATCGTCCAATCAGCGATGGCGCCGTTGTCGAAGGGGCGTTGCCAGATCGAGGCTCCGTAAAAATTCACGCCGGCTGTCAACACGCCAAGCATGAAGGGATTGCGCGCATTGAGCGGCAGTTCGACGACTTTCTGGCGGTCAATGACGCCGCCGCGATCCGCCGTGGCGGTTTCAATGACGGCTGCTTCGCCGGTGATAGTCACGCTGTCGCTGACGTTGCCGGGTTCAAGCGAAAAGTCGAATGTCGCTGCCTGCGAAATAACAAGCTCGATGTTGTCTCGAGTGGCTTTTTTGAAGCCTGTGGCTTCGACTGTAATCGAATAAGCGCCGGGGCGCAGGAAAGGGACTCTGTAATTGCCTTCGCTGTTTGTGGTCGCAGTTGAAACTTCGTTGGTGCCTATGTTTTTAACTGAGACTTGCGCGTTGGGGATTGCCGCTCGATTGGCGTCAGTGATGCGACCGGTGACGGTCGCTCGGAAATCCTGAGCCAAGCCCGAAGTTGCAAGTAACAATAAGCTGAAAACCAGATGAGTCGAGAGTCGGAACGTTCTGGCCATGGGTAACCTCACTTTGATCGGGGCGATTGATTCGCCACTGAGTTTATGGAAAACCGGAGTATGGGACTCGCGGTAGCGGAATACCCCACAGGTCTGACTGTGGGGGGCAAAACAAAAAACACAGTGAATCAAAATTTGGATCAGAAAAGCTCAGGTTATGAGTTAGTGGTAAAACCACTTTTTGGCAGGCGGATTATGTTTCGAGATGGTTATACCGTCAAGCAATGCGATGACAGATCAGAAAAAATCTGAAGTTTGAGTGGTTTTGGCGAGTTTGGTGGATCAAGCTCGCCAAATCCATTCGTCATTGACGGTGAAAGTTTAATTGCCGCCTTTTTTCCGTTTCTGGACGGATTTGGTGGAGTGAGTAGCGGGCAACTCGGATTGTTTATTGGCAGCCGAAACTGCCGATGGCGAGACCTGGGCAATGACGCCCAAACTGGAAAGTCCAAATCCGACCAGAGTCAGAATGGCCAGGAACATCGCCACAAAAACGGCAAAGCTGAACAAGCCTTGAAGAACGCGAACAGGGTTTGCGTTTCGATACGATTTCGCATCGAAACTCGATGTTTGACGGTTCAGAAATGCCTGATACCGGGCGTGTGAGCCGGACACCCCTGCCCGGTCATCAGCCGTGATTTCGCGCGCAACTTCCTGATCGGTTGCGCCGGATAAAATGGACAATGGTTGTGATTTCATCTCAAGCCTCCTTCCTGACATGACTAGGGAACAGAACGGAATAAACCCACGAGCAACTTGAAGACACACTGCGGGGCAAGATCGGGGCGCAAGATGGGGCACAGGAGCCGAATGCGAGGTTTGGGGCTTAAAGTCGCTGGCTTCAGATCATCGCGTGGATGCGCAATGAAAAATTGTTCAGTTGGTTTTCAAAAGTCTCAGGATGCGTGTGTGTGAATGTGTCAAATGGCTGTCAAAAGTGGAGCAATAACTTCGCCTGACTGTTTGTCGCCAGAAACCACTTTTGGTTGTTGAGATGCTTTTTCATTCAGGGGGAATTGCTGTAATTGACGGGCGGATAATAAAAAGGCTTTGCCGGTCTGTCAATCTTTGTTCGGCTCTGACTGGTTTTGTCGAGCGATTGATGGAATTCAGCAGGGCGGTTTGCATCCTGGAGGCTTTGAATTAGTATGCGGTCTCGCCTTGGAATCCCTTCCGCAAAAAAGACTGATCACAAGTTGGAGGTTTTCAGCAGTGAGAACACATTGGCATCGGTTTTCGCTTTTTTTCCTGACAGTTGTGTTGTTGGTTGGTTTGTCGGCATTGCGACCGCAGGCGGTCACCAATGAACGTCTGGCTCAGGGAAAGCTCGCGCGCGATTACATTCAGGCCATGGAGTTGGTGCGCGAAAATTACGTGCAGGAAGTGGATTACGAAATGCTGACGACGGCGGCCATTTCCGGCATGTTGCGCGTGCTCGATCCGCACTCGAATTTTTACGACCGAAAAGCATTTGAAGAAATGCGTATGGAACAGCGCAGCCAGTATTTCGGCATCGGCGCTTCCATTCAATCGCGGCATCGCGGCGTGTACATCATGGAAACGTTCAAAGACACGCCCGCCGCTCGCGCCGGATTGCGATACGGAGACCAGATCATCAAGGTTGACGGCGAAAGCACCGAAACCTGGAATTCAGACAAAGTCCGCGATCATTTGCGCGGCGAACTCGGAACCGAAGTCAAAGTCACCGTTCTGCGCGAAGGCGCTCCGCAACCGCTGACGGTCACGCTGGAACGCGCCGCCGTGGATTTGCCCTCCATTTCCAGCCATTACCTGGTCAAACCCGGTGTCGGATACATTGCGCTTTCGCGCGGTTTTCATTCGACGACCAGCGACGAACTGAGCACGGCGATCAACAATCTGAAAGAGCAGGGAATGAACCAACTGGTTCTGGATTTGCGCGGCAATCCCGGAGGCTTTCTGGATCAGGCGATTCGCGTCGCCGACAAATTTCTGCAACGTGGACAAGTCGTCGTTTCCGTCCGCAGCCGCGAAGGCAAAGCAGGCGACAGGGATTGGACTGCCGAATCCGGTTCGCCTGAAACATTTCCGCTGGTTGTGCTGATTGACGACGGTTCGGCGTCGGCTTCGGAAATCGTCGCCGGAGCGATTCAAGATCACGACCGAGCTTTGATCGTCGGCGAACCGAGTTTTGGCAAAGGCCTGGTGCAGACAATTTATCCGCTTTCGGGCGGAACCGGATTGACGCTGACGACTGCACGCTATCTCACGCCGAGCGGGCGATTGATCCAACGCGATTATTCCAGCGGCTCGATTTACGAATACCATTTTCGCCGCTCGGCCAACGGCGATGTGAAACAGGAAGACAGAACCAAAAGCCAGATGCGCCGCACTTCGCTCGGACGACCGGTGTATGGCGGTGGCGGCATTGAGCCGGATGTCAAAATCGAACCGGGGACGATCAGCAACGAGCAGGCGGCCATTTGGACGACCGGGTTGTTTATGTTCGTTCGCAAATTGATGGCAGGAGAAATTGCCGTGGCTCCGCAGTTCAAACGCTTCGCCATCGAATTCGATCATCAGCCACAATCAGGCGAGTTTCTCGTCAATGACGATATTCTGAAAGCTTACCGCGAATTCATGAACGAATTCATCGCCCAGAATCAGTATTACGGATTGACCATGAAAATGGTGGACGATCATCTGGCCTGGTCGCGCGGCAAGATTCGGGAAGAAGTGTTGTTGGCCGCTTACGGCCTTGACACGCAACGACGCATGACCGCCGAAGAAGACGCGCAGCTTCAACGCGCGTTGTCCGAAATGAACAATTCCGCGCAGTTGGCAGACAAAGCGCGAAGAATGTCCAAAACGTCGAAGAAGTGAGCGCCGCTTGCGATATGAAGTTGTTCCAAACGATCATTGGGATACGAAAGGAAAGCGAAGATGACTAACTGGCAATTGATTATCACCCTGGCAACATTGGTGTTCGCTATTTTCGGCGCGAACTGGCTGAATTTGCAGACGCTGAAAAGTTACATTGACGCTCGCTTTGATACTCTCAAGGCTGAAATCGCTACGTTGCGTGCGGAGGTTCAAGGCGGGCATAGCGAAGTGCGCGGAGACATCGCAGCTCATCGAGCTGAAACTCGTCATTTGGCTGAAAAGGTTGAACGTCTGGATCGGCAAATGGAAGCTTTTTATAAGCCAGTCTTGCCAGGAAGCGTGAAGTAAGCTGGAGCGCCTCTCAGTCTGACCAGCGCGGATTGTAAATCTTGTAAAAGGGTTTCTCGAAACCTTGCAATCCTCAGCCAAAAGCACAAAATCCGAACTGACCGGGTTTTTCTGACGTACAGAAAATTCGCCAACCGTATTCCATTTTGATCAACCAATCAGGAGTCGAATGTATGACCAAGCCAATCTTGTCGCTGCTTCTCGTTGTGGCTTTGGCCGCCGTTTGTCTGGCGCAAAGCGAAGCCACACTGTTTCAGAAGCCCACTGTTAATCAAACCCACATCGTGTTCGTTTATGCCGGTGATTTGTGGAGCGTGCCGCGCGCAGGCGGCGACGCCAGACGATTGACCACCGGAGTCGGCACGGAAACCGATCCGTATTTTTCGCCGGATGGAACGCAGATCGCGTTTACAGGCGAATACGACGGCAATGTGGATGTGTATGTTGTGCCTGCGACGGGCGGAGTTCCGAAACGGCTGACTTATCATCCCGGCGCGGATGTTGCTGCCGGATGGACTCCCGACGGAAAGCGTGTGCTGTTCAGTTCTGCGCGGAATAGCTACGCAGGGTTTGTGCGACTGTTTACCATCGGATTGGATGGGGGCGGATTGCCGGAAGAAGTGCCGCTGCCTTCGGGCGAGCGCGGCGTGTTTTCGCCGGATGCCACGCGCATTGCGTATGAGCCGTTGAACCAATGGCAACCGGAATGGAAACGGTATTACGGCGGACAACAAGATGTCATCTGGATCGCCAAACTTTCCGATTCGACGATTGAAAAACTCCCGCGCAAAGGCGGCAATGACCGGTTCCCGATGTGGGTGGGCGACAAGGTGTATTTCCTGTCTGACCGTGACGAACGATACGCGCTTTATAGTTACGACGTGAAAACCAAACGCGTTGACTTGTTGGCGAAAGACAGTGTTTTCGACATCAAAACCGCTTCGGCCTGGAGCGGCGATGCCAAATCCTCAGCGACGATTGCGTTCGAACAATTCGGAACCATTCACCTTTTCGATCTGAAAACCAACAAAGCGCAAAAAGTGAACATTCGCGTGGCTGCCGATCAATTGGCGGTGCGTCCGCGTTTTGAACGGGTCGGCCAGCGGATTTTCAACTCGCACATTTCGCCGACCGGCGCGCGCGCAGTGTTTGAAGCGCGCGGCGAAATCATCACCGTTCCGGCGGAAAAAGGCGATCCGCGCAACTTGACCAACACGCCCGGCGTGATGGAACGCGATCCAGCGTGGTCGCCCGACGGCAAATGGATTTCCTACTTCAGCGAAGAATCCGGCGAATACGCATTGCACTTGCGCGATCAAAAAGGCGAAGGCGAAGTGAAGAAATTCGCCTTGCCGCCGACGTTTTACGCATCGCCGACGTGGTCGCCAGACAGCAAGAAATTCGCCTTCACCGACAAGAAGCTTCAGCTTTGGTATCTGGAAATTGACAAAGGCCAGCCGGTCAAAGTGGACGCCAATCCCATCGGATTCAACGAAGACGTGATGGACCCTGTCTGGTCGCCCGACAGCAAATGGATAACGTACACCAAACAGCTTCCGAATCTGCTGCGCGCGGTGTTCGTTTATTCGCTGGAAACTAGCAAGACGCATCAGCTCACCGATGCGATGGGCGATGCGCGCTATCCGGCTTTCGACCGCAGCGGCAAATATCTGTATTTCACCACCAGTACGAATCTGGGGCCGAGTATCAGCTTTGCCGATTTGTCCGGCTTTGGAAATCAGCCGACGCGAAGCGTCTATGCCATCGTGCTGCGCAACGATCTTCCTTCGCCGCTGGCGCCGGAAAGCGATGAAGAGAAGGTGACGGAAGAAAAGAAAGACGCGGCGAAGGAGGGACAGGGGGATGCGGCGAAACCAGCCACGCCGCCTGCTGGCGCTGGAACTCCGCCTGCCGCAGGAGCGGCACCTCCGGCCAAGAAAGACGAACCAACGCGCATTGATCTGGATGGCATTGACCAGCGCATCATCGCGCTGCCGATTCCCAACCGAAACTATCGAGGATTGGTCGCTGGCAAAGCCAATGTGATTTACATTCTGGAACAACCTGCCGCCGCCACAGCGCCCGGTTTCACCGTCCAAAAATACGACCTGGAAAAACGCAAACTCGACAAGGCGATTGACGGCGTCACGTCGTTTGAGCTTTCCGCCAATGGCGAAAAGGCGCTGTATCGGCAAGGCTTCGGTAGTTGGGTTATCGGTTCGACCGCAACGCTTGGAGCGCCTATGCCTCCGGGAGCGCCCGGAGGCCCCAGCATGCTGAAAACCGCCGACATGGAAGTCCGTGTGGATCCCAAAATCGAATGGCGGCAGATGTACAACGAAGCCTGGCGCAATGAACGCGATTTCTTCTACGACAAAAACCTGCACGGGTTGAATCTGGAAGAGATGAGGAAACGGTACGAACCTTATGTCGAAGCCGTCGCGCATCGCAGCGATCTGACGTATCTGTTCACGGACATGCTGAATCAGTTGACCGTCGGCCACATGTTCATCGGCGGTGGCGATCAACAACGTCCGAATTTCGTTCCCGGTGGATTGCTGGGCGCGGATTACAAGATCGAAAACGGGCGGTATCGGTTCAGTCAGGTTTACAACGGCGAAAACTGGAATCCGAATTTGCGCGCTCCGCTCACTCAACCGGGCGTCAACGTCAAAGCAGGCGAATATCTGTTGGCGGTCGGCGGGCGCGAGCTTCGCGCGACTGACAACCTGTACAGCTTCTTTGAGTCGAAAGCCGGAAAACAAGTCCTGCTCAAAGTCGGACCCAATCCCGATGGATCGAATTCGCGCGAAGTCACTGTCGTGCCGGTCGGCAACGAACAAGGTTTGCGCTATCTGGCCTGGATCGAAGGCAATCGCCGCAAAGTGGATCAATTGTCCGGCGGCAAGCTGGCGTATTTGCACATGCCGGACACGGCCAATGGCGGTTACACCAGCTTCAACCGGTACTTTTTTGCCCAGACCAACAAAAACGGAGTGTTGATTGACGAGCGCTTCAACCAGGGTGGGTTGCTGGCCGATTATGTCGTTCAACTGCTCGGTCGCCAGCAACTCAGCAACATTCATTACCGCGAAGGTGGCCAGGACGTGCCGGTTCCTGCCGGTGCGATTTACGGCCCGAAAGCCATGTTGATCAACGAAATGGCTGGTTCAGGCGGCGACGCCATGCCGTGGTACTTCAAAAAATCCAAGCTCGGTCCATTGGTCGGCAAACGAACCTGGGGCGGTTTGATCGCTTCGTTCCGTCCGCCACCGCTGATGGACGGCGGTGGACATACTGCGCCGGATGCGGCGATTTACGGATTGGACGGCGAATGGGAAGTTGAAAATGCCGGCGTTGCGCCTGACATCGAAGTCGAATTCGATCCGGCGCTCTGGCGGCAGGGACGCGATCCGCAATTGGAACGCGCGGTCGAATACTTGCTGGACGAACTGAAAAAGAATCCGCCCAAGCAATACAAACGTCCGGCATTCCCGAACTATTTCAAAAACACAACGCCCGCTCCTGCCGGTCAGGGCGGACGCGGCAATGAACGATGATGCAGTCACTTGCTGAAGATACGCCGCCTGAAATCGAGCGGATTATCATTGAAGGCTATCGCCGAATGTCAGCCGCACAGAAGCTGCAAATCATGCAGGATTTGCAGCAATCTGCGTGGTTGTTGGCGCTGGGTGAAATCAGGCGACAGCATTCGCAAGCGAGTGAACACGAACTGAAACTACGATTGGCTTCGCGCCGGATCGAGCCGGAGTTGATGCGCGCAGCTTTTGGGTGGGACCCTGATGTGGAAGGTTACTGATGGCAACAGACAATCTGAAGCAAGTGCCTGAAACCATCAGGGTTACATTGCAGATTACCGGGTTGCTGGAACAATTCGGCATTCCGTACCTGATTGGCGGTTCGGTCGCCAGCATCGTTCACGGCGAAGCCCGCCTGACCAACGGTCTCGATCTGGTAGCAGATTTACGGGAACCACAGGTTGCTGCTTTGGTTGAGGCATTGGAGGCAGAATTTTATGTGGATGACCGAGCCATCCAGCGCGCGATTCGTGAGCGTAGCAGTTTCAATCTCATTCATCTGGCAACGATGTTCAAAGTGGACGTTTTTATTCATCGCCAGGACGACTGGGCGCACGAACAGATGCGGCGTAGCGTAAGCAAGTTATTGCTTGAAGGTGATGATTCCACAATGCGTTGGGTTTCCAGCGCAGAGACCATGATTCTGCAAAAACTTTTGTGGTTCCGAAAAGGCGGGGAAGTTTCAGACCGCCAGTGGCGCGACGTGCTTGGCATGCTGAAAGTACAAGCCGGGCGTCTGGATTTCGATTACTTGAAGCAGTGGGCAGTCGCTTTGCAAATCAGCGACTTGCTCGAAAAGTCGTTACAGGAATCAGGCATGCGTCAGTAACGCATGCCGATCTGTATTGCATAGACAGGAGAAAATAATGAGAAAAGCAATTTTGATGTTGTCGCTTTTGCTGATGGCCGCAGCGGTGTTGATTTCCGACAACGGCAGTGCGGCGCAGGAACGTCCGCTGCTGGTGCGGAAACCGACGATGAATCGCACGCACATCGTTTTTCAGTACGCGGGCGATTTGTGGAGCGTGCCGCGCGCAGGCGGCGAAGCTACTCGATTGACAACGGGCGTGGGGGCGGAAGGCAATCCGATTTTTTCGCCCGATGGCCAGACGGTTGCGTTCACCGGTGAATACGACGGCAATACCGACATTTTCACCGTGCCAGCAGGCGGCGGAGTTCCCAAGCGCGTGACGTTTCATCCCGGCGTGGATGCATTGTGCAACTGGACGCCGGACGGCAAATCGCTGCTGTTTCTTTCCGAGCGCGCCAGCGAATCGCGCCGTTTCATGAAATTGTTTACCGTCGCCGCTGCGGGCGGATTGCCGACGGAATTGCCATTGCCGACCGGTCACGAAGGTTCGTTTTCGCCGGACGCCCAGAAAATTGCTTACGAACCATTGCCGCGCGCTTTCAATGCCTGGAAAAGGTATCGCGGCGGCCACGCTTCATACATCTGGATTGCCGCGCTCGCAGATTCCAGCGTTGAAAAACTCCCGCGCGAAGATTCCAACGACTTCAATCCGATGTGGGTCGGCGACAAGGTGTACTTCCTTTCCGACCGTGATGGAGCAATTACTCTGTTTGCTTACGACACGAAAACCCGCCGCGTGTCGAAACTGATCAACAACACAGGCCTCGACATCAAAGCCGCCACCGCTGCGACAACCGGCGATGCGATTGTTTATGAGCAGTTCGGTTCGCTGAACATCTTCGATCTGAAATCGAATCGCAGCACGAAGGTCAACGTGACCATCAATGCCGATCAACTGGCTGTGCGTCCGAAGTATGAAAAGGTCGGCCAGCGCATCAACAATGCGGCCATTTCGCCGACGGGCGTCCGCGCCGTGTTTGAAGCGCGCGGCGACATCATTTCGGTTCCGGCGGAAAAAGGCGATGCACGCAATTTGACCAGCTCGACCAGCGTGGCCGAACGCGATCCTTCGTGGTCGCCGGACGGCAAATGGATTGCGTATTTTTCGGATGAATCCGGCGAATATGAATTGCATCTGCGGGATCAGAAGGGAATGGGCGAGGTCAAAAAGATCAAACTCGAACCCACGTTTTATTACAGCGCGCAATGGTCGCCCGACAGCAAGAAAATCGCCTTCAGCGATAAACGCGGAAACCTCTGGTTGGTGGATGTGGAAACCGCCCAGCCGAAAAAATACGACTCGCTCACTCTGGGCTTTGGTGGTGGCGCAGGCATCAGTTGGTCGCCGGACAGCCGCTGGCTGACTTACAGCAAACCGCTGAAATCGTATTACAGCGCCGTGTATGTGCATTCGCTCGAAGACGGCAAAACGACGCAAATCACAGACGGAATGAGTGACGCCGCGACGCCTGTCTTCGACAAGAGCGGCAAGTACATTTACTTCATGGCCAGCACTGATGTCGGTCCGAAACTTTCAGGCTTCGATATGTCTTCTTACGCGCATCGCCCGACGCGCAGCATTTATGTGGCCGTGTTGCGCAAAGATTTGCCTTCGCCGCTGGCTCCCGAAAGCGATGAAGAGAAAATCGCCGAAGAGAAAAAACCTGAAGGAGCGAATGGGGGACAGGGCGATGCGGCGAAGCCTGCCGGTCAGGAAGCTCCGAAACCTGCCGACGCTGCCGCAGCCAAACCCGCTGATAAAAAAGAAGCTCCGAAGGTCACCATTGATTTTGACAACATCGGCCAGCGTATTCTGGCGTTGCCGATTCCCAACAAGAATTTTGTCGGGCTGGATGCCGGAAAAGCCAATCAGCTTTGGGTGTACGAATTCCCCGAAGGCGCGCAGGGCGTGACCATTCACAAATTCGATCTGGAAAAACGCAAACTCGACAAAGCGATGGAAAACATCGCGTCGTTTATTTTGTCTGCCAACACCGAAAAAGCGTTGTATCGAATGGGGCCGGGCTGGTTTATTGCAGCGACGGCGACGATGGGAACGCCTGCGTTCAAACCCGGCGAAGGCAAGATCAAAACCGAAGACATGGAAGTCTTTGTTGATCCCAAAGCCGAATGGCAGCAGATGTACCGCGAAACCTGGCGCATTGAACGCGATTTCTTTTACGCGTCGAATTATCACGGTCTGGACCTGAAAGCGACCGAGAAGAAGTACGAGCCTTATGTGCAAGCGCTGGTGCATCGTTCGGACTTGAATTACCTGTTCCAGGAAATGCTGGGCGAACTGACCGTTGGCCATTTGTATGTCAGCGGCGGTGACATTCCTGATCCGAAACGAGTGCCGGGCGGATTGCTGGGTGCGGATTACAAGATTGAAAACGGGCGCTATCGCTTTGCCAAAGTGTTCAATGGCGAAAACTGGAATCCGAATCTACGCGCGCCGCTCACGCAACCGGGCGTCAATGTCGTTGCAGGCGAATACCTGTTGGCGGTCAAAGGTCGCGATGTAACGGCGGCGGATGACATCAACAGTTTGTTTGAAGCCACCGCTGGCAAGCAGGTGCCGATCAAAGTCGGCCCGAATCCTGATGGCACAGGTTCGCGCGATGTCGTGGTGGTTCCCATCGCCAGCGAAGGCGCGCTTCGGAATCTGGCATGGATCGAAAGCAACCGCCGTCAAGTCGAAAAGATGTCTGACGGCAAACTGGCCTACATCTATCTGCCGGATACGGCTCAGGGCGGATACACTTTCTTCAACCGTTACTTCTTCTCGCAACTCGACAAACAGGGTGCTGTGGTGGACGAACGCTACAACAGCGGTGGCCACGCGGCGGATTACGTCGTGGATTACCTGAAGAAACCTGTCAACAGTTACTGGGCGTTACGCGACGGCGAAGATTTTCGTCAGCCCGTCGGCGCCATGCCCGGCCCGAAAGCCATGTTGATGAATGAATACTCCGGTTCGGGTGGCGATTATCTGCCGTATCTGTTCCGGCGATACGGCATCGGCCCGCTGATCGGCAAACGCACCTGGGGTGGTTTGGTCGGCATAGGCGGTTACCCGTCGTTGATGGATGGCGGCAGTGTGACGGCTCCGAACTTTGCGTTTTACACGCCGGAAGGCAAATGGGACATCGAAAATCGTGGCGTTGCGCCTGACATCGAAATTGACCTCGATCCCAAAGCCTGGCGCGAAGGCCGCGACGTGCAATTGGAAAAAGCCGTCAACTGGGTGATGGAGGAATTGAAGAAAAATCCTCCGAAGCCAGTCCAACGTCCGCCGTATCCCGATTACCACAAAGCCAATCCGATTGCTCCGGCTTCGGGTGGCCAATCGGCGAAAAACGGCAACGGGCAGCAGTAATTTACAACACGCGAACAGAACGAAGGTGGCCAGCCGTTTTCGTTCTGTTCGCAGGCTTTTGTTTTGGAGAGTTCACGATGAAAAAGATGATTCAGGTGTTTGCACTTATTTGTTTTCTTGCCAGTCTGGGATGGGCGCAGGAATCGCCGCTGCTGTTGCAGCGTCCGACCTTGAGTAAAACGCATATTGCTTTCAACTTTGCCGGAGATTTGTGGATCGTCGAGCGCGGCGGCGGCGAAGCCAAACAATTGACCACCGGAGTCGGGATTGAAACAGAGCCGGTGTTTTCGCCGGATGGTTCGCAAATCGCGTTCACCGGACAGTATGACGGCAACACTGACGTGTTTGTCGTGTCGGCGGCGGGCGGAGTTCCGAAGCGACTGACATTCCACCCCGGCGCGGATCAAGCTGTTGGTTGGACGAACGACGGCAAGAGCGTGTTGTTCAGTTCGGCGCGCAACAGTTATCAAGGGTTTCCGCGTTTGTTCACGATCGGGTCGGACGGCGCCGGATTGCCGGAAGAATTGCCGTTGCCGATGGCCGAGCGCGGTTCGTATTCGCCCGATGGCGCTTATCTGGCCTACGAACCTTTGATCCAATGGCAACCCGAATGGAAGCATTACAAAGGCGGCCAGCAGGATGTGATCTGGATTGCGCGCTTGAGCGATTCGACAATTGAAAAGCTGCCGCGCGCAAATTCCAACGACAAAAATCCGTTGTGGATCGGAGACAAGGTCTACTTCCTTTCAGATCGTAACGGCCCCGTTTCGCTGTTTTCCTTCGACACCAAAACCAAAAAGATCACGCAAATCGTCAACAACAATGGGTTGGACATCAAATCGGCTTCGGCCACTTCGGACGCAATCGTCTACGAACAGTTCGGCGCGATTTATGTGCTCGACCTGAAAACCAATCAATCGCAAAAAGTGAACATTCGCGTGAATGCGGATCTGACTTCTGTGCGCCCGCGGTTTGAACGTGTCGGCCCACGCATCAGCAACGCTGCGATTTCTCCGACCGGAGCGCGCGCCGTATTTGAAGCGCGCGGCGAAATTCTCAGCGTTCCTGCCGACAAAGGCGATGCGCGCAATTTGACCGGCACGACCGGGGTGATGGAACGCGATCCGGCGTGGTCGCCCGATGGAAAGTGGATTGCCTACTTCTCGGATGAATCCGGCGAATACGCTTTGCACCTGCGAAACCAGACAGGAATGGGCGAGGTCAAAAAAATCAACCTCGGCAATCCGCCATCGTTTTTCTATTCGCCGACGTGGTCGCCTGACAGCAAGAAAATTGCCTACACCGACAAGCGGTTGAATCTTTGGTATGTGGACATCGAAAAAGGCACGCCGGTCAAAGTGGACACCAACACGTACGACAATCCGTGGCGTGTGATGGATCCGGCATGGTCGCCGGACAACAAATGGATCACCTACACCAAGCAATTGAAAAACCGCATGTGCGCGGTGTTTGTCTATTCGCTTGAAACAGGCAAATCCACGCAAATCAGTGATGGGTTGAGCGACACGCGATTCGCGAACTTCGACAAAAACGGCAAGTACCTGTACTTCACGGCCAGCACCGATGTCGGTCCGACAACGGGTTGGCTGGACATGTCCAGTTTCCCGTATCAAACCACGCGCAGCGTTTATGTGGTTGTGTTGAAGAAAGGCGAAGCCTCGCCGCTGGCTCCGGAAAGCGACGAGGAAAAGATCGCTGAAGAAAAGAAAGACGAAGCTCCGAAGGCTCCGCCGCAAAAGAAAGAAGTCGTCGTCACGATTGATTTTGAAAACATTGACCAACGCATTCTGGCGTTGCCGATTCCCACGCGCAATTACATTGGACTGAGCACGGCGAAATCCGGGTTGTTGTTCCTGGCTGAAAGCACGGGCGGCGGAGGTTTGTTGGGCGGCGGGCCGGTGACGCTTCATAAATTCGACCTGGAAAAACGCAAGTTCGACAAGGTGATGGAGGGCATCTCTTACTTCGACATTTCCGCCAATGGCGAAAAAGCGTTGTATCGGCAGGGGCCAAACTGGGTGATCGGCAATGTTGCCAGTCTGGGAGCGCCAACGCCGCCAGGGGCACCGGGCGGTCCGAATATGGTGAAAGTCGGCGACATGGAAGTCACGGTGGATCCTAAAGCCGAGTGGCGGCAGATGTACGAAGAAGCGTGGCGTATTCAGCGCGACTTTCTCTACGACCCGAACTTGCACGGGCTCGATTACGCCGCTACCAAGAAAAAGTACGAACCGTGGCTGAATGCGGTTGGACATCGCGCCGATTTGAATTACCTGTTTGACGAAATGCTCAACAACATCGGCGTCGGCCATCACTTCGTCCGAGGCGGCGAAATTCCGCGCCCGAATTTCGTTCCCGGCGGATTGCTTGGAGCCGATTACAAGATCGAAAACGGTCGCTATCGCTTCGCGCACGTGTACAGCGGCGAAAACTGGAATCCGAATCTGCGCTC
Source organism: uncultured Heliomicrobium sp. (assembly GCA_964470555.1). GTDB lineage: Bacteria > Acidobacteriota > Blastocatellia > RBC074 > RBC074 > RBC074. The sequence goes on from CAYYDG010000013.1 coordinate 111,554, forward strand.
GCCGTTGACGCAGCCGGGCGTCGAAGTGAAAGACGGCGAATACCTGTTGGCGGTCAAAGGCCGCAATCTGACGGCCAATGACAACATCTATCAATTCTTTGAAGCGACGGCAGGCAAACAGGTCACGATCCGGGTCGGCCCGAATCCCGATGGCACTGGTTCGCGCGAAGTGGTCGTGGTGCCCGTCGGCAACGAAGGCGCGCTGCGCAATCGCGAATGGATGGAAAGCAATCGCCGCAAAGTGGATCAACTGAGCGGCGGCAAGCTGGCATACATTTATTTGCCCGACACTGGTGGCGGCGGATACACCAACTTCAACCGCTACTACTTTTCGCAAGTGGACAAGGAAGGCGCAGTGCTTGACGAACGTTTTAACGGCGGCGGCACGGCGGCGAATTACATCATTGATTACATGCGACGCCCGCTGATGAACAAATGGGTGACGCGCGAAGGCGAAGATTTTTCTACGCCCGCCACTTCGATCTTCGGGCCGAAGGTCATGATCATCAATGAATTCGCCGGTTCCGGCGGAGATATGATGCCGTGGTTGTTCCGCAAAGCCGGGCTGGGCAAAACCGTCGGCAAACGCACCTGGGGCGGTCTGGTCGGCATTTACGATTACCCGACGCTGATGGATGGCGGCAGCGTGACGGCTCCGCGTGTGGCGTTTTACAACCTGCAGGGCGAATGGGACGTGGAAAATTACGGCACTCCGGCAGATGTCGAGGTCGAACTCGATCCGGCGGAATGGCGCAAAGGCCGCGACCCACAACTGGAAAAAGCCGTCGAAGTCGTAATGGCCGAACTGAAAGCCAAACCGACTCCGAAATACAAACGCCCGGCTGCGTTCCCGAATTACAACACCAAGCCTTCGCCACAAGCGGGCGGCGCTACGAAACCGAGTGGCGCAAGTGGAAAACCTGCTGTGAAATCTGGCGTTCAGCGATAAGCGAATTGCCAATTTGAAACCAAAAGCGCGAGCGTTGAGTGATTTCAACGCTCGCGCTTTTCGATATTCAGTCCAGGCGAAAATTCATTGCTTGACACGATGTTGCCAGATTGGCAACATCCAGTTTGGATACTCATTGCCATGCATATTATCAGCAGAAAAAGATTGCTTGAGTTTGGGGACGAATTCCCGGAGGCGAAAGATTCGCTTGATGTCTGGTATCGCGTGGCCAAAAAAGCGCGATGGAAAAATCTGACTGAAACCAGGCAAAGTTATCCGCACGCTGATCCGTACAGAGAATGTACGCTCTTCAATATTGGCGGAAACAAATATCGGTTGATCACCAAAATCTATTACGAAGACCAGACCATTTTGATTCGTTTTGTGTTGACTCACGCTGAATACGACAAGGAGAAATGGAAAGATGATTGCAGTTGCTAAAACCAGGAAAACGACGGCGCGACGTTATGCGGATTTGCTGGCGACTGTTTTGCCGAAGCCTGTTGAATCGGAAGAGGAAAACGAGCGCGCACTTGAAATTGTCAATGGGTTAATGACTAAAGGCGAAAAGAATCTGACTGATGAGGAACGATGGTTGCTGAAAATGCTGGTGCGCTTGATAGAGGATTTTGAGGAAAGAGCTTATCCAATTGACGATGTGACTCCTGAAACGGCGCTGAAGACTTTGATGGAGGATCGCGGACTGAAACAAATAGACCTTGCTCCGCTGTTTGGCGGGCGCAGCCGCGTTTCTGATGTTTTGGCTGGCAAGCGCGAAATCAGCAAAACTCAGGCAAAAGCTTTGGCTGAATACTTCAAAGTATCAGCAGATTTGTTTATCTGATTGCTTGTGTTCCGACTCGCTCACCGATGATTAAATTTGCAGAAAAAGTAAGCCGGTTGCCACGTTTGGGCGTTGGCCTTTCGGGCGAATTCAACATTGCCGCCAAAGGCATGGATGTGAATTGGATGAAGGCGAATTACCCAAACCTGATTCACTTTTATGAATACGGCGGCGATCTGGAACGCGGCCTGGACGAAGGCGTTCGCCGATGGGCGGCGAATGGGTTGCCGACGACGTATCACTTTCTGGACATCAACCTGGAAGAAAAGATTGATCTGGATGCGCGCTGGATCGCTGAAACCAAATGGATGGCGCAGGAAATCAACGCCGCGTGGTTGTGCGGAGATGCCGGGCGTTGGCATTTTGCCGGGCGCGAACGCGGACACGGCGTATTGATGCCTCCGATCCTCTGCCGCGAATCAGCCATCGAAACCGCCGAAAGCATCGCCGAAATCGAAGCAGCCACCGGAATGACGGTGTTGCCGGAAAATCCTCCGGCAGTAATTTACCTCGGCGATTTGCACATTCTGGAGTATTTCGCGTTGGTGGCGGAGCGAGCCGATTGCGGATTGTTGCTGGATTGCGCGCACCTGGCGATTTTTCAGCAGACGCGCAATTTGCCGCCGTTGGCTGGGCTGGACAGCTTTCCGCTGGATCGCGTGGTGGAAATTCACGTCGCCGGAGGGGCTTTCGCCGAAGTCGAAGGTTATGCGTACATCGAAGACAACCATTCGCCGGAACCGTTGCCAGCGACGTGGGAAATTGTCGAATACGTTTTGCCGCGCGCCAAGAATCTGAAAGCCATTGTCTTTGAATGCGAACACAATCAGCCGGAAGAATGCGTGCCGGTGTTCGAGCGATTGAATTCGCTGTTTCCTGCCAATGTGGAATTGAGGGCGTCCGCCGGATGAGTCATCACACGCTGCAAAAATTGATTCCTCGCATGCTCTTTGACGAAGAGTTTACGGCGTCGGTGTATGCCGAACCGGAAACGACGCTGGCGGGATTTGACCTGACCGACGCGGAGCGAGCGCAATTGCTTGGTGTGGATAGTCGCGCGTGGCGTTACGATGCGTTGCGAAAGCGGCGCATGCTGCGAACGCTGGCCGAAGAGTTCAAAATTTCGACAACGATCATTCTGGCCGAAACTCGTTCGATGGCTTCGCTGGAAGCTTACTTTTCCAGTCGGTTTTTTCATGCAGCGATTCAGGATCGCGGTTCGCTGGCGCGCGGTTTTGCAGAGTTTCTGTTGGATGGATGTCAGCGCGGCGCGTGGACTTCGCCGCAGATTGCCGATGTCGTTCGGTTGGAATCCGTCATGGTTGGGTGTCGCCGTTCATTGGCGCGGGAAGGGAATGACGAACCGGCGGAATTGCCGACGACAATCAATCCGCGTGCGCGCGTCAAACTCGCCGCTGGTCACGATGTCGCCAGCTTTCAAGCCAACGTCATCGGAACCATTCAGCACGTCGAAAAATATCTGTTTGAACTCAGCCTGATGCCTGCGATGGCGTTGTGCGACGATGCGCCGAAACTCAGCGGATTGCCGCCCGTGGATTCGCAGCGAAAGGTGTATTTCCTGTTTCATCCCAGCGCCACCGGAATTTCGATGACCACTTTGGACAAAGCCGCGTATCTGGTGCTGTACGACACGAAACGACCGATTGAAATCAACACGCTGTTGGCACGACATCCCGCCAAAGCCAAAACCAGTCCGGCGGAAACCATCGTGCTGGAATGGTTGGAAGACGGCGCGTTGCGATTGTCGGATTGAGCGTTCAGCTATGGCACAGGCCCGGCCAGATTGCAGTTGTAAATTCTCGTAAAACTCGTTTTCAAACCGCAAAGTGCGCCTCTTGGTCGGCAGGCTTTTGCGTATACTTCAGCCTCAAATGCAACCAAGCCGCGACCAATCCGATTTTCCCAATGGAGATGTTATGAAACGAGTTTTTCTGTTCGTCGTGCTGACCCTGACGCTGACGGTTGTCGCGTTGGGACAAAACAACCAGATGGTGAGCCAGTTGACCATCAACTCTCAAGTGATGGGCGAAGAGCGCGTCATTCTGGTGCATACGCCTGCCAATTACGCCAATGGCAAACAACGGTATCCGGTGCTGTACCTGACTGACGGAGCCGCGCATCTTGGGCACACCATCGCCACGGTTGAATTTCTGGCGCGCGCCGGACGAATGCCCGAACTGATTTTGGTCGCCATCGCCAACACCGACCGCACGCGCGATTTGACGCCAACCAACGCCGCGATGAAACGTGACGACGGGTCACCGCTGAAACTGCCGACTTCGGGCGGAGCCGACAAATTCCTGAAGTTCATCGAAACCGAGCTGATCCCGAAAATCGAAAGCAGTTATCGCGTCGAACCCTATCGCGTGTTCGCCGGACATTCGTTCGGCGGGTTGTTCGCGTTGCACGCAATGCTGACGCGACCGGAACTCTTCAACGCTTACATCGCCGTCAGCCCGACCATGCATTGGGACAACCATCTGTTGTCGCGCAAAGCCGAAGCGTTTTTCAAAGAGCGAAAAGAACTCAATCGCACCTTGTATCTGACGCTGGCCAACGAAGGCGGCGAAGCCAAAGTCGGTTTTGAGCGCTTCAAGGCGATTTTGGCGAAGAACTCGCCGAAAGGATTTTCATTTGGCAGTGCGCTGATGGAAGACGAAGATCACGGTTCGGTCGTTTTGCCCACTCATTACGCAGGGCTTCGCAAAGTCTTTGAAGGCTGGCAATTGACGGGAACCGTCGCCGGATTGGCTCAGGTGGAAGAACACTACAAAAAACTGTCGGCGAAATTTGGTTACTCGGTTCTGCCGCCCGAAGCGATGATGAATCAATTCGGCTATCAATTGATGGGCGCAGGCAAAATGGACGAAGCGCTGGCGGTGTTCAAATTCAACGTCAAAACATACCCCGAATCGGCGAACGTGTACGACAGTCTGGCTGAGTTTTACGAAAAGAGCGGCAAACTCGACCTGGCCAAACCGAATTACGCCAAAGCCGTCGAACTCGGCTCGCAAACCAACGATCCGAATTTGCGTGTGTACAAAACCAATCTGGAGCGCGTCAGCGAAACGCTGAAGAAAACCGCCGAAGCCAAAGGAAAGTGAAAGACGGTTGGGAAACAAAAAGCGCGAGTGTTGAGTGAGACTCAAGGCTCGCGCTTTTCTTCAATTCGATGTAACTGCTCAGGGAGACGGAAAAAGAGATTACGGAACAGACGGAAATAACGGAATGGACGGAAATTTCTATTCTTTCTTTTCCGTTTGTTCAGTTATTTCCGTTTGTTCCGTCATTTTCCATGCTCTTCATTTGCAGATTTATTGTATGGGCTGAGCAGTTACAATTCGATTTTGATTAGTCTTCAGAATCATATCTGCCGACGTAAAGCCGCCCGTCGTAATCCACGATGCCGAGTTTCAATTGCTGCATCCACCCGTGACGCCCAAGCACGTTGCGTCCAAAATTGGGGTGTTCAGCAAAGTAAGCGAACAAATCCAGTTGATAACCGAATGCCAGCAAAGTCACGCTATGGCCAAATGCCCTGAAGCGTCCGGTTGCCGTACCAAACCATTCAGGTGAACCGGTTTCAATATCCAACCCAAGTCGCTCTCCGATTTCACGCTCGAAGATGCAGTATGCTGCGCCGGTATCGAGTTTTGCCTCAAGCCTTATCCGTCGTTCGCCAATCAAAGAGATGGGGACTGAGATACCAGCCTCTCCGGCATCGTATTGATGCAACGTTTCGAAGTGCAGCAACAAGTCCATCTACCAACCTCCGAAGGGCAAAGCGTCAACCGGTTCCAGATGAGAGAAAAATGGGTCTTCGACACCGGATTGGTCGGCTGCGGCAAACACCTCCTTCGCGTTCATGCCATGACTGATTAACCTGTCGCCATCCAGCGCCACCCATTGACCCGCGTATTCGTGCTTGTGCTCTTTTATCCATCGCATCTCAGGGGAAAAATCCGGCATTTCTACCCGCTCAGATTGTCCCGGTCGAGGGCGTTCAGCAGCAGCGACTTGTTCAGCAGCCCTTCGCAACGTTTCGACAATTTCAGCTTCGTGATTGAACAAACTGCGCGGAATGAACGCCCCCTCTTCGGTAATGGTGATTTGGTTGTCTGCCATTGGTTCCAGCATAAGGTTTCAACCTCCGATGCAAAGTCTGCCTGCTTTTGGCTTTGACAGCAAACTTCTTGTTTATTTGCCGCCAGTTTCTCCCAACTCTTTCAGCACGGCATCCAGATTCTGTTTGACCGTTTTCGTGTTCGGATGGTTTTCGCCCAGAAACTGGCGAAAGATGCCGAGCGATCGTTCGAAGAGGTCTCTGGCGTTTTGCAGTTCGCCCAACTCTTGGAGCACTAACGCGAGATTGTTGAGGCGATTGGCGACGTTCGGGTGGTTGGGGCCGAAAGCCGCTTCGTCAATTTTGAGCGAGCGTTCGAAGAGGTCTCTGGCGTGTTGCAGTTCGCCCAAATCTTTGAGCACTAACGCGAGATTGTTGAGGCGAGTGGCGACGTTCGGGTGGTTGGGGCCGAAAGCCGCTTCGTCAATTTTGAGCGAGCGTTCGACGAAATCTTTCGCTTGTTGCAGTTCGCCTAAGTTCCGCAGCACTTCAGCAAGATTGGTGAGGCGGATAGCGACTTTAGGATGTGTTTGCCCGAAAGCCTCTTCGGAAATTTTGAGCGATCGTTCGACGAAGTCTTTCGCTTGCTGCAGTTCGCCTAAACTCTGGGACACGGAGGCGAGATTGTTGAGGTCAATGGCGACATTCGGGTGGTTAGGTCCGAGTGACTCTTCGTCAATCTTGAGCGAACGTTCGATTAGTGTTCTGGCGTTTTGCAGATCGCCCAAATTTTTAAGCACATAAGCCAGGTTGTTTAGGCGAGTTGCAATGTTTGGATGGTTAGGGCCGAAAGCCTTTTCGGATATTTTGAGCGCGCAGGTAAAGTACTCGCGCGCTTTCTCGTATTCCGCTCTTTGCAAATACAACTGACCTAGCTGGCCAAGCAGGTCGGATTGTTCAACGGCTTCGACTTGGGAAAGATTGTTGGGATCGGAATTGGCTTCGGCTTTGGCCAGCAAATCCTTGAGCACGTCTTCCCAACGGTCGCGTTCGTCTTTGGACATCCAGCGATGATCTTCTGTTTCCTGAATGGTTTTCAGCGTCTCGCTCGAAGCAGCCGCTCGCATTCGCTGAGGAACTTCCAGGTCATAAACTCCGCTGTACCAGTCGTACAAATCCGGAGCGTTGCGCGCCAGCACGGTCAGCGCGTATTCCGGCAGCCAAAAGACCATCGGGCGTCGCATTCGTTGGAAGAAGCCTCGCCGCCAATTCAATTCCGCCGCAGCCCGCAACATTCGCTCTTCATCGCGCGAAGGCAGCAGGTTTTCCAATCCGGTGATGAAAACTACGGCTTCTTCTGAAACGCCTTCCAGTTTGGTTTCGACAAAGCCGTCAATGGCCGGGCGAGTTTTCTGATCCATTTCAGCCAGCGGGCTGGTATCCACAACGACCAGCGGGCGAGTCAGGCGCGAGCGAATGGCTTCAGTCAGTTTGGCTCTGTAAGTGGGAACGTTGCAGTGGGCGAAGTAGAGCGCGAAACCTTGCGCTCGTTTCAGAGTCATAGCCAATAAAGACAAGTCAGGCTGTTCGGCAAACAGTTGTTCAACTTCTTCTTTTTCAAGCGCCGGTTCAGACATTTCGATTGTTCTCGGTTTCTTTGCGGGTGTCTTTCAAGGCTTCGTTGACGCGGCGAATGCGGCGCAGGATCGGGTGAATGTCAGCCCACCGTTCGCCATTCAGGTATTCGTGAACCAGCCTCAAACGCAGCAGTTTACCGGCGACCTTGTAGCTGGTGACAACGCCTTTACGAGCCACTTCAATCAGGGCATCCAGGTCTTCGTCTTGCAGCAAACGATCGAGTTCATTGGTCATTCGATTGATGGCTCGCTCGACGTTCGTTGGCCTAATAAGGTCAGAAGTTCCTTCGCAGGCCGAGCGCACCAACCTCAGCAAATCGCGCACAGACCCGCCGCTCATCGCAATCAATGAATCAACGCTGGCCGGATCGGAAAAGACTTCTTCAATCACGACTCGGCGGCTGATGATTTGACGTAACGCCGTTTTGCCGGAATCGGAATTTTGATTGACCATCGGCAAAATAAAGGGTTCGTCTGTGAATGAGTCGCGCAGGTTGTCGTTGTGAGCCAGGAAAATTGGAACGGTGTAAACGATATGGCATCGCGGAGAGTTGAGATGTTCGGCGTGTTCGATAAACAGAATCGAGTGATTCGACCTTCCGTCTTTTTCCTCGCGGAACTGCATCTTTTCCAGCCCGTCTACAATGACAACCAAGTCATGAAAATTACCCAGCCGAACAGCCGAACGCGCGGCTTCGATCAGCGAGTTGAGACGATCAAGGAAAAGCCCCAGTTCACGATCTACTTTTTGGCGAATCTCGTTGCGGCGCGATGAGCCGGATTTGATCTGTCCGGCAATCGCAGCCAGCACTCTCAGCAGTGGAAATTTTGAGTCAACTCCGAATTCGGTTTTCAGCGAAGTTTCCCAATCAGTTCGCTTTTCTTCCAGCAGGATGTGGTCGGCAAACCATAGGTCGAGTTCTTGACGCAATTTCGGGTTCAGTTCAATGTCGCTATCACGCAGTGTCTGTTCGATGGCCTTGGTGATGGCAACCAGCACGTCCTGGTATTTGATTTCACTCAGATCAAGCGCCGTTTCGGCGTCGAAGTAAACGACAAAATAACCGCTTCGCTCCAACAGGGTTTTGAGTTGCTGAAGTTCCGTTGATTTGCCACAACCGCGATGCCCGCTGATTAGTTGTTGATGGAAACGCCCAACAGGAGTCCGGCGAATTCGGTCAGCAATGAAGTCGGTCAACTTGTCGCCACCGCGAGCCTCGTTTAGATCAACGTAACGTTTGTCATTTGTCGCCAGCGGTTCGTCCGGGTAACAAGCGCCGTAAGCTTCGTCCACTGTGTGAACCGGGAAGATCATAATTGCCTCTGAGTTTGGGATTCGATGTGAAACCGGTGGGATTATACATCTCGGCAAAGGGCTTGTCGTCAGTGGCATTTGTGGCACAATCGCCGCCGATGGTTGATGCCACTGACAAACAATTCTCGTTGCAATTCGACGCAGGAACCTTGCTCTTGGACGGCGCGGATCGTTCGTTCGAGGCTCCGTCGCCGTTTGAATGGGACGAGCGCGTCAAGCGTTGGCGCGCACAAGCCATCGCGTATCGGCAGATTGTCACTGAACTGATTCGCCGCGAAATTCCGCACGAAGATAACGCTCGCCAGTACATCGAATTTCAATTCAAAGCCGAACTCACCGCCGAACCCAGACCCTATCAGGAAGAAGCCATCGCCGCGTGGAAAAAAGCCGGACGGCGCGGGACGGTGATTTTGCCTACGGGAGCGGGGAAGACGTTTGTTGCGCAGATGGCGATTGAAATGGTTGGGCGTTCGACGCTGGTCGTGGTGCCGACGATTGATTTGATGAATCAGTGGTACGACTTGCTGTTGTCTTCGTTCAACGCTGAAATCGGATTGATCGGCGGCGGATACTTTGAACGCGGCGCGATCATCGTCACGACTTACGCTTCGGCGTTTCGTTTTATGGAGCGTATGGGCGGCGAATTCGGTTTCATCATCTTTGACGAATGCCATCATCTGCCGAGCGATGTGTACCGTTGGGCGGCGGAAATGGCGATTGCGCCTTTCAGGCTTGGGCTGACGGCGACGCCTGAACGCGCAGACGGCGGCGAAGAATTGTTGGAACGATTGATCGGGCCGATCATTTATCGCAAAGAAGCGCAGCATCTGGCCGGAGAATTTCTGGCCGATTACACCACCGAAAAAATTTCCGTCGTGCTGACGCCCGAAGAGCGCGAGCTTTATGAAAGCGAGCGAAACATCTTTCGCCAGTTCACGCGCGACAAAGGAATTTACTTCAGCGATCCGCGCGGCTGGCAGCAATTCATCATGCTCAGCGCGCGCAGCCAGGAAGGGCGCCGCGCCATGCAGGCTTACCGCGAATCCAAACGCATTGCGCTGGGTAACGACGCCAAAATTCATGTGCTGGAAAAATTGATGCAGCGTCATCGCCGCGAACGGCTGATCGTCTTCACGGCGGAAAATGAAATGGTCTATCGCATTTCTGAGCAGTTTTTGATTCCAGCCATCACGCACGAAACTCCGATCAAAGAGCGGCGAATGTGGCTGGACGCGTTCAACAAAGGGGACGTGCTGGCGCTGGCGACATCCAAAGTGTTGAACGAAGGCGTCAACATTCCCGAAGCTTCCGTCGCCGTGGTGTTGTCCGGTTCCGGTTCTTCGCGCGAACACATTCAACGGCTGGGAAGAATTTTGCGAAAGCAGCCTGACAAACAAGCCGTGCTGTACGAAGTCATCACGGCGCAAACCGCTGAAGAACGTATCAGCCAGCGCCGCACCGACGCTCGCCAGTTTCAGCGCGATCAGGCGTTGGGTGACGATTGGTTGGAATGATTGGGATGGCAAAAAACTTCGTCCACGAAGGGCACGAAGTTTCACGAAAAAATCGTCAAAACTTTGTGCTCTTTCGTGTTCTTCGTGGACGTGGGTTTACTTTGCAATTGAAGAAAAATGCTCACAGCAGATTTAGCCATCAGTTTTCAGCGCGGTGACAATGTGCATCCGCGTCGCATGGAGCCGGACGAAACGAGTCTTCAGATTGCTGAAGACCTGATTGGCATTTTCGCCGAACAGCTTCATCGTCGTCGTTCGGAACTAGACGCCGAGTTGAACGAATACGTCGGCACGGGAACCGATTACCGCATCTTGCGCGGACTGATCAAGCTGTTGCTGGACGCCTGCGAATTTGAAACCGGCGGGGTAATCGAACCGGGGGAATTGCGCCAACAACTATTTCTGAAAGCCAGAGAGCATCATCCCGTCACGCCAGCCATTCGCCAGCAGTTGATCGCTGAGCTTGCGGTGGAACGGATGGTCGAACCGGGCACGATTTCCGATGGTTTGTATGCAGACCTCAGTGACAACCAACGGCTGATTTCGTTTGAAGCTCCAACGCCCGCAGGGTTGATTACGCAATACAATCTGGCTCAAGCACAGGCGTTGCTCTATCGCTGCGTGGAGCTGCGATTGACCATTGTTCCTCAAGAAGCCGCTGGCTATCGCCAATTGTTCGCCGCACTCAAACGTTACAACCTGATTCACACGATCAAAGGGAACACGGCCACCGGGTATCTGGTGACGGTGAGTGGCCCGGTTTCACTGTTTCATCGTTCGATGAAATACGGCGTGCGAATGGCTGTGTTTTTGCCAGCGCTGCTGCAATGCAAAGGCTGGCGATTGCGCGCCGAAATCGAAGGCAAACGCGGCAAGGCGTTTTATGAACTCAGCAGCGAGCAGCAAACCTTGTTGCCGCGTGACGAGTTCACCTGGATGGAAAGCCTTAACCAATCAGAAACGCTGGAAAAGTTTTTGACCGCCTGGGCACGATTGCAGAGCGAATGGCAGGCGGCGATTTCCAACGAAGTGATTGATCTGGGCGGAACGGCGTTTGTGCCCGATGTTGTGCTGGAGACTGCCAATGGGCGAAAAGTGTTTGTCGAATTTTTCGGCTTTTGGACGCCTCGTTATTTGCAGGATCGGTTGGCGGAATTCGAACGCAGCAATTTCAGGAATTTTATCTTGCTGGTTTCAGAAGAACTGCTCGGAAGCCGCGAAGCCCCGGCGAACTTGCCGCCGAATGTCGTCAGTTACAAAACTTCGCCGGATGTGAAGGCGGTGTTGGCTGCGATTGAGTTTATGACATGAGATTCCGGGCAGATTGGAAAATCTGCCCTACTTCGTAATTCCACGTTCAGACTTTTCGATGAATGCAATCAGGTAATCAATTTCCGGCGACCCGGCCAGTTCGGCTTTGATTAGTTCCAGCGCCTGCGTCGTGTTGAGTTTGGAATTCAGCAGCCAGGTGAAGGCTTGTTGAATGCGGCGAATGGCTTCGTTGGAAAAACCTTTACGGCGCAATCCGATGGTGTTTGCGCCGTAGCATTTGGCTTCGGTTCCGTCCGTGCGCGCATAAGGCAAAGCGTCTTTGACGATTTTCGACATTCCTCCAATGAAAGCGTGCGAGCCGATGTGACAAAACTGGTGAACGCCGACAAAAGCTCCGAGAATGGCGTCGTCTTCGACGGAGACGTGTCCGGCCAGCGACGCCAGATTGGCAAAGACGTTGCGCGAACCGACTATGCAATCGTGCGCGATGTGTGTTTGCGCCATAAACAGATTGTCGTCGCCGACTGAAGTCAATCCACCGCCGCCAACCGTGCCGCGATTCATCGTCACATATTCGCGGATGACATTTCGTTGACCGATGACCAGACGAGTGTCTTCGCCTTTGTATTTCAAATCCTGCGGCGATTGGCCGAGCGATGCGAAAGGAAGAATTTTGGTGCCCGCGCCAATTTCACACGGGCCTTCGATGACGACGTGGCTGACCAGTTCCACGTCGTCATGAATCGTGACCTGGTCGCCGATGATTGAATAAGGGCCGACGCTGACGTTTGCGCCAAGCTCGGCTTTGGGACTGATGATTGCGGTATGGTGATGATGATTGAGCATAAAGTTTGGAGTTCCCGCCTTCAGGCGGAATGCATGATGAGCGAAAGCTTCCGGCTGAAGCCGGTACTCCGAACGTTATTTTTTGTGTTTGTCGGCCAATGCGGATGAAAGCAGGGCTTCAGCGACCAGTTGATCGCCGACATACGCCTTGGCGGTCAATTTAGCGTAGCCCAGTTTGTATTTGAGCACAGTGACTTCCAAACGAAGCTGGTCACCAGGAACGACCGGGCGACGAAATCTGGCTTCTTCGATGCCGGTGAAAAACATCAGTTTGTTTTCGCGGTCGGGAACTTCGCGGAACAGCAACACTGCTCCGGCCTGTGCCATGGCTTCGATGATGTAGACGCCTGGAAAAACCGGCGCGCCAGGAAAATGCCCTTGAAAGACCTGTTCATTGATCGTCACATTTTTGATCGCCACAATGCGTTTTAGCGGCTCCAGTTCGACGATGCGGTCAATCAGCAGCATCGGGTAACGGTGCGGAATGATTTGTTGAATTTCGTTGATGTCCATAAATCGGTGGTCGGTGGTTGGTGGCCGGCAGCAAATTTCAGCTACTCGCCACTTTTCACTTCCAATATCTTTTCCATTTTTTTCAGTCGGTCGAAAAGTTCAGGCAATCGCGTATACAGCACGTGCGATTTTCGCCATTGTTGATAATCCATGGCGGCCATCATGCCGCCCATCAGTTTGCCAGCTTCGACGGATTTCGTCACCCCAGTGCGCGCCGTGATGATCGCGCCGTCGCCGATGGTGATGTGCTGGTTGGTTCCGATTTGTCCTGCCAGAATGCAGCGACGGCCAATTTTGGTTCCGCCGGAAAATCCGGCCAGCGCGGCGACAACAGTGTCTTCGCCGATTTCGACGTTGTGGCCGATTTGAATCAGGTTGTCGAATTTGGCTCCGCGATGAATGCGCGTTTCACCGAATCCGGCGCGGTCAACACAACAATTCGCGCCTAATTCCACGTCGTCTTCAATGACGACGCGTCCAATTTGCAGCAGCTTGAATTGTCGGCCTTGTTCGTCCGGTGTGAAACTGAATCCATCCGAACCTATGACCGTTCCGCTGTGAATGCGGCAGCGCGCTCCGATTTCCGTGTCGTCGTAAACCGAAACGTTCGGGAAAAGAACCGTATCGTCGCCAACGTGACAATCGTCGCCGATAACCACGCCGGGATGTAACGTGACCCGGTCGCCGATGACGGAACGGCGGCCAATGGTGACACGCGGATGAATAGAACAATCAATGCCGATACGCGAACCTTCGCCGAGCGCCAGATCATCGCTGACGCCTCGCGGTTCGGGAACGGTTCCATAAAATGCGGCGATGGCTCGGGCAAACGCCAGTTTGGCATCTCCTGGCCCGGATTGAGGGGCAATCAGCAGGTTTCGGCCAGCGAGTTTTTCGTTGTCCGCCAGTTTGGCTGGAACGACGAATGCTGCGGCTGGCGAAGCTGCGGCGTCCGCCAATCTTGAAGCGTCTGCGACAAAGGTCACTTCACCGGCTTGCACGGCGTCGAGCGAATTGACGCCTGTCAGTTCGGCGTCGGCCTTTCCGCGTAATTCCGTGTAAATGAATTGAGCGAGTTCAGCTAACGTCATAGAAGAAATCAAAAGTCAAAAAGCAAAAGTCAAAAGGCAAAAGTGAGATGGTCATCGCACTTTTGCCTTTTTGAGATTCGCCTGTTGGCGGTAGCTTGAGAAAGGTTAGGGTTTCTTGGCGGCAGCGCCTGAGCCGGGATTGGTCTTGTTGTATTGCGCCATGAAATCTTCGGTGATGTCGGTGGCTGTGGCCGCATAAAGCACCACGCCGGTTTGTTGAACCGCGCCGCCTTCCAACACCATGATGATGCCGCGTTGTTGGCAATAACCTTCCAGGAATTTGCCGATCTTTTCGTAAACCGGTTGCGTGACTTCGGCCTGACGTTTGTTGCCCAAAGCCTGGTAATCTTCCGTTTTACGTTTGAATTGACGCTCTTTTTCAGCCCCTTCTTCTACCCATTGATTGCGGACCTGAGCGCTGACGGTGTTGCCCTGATTCTGAATTTTGCTTTTAAGATTGTTGAGTTCTGTTTCCAGCGATTCCAGTTCTTTCAGCTTCGGGGCGAATTCGGCATTCAGCGCTTCCAGTTTTTCTTTCAGTTCGTTGATGCCTGGACCGAAACGGGCAGTGTTGATGTAGGCGAGTTTTCCTTCTGCGCCGGTTCCGCCGGAGGTCGCCGCCGCAGCAGCAGGAGCGGTTCCGCCTGATGCCGGTTTCGGCGGCGGAGGCGTTTGAGCGAATGCCGCGACAGTCAGGGCGGCGACGATTGCTAAGGCTAGACACAATTTCTTCATTTTCTTCTGACTCCTTACAAGATCGGTAAAACGTATTCTTAAATCTGTTTGGTTGTGCGGGCAAACCAGCATCTCGGCCTGCCCCTGAAGGCCGTTATTTGGCGCTGGCCGCTCCTGCCGGAGCCGGGTTCGCCTTGTTATATTCCTTCATAAAATCTTCGGTGATGTTCGCTTTGCCGTCGGCGTAAATAACAATGCCGGTTTCCTGCAATTCGCGTCCATCAAACACGAAAGTAATGTTGTGTTTTTGAGCGTACTGTTCCAGAAACTTGCTCAGCTTTTCCTTGATCGGGCCGGTTTCTTCTTCTTCGCGTTTGCGAGCGATGGCTTCTGAATCTTCAGTCAATCGTTGATAGGCCCTTTTGCCTTCTTCCAATTCCTGCTGAAGCTTGGCGGCTTGTGGTTGAGTGAGAGTTTTGTTTTCGGCCAGAACTTTTTCCTTCGCCGCCAACGACGTCTGCATTGATTCGATTTCGCGATAGCGCGGAGCAAATTCGGCTTGCAGTTTTTCGAATTTGACCTTTAGCTCGGCGACGCCTTCCCTGAATGCCAGCACGTCAATGATGGCAATCTTGAGTTTGGGAGGTTGTGCCGAAGCTGCTCCGCCGGCTTGAGCTTGCGCGCGTTGCGCTGAAACCAGCAACAGCGGAAGCGCCAAAACTAAGGTGAGTAAAAGCTTGGTTTTCATTCTCAAAAAAATCTCCAGTCTGTGCGGTGGTGGTCGGTAGTAGGTGGCCGACGGTCGGCCACCAGCCACCTTTTAGAAAGTTCGTCCGACGCTGAAGCGCATAACAGTGCGGCGCTCGATGAACAGCACCGTCGGATCGGTAATATCGGTTTTCGCTTGCGGGTTGTAAGCGAAGATCAATCGGAACGGCACGTTGATCACTGGCATCTGAATGCGGAATTCCAGACCTGCTGAAGACCGCAGGTCGGACAGGAATTTCACATTCTGTTCGGAAGAACGGACGATGCTGTAATCGCGCGATTCGCCTTCCAGAAAGATCGTGCGGTAACCAATCGGATTGCCAAAAAGGTCACGCGGCGCGCTGGCCAATTCTTCGGCAGAGGCCACACGGCCTGCCGGATTGAGCGTCACTCCGCTGGGCGTAATAGTTTGTCGGATGAAATTCGTCGTCGAAAGTTGATCCTGGTATCTGCGCGCATTGAACGCAGTGCCGACATCGGCAAACGCCGCGATGGACAGAACACTGAAAACCGGAATGCGATATTCCAGGTTGTAAATGAACTGCGTGTCACCGCCAATCGGAGTGAAAAATCGTCGCGCATTGACCACATTGCATCCGATGGAAGAATTCGGCGTTTGCGTGCAGGTTCCACCAGGAGTCACCGTGCCCGGTGTTTCAAAGGTGAAATTGCGAAGCACGCTATTGGCGACGGTTCCGGCGGGGGCATCAATCAGTTTGGTGGAATCCGCCGGGTCCACCACTTTCGCTGAAACATTTCTGGTTGAAAGGAACGAATCAGCCGGAACCACAGGCGAAATCGAGCGGAAGTTGTAACCGCGAATGTCGAATTCGCCGCCCAGGAAGAACCGCTCGAACAGCGGAATGCCGCCGACAAACGAAAGCGTTTGCGTGTCGAACGGCGTACCGAACGTGCGAATGTGATCGGCGCGAACGCGCATGGCCAGCACGTGCGGTTTTTCGGTTCGCTTGCGTAAAACCGGCATGAACCGCTGGTATTCCAGCGACGGCGAGAACGTGTTGACGTCGCCGCCCAGAATGCCGCCAGACAACGAGAAGCCCAGAAACAGGCTTTGCCCGTTGGTCGGGTCCATCGAAGCATTTTTGGTGTTGTAAAAGATCGAAGGCGTGACGCGGCTGGTCAGAATTTTGGGTTGTGTGAATGTGACCGGAATGTCGTTGGTCGGATCGCCGTCGGTGTTGACCTTCGGGTCTTCGATGCTGCTGGTCGAAAGCGAATACGACAATCCAAGCCGTGTGGCGCGCGCAAATTCACGGAACCGATTGGTGAAGATCGCCATCGGCGCGGAGATGCTGACGCTGCCGCCAGCCGAACGTTGTGTGAAGAGCGTGTCGGCGTCAATCGAAGACAACCCGAAAAAGCTCGCCTGAAGAATCTGATTGGCTTGGGCAAAATTGAAACCCTGCCCGACGTATTGAAACTTCGACGCAAACAACTGGAATCCCAATTGAATCGGCTTGCCCATCAAATACGGTTCGGTGAAGCCGAACTGGGCGGACAATTGTCGGTTGCCGCCGGAAAGGGAAACGCTCAGGGATTCGCCGTAACCCAGCAGGTTGTTGGTCGAATACGTCAATCCGAAAAAGCTGCCCGCAAAGCCGGACACACCGCCATTCAATTGAATTTCCTGGCGTCCGCGCTCTTTGACCTGCAGATCAATGTCCACGGTCTGGTTGCGGTCATCGGTTCGCGTAATGGCGTCTTTTTCCTTGACCTCTTCAAACAGCCCCAACTGGTTCAAACGCAGGATCGAAAAATCCCACAGCCGTTTGTTGTACGGGTCGCCTTCGTTCAAGGCGACTTCGCGGCGCAACACCACATCGCGAGTGTTGGTGTTGCCGATGAATTCCAATCGGCGCAGCGAAAATTGACGGCCTTCGTCCACTTCCAGAGTGATTTCGATCTCGCCTTCTTCCGGTGTCTTGTCAATGAACTTGGGATTGAAATCTACGCTGGCCTGAATGTAACCCTGAGTTCCGTATACGTCCTTGATGCCTTTGAAGACGTTTTCCTGAATCTTCTTGGCGTCCACCCAATCGCCTTCTCGCAAGCCGGAAACCGCTTTGACGATTCCGGGTTGGAAAATCGTCACACCTTTTTCTTCGACTTTGGTGATTTTGTAACGGCGACCGACTTCAACCGGAATGCTGATTCGTTTGCCAGGGCCGGATTTCCGCAATCCCGGAATCGGCAGCGGAAAACCGCCTGAAACCGTTCCAGCATCTTCGACCTCCGGTTCGCCAATTTTGGCTTGCAGGTATCCTTTCGATCCCAGAAAGAATCGAACCCGTTCCAGGTCGTCCTGCAATTTTTCCTTGAAGTAAATGTCCTTCGATGTGAAGGTCGAAATCAGGCCTGATTCTTTCACCAGTTTCATGGCGCCTCGCAATTTGCGCTGTGAAAATCCGTCGCGGTCACCGGTGAAGACAATTTCCTTGACGCGGACGCGCGGCCCTTCGTCAATACTGAAAATCAAGGCCACGGTTGTCGCTGAAATATCTTCTACTTCAATGGTGACTTTGGCGTCCGGGTGCCCTTTTTCCGCCAGCAATTCTTTCAACACGACGCGAGCGCCGTTGGCCTTGGCAGGGTCGAATTGAGATTCCTTGCTGACCTGAACTCGGCGCTCTTTGAAACGTGTGAGGATTTCACTTTCCGTGGCGGATTTCAGATTGCGATATTGCAAGTCGCGAATGATCGGGTATTCCTTGACCTGAAAGATGATGATTTTGCCGCCGCGCGGCCCATCTTCCACGTACAGCCGGGTTCCCAACGGATCGAACAAGCCCATTTGTAAGATCGCTTGCAGATCGCGTTGCGCCAAATTGATGTCAAACCGGTCTTGCGGCTTGCTTTGAACGTAATAAAGGATGGACTCGCGCGGAATACGGCGGTTGCCGCGAATTTCCA
Source organism: uncultured Heliomicrobium sp. (assembly GCA_964470555.1). Classification (GTDB taxonomy): domain Bacteria; phylum Acidobacteriota; class Blastocatellia; order RBC074; family RBC074; genus RBC074. Next base: position 129,993 of record CAYYDG010000013.1, read on the forward strand.
CGTCCTCAACAAACACGTCCTGGGTTTGTGAATATGCCGGACGAACTGAAATGAGGGTGACGAAAACAAGAAAAAATGCGCTTGCCAAAAAGGTAATGCGCTTGGTCATGAAGCTTCTCCCACCTATGTTAAATCGTTCAGGAGTTGGCTCTGTCCGAATGTTGTCGGTACTTTGAGCCGCACACACGCAGTTATGCGGCTTTCAGACAGTGCCTGGCAAATCCCAACGCAGGGAATGCCGGAAAGCACGCACTATGAACGACCTACATTGCCAAGATTGCAGTGCTAATTTTTTTAAGACGACGAATTATACGCAAAGAAGTCCGGTATTGAATAGCCAATGGCCAGACTTGTCAACAGGCCAAAACTTTTCTGGCGGGGTGAAGCTGACGGTCTTTGCCAACCCTGACAAATTGGCGGTTTCTGCGCCGACCAATCGCGAAGATATTTCAGGCGGCAGGTTGAGTTCCTGCCCCCAATGAATTCCTGGTCAGATTTTGATCCTTCGAACGATTGCTGTCGGCATCAGGGGGTTACCAACATGAGCATTCCAATGAATGGAAGCGTGGGTTGAGTCGGATTGCCGTACATATTCGAATACATCTCTTGAAAGTTCGGGTTTCCGGTCGGGAGAAAAGTTACGTGATCGTCCGTTGCCGTCTCTGACAATGCGTGTTGCAGAAGCGTAGACATTGCCGTTCCCCTGCACCTGCCAATACTCTTCGGATGTCGCGGCGCTGACGCTTCGATCAGCCGCAACGAAATCCGCGAAGGTTGTGTCGAGACAGGCTTTCAATGTGATCGTGTATTCAGTTAACTCAGTTAAAAGATGGCTGTTTTCCGTGGTGGTGAAAACTTTCCCGGATTCGCGGACAAAATCAATGGCAGTAATTTCGTAATGTTCAACGGCCATATCAGGCGGCGACCAGATCACCTGTAATTTTGAGGAGTTAATGGCAAAAATGGACACAGGCTTTTCAAGAAATTGATTTGGTTTCGGAATTCGCAATGTTCTGAAATTCGCTCTGCAAGTAATCAATGGGGAAGTGCTTCAATTGAAGAAGAAACGTCGGCCAACTGGCGTTCGATTCCTGAAAGCTCGTCTTCGGTCAGCAATGGGCGAATGTCAAGTTTGGTTTCTTTGAGAAAGATTTCAACCAGCGATGAACCGGTCAGGCGACCTTCGATCAGGGCTTCCGACAGCGGGTCTTCGACGTATCTCTGCAAGGCTCGGCGCAGTGGGCGCGCGCCGTAACTGCGGTCGGTGCAGGTTTGTTCGACCACCCAGCGTTTGGCTTCGTCGGTCAGTTGAATCTGAAGCTGGCGGTGTTGCAATGTCTGGTTCATCTGGCGAACCAGCAAGCCGACGATTGCAAGCAGGTCATCGTCGCTGAGCGGTTCAAAGACGATGATTTCGTCCAGCCGGTTGATGAATTCCGGGTTGAAGGTTTCGCGCACCGTCACCATGACACGGTCTTCTGTTTTGGACTGGGCGTCGCCCCGCGAAGAATGAAAGCCCATGTGGCCGCCTTTGTTGACGAAGCGCGCGCCTATGTTCGAGGTCATAATCACTATGACGTGTTTGAAATCCACCGTGTTGCCGAGCGCGTCGCTGAGCATTCCGTCTTCAAACACCTGTAACAAAATGTTGAAAATGTCCGGGTGGGCTTTTTCTATTTCGTCCAGCAACAAGACGGAATACGGGTTGCGGCGAACACGTTCGGTCAACTGGCCGCCCTCTTCATAACCAACATAGCCCGGCGGCGAACCGATCAGCTTGGAAACAGAATGTTTTTCCATGAACTCGGACATATCGAAACGGATCATTGATTTTTCCGAGCCAAACAGGAATTCGGCCAGGCTGCGCGCGACTTCGGTTTTGCCGACGCCGGTCGGGCCTAAAAACAGGAACGAGCCAACAGGCCGATTCGGATTTTTCAGCCCGGCGCGCGAACGGCGAATGGCGCGCGCCAGAGCGGAAAGCGCCGAATCCTGGCTGATGATTCGTTTGTGCAATTCCTGTTCTATTCTGAGCAGCTTGGTCGCTTCTTCTTCCTGAAGCGCCGAAACGGGAATGCCAGTCCAGCGCGAAATCACATCGTCAATATCCTGTTTGGTAACGTGCGCGGCGATGTTTTCGTACTCAAGCGGTTCGTAGTATTGCGGTGCTCGGCGGCTGCTGGAATAAATCCGGTCGCGGTCGCGCACGTCACTGCGAAAATCGTTGCGGTAATCGCGCGGTTCACGATGCCATCGCGGCGGCGGTGGAATGTATCCGCTTTCGCGTTGCACGCGCAGCTTGACGCGAGCGCCCGCTTCGTCAATTACGTCAATCGCCTTGTCGGGTTGGAAGCGTTCGGACAGATACCGGCTGGATTGATAAACGGCGGCGGCAATCGCTTCGTCGGAATAATGAACGTTGTGATACGACTCGTACCGATCCTTGACGCCTTCCAGAATTTCAATCGTTTCTTCTTCGTTGGGAACCGGAATCTTGATGGCTTGAAAACGACGTTCTAACGAACGGTCGCGTTCGATGGATTTTCGATACTCAGCCGGAGTAGTTGCGCCGATGCACTGAATTTCTCCACGCGACAATGCCGGTTTCAGAATGTTGGCGGCATCCAGACTGCCTTCGGCTGAACCGGCGCCGATCAGCGTGTGAATTTCGTCAATGAAAACGATGTAGTGCGGATTTTCGATCAATTCGCGCATGATGGTTTTCATGCGTTCTTCAAACTGGCCGCGATATTTTGTTCCGGCAACCACCAGACTCAGGTCGAGCGCCAGAATGTGTTTTTCCACCAGGAACGATGGCACTTCGCAATTGACGATGCGCTGGGCCAGGCCTTCGACGATGGCGGTTTTGCCAACGCCGGGTTCGCCGATCAGAGCCGGATTGTTTTTGGTGCGGCGGCAGAGAATTTGCACGACCCGGTCAATTTCTTCTTCGCGGCCAACCAGCGGATCGAGTTTGCCTTCCAGCGCGTCGGCGGTCAGGTCGCGGCAAAATTCAAACAGATGCGGAGTGTCTTTGCGCGAATGGGCGTTGCGTTCCATGTTCGCCTGTCGCATCAAATCCTGGCGAATGTCGGAAAGTCGCAATCCGCGTTCGTAGAGAATTTCCGCCGCCACGGAATTTTCTTCGCGCAACAAACCCAGCAACAGATGTTCGGTTCCGATGTGACGATTTCCCAGCCGTTCGGATTCTTCCGCCGCAAATGCCAGCACGTGTTTGGCCGCCGTCGCCAGCGGCAAATCTATGTTGTTCGGAATGCGTTCGTGCAGGATGGTGCGGCCTTCGATTTCGCGGCGAATGGATTCCACAGTGGCGCGCGAACGATGAAAGAATCGGTAAGTCAGATTTTTATCTTCGCGGATCAACCCCAACAGAATATGTTCGGCTTCGATTTGCGTGGCGCCGAACTGGCTGGCTTCGTAACGAGCGAAGAAAATGACGCGACGTGCTTTTTCGGTATAACGTTCGAACATGGTTGAATGCCGGATTCTGAATAATGAATTTCGGAACCGCCCTTGTCAGCATCCAAAATTCAAAATTCATTGAGCTTGCCGTTTTCCAATCGCAGTATGCGATCACAGGTCGAAGCCAATCGTTCGTTGTGAGTGACGATGATGGCGGTTAATTGTTCTTCGGTTTGCAGTTGACGAATCAGTGAATGAACCGCTTCGCCAGTGTGTTCGTCCAGATTGCCTGTCGGTTCATCGGCCAGCAGCAGCAACGGCCCGTTCACCAACGCCCGCGCCAACGCGACTCGCTGACGCTCGCCGCCGGATAATTCGCCGGGGCGATGATTGGCGCGCGATGCCAACCCGACGCGCTCCAACAAGGCCGCCGCTCTGTCCGCGGCTTGACGTTTGGGCGAGCCGTTGATGAGCAACGGCATCATCACGTTTTCAAGAGCGGAAAATTCCGGGAGCAGATGATGAAACTGGAATACGAACCCGATCTGTCGGTTGCGAAAGCGAGCCAAGTCTAGCTCAGAATTTTTTACGAGGTCAAACTCGCCTTCCCGACCATTTATCTGAATACTGCCGGACGTGACGCGATCCAATCCGCCCAGCAAATGCAGCAATGTGGATTTGCCCGCGCCCGACGTTCCGACAACCGCCACCATTTCTCCGCGCGCGACTTCCAGATGCAAATCGCGGAAAACGACGACCTCTTCGACGCGACCGGAATAAACTTTGGTCAGGTTCGTTGCTTTCAGAAGCGGCACGGAAGTTTTTGCTGAATCCATCTTTGCGACTTTGACCCTTTGCGACTTTGCGTTGAAATCTCCAGCCATTTTTTACTGCTGTGGTTGATTCGATCCGGCGATCAGCGAAACCAGAAACGGCAGATTGCCAAACGGCGAACGCGTTTCCACCGCCAGCCCTTGTTCCGTAATCGAAGTTGCGCTGACAGCCAACGGCAACTGGTCTAACGCTGATACGTTGGCTGGAATCACGGTCAAGCCTGTCAATCGAGCCAGAGCAATCATCAAATCGTTGCTTTCGTCTTTGATGGAATTGAAACTCACTGAAGGCGCGATTCCCGTCGGACGCGAAGTCAGGTTGAATTGCGATGATGTTTTCAAGGTCTGGCCGTTGCGATGTGCTTCAATCAACCGCGCGAGTTGGTCGCGTTGTCCCAGCGCCAGGAAATTGCCGACAAAGACCGCCGCTCCGCGCGTAGCTTCGCTGGAAACCAGCAATTCATAACCGGCGACAGTTTCGCGGCTCATATTCGCGATTTTCTTGTCTTGAAACTGTGTCAGTATGTTTTCGCCGAGCAAGGCCAGCTTCGTGCGGTCGCGCGCGGCAATCAGCCAAACGCGGTTTTGCGCTTCTTTGGTCAAATTGAAACTGGCGATTTCGTCGCCGATGGCGGCGTTGGTCAGTTCAGACGATTTCGCGCCGAACGCGGCTTCGCGCATTCCCAGCACGAATTGATGCAATAAAAAGCTCTGCGCCACATCCACGCGCGCCGAGACGGCTTTTTCCAATTCTTCAAGCGTCTGACTGGGTTGGGCGACGTTGTAAATAGTGATTTCGCGCGCCGCAGCCGGAATCACATTGAGCGCGGCGGCTTCAGTTGAATTGGGTATGATGACGGTTTTGAGTTTGTCGGTCAGTTCCGGTTTGAACAGCGTCAAGTAACGATCCACGACTTCCAGCCCGTTTGCGCCGGATTCAAAACTCGCGCCGTAAGCCAATCCGTCGCAGGTGCGATTGGAAAATTCGGTGAAGACTTCGCCAACGGCTCCGGCCAGCGCGGCTTTGCCGACGACTCCGCCCGAAGCGACATAGGTTCCAAATCGCAGCAAACGTTTGACGCCTTCGGCGGTGACAAAGCCGAACGCCGCTGCATTCGCGCCTACAATTGGGCGAGCTTGCTGGCGATAAAAATTGTTTGCCATCGAAGCTTGCCGTCCCAGCTTTGTGTGCAGGCAATCACGCAGCGAGTCAATGTTGTTGGCAAGAATCCAGGCGTCGCCAAATTGAATCGAAATCAGTTCTTTTTGAGCGTCGGCGGCGGACTGATACACGCTGACCGGCAATCCGGCTTGTTCTTCCATTTTGAGTCTGGTCGGGCCGAGCATGCTGTTGGCCAGTTCCGGCAACCGTTTTTCGATCAGAGCTTGCAGCGGTTTGGCATTTCCCGCAGACACCAGCACCAGCGCAAAACGAGGTTTGACGGCTTCGCCGCGAGCTTCCAATCCGGTGACGACGATGGCGATTTGAGCGTCGGCCAAAACAGCGGCTTCGTCATTGCCGGTCAACCCGGCCATCCAGCCGAACTTTTCCGCTTGCGCCAAATAACCGACTTTGTCGGAAATGCCATAAACCGGTGCAAGCTGTTGCCATCCGTGCGTTGCCGTCAGATTGCTGACAAGTTGCGGCAGGTTGTTGACTTCCAGATAACCCAGCGCCGATTCCGGCACATACGCGGCGATGTCCACCGGCTGCGGGCGGCGAAAATACAACCACCCGCTCGCCGTCAGCAGCACCACGCCCAGAACAAGAAGACTGATTTTGGTTCGAGTGTATTTGCCCATAACGCTTATCGTCATTGATACGCTGAGATAGTAACCGGCAAACACCGAACAGCAAAACTTGCCGTTGCCTGGATAGAGACAAACTGCTTTTACAAATTTCTTTTCGGCCAAATCAAACTGAGCTTTGTCTTAAGCCGCGTTCTGGCTCGTAGTTGTGAAGAGCCTGATCGCGTGTTCTCTCTTGCGCGCGGAAGTGTCTTTATCTTTTGAAGGAGGACTTTATGAATTTGACGAAGAAGATTTCAGCGACGGTTTTAACTTTGTTGGCTATGGCTTTGATGTTTACGGCGACGGCTTCGGCTCAGGGACGGTTTCGAGGACGCAATTACACGAAAGCTGACGTAGATCGCATCATCAAACGCTGCGAAGAGCGTAGCGATGCTTTTACCCGAATGATTGATAAAAACCTTGATCGTAGCCGGCTGGACGGAACCCGGCGCGAAGACAACATCAACGAGCAAGTCAAAGATTTGGAGCGCGCGCTGGATGAATTGCGCCGCGAATTCGACCGCCGCGACACCTGGCGCGAAACTCGCCGCGAAGTCGAAAAGGTCATGCGCGAATCCGATGAAATCAATGCATTGATGAAAAACGCCCGCTTCGATCGGAACGTCGAACGTGAATGGCAATTGGTCAAATCGGATTTGAACAAGCTGGCAGGCATTTACGAGTTGCGCCAACTTCGATAACTGAAAACTAAACCACCAAAAGCGCGAAAGGCACAAAAGCAGATTTTGCTTTTGTGCCTTTCGCGCTTTTGGTCCTGGGCCGACGTTATTTGTCTCGATAATTAAGCGCCGGTTTTTGATTGGCCGGTATGCGGGAACGATATTCGTAACCCGCGCGGCGTTTGTTGAAATCGGCTTTGGCGGCTTCGATCAATTTCGGATCGTGGAGCAGGTCAATCGCCGTCAAGGTCAGTGTTTTGGCGGCGATGGTCAATCCTTTGCGGCCAATCGGGCTGCCGGTGCAGGCGACGGCTTGCCAACTGTGGCCGGGCGTTCCCGGAACATACGTGGCGGTGCGAAATTCGCTGGTTGGTACGATCCAGCTTACGTCGGCAACATCCGTGGAACCGGAGCTGACGCCGCCCTCCATTTCCTGCACCTGTTCCTGACTGCCAAGTTCCAACGCGCCTTCCAGCGAAAACGTCTTTCGCAACTTTTCGGCAAAGGCCATTTCTTCGGCGGAATACTTCACGCCGCCGACCCGTCGCAAATTCTTATCAATCGCTTTGGCCAGCGGTTCGTTGGGTAATTCGTTGTATACGCTGCCAACCAGTTCCATTTCCATTCGCGTTTCGGTGGCCAGCGCGCCTGCTTCGGCGCATTTGACGACGCGGGACCAGATGCCATCCAACACAGGCATGCTCGGATGCCGCGCATACATATAAATTTCGGCAAAATCCGGCACGACGTTCGGCGCTTCGCCGCCTTTGGTGATGATGTAATGCAACCGCGTGGTTTGCGGCACGTGTTCGCGCAGCATATCCACCGCGTGAGCCATCAACATCACCGCATCAAGCGAAGAGCGGCCTTTGTCCGGCGCTGCCGCCGCGTGCGAAGCCGCTCCGTAAAAGCGGAACTTCGCGGTGACATTGGCCAGTGTGGATTTCATGCTGGCGCTGTTGGCGTCGCCGGGATGCCAGGCCAGCGCCACATCCAGGTCGTTGAACACTCCGGCGCGCGCCATGAAGACTTTGCCTGAACCGCCCTCTTCGGCGGGCGTGCCGTAAAATTTGATCGTGCCGCTGAGTTTCTTTTCCGCCAGATAATTCTTCAGCGTGATGGCCGCAAAGGCCGAAGCCACGCCGAACAAGTTGTGGCCGCATCCGTGGCCTGGGCCGCCGGTCACGCGCGCGCGCTTTTCGGCGACGAACGCGACTTGCGATAAACCGGGCAGCGCGTCGTATTCGCCCAAAATGCCTATGACGGGTTTGCCCGTTCCAAACGTGGCGACGAAAGCCGTCGGGATTTCCGCGATGTTTTCTTCAATCTGAAAACCTGCGGCTTTCAATTCGGCTTTCAGCAACGTGGAACTGTTGTGTTCCTTGTATCCGACTTCGGCGAATTCCCAGATGCGACGCGACATTTCGCCGTAATAATCGGCGCGTCCGTCCATCTTTTTTAAAACCTCGTCACGTTCATCGGTGGAATAAGTAGCAGTTGCGGCAGGCAAGCTCAGAAGCAGCAAAGCCAGACCACAAAACAGTATGCGCAAGCGGCGTGTCAGCATGGCTTGAAACCTCACATCATTGAATTTTAGGTTGAATGATTCTCGAAACGAGCCGCGATTCTAGGTGCGGCCTAAAGGCGAGTCAAGAATCGCTTCCAATATACCAAATCGGTTGTTGTAGAGATGTTTCTGTATGCATTCGCTTCAGGTTGACGTAGATCGAAAATCCTCCCGTTGATTGTGCTCTACCCATAACATCTTTCTCTTCAATCAACTAAGGACTTTAATTTAGCAGATGCTTTAGAAGGCATACCATTTGCAAAAAAAACGATGAGCAGTTACCCACATACCCCAGAGTTTCTTTTCAACTTTTCAACTACTTGAGTAATGTCCCGGCTCAATTTTTCTGGAGGAAGTCATGAAGTTTTTTGTGTGTTTAATGGCGATTACATTGCTGGTTTCTTCTTCGGCATTGTCCCAAGATCGTGCGCGGATGAAAGGATCAGCACAGGCAGATGGACAAGCACAAGCTCAAAAATCGGATCAGTCGTTGATGCTTGATGCTGGAACACAACTCAGTGCGGAATTGCTGACGACTTTGGATGCCAAAAAAGCCAAGCCAGGGGATGAGTTCAAAATGCGCACGCTGAAACCAATCGTGGTCGAGGGAAAACAGGTGATCTCAAAAGGCGCGGTGTTAACCGGCCAGGTCATTGAAACGAGCCAAGCCGAAGGGAAAAACGGAGTTTCTCATCTGAAGCTTGGCTTCAATCAATTGCAAAACAAAAATTTGACCATGCCTTTTTCGGCGACAATCCAGCAGATCACCCGGGCGACGATTGACAGTCAGGCACAAGCGAATGATATGGCCACAGCGGAAACAAACGTCATGACGAGTTCACGGTCAACCGCTTCTGGCAGGTCAAACGGCGGTGGTTTGCTTGGCGGCGCAACCGGAGCAGTCGTAGGCACGGTTGGCAGTGCAATTGGCACAACGACCAGCACGGTAAACGACACCGTTGGCAATGTAGCGACTGGTGTCCAACAAACGTCCGGCAGCGTTGTCGCCATTTCATCGGAAACGCTGAATAGCACATCAGCCAACGCCCAGGGACTAATTTCGATCACTTCAGAGACCTCTGCTGAAACAAGCGGTCAAGCCAATGGAAATTCCATGCTTTCACTGGCTGGGCGAAATGTGAAGGTCGAAAAAGGAGCGGTCTTTTTGCTTCGCACTGACAAATCCATGACCATCGCATCAAACAAAGAACGTTGAGGCGAAACGTCATGACAGATTGAAGTGACAAAATTCCGAAGCCATCCCAATTGGCTTCGGAATTTTTGTTTTCAGCGATGTGCGGTGAAGTTTCAGTCAGTGTGCAGCAAGCTGGATGCTGCTTCGTCCAGCATCCACAGCAAGGAACCACTGGACGGTTGAATCAACTGGCTAGGATATGTTTGGGGATGGTATTCACCTTCCAGAACGTTTTGCAAGGTCGCGGCTTTGTCTTCGCCGGCGATCAGAAAGATGACGTTGCGCGCGTTGTTGATCGTTTTGGCCGTCAGCGTGATGCGCCACGCATTCAGCTTTTCGACGAAGTTGGCAACGGCGATTTGATCGGTCGCTTGCAAAGCCTTTGTTCCCGGAAACAACGATGCCGTATGGCCGTCCGCTCCCATTCCCAAAAAGACCAGATCGAATTGCGGCGTTTCTGAGTTGAAGGTTTGCCGCAAGGTTGTCGCATAACGTTCCGCTGCGCGTTGGTGGTCGTCGTCTTCGGCTGGGATGCGGAAAATCTTTTCCGGCGACGCGGCGACTTTGCTGAGCAGCGTTTCCGTAGTCATTCGGAAATTGCTGTCGGGATGATCTGGAAGAACGCAACGTTCGTCGCCCCAGAAAAACTGAATGTCCGACCAGGGCAGTGAAGTGGAAAACGGAGATTTCGCCAGCAGCGAAAACATTGCTTTGGGCGTTGAACCGCCCGAAAGCGCGACGGTGAACGTGCCGCGTTCGGCGATGGATTGTTCGGCCAGACTTGCAAACCGGCTGGCTGCTGCCCAGGCCAGTTCCTGCGGATTGTCGTAAATTTCCAGATGATATTCAGATTGTTTCATAGTGATTTGGGGAACCAACCCCAGCGATTTGGAAAAAATCAGATTAGCCGCTTCAAGAATAGAATGCGGAAAATCTTTCTCAAAATACTTTCAAAATTGTTTTCAGACGTTTCGCTATCCCGGCAAATTTAGTATTCTTCGCCCGCCACCTCGTTCAGGACACAGCGGGTTTACTTTCAGGTTTGGCGAATTGCCATAATTTATAAAATTCGTTTCTTGTTCCTTACGTTTCGCTCACTCAGGAGAGAGATTTTGAAAATGAGTGACCAATTGGAAA
>CAYYDG010000014.1:0-137847 GCA_964470555.1 uncultured Heliomicrobium sp.
GTTGTCGGTTGTTAATTCTATCGCGGTGGTCGCCTTAACATTAAGACAAGATCAACTCACGATCTTCCGGCGCCAGCTTGCTCAAACATAATTCCAAATGACGAAGGTTGAATTCATCATTTCCTTCGTCAATCAAAGCAGCGGTCTTGTCCGCAGTAGTAAGGTAAGAATCGCTCGCTGATGGATTAGAGTCAAGTGAAACAACGCTACGAGATGGTTCTCGCCAATATTCTTTCAAGATATTGTGCGCTACGCCGTAACAATATGAGGCTGGTTCGGAGACCAGGATTGCTTCGCCGGACGCAAGCTTGCGAGCCACTCGATCCAAAGTTTTGTCGGTCAACTCCTCAGGGAATGGGCAGCCGCGATGTTCAAAAAATACGCTCAGCTTTTCCCGAACCCGCAGGTACTTTTCCACTGCGCGTTCTTGATCAGGCGCCAACCAGACCAGCAGACGCGAAAAAGCGACATCAGTCAGTGTCCAACTCTTCTCCGAACTATATTCTTTACCCATCACAACTCCCTGAGAGATAGCCGAGATGCAAATTTTCAATGCTTGTCAATCATCCACCAGCCGTATCCAAATCATAAATGCGCAAAAGTTCAGGAAAACAGCTCAATCAAAGTGATTTAAGAAGGAAAATTTTGTGCCGATCAGTATTGATGACACAAACTATTCAGGCTAAACGGATAGCTGCAATTATGTGTGTGATAGTTGTAAGTGTCAGCAAGGGCGCAAGCACGCCACATTTAATGGGGCCTATAGTTTTTATTCTGGCCAAAAGCATTATGGCTAGACTGGCTAGACTGACCTGTTATTGTTCGGCAAGGCGGCTGAAAGTTAAGTCAAAAAGAAAAAAATGTCCAGATTGAATACCAAAAAAAACCATGAGACGGCAGTAAAGTGGTAATCAAGCCATGACAGCCAGCGTGCTGAGCAAAGGTTCGGCGAATTTGGCGTCTCCGGTCACCGCAATTCGTTTGGCGGCTTCGTCGCGCGCCAGCCCCCTGGTCATCAATCGCCACGCGGTGTCTTGATCGCATTCGATTCGGCAAGCTACTTTGTCAGAAACGCCGGCAAACAATTGCCAGTCATCGGTGCGACGAACCAGCGTCCACACGTCGCCCGCTTCGCCTGTGATGACGAACGAAATTTGAGTTCCCGGATTGGCAGGCGTGGATTTGTAATTCACGGGCAACGCTCGCACAAAAGCATCCAACACAGGCTGCAACCATTTGCGGCTATACAACGGCGCAGCGCCAACCGCATCCCGAATTTGCTGTTGGTGATGCCACTTTTCGGTGTATTCGCGCGCCACGTCGAACCAGTTTGCCGAAGTTTCTTCGCCTGCCCAGGCGACGCCGAACAAGGCAGGTGAATCCGGATCAAGGGATTGGAACAGTTTCGCCACTTCGGCTCCGGTAATGGAAAGAAATTCGACCAACAATGGCGGACTGATGCGTTTTGCCGCTTTGACCCAATCGGCGTTGAGTTGATTCAAAAAGCCCACCAGATCAGCGTAACTGGCAATCGGTTGATCGGGCGGAACCATCGGCGCTTGATCGCGCTGAAACGACAGCCGCCGAATGTCGCTGTCCAGCAAATGAGCCACAATGTCGCGCACCAACCACGAACCGGCAACTGTTGGTTTGTACCAGTCGTCGGCAGACAACCCGCGCAACAGCGCCAGCAATTCTTCGTGCAGTTCGCCAAACAGATCAGCGACAAAAATGGGTTCGACGGGTTTCATAACTCATTCGCAAGCGAAAACGCCTGCGCTCCCGGTTTTGACCTATACTCTCAGCATTTGCGCGGCGATTTCCTTGACGATTTTGGCGCAGACAGTTTCGGTCAAGTTGGCCACATCCATTCGCGGATTGAATTCGACAATGTCGGCTCCGACGATTTCCGCATTCAAATTGAGAATCGTGTTGATTGCCTGGCGCGAAGAAAGTCCGCCCGGTTCGCGGTGCGACACTCCGGGGGCGAAGGCCGGGTCAAGCCCGTCTACATCGAAGGAAATATAAACCGGCGTGTCGAAATCTATCGGCCAATCGTCACGGTAATCGCGCATTTCGATGACTTCGACACCAAAACGTTCCACTTGCTGACGTTGATGATCGGTCATGGTGCGAATGCCGATTTGCACCAGACGTTCGACCAACCCTTCTTCCATGATGCGGGCGAACGGACAGGCGTGCGACAACCGATTGCCGTCGAGTTCGTCATACAAATCGGGATGTGCATCAAAATGCAGAATGCTCAACCGGCGATAGCGTTTGGCAAACGCGCGCAGAATCGGAAAGGTGATTGCATGGTCGCCGCCGAGCGAAATCGGTTGGAAGTCTTGTTCCAACAACGAAGTAATCCCGACTTCAATACGCGCAAGCATCGCTTCGCCATTGGTAGCGGCAATGTCTCCGGCGTCATGAATGGCTTCCCGCGTGACAGAAATGCCGGATTCGCTGAACGGATTGGAAGCTTCGGAAAACAGCGCCGCGCGAATCAATGACGGAGCTTCTGCCGCTCCGCGCATGAAAGACGACATTTCGTCCCAGGGAATTCCAATGAGGGCTGGCTTCATTCACATCCTTTTTCCATCCACGAAGAACACGAAGAATCACGAAGAAAAATCCTCTTTGTGCTCCTTCGTGCCCTTCGTGGATGAATTGACTTACTGCTTGTTGTCGTCGTTCAGCGGATCAACCGTCGGTGGTTTGCCGGGTGTGCGTTCTTCCAGATGCTCTTTCAGCTTCAAATGAGGCACGCCTTCGATCCACCATTTCGGAGCCGATTTGCCTATCAAATGGTGATCGAAAAATTCGCGCATCCGCACGGTGTAATCTTTCATGTTCGCCGGAACGCGCAAGCCGTGGTTTTCGCCTTTGTACTGCAACATGACTACGGGCTTTTGCAGCCGACGCAGCGTGTTGTAGTAGAAAATGCCTTGCGTGAAATCCACTGCGCCGTCTTTGTCGTTGTGCAAAATCACCAACGGCGTTTTGACATTCTTCGCGTGCGAAATCGGCGAATTGCGAACGTAAGCATCCGTCACATCAATCGGGCTGCCGGTGAAGCGTCCCTGACTGCTTTCAAAGATGGACATGTTGCCGCCGCCGGTGTTCCAGTAAATCGAGTAATACATCGAAATCATTTCGGTCAACGGCGCTCCGGCAATTGCGGCTCTGAATGCGTCGGTCTGCGTTACCAGAAACGAAGTCTGATACCCGCCCCACGAATGGCCGTGAATGGCTACGCGATCTTTGTCCACAATGCCGGTTTTGACGGCAGCTTCAAGCGCAGGCAGTACGCACCAGACGGCGGACATTCCCGGATCGTTCATTTTGTAAACGATGTCAGGCATCAGCACGGCATACCCCGCGCTGGTGTAGACCGATTTGTTGAAGCCAGACGCCGTCGGCACTGTGTAAGAGTTCAATCCCTGTGACAGTTTTTCGTAAATGTAGACAATCGTCGGATAGCTCTTGCCCGGTTCGTAATTTGCGGGGAGAAACAAAGCACCTTGCAGTTTGTCACCTTTGGCCGACGTGTAATCAATCAGCTTTGCGCCCGCCGACCATAGAAAATCTTTCTGCTGGGGATTGGCGTCGGTCAATTTTTTGCCGTTCGCCAACATTGCGTCGGCAACAAAATAACTCGGCGCATCCGCAGTAGTTTCGCGCGTGTAAAACCAAACGTCGGCTTTTTTGGCTTTCATCACTCCGCCAAACGCCGCGTCATCCCACGCCAACATTTTCACGCCAGGTTTGCCGTTTTCGATGCGACCGATGCCGGCTTTCTTCGTCCATTCGCCATACACGCCAACGTAAACCGGCGCAGCCATGTCAATTCCCTTTTCTTCAAGATCAATGCGGAACCGTTGGCGATACCGAATCTTGTCTTTTTTGCCATTGACCGTCAGATTCGTGGCTTGCCCGCCTTTAACCGGAACATTCCAGATATCCCAGTTGTCGCTCAACAGAATCGAGGCGCCGTCTTTTGTCCAGCCAATCACGCCGGTCGGCGGTTTGACGATGTTGTGATCGTCTTCCTGATTCCAAAACACAGACGGAACATCTTTAGTCAGATTGCGCGATTGCCCTGAAGCCATATCGTACACAAAGAAGTTGCCGTCTTCGTGATACACGAACTGCGTGCCGTCAGGGGAAGCGCCATAATTCCAGCGATTCTTCTTCACAGCGAGTTTGCGTGCGCCGGTTTTCAAATCCACGACGTAAACGTCCTGATAACGTCGCCCGTCAAGATTGCCAAACAATTCATATTCGCGGCTGTCAAAACCAATGCCGAATTTTTGCTTCGGCGCAGCGGTTACATTGCGAAGCTCTTCGTCAGCCAGACGAAGGAATTTCTTGTCGGCAATGCGATAGGTCGCCAGATAGCTGAAATTCTTGTCGCGGCTTTCTTCGACTTGCTGTTGCGCTTGCAAGCGACTGTCTTTCCAGTGCCACAACACCAGGTCAGGCTTTTCGGGTTCGTCTTCCTGCGGACGGCGCATTGCAGCGGCTGGCGCTGCGCCTGCCGGAGGTTCGACTTTGTCGCCACCTTTTTTCTTTTTGACTTCGTGAATGCCAAACAGCACGGCGCTGAAATCTTCTGTCCAGGTGGGCTGCCGATTCGGACTGACCGTCAAGCCAGCAGGAAATTCTTTGTCCTGACGCGGGTCGTAAACCGTTTTCTGCGGAGCGCCGCTGGCAAAACCGTTGATCGCCACCACACTGTAGAGTTTGTCTTCGAAGCCCTTATCTTCGATGCCTTTGACGGCAGCCAGCGCTTCGCCATTTTCCGTCCAGTTCAATCCGCGATAGCTGGCTTTGTCGCTGTCTAGCGGCAGCACCGCGCCGGTAGTCATGTTGCGAGCTTGCAACCCATTGCCGATTTTTTCGTTGGCATCAATCGTCCAGGCCAGCCAATCGCCTTTTTTGTTGAAAGCGAAATCCGCGACGTTGCCGACGTTGAGTTCATTGCCCGTGGCCAGTTCGTGCAAAATCAAATCCGATCCTGTCGCTCGTTCCGGCGCAGCCGCGCCTCCACCAGCAGCCGCGGCAGGAGGCGGCCCGGCTGGCGCATCGGCTCCATAACGATGCAGCGCAATCCACTTGGCATTTTCACGAGAAAATCCGAAACGGCGAATCTTTTCAAATTCGATTTTCTTTTCCGTAGCCAGATTCACCAGGGCGACTTTGTTTTGCAATGGTTTGCGTTCTTTTCTCAATCGCTTGGCGTCTTTGAAAGTCGGCGAAATGGTGAAAGCGAACCATTTTGAATCGTCGGAAAAGGCCACATCGGAAAAGCCCCCTCCGCCAAATCCCGGAGGCCCGCCAAAGCCTTGCGATTCGCCGATGGGAAAGCGCCATTCCTTGCCGTCGCTGATTCGGCGCAAAACAAGTTCACTGTCGCCTTCGTTCGGCGTCAATTTGTGCGCAAACCATTGCCCGTCATTCGACGCCGTTGGCGAAGCGACGCGCTTCCACGCGAGAGAGTCCGCCAATTCAATCGGTCGCGGAGCTTTCTGGGGTTGAGCGGCTGGCGCAGTAGCCTGCCCCGAAGCATTGAATGGCAATGGCGAAGCGGCTGCCAAAGCCAACAGCAAAATTACACAAACAGCGAAATGCTTTTTCGTCATACTGGCCTCCTGATGGTCGAGCTGGAGAGATTGTTTTTTCGTCTCGTAGAGACGGTAGACATTAGGCAGGTCGTTTACGGCCTGCTGAACGAAGCGTAATGATTTTTCGTCTCGAAGCGACGACTGAAGTAATCATTCAATCGTCGCTTCGCGACGGGTTAACCTCTTAATTGGCCTGCAGGCCTAAATTCAAAAGCCGCTACGCAGCAATATGCGCTAAAAAGAAATTCTCAAACCTAACTGAATCTGTCGCGCCGAAGTCACCGTCGAGCGAATGCGCCCGAAGGTCGCAATCGGCGTCGGTTGCGTCGGAGCGAGCGAAGCGGGTGGCGTATTGATGGCGTCGGGCGTTCCGGCGTACACCTGCAAATTCGGCGTGCCGAAATTGGCGCGGTTGAACAGGTTGAAGGATTCGACGCGGAATTGAATCCGCGTGTTTTCGCCAAGCTTCGACCAGGTGGTGTTTTTAGTCAGCGCCAGATCAAACGTCCGCAGGTTTGGGCCATCAAAGGTATTGCGACCCAAGGTTCCGAGCGTTCCCGACGGTTGCAACAAGAATGCCTTCGGATCGAAGTAGGCATCCGGATTGCCGGTGACAGCGTTCTGGAACGTGTAACCCGGCGCGAAGCTGGGACGATCCGGGCCAAGCCCGGGGCCGGACGAAGGCGCCCATTTCGATTGAGAGCGGTTGGCCGCAACAAACACCGTCAGCGGCAATCCACTGCGAACCTGCGCAATGCCCAACAGATTCCAACCATCCAGAACCTTGCCCGCCGTGCCTTTCAAACCTCTGGCAAACGGCAATTCCCAATTGAAATTCATCACCCAGTTGCTGCGGATGTCGAAATCCGCGCGGCCACGGTTGTAATTCAGCCCCGGCAATTCGGGCAGCGCCGACACCGTTGCGTTGGTCGCGTCTGAAAAGAAAGTCGAAGCTTGCGTGTTATCAATCGTCTTGCCCCAGGTGTACGACGATTGCACATCGAAGCTGCGCGAAAAGCGTTTGCGCACTTCAAAGATCATGGCGTTGTAATACGAATCGCCATCACTCTTTTTCAATTCGATCACACCAAAGTTCGTGTTCTGGCGCGGCGCATTGTTCGGAAAAAAGTAAGTGCCATCGGCCAAGCGCGTCGGAACCGAAGTGTTGGCATCCGTGTTTCGCAGCAAATGCGTTCCGCGCGCTCCGGCATACCCCAGCGTGACCACGAACTCCCCTGGCAGTTGATGCTGCAGATTCAGGTTGTAGACGTGACTGCTTGGATTTTTCAGATTCCATTCAATCGGGCGAATGGCGTTGGAAACCGCCGCAAACGATGGAGTAGGAAACGTCGGGTTGACGACCACCACGCGCGGCGTCGCCGGCGGATTGGTCACAGTGACAATCAGGTTCTGCTGGTTGTTGGTGTTGAAATACCAGCCGTATCCGCCGCGCAAACTGGTGTTGCCGTTGCCGAATACATCCCAGGCAAAACCCAGTCGCGGCGACAGGTTTTTGTAGGTCGGATTTTGATACAACGGGCCGGGCGTGATGCGCGTATCGTTGAAATTCACCAGCGCAATGTCACGGCGATCTTGCGGCTGAGTGGCGAATTCATAACGCAGCCCAAGATTCACCGTCAGACGCGGCGTCAGCTTGAAATCGTCCTGCGCGTAAAAGCCAAAGAGCGTGAAACGCCAATACCGATCAAGCTCTGCCGCCGGCGTCAAGCCCACAAATTGTCGCGGAGTGCCGCGCAGGAAATTCGACAAATCCGCAAAGTTGTAAATCCCCAAACTGAAGGTCGGATTGACCATGTTGTCCTGATACCTTTCGATCAAACTGCCGAATTTCAGGATGTGACGGCCTCGCGTGTGAACCAGATTTTGCGCGAAGCTGAATACGTTTTGCACCAGACGCAAATCACCGGAGCTTTGCGTGCCGAATCGCGGCATGCCGCCAATGTCAATCGAACCCAGATAACGTCTGCCGGGAACAAACGGCGGAATTGTGCCGGGAATATCGGATTGCACGTTTTGGCCAACCGGCGTGCGGCTGAATCCGAAACGCATGGTGTTGACCGTTTGCGACGACATCAACCAGGTGTGTTCGATGGTCGTAAACTGATTGCGCGAAAAAAACGTGCGCGGAAATTGCGGGTAATCGGTCGGCAGAAACTGGTCGGCACGATCGTTGGTGTAACGAACGAACACCTGATGATTTTTGTTGAAGGTGTGATCCAGACGCCCTTGCACGAAGTGTTGATCGAGCCGTTGGTTGAAGCGGAAAAAATAATTCGCCAATCCTCCGCCGATGGCTGGGCCGTTGGGCAGCGGAATCAAATCCAGATATGGACGAATCGCCGGATTAACCGTCACCGTGCCGCCCGGCAACACGCCGTTGCGGGCGTTGGCGTCGGGAACCGCCGAATTGATCGTGCGTCCCAGTCGGTCGCGCAGGGCTTCATAGCCAAAAAAGAAAAAGGTTTTGTCTGTGGCAATGGGGCCGCCGATTGTTCCGCCAAACTGGTTGCGTTTGAATTCCGGTTTGCCGATGGGTTCGCGGTCGAAAAAGTTCCGCGCGTCCATGTTGTCGTTACGGTGGAAGTGATAAAGCGAACCATGAAATTCGTTCGAGCCGGATTTGCTGACCGCGTTGATCTGGCCGCCGAAATTGCGTCCGAATTCGGCGGAATACGAATTGGTTTCGACGCGAAATTCACGAATGGATTCGGTTCCCAGCACGGTCGAAGCCGCGCTGCCCGCCGGGCCGTTGGTAATGTCGTTTTGCAATGTGCCGTCGAGCAAATACACATTCGAGCGAATATCCTGTCCGTTGATGCTCATTCCCAACCCATGCGCGACGACCGATCCGCCGTCGCGCAGCGGAAACGAGGTCACACCCGGTTGCAACAACGCCAGATCGGTGTAATTGCGTCCGTTGAGCGGCAATTCGCGGATGGCTTTTTCTCCTACCAGATAACTCAACTCAGACGTTTGCGTGTTGACCAGCGGCGCAGAATCCAACACATCAACGGTATCCGCCACCGCCACTTGTAACTGCAAATCCAGCGAAACCGTTTCGCCAATCGTGACGCTCAAGGTTTTCGCCTGCGGTTTGAAGTTGTCCTGTTCGGCGCGAACTTCGTATCGCCCGACACGAAGCTCGGCAAAGGTGTAACGGCCTTCGCCATCGGTGACGGTTGACCGGGTGAAATTGGTTTCCAGACTGCGCGCCGTGACTTTTGCGCCAAAGATGACTGCGCCCGCCTGATCCTGAATTTTTCCTGTGATTACGCTGGTGGTTTGAGCCTGAGACGTGCCGACCAACCCTAAGAACAAGGTGACGGCAACAATCGCCGGAAAGAATTTGCTGAATCGCATTGCTTTTGGTTGTCCTAAGTGAAATCTGTGGTTGTGTTGTGAATCGGAATTCTAAATCAGGCGAACCAGATTTGGGAATTCGCCGATTTTCGCCAATTTTTTGATTGATTCACGGTTGCGTATCTGTTCAGACGTTCTCTACGAACTTACGGTTACGCAGGTTCGACACGGTTATTGCCAGACTCAAACTCTCTGTGGGATAGTACGCCACGTTTGTGACACCAATCTTTTTTGCTAGAAAACTTTCAACAGAGATAGAAAGCCTATGAAACGAGTGTTTCTGACCGTTTTGCTCATCACACTTTATTTGCTTCACCAGGATTTCTGGTTCTGGCGTTCGGCCAGTCCCATGGTTTTTGGCTTTTTGCCGATTGGGCTGTTTTACCATCTGGTGTACACGCTGGTGATTGCGGGGGTGATGTGGTTGCTGGTGAAACTGGCCTGGCCGGCGCATCTGGAAACCAAAGACTCGGATTCCTGATGACTGAAGCTTTTTATGTACAGCGCCAAAGTCCTGGATCATCTGGAGCATCCGCGCAACGCTGGCGAATTGCCCGAAGCCACTCATCGTGGCACGGCGACCAATCCTGTCTGCGGCGATCTGCTGCATCTGTCATTAACCATCGCCGAAGACAAAATCTCTGCCGCCGGTTTCACGGTGCAAGGCTGTCCGCCAAGCATTGCCGCCGGTTCCGCGTTGACCGAACTGTTGATCGGATTGCCGGTCGAAACCGCTCGCCAGTTGTCGCCATCGGACGTGACGCGCGCATTGGATGGATTGCCGCGCAACAAAGAGCATTGCTCCGTGCTGGCGATTGACGCGCTTCGTTCCGCGCTGGCAACGCTCGCCGAATCGCCAAACGACATGGTATAACCCGTCTTCCGTCGCATCCAATTTTCACTCAACATAACAAAACTATATGCCTGTAGCGCCACCTGTACCTACGGAGGCCGAGCCGTTGCGCCGAGTCTCTGCCGACCAGATTCTGCATCGCCTGCGCGAAATGTTTGGCGAAGATCGCGCGCGCATCACGACCGGCGACAACTTTCGTGTTGTGGACGAACCGGAGCGCGTTGTTGCCTTCCCACACGATCTGAACGAGCTAAGTGAAATTCTGAAGATGGCCAACGATGAGCGCTGGCGCGTGATTCCAGCGGGCGCGGGCACATGGCTGACCGTGGGCAATCGTCCGGTGCAGTTTCATCTTGTGATTTCAACCGCCAGAATGAACCGCGTTTTGGAATACGAACCCGCCGATTTGACGGCGACGGTTCAAGCCGGTTGTTCGTTGAGTGAATTCAACGAACAAGCCGCCCAACATCGCCAATTCATCCCGCTCGACCCGTTCGGCACAAGCAAATCTACAATTGGCGGCATCATCGCATCAGCCAGCAGCGGGCCCTTGCGCTGCGCTTACGGCACACCGCGCGATTGGCTGGTCGGCATTACGGTCGTTCATCCGAACGGCGGCGTCAGCAAAGCCGGCGGCAAAGTCGTCAAAAACGTTGCCGGATACGATTTGTGCAAACTGTACACGGGAAGTTTCGGCTCGCTGGCAATGATTGCGGAACTAAGCTTCAAACTGCGCGCGTTGCCGCCAACTGAAAAGACTTTGGTGTTTTACGCCAATGACGCACAAAGCCTTTGTGGACTGGCGCTGCGAATCAACGATTCGGATGTGCAGCCTTCGGCGATGGAGTTGATTTCGCCAACCGAAGAATCAGGCTTGACGGTTGAATCCAACCGCTTTGCGCTAGCGCTGCGTTTTTTGAACGAAGCCGAAACCATCGAATCCCAGATCAACGACGCAACTCGCCTTGGTTACGAATTCGACCGCACAGTGTTGAGCGTCGCCGATGCCGAAATGTTATGGCGCGCATATCACGAAACGGAAACCGACGAACGCTGGGCGTTCAATTTGCGATTGAGCGCTTTGCCCGCCGATTTGAACGCTGTGCTGGACGATGTCAACCAACTGTTGCCACGCGCAAGCTGGCGCGCGCACGCCGGAAACGGCGTTTTGCGCGTGCTGGCCAAAGAAGATTTGTTCGCGGATTTGCAGACCAAACGCCGCCCGAAATTCATTGCCGAACTTCGCCATCTGACGCAAGCGCGCGGTGGCCAGTTGGTCGTGCTGGAAGCGCCGCAAGCGATCAAGGATCAGCTCGACACCTGGGGCGATGTCGGCGTAACGGCTCGATTGATGCGCGAATTGAAAAACCGCTTTGACCCCGACGCGCAACTCAATCCGGGAAGATTCGTTGCAGGAATTTAGCCGGAGCGCGGACAGTATGTCCGCAACTGGCTCGCGGACGTTCCCGTCCACCCGTCGCCTGAAAATCTATGCCACTGAACACATCACTTCACACCGCTCTCAACGCTGAGATGGACAAGATTCTGGGCTGCATTCATTGTGGCCTGTGTTTGCCTGCCTGCCCGACTTACCAGCAAGTCGGCAACGAAAACGACAGCCCGCGCGGACGCATTTACCTGATGCGCGCAGTCGCCGAAGGCAAGCTGGATGTTCAATCGCCTGCGTTTTCCCGCCATATTGATTTGTGTCTTGGTTGCCGAGCCTGCGAAACGGCTTGTCCGGCGGGCGTGAATTATGGTCACCTATTGGAACACGCGCGCGAAACGATCAACGAACACGGCGCAAAAAAAGGCAGCGGCTTCCAAAAATTCATGCTGCGGCTGGCGCTGCGCCACTTCTTCCCTTACCCGAACCGGTTGAAAGCTGTTTTTGCTGTCAATCGCTGGATGCGCGACAGCAGCTTGATTCGTTGGGCTTACAAATCCGGCTTGGTTCGCAAAATCTCCAAGAAAGCTGATTTCGCCTTGTCGCTGCTGATGACCACTGCGCCTGCGCGGGAAAGAGGGAAGGAGGGAAAGAGGGAAAGAGAGACGGAGAATACGGCTCAAAATCCACAATCCGCAATCCGCAATCCGCAATCCGCAATCCCATTGAAGCCGATTTCCGTTTTCACCGGTTGCGTGATGGAAGGACTGTTCAAACACGCCAACGACGCCACCAAACGCGTGCTGGAAGTAAACAACTGCCAGAACATCCAAGTCGCCAAACAGGTTTGCTGCGGAGCCTTGCACGCTCATTCCGGCGATCTGGAAACGGCGCGCAAACTGGCGCGACAAAACATTGACGCCTTCGAACGCTTTTTGACTTCCGATCACAACCCGGCAAATCCGGCGACTATCATCATCAACGCCGCAGGTTGCGGAGCTTTGTTGAAGGAGTACGGCGAGTTACTCAAAGACGATTCGCGCTATGCCTCGCGTGCAGAACACTTCAGCCGCCACGTCAAAGACGCCACAGAATACCTGGCCGCTGGTGAAATCCGGCAAGGGGCAGAACTCAATGAAACAGCGACGATGGATGCTCCCTGCCATCTGTACCACGCTCAACGAGTAATGACCGCTCCGCAAAAAGTATTGACTTCGATTCCCGGCATCGAATATCGCCCGCTCGCAGGCATGCAGGATTGCTGCGGAGGCGCCGGCATTTACAACCTCAGCGAACCGGAAATGTCCGAAGGCATCCTTTCCGACAAGATCGAAAAGGTGAAAGCCACCGGCGCAAAAGTTCTGGCGACGGCGAATCCCGGTTGCCACATGCAACTTGGCGCGGGTGTGCGGATGTTCAATGCAGACTGCCAGGTCGTTCACGTAGTTGAATTGCTGGACGAATCGTATCGAAAAGCGGGGTTTTATCAGCCTGATAATCAGAAACTGGACTGAATTGGTCGTCCCGACTTCACGCATACAAAACTGTAGTAGCGCAAGACCGGTTCAATTTGTGTGATGGTTGATTGCTGTTTGTCAGCGGCTGGAAAATACGTCGAACGCCCCGAATTGGCAAAATTGGCGTTCACTTTTCCGGCGAAAAATCTCTCGCGCGGAAAACCATATAAACAGTCGGTTCCGTTGCTTCTTCATTCTCTGTAGAACAGAATTCTGCCGCAGTTTTCACAAGTGATCAGCGTTTCGCCGCGTCGTATGTCATTGAACACTTGCGGGCGAATGGTCATGCGGCAAGCCAGACATTTGTAATCGCGAGCTTCGGAAAGAGCCAGGCCGGATTTGATTCTGGACATACGGTCGTAAGTAGCGCGGGTTTCCGAGCTGAGAGTTTCCAGCATGGGAACGCGCTCGCCAAGCAGGGCTTCCAGCTTACCGGCATCAGTTTTAGCCAAAGCTTCGTATTCTGTTAGTTTGGTTTCCAGTTCCTGGCGTTTGGCTTCGATTTCTGGAAAGCGTTCTTTGACTTGAGCATCCAGCTTTTCGACTTGTTCCATTAACTTTAGAACTTCGGTTTCCAGCGCACTGATGGTTTTTCGGGCATTATCAATTTCGCGTACTGAAGTCGAATACTCACGCTCATTGGTGGCCTTCATCTGATCGGCTTTGAACTTTTCCAACTTTTGCTGCTCGGCTTCGATTTCGCTTTCCAGATGGCTTTTTTGCGAAAGCGCGTCGTCCAAATGTTGTTTCAAATCCAAAAACTCTCTGTTTTCAGTCGCAAACTGACTTTCCATCTCGTTTCGTTTGGCTGGTAGTGATTCAATTTCTGCTTTGATACGTTTTATTTCGACATCCACGTCCTGGAGCGAAATGAGTTGGCTCAGTTCCGGGTTCAAATGGGCCTCCTTAAGACCGTTTTGCAAATTTTCTGTGATGAGTGGTATGAAAAACGCGCGCATCATCCCATAAGCCCGCGCTTCGGCGCAAGATAACGATTTATGAACATCAAATACCCAAAATCAGCGGCCTTGTTTGAACAGGCTCAACGAGTCATCCCTGGCGGAGTCAACAGTCCCGTTCGCGCATTTCGCGGCGTAGGCGGAATTCCGCTCTTCATCCAATCCGCCAAAGGCGCCACCATCACGGATGCCGATGGCCGAACTTATATTGATTACGTCGGTTCGTGGGGGCCGATGATTCTTGGCCACGCGCACTATGAAGTCATTGCCGCAATTCAACAGGCCGCCACACGTGGAACCAGTTACGGCGCTCCCACTGAGTTGGAAATTCAACTGGCTGAACTTGTCATTGACGCTTTTCCTTCGATTGAAAAGCTGCGACTGACTTCCAGCGGCACAGAAGCGACGATGTCTGCCTTGCGCGTTGCGCGCGGCTTTACCGGTCGTCCCAAAATCGTCAAATTCGAAGGTTGCTACCACGGACACGGAGACAGTTTGCTGGTGCGCGCAGGTTCAGGAGTCGCCACCCTGGGCTTGCCTGATTCTCCGGGCGTGCTGGCTGAAGTCGCTCAAAACACAATCACCGTTCCTTTTAACGACCAAACGGCGCTCGAACAGGTTTTCGATCAGGTCGGCGACCAGATTGCCGCTGTCATTATTGAACCTGTGGTCGGCAACATGGGCTGTGTACCT
The DNA here is from genome assembly GCA_964470555.1 of uncultured Heliomicrobium sp. Classification (GTDB taxonomy): domain Bacteria; phylum Acidobacteriota; class Blastocatellia; order RBC074; family RBC074; genus RBC074. Next base: position 14,418 of record CAYYDG010000014.1, read on the forward strand.
CCTGCGGAAGGTTATTTGCAGTCTGTTCGTCGTATCACCCAAAAACACGGAGCAGTTTTGATCTTTGACGAAGTCATGACAGGCTTTCGCGTCAGTTTTGGCGGAGCGCAACAACTTTACGGCATCATTCCCGACCTGACCTGTCTTGGAAAAATCATCGGCGGAGGATTGCCAGTAGGAGCATTTGGCGGACGAAGAGAAATCATGGACGTCGTCGCGCCGGTTGGCCCTGTTTACCAGGCGGGCACATTATCGGGCAATCCATTGGCGGTAACAGCCGGGATTACCACATTGAAGCTGCTAAAATCTCTCAATCCTTATGCTTCTCTAAAGCTGACGACTCAACAACTCGTCACCTCGTTATCGGAAGAATTGACGCGCGCCGGCATCGTTACGGTCAGTAATCAGGTTGGCTCCATGTTTACCTGTTTTTTCACTTCGGAGCCTGTAAGCAACTGGGCGACGGCGACTCAAAGTAACCGACAGGTTTACGGACGTTTTTTCCATTTGATGCTGGAACACGGCGTTTATCTAGCTCCATCTCAATTTGAAGCGGCCTTTGTTTCAATAGCTCATAACGAAGAAATCATCGGACAGACAATAAGCGCCGCGCAAAAAGCTGCAAAGGCGCTGTCACAGGTCTGACGCTCAATCGGTTCAACCAGAATCAAAGTAATGCCAATGATGTTTACTGCATTTTTGACTGTTATTCTTATCGTGCCAGTAACTGAGCCACTGGCATTTTCCTTGAATATACAATCGAACAAGTCATTGGAACGTGAACGCGACAAGGCGTATATTCGCCAGCAATTCAACAAGAATTTCAGCTTGCTGCAAGTTACAGGACAGAAGCTACTCAAAGAACATGATCACAGAAAACTCACCGCAAATCGTCTTGCCAATGATGCCAAAACCATCAACAAAAGCGCTAAAACCTTGCAAACGTTAGTCGCATTGGGAAACCTGGCAGAACCTCCTAAAATCAACAAGGAAATAGAAACCCCCGAAGAATTCGATCAAGCCATACGCCGCCTTGCCAAACATATCTGGGACTTTGCTCATAACCCGATCCATCAAAACAGCAAGGTATTCAACACGAATCACGCTGAAAAAGCGCAGATTGATCTGCTCGCCATAATTGACCTTTCCAAGGCTATCGAAAACAGAGCGAAGCAATACAAGACACTTCCATCACCGCAGTAAAGCAGTCTGAATCCATTCCCCGACATCCTGCCAACGATCATCCTACAAACCTGTCAGTGCTGATTTTGCGCTGTTGTGCATATAATTCTACTACATCATTAAATGTGGCCATCAGCACTGAAGTATTAGGAAATAGCTATTGACGAGTAATAAAAACCTGCATACACTCCAATTCGCCAGTAACAACCTCATAAACATAAATCGAAATACTCGCAACAATACTTACTCTAAGTTGTAATAGCATAACTGGCAGCAAATTTTAGTATCGTAAGATCGCCTGGAGATAGCAATTTAACTTCTACCTCCATTGAGCCAAGTTATAGCTCATCATGATTTTTAAGATCATTGAAAATGAATTGATATGTCATCAAGTTATCGGAGATGCGATTTGACGGTTTGCGTACGAGACTGCTTTGCAAGTCCCGCAATCAAGCAATGACCCGCCAGACCGAAATCACACCAAGCGTTCAGCGTACCCCGACCGCTCACACTTATGCTCACTTTCACTTCCTGCAATACCCTGTTTCAAGCAGTATTGCGCGCTAGTCCCTTTCTAAACAGTCTCGTACGCAATCAATGGCTTTGGGGGCTTAGGGTCGGACATAACTTGAGCGATGTCTTTCGCATTTTTACTCGATATTTCCCGACCGCTACGTCAGCAGGATAGTGTGGGGTGACGTGGCGGAAATTACGGATGAGGCCAGCTTGCAGGGGAGCCAGCCTCATCCGCTTTTTTCAATTCATTTTTCAACTTTCACAGCCTGCCTTCCTGTCAATTTCAAAAGACTCTTCCTGATTGGACAAACTCCGCCTCCAAAGTGACAATACCGAAGCACGAATTTTCCACCGACTGTTTACAATCTGAAGGAGTGAATCTGTTTATGCAAATTGAACGTCGTCGTTTTCTGGCCGGAGCCTTATCACTCAGTGCAGGAGCAGCGTTGCAGAGAATTATCGCGCGCTCTGATCTTTTCACCAGCGCCGGTAATTTCTCTCACTTGATTGCCACCAAAGGCGAAGGCGGATACGGAACGTTGCGGCCAATACCAGCGAACAACACTGGCGAACCCCTGCTCGCATTGCCTGAAGGCTTTCAGTACAACGTGTTCGGCAAAACCGGCGAAAAGATGGCGGACGGCAACAAAACGCCGCGCGCTCACGACGGCATGGCGGCATTCACCGTGAAACTGAAAAATGGTCAAACTGAATTGCGCGTTGTACGAAATCATGAAATCAACAACGGTATTGGCCAGGAAGGCGTGACCATTGGCGATGCGAAAAAATCCTATGACCTGACTGCCGGCGGAGGAACTTCGACGCTGGTCATTGATCCCAAAACACGCGAATTGAAGCGCGATTTCATCAGCCTCAGCGGCAGCTTGCACAATTGCGCTGGCGGCCCAACGCCTTGGGCAACATGGGTTACGTGCGAAGAAACCGTGCTGGGTCCCAACAAGATCAAAGACTCCAATGGCCGCGAACGCGGCGGGTTCGCTAAAAATCACGGATATTGTTTTGAAGTCCCAGCCGCAGGCGACGAATTGAAAGAGATTCAACCGCTGAAATCCATGGGGCGATTCGTTCACGAAGCCATCGCTGTTGATCCGCGCACGGGAGTTGTTTACGAAACCGAAGATCGCGGAGCGGCGGGCTTTTATCGTTTTGTGCCGAAGAAAAAAGGCAAACTGGCCGAAGGCGGTCGGCTGCAGATGCTGGCCATCAAAGACAAACCAAAATTCGATACACGCACCGGTCAGAAACAGGGGCAGAGTTACGAAGCCGTCTGGGTGGACATTGCCGATCCCGATCCCGCCGCAGCGAACACGGATGAGATGGCGGTTTACAAACAAGGACTCGAACACGGCGCCGCGACGTTTGCGCGGTTGGAAGGTTGCTGGTACGGACAAGGTAGCATCTTTTTTGCGGCGACCAGCGGCGGCGACATACGCAAAGGCCAGATTTGGAAATACACTCCCAGCGCCAAAAACAAGGATGCGGGCTTGCTGACGCTGTTTTTTGAATCTCCTGACGCAGCCATTTTGGAAGCCCCGGACAATTTGTGCATCAGCCCGCGCGGCGGTTTGGCAATTTGCGAAGACGGCCCAGGCGAAAACTTCATTCGCGGCCTGACCCCGGATGGCCGCATTTTCGATCTGGTAAAAAACATCGTTCCAAATTTCGATTCTGGAAGAGAGATGGCCGGAGCCACGTTCAGTCCTGACGGCCAAACATTGTTTTTCAACGTTCAAACTCCCGGATTGACCTTTGCCGTCTGGGGACCGTGGGAACAAGGCGCTCTTTGAAGGAGAAACGCGTGGCGGATTTTTCGGAAATTCTTTACGAAGTTAAAAACGGCGCGGCGTTCGTGACGCTCAATCGTCCTGACAAACGAAACGCGATGAACGATCAATTGCTGAGCGAGCTTAGGCAAGGGATTGCCGCTGCTGAAGCCGATGAACAAGCTCGCGTTGTCGTGCTGCGTGGCGCAGGCAAGGATTTCTGTGCCGGAGCCGATTTGTCGCAATTGGAAAAATCCGTGCAAGCTTCGATTCTGGAAAATTGGGAAGGCGCGTCGCAAATGGCGGAACTGTTCATCACTATGCGACGCTTGAAAAAGCCTGTCCTTGCCGCAGTTCACGGACGCGCGTTGGCAGGTGGAGCCGGGCTGGCTTCGGCTTGCGATATGGTGATTGCTGCGCGGTCGGCTCAATTTTGTTACACCGAAACGCGAATCGGATTCGTGCCTGCCATAGTCATGTCCATCGCTCGGCGCAATCTTGGCGAAAAACGCGCGTTTGAAATTCTCGCCGCAGCCAAAACCTTTTCCGCCGAAGAAGCCGCCAACATTGGTTTCATCAATCGAGTTTGCGAAGACGCGGATTTCGACGCCGAAGTCGAAAAGTTCGCCGCTGAAGTTGCCAGTTTGAGTCCGTCGGCGTTGATGCTGACCAAACATCTGCTTTACCAAATCGATTCGATGAGTTTCGAGCAGGCGATTCGAGCCGGAGTAGACATCAACGTAATTGCGCGCCTGACGCCCGATTGCCAGACGGCAGTCAGAAAGTTTTTGAGCAAAGCCTGATTTTTCAATGAACCCAACCTCAACTGATTCCCTGCCTTCAACCACATATACGCCTCGCGCCATCGCTTCCCTGATCGGAGTAGCGATGGCGTTGCTGATGGCTTCGCTGGAAAACACCATCGTCGGAACGGCGATGCCGACAGTCATCGCCAATCTGGGCGGCATAGAAATTTATAGCTGGGTCTTTGCTGCTTACATCCTGGCTTCGACCGTCATGACCCCCATCTGGGGCAAGATGTCGGATTTGATAGGACGACGCCCGGCGATGTTCGGCGGATTGGCGCTGTTCATCGTCGGTTCGGCACTGTCCGGCGCGGCGCATTCAATGCCGCAGTTGATCGCGTTCCGCGTCATTCAAGGTCTGGGAGCAGCGGCTCTGTTCCCTGTCGGCGTGACGATCATCGGCGACCTGCTGACGCTGGAACAACGAGCCAAGATGATGCCTTTGTTCAGCGGAATGTGGGGACTGGCGAGTTTGATCGGCCCGTTGATCGGCGGAATTTTGACGGAGCAACTTTCATGGCGCTGGTGTTTTTACATCATCCTGCCCGCCGGTTTGTTGTCGCTGGGATTGATCTGGTGGGGTTACAGCGAAAAATACGAACGCCGGTCGAAGATCATTTTCGATTACGCCGGAACCTTCACATTGGCAGTGGCGCTGGTCTTGTTGCTTCTGGTCATCGAACGCGGCGCGGAATTTTCGTGGAGCCTGAATCTGATTTTGGTGGCTGTGTCTGCCCTCTTCTCGCTCTGGTTTCTTCGCATTGAGCGAAATCATCCTGAGCCGTTGTTGCCGCTGAAACTGTTCAGCATTCCGCTGGTATCCATCACCATCGTGCATGGTTTTTTTGTCATGATGGCGTTGATCGGCGCAATGTCATTTTTGCCGTTGTTCGTGCAAGGAGTGATCGGAACTTCCGCCGCTGAAGCCGGTCGAGTGTTGACGCCGCTGATTTTTCCGTGGGTCATAGCTTCGATCATCGGCAGCCGTTTGATTTTGAAATTCGGCTATCGCCCGCTGGCATTGGTCGCCATGATTTCTATGTTACTTGGAGCGACGCTGTTGACTCGGGTGACGGTCGCGACAACCCGGCTGGAACTTTCGATTGCTGTCGCGCTGTTGGGAATTGGCGGCGGATTGACCGTCGCCACTTTGATGATCGCAGCGCAACACGCCGTTCCGCGTTCGGAAATGGGAGTGACCACCGCCGCAGTCCAGTTTTTCCGCAGCATCGGCGCGGCCTTCGGAACAGGCGCAATGGGCGCAATCCTGAACTGGGGCTTGCACAAATCTCTGGCCGGAGCCACTGGCGAATTGGCGCGTTTTGCCAACCAAAGCGAGCTGACTTCGATTGTCCGCCCCGAAACCCGATCTTCCTTATCACCCGTTGCCGCCAGTTTTTTGCAGCACGCCCTGGCTCGCTCGCTTCGCACGGCGTTTTTCTTCGTGCTCGCAACTATCATCGTCACCTCGATCATTTCGCTGTTCATTCCCGGTGGAGACGCCCACAAACTGGCGCACGAAGAACATCAACAAAATAAACTGGATGAAGACGCCAGCGCTTCGGTCGCTTAAATCTGACAAGCCAAAAATTTTTGCTCCCCCGAAAATAAAGTTAACAAATTGCCTTGCGGTGTCGTTATTCAGCTGGCGCTTTGCCAAATTCAAAAACCAATTTTTCCGCAAACAAGGAGCAAAACCATGAAACAAAGAATCAGCGTGTTACTCATCTCAGCCCTGACCGTTTGTTTGCTGGCAGCTTTCACAGCGGCTCAAACCAAACAATCCAACCTGACCGGCATTTGGAAAATGAATGCCGACAAGAGTCAATTCGAACGCGGCGGTCCTTCCGGCATTACCCTTAAATTCGACCACAAAGACAATTCGCTGGCCGAAACCATGATGCTGGTCACCGATGGCGGCGATCGCACAGTTGATTTGAAATACACCACCGACGGCAAGGAATCTTCGCAAGATTTGATGGGTTCAGTCGCACAAACCGCCGTCAAATGGGAAACCGATGGCTGGCTGATTGAATGGAAAGCCGAAGGCAGAAGCTTTATTCGCAAGCTGACGCTTTCCGCTGACGGCAAGTCCATTACAATGGTTGTCAAACAAGCATCCCCAGACGGTGAAACGGTCACAGACACCGTAATTCTGGAAAAGCAGGAAACCAAGTAACGTTTTTTGCCATAAAACATACACGAATTTGAAAAGTCAGGTCGCACGGCCTGACTTTTTTCATTCTTCCCTCCCCTTTTCCCTTTTTTCTCAGGCCAATTCGTTGACAGGACTATGTAGCAAGCGATATAAGCCGGAAACGAAATAGCAATCTACAAAAGATGGAGTTCACCTTATGGGCAAAAGTTTTCTTTCGTTTGCGGCAGCAGTCATTTTGCAAGCGCTGGACAATGGGTATCAGTACGGTTTCGACATTATGGACATCACCGGTTTGCCGAGCGGCACAGTTTATCCAGCGCTTCGCCGGTTGGAAGACGCCGGGTATGTCCGTTCCAAATGGGAAAAGCACAGCATTGCGCAGGAAGAAGCCAGACCTCCGCGCAAGTATTACGAACTGACGCGCGAAGGCCGCGACATGCTTGCCGAAGCGCGCAGCCGATACCGGATGCTGGAACAGGCGCAGGAACCCAAAACCGACAAACCCAAAACATCACGCGCTTAAGATGCAAACAAGCTCCAACAACTCACCGCGTTTTTCCAAACCGTATCTGGCCTTGATTCTTATGATAGGCGTGATCGTGCCGCGTCGTTTGCGTGCCGATTGGCGGCAGGAGTGGGAAGCCGAACTTGGGCATCGGGAAATGTTGCTGGCGGAATGGGACAAGCTAAATTGGCAAAACAAGCTTGATTTGTGGTGGCGCAGTCTGGGCGCGTTTTGGGATGCGCTGCTGTTGCAACCGCGAAGGATGGAGGACGAAATGTTTCAAGACTTACGTTATGGCTGCCGGATGTTGTTGAAAAATCCCGGCTTCACTTTGATTGCCGTTATTACATTGGCGCTGGGCATTGGGGCGAATACGGCAATCTTCAGTTTGACGAATGCGCTGCTGTTCCGGTCGTTGCCTGTGCCGCAGCCTGAGCAACTGGTCACATTCAACCGGGGCGAAGGCGTGAGCTTGGGGGCAGTTTCTTACCCGGACTTTGTGGCGCTACGCGAGCGCAATGAAGTGTTGTCGGGTCTGGCGGCGTCGCATTTCACAGAGCTAAGTTTCGGCAATGGCAGCCGCAGCGAGGTGGTGAGCGGCGAACTGGTGTCAGGCGATTATTTCGACGTGCTGCGCGTCCAGCCTGCGTTGGGACGCGGTTTCTTGCCGGAAGAAGAGCGCACGTTCGGCTCGCCGCCGGTCATGGTGATAAGTCACGGCTTCTGGCGAAGCCGCTTGAACGGAGATCCAAACATCATCAATCAGACGATTACGGTGAATCGGCAAAAATACTCGGTCGTTGGCGTCGCGCCTGCCGGATTCAACGGAATTAGAGAGATGTTCCCCACCGATTTCTGGCTGCCGTTGACGATGCTGCCGCAGGTGAATCCCACGCTTCAGACCAGTCTTTCCAATCGCCACGATCAACTCTTTGCCGCTATCGGACGGCTCAAATCCGGCGTATCCATTGTGCGAGCGCAAGCGGCTCTCGAAACAATCAACCGGCAACTCGATCTGGCCGACCCTCCTGTTTCGCATCAACGAAACGTCAACGAAGACCGTTCGATAAAGCTCGAACATCCGCAGGGACTTGGCATCCCGTCTTTGCAGCGGCGCGCGAAAATCGCAGCCACGCTCCTGTTCGTGGTCGTCGGCATCGTGTTGCTGATTGCCTGCGCCAATGTGGCGAACTTGTTGTTGACGCGGTCCACTGCACGGCGCAAAGAAATTGCTGTGCGGTTGGCGTTGGGCGCAAGTCGCTTCCGGCTGGCGCGTCAAATGCTGACCGAAAGCTTGCTGCTCGGATTGTTGGGCGCGGGCGCGGGATTGCTGCTGGCCTTTTGGATCAATCGCGCGCTGATGACGCTCAAACCGCCAGTGCCGGGAGCAGTGGGCTTCAACCTGGATTTGCGGTTGGATGCGTCAGTGTTGGGCTTCACGCTGTTGCTCGCGATGTTGGTGAGCCTGCTGTTTGGCCTGGTGCCCGCGCTGGCCGCGTCGAAGCCGGAGGTCGTTCCGGCTTTGAAAGATGAGACGGGCGCAGCGACAAAACACGGACGACTCAATTTGCGCAACGCGCTGGTTGTTTCGCAGCTTGCGGTGTCGCTGGTCTTACTCATTGCTGCGGGGCTGTTCATCCGCAGTTTGCAGCAGATGCAGAAAATTGACCCGGGCTTTCAAACCGAAAATCGGCTGGCGCTCTCGTTCTATTTGGAACCGCAAGGTTACGACGAGGCGAAAGGGCGCGAGTTCGCGCGCCAACTGGTGGAGCGCGTGCGCGCGCTGCCCGGCGTGCAAGCGGCAACAATGGCGAATTACCTGCCGATGGGTTTCATGTTGTTGACTGAAGAGGTGGCGATTGACGGGCGCGCAACGCCGCCCGACGCTCGCAATCTGAACATCGCCGCGCAACTCATCGGCCTGGATTATTTTCGCACCATCGGCACACCGCTCGTGCGCGGACGCGATTTCACGCCGCAGGATTCGGCCAATGCGCCTGCCGTGGCAATCATCAACGAAACGCTGGCGCGTCGTTTTTTCCCGAACGAAGACCCCATCGGCAAACGCTTGCGCTTCGGCGACGCTGCGTCAAATGCGCAACCCTGTGAAATTGTAGGCATCGTGAAAGACACGCTCATCCGTCTCGACGATCAAAGGCTGCGCGCTGTTACTTATCGCCCGCTGGCACAGCAGCATTCTCAACGAATGACACTGTTGGTTCACACTGACGGAAATCCAAACGCCTTGTTTGCTGCCGTGCGGCAAGCAGTGCAGGCGCTGGACGAAAACCTGCCTGCGCAAGACATCAAGACGCTTGACGAATTTATTGCGTTCACTTTCTGGCCGATGCAAATGGGCGCGCGGCTGGTCGGAGCTTTCGGCTTGTTGGGCTTGCTGCTGGCCAGCGTAGGGCTTTACGGCGTGATGTCTTATGCGGTCGCTGCGCGCACACACGAAATCGGCGTGCGCATGGCGCTCGGCGCTGAACAGCGCGACGTGTTGTGGCTGATTGTCGGACAAGGTCTGAACTTGACGCTGCTTGGCACAGGCGCAGGGCTGGCGTTGGCGCTGGCGGCTACGCGCGTCTTGCAGAGGTTCCTCTTCGGCATTGGCACGACCGATCCAATTACGTTTTTCGGCGTTGCGCTGCTTTTGACACTCGTCGCGCTGCTGGCCTGTTGGCTGCCCGCACGCCGCGCGACACAGGTTGATCCGCTCGTCGCATTACGACACGACTGATTGCAGATTGCGGATTACGGAATGAAGAAGATAAGAGTTCATCTGTGGTTCATTCGCTTCATCGGCCTGATTGTACCATCGCGTTTGCGTCCCGATTGGCGGCAGGAGTGGGAAGCGGAATTGCGGCATCGGGAACTGTTATTGGCCGATTGGGACAAACTTGACTGGAAAAACAAACTGGATTTGTGGCGGCGCAGTCTGGGCGCATTTTGGGATGCTTTGCTCTTGCAGCCGCAGCGATGGGAGGACGATATGATGCAAGACTTACGCTACGGCATACGAATGTTGCTCAAACACAAAGGCTTCACGCTGGTCGCTGTGCTGAGTCTGGCGTTGGGCATTGGCGCAAATACAGCACTGTTTAGTGTCGTGGATGCGCTGTTGTTGAAGATGCTGCCGGTCAGAGAACCGGAGCGGCTGGTGCTGTTCAGCTCGGCGGCTCCACCGGAATTCAGTCCGGGCGGCCATAAGGGACACACCAGCACTGATCCGGCGACCGGGCAAGAGCAGAGATTTTCGTTCCCATATCAGAGCTTCGTGCGGATGCGCGAGCAGCAACAACGCGAACAAGGGGCGATCGCTGACCTGATCGCTTTCAGTGAAGTCGAGCTGAGCGTGAATGCTGATAGGCACACTGAGGTGGCAAACGGACAGGCCGTGTCGGGAAACTACTATGCTGGATTAGGCGTCGGGGCGGTACTGGGACGCACTATCACGGACGATGACGACAAAGCTGCGGCCAGCCCGGTCGCCGTGCTCAGCTATCGTTACTGGCAGCAGCGCTTCGGCGGCAATCCGGCAGTCATAGGCAAACAGATCAATCTCAATCAGGTCGCGTTCACGGTGATCGGCGTCACGCCAGCAGGGTTCGAGGGCACGATGGATGTCGGCTCCAGCCAGGACGTGACCATCCCGATTGCCTGGGAGCCGCAATTGTCGGTCGAGCGCGAACGCTCGCAAATGTACGGCGCAGGCATCTGGTGGTTGCGGCTGATGGGGCGCCTGAGGCCGGGCGCGACGGCGGAACAGGCGCGGGCGCAATTAGAAAACGCCTTCCAGCAATCCGTCGTCGAGCACCGCGCCCTGCGGCAAGTGCGGACGCAGGCAACAGGCGGGAATGTGATTGGAAACCTGGACCCGAAACATTACCCGCGTTTGCTTATCGAGCCTGGCGGGCAGGGCGAGATGGGCGCGAGAGAGGGTTACGCGCCCGCGCTTTACCTGCTGCTGGGCGTAGTCGGCCTGGTGTTGTTAATTGCCTGCGCCAACGTCGCCAACCTGCTGCTGGCGCGAGCCGCCACGCGCCGAAAAGAGATCGGAGTGCGCATGGCCCTGGGCGCAAGCCGCTGGCGGCTGATGCGCCAGTTATTGACGGAAAGCGTGCTGCTCGCCTGTTTGGGCGGGACGCTGGGGATTCTCTTCGCGCTTTGGATCAAGAACGGATTGTTGGCGGTGAGCGATTGGGGCGGGAATGATTTGCGCGCCCTGGAAACGCGCCTTGATTACCGCGTACTCGGTTTCACCCTGGCGTTGTCGTTGTTGACGGGAATTGTTTTCGGATTGGTTCCGGCGTGGCGCGCCACCAGGATAGATTTGACGCCATCGCTCAAAGACAGCGGGCGTGGCTCCAGCGCCGCCTCCCGCTCATTGCTGAGCCGTGGTTTGGTGGTAGCGCAAGTGGCGTTATCGTTTTTGCTTCTGGTGGGCGCGGGATTATTTGTCCGCACATTCATCAATCTGCAACGTGTTGATCCGGGCTTTAACGCACGCAACCTGCTGTTGTTCGACATTCAGCCGGGATCGCTTGGTTACAACGTTGAAAAGCTGGCGCAGCTTTACCAGCAAATGGCAGAGCGGCTGGAGGCCGTGCCGGGCGTACAGAAAGTTACTTTCTCAAATAACGCCTTGCTCGCGCAGGGGGCAAGCTTGGCGAACATTTATCTAAGCGGCGCCTTGACCGCCGCGCCCGACGCCGAAGGGCGCATCAAATCCAACGGCCGCAGTTGCATCAATGAGGTGCGTGAAAACTTTTTAGAGGCGATGGAGATACCGCTGCTCGCCGGACGCACGCTGAATGCGCAGGATGATCAGCGTGTGCCCAGAGTGGCCGTCGTTAATCAAACCTTCGCCAAACGATACTTCCCCAATGAAAATCCCATCGGGAAACGCTTCGCCTTCAATCCCCAGAAACCTGACGAGTTTGAAATTGTCGGTCTCGTCAAAGACGCCAAATACACCAGCCAACGCGAAGAAATTCCCCCGACAGCTTACCTGTCCTGGCGGCAAAACCCGCGCGGGATGGGTGGCGCTACCGTCGGGGTGCGCACCTCTGGCGACCCAGCCGCCTTTATCAGCGCTCTTCGTCAAGCCTTGAGCGAGGTGGATGGCAACCTGCCGATCAGCAACGTGCGCACGCAGTTTGAGCAAGCCGACCAGACTTTGGCGATGGAACGGCTCTTCGCCAGGCTGATGACGCTCTTCGGACTGCTGGCGCAACAACTGGCTGCGGTCGGTCTCTTCGGCGTACTGGCATACGCCGTCACGCAGCGCACGCAAGAAATCGGCGTGCGGATGGCGCTCGGCGCAAACCGGCGCGACGTGTTGCGAATGATTCTGCGGCAAGGCGTGACTTTGGCGTTGTTCGGCGTCGCGCTGGGGCTGGTGGCGGCTTATGCGCTGACAAAGTATTTGGAAAGCCAGATGAATCTGTCGCAGATGTTGTATGGCGTGCAACTTTTCGATCCGCTGACCTACGGCGTGATCGCTTTGTTACTGATGGCGGTGGCGCTAGTGGCTTGCTTCATCCCGGCGCGGCGCGCCACGCGCGTAGACCCGCTGATTGCGCTCCGCCACGAATAAAAACTGATGGCTGATGCGACACCCACAACACGCGTTCACTTTTGGCTCTGGCTGATTCGCGTTATTGGCGTGATGGTGCCTGCGCGCTTGCGCGCCGATTGGCGGCAGGAGTGGGAGGCGGAACTGCGTTGCCGCGAATTGTTGTTGGCCGAATGGGACAAACTCGACCGGAGAAACAAACTGGATTTATGGCGGCGAAGCATCGGCGCGTTCTGGGACGCCTTGCTTTTGCAGCCGCAACGATGGGAGGACGATATGATGCAAGACTTACGCTACGGCATGCGAATGTTGCTCAAACACAAAATGTTCACGGTCGTTGCCGTGTTTTCGCTGGCGCTGGGCATTGGCGCGAACACCGCGATTTTCAGCTTGTTGGATGCAGTGTTGCTGAAATCGCTGCCGGTACAGGCGCCGGAGAAATTGGTGCTGTTTGGCAAAGGCGAAGACATCGGGATGACGAATGGCTTTCCGCGCGGCAGCACCGATTTGTTTTCGTATCCTTTCTATCAGCAGATTCGTCAGCAACGCGATGTGTTCACGGATGTCGGCGCTGTGTTCAGTATGCTCTGGAACGTGCATGGCAAAGTCAATTCCAGCGCCGAAACCGAACAACTGTCGGTGCAACTGGTGTCCGGCAATTACTTTTCCGTGCTCGGCGTCAATGCCAGTTTGGGGCGCACACTGGCCGACGAAGACGACGTGAATCCGGGCGGACATCCGGTCACCGTTGTGAGTTATGGTTGGTGGCAGCGGCGGCTGGGTGCTGATCCGTCGGCAATTGGCAAAACAATCACCATAGATCAAACGACGTATACGATCATTGGCGTCGGCGCAAAAGACTTCTTTGGTACGACGGTCGGGCAATCGCCGAATCTGTGGATACCACTGGCGATGGAACCGCAGATGCCGCCCAATCATTGGGATGGGCGCGCGAATCGTGAGTTTCAGGATTTGAATCTGATTGCGCGATTGCAAAACGGTGTGCAGCCGGAACAGGCCAATGCCGCCGTCAACGTGCGATTCAAGCAGCACCTTCAGGATTGGGCGGGCACGCAGCCTTCGGAAGAACGGGTGCGCAACATCCAACAAGCGCATATTGATTTGACGCCGGCAGGTCGCGGTTTGTCAGAACTGCGCCAGCAATTTTCCATGTCCTTGCGCATTCTGATGGTCGTGGTCGGATTGGTCTTGCTGATTGCGTGCGCCAACATCGCCAATCTGTTGCTGGCGCGCGCTACCTCGCGGCAAAAAGAATTTGCGGTGCGAATGGCATTGGGCGCTGGCCGCCTGCGCATTGTGCGGCAACTTCTGACGGAAAGCCTGCTGCTGGCCGCGCTCGGTGGATTGGCAGGGGTGATGCTGGCGTGGTGGGGCGGGCAACTGTTGGTGTTGATGGCGTCGAGCGGAGCGGAAGCCTTGCCGCTGGATGTCACTCCGAATGCGCGCATTCTGACATTCACACTCTGCGTGTCTTTGTTATCCGCGTTGATTTTTGGCCTCGCTCCGGCGTTGCGCGCGCTGCGTATGGAACCGAACGCTTCGCTCAAAGGCGGCAAAGGAACAGTGCAGGCCGGTGCGCAGAGCACTTTGGGCAAAGCATTGGTCGTGGGACAAGTGGCGCTTTCGCTGGTGTTGTTGGTTGGCGCGGGTTTGTTTGTGCGCACGCTCATCAACCTGCAAAACGTGCCGACCGGGTTCAATACGCAAAACGCGCTGCTTTTCAGGATTGATACCTCTGCCACAGGTTACAAAGATGAGCAGTTGCCGTCAGTGATGCGCGCCGTTGAAGAAAAAGTGAAAACCGTGCCGGGTGTGCAGGCCGCGTCATTTTCTTTCCTCGTGTTCAATCAAGGACTGTGGACCGGCTCTGCTTACACGCAGGAGCAGTTGGCGTTGGATACTCGAAGCCGCATCGTGCGAAACAATACGGTCGGCGCTGACTACTTCACTGCGATGGGTATTCCGCTGGTGGCAGGGCGCGGATTTACGCCGCAGGATAATGACAAATCGCAGAAAGTGGCGGTGATTAGCGAGACGATGGCGCAACGCTTTTTCCCCAACGTTTCGCCGATTGGCCGCCGTTTCGGCATTCGCGGACCGGAATCGGGCGGACAAATCGAAGTCATAGGCGTAGTGAAGGACGTGCGTTACACCAGTCTGTCCGAAGAACTGCGCCCGTCGGCTTATTACCCACACACGCAAGGCAGCGGCCCGCTCGACAATTTTGTTGTGCGTTTTGTCGGCGCACCGGACAGTGTTATCTCGCAAATTCGCCGCGCCGTCCGCGAAGTCAATCCCAACCTGCCCGTGGACGAAGTCGTCAGTCTTTCCGATCACGTCGGGCGTTCGCTCGTGCAACAAAAACTGACCGCGCGGCTGGGTGCGTTTTTCGGATTGCTGGCGCTGCTGCTGGCCTGCATCGGACTGTATGGCGTGTTGTCGTATGCCGTCGCACGGCGCACCAATGAAATCGGCATTCGGATGGCGCTCGGCGCGCAAAGCCGTAACGTGCTGTGGCTCGTGTTGCGCGAAGCCCTGCTGCTTGCCGGCATCGGCATCGGCGTTGGTTTGATTGCCTCTTTTGCGCTCACCGGAACCGCCAAGACATTGCTTTTTGGCTTACAACCAAACGATCCGCTGACATTCGTCATAGCGACGGTGCTCTTATTTTCCGTAGCCGTCATCGCAGGATATTTGCCTGCGCGTCGTGCCGCACAGGTTGATCCGATGGTCGCGCTGCGCGACGAATGATTCGATTGCGCAATGAAGAACAATAGGATTCATCTTTGGCTAATTCACTTGATCGGCGTGCTTGTTCCGCAACGGTTGCGCGCCGATTGGCGGCAGGAATGGGAGGCAGAATTACGCAACCGCGAATTGCTGCTGGCCGAATGGGACAAACTCGACTGGCGAAACAAACTGGATTTACTGCGACGCAGCCTGGGCGCGTTCCGCGATGCGTTGTTATTGCAACCCAAACGATTGGAGGAAGAGATGTTTCAAGATTTGCGCTTTGGCGTGCGAATGTTATTGAAAAAGCCCGGCTTCACTTTGGTTGCCATTCTCACGCTGGCGCTGGGCATTGGCGCGAATGTGACCATTTTCAGCGTGGTTGATGCTGTGTTGTTGCGACCGCTTCCGTTTGCCCAAGCGGAGCGCCTGGTTGCGGTGGGGACGAATGACGCGCGAAATCCGGGTGAGAAAAGCTCGCTTTCGTATCCAGACTTTCTGGATTGGCGCGAACGTAACCAGTCATTGGCGGGATTGGCGCTTTATGGCAACACTACTTTGGCTATGACTGGAACGGATGCGCCTGTCACGCTGACCGCCCAGGTCGTTTCCGCGAACTTGTTCGAGACGCTGGGCGCAGTTCCGCAATTTGGACGTGCCTTCACACACGCAGAAGAGAAACCGGGCGGCGGCGGAACGGGTTATGCGGCGGTCATCAGTCACAGGCTGTGGCGCGAACGATTTGGAGCTGATCCAAACGTGATGGGGCGCGTGGTAACGCTCGACCGCAAATCATTCGAGATTATTGGCGTGATGAAACCGGGCTTTCAATTTCCGATTCAGTCCGAGCCGGTCGAGGTGTGGGTAACGCCTGCGATTTTGAGCGAAGCGGCGGCAGGCAAACGCCCAGTGACCGAACGACGTGGTTATCGCGCGTTTCAGGCTGTGGGTCGGCTTCGCGATGGGGTTTCGCTGGCACAGGCACAAGCCGATCTCAGCGCCGTGGCGGCTGGTTTGGAAAAGGAATATCCAGACAACAATCAAGGTTGGGGCGCGTTGTTGATTCCATTGCAACAGGATTTGACCAGCAATTATCGGCAAGCTTTGCTGGTCGTTTTCGCCGCGGTCGCCTGTGTGTTGCTGATTGCCTGCGCCAACCTGGCCAATCTTCAGCTTGCTCGCGCCACGACCCGAACCAGAGAGATGGCTCTGCGTGCGGCGCTTGGCGCCAGTCGCACGCGCATCGTTCGCCAATTGCTGACTGAAAACGCTCTGCTGGCATTGGCTGGTGGCCTGTTTGGTTTACTGTTGGCATACCTGAGTCTGGAAACATTGCTGCGATTCTTGCCCGCCGATTTGCCGCGACTGGCGGACATTGCCCTCAATCGCGGTGCGCTGGCATTTACGTTTGTCGTTTCGTTGCTCACCGGAATCGTCTTCGGCCTGGCGCCTGCGCTGCAAGCCACCAGGCTGGATTTGAATGAAACGATGAAAGACGGTGCGCGTGGCGGCGCTGCGAGTTCCGGCAAAGCGCGGTTGCGCGGCGCGCTGGTTGTTACGGAGGTCGCACTGGCGATGCTCTTGCTCATCTGCGCCAGCTTGCTGCTGCAAACCTTCAGACAATTGCAGCGCGTGAATCTGGGCTTCGATTCGCAAAACGTGCTGACCGCACAGCTTGCGTTTTCAGAAACCGCCTACGCCAAACCCGAACAAAAGATCGCGTTTACAGAGCGAGCGCTGGAGCGGGTGCGCGCGTTGCCGGGCGTCGTTTCGGCAAGCGCGATCATGCCGCTGCCGCTCAGCGGTGACAGCACGCAAGGCAGTTTTCAGTTCGAAGGGCAACCCGTCGAACGCGGGGCCGAGCCGACAGCTCAATTGCGTTGGATTGGGCCGGGATATTACGCGACGATGAAAATTCCCTTGTTGGCCGGACGCGATTTCAACGCGCACGATGATATTGACGCCCCGCCGGTCGCCATCGTCAACCTGGCCTTCGTAAAAAACTATCTCGCCAACGAAAACCCGCTCAGCAAACGGTTGGAGCTTCCCTTCGGATTACGCGGCGATACGACCACCGTTCAGATTGTCGGCGTCGCGCAGGACGTAAAACACCGCACGGAATTGCGCGAAGCGCAGGAACCGGAACTTTATCTGGCTTACGCGCAACTGCCGTTTTTCAACATGACCAATCTGGTCATTCGTACCAGTATCCCGCCCGCCGGTTTGGTCCGGGAAGTGCAGCGCGAAGTGTCGGCGCTCGACAACACAACTGCGCTGAGCAACGTCAGGACGCTCGAACAATATCTGGGCCAGGCCATTGCCCAACCACGTTTCAGCGCGTTGCTGTTTGGGTTGTTCGCGTTGCTGGCCTTGGCGCTGGGCGTTATAGGGTTATACGGAGTGCTGGCTTACAGCGTTACCGAACGCAGACATGAAATCGGCGTTCGTATGGCGCTGGGCGCAACGTCATGGGATGTTCTGCGCTCGATTATCAAACAGGGCATGACGCTGGCCTTGCTGGGCGTGGCGTTTGGAGTGGCGACGGCGTTGATGCTGACGCGCTGGTTGGAAAGTTTGCTTTTTGGCGTTGGCGCGACTGATCCGCTGACGTATTTAGGGCTTGCTTCACTGCTTCTGCTGGTTGCGTTGTTGGCGTGTTGCATCCCCGCGCGAAAAGCTGCGCGGGTTGATCCTTTGATCGCGCTTCGGCACGAATGAATCGCATGAAGAAACAGGCTGACACATCCCACAATAGTTTCTGGCTCTGGTTGATCCGCTTTGTCGGATTGATCGTACCGCAGCAGTTGCGCGCCGATTGGCGGCAGGAATGGGAGGCGGAGTTGCGCCATCGGGAAGCAATGTTAGCCGAGTGGGACAAGCTCAATTGGAAAACCAAACTGGATTTGCTCCGGCGATCCTTTGGCGCGTTCCGGGATGCGCTGTTGTTGCAACCGCGAAGATGGGAGGATGAAATGATGCAGGATTTGCGACTCGGCGTACGCATGCTCATGAAG
Organism: uncultured Heliomicrobium sp.; assembly: GCA_964470555.1. Lineage (GTDB taxonomy): Bacteria > Acidobacteriota > Blastocatellia > RBC074 > RBC074 > RBC074. The sequence continues at coordinate 32,712 of CAYYDG010000014.1, forward strand.
CATCCCGGTTTTACCGTGATCTCTGTGTTGACGTTGGCAATCGGCATCGGCGCAAACATTACGATTTTTAGTGTCGTTAATGCCGTGTTGCTGCGTCCGCTGCCGTATCCAGACGCAGAGCAGTTGGTTTTTCTCTGGACTGAGTCGCCGCAGCGCAACATCAAGGAACGCTCGTCCGCTTACGCCAATGTGGCCGACTGGCGCAGTCAGAACCAATCGTTTGCCGACATCGCGGTCTTCGATCCGACGGTAGTGACGTTGACGGGCGCGGCGGAACCGGAGCCGATTGGGATCGTCGTCGCTTCGACGAATCTGTTTTCGGTGCTGGGCGTAGCGCCGCTGCTGGGGCGTACTTTCACGGCAGACGATGAGCAACAGCGTGTCGTGGTCTTGAGTTATGGCCTGTGGCAGCGTCGCTTTGGCGCGTCGTCCGACATCATCAAAAATGGTGGCCAAATGGTGGAAATAGACGGAGTGCGTGCGCAGGTGATTGGCGTGATGCCGGAGCATTTTCAATTTCCCAATCCAGACGTGCAAGTCTGGCAACCGACGCTGGCTGGAGCGGCAGAAAAAAACCGGCGCGATAGGGGATTCTGGCGCGTCATCGGACGGCTCAAGGCAGGCGCAACGCTCACACAGGCGCAAACCGAAATGAATGTAATTGCCGAGCGACTGGCCCAAAGTTACCCCGACAGCAACAAAGACCTGGGCGTGAATGTCGTTCCGTTCCAGCTTCAATTGACGGGGCGCAACGTGCGGCTGGCGCTGTGGATTTTATTCGGCGCGGTGGTGTTCGTGCTGCTGATCGCGTGTACGAATGTGGCGAATCTGATGTTGGCACGCAGCCTGGCGCGTGAACGCGAGATGGCGATTCGGATGGCGCTCGGCGCGGGCAGGATGCGACTCATTCGGCAATTGCTCACGGAAAGCACATTGCTGGCGTTGCTAGCGGGCGCGGTTGATCTTTTCATCGCACAGTTCGGCCTTCAGCTTCTGCTTAAATTCGCCCCGCCGAACGTTGCCAATTTGGACAGCGTGGCGATTGACGGGCAAGTGCTGGCCTTTGCCGTCGCCGTGTCTGTATTGACCGGCGCGTTGTTTGGATTACTTCCAGCGTGGAAGGTTTCGCAGTCTCAGCCCGGCGCAGCGTTGAAGGATGGTCGGAGCGCGAGCGGTGGCCTCAGTGGCCGTCGTGTGCGCGGGTTGCTGGTCGTAGCGGAATTCAGTCTGGCGGTGTTGTTGCTTTCCGGCGCGGGATTATTGCTGCGCAGCTTTTTGCACGTGCAGGCCGTTGATCCCGGCTTTGATTCGACCAATGTGCTGATGCTTGGACTCTCGCCTATGTCCAATCGCACTCCCGAACAAATCCGCCTCTTTTATCAACAAGTGGGCGAACGCATTGCGGCGTTGCCCGGCGTCGAATCTGCCGGTCTGATCAACGACTTTCTGACGTCGGGGAGTTTGGATGCGCTGATTACTACGGAACGTAACGCCGCAAACGGTGCGGAACCGACGCGCGTTCCTCTCAGTGGAGACGGGATCAGCGGCGACTTCTTTCAAACATTGCGCGTGCCATTGCGCAAAGGGCGCTCCTTCAACGCACAGGACAATGAAAACGCGCCGCCCGTTGCCATCATCAACGAAACGATGGCGCGTCGGTTCTGGCCGAACGAAGAGGCGCTGGGTCAACGTTTCAAGCATGGCGCAGCGCAAGCTGACGCGCCGTGGTTGACCGTTGTCGGCGTCGTCGGCGACCTGCGCCGCCAGAGCCTGGAGCGTGACAGCGTCGCGCAAGTGTTCACGCCGCATGCGCAAAGCCCATCGCGCCGCATGAGCTTGCTGATCCGCACCACGCTGGAACCCACGCAACTTGCCGCCGTCGTGCGCAATGAGATTCGCACGCTTGATTCAACTGTCCCGCTCACACTGATCGCCACGCTCGAAAGCCAGTTTGCCGCATCCGGCGCGCAGCGGCGTTTTCAAACGTGGTTGCTGACGCTGTTTTCCGCGCTGGCTTTGTCGCTGGCTGCCGTAGGCATCTTCGGCGTTATGCAGCAATCCGTCGCGCTGCGCACCCGCGAACTTGGCACACGCCTGGCGCTCGGCGCGCAGCCGCGCGATATTCTGAAGCTGGTTATCGGGCAGGGATTGCGCTTTGCGTTGTGTGGCATTGGCATCGGCTTGCTCGCTGCACTATGGCTCACGAGCGCCTTGACGGGGTTGTTGTTTGGCGTAACGGCAACCGACCCGACGACATTCGTTGTTGCCCCGTTGTTATTGCTGTTGGTTGCCTTGCTGGCCTGTTACCTGCCTGCCCGAAAAGCCACGCGGATTGATCCGATAACGGCACTGCGACACGAGTGACAGCGGGATTGCGAAATGAAGAACAGACAACTTCATCTCTGGCTGATTCGCTTCATTGGGCTGGTTGTCCCGCAGCGGTTGCGCGCCGATTGGCGGCAGGAGTGGGAAGCCGAATTGCGCTATCGGGAAACGCTGCTTGCCGAGTGGGACAAGCTGGATTGGCAAAACAAACTTGATTTGCTGCGGCGCAGCCTGGGCGCGTTTTGGGATGCGCTGTGGCTGCAACCGCAACGATGGGAGGACGAGATGTTTCAGGACTTGCGCTACGGCGTGCGAATGTTGTTCAAGCACCCCGGATTCACACTGGTTGCTGTGCTCACGCTCAGCCTGGGAATCGGTGCGAACACCGCTGTGTTCAGCGTGGTCAATGCCGTGTTGCTCCGTCCGCTTCCCTATCAAAATCCGGATCGAATGGTCGTGATCTGGGGAAACTTTCTGAAGCTGAACATTGAGCAAATGCGTGCGAAGGCTGCGGAATATGTGGATTACCGCAACCAGACGCAGAGCTTTGAAACTATGGCCGCTTACCACACGGCGGATTTCAACTTTACAAGCGGCCAACAACCGGAACGTATTGTTGGAGCCAACGTGACAGCCAATCTCTTTCCGATGCTGGGTGTGACAGCAGCGCAAGGCCGGTTGCTTTCAGAAAAAGAAACGCAGCCCAGCCAGAACAATGTCGTCGTTGTGAGCCACAAATTCTGGCAACAGCGTTTGGGCGGCGAAGCGAATGTCATTGGCCGCGACATTCGGCTCAATGACCAGACTTACGTTGTCGTAGGCGTGATGCCCGCTGGTTTTGAATTTCCGCATCCCAGTTTCAACTTTGCCGAGCCTGCCGAATTCTGGACGCCGCTCGCTTTCACCGCCGATCAGATCGCTGAACGCCAAAGACCGTATTATCTGAATGTACTTGGGCTGCTCAAACCGAACGTCGCGCTGGAACAAGCGCGAACGGAAATGACTGCACTAGGCCAGCGGTTTGAACAACAACATCGCGGTTATCGCGGGCCGAATGATGCCGACGGAGGTTGGCGCATCACAATCGTCCCGTTGCAGGAACAGATTGTCGGCAAAAGCCGCCGCGCGCTATTGGTTTTGTTTGCCGCTGTCGGGTTGGTCTTGTTGATTGCCTGCGCCAACGCGGCCAACTTATTTTTGATGCGCGCGAACGTTAGACAAAAGGAGTTGGCCGTCCGCGCTGCTTTGGGTGCAAGCCGCTTGCGGTTGATTCGACAATTGCTGACCGAAAGCTTGCTGATTGCCGGGCTAGGAGGCTTGTTTGGCCTGGCATCGGCGTGGTGGGGCGTCAAAGCGCTGCTGGCGCTCAGCCCGGACAATCTGCCGCGTTTGCAGGAAATCAACGTGGACGGGCGTGTTCTGCTTTTCACGCTGGGGCTTTCCCTGCTGACCGGATTGATCTTCGGCGTCGCACCCGCGCTGCAAGCGTCAAAACTGAACCTGCAACATTCGCTGAAAGAAGGCGGTGCGACAGCAACACAAGGCCATCATTGGTTGCGAAATATGTTAGTGGTCAGCGAAATGGCAATCGCCTTACTGTTGATGATTGGCGCCGGGCTGTTGCTGCACAGTTTTTTGCGATTGCAGCGCGTCAATCCCGGCATTGATGCCGACCACTTGCTCAGCGCCGAAATCGCCTTGCCCGCAACACGTTATACTGAACCAGCCAAAACGGCGGCGTTTTATCAAGAATTGCTTCGGAAAGTGGAATCGCTGCCCGGCGTCAACTCCGTCAGTCTCAGCACGATTCAACCGCTGAGCGGATTCGCGTTGAACGATCCTTTTTCCATTGAAGGCCGCCCGTTTGATTCCAACAATGCAACCTGGGCCGGATGGCAACAGGTCACGCCAAATTATTTCCGCACGCTAGGCATTCCTCTCGTTGCAGGGCGCGAATTCTCTGAACACGACAACGCCGACAGCCTCAGAGTGGCAATCATCAACGAAAGTCTGGCGCGTCGCTATTTCTCCGGCGAAAACCCCATAGGTAAACGACTGACGTTAGGCAGTCCGCGCCCGGACAATCCCTGGAAAACCATTGTCGGCGTGGTCAAAGACATCCCCCACCGCAGTCTGGAATCCGTTGCCGAACCGGATTGGTATCTGCCGTATTTACAGCAACCGCGCCGCGAAATGTTTCTGATGGTGCGCTCGTCCGTTGATCCGGCAAGTCTGACCGCCGCCATTCGCAACCAGGTTCTGGCGATTGATCGAGACCAGCCAGTGACGGCAATTCAGACGATGAACGAAGTCATTGCTTCAACCACTGCGCCACGCCGATTCAATGCATTGCTGCTAGGCATTTTTGCAGCAGTAGCGCTGACGCTTGCCGCCGTTGGTATTTTCAGCGTCATGTCGTATTCGGTCACCCAGCGCACTCAGGAAATCGGCGTCCGCATGGCACTGGGCGCTCGGGCTAACGATGTGGTTGGATTGATCGTCAGGCAAGGCATGACGTTGGCGATGGTCGGGATAGCCGGCGGCATCATCGCATCAATCGCCGCTACCCGAACCATGACAAGCCTGCTGTACGGAGTTACCGCTTTTGATCTCGCGACGTTTGCAATCATCTCGCTTTTTCTGGCTACCGTCGCCCTGCTGGCCTGTTACCTGCCAGCGAGGCGCGCGGCCAGGATTGATCCGATGGCTGCTCTTCGTCACGAATAACCAGATTCTTGGATGCCCATCAATTCCGGCTCACAAGGAAGATTTTTTCCACTCGCTTTTCGCTGATTTCTCTCCTTCTGGAACATTTACAATCTTGACGGCCTCTCCCTATGTAGTAATCTACGGCCACGAAATAGATTACTACATAGGGAGGTTTTGCCGTGAATCTCAGTTACACGACTGCGATTATTTTGCAGGCGCTCGCCAACGGTTATCAGTACGGTTTCGACATTATTGACGTGACAGGTTTGCCCAGCGGCACGGTTTATCCGGCGCTGCGCCGATTCGAAGATACCGATTTGGTCACTTCACGCTGGGAATCGGAAGAGATTGCCGGAAACGAACAACGCACCCCTCGTCGCTATTACGAATTGACCAAACAAGGACATCAGGCGTTGGCGGAAGCGTTGCGACGCTATCGTGCGCTGGAAAACCTGTTTGCCGTCGAAAAGAAACCCAGACCAACAGATGCCTAGGCTCTGAAGGCGTTCACTGGGAGTTTGAGATTTGAGCCTATCTTATGCTCGATCGTAATCAGACATTCCTGGCTTCACTGCACTATCGCCTGATTCGCTTCATAGGCGTAATCGTGCCGAGGCATTTTCGCCCTCGCTTCCGGCAGGAATGGGAATCCGAACTGCAATACCGCGAAGCGATGTTGGCACGCTGGTATCGGCTGAATTGGAAAAACAAGCTGGAATTGCTCTGGCGGAGCCTGGGCGCGTTTCAGGACGCGCTCTGGCTGCAACGACAACGATTGGAGGACGACATGTTTCAAGATTTCCGGTACAGCTTGCGAATGCTGCTTAAAAACAAGGGCTTTACCATTGTAGCGGTGCTGACGCTGGCGCTGGGCATCGGCGCGAACACGGCCATGTTCAGCGTATTGAACACGTATCTATTCCGCTCATTGCCTTATCCGAATTCCGAACGGCTTTTGTACGTTTGGCGCACCTCGCCGCATTCGCAAAATTGGCCGCATTCGCCCGGTAATTTTTTCGCCATGCGCGAAAAGAACAACATCTTCGAGCAGATGGTCGCCATCAACGGCGTTGGTCCCAACCTGGTGGAGGATGGAGTTTCCGCCGAACGATTGCAGGGTCTGGCCGTTACGGCGGACTTTTTTCCGGCTCTGGGAGTGCAACCTTCAATGGGACGATGGTTCACTGCCGAAGAAGACCAGCCGGGCGCCAATCAGGTTGTGGTCTTGAGCGATCGTTTCTGGCAGCGGCGTTTTGGCGGCGATCTGAATATCATCGGGCGAACACTGCAACTCGACGGCGAAAGCATCAAGGTCGTCGGCGTCATGCCGCCAACTTTCGAACATCCGTTGCTGTGGGGAACGGTGGATGTATGGCGCCCCATAGCCTTTGCCGCCGACCAGCGCCAGAATCGCGGCAACAACTATTTGCGAATGTTCGCTCGGCTGAAACCTGGGGTGACGCCAGAACAAGCTCAACAAAACATTTCCACACTGTTTGCCGCCATCGCCCAGGAAAATTCGTCAAATCAAAATGAAGGGATACGTCTGGAATCGCTGCAACGGACGATGTCTGACGACATTGGGCGCAAAGTCATGTGGTTCGTTTTTGGGCTGGCTGGTTTTGTGCTGCTGATCGCTTGCGCCAATCTGGCCAATTTGCAGCTTGTGCGCACAGCGACGCGCTCGCGCGAATACTCCGTTCGCGCCGCGCTTGGAGCCGGGCGCTTTCGACTGTTGCGGCAGTCGTTGATCGAAAGTTTGGTCATTGCCCTGCTCGGCGGCGCGATCAGCCTGTTCCTGGCATTAGGCGCAGTCAGATTTATCAGTTCGCGTCTGTTCAGCAATTTGCCGGGCGCGGATGTGACGCTCGATTTCAAGGTATTTGGTTTTGCGCTGCTCGCATCGTTGCTGACCGGACTGCTCTTCGGCACGGTTCCGGCGTGGTTGGCTTCACGAGTGGACGTGAATCAAGCGCTGAAGGAAAGCCCGCGCGGTTCGACGGCCGGACGGTCGCAACACAGACTGCGGCACGCGCTGATTGTCGGCGAAGTAGCCTTCGCACTGGTTTTGCTCGCCGGAGCGGGGCTGTTCCTGCGTGGTTTGCAACGTTTCACCAACCAAGACCCAGGCTGGCGCGTGGACGGTTTGTTGACAGCGCAACTTGGGCTGCAAGGCTCAAATTATTCCACTCCTGCTTCACGTGCTGTTTTCTACCGGCAACTCGAAGAGCGTCTGCGTGCGTTGCCCGGCGTCAAGCAGATTGCCATCTCCGGTTCGCAACCTGCCTGGGGATTCAACAGCAGTGGCAGCTTCAAAGTTGAAGGACACCCCGAACCGAAACCAGGCGAGTGGCCGGAAATTTATTTCGAGCCAGTCAGTTCGGAGTATTTCGCCACACTCGGCGCGCGGCTTCTGGAAGGTCGCAATTTCAACGCGAACGACTTAGCTGACCGGCCTGATGTCCTCATCATCAACGAAACCACAGCGCGCCGTTTCTGGCCGAACGAAAGCGCAGTCGGGAAACGTCTGGGCAGACCGGGCGACAACCCCAATTGGAGTGAAATCGTCGGCGTCGTGAATGACATTGGTTTTCCAGGCCTACTGGGCGAACCCTATACGCGCTATCAGGCGTTCCGCCCGTTGGCGCAAGCGCCGCGGGCTTTTGTCAACATCAACCTGCGCGGCGACATCGCGCCCGAAGCCTTTGCCGGAATGTTGCGCCGCACCGTGGCCGAACTGGATTCCACACAACCGGTTTACCGCATCCGCACAGCGCGCGATCAGGTCGAACAAAGTCTGGGCAGCATTTCGTTACTCGGCACATTGCTGGGAGCGTTTGCGACGTTGGGATTGTTGCTGGCGGCGATTGGGATTTACGGAGTGATTTCTTATTCCGTCGCTCAACGTACCGGTGAAATCGGAATCCGCGTGGCGCTTGGCGCGCAATCGCGCGATGTGCTGTGGTTGATTCTGGGCAAAGGCGCCCGACTGATTATTCTGGGCGCGGTGTTTGGATTCGGCGGCGCGTATGTGATTTCACGACTGTTGGTCTGGGCGCTCCCGACATTGCCAACGCGCGACCCATTGACTCTGGGCGGCCTTACTTTCGTGTTGGTCATTGTGGCCATGGCAGCCTGCTATCTGCCCGCGCGGCGTGCGACTAAAGTTGATCCGATGGTCGCATTGCGACACGAATAACGCCAATGGCAAATCCGAACTCTAAAACGAAATTTCGTTTCTGGCTCTGGCTGATTCGCTTTATCGAATTGATCGTGCCGCAACGATTTCGCGCCCGCTTCCGGCAGGAATGGCAAGCCGAGTTGCAATACCGCGAAGCGATGCTGGCGCAGTGGGACAAATTGAACTGGCAAAACAAACTGGAATTATGCTGGCGAAGCCTCGGCGCGTTTTGGGACGCGCTGTGGTTGCAACGCCAACGTCTGGAGGATGACATGTTTCAAGACCTGCGATACGGATGGAGAATGCTGCTCAAACACAAGGGCTTCACGCTGGTGGCGGTGCTTTCGCTGGCGCTGGGCATCGGAGCAAATACAGCGCAATTCAGTTTGGTAGACACTGTGTTGCTGAAAATGTTGCCCGTCAAAGAGCCGGAACGATTGGTTCTGTTTGAATGGGAAGCCGGGCGTCCGTTCCGAACTTCGGGAATGCGCGGAACCTTCACCGGCGGCAATGATCCCAACCGGCGACAGGCATCCATGTTTCGCCTTGAAGTCGTGGAAAAACTGCGACAGGTTCACACCGAATCAAAAGACAGTCCGCTCAGCGATTTGTTCGCCTTCGCGCCGCTGGATGGTCTGACGGCGGTCGCCAACAACCAATCCGAAGTCATTAGCGGACAAGTCGTATCCGGCGGGTATTACAGCGGTTTGGGCGTGCAACCGATTTTGGGGCGAGCCATCACCGACGCCGACGACACTACGACAGCCAATCCTGTGGTCGTGCTGAGCCACGCTTATTGGCTGGAACGATTCAACGGTGATGTTTCCGTCATCGGTCAGCAACTGAAACTGAACAAAACGGCGTTCACGATCATCGGCGTCAATCCTCCTGGCTTTCAAAGCGCTTTGCAGGTCAGCCAGCACCCGGAAGTCACCGTGCCGCTGACATTCGAAAAAACACTGCTGGGCAATAATTCCGCCATGACCAACGACAAACGACCGGGTTATTGGTGGATTCATCTGATGGGACGATTGAAACCCGGTGCAACCTTTGACGACGCACGCGACAGTTTGAGCGGCGCGTTTCAAACCACTGCACTGGAATTGATGCCGCCTCCGCGAAAAGAAAGCGATCCTGTGAAAATCGAGCCGAAGGATTATCCCAATCTGGTGGCGCAAACGGGCGCGCGCGGATTGATGGAAATTCGCAAGCTGTATTCGCGGACGATTTACGGTCTGTTCGTCGTGGTCGCGCTGGTGTTGCTGATTGCGTGCGCCAACGTCGCCAATTTACTGCTGGCGCGAGCCGCTTTGCGCGGCCCGGAAATCAGCGTGCGATTGGCGGTCGGCGCTGGACGCTGGCGATTGATTCGACAATTGCTGACCGAAAGCGTCTTGCTGGCCGTCATAGGCGGAGCGGCTGGAATTCTGTTGGCGTATTGGGGCAAAAGCGTGTTGGCGGCAATGGCGCATCGCAACACCAGCTTTCTGCCCGAAGGCATCGAACCAACGCTTAGTTGGCGCGTGCTCGTTTTTACGGTAGGCGTTTCGTTGCTGACGGGAATTTTGTTCGGTCTGGTTCCGGCCTGGCGCGCGACCAAATCCGATTTGGCTGGCGGGTTGAAACAAAGCCGGCGCAGTTCAGGCAATGTGTCGCGGTTGAGCAAAGGTTTGATCGTTGGTCAGGTAGCGCTGTCGTTGTTGCTGCTGGTTGGCGCAGGTTTGTATCTGCGCACGCTGCATAATCTGCAAACCGTCAACCTCGGCTTCAATCAGGAAAATTTGCTGTTGTTTTCGCTCAATCCGAAACAGGCCGGATATACAGGGGACCAGATTACGCAGTTTTATCAACGTGCGTTCGAGCGGTTTGACGCTTTGCCCGGTGTTCAATCGGCGACGTTTGCAGCCATTCCGCTGATTTCTCATTCGATGTGGAATACAAACGTTCTGCTTCCCGGTGAAACCGAAAAAACCGCCACCGATCACACCGCCAACCGGCAAACCATTCGCGAAAATTATTTCACCACGATGCAAATCCCTTTGGTGGCCGGGCGCAATTTCACAGCGCAGGACACGAAAAACGCGCCGCCGGTCGCCATCGTCAACCAGACCTTTGCGCGCAAGTTCTTTCCGAACGAAGACGCCCTGGGCAAACGGGTCAGAGACACCGACAGCAACGATGAAATGGAAATCGTCGGCATTGTTGCCGATACCAAATACAACAGCCAGCGCGATGACATCGAACCGCTGATGTATCGAACCTGGCAACAGGAATCGGTTGAATTCGGCGGCATGAGCTTCGCGTTGCGCACCAGGGGCGAACCAACGGCATTAACAACGGCAGTTCGTCAGGTCATTCGCGACCTGGATGGCAATCTGCCCGTGACTGAAGTCGCTTCCCAAACAGCCCGCGCGCACGAAGCTCTGGCGCAAGAGCGGTTGTATGCCCAGTTGTTCAGCTTTTTCGGATTGCTGGCATTGGCGTTGGCGGCGATTGGATTGTCCGGCGTGCTGGCGTATTCCGTCGCGCAACGAACCAACGAAATCGGCATTCGCATGGCGTTGGGCGCTCAACCGGAAAACGTGTTGCGAATGGTGGTCTGGCAGGGACTGAAACTCGTGCTGATCGGATTGGCCTTCGGCGCAGCGGCGGCTTACGGATTGAAGCGATTGATGGCCAGCCAGTATTACGGTTCAGGCACGTGGCAACGCCAGTTGGCGGAACAGCTTTTCGGCGTCCGCAGCGCCGACCCGCTGCTGTTTGGTTCGATCATCGGCGTGCTGTTGCTGACGGCGATTGTCGCCTGCTGGCTGCCTGCTCGCCGCGCGGCACAGGTTGATCCGCTGATTGCGCTTCGCCACGAATAATCCACCCAAAAGAGAAGTTGGGTTGTTGAAACGGCAGGAACTCGCCCCGGTATGCTCCTGCCGTATTTTGTGCCGCTGCCTTTTGCCCAAAAGGCAAAAATGTGACTTTCGGCGCGAACGAAGTCAGGCCGCGATACGCCTTGATAAAGACTTCCTGCGCGACATCTGCGGCTTCGGCATACAGCGATTTTCTTTTCGACAAAAAACCGGCGAGCGTTGCAATGTTTGGCCACAACAACGCTCGCCGGTTTCAAATTTGGGATGGACACAGGCTTTCCCTGAACAGATTTATCGTCAATCTCCGTAACGCCCGACCGTTCGCCACACATCCGCGACATTCTCGCCGCGCACGCAGTAGATGCGGTCATACAGATTCACGTTCGGATCGCAGTGAGGCACGATGAATTCGATGCGGTCGCCGAGCTTGATTTCGCGGCTGGGATTTTGAAACAACAATGTGCCATGTTCGTCGCTGCTGGCGGAAAAGGTCACACCGGTAATTCCCTTCACATCGGCGTCGAATTTGCGATCTTTGGCAAAAGCCTTGATGCCGCAATCCAGCGTCGCGTGATCGTCATAAAGCTTGCTGATGACCGTTCCCATCACCGTCAACGCGCAGTTGAAATCATCGTACTCCGCACCGCTTTTTCCGCCGACCAGCCGATAATCCTTGTCCATAAAAACATAAGAACCAACTTGCAGTTCGGTCATGCCCTTCAGTTCGGTGTCAATGTTATATGTGCCTGTGCTGCCGCCGGACATAATTTCCACCGGCAAGCCAAGCCGTTTCAGTTGCGCGAAAGTTTCCAGCACAGGCGTCATGACTTTGGTCGAATGAGCGCGGCGAGCTTCAAAGCCGTTGACGTGCGCCGACGCGCCGGAATATCCGTGAATGCCACGCAATCGCAATCCGGGCAGTTTCACCAATTGTTCGGCCAACTTGACGGCTTGTTCCCCCGCGGGAACTCCCGTGCGGCGACCGGCAGGATCAACATCCATCAAAACATGCAACTTGAGTTTGGCTGCCAGAGCGGCTTCGCTGAGTTGTTGAGCGTGCGCCAGAGCATCTACCACCGTCATGGTGTCCGGCGCGCGGCGAAGCAATTTCATCAACCGATCAATTTTCGGTTTGCCGACCAATTCGGAAGTAATCAGCAAGCCTTTGACGCCTGCCGCCGACATGGCTTCGGCTTCGCGGATGGTGGCGACGCATAAACCGATTGCTCCGGCTTTCAATTGCCGATGCGCGACTTCCGCGCATTTGTGCGTTTTGCCGTGAGGCCGCAAATTGATCTTCGCAGCTTTGGCGTGTGCGGCCATTCGGGCGATGTTCGCTTCAAACAAATCCAAATCTAGCAACAAGCAGGGCGTTGTTAAATCGGCTTTCGCAAGTCCGGCTAAACCCTTGCCGGATTTTTGGCGCGCTTCGATTTCCAGATGGGAATAACCGCGTTTTGGTTTGGCGAGCAAAAGTTCCGGCGCAAGCGATGACGCCGCCAAGCCGACGCTTCCGCGCAAAAGTCGCCGTCGAGATGTGTTCATTCGTGAGCCTCCGATTGATGATGAATTCGCAACGGCATCAAAACGTAGCTGTGGCCGGAGTGTCAAGAAAACTGAAAATTGACTTGATGGAAAGGCCTGACTATTCTGGCGGCGCTTTTCTTCCGAAGTACTCGAAACAAACAAACCAATGAGTGATTTCAACAGCATCCGCCGTCAGTTGACTGCCCGGCTTGCGTCGTTCAACGCGCTGTCAATCGAGCCGGAACGAATTCCGCAGGCAGCCGTCACTTTGATCTTGCGTGAGATGAACGGCGCTGCCGAAGCTCTGATCATCAAACGAGCGGAACGCGACGGAGACCCGTGGTCGGGCAATCTGGCTTTGCCGGGCGGACGCGCTCAAGCTGAAGACCAGGACTTGCTGGCAACCGCCGCGCGCGAAACTCACGAAGAAATCGGGATTGATCTGCACAGCGTGGGAGAATTCATCGGCCAATTGCCGTTGATCGCTCCGCGAAATCCCAAACTGCCGCAAATTGAAATTACACCGCTGGTCGCCATCGCTTCGCCGGAACTGAGTTTTCAATTCAGTCATGAAGTCGCCACGGCCTTTTGGGTTTCTGTCGGGCGACTGAAACGCGAAGGCCCGTCAGGCGAATATCGCCGACAAGTGGGCAGCGTCTGGCAAAAATGGCCGGCGTACCCGACCGAACAAGGATTGATCTGGGGAATTACTGAACGCATTTTGACCAACTTCTTAGACCTTTTGGATGAACAATGAACCAACCGACTACCGACCAACGACCAACAACCGACGAAAACCAACCCCACATGATTCGCAGCTTCGGCACGTTGCAAGCGACGGCATTGAACATGTCGAACATGATAGGCATTGGGCCGTTTTTGACGATTCCATTGCTGATGACAGCGCTTGGCGGGCCACAAGCGATGCTGGGCTGGTTGATTGCCGTGCTGATCGTCATTCCCGATGGAATGGTTTGGAGCGAACTGGGCGCGGCGATGCCAGGTTCGGGCGGCAGCTATTTGTATCTGCGCGAAGGTTTCGGCAGCAAAACCTTTGGCCGGTTGATGGCGTTTTTGTTCATCTGGCAATTCATCATCAGCGGGCCGTTTGAAATCGCGTCTGGTTATATCGGCTTTGCGCAATACCTGAATTACATCTGGCCGGATGCGTCGAAAAATCTGATCGTCATCGCCATTGGAGCCATCAACATTGCGCTGCTTTACAGACAAATAACACACATCGGCAAAATCACTGTCAGCTTGTGGATCGGCACTTTGCTGACGACGGGCCTGGTCATCTTCACCGGAGCCATGCACTTCGATCCGAAACTGGCCTTCGACTTTCCACCGGGAGCGTTCAGTTTTTCGACCGGATTTCTGTTTGGGCTTGGCGCAGCTTCACGCGTTGGCGTGTACGATTATCTGGGGTATTACGACATTTGCTACATCGGCGACGAAGTCAAAAACCCCGGTCGCACTATTCCCCGTTCGATCATTATCAGCGTCGCAGCCGTGGCGATGATTTACATTCTCATCAATCTTTCGATCATCGGCGTCATTCCCTGGCGTGAATTCGTTCCAGCGGAAACGACCAAACCGCTGTCGGATTTTGTCGTCTCGATCATGATGGAGCGAATTTACGGTCGCCCGATTGCCATCGTCGTGACGATCATGATTCTGTGGACGGCGTTTGGGTCGTGTTTCGCCTTGTTACTGGGTTATTCGCGGATTCCGTATGCGGCGGCGCGCGACGGATATTTTTTCAATGTCTTCGGCAAACTGCATCCGAAACACAATTTCCCTTACGTTTCGTTACTGGTCATCGGAGCGATTGCCATTCTGTGCAGCTTCTTTTCGCTTGGGACTGTGATTGATATGTTGATTGCCCTGAGAATTCTGGTGCAGTTTGTCGGGCAGATCTTTGCCGTGACATTGCTCAGAAAAAACGCCCCTCAACTGCATCGCCCTTACCGCATCTGGTTGTACCCCATTCCTAGCTTCGTGGCGCTGATCGGTTGGTTGTTCATTTACCTGACCATGGATAACTGGATCAAGATTGGCAGCCTGATTGCGTTGATTGTCGGGATCGTTTGCTTCCTGCTTTGGTCGCGGTTGACCGGACGCTGGCCGTTTCAATCCCCTGACTATATGAGTAAATCAGTAGGCGATTAGCGTCATCTGGTATCCCAAAACGTGAAGTGTTTGCCTGGGCTAAAAAGAGGAAAAAATTGCCAGACTGTTTCGCTACAAACTAACCATTTCAATTGATTGGAGTTTGCGACTCAGAGCTGAAAAATACTTGGTGGCACGGGCATTGCTCAACAGACAAACGTCGCAGGCGCGACAGGTTTGGAAAGAGTCAATCGCCAAGCCGTTTTTTGAGCCTGAACGTTTCTGTTAAGATCGCCGCCGTCCAAGCAAGCGACGATCTATAAGCTAAAGGAATTGTCGTCCCCTTATCCGGCAGACAAAAAGCTGTTTCCTTTTGAAAGCTGATGAAGCTTGGACAGAAGGGGGAAGTTAGAATGAAAGCATTACAAAAAATACTATTCGCATTCGTAATCAGTTCGTCGTTGGCGTTGACGGGACTGGCCGGGATTCAGGAATGGCATCTGCAAGGCAAACCGCCTGAAAAGGTCAAAGAAAAACCCAAAGACCCGCCCAAACAACCCGAAAAAAACGATAAGGATCGTGGTGGCGGACGCGGCGACAAAAAAGGCGGCGACAAAAAGAAACCGTAGGACGTTTGACCAACCGCGAATTCGCCACTGGAACTCGCAAGTTTTTTTTCTCTCCTTAACCAAATTGACCTGCTGTCGAACAACAGCAGGTCTTTTTTGTGGCCACACAAATTATGCGCTGGCGGTTTTGGCAGCAGCTTTCTTGGCTCGTCTCGCTTTGCCCAGTTGTTTCGGATTTTTGCGAGTCTTACCGGAAGTTCCTCTGCTGATCTTTCCACGTTTAGAGCGTAAATCGCCTCTTCCCATTTGAAAAAGTCCTCCGTTGAAATTGGTTGAAATGATTGAATGTGCGCGAAGGGGCGTATTCTAAAGGCCGCGTCAAAAAAGACAAGCCGTCGGAATTTTAGTCAGCCGATTTTGATGCCGATGCTTTCCAGAAACCGCGTCGGTTTTTCGCCGCCGATCAAGGCAAAGACGTAATCGTTTTTGAATCGCGCGGTCTCCCCGGCGTTTTTCGCATCGCGTTCGCGGGCGTTCATCAAAATCACTTCATCAGGCGTAATCTCCTTGATGGCCTGTTCGAAATACGGCGTGATTTTTCCTTCGTCAATGCATTCGTAAACCATCATCTTGTTGCCGAGTTTCAGATCGCCTTTGAAATTGCTGCGAACGACCAGCGAAACCGTGTTGTCGCGCCATCCGGTCAATTTGGTTCCATCGTCCGAACGATATGCCGCCAAATCCACTGCCGCTTCGATGGCGGAATTACCTGCGCCAACCACCACGATGTGCTTGCCGCTGTAATCATTCGGATCGCTCAACTTGTATTTCACTTTTTCGTCTTCAAACGCCGGGCGCTGTTTCAATTTGGGAACGTATTGCTGGCCGCAATTCTGGCAAAAGCGATATTCGCCGACACGCTTTTCACCGCATTTGTTGCAGAAAGCAGGCATGACCATCTCGGTAGCGGTGACAATGACCTTTGAGTCTTCTCCCTTCACGCCCAGTTTCATCGGAGTGCCGCGATTGCCAATCGCCAGAATCACACGTCGGGCGCTGTACTGCATTTTGCGCTTGTTCTTTTCCTGCTCGGTTTCGACAACGAAAAAACTGCCCGCTTCTCCAGCAGGTTTGACGCTCTTGCAGCTTTCAAATTGGTTGATGACCAGCCCGTTCGATCGGATGGTTTCCATCCACGATCCGACCATCACCTCCTTGGTCGCGCCCGCTCCGGCCAGATTGATTCCACCCTTGACTGGCTTGTCCACAGGATTGAAGTAGACGTATTTGCCCGCCTGATAAGTTTGCTCAATCGTGGCCACGACCTTGTCCTGTTCCAGCGCTACGTATTTCAACCCTCGCTGTTTGGCCAGAGCAGTCGCGGACAATCCAGCCGGCCCGATGCCAATAATCGCGACATCGTAATCAGCTTTGCCGTTTTTGCCTTCGTGCTTCAGGTCCTCGACGATGAAATCAATCACAGCGCCGCCTTCATTGATGGCATTTTTGATGAGCGGAACGCCCGACACATCGCCGATCAAATATACGCCGGGCACATTGGTCATAAACCGCTGATCGCGATTTGGCACTTTGCGTTCGGGAATTTTCTTGGTCGTATTGACCACAATGCAGGATTTGGGAACGGTCGGGCATTCGACCTGGCAACTGGTATCTTCCATGCACTGTTCGATGGCCACCGGCGTAGCTTTGCCGTTGACGATGGCCAGCACGCTGTGCGGGCAGGCATCCACGCAAGCATGACATCCAATGCAAGTCGCCGTATTGATCACCGGATGCGGATACGGCGGCCCGTCCTGGTCGAGCGCCGCGCCCAGCGATTCAACCATGACGATGGTTTTCTTCTGCTCGGCGGGCAGCATTTCAAACTCCGCCATCGCTTCCATCACCTGTCGCCGCCCGCGCAAAGTATCTGCAAACACCAATCCCAGCCCGGTCACTCCGGCAAACACCGCTACCGCCAACCAGCCCACTGGCGGCAAAGCCCCAAAACCGCTGGAAAATCCGGTGACGAATGCGGCCACCAACACCACAGCGAGCAATAACAACGTAATGATTATTTGCGATCTTTTCATACCCGATCAGATTTCAATTGAAGAAGGGAAAGAGGACTTTCAATTCGGCTTTGTCCGGTCGGCGACCGTATTCGCAAATTTCAAAAGCTTCGGCGTATTGCACCTTCGATCCGCGTTCCTTGCCATACCATTCTTCCAAACCGGCGCGATATTTGTCGGCGACGGCTTTCTGGCGGTCCACAAAGCGTTTGCGAACCACTGCCCAGCGTTCTTTTTGTTTAACTGGATCGGTTGACATCAGTTCCTGCGAACCGTTCGCGCCGCCTTCGTAAAATTGCGAAACCATGCCGAGCAAACCATCCAGTTTCTTTTCCATCACCGAATCAACATCAACAATCACGTCAGCCTGAAAAGGATTCGGTTTTTCGAAGCGGTCGGAAAAGTACATAAACACGGGGTTGTTCGTCAGATGCGGAACGTCCGGAGCGAAGTTCGGCACAGTGACCATATACGCCGCATCCTGCACCAGCACGCCGGTATAGCGATGATCGGGATGGTAATCGTTCGGGCGATGGCTGATGACAACGTCGGCTTTCCATTCCCGAATCAGCTTGGTGATCGTTTTGCGATTTTCCAATGTCGGCAACAATTCACCGTCGTGATTGTCCAGAACTTCGACCGTCGTGCCGAGAATTTTCGCGGCACGCTCGACTTCGATTTTGCGTCGTCGAGCCAGCGGGCCACCGGCTTCATTCCAATGTCCTATGTCACCATTCGTGACTGCGACGAGTTTGACGGCATGCCCTTTTGCCGCCCACAAAGCCGCCGTCCCCGACACGCCGATTTCAGCATCGTCAGGGTGCGCGCCAAAGCAAATGATTCTCAGTTGGCGCTGAGCGGAATTGGCGGGAAGCAGACAATAAGCGTTAGACAGTAGACAGCAAAAGACCAGCAACAGAGTTGCTGAAAAAACTTTGCGGATCGTTTTTGTTCTGCTCATAAACAAACCTCCAAAAATAGAATCAACTGCTTCTTGCGTCACCCAACTTCATCTCTCCATCTCCCCATCACCGAACCATCCTGCGCAGACTGGAGCGAAGCTCTTTTTCTTCGCCGTGCTGCGAATGGCAGGAAACACAGAGTGGGCCGCCTGCCTGGGCATTGTTCAAAAACTGTTTGCCCCGGTCGGCGAAAAAGGATTTTGCGCTTTCGTTCTGCGCTTCGGCAGATAGTGGGTCAACGCCATGGCAACTGGCGCAGGATTCGCGCACGCCTTGCGTCAAGGCGTCACCGACAAATCCGGCCACGTGACAATCCGTGCAATTGCTGCGTCCTTGTTGACGCCCGGCAACGTGAGTCAAATGAAATTGCTCTTTCGTGGTGTATTGCGATGCCATCCCAGGCAATTGCTTGCGAGTCCACTCAGATTGCGAAATGCCAGCCCAGGTCCAACGACCATCCGTCACCGGATAGCCGAACGTTCCACCGTGAGGGGTGCGCAATTCTCTGTTGCTGAGCGGTGAAATGTAGCCGCTGCTGTCACGATGGCAACTGGTGCAGGCGACATTGGCAACCAGCGCCGGGCTAAAATCGCGCCCCAGATGTTCGCTGTGACAGGCGATACAGCTCAACCCGGCTCGTGTATGTTTGTCGGAAATTCCCGAATGAAAGGCCCTGGTCGTGTGACAGGTCGCGCAATTCTGATTCAACGGAGCATTGACTGCATGACAGGTCGTGCAAGACGAATCATTAGGTTTGATGGCAATCGCCGGCGAAATCGAAAGGTCGCTTCGTGCATGCGCAGCCGAAAGAGCGCCGGGCGAATAAGCATCCTTGAACGCGAAGATCGCCACCACCGACAAGACAGTGACAATCAGTACTGACCAGCCAAACAAAGCACGCGGCCAGTTTCGTTGCAGATCGCGTGTCGGAACCCAGTTGAATTGCGCCTTGCCAAGTCGTGTCCTGGCCTTCGGTTTCAATGGAGAATCGGAAGCCAGCTTTCCCGCTTCGCGTTTGCGTTTGTCCCAGAACACTTTCAGCGCCTGAGCATCCGCAGACTTCAACATGCCTGTCAGCATGCCTGTGCCGGACAGTCTCCGCGTCCCCTGTGGCGTGACCTTGTCTCGTTGCAGCTTGGCCAAAAGACCAGGGTCGAGCCGCACGGTCTGGCCTGCATCCGGCGGAACCTGCAACATTCCAGTTCCCGGACTTGGGCTGGTGGCTTCGACCGGCAACGGCTTGACGCTCATTTCGACTTCCAGCATCAAGCCTTCGGCAACATAACGCGGCAACAGAAAAAACGGCCCGATTTGAATGATGTCGCCATCCGCCAGCGGAGTCTGATCGGCCAATTCGCCGTTGAGCAACGTGCCATTGGCTTCCGACAGATTGAAAATCCAGTAATCGCCGTTGATTTCCTTGACGCCCGCGTGGGTGCGCGACACCGTCGGGTGATTCAGCACCAGATCATTGCCGGTCAATCGCCCAATCGTCAGCCCTTCGCTTTCGATCAGCGCCGGGTCAAGACTGAGGTCTTTTCGGATGATGACGAATTTGTTCATAAGTCGGTGGTCGGTTGCCGGTGTTCGGTTGCCGGTATTTGGCTGCCTATTTGCGGAGAGAATTTGACAAGCCATTCAGCAGCCGCCCAACACGCTAAGACGCCTCAAACAACCGTTCATAAACCTGTCGGCTAAAATAACCCAACCGACAGGCGATCAAGATTTAAGTCTCAAGCTCGCACAACGAGCCATAAGCAATGGATAAATGGTGCAAAAATTCTTTTGTTGAATCGCGTCCTTGTCCTTCAGCAATGTTTGATGGAATTGAGACTGCTGCTCGCCGCATTTGCCCCGACAAGCCGTATGTTTCTTCCTTCGGAAATGACTTGGTTTCGAGATAAATCTCTTGAACCAAGTCCATCGCTTTTTGCCACGTTTCCAAATCGCGGTAGCTTTTTACTGATACCATACATCCTCCTGAGGTGGCTGAATCGAGATTAAACCATTCACTTGGAATCACCGACCACCGACAACCGAACACCGGCCACCTACCGAGCCAGAAAATAAATCACTTGAATAACGTGAACAACCATCAGAGCCAGCATCAGCGAAGTCACCAGCACATGCGGAGCCAGCCACAGTTTCAGCAATTGATGCAAATAGATCAACGAATCCACGCGACGCATCGTCGCCGCGATTTCTACCGCCTTCAGCAAGCGTTCGCGTTCGCCATCGGTCATTCCCTGCCCGATGGCCGCGAATTCGGTCTTGAGCGCGGCCAGCATTTCGTCCAGCGATTCGCGCTTCAAGTATTGACGCAGTAAAAAGCCCAAAGACAACGCGCGAGGAATCACTTGTTGTTGAACCGTCACGCGAACGTTCGGCGTCACTTTGGCCATCAGTTCGCCCAGTTCGTGATTCAACTCTTTGCGCCGAGCAGTCAAATCTTCGATCAACAGCGGCTGACCTTCGATTCGCGTCAGCATTCGTGGCGCGATGAAGTAAATCAGAATGCCGAACAAGCCGGTCAAAATCACAAGGTCAAAGGAAACCATCAATGCCGTGGTCAATACTCCGCCGGAACTAGCTCCTCCGTGCAAGAGCAAAATGATTCCGGCAATGACGCCCAGATAACTATGCGCCAGCATCCAGTAACGCAACGCTCCGACGCGCTTTCGATAAATCTTGCGGCGAACCGGATAGGCCATCACGCCGATTATGCCCGCCAGACCGACAAAGCCGGTCAGCCAACGCAAATCTAGCCACGAACCGATTAGCGGCGTTTCCAATCCGTATCGAGACATTCCCGCCAGAGTCAACAAGGTCAGCAACAGAGTAGTCAGCAACCCAATTCCGTGCGCCAGCCGTTTGCCGAAATCCTTGTGCGAGGTGTGGCGCGCGACGGCAGGCGTAGGGTCACGAAAAATTGTCCCTTCGGCTTCCTTGATTTCGCCGAAATAGACATGCGGATCAACCCGCAACAACGCGCCTGTCGGGCAATTTTCTTCGCAACTGTAGGCTTTGCGCTTGACGCCCGGAGGATTCAAGGGAGTGTTCTGACAAAGATTGCATTTTACCGCCAGCAAATCCTCTGTTTGTTCAACGGCAGGCGGCAAAGGATCGGGTTTCAAATCGAACCAGCGCTTCAGCAAATTCCTTGTCGGCGGTGGGTCAGGTTTGCGGCTGACCATGGTGATGGAGTTATAAGGGCATTGAGTCGCGCAGTCTCCGCACCCGATGCAGCTTTTCGGTTCAATATCCACCTGGCCGCCTGGAAAGCGACCAATAGCGCCGGTCGGACATCCGGTCAAACATTCCGGGTCCTGGCAATGCATGCAAACAGACGGTGAAAGCAGACTTTGAAAACCGGATTTCGGCTCCAGCTTGACCGGACGTTCGACGTGAATGCCTCGCCGCAGCAGCCGCGATTGCCCGTGAACCTGATGACAGGCCATAGAACAATTGCCGCAGCGCACGCACAAATCCATGTCCATCACCAACAGATTTGTGGCATCCACCAATCCGGTTTCGATCAGTGCTTCCTGAGCTTTGGCCACTGGCAGCGGTTGTCGCCCTTCATTCGGATTATCCGGCGCTGCCATTCCGGTAAAGGCCAGCAATAAAATTTCGCGTAACTCAGGATGCTTCCTAAGTTCGGTCAAAGTGATTTCCAGCACTTCGGCGCGCCCCATCAACGTGCAGGTCTGTTCCCAATTGCCGTCGCGCGTGATGGCTTCGACGCCGAAACAATGCGAAGGCCCGAAATACGCTTCAGCGGCTTTCGCCTTCCAGTTGCGCGGATGATTTTCCTGCGCAGTCAATTGGCGAGTGACATTTCGCGGCGTGACTTTGGCCCAACCGGATTTCAATACAAACAGGTTTTTCATCCGGTCGCCCGCGCGAAACAGCACGTGGTTTTTACCGAATACTTTGAACTGTGAAATGGCTTCAAGCTGGCTGACGGCTTCTTTGCTGAGTTGCGTTGCGGCGGCAATGTCCTGAATAGTCGTGGCGCGCCCATTGCGGCGATAGGTGGAATCGAGCACTTCGCCGAACTTCGGCAGCTTTCTCAGCAGTCGAAGCGCCGGACGTTGAACTTCCAACACCTGAACGCTTTCGTCTTTTGGCGCGCGAATGGTCGCCGAACGCGGCACGCCAGCCAGCACTGACATTTCACCGAACTGAACTCCGGCAGGAATTTCCGCGACTTTCTGCTGGCCATTGCCGAACAACACATCGGCTTTGCCATTGACGACGATGTAAAAGGAATTTCCGCCCCAATCGCCTTCGCGGACGATTTCTTCGCCGGGTAGATAAGTCAGCAAGCGCACATACGGCCCGACTTTTTTTCCGTTGTAATTGCGACCATATACGATCACTTCCAGATCGAGTTCGTAATCGTAATGCCCATCGTGTTGTGAGGTGAGTTCGGCAATTGCGCCGATGCTTTCAATTGCAGCCAGCACCTCACGATGCTTAGTAGTCTCTTGCGGCATAAGGTTATTGGTAGAAACAGTCCGATTGCCCGGGAGCGTGTGGATTCAAAATGTAAGACAACGATGACTCATGTTTATAGGCAGCTTGCGACTTAGTCAATCCGCTCTTTGCTGAAATAATTTTTCGTCTGAAAAATCTTCCGCCAGTGAATTGGCGAGGCTGGCCTGTTGACGAAAATCAACATAGTTCAAGAAGCAGCCTGATCCGCTATTCGTCTGCTCAGGCTTGTCACAATTCAGGAAAGATGGTTAAGCTCTTGCTGAGTTTAATCGTCTTTTTGCTCATCAAACTTTTATGGACATTTTTACCGCAGCCACCACGCTGTTTTTGATTATGGACCCGCTGGGAAACGTGCCGATCTTTATTTCCCTGCTCAAAAATGTTGCGCCGGAACGTCGCCGTGTGGTGTTGATTCGTGAGCTGGTGATTGCCTACGCCGTGATGCTGATCTTTTTGCTGCTCGGTCAGCATTTGCTGAAATTCCTGAATCTCAAACAAGAATCTATCAGCATCGCCGGAGGCATCGTGCTGTTTCTGATTGCGATTCGAATGATCTTTCCGCAAGAAGGCGGAATCATGGGCGAGCAAACCGACGAAGAACCATTTATCGTTCCGCTGGCAATTCCAATGGTCGCGGGACCTTCTACCTTGGCGGCGCTGTTGTTGATGGCACAATCCTCGTCGAAAAAGATGACAAGTTGGGTACTGGCTTTGACTGCGGCCTGGTTGGTGACGGCGGCAATTCTGCTGGCTTCGCCGTTGTTTTTCCGACTGCTCAAACAGCGCGGCTTGACGGCAATGGAACGATTGATGGGAATGCTGTTGGTAATGATGTCAGTGCAAATGTTCCTGAACGGACTGGCTGAGTATTTGAACAAGTGACCATTACCAACAGCATTCGCCCGTTATTTGGCAGTATCTTTGGAATTCATCGGCTTCAAACAATAAATGATGTAATCCCCGCGTTTGCGATATTCGTCCGTGTTGATCGAATCCAGATTATTCACTGG
Organism: uncultured Heliomicrobium sp.; assembly: GCA_964470555.1. Classification (GTDB taxonomy): domain Bacteria; phylum Acidobacteriota; class Blastocatellia; order RBC074; family RBC074; genus RBC074. The sequence continues at coordinate 56,543 of CAYYDG010000014.1, forward strand.
AACCACCGAAACGATTTTGACTTTGGCCTTTGGCGAACGGCGAATGACCCGCGAAGCCGTGCCGAGTTTGTAATCGCTGTGAAACGCGCCGTTGTAATGGACGATGACGGTTTTCGGTTGCGAAGCACTCGGAACAGGAATCGCGGCGGAAATCGCTTCCGCCATTGTTTCGTCTTTCAGGCATTGCGCGAAATAAAACCTTTCGACCATCGCTTTTTCTTCAGCGACTTTCTTTTCATCTTTTTTTTCGTTTGTCTTGGAATCGCCTGTCGGATGACTGCTCATCGCCTGAGTGAAACGCTTGAAATAATCATCAAACGGGCATTGATACTGTGCGGCAACATATTTTCGGTCGGCTTCATTCAAGGAATTGATGGATTCCAGCCCTTGCCGTGAAATCTGCGAAGCCAGCCGGCGAGGAATGTTGCTGGCAATCACCGGCCAGTTGTGCGCTCGCGCCATTTCCACCAAAGGACGATAATCAGTCGCATAGCGTGGCCAGGGACGCGAAGATTTCAGAAACGCTTCTTCGCTCAGCTTGCCGGTGAGATAGTCATTGAGCGATTGCTGCACATCGCGCTCGAACATTTCCAATGAAACCGTGACGGCGACTTTGCGGCGAAGCAATCCATCCAGAATGGCTCGCTCCAATTTATGGGTTGCGGGATCGTCATGTTGTTCGCCGACAAAGACGACATCCATCTTGGCCAGTTCGGTCAGCATGGCTTCAAAGTCTGTAAATTGTTTTTCCTTCGAATCGTAAACCCGTTGGGGAATATAGCCTGAACCGGTTTGATGAGGACTTTGGGCTTGAGCGACTGTAATCTGTACGCAACCTAAAAGCAGAAATAACAGAATAAACATTCTTTCTTTAGCGATCATCGAAAAACGCCTTTCACAAAATAGCTTTGGGAATTGGGTATTGAAAACCCTTTCGCAGTATACCCATCGCTCCTGATTTTCAAAATGTGACTTCAGAATGAACACGCATCAACAAAACAAAACCAATGACCTGCCTGTGGAATCGGCGCGCGCGCCTCACTTGCTATTGGGCGCCAAAGGCGAACGCCTGGCGGCTGATTACCTTGAACGGCACGGCTATCGAATCGTCGCCACCAACTTCACCCTGCCAATTGGCTACAGTTTGCAAGGGCGACAAGTCACAGGCGAAATAGACATAGTGGCTTATGATGAAACAGTGAAACCATTCGTCCTGGCTTTCATTGAAGTCAAAACACGCACCCGAACTGATATTGCCGCCCCTGAAACGGCTGTTGATCGTCGAAAACAGAGACAGATCATTCGCACCGCCCGACTATATCGTCGGCTGATGGCCGTACAGGAAGAACCTTACCGGTACGATGTTGTCACAGTGATTGCGGTTCCAGATTCAGTTCACGAAATTTCCCTGCTTCGCGGATTTTTTACCGAGGAGCGGTTCGCACGCGGCCATTGGAATGAGGACAAGTTCTAACAGGTAAAGGGATTTTCTTCGCTCGCGCCGTTGACAAAACACGGTCGCTTCGGTAAAAAGTCGTTTCTGTTAGCGGGAGTAACTCAGTGGTAGAGTGCAACCTTGCCAAGGTTGAAGTCGCGGGTTCAAATCCCGTCTCCCGCTCCATTGTTTTCCAACCAGAATCTCAAGATGCGGCGAAGGCGACTGTCAGAACTTTCGTCCTGACGTTTTCTGAGTATGCTGACTCCCCAACATTCATCTGTTTCGAGAGTCTGTACAACTCACCAAACCACTTTCCTTCGCCGCTTTGCTTCTGCCAAACATCAATCGCCTCTTTATCCCCTTGCAACTGTAAGTTGGCAAGCTTAAACGAATTAAATATAAAAAGGGTGTGCGAAAATTGCAAAGCCTGTGCTAGACTGCCATTCGGAGTTAGCAGCTCCCCCCAGATTCGTTACCCCAAAAAGCTCTTCCGCCCCATATCCGATTCGTGACATTCAGCGTCCGATCGTCCAGCGCAAGACGTTTTGAGTTAATAACTTTCGTGAGAGCGATTGAAACGTTCTTTAGAGCGTTGCGCTTACACATTTGCAGCTATGTGCTGTCGAACCATTTTTCTTTTTTTTATCTGAATCTCGACTATAGATTTGTTGGGTCAGGAACCGGAAGGTGACTTATGAAAGCTAAATTGATCAAAAAAGATTCTCCATTGCAGGAGCAATTAAAAAAATCACGCAAGAACAAAAAACTTCGCAAAAAAACCAACGCCGCACGAACGGCATTTGAGATTACAACTGAATGGTTGAAATCTCGCAGAGATGAAACAGCAAATGCCCGCGAAACATTTGCCGCGCTGTTTACCAACACCGATCCCCAATCGGCTTAAAACCACAATTCCATCTCCCCTCTCTTCCACATTTACTTTTAGTTTTCTCTTCGACACAGCACGATTGATGAGTTGATAAACCGGCGCAAAAGCTCATCAATCGTGGACGGACATTTTTGTCTTTTTCACGCTTGACCTCCGATAAACTCTTTCTAGGATTTAGCAACTCAGCTACAATCGCTTTCCACTCGAATTTACCGATCGTCAATTCACAACAACGCGAAATAGAAAACTGCGAAGGAGCAATGAATGAGCACTCTTCAACCGAAGAAAGAGCATAAATTTACGTTTGGATTGTGGACAGTGGGAAATCCCGGACGCGATCCGTTTGGAGAACCGACTCGCCAGCCGATTTCTCCTGTCACTATTGTCGAAAGATTGGCCAAGCTCGGCGCTTACGGCGTCAATTTTCATGACAATGACCTGGTTCCGATTGATGCCGCGCCTGCCGAACGCGACAAGATCGTCAGTGATTTCAAAAAGGCATTGAATGACACAGGAATGATTGTGCCAATGGCAACGACCAATTTGTTTGGCGATCCGGTTTTCAAAGACGGAGCTTTTACGTCAAATGATCCACGAGTTCGCTTGTATGCGATTCAGAAAACCATGCGCTCGATGGACTTAGGCGCAGAGGTTGGAGCCAAAATCTACGTTTTCTGGGGCGGACGCGAAGGCGCAGAAGTGGATGGAGCAAAAGATGCCCGCGAAGCCATCAAATGGTTCCGCGAAGCCATCAACTTTCTTTGCGAATACTCCATCTCGCAAGGTTATGGCTATAAATTCGCAATGGAAGCCAAGCCCAACGAACCGCGCGGCGATATTTACTTTCCTTCCACAGGCTCTTACCTGGGCTTCATCAATACGCTTGATCATCCGGAAATGGTCGGTGTCAATCCTGAAGTTGGCCACGAACATATGGCCGGACTGAATTTTTACCACGTTGTTTCGCAGGCCATCGAAGCCGGAAAACTTTTTCACATTGATTTGAACGACCAAAAAGGCTGCCGCTTCGACCAGGATTTGCGCTTCGGCTCGGAATCACTGAAAGGCATGTTCTTTCTTGTCAAATTGCTTGAAGAAGCTTATGACGGGCCACGCCATTTCGACGCTCACGCATATCGCAGCGAGGACGAAGAAGGCGTGTGGGACTTTGCCGCAGGTTGCATGCGCACGTATCTGATCCTGAAAGAAAAAGCGCAGCAATTTAATGACGACCCGGATATTCAATCCTTGTTGGCCGAAATCAAAGCCACCGATTCGAGCTTTGAACCCATTCCGGTCAAATTCACTCCAGAACGCGCCAAGCAGATCAAGGAGTTGAATCTGGATCGCGCGGCTCTGTCGCGCAAGCGGCTACCATACGAAAAGCTGGATCAACTGGTCGTTGACCTGTTGCTCGGTATTCGATAGCAAATTGTTCAGAGTTCAAGACTTCGCTTGATGATTTGACAAGTCGAAGCTTGAACTCTGAACTGTCTCTTTCGGCCTTCCCTCAAAATGCATTACAGAAAATTCGATCATACGGATTTTTCCTGTTCCGAAATTGGACTGGGTTGTTGGCAGCTTGGCGCGGATTGGGGCGAAGTTCCCGACCAGCAGGCATTCGAAATTTTGGCCAAGGCTATCACTTGCGGCGTCAATTTTTTTGATACGGCGGACGTGTACGGAGATGGTCGCAGCGAAACGCTGATTGGCAAGTTCAGACGATCAGTCAGCGCTGATCTGTTCGTCGCCACCAAGCTTGGTCGTCGCGGGATTTATCCCGACAAATACACCGAAGCAACAATTCGCGCGGCGACGGAAGAATCATTACGACGCTTGCAAATGGATGCGCTTGATTTGACACAGCTTCATTGCGTTCCGATTGAAATCCTGCGGCAAGGCGAGGTCTTCGACTGGCTCAGAACATTGAAAGCCGAAGGCAAAATCAAACGCTTCGGAGCCAGCGTTGAATCCATAGAAGAAGCGCATCTTTGTCTGAAACAGGACGGACTGTCTTCCCTACAGATCATTTTCAACATCTTTCGGCAAAAACCGATTGCCGATTTGTTTGAAGCGGCCAAAGCCAAATCCGTCGCCTTGATCGTTCGGCTGCCACTGGCGAGCGGTTTGCTCGGCGGCAAGCTGACCAAACAATCTCGTTTTGCCGAAGGCGATCATCGCAACTACAACCGTGATGGCCGGTTTTTCAACGTTGGCGAAACCTTCGCGGGACTGCCGTTCGAGCTTGGCGTCGAACTGGCTGACGGGCTTCGCCAATTTGTCCCCGAGAGCCAGACAATGGCGCAATGGGCAATGCGCTGGATTCTCGATCACGACGCCGTAACGGTCGTCATTCCCGGAGCAACAAAAGTCCAGCAAGTCAACGATAACGCCTCTGCTTCGGATTTGCCGCCGCTCTCAGACGAACTGCATCGCCAGCTTCGATTGTTTTACGAACAGAAAGTCGTGCAACACATTCGCGGGCCGTATTAACCGCGTTGACCATCAACCGCCAACCGACCGAACAACGCTTATGACACCAACTCCGTCTCCCCAACCGCCCGTCACTAAAAAGGAAATCGCTGGATGGTGCTTTTATGATGTAGCCGATTCGACGTTTACGACAGTCATCATCACTGCGTTTTATGCGAACTATTTCAAGGACATTGTGGTCGGCGATCCCATACAGGGAACCTATTTATGGGGAGTGGCGGCTTCTGTTTCAGAGGTCGTAGTTGCTCTTACGGCGCCGATTCTGGGCGCGATTGCGGACTTTTCTGGCAGTCGTAAAAAGTTTCTGGGTCTGTGCGCCCTGACCATAATTTTCTTCACCGGATCGTTGTATTTTGCCGGGCCGGGAATGGTGACAATGGCAATGACGTTGTTCATCATTGCCAATCTGGGATTTGCTGGAGGCGGAATTTTCATTGACAGCTTTTTGCCCGGCATTTCCACAGATGAAAATGCCGGACGAATTTCCGGCATCAAATGGGCGCTCGGTTATCTTAGTGGATTGATCTGCGTGGCAATGTGCGGGCCTTTGGCCGAAGGAATCAAACCCAACGCCACGGATGCAGACATTGCCAAAGCCAGATGGATTCCCGTAGTGGTTGCCGTGTATTACGCGGTGGCCGTGATTCCTACGTTTCTGTTTCTGCGCGACCGCAGCACGCCGAAACCATTGCCTGCCGGAGAGAATTATCTGACTGTAGGTTTCAAGCAATTGAAGAGGACTTTTGGCCAGATCAAACGTTATCGGGAACTGGTCAAATTGCTGATCGCTTTTCTGGTTTACAACGATGGCGTGGTCACCGTCATCATTTTCGCAGCCGTGTACGCAGTCACCACCATCGGCTTCACTCAGGCGGAAATCACGTTTATGTTCATCGTCCTGAACGTGGTGGCTGCCGCCGGAGCTTTTTCCTTCGGTTATCTGGCTGACCGCATCGGGCAGAAGCGGACGATTTTTATTTCGCTGGCGATCTGGATTATCGCAGTGCTGATTGCCTGGCGCGCGCACGACAAAACCATGTTCTGGGTGGCTGCCACGCTGGTCGGTGTCGGAATGGGGTCGTGCCAATCCGTGACACGCAGCTTGCTGGCGCTCTTTACTCCCAAACAAAATGCAGCCGAGTTTTTTGGTTTCCTTGGAATCGCCGGAAAAGCTCTGGCGTTTCTGGGGCCGTATTTGTTTGGCGAGTTGACCAGAATTTATCGCAGCCAGCGCCCGGCGATTCTGGCGATTTCAGTGTTTTTCATTGTCGGAGCGATCCTGCTAGCCTTTGTCAATGAACAGAAAGGCAAAGCGGAGGCATTGATCCCGGTTGATGCCGAAGCCTGAGTTCGGATAGAGTCGTAACGCTTTCAAACAACCGCAACTTGCACCGATATGCCGATTGCCGAAGGAACTCGTCTGGATCGTTATCAAATTCTCTCTCCGATTGGCACGGGGGGGGATGGGTGAAGTTTATCTGGCACAAGATACGCGGTTGGGACGCAAAGTGGCGATCAAGCTCCTTCCCGCGCATTATACGCAGGACAAAGAGCGGTTACGTCGGTTCGAACAGGAAGCGTTTGCCGCGTCGGCGCTCAATCATCCGAACATCATCACCATTTTTGAAGTCGGCCATTCCACCACTGAAACGGGCAGCTACCATTTCATCGTCACCGAATTCATCGAAGGCCAAACGCTGCGGCGAAAATTCGCTGGCGGAAAATTGTCCATCCACGAAGCGTTGGAAATCGCGTCGCAAATCGCCAGCGCTCTTTCTGCCGCGCACAACGCCGGAATCATTCACCGCGATCTGAAGCCGGAAAATTTGATGATCCGCCCGGACGGATACGTCAAGATGCTGGATTTCGGTCTGGCGAAATTGACCGAATCGTTCAACCCTGACCTGACAGGCGCTATGTTTGACGCGCAACTGGATTCCAGCGAATTTCAAAATCAGGCAGGATTGGATGCTTCGCTGGGTGAAACCGCGCCGATCTCGACCGGCCAGGAAACCTACGGCCCGCCCGCGACTTCGTTGAAACAAACCGTTCCGGGTGTGGTGATGGGAACGGCGCAATATATGTCGCCCGAACAGGCGCGCGGACTGCGCGTGGATTGGCGAACCGATCTGTTCAGCTTCGGCATAGTGTTGTACGAAATGCTGACTGGCCGCGCGCCGTTCACGGGTAGTTCGCCCAAAGAAATCGTTGCGGGAATTCTGAATTCCGATCCGCTGCCGTTGTCGCATTACCTTCCCGAGGCGCCCGAAGCGTTGGAATGGATTGTCAGTAAAGCGCTGGTCAAAGACCGCGAAGAGCGTTACCAGACCGCCAAGGAAATGCTCAACGATTTCAAACGGCTTCAACGTCGCATTGAAGTCGAACGTGAATTGTCCCGTTCAAATATGGCGTCGGTCGAAGGCAACGAAGACAAACATCTGACCAAAGCCGACCGGTTGAGCGGCAACACGACACAGGAATTGAATCTGGCGACAGGCATCATCAGCCAGGCCAAATCCAGCGGCATTTTCGCCCACTTGTCAGGCAGAGAGCCGCGAAACAGGTTCCTCAACCCATTGTTCATCACAATGGTCATCACGACACTTCTGGCAATAGGGTTCAGCCTGTATTTGTACTTGAATGGCCCCTCGACTGTTCGATCTCCATTTCAATCCGTGCAATTTCGGCGTTTCACGACCAGCGGCAAAGCGACGCGCGCAGCCATTTCGCCCGACGGCAAATACGTCGTTCACGTCATGAACGACGCAGGCAAACAGAGTCTGCTGGTTCGTCAGGTGACGGATTCCAACAACGTGGTAATCGTTCAACCGGCGGATATTTTCTATCGCGGCTTGACGTTTTCGCGCGACGGAACCAGCGTCTACTTCGTCGCCCAGGAACGCACCGATCCGATTCAATCGCTGTTTCAGGTTCCCGTGCTGGGCGGCACGCCCAGAAAGATTCTGCGGGACATTGATTCTCCGGTCGCCGTTTCGCCTGACACCAAACAACTCGCCTTCATCCGTCGCGTTCGCGGCACGGGCGAAGACCAGTTGATGCTGGCCAATGCCGATGGCAGCAATCCGCGCATTTTGACTTCGCGCAAAGGCCCGGATTTTTACAACATCACGGGGTTGGAATGGTCGCCTGACGGTAAAACGCTGGCTTGCCCGGCAGGATCGAATTCCGGCACTCGACACATGTTTGTCGCCGAAATCAATGTCGCCACCGGACAGGAAAAACCTCTGTCTACGCATCGTTGGGCAAACGTCGGACGGGTTTCGTGGACGCGCGACGGCAAAGGTCTGGTGATTGGCGCGATGGAACTGGGGTCTTCGTTGACGCAAATCTGGCACATTCCATATCCCAAGGGCACAGCGCAGCGAATCACCAACGACCTTAACGATTACCGCGATATGTACATCACTGCGGACTCGCAAACGTTGGTGACGGTGCAATCGGAAGCTCACGTCAATGTCTGGCTGACTTCTCTGACGGAACCGACCAAATCCCGGAAAATCACGGAAGGAATAGGGCAACGCAGCGGCGAACGCGGCGTGACCTGGACGCCCGATGGCCAGATTGTTTTCATTTCACGCGCCAGCGGCAGTCAGGACATCTGGATAATGGATCAGTCCGGCCAATCTCAGCAGCAACTGACCGGCGCCGAAACACGCGCAGAGATTTATCCAGCCGTTTCTCCCGACGGACGATACATCGCGTTCGTTTCCACACGTTCGGGCAATTCGCATATTTACCGGCTCGATCTGGAAAACGGCGAACAAATTCAATTGACCAACGGGATCAGCGAAGAATTCCCGACGATTTCTACGGACGGCAAGTGGGTGATTTACAACTCCACCGCTTCGACGAACTTTACGCTCTGGCGAGTGCCGATTGACGGCGGAGAACCGCAACAATTGACCACTCATCTGTCCCAATGGCCTGCTGTCTCCCCTGACGGGTTGCACATTGCCTGCTGGTACAGGCAGGAATCGAACACTCCATGGAAAATCGCGCTCATTCCCATCAACGGCGGAGAGCCTGAAAAAATGATTGATCTGCCCGGAGCCGACGCGGCGTTTCCGGTTCGCTGGATGCCTGACGGCAAGGGAATCAGCTTCGTCAGCACGCGCGGAGGCGTTTCCAACATCTGGGCACACACCATCGAAACTGGCGAAACCGTTCAGTTGACTCAATTCACCAGCGATCAGATTTTCTGGTTCGACTGGTCTCACGACGGCAAACAACTGGCCAGTTCGCGCGGCAGCGTTGCCAACGATGTCGTGCTCATCAACCTGATGAAATAACCAATGCCGCACCGCTGACTTCAGGCGGCTCGCCACAATTCCAATGAACAATTACACGCAACTTTCCGCACTGATTACAGGCGGCGCCAGCGGCATCGGTTTGGCGACCGCGCAACTGCTTCACCAGCGAGGCGCTCGCGTTGCCATCGTGGACGTACAATCCGATCAAGGCGCTGCGGCACTGGCTTCTCTAAACGACACGAACAACCGCGCCATCTTCCTGCAAGCCAATCTGGCCATTCCAGAAGAAGCCGACCGCGCCGTTGCCGAAACCGTTTCGACGTTCGGCCATCTCAACGCCGTCGTCAACAGCGCAGGCATTCAGCGGTATGGCAACGCCGAACAGACTTCGCTGGAATTGTGGAATGAAGTGATGGCGGTGAATTTGACGGCGGCGTTTCTGGTTTCGCGTGCGGCGATTCCGCATTTGCGGCAACACGGCGGAGGTTCCATCGTCCACGTTGGTTCGGTGCAATCACACGTTTCCCAACGCGGAGCAATGGCGTATGTCACCAGCAAACATGCCTTGCTGGGACTGACTCGTTCGATGGCGGTGGATTATTCGGCGGAAAGGATTCGCGTCAATTGCGTGTGTCCGGGGACGGTGGACACGCCGATGTTTCGCTGGACGATGTCGCTCGATCCCCATCCGAATTCCGTTCTGGAAGCCTGCAAGGCGATGCACCCGATTGGCCGCATCGCGCAACCGGCAGAAGTCGCCGAAGTCATCGCGTTCCTATTGTCCGACGCGGCTTCGTTCGTCACCGGAACAACAATTGACGTGGACGGCGGAGTTTTGGCGCTGGTCGGCGGCGCTCCGTCTACTGATTGACTTTACTGAATTAGCACAGAAAACATGGCTAGCTAATCTGCTTTCTTTTCAGGCTTTTCGATCTCAGCGTAGACAATAACTCGTGGTTTCTTTAACCCACTCGAAACCTGCTCAAAATTATTCTTAATGGATTTGACTGACTCTGCAATTTCATAGAGCGGAGGATTCCCTACTTGAGCCATGCCAACAAAAAGAGAGAAGTTTATGAAGCATCTACCCTCATGCTCTTTTCCCTTGCCGTCCTTATACTTCACATCAATATGAAATGGAGTCTTTACCTTGTAATCAAAATCTTCAAGCAGGCTTGTGAAGAAAAATTGGATTTTATCTTCGTTAGGTAAAAATCTGATCCCATCTTTTATTAGTCCTAAGTCTGAAATATGGCGTCCTTCACCAAACCTGAAGTCTGGATGAACGCTAAAAGAAACATCATAAGCTGGAGAAGCTCCCACGTTTTGCACCACTAAATCAAACCAGTTAATTGCATTATCTCTAGGTCGAACATAAACGATCACTTTAGGGACTGTTTGAGCGACTTTCATTTGCCTCGTTTCTCTTACGAGCTTCCAAGTTAGGTAGACGTAAATCGCTGTAATGAAAACTAGAACTGAATTAGCCAACACCCCAATCGCACCACTATTTCTGTTGAGAAAATCAAGCCAAGTTGTCATTTCTTCCTCCTTAAATCGCGCGACCTAATTAACGCTATTCGTACCCAATCGCTTCGACGACACTCAGGTTGACGGCTTTGCGCGCAGGCCACCACGCGGCGATCAGCGCGATGCCAATTGCCAGCGGCAACGCCACCAACACCATGACCGGCGAAAACGAAAACGGAATCGTCCAACCTCCAACCATCATCGCCATCGTGCGCACTATGAACCACGTGTTCAGAAATCCGGCGATGGCTCCGATGGCAACGCCGACAATTGCAATGGCCGCAGCTTCCAGCAAAATCATCTTACGAATCTGGCCACGCAAACCGCCAATCGCCCGCAACACACCCAGTTCGCGTTTACGTTCAGCGACGGAAATCATCAACGCATTCACAATGCCCAGCGCCGCGATGATGATCGAAACGGCCATCTGCATGTAACTCAGCGCAAAGAATCCGTTGATCAGATCCATGATCCATTTTTTGTATTCTTCGTTGGTGTAGACAAACGCGCGATGTTCGCCGCGCACCAATCGCTGAACTTCGGTTTTGACGGCGGCTCTATCCACGCCCGGATGCAGATTGATTTCGATCATATCCACCGACGAATCGTTCCAGTACTTTTTGTAAAGCTGGCGATCCATGAAAACCGCGCCTTTTTCCGACGTGTAATCTTCGATCACTCCCACGATTGGATAATCGAACGGTTCGGTCGGCGTCGCCATTTTCAACCGGTCGCCAGTCGTCAGCTTGTAACGTTCGACGAAGTTGCGTGCGACCAGCACGCCTTCTCCTCGGATCATTTTTTCGCGTGCTTCGTTTTCGTCAGCCTGTTCAACCACGTTTTTGACACGAGCAAACCATCCGTCCATATCCAGCACCACCATGCCCACCGTATCGTCCGCGTAAGCCGGAAACAGGAATCGAACGTTTTCTATCCGTTTGATCCCTGGCAAAGCTCCGATCCGCTGACTGAGTTCTTCGCTGAAATGGTAGGTGCGCGAACGCGCCTGGTCGGACGCAGCAACGAACAAATCGCAATTGACGACACGATCCATCCAGTTGGCGACTGTTTTTTGATAGCTGCGAACATAAGCTGCCGTGGCAAAGACGAACATCAATCCGACCATCAAAGCTCCAACGGTTGCTGAAGTCCGACGCGGAGATTGAATCATCGTGTCCACAGCCAGCACGCCTTCGGAACCGAAAACACTATCCATCAACGGGCGCAGCAAACGGGCAATCCATTGCGTCAGTTTCGGCAACAACAACACCAACCCAAGAAGCAATAAAGCAGCGTAACCAAACTGCACATTCAACCCAACACGCGACGGAGCAAAGCCGATCAATCCCATGCTGACTGCCACCAGCCCAAACCCTGCGACCAATCTGGGTTTTCCGAGAATGTCTTCCTGTTGGCGAGTTTCGATGTTGTGCAACGCCAAAATCGGATTCAGCCGAGAAGCCGCGCGCGACGGCATCAAGGCTCCGATCAACGACGACAAAACGCCAATCACGAACGCCGTCAACGCATAATCCCAGCGAAACACCGGCGGTTGTTGCGTCGAGATCTGGCTGAAAAGCTGGGTCGCAATCTGGCTGAGCATTCGCTCTGCGCCAATGGCCAGAAAGTAGCCAAGAAAAATTCCCAGCGCGCTGCCTATGACTCCCATCAATACAGCTTCACCCAAAAACATTCGTTGGACGTTTCCGCGTTCGACGCCGAGCGCGCGCAACACGCCGATTTCCTTCCAACGCTGATTCACCGAAATGCTGAAGGTGTTGAAGATGATGAACACGCCCACCAGCAAGGCGATGAAGCTGGCGATGGTTGCACCGAGGCTCATGGCCGAAATGGCTTTTTCGATTCCCGTTCCGCGTGAAGCCGGACGATCCACTTCAACGCCTGCGGGCAGTCGCTCGCGCAGCGCCTGTCGCAGAGCAAACACATCCACGTCGGGTTCGTTCATCAAATCAATGCGATCAATGTTCCGACCTCGCCCGAACACGAACTGCGCGTTGAACACATCCATCACAGCGATTTGGCCGTCGAAAACTTCGCCCATGCCCTGCGGTTTGAAGATGCCGCGCACGGTGAATTCCTTGCGCCCTTGCGAAGTGAACAGCGGCAGCTTGTCACCGTCTTTCAGATTGTGTTTGTCGGCGAACTTGCGCGAAATCAAAATCGAATCCGGTTGCGCCAACGTCACCAGCGGATCGGCGATTTCGGCGTCGGATTCGTCAAACTCGTATTCACGCAATTCGCGGTCGCCCAGCATATCCACGCCGACGATCATCAAACTGCTTTGATCGGCGAAGGCCGTGTTACCGATCACTTCGATCACCGGCTGAGCCACGCGCACGCCGGGCGTATCCTTGACTGTTTCCCACACCGATTCGGGAAAGCCGGAATCGCCGCCTGTGATTTGCAAGGTCGCTTTTCCGGCCAGCTTCTCAATCGTCGTCGTCAGCGAACTGAGCAAGGTCAGATTGGCCGTGCGAACTCCGAAAAACACAGCCACGCCAAGCGCAATGCCGAGCAAGGTCAATACCGTGCGGAGCTTGTGCTGACGCCACTGTTTCCAGGTAATCAACGCGAGCGAAGAAAACATCAATGCACCTCCGCCGTCTGCGCTTTGGCCGGCACAACGCTGACGACTTTGCCGTCGCGCAAACGTATGACGCGATCGCAATGTCCGGCAGCCTCTTCGTTGTGCGTGACCATCAGAATGGTCGTGTTGAATTCGCGGTGCAGATCGTCGAGCAATGCCAGAATTTCTTCGCCGGTTTTGGAATCCAGATTTCCGGTCGGTTCATCGGCCAGCAAAACCGGCGGCTGAAAAATCAACGCGCGAGCGATGGCAATGCGCTGGCGTTCCCCGCCCGACATCTGATCGGGCCGATGCGTTGCTCTTTGTCCAAGACCAACCTTGCTGAGCATAGTTGCCGCGCGGTTGTCAGCTTCTTTTTTAGAGACGCCGCTCAATCGCAATGGCAAGGCGACGTTTTCCTGAGCCGTCAACGTCGGCAACAGATTGAACGTTTGAAACACCATGCCGATTTTTTCCCGCCGAAGCCGCGTCCTTGCGTCATCGTTCAATGAAGCGATGTTCTGACCATCAATTCGGACTTCGCCCGAAGTCGGTTCGTCCAAACCGCAGACCAGATTCAGCAAGGTAGATTTGCCAGACCCGGATGGCCCCATCACGGCAACGCGTTCGCCGCGTTCAATGCGCAGACTGACGTGATCCAGCGCATACACGACTTTACCGTCGCCGTATTCGCGCGACACATTTTCCAGTTGAATCATTTTCCGGATTTCCTCGCAGGATGAGTTTCAGCAGGTAGGTCGTGATTCTTCCACAGGCAGCGAGGAATGTCACTACGACAAATTCATAAGAACGCTTTTGCCTATCGAAAAGCGCTCTTATGAAAAATCATAGGGACAAAGCTTGTCATCAAGTCGCCTGACTTATTTTGCGGCGGAGTTGACTGGCGGCGGGTTTCGTTGAGCAAACTGGCGTTGATGCCAATAAGGATAAATCGGAGTGATGTCGCTGGCTGCGTCCAGCTTCGTTACCTGTTCAGTTGTCAAGTTCCAGCCAACCGCGCCCAGATTTTGCCGTAATTGATTTTCGTCGCGCGCGCCAATGATGACGCTGGCAACCGTTGGACGTTGCAACAACCAATTGAGCGCGATTTGCGGAACGGTCTTGCCTGTCTCAGCGGCCACTTCGTCCAGCGCGTCCACGACCTTGTAAAGGTATTCGTCTGGAACCTGCGGCCCGTAATCGGCGGTTTTATGAAGCCTGCTTTCAGCGGGCAACGGTTGATTGCGGCGAACCTTGCCAGTCAGTCGTCCCCACCCCAGCGGACTCCAGACAAACGCAGAAACCTTCAGCTCCAATCCCAGCGGCATCAACTCCCATTCGTATTCGCGCCCAATCAGCGAGTAATACACCTGATGCGCGACGTATCGCTCCCAACCATATTTTTCCGAAATCGCCAGCGACTTCATCAAATGCCAGCCGGAAAAATTGGACGCTGCGATGTAACGCACCTTGCCGCTGCGCACCAGATCGTCCAGCGTTCGCAAAGCTTCTTCCACTGGCGTCAGCGCATCGAAGCCATGCAGGTGATAGATGTCTATGTAATCGGTCTTCAGACGACGCAAACTGTCTTCGACCGAGCGCAACAGGTGAAACCGCGATGACCCCAGATCATTCGGGCCGTCGCCCATAGCGAAAGTCGCCTTGGTCGAAATCAGAATTTCATTTCGTTTGCCGGCAATCGCTTCACCAAGAATTTCTTCCGACAAACCGCGCGAATAAATGTTCGCCGTGTCGAAAAGATTGACGCCTGCTTCCAAACAGATGTCCACCAAACGACGCGCTTCGGCAACATCGCTGCTGCCCCAGGCTTTGAAGAATTCATTGCCTCCACCAAAAGTTCCCGTGCCGAAACTCAGCACGGGAACTTTCAAACCGGAACCACCAAATAATCTGTATTCCATTTGCATTGGTCCTTTTGAAAATGATTGTTTGATAACGCGGTGAATTACCAGGGAATCGGTTCGCCCAAATGAAAGTGTCCACCAGTCGGCCCATCATCGGCAAGCAAGGCCAATTCAACAGAGGTTTTTGCGCCATCTTCGATTTCCAGCGGGGCGTCCTGCCCGCCCATGTCTGTTTTCACCCAGCCGGGATGAGCAGAATTGACCTTGATCGGAGTGTTTTTCAGTTCGTTGGCCAGATGGATGGTGAACATGTTCAATGCCGCTTTGGAAGCGTTGTAAGCGGTCGTCACGCTGGCCCATCCGCCAATGGGCGAATTCGGGTCGCTGTTCAACGCCAACGAACCAAGAATGCTGCTCAGATTGACAATCCGCCCGGCGTCGCTCTTTTTGACCAGCGGCAGCAATTTCTGCGTCAGCGAAACCAGACTGAAAACGTTGGTTTCAAATGTCGAGCGCCATTGTTCCAAAGTTCCCTGCGACGCGGGAACCTGAAAATCGAAAGCAACGCCGGCATTGTTGATCAGAATGTCCAGTTTGCCGAATTTATCGGCGATGAATCTCGCGGCATTGTCCTGCGAAGCCGTGTCGTTCACATCCAGTTGCAGAAACTGCACGTCCAATCCCTCCTTCTTCAACTGCTCAACGGCTTCCGCACCGCGTTTTTCGTCGCGCGCCCCCAACAACACGGTGACGCCCTTCGCCGCCAATTGGCGGACGGTTTCAAACCCGATTCCCTTGTTGGCTCCTGTGACCAACGCGATTTTTTTCGTACTCATTGTTTCCTCCGTTACTCTTTTTCCGTCAATTTTGTATTGTCTTGTTTGTACCGTCTCGTCCTCATCGGGCTTGCCCGTAAAGAAGAATTACGATACGCTACGTTTCGATTTTGAAAATACGTGGGAGATGATGAAGTGTCAAGCAAAATTTCAGCAAAGACCGAAGAAAGTTTTGAAGAAGCTTGCGAGTTGAAACAGCCTGGACGACCACGCTGCCCTGTCACGCATCAGAACATTTTGAAGGCCGCACGCGAACTGGTTGAAGAAATCGGATTTGACGGCACGACGATAGAAGGAATCGCCGCACGCGCTGGCGTGGGCAAGACGACAATCTACCGGCGTTGGCCGAACAAGGCGAGCATTGTACTGGACGCTTTTTTTGAAGACCTTTCCTCGACAATATCCTTTCCAGACACTGGCAATGTGCGCGAAGACATAAGCAGGCAAATGCGAAAACTCGTCAAGGAATTGAACGGCCCGCTCGGTTGCAAGATTTCAGTGCTGCTGGCCAATGGACAATTCGATGAAGAAATGGCCGATGCCTTCCGCACCAGATGGGTTGAGCCGCGTCGCAAGGAAGCCGAGCAGGTCATCAAACGTGGCATAGAGCGAGGTGAAATCAGCCGGGAAGTCAATCCCGCAGTTCTGGTGGATGCGCTGTATGGGCCGGTTTATTTCCGATTGTTGGCAGAACATGCGCCATTGAATCAGAGTTTTGCCGATTCGCTGGTAGAGTTGGTGATGAGCGGCCTGGACGGCTGATGGAGACAATTGCGAACGGCTGATTATTTCTGCAAGGCTTGGGATTTTTTTCGCGCGACCAATTCCGCCATTCGTCGTTTCCCAAGTTCAGATTTAGCTTCGTAATCGTGCAGCAATTCCCAGTCATCAAACTGCGCGTGTAATTCGCCGGGCTGAAGCAGAAACGCGGGATTCATCGGTTTTACCGCCGGATCGTCATCCACCATCGCAATCACCGCCAACACACAACCGCCGATTTTGACTCCGGCTTTGATCGCCGGAAACAAATCGCGCTGCAAATAACAGCAATTGACGATCAAGTCGTAACTATCTGGTTCGATCAAAAATTCGCCCCGTTCCAGATCGGCAAGGCGGGCATCCACTGACAGATGTTTTTTGGCTGCGGCTTGGGAAAGCAATTCGATGGCGACTTTGGAAGAGTCCACAGCGGTGACTTGCCAACCGCGTTCCGCCAGAAACAACGAGTGTCGCCCAACTCCACACGCCACATCCAATGCACGTCCGGGCGTGAGTGTCGCGGCAAACTCCACAACCAAAGGATGCGGCTGTTTATTCGACTGACTACCACTTCGCTCCGTCCACTTGGTATCCCATCGGTTCATTGCTGTTTATCGTTGCCGTTTGGTCAAAACAAATTTCAAATCTTTGATGTCTTTGTTGACCGTGATGCGCTCGCGTTCGGAAGTCGCATTTTCCCACCCCAACGGAGAAGGTTTGATTTTACCGGAAGCTCCTTCATCGTCGTGCCAATATACATTGATCTCGTAATCGCGGCCTGTGACCGCTTTCAGAGTGAAGCGTCCCTGCTCATCCGTATCAGCCTCATCCTGGCTTTTATAATCTCCCTCAAAACTCAACCGAACACTGGCGCCGACAACCGGGGTTTCATCCGGCCACAACACGACGCCTTGAATCGAATGCGTTTCGACTTTCTTTCCTAAACGCAATTCAAACAGCCCTGCTTTGCGGCCTAACACGACTTCAACAGGTTTTGCTTTTTTGATATCTGAAGTGTTTGGGTAAAACGTTTTTTGAAAAGGAAACCTTGGATTCGGGTTGATAACGCTGACACCGATCAAATAACGGCCAGCCGCGACATTTTCGAAAACGTACTGGCCATCTTTTCCCGAAACGCAGTCTCTAGTCTTATATGACAGAATTCCTGAGTCTTCTGTTTCTTCCTGCCAATCCGCCGAAATCAAATTCACCTTAACCCCTTCAACGGGCTTGCCGTCTTCATCTATGACTTTTCCTGTGATTGCAGTGTCCGGCACCAAATGAAAGGAAAGCTCTGCACATCCACAATTCCGTAGCAAAACCTCTTTTTTCAACCTCTCTTCATCTTCAACTGCATACCCATCCGGCAAAATCACAGTCACCGAATATGCCCCTGGCTTTAAGTCCTGAATGCTGAACAGGCCTTCACTGTTTGCCTGAATCGTTGTGAAATTCCCATCGGATTTAATTTCGATTTTGACATCTGAAACCGGACCGAGATATGAGCGTTTCCCTTTTTTCAAATAATCACCGGTAGCAGAGACATTTCCATAAATTCTTGCTCCGCTGACTTTTCCATTGGCAACATTGCGAAGAAACTCTAGTTCTTCAGCGTACTCTTTTTGTTTACCCAGAATATACTGGCGATACGATTCAGAGTCAGAGGGATCGTATGTAATCGGCGTTAACCATCGCGTTCGACTGCAACCAGAAACAATCAACTTCTTGTCTTTTGATTCACTGGCATAAACCAAATACGTTCTGTTCAGGCTAAACGAATAATCAAAACACATTCCTCCACCGCTCGCCCAGACAGTAATCGTGCGTTCTGAAACACCGGAAAACGGCTCAATCACTTCCATCAGCACTTCGCCAAAATACTCAACAAAAGGCTTGTCGCCATAATTGCGCTCAGCTTGTTTGCTCGCTTTGATAACACGACCGATAAATATGGCTTGTGAACGATTATATGCTTCGCATACCGAGAGACTGCGACAACTACAAGCAAACGCTGTTGAATTCGCCAGGCTCATAACGCCTAGCAACAAAAATGCCAACCAACTCAATCTCGAAATTTTCATGGTGAGAACCTCCGCAGCCAGAACGACAGCTCTAAATCTGTTTGCAGCACCTAAGCTCAAAACTTTGCCCAATATCTGCCCAAAGCCGTCAGTGGAAACTGGTTTCGATACTGGTGATAGTTGATATAAAAATGTCCCGGAAAGCCCGTTCCGGTGAATTCGGATTCCGGCCAACTGCCGTCGGCGTTTTGGTTGCGGAGCAAATACTCGATTCCCTGTTTGACCGAATCGCTATCGTAATCTCCGGCAGCCATCAACCCGATCAACGCCCACGCCGTTTGCGAAGGAGTGCTTGTGCCTTTGCCGCGAAGTTCCGGTCGTTTGTACGAATCGCAAGTTTCTCCCCAACCGCCATCGGCATTTTGTACGCTGCGAAGCCAGACAGCTGCTCCATGAATTCGGTCGGAGTTCATGTCAAATCCGACAAACGGCGAAATCGAACGCAAACCAACCAGCGCCAGATACGTTCCGTAAATGTAATTGACTCCCCAACGTCCCCACCACGAACCGTCCGGTTCCTGCAAACCGAGCAAAAACCTGATGGCGCGTTGCGCGTCTTCGTCACGGTAAAGCTTTTCGCCGTGCTTCGATTGCCATTGGCCCAGCATTTCCAACACGCGCCCGGTCAGATCAGCCGTCGGCGGATCAATCATCGCTTTCAAATCGCCGTAAGGCATCCGGTTCCAGAGTTCGTTGGTATTGTTGATGTCAAACGCCGCCCAACCGCCTTCGCGACATTGCATGGTCATCACCCATTCGGTGGCGGCGCGGCAGGCTTCGAACTTGTAAGCTTCATCGCCTGTCTTCAGCCCCAGCAACGCCATAATCACCGCCGCTGTATCGTCTACGTCCGGGTAATAATCGTTGAAAAACTCGAAGGCCCAACCGGCAGGTTTGCCCGTGCGGTTGTACACAGCCCAATCGCCGTATCGAAAAATCTGTTTGGTCAGCAACCATTCGCCAGCGGCTTTGACGCGCGCATCGGTCGGCGACACTCCGGAATCCAGCAACGCAGTTAATCCCAACGCCGTATCCCAGGTCGGTGAGATACATGGCTGCAAACACAGATACTGCGGCAATTCGGAATCGCTCATTGCGCCTTCTTCGATACAAAACCGATCAAGCGCATCCAGCCCGCGTTTGATGTACGGATGGCTGGCCGAATACCCCAGCGCGTGAAACATCAAAATCGAATTCAACATCGCCGGAACAATCCCTGCCCAATCGCCTGAAGTGTCCTGCCGTTCAATTACCCAGCGCTCTGCCGCTTCGATGCCAGATTGGCGACGAGGCACAAGCCCAATTTGGTTCAGCGCCTTCAATGCCTTATCCGCCATCAGAAAACATGCGCCGACAAATGTGCCATCGTTGTTTTTCAAACTGGTGTCGGCTTTTGACTGGTCGCCTTCAACAAACAGTTCCTCAGCGTAAATTCCCAGGTCGTAAACCGGCTGCTTGTCTATCACGACCAGCAAAGGAACGGTCGAAGAGCGCGCCCAGCTCGCCATCGAATACACATTGAACGGAAACCACTTCGGCAAAAACATAAACCACGGCGGCAAGGTGGGAATTCCGCTCCACGGATACGCACCGAACAACGCCAGATGCAGTTTGGTAAAGACGCGCGCTTTCGTCAGTCCGCCACGTTCCAGAATGAATTTGCGCGATTGTTGCAATGGCAGTTCCGTTTCGCTGTGCCCGGCCAGCTTCAGTGCGAAGTAAGCTTCGATGGTGGTGCTGAGGTCTCCGCCGTCGCCGTAAAATAATTCCCAGCCTCCGTGCGAGCGTTGCTGGCGAAGCAGGTATCTCGCCATTTGCTGAATTTGCGCTGCGCGGTCGCGGCCATTGCTCAGCCTATTGTGCGCGTCAGCATGAATCAAAATGCGATGCAGCATAATGTATTCCGCCGTGAGCGTGACGTTGGCTTCGAGTTCCGCCCACCAGAACCCTTCCAGATTTTGCTGAGTCAGCAAGTAAGTTTGAGCGCGGCTGATGGCGTCAACCAATCGTGATTGTGTGGTTGGTGTTACGGTCTGCGCGGTGCTCATCTATCGTTCTGGATTTTTCAGCATGTAATTGACGATCAACGGCGTGTCTTCGACAAAGTTTTTCAACCCACCGCGAATGCGGTTGGCTCGTAAGTAGATGTTGATTGCGCCGTCGGATATGCCGCTCAACACAGGGCTTTTCGACCTTGCGCCGAATGTTTCGCGCGCCTGAATGTCGGCCATCGCGCCGGGAACGATCATGGCTCTCAACGCCTGAACATCCTGCATGTCGCTTTTGGCCAGAAAATCCAGCACTTTCATTCCGTGCAGATAACCCGAATAACGAACATAAGGTTCATTGGATTTGATGCACACGACAAAGGCGATGAAGTTGGCTTCGTCTTCGCGGGCGAAACCTCGTTGATGAGCCTTGATGTGCGCAATGTGAAACGGCAAATCGCAATCCATCAGTTTTTCGTTGTAGGTGGCTTCCCCCGTGAACGGAATGTAAACGCCACGAATATCCAGCCAGGTGGCTGCGCCGGAAAGCAACAGAGGTTTGGGATCGGAAAATCCGCCCTGACTGGCTCTGCCGAGCATGGTTTCAAGCTGAAAGGCGTTTTCGATGCTTTTTAACATCACCGGTTGGCTGACGGTCATCTGACTGACGCCAGTGGCGGCGGAGGCATCGCGCGTGGTGAAATTGCGATTGATGCCTTCGACAATTCTTCTGCCGACGCTGATTGCTTCTTCGCGGCCTTCGGCTCGCCGTTCCAAATCCATGCGCTCTTCAATCGGCAATCTCTGGTAATTCAATCCCCACATAAACAGAAAAAGCGCAAACCCGACGACAAACAACCAGGCCCATTGCAGAAACATCACTTTCAACATGTCCAGAAAACTGGATTCGCGCCGAAACACGTGGCGTAAATACCAGACAGTCCAGACCAGATACCAAAGCACTATGCCGACAACCAATAACTCGCCAGCCGCTACAGGGAAGAATTTATTGATCCCTGATAAAAATCGCGCCAGATAATAGTAGGCCGTCTGACTGTATAAACTCTCCACCATTTCCGGCGCCAGACTGGCAAAGGTCTGAACGCCAAAAACAATCATCAGCCAGACAAACGCCTGCCAGAACAAAGTCCGCGCAGTTACATCGTCTGCTGCTTCGGCGGCATCGTCTTCTTCGTATTCTTCTTCCGACGAAGCTCGCGGATTCACAGCCGGTCGCAAAGGAATCAATCTCATAAGCAATCACAAGTTAAGAAAGTTTCTGTTTGGGGTTATTCAATCAAAGCATCGGCTTCGATTTCGATCAGCATGCGATCATCAATCAACTTTCGGACTTCCACCATTGTCGCGCAAGGGCAAATCTCGCGGAAAAATTCTCCGTGCGCACGCCCGAACTCTTCCCAGCGAGCGATGTCCGTCACGAACATTCTCGTTCGGACGACGTGTTTCAGATCAGCGCCGAGCGCGTGCAGAGCTTTTTCAATGTTGCGAATCACCTGCACGGTCTGAGCGTAGGCGTCATCCACGCCGACAATTTCTCCCTGTTCGTTGGTTGCGGTCGTTCCCGTCACCAGAACCTGATTGCCGATACGAATCGCCCGCGAATATCCGACAATCGGTTCCCATTTAGCGCCTGAAAAGTAATGTTGTTTTTGCTCCATAATTTGGCTCAGGTCGTTTGAGTTTTGATTGGTCGCCGTTTGGCCGCGATGCGGTCGAACAGGCTGACCGGCAGAATTCGCATCAGCTTCATAAACGCCGAGGCCGCCAGCGGAAAGCGGATAACGCGGTCGCCGCGTTCCAGGCGTCGCACAATCAATCGGGCAGCTTCGTCGGCCTGCATCATAAATGGCATCTTGCCGAAACTTTCGGTCATCGGCGTCAGCACATAACCCGGCTCAATTGTCACCAGATTGATCCCAGCGGATTTCAATTCCGCGCGCAACCCATCGAACAGAGTGGAAAGCGCGGCTTTGGTCGCGCAATAACCGGCAGACCCCGGAAAGCCGCGGTCGCCCGCAAGACTGGAAATCGCTGCGATGGTTCCGCCGCCTTGCCGCCGCATCAATGGCAACAATTCTTCCAGACAAAAAGCTACGCCGAGCACATTTGTCTGCATCAGTCGTTGAAATTTGTCGGCCTGAAAATCAGCGGCGTTGGTAGGGCCGCCAATGCCAGCAGAAAGAATCGCCAGATCAATGCGTCCGAACCGCGCAACGGTGTCGGCAATGGCTTGTTTAACTTCGGCTTGATTGCCTACGTCACACGGCAAGGCGATGGCGTCGCTGCCCGCGCGACGCGCTTCTTTGCACAAAGCGTCGAGCAAATCCGTTCGCCGCGCAGCCAATGCCAGCGCATAACCTCTTGGCGCAAGCTCCTTCGCCAGGGCGTAACCGATCCCGCTCGATGCTCCGGTGATAAAAACGACTTGGTTCATTTGGTGAAAATGGTTGTGAGCGCGCGCAGATGATAACGGACAAGGTGACTTGTTCCAAGTTCGAGAGTGAATCAAAATCATCGTCCCTTACGATCAAGCGTTCCCTCGAAACAATCATCAGGAGTGATGTCATGAAATTCCCTTTCAAGCTTTCTGGCTACGGTCGGCGTTTATTGAGTCGCCGTTCGATCTTGTTTGTATCCATCATCGGACTTGGCGTTTCGGCGGCACTGGCAACGGCGCTGTTTTTGAATCTGCCATCCGAACAGCGTCAGCAACCTGAACTGTCGGCAACTGCCGTTTCAACGCAACCGCAGAAAGAATTTCGGCACGGGAAACGTCGGCAACCTGAGCTTTCTGCGGTCAACCATTCGGCAAAAGTGCAGGTCGTTCGCGCTCCTGGCGCGGCAACCACTCAAACAGAACTACGAACTGTTGAACCGAGTCTGGTAATCGAAGAAAAGAAGGAAGGCACGGGAAAGCGGCGTTTTGACTGGTTTTATTACCAGCGAGCGTATCCCGAAAACACGATTCCCAAAGAAGCCGGATTCCGAATGCGCGAAGAGCTTGCCAGCGAAGAAATCCGATTGAACGAATTGCGCGCCTTGAACGGAGAATCCACCGCGCCTGAACAATTGGCGTTTTGGGCTGCGCTGGGGCCTGCTCCGATTGCAGACGGGCAAACGTTTACAAATTTTGGCACGCCGGTTTCAGGACGAGTCACGGCCATAGCGCTCGATCCCAGATACAACGGAACCACCAATCAGACGGTTTATATCGGCGCGGCGCAAGGCGGCGTTTGGCGGTCAGTGGACAACGGAACGCACTGGACTCCTCTGATGGACGATCAGCCTTCGCTGGCGGTGGGCGCAATCGCAATTGATCCCACCAATCCAAATGTCATTTACGTCGGCACAGGCGAAGGTAATCGCGCAGGCGACACTTATTACGGACAAGGATTGTTGAAAACCACAGACGGCGGAAATACCTGGACGCAAATCGTCGGGCCGATTTCTACAACAGCGCCGAACATTCCTTCGTTTATCAACTGTTCGTTCATGACCATCGAAATTGATCCGAGCAATCCACAAACGTTGTATGCAGCGACCAACATCGGATTGACCAGTGGCGCTTCCGGCGGCAGCGGCGTTGTCATCATCGGCAATCGCGGCATCTGGAAATCCACCGACGGCGGCATGAACTGGCGCAATTTGAATCCGGGCAATTTTACGGTGGACCGTACGGGAACCGATGTGCTGATTGATCCGCGACGCCCGCAGCGCGTGTTCGCGGCAATTTTGAACGTAGGGATTTTTCGTTCGGAGCAGGGCGGCGAATTGAACACCTGGACACAGCTTTCCGGCGGTTTGCCGTTCAGCAACCCTGACAATCCGTCATTCAACCGCGTGGAACTGGCTGCCGGGCCGCCCATTGCTCCTTCTACAGACTCGACGTTGTATGCTGCGTTTGCAGCGCCGAACGACAACTTGCTGGGCATCTGGCGCTCAGTAGACGGCGGAACCAACTGGACACAAGTCACCACGCCACAAACTCTGGGGCAAGCCAATTACAATCTGGAACTGACGGTTGATCCGACCAACGCCGAAACTGTCTATTACGGAACTCAGGCCAATTCGCTCAACAGCGCTGGAACAGTGTTTCGCAGCATCAACGGCGGACAAAGCTGGACGGATTTAAGCCGCGGAGACGGCAACGAAGGATTGCACGCCGACACGCACGCCATTGCTGTCAGCCCCGCCAATCCCGACATTGTCTTCACCGGCAACGACGGAGGCATCTGGCGAACCAACAACGCAAATGCAACTACAGTTACATGGAGAAATCTGAACGGAACCCTGAACATCACACAGTTTCAAGCCATCGCCTTGCATCCCACCAATCCGAACTTCGTCATTGGCGGCACGCAGGACAACGGCACGAACATTTTTACAGGCAGTTTGACCTGGCAACATTCGCGCGGAGGCGATGGTGGATTTACTTTGGTTGATCAATCCAATCCGCAAGTGCTCTATCACACGTTTTTCAACCAGAACAATTCAGGCGGACAA
The DNA here is from genome assembly GCA_964470555.1 of uncultured Heliomicrobium sp. Taxonomy (GTDB): domain Bacteria; phylum Acidobacteriota; class Blastocatellia; order RBC074; family RBC074; genus RBC074. The sequence continues at coordinate 81,804 of CAYYDG010000014.1, forward strand.
CGCGCGCAAATCGGCCCGGAAATTTCGCTCAATGGTGGACTCACCTGGTTGCGACGCGGCTGTTTCGGCTGTTCAACGCAATCAGGTAATTTCAATCCGGCGGATCGCGTAGGCTTTTACGCGCCGATGGCGCAACACGTCGGTTACACCGGATCGAGCGGAAACGTAGTGTATTTCGGCACACATCGCTTGTATCGCTCGGCAGATCAAGGAATCACCTGGAACGGTCTTGGAGCGAGTTCGGACGGGTTCGGCGCGGATGTCACCAAAGGCGGCACGGGCCGTTTGTCCGCCATCGCCGCTCATCCGAGTTTGGCCAACAATCAGGAAATAGTCTGGGTAGGAGCCAGCGACGGTGCTATTCAAGTTACGACCAACGCCAATGCAGGCACTAACGCCACTTTCACCAACCTGACCAAAGCTCCATTGCCCAATCGGTTCCTGACCGACATTGCGCTGGATCGCAACAACACGCTACGAGCGGTCATCACCTTTTCCGGCTTTAACAGCGTTACGCCGACCACACCCGGCCACGTCTTTCTGACGACCAATCAAGGCCAATCCTGGACGGACATCAGCGGTAATTTGCCTGACGTACCCGTGACTTCGGCGGCGATTCATCCGAACGATCCTTTCACGATTTACATTGGCACTGACCTTGGAGTGTTCCAAACCACGAACGCCGGCACGACCTGGGTGCGATTGGGCAACGGTATGCCGCGCGTTGCCACGTTTATGGTGCGATACCACGCCGCCAGCAACTCGCTCTTCGCCGCCACACACGGGCGCGGAGTTTACCGGCTGACAACCTCGCGTTCGCTGGCGACGGTTTCCGCGGCAAGTTTCAGCGCAACGGCCATCGCCACGGAATCCATTGTCGCAGCATTCGGAACCGGCCTGGCAATCCGAACCGAAATCGCCAATGTGGTTCCGTTACCCACGACCTTGGCCGGAACGCGCGTTGTCGTCAGAGATGCGCTGGGAGCCGAACGATTTTCGCCGCTGTTTTTCGTCGCTCCGACACAAGTCAACTTTTTGATTCCACCGGGCACGGCTCCGGGAACGGCAACGATCAGCATCACTGCCGACAACGGAACGGTTTCGTCCGGCACGGTTGAAATTGCCAATGTCGCGCCGAGCTTGTTCGCCGCCAATTCCAACGGGCGCGAAGTCCCTGCCGGATTTGCGTTGCGGGTCACCGCTGCCGGAGCGCAACTCAATGAACCAATCAGCCGCTTCGACACGGGGCAAAGCAAATTCGTCTCTGTGCCTATTGATCTGGGCGCGACAACCGATCAGGTCTTTCTGGTGCTTTTCGGCAGCGGATTTCGTTTTCGCAGTTCGCTGACGAACGTGACAGCGACGATTGGAGAAACTCCCGTGTCAGTGCAATACGCCGGACCACAAGGCGATTTCGTTGGGCTGGATCAACTGAATCTTTCATTGCCACGAACTCTGATCGGAAAAGGCGAAGCGGATTTGGTCGTCACTGTGGACGGGAAAGTGGCGAACACATTGCGAGTAAACATCAAATAGCTTGGCAAGTCTTGGGAAGTCTTTCAAAAGGCTTTCCAAGACTTGCGCGGCTGTGCTACGTTTCATCGCGTTATCCGCAAAGAGTTTTCCCCTTTTTTCACCGAACCCAACATCGTTCCCAAATTTCGTGGAGGCAGTGTGCAAACCAGGCAGGCATCCGGCAGGAAAATCTATGACGCAATCATCATCGGCTCCGGCGCTTCGGGCGGAATGGCCGCCAAGGAATTAACCGAACGCGGCTTTGAAGTTTTGCTGCTCGAAGCTGGGCCGCCGATTGATCCGAAGCGCGAATTTACGATGAACAAATTCGGCTACGAATCCATGTATCGCGGCTTTGGGCCAACCGGCTGGAAACAGAACGAACAATGGCAACAGGACACCGCCGGAGAATTCAGCCGCCACTTTTACATCAAAGACACTGAACATCCTTTTACGACCGATCCCGGCAAACCGTTTTTGTGGGTTCGCGCGCGTATTCTGGGCGGCAAAACCTTGCATTGGGGACGGCTGTCGTGGCGTTTGTCCGATCTGGATTTCAAAGCCGCCAGCCAAGACGGTTTCGATGTGGATTGGCCGATCAGCTACAAGGAAATCGAGCCGTATTATGACAAAGCCGAAGAATGGGTCGGCGTTGCGGGCAATAAAGACGGTTTGTGGTGGCAACCGGACGGCAAGTTTCTGCCACCCATTCCGCTGACCTGCGGCGAACAGAAGTTAAAAACCGCGACGGAAAAACTAGGCTGGAAATTGATTCAACCGCGTCTGGCAATGCTGACCGCCGTCAAACCGCAGCATCGCAAATATGGTCGCGCTCAATGCCATTACTGCGGAAGTTGCGGCAACGGCTGTTCGGTCGGAGCCATGTTCAATTCGATTTCCTCTACGCTTCCGGCGGCCAACGAAACCAAACGATTGACGTTGAGAACGAATTCCATCGTTCGCCACATCACGATTGACACCAACACAGGCAAAGCCAAAGGCGTTGCCGTCGTGGATCGGCTGACGCATCAGGAGTTGGAATTTAGCGGCAAAGTCATCATCGTTGCCGGTTCGACTCTGGAATCAACGCGGTTGCTGTTGAACTCCAAATCGCGGCAGCATCCGAATGGGTTGGGAAACTCTTCCGGAGTGCTGGGGCATTATCTGGTTGACCATTTCGGCGGAACCGGCGCCAGCGGCGTGATGCCGATGCTGGCCGGACGCGAACCGGTCAACGAGGACGGCAAGTCGTCAGGCATTTTCGTCCCGCGATTTCGCAATCTGGACGCAAAAACCAAACATCCCAAGTTCTTGCGCGGATACGGATTTGAAGGCGGTTCAGCGATTGGCGCGTTTCCGGGAATTGCCAAACGGTTGCCAGGTTTCGGCAGCGAATTCAAAAAACAGACTCGGCGTTGGTATACGGCTCCGGTTGGTTTGACGACGCGCGCCGCCATGTTGTCGCGCTTTGAAAACTTCGTCGAAATTGATCCGGACGGAGTGGTGGACGCCTGGGGAATCCCTGTGCTGAAAATTCACATCCAGCATTCCGACAACGAACGCGAAATGGGCAAAGATGCCGCAGCCAGCGCCGCTGAAATCCTGAAACAGGCCGGCGCTGAGCAAATCTCCTTCAGCGAAAACCTTACGGTGCCCGGTCGAATCATTCACGAACTCGGCACGGCGCGAATGGGCGACGATCCCAAGAAATCTGTGCTCAACAAATTCAATCAGGTCTGGGACGCCAAAAACGTCTTTGTCACCGACGGAGCCGCTTTTGTCGGTTCGGCGAATCAAAACCCTACGCTGACGATTCTGGCGCTGACGATTCGCGCCTGCGAATACCTGACCGAAGAAATGAAACGCAACAATCTGTGAAGGAGATTCGATCATGTTCACCCAAGCTCAAAAACGAAAATTGCACTCCGTTCACAGTTTGCTGATCGGTAGAGAGTTTTCCGGCGAAATCGAAGCTGGGCGCACGAAGCTCAAATTCGTATATTCGCCTTCGGTCGCCACGCTGGCCAATGGCAGAATCGAACTGACAGGGAGCTTTTCGGTGAAATCCGCTGCCGGAGTGAAAAAAGCCGCCCATGTAAAAGCGACTTTGCTTTCGACTCAAGGCGGCATACAGTCGGCCCCACCCCCACCGGCAGGGGCGACTGATTCGATGCTTGGAGCGGTTCACTCAAGCGTATTGCCTGCGACCGACGCGACTGGCTCGCGCGGATATGCCGGAGTGATTTATTTCAAGCTGTCGGCTCTGAATGGCGCGAAGCTGGGCGTGCCGTTTGATCTGAGCGCCGTGCAGCTCAATGTTCGGTTAAATCCCATTGACGAGACGGCTCGGACTTTGCAGTTCTGGTTTTCAGTCGCCGTCAATGCAGTTCATGGCAAAGAGCCAAACCGGAATCTGGCATCGCAATCGCTGGACGAAATCAATAAACTTTTGAGCGCCTGACTGATTTTTGTCATAGATTGGCTGAAATCTGTCGGCAATGTTTTACTTGAACCATCTCCCCGCTCTGTTCGTTTGATGAGTCATCTCCCTCCCCCTGGAAGTTCACAAAACGTTGAAGATTTTCCGCTTACGAGCGCAAGTAATAGTGCTTTCGGCGTTCTTAACCTGTCCGAGGGCTATCTTGATTTTGAAGAAACTGAAGATTACTATTCAGAGAAGAGGTGAGGCTGCAAATGAAAACTTGTCCGAAATGTCAGCAACAGTATCCAAACGGGTTTCAGTATTGTCCAAACGATACTGAAGTTCTGATTACAACCGAAGAATACATCCGGCGAACTGCGCCACTTACATCGGCTCCGCCTGCGCGGGAATTCGAAAGCGCCGAAGTGGTTCCTTTGACGCCGCCTGCCAATCAGGCTCCTGCTGTTCCGCACTCACCAGCTTCGAGAGAATCTCATCCGGCTGGAAAAAATGGTGGAATGCCATTTCGACAAACTGAACAATTCAGCCCTGTGCAGTCTGAGGTGGTCGAACCTGTCAAAGTCGTGCCGCCAACCCAACCTCCACCGGTCAAACAGCAACCACAACCGGCACAACCGGCACAACCGGCACAACCGGCTCAACCGGCGGCAAGGGTTTCTCAACCCACACCATCTTCGATTCCGGCAAGTCAGGTTTCTGCGGCCAAAGCCGCTTCGGCATCCACCGCTCCAACAGCTTCCAGCACACAAGCGGCAACAACTCAGGATCAAGGCTTTAGCTTGATGATTCCGCAACAAGCAGGAATGATCGAAAACCTGATTGCCAACCTGAAAAACATCGGCGAGATTTTCAAAAAAGGCGATTACAAACCCGGCACTGAAAGTCCGTTTCTGCTGAAAGAAGAATCGCTGTTCACCAGCGTAAAGCGCGAAGTCAGCATGGCGGCGGCAGAGTTCAAACAGAATCCGAAACAGTTCTTGTCGGAATTCGTGCGCGGCGAAGGCAGCAATCGTTATCGCCGCAATGCCTTGTTGGCCGGTTCCGAACTGGCGCTGGTCGGATACGTCACGATTTATTTCATCGCGCAGATTGTGTCTTCGATCAAAAAACCCAACGGCATTTTGATCAACACTTTTTTCGTCGGCTTTGCCACTTATCTGCTGGCCTGTTATACCGCGCGCGGTTTTCTGCTCTACAAACTGGTCAACCGCGCCAAAAACAGTCTGGCGGCGCCGAAAGTCGCGCTGGAATTTTTCAACTGGTCGCCGATAGTCGCCATTCTGATTATCACGGTTCTGTTCTCGAACTATGATTTTTATTGCCGGATTTTCCCTTCTCGATGCGTCCAGGAGCAGGAATTGCCGCAGGAGTTGGTTGATGTGGCGATGGTGGATTTTGCGGAAAAGATTGATGTCAAAGTCGCCGAATCGGCCAAAGCTAAAGAGAAAATACTGGGTGGCAGCAAACCCCAACCCAAGCAGGCGGCTGGCGGCGGCGGCGGTGGTAAAAACGATCCGACTCCGGCCAGTCAGGGCAGACCGCCTCAGATGGCGTTGACGCCGCAAATCATTCCGCCCGATCCAGAACCGCCGAAGATCAAGAATCCTTCGTTGGTAGTGGCTTCGACCATTTATGGTGATCCGAAGATCATGCCTCCGATGAAAGGTCCCATCGGCGATCCCAATGCTCCTCCTGCTCCACCTTCCAGTGGACCGGGTTCCGGCGGTGGTATGGGGAATAGCTCAGGCACCGGATTAGGAAGTGGGCAAGGAGGCGGACTTGGCCCCGGACGAGGCGGCAACACCGGTGGCGGCGACATGAGTCTCGGCGGCGGGCGCAGCGTCGAACCGATGTCGGCCAGTTTACGCCCAACAATCCTTTATAAGGAACGCGCCAAGTACACCGAAGAAGCGCGCGCGAACAAGATTCAAGGCTCGGTGCTGGTTGCGCTGACGTATACTTTTGACGGACGCATTACCGACATCAGAGTCGTTCGCGGACTTCCCGATGGATTGACCGAAAGCGCCATCGAAGCGGCCAAAAAGATTCGCTTCCAACCAGCGATGAAGAATGGCCAGCCGGTAAGCGTTCGTGGCCAATTGGAATTCAACTTCACGCTCTATTAACCAGTTTCGCAACTCATCTCTCAAACCCGGTGGATGCTGAAAAGCTTTCACCGGGTTTTTCTTTCCCACCATAGCCATCTCTCGGCTTTTCCCCTAAAGTACGCCGCCATGAATTCTCCCAACGATTCGTCTCCCACACACGCACGTTACACCGTTTTATGGCTGGTCTTCTTTTTGGCGGTCATCACTTATCTTGACCGGCTGTGTATCTCTGCCGCGATGCCGACGATGGCGGCAGAATTCGGACTGACGAAACCGCAAATAGGTTGGGTGTTCAGCGCGTTCACCATTGCTTATGCCGTATTCGAAATTCCTGGCGGCTGGTTAGGAGATCGGTATGGCGCGCGATTGGCGTTGACGCGCGTCGTCGTGTGGTGGTCGGCATTCACCGCTCTGACCGCAGCCGTAGTCGGGTATCGCTCACTGTTGGTGGTTCGTTTTCTGTTCGGCGCAGGCGAAGCCGGTGCATTCCCCAACATCGCCAAAGCCGTTTCGCGTTGGTTTCCTGCTTCAGAACAAGGCCGCGCGTTAAGCGCCTCGTTCATTGGCCTGGCTGTCGGTTCAGCGATGACCGCGCCGATTGTTTTGACCTTGCTCGATTATCAAAACTGGCGATGGACGTTTATCGAATTCGGCCTCATCGGCGCGTTGTGGTGTCTGGCCTGGAATCGCTGGTACAAAGACTCGCCGGAGCAAAATCCGAAGGTGAATCAAGCCGAATTGAATCTGATTCGTTCCGGCGCAGCCGCCAACAGCGCCGATCATTCCCAACCGATTCCCTGGCGGACAATGCTGCGAAGCCGGAATCTGCACCTGATCGGCGTCATGTATTTTGCTTACGCTTACGGGCTGTATTTTTACATCACCTGGCTGCCGACGTATTTGAAAGAATATCGCGGCTTTTCACAGGATTGGACCAAATGGTTGTCGGCGCTCCCCTGGGTAGTCAGCGGATTATCCTTTGCGTTTGGCGGCTGGCTGACCGACCGAATTGCCAGGACAGGCAATCTGAAACTGGCTCGCTGCGGAGTCGGCGCCATTGGATTTACCGCCAGCGCAGTTGTGTTGACTGCCGTCCCACAAGTCCAAAGCAATTTGATCGCGGCGCTGTTGCTGGCTTTGGCGCTGGGAATGCAGACGATGACAATCAGCGCAGCTTGGTCGGTATGCCTGGACGTAGGCCGAAGTTATGCCGGAATCGTTTCCGGATTTATGAACTCCGTAGGCAACATCGGCGGAGCCGTTGCGCCAGTCGTCTTCGGTTACGCGGTCGGCAATCTCGGTTCGTGGTCGCTGCCGTTTTACATCATGGCCGCAGTCTTCATTCTGGGCGTGCCGATGTGGTTGCTGATTGATCCCTATCGTTCCGTTATCAAAGAAAAGTAAAGCCTCTGGATTGAATGCCACAAGGCAGAGTCATCGTCGTCAAACCGCTCAGCGACAACGATCTGCTGAACATTGTCAGCTTGCTGGTTCGCCACCTGAACCGGACGCTGCAACATCGCCAGCTTTTTATACTATTGTTTTTTGGTAAGTCTCCATTGCTCAGGGCCAGCTTCTATTTTTGGCTGGGCGCTCAAAAACTTTTAGAAACCTTTTCGTCGGAAGCGGCTGAACGAAGCTTATTTGCTACACAACAGCCATCGCTGATGCAGCTTTCATCACGACATCAAGTTCTTCAATTTTAGTTCCGCCACCTTGTGCAAAGTCCGGCTTGCCGCCGCCGCGTCCGCCCAAGCGTTCGCAGGCGGCTTTCATCAGCACGTTCATATCGGCAGTCACATTGGCTGAGCGGGCAAAGACCAGGCGAACCATTTCCGCTTCGCGCACAGCAAGTAAAGCGACAACGTTTTCTTCATCAACCAACCGGTGGGCGATCAACTTGGCTTCGTCAAAATCTCGATCCGTAAAAACCTTTTCGACAATTCGCAAATCGCCAACCGTCGCAGTTGCGGCCAGCAACTCTGCGGCTTCGACTTTGGCGGCAAGTTCCGAAAGTTCGCGGACGCGGCGTGAAAGGCGTTTGTTGTCGTCCAGCAAACGAACAACGGATGATTCTATCTCTTCGCGGCCAACGGTGAGTTTCAGCGCGACGGCTTCGGCGGATTTGTTCGCCAGCCGGTAATCGTCGAGCGCACGCACGCCGCAAACGAAATGCAATCGCGTCATTTTCTTTGCGCGTTCCCATGCGCGAACGACAATCAATCCGACTTCACCAGTTCGTTTGGCGTGCGTGCCTCCGCAAGGCGACCAGTCAAAGCCGTCAATTTCAATCACGCGAATGCAGTCGGTAATAAAGCTTTCTTTTCTGAGCGGCAAACGGGCGGCTTCTTCGGGCGTGACTTCGTGAATGCGGATTTCGCGGTTGTCGAAGATAATGCTGTTGGCCAATTCTTCGGCGCGAACGATGGCTTGTTCGATTTCTTCTGGTTGAAGTTCCAACGTCAGGTCAATTTCGGTCAACCGGTCGTTGATGCGAAAGCCGCGCGTTTCGGCTCCGTAAAGCTGAAAAAACGCTTGCGAAATGATGTGCTGGCCGGTGTGTTGTTGCATCATCTCGCGGCGACGCTGCCAGTTGATTTCTCCTGTGACGGTATCTCCAGCGCTCAACGCAGTTCCCTTCGCCAGAAAGTGCAGAATGCGCTTTTCGTTGTCGGTTTGAACATCTTCGACCATCAAGCCATTCAACACTCCGACATCACAAGGCTGTCCGCCACCTTCCGGGTAAAAAGCCGTCTGATCCAGAATCACGACTTGTCGAGCATTGATTTCAAGAGTTTCGACAATTTGTGCTTCGAATTTCGATAAATGCGAATCATCCCAAAAAAGTTTCCTGGTCATATTCAGAACACCCCGATTAAACGTTTCGATGGTAATTGGATTTTGGATCGCTGTTTGGACGATGGCCGTTCAACTGGTCAGGAAGGATTCCAATAGCGGATTCTGCTCGTTTCAAAAAATCAAAATCGGTTGGGGGCGGTTTAATCAAATCGCCCCCAACGCAATGTTATTTGGCTTTCTTGGCGGTGAATTCAGTCGGCGGCACGTCGCGACCTTCGATGGTGCGCGTGAATTTGATTTCTTCGCCAGCAACTTTTCCTTTGTAAATAATCTTGAAGGAATTGCCCTGGAATTCGCGCGTCACTGAAAAAGAAATTTCGTCACCGCTGACTTTGCCATCGGCAATGGCTGACTCTCCCATTTGACTGGAAGTCGTGCCTGTCAATTTGTCGCCTTCGACTTTGAAGTTAAAAGTCGTTTCAGCGGTTTGCCCGCCGCGTCCCGGCACCTGAGCCGTCCATTTGCCGGTAACGTCTGCCGCCATCGCCAAAGTGGCCAGCATCAACACAAGACCTGCGGAAAGAAACATGGTTTTGCGATTCATAGGATTTTCTCCTGAAGGAAATTCCCTCCTGAACCGGAGGTACGATGCTTACAGAACTCAGCGGATTTCAGACTGGCAGACGACAAATGCCGTCTGCCAGTAACACAATAAGAAAACTTACAGCTTCCAGCCTTTGCGATATTCGCGGTGCAGATGCTCATTGGCTTTGTCATTGTTGGTGACTTTACCCGCCTCGCCATCCCAGCGAATCAATTCGCCCTGGCCGGTTTTCAGCGCCACTATTCCAAGCAACATGGTTTCAGTCAGCCGCGAAGCGTATTCAAACGAGCAGACTGGCTTCGCTTTGCCTTTGCAGGCGTTGGCGAATTGCACACGATGCAATGGTTTGTCTTTGTCGTTGCGGAACGGGTTGCGCTCGATTTTCTGCGGCACTTTCTTCGCCGTTTCCATAAGGCTTTCCGGGAACAGGTGCGGTTTTTCTCCGTAAGTTTCGTGCATCAACATGCCTTTCGAGCCGACGAAAATAACTCCGCCGCCGCGTTCCAGTTTGATGTTGTCGGGCAGGAACGACGGACGTGGAGCCATCAACCCTCCGTCAACCCAAGTCATTTTGACCGGCGGCTGATTGCCGCGCGCCGGAAAGTGATAAATAACCTGAGTCGCCAATGGATGGCTGACCGGGGTGCGTTTGTTATCTTCGCCCCAGGGAGTCGAAGTCGCTTCGACGGTTTCGGGATACCGCAGATCAAGCGCCCAGTACGGATGATCAATCAGGTGCGCAGCCATATCGCCCAATGCGCCTGTTCCCCAATCCACCCAACCACGCCAGTTGAACGGATGATAAATCGGATGGAACTCGACTTCAGGCGCTGGCCCCAGATACAAATCCCAATTCAACGTTGGCGGTGTCGAGGCAAAGCCGCTCAGAGCACTGGCCGTCGCTTTGCTCAACAATCGCGCTGTCCAATCGTTGCCGAAACCACCGCCTTCGGGATTGACCGGAACTTTGGCCGGGCGCGGAACGCCTTGCGGCCAGATCGGACGATTCGTCCAGACGAACACTTCTTTGACTGGACCGATGACTCCCGCTTGAATCCATTCGTTGATCAAACGAGCTTCGTCGTTGGAATGCCCCTGGTTCCCCATCTGCGTCGCCAGCTTGGGATATTTCGCCGCCGTTTCGCGCAGCACACGCGATTCCTGCACCGACCAGGTCAGTGGTTTTTCGCAATACACATGCTTGCCGGCTTCCAGCGAATGTTTGGCAGCAATCGCATGAATGTGATCAGGCGTAGCGACGATCACGGCATCAATGTCTTTTTGCTGATCCAGCATCTGACGGTAATCGGCGTAACGTTTCGCTTTGTTATAGGCTTCCTGCAATTTGATGCGAGCTTCGTTGGGTTTGCCTTCGCGGTCTTTGGTGCTGTTGGCGACGGCCTTGTCAACGTAGCCGAAATCCACGTCAGCCAGCGCGACAATGTTTTCGCCCGCCGTGACGAGTTCCGTCGCGTCCGAAGCTCCCTGTCCGCCGCAGCCTATGACCGCAACGTTGAGCTTGTCGCTGGGAGCGATAAATCCGGTTCCGCCCAGCACGTGGCGCGGCAAAACCATCGCGCCCAAAGTCGCGCCAGCACCTGACGCAACGAACTTTCTTCGAGTGAGTTTGTCTTGTTCCATAGTTTTTCCTTTCCAGTTTGATAAAGGGGTAGCCATCGCAAACAGCAGAATCATCTGCCGCGTAATGCGTTCAACTTCGCCGTAAATTCTTCTACGTTGGTTTGGTTGATAATCAACGTCGGAACGAAAGCTTGTTTGGAAGCCGGGATGCCGGAGCGGTCGCCGTCCAGAATCTGCTTCATGATCTTGATCGCCTGATAACCGAATTCATAAGGCTGTTGGACGACTGTTCCGAAAATTTCTCCGGCTTTGACGCCTGCCAGCGTCTCGTCTGCTTCATCAAAACAGACGATTTTCACCTTGCCGATTTTTCCAGCTTCCTTGATGGCGTTCAGAATGGCCGGGCCGTTATATGACCACAAACCGACAAACGCTGCCGCTTCGGGATATTTGACCAGCGAATCCGCGGCGTTTGCTTTGGCGCGCGTGTGGTCGGCATCGTCTGTGCGCGTGTCCAGAATTTCGATTTTCGTTCCGGCGATTTCCTCTTTGATTCCCTGCAAACGTTCTTTGGCGTTTTGAGCGTCGAGCTTGCCGACGAACACGACGATTTTGCCGCCTTCAGGCAACGCTTGTTTCAACAACTGCCCGGCCTGGCGACCGGCGGCGACGTTGTCCGTTCCGACATACACCGCGCGTTGGCTGTTGGGAGCGTCGCTGTCCTGTGTGACAACCAACGCCTGTTTCGCCGTTTGGTTAATCAACTCGGTTTGATTGGCCGGATCAACCGGCGAAATAGCTATGCCGTCAACGCCTTTGGCCAGCAAATCGTCAATGATGCGTTTCTGTTCGGCGGCAGTTCCGTCCGAAGGAATCTTGAACTCGACCGAAGTGTCTGCCAGTTCCTCGTCGGCTTTTTCAGTTCCTTTGCGGGCAATCGTCCAAAAGTCCGAAGCGTTGTTGGTGACGAAAGCCAGCTTCTTGCCGGATTTCTGGCCGCAGCCAGCAGGCAGCAACAAGGCGACAGCCAGCAAAATTCCAAAGAACAACTTTACGTTGCGATTCATCAAATGGGTCTCCTGAATATGGTGTCGTTTACATAGGGAATAATTCGTTCAACTCCGCCGCCGTCGGTTGAGCGCCGTATTGGCACAACTCAAAAGCTTCGGCGTGTTTGATGGCTTTACCTGCGTCTTCGCCGTAGCGGCGAACCAGCGCATCGCGGTAACGGCTGGCGACATCGGCGTCACGATCAATCAGCCAATCGCGGATAAAGTTCTTTCGACCTTCATCGTCTTCGGGAACGCCAGGCAGGTAACGCCCCATCCACGAATCCCGGTCGGCAAATTGCGAAGGCATTGCTTCGATGCAGGCGCGTTTTTTGTCAATCACGTCATCCACCGCGACGATGATCGCCGGATCGAAGGGATAGGGTTTCGTGAAGTTGTCGGAGTAATACAGGATCACGGGATTGCGCGGACACGGTGGAACGTCCGTCACAAAAAACGGAGCGGCAACCAGCACTGCGGCGTCTTCGACCAGCACACCCGTGTAACGATGGTCAGGATGGTAATCACACGTCCGATGACAGAGCACGATGTCGGCCTGCCATTCGCGGATCAAACGCGCGATGGTGCGGCGGTTTTCCAACGTCGGCAGCAATTCGCCGTCGTGAATGTCCAGCACCTGCATTTCAATGCCCAGAATTTCTGCCGTGCGTTGCACTTCGGCTTTGCGGCGCAGGGCTAGCGGCCCGCCCGCCATCGCAAAGTGCCCAACGTCGCCATTGGTCGTGGCGACGAATTTCACCTTGTGACCAGCAGCAGCCCACTTTGCAGCTACGCCGCCAGCTTTCAGTTCGCAATCGTCCGGATGCGCTCCAAACGCAATAATTCGCAATGACATTTCTTCTATTCCCTTTGAAACTATCGGCTCGAAGCCGTGTCTTTTCGCATGTGCTTTTCAAACCACGCTTGCAGGTAAAGCTGGTTGAGCAGGTTGTGCGATGGACGCCGGAAGCCATGATATTCGTCTGGGATGCGCACCAGCAGGGTTTCTTTTTTCAGCATCTTCAGCGCACGGTAATACTCCTCGCTCTGGCCGATGGGAGTCCGCAAGTCTTCTTCGCCCGTCATGACCATCGTTGGAGTTTTGACATTGGCCACGTAATGCAGCGGCGAACGCACGGCAAATTCCATCGGGTCTTCCCAGGGAAATTTCTTGAACTGGTAGTACCAGCTTTGGCCGTCGGTCGTGCCGACGAAGGAATGCCAGTTGATGACCGGACGCATCGAAACCGCCGCCGCAAAACGATCCGTGTGGCCTACGATCCAGGCGGTCAACACTCCGCCGCCGCTGCCTCCGCAAACAAACAGATTGCGTTCGTCAATGAAACCTTTCTTCAAAGCTTCGTCCACGCCCGCCATCAAATCATCGTAATCCTTGCCCGGATAGCTGTATTGAATGCCGTTGACGAAATCCTGGCCGTAGCCAGTCGAACCGCGCGGATTGGTGTACAACACTGCGTAACCATTCGCGGCGAAATTCTGAAACGCCCAGTTCCAGCCCGTCGAATACATTGACCACGGGCCGCCGTGAATCCACAACACCATCGGATACTTTTTGCCCGATTCAAAGTTCGCGGGTTTGATCAGCCAGCCTTGAATCTTCCAACCGTCCGCAGAGGTGTACCACATTTCTTCGGCGTCGCCGAGCTTCACGCCGGCCAGCACATCGGAATTCACGTCTACCAGTGTTTTCATTTCGGCAATCTTGCTGGCAGGAAAAGTCACCAGAACGCCGGGCTGTTTATGATCGGAACGAACCGCTGCCACCTGGCCGTTGTCGGCAAAGGAAAATCCTTGAAAGAAATGATTGGCTCCGAGCGATTTGGCGGCATTGTCAGTCAGCGAAAGCGAAAACACGTTGGTCTTCCCTTTTTCCTCCGAGGTGAAATACAGGCCGCCGCTGTTGGCCCACCAGCCGACATTTTGCGGCGAGCTTGGCAGATTGCCCGCCAGCAAACGTTTGCCGCTGCTGTCGCTGTTCATCAGATACAAACTGCTGACGTGATTGGTATAACGTTTGTCGTCGTAACCGACATAAGCGATGAGCTTGCCGTCGGGCGAAACTTGAGGATTGCCGTCCGGGCCAAGTCGGTCGGTCAGTGGTTTGATGTCCAGCGTCGCCAGATCGATCGAATAAATTTCGCTGTCGTTGCGCAGGTATTCGGCGTCGGGTTTGCGAATTCCGCTGACGTAAATCGTCTTGCCATCGGGCGCCCAATCAAAACCGGTGTGATTGAATTTGCCGCCGGTGATCTTGCGAGGCGTGCCACCAAGCGTGGCGTCAATGGTGAAAACGTGTGTAAAACCTTTGGGCAACGGGCCGCGCCCGTCCGAACGCCATTGCAAACGGTCAACAATCACCGCCGGGCGCGCCCATTCGGCTCCGCGCGGACGTTCGGGCAATCGAACGGACAGAATCGGATCGTTGTCCGCCTCAAACGCCGTGAAAGCAATCTGTTTGCCGTCGGGCGACCATTTGATGTTTGCCGGAGCCTGTTGCAAATGCGTCAACTGCGCGACTTCGCGCGTGTCCAACCACATCACATGCAATTGGTTTGTGCCGTCGCGGTCGGATAAAAAGGCGATGCGCTTGCCATCGGGCGACCATTGCGGAGAACTGTCGTTGCGAGCGCCGCCGATCAATTCGCGGACTCGATTGCCGTCCACATCCACAATCCACAAATTGCTGCGCGATTGGTCTTTGACCTTGTCCACCCAGGTGCGCGTAAAGACGATCTGTTTTCCGTCAGGAGAAATCTGCGGATTGCCTACGCTTTCCATCTCCATGAAGGTTTCCTTGTCCAGCAAACGCGGCTTTTGCGCCAGCGCATTGATACTCAGCCCCAAGGCTAACAACAAAACAAAGCTCATTCTCATGCTTTTCGACATAAGCTCCTCCGGGAAAAGGTGACACGAATTTTTATGTTGAGAAGTTGCGGGAAACAGTTTGCAGATGGCGAGAAAGGCCATCTGCAACTTACAACGCGAATCAGCCGGTTTCGGTTACGGCGAAATCGCTGTCGAACATTATCGCGATGCAGATTCAGCTTCAAACAAATCAGGATCGGTTTTTCGCAACCGACGAATCAACGCCTGCCAGGTGTCTTCGTAATGTCCAAGCTCGACATTGGCGGCTTTCGTTTGCCGTGCGACTTCATCATCCAGCGCGTCGGCTTTGGTCGCTCCGCACTGGTGGGCGATGACTTGAATGCGGGCGGCACGTTCGGCCATCAACGTGTAGCCCAACGCAAAGCGAATATCCGGCCCGACCGAAATCAAACCATGATTTTTCAATACGCCAATGTTTTTCGTGCCCAGCGCTTCGGCAATCGGGTCGGCTCCGGCTTCGGAAAACACTGTGCCGATGAATTCGTTGTAAACAGCCTGCTCTTCAAAAATGAAGGCGCCGAGTTGATCGAAGGCTTCAATTTCACGACCGAGCGCGCTGTAGCCGGTTGTATAAGGCGGATGGGTATGAACAATCGCGCCGACTTCCGGGCGACGGCGATAAATGGACGGATGAATGTCAATCGAAGGATTCGGCTGGTGTTTGCCTTCCAACACGCGGCCTTTCACATCCACGCGCACTACGTCATCAGGCGTGATGTCGGCGAAGTAAAACGGATACGGATTCGTCCACATCTCGTCGCTGCCGGGAATGCGTATGCTGATGTGGCCGGCTATGCCGTCGTCCATTTTCTCGTTGGCGATGATGCGGCAAGCGCACGCCAGATCGAATCGAATTTGATCGTGGATGTTCATTCGTTCCTCAGCTTGCCACAGGCAGCGAAGCGGCAGCGGCAACAGCGACCGATGGTTCGGCGACGCCGTAATACTCGTTGACCGGTCTGGCGACAATGGAATGAACTCGGCGCATCAACGGCTCGACATCGTTTTTTCCGAGTCCGGCGGTGTCAATCGTGTCGTGCATATACACGGTGATCTTGGACGGAAACAGCTTCCAGTCGCCTTTTTTGCTGAATTCATAAGCGCCGACGATGCTCATCGGCGCAATCGGATAACCGTATTGAATCGCCATACGAAACGCGCCGGGATTGAATTCGCCAACCAGCCCGTCTTTGGTGCGCGAACCTTCGGCAAAGACGATCAAGCTGACGCCGGACTCCAATCGCTCTTTGGTCAGCTTCATCATCTGTTTGTATTTGGCCAGATTGCCTTCAGGCGGAACCGGCACGTTGCCGAATCGTCGCATCATCCAACCGTAAGCCGGAATCTTGAAATGCGATTCGTGCTCCAAACCCCGCACGAATTGCGGAATCGCCGAATAAATGATGAAGGCGTCCCACAGATCAATATGATTGCAGATGAAAAAACTGGTTCGCTGTCGGTCAAAACCGGGAGCGTATTTGACTTCGAAATCAACCCCGGCCAGTCGCAGGATGTTGCGAAACAACCATCGTTGCGGTTTGTCGTTTTTTCGCGGATCAATCACTATCCCCATCAATACCAACACCGAACAAACCGGGAAGAAATGCGCGATGCTGACAATCCATAGAAAGATCGTGCGAACGGTGTAATAGGCTTTGCTGAACACATTCAGCGAAGCCCAGTTGTGACTTGGGTGATTACGAATTTGGGATCGGATAATTGCGTTTTCTGCCATCGAAAAGTTTTCAGTTGATTAAAGTTGCTGCCCGCCTACA
This sequence comes from uncultured Heliomicrobium sp., assembly GCA_964470555.1. GTDB lineage: Bacteria > Acidobacteriota > Blastocatellia > RBC074 > RBC074 > RBC074. The sequence goes on from CAYYDG010000014.1 coordinate 98,585, forward strand.
GCCAGCCGCATGACGTTTTCTTCGGTGCAGGCTTCGCGGTCGAGAATGCCCGTGATACGGCCTTCGTGCATGACTGCCAGCCGGTCGCTCAGCCCCAGAATCTCTTCCATATCGCTGCTGATGACAATGACGCCGACGCCGTTGGCAGCCAGTCCGCGCATCAGTTCGTAAATTTCGGCTTTTGCGCCGACATCAATTCCTCGCGTCGGTTCGTCGAAAATCATCACCTTGGGATCGAGCTGAAGCCATTTGGCCAGCACGACTTTTTGCTGGTTGCCGCCGCTCAGATTTTTGACCAGCGTTTCAATGGAGTTGGTTTTGACATTCAGCCGCGTACTTACTGTTTGGGCAGCCGCGCGCTCGCGTTCCCCATTGACCAAACCTCGAACTGCGTAATGCGGCAACGCAGGCAAACTGATGTTTTCGCGTATGGTGTTTTCGACAATCAATCCGGTTTGGCGACGATCTTCGGGAACCAGATAAATTCCACGATCAATCGCGTCGCGCGAAGAATTGATCGTCAGGGGTTGCCCGCCAAGCAAAATATCACCGCCCATTTTGGCATCCACACCAAAAATCGCCTGCGCCAGTTCCGACCGCCCAGCGCCAACCAATCCGGCAAAACCCAGAATTTCGCCTTTGCCGAGCGAGAAGGAAATTTTGCGACCGGGATAACGCGCCGTCTCGAAATCGCGGATTTCAAAAAAACCGGATTGAGTCGTGTGTTGTGGCGGAACATAGCTGTGCTGCAATTCGCGCCCAACCATCAACTGCACCATGCGATCATGCGTGATTTCTTCGCAGGCCAGAATTCCGGCGTTGCGTCCATCGCGCAACACAACGGCGCGATCAGCTATTTGAGCGACTTCACCCAATCGGTGCGAAATGTAAATCACGCTGACGCCGTGTGCTCGCAAATCCTTGACGACTTCCAGCAATCGTTCCGTTTCCGTCAACGTCAAACTGGAAGTCGGTTCATCCATAATCAGCAACCGCGCATTGAGCGAAAGAGCTTTGGCAATTTCCACCAGTTGCTGTTGCGCGATAGACAGCCGACTTAGCGGAACGTCAGGCATCACATCCAAGCCCAGACGACGAAGATGAATCACCGTGTCGGCATTCATCTTTTTCCGATCAATCAAGCGAAACGGTTTCAGCGCTCCGCCGAACGACGGTTCGCGCCCCAGAAAGACATTGGCCGCGACATCCAGATTGTCCAGCACGTTCAATTCCTGATGAATGAACCCAATTCCCAGCCCAATGGAATCGTTGACCGAATGAATCGCCACCGGCGAACCGTCCACTTGAATGGTTCCGGCGTCGGGTTGGTGCAATCCGCCCAGGATTTTCATGAGCGTGGATTTGCCCGCGCCGTTTTCGCCCAGCAAAGCGACGACTTCGCCGGCATAAACGTGGAAATCAACCGCGTCGAGCGCCACAACGCCGGGAAAGCGTTTGCCTATGCCGCGCATTTCAAGCAATGGGTGAGCGTTCATCAAAATTTTATGTTGTACACCTTGATCTTGCTGTTGAGCGTGGTGTTGTTCATGCCCAGCAGCTTGGCCGCGCGGCTTTGATGGCCGCCGGTCACTTCCAGCGCGCGTCGAATCAATTCGATTTCGAAACGCGAAACTTCGTCATAAAACGAAATGCCCTGACTGACATCAGGCAAAGCGCCTGAATCGAGCGGGCCGGAATTGGCGCCGGTTCTGGCATTCGGATTGACGATTTCTTCGCGCAGACATTCCTGCGTCAGTTCGTTGCTGCGAGCAATAATCACAGCGCGTTCGACTGTGCTTTCCAGTTCGCGCACATTTCCCGGCCAGGAGTAATTTTCCAGAATTTTCAAAACCTCCGGCGACAATTGCTCGGCAATCGAACGTCCGTTTTCTTCGTTGTACTTGCGAATGAAATGCTGCGCCAGCGGCAAAATGTCTTCCTTGCGATTGCGAAGCGGCGGCAGATGAATGTTGATGACGTTGAGCCGGTAAAACAAATCTTCGCGGAAATCGCCGGACTTCACGGCGCGCTGCAAATCGGTGTTGGTGGCGGCAATGATGCGAACATCCACCCGGCGCGGTTGCGTGTCGCCGAGCGGCGTAAATTCGCGTTCCTGAATCACGCGCAACAACCGAGCCTGCGTTTCAGGCGGAATGGTGCTGATTTCATCCAGAAAGATCGAACCGCCATCGGCGGCGTCGAACAATCCTTTTTTGGCGGCGACGGCTCCGGTGAACGCGCCTTTGGTGTGGCCGAACAATTCCGATTCCAGCAATTCCGATGGAATGTTGCTGCAATTGACGGCGACGAATTGGCCGGATTCGGCGCGCGGACTGGAAAAGTGAATCGTGCGCGCAACCACTTCTTTACCAGTTCCTGATTCACCCGTAATCAACACCGTCGAACGCGCCGGTGCGACCTGCTCGATCAGATCGTACACTTCGCGCATTGCGGCAGAAGTTCCGACAATCCGGCTGCGGTCGCCCGAAGCTTTCAACGTGCGTCGCAACACTCGCCGCTCTTCGTCGCCTCGGCGACGGCTGACGGCGGCGGCGACCGTTTTCAGAATCTGTTCGTTTTCAAATGGTTTGCGAATGCAGTTGAACGCCCCCAACTGCCAGGCGGCAATGGCCGTGTCGAAGGTGGCATACGCCGTAATCATAATCACGACGGTTTCGCGGTCGAGCTTCAGCAATTCTTCCAATGTCCGCAATCCGCCAATGCCCGGCATCGAAACGTCCAGCAACACGGCGTCATAAGCTCGTTCGCCGAATCGTGCCAGCCCTTCTTCACCGGTTTTCGCCAAATCCACGCGATAACCGTCCTGCGACAAGAGGCTTTCCAGCACATCGCGCATGACTTCTTCGTCATCTACTACCAGTACATTCCCTTTTTTTGCCATAACTTTGAAACTTGAATCGGTTTGAGTGCCCGCGAATTATCGGCCATCAATTGGAACGAGACAAGTTTGGGGTTTGCTCAGGAAAGTCTTGCTGGAAGATAAGCGTAGTGTCAGGGAGTTGTTCAGCGCATCAGCGATTTTCAATTGAGCATTTCATCAATCCAGTTTTGCAATTGCTGAGGCGGCAAAAGGTCACGGAAGTCGCTGGTGTTGCGAGTAACCAAAACGGAGCGACTGGCCAAAGCCTGTGCTGCGATTAAAACGTCTGCGTATCGTTTACGGGTCTTGAAACGGCCAATAAGTTCGCCCACAAGCGCCAGCGACTTGTCATCAAAGTAGAGGATTTGAAACCTGCTCAACATCTGCTGAGTTTGCTGAAACTGCTGTTGAGCGCGGAATAAGAAAGAAGGTTCAGCTTTTACCAGCGCATCCATCCTTCCTCTGAATTGCTCTGCCACGACTACAACCGGAAGCAAAACATCCTGGCGATTTATCTTCTTGAGGTTTTCCAGCAAACGCGGGTGATCGCCAAGATAATGTCGAAGAATATTTGAATCCCAAAGATACTTCATTCACCTCCAACAGTATGACGATTCCGCTCTTCTTCAATCTCGTCAAACATCATCAACGCTTCCGTGTCATTTCTGAAAAGACCATGATCGTCCCATCCTTGCGCGCGCAAAGCGGCATCGTCGTCGGCAGGAACGAAACTAGCGGACGAGGGCGCTGCCAAAGTCATGATTTCAGAATGACGAAGCAGGTCACGAAGCTTTCCCTCAAGTTGAGAGATCGCCTGTTCACGAGAATCGGCTTCCACGACCATGTCAGGAAAACCAAGCAAAAGCGCCCGCCAGGGGCTGCGATTTTGTCCGCTGACCGGAAGACGAGTCACAAGAACTTTGTATTCTGCATCTGCAACTATATTCATAAGCTCGCCTGGTAAAACCGCCTATTGCAGGCGGCGACGGCATTTTGGCTCAGGCAGCGAAAAATTGGCAACCAAACAAATAGCCTGGCTCCAAACAAAGCGATTTGTCCACCACTATATCGCTTCATTTAGAGCCGGGCAGAATCGGGCATTGCCAGAAGATTACTTGTTCAAGCCGACACGCGCTTGAGAATCACTGCCTTTCACGTACTTCTCGAACCACGTAATCATTTCCCACAAAGTATGTTCGGTGGATTCGCGCGCGGCGTATCCGTGCGATTCGTGCGGCAAGGTGACGTATCGCACATTTCCGCCGTTGCCTTTCAACGCCTGGAACATGCGGTCGGATTGAATCGGATGCGTTCCGGTGTTGTTGTCCGCTTCGCCGTGAATCAGCAGAATCGGTTCCTTGATCTTGTGAGCAGACATAAACGGCGACACTTTCAAATACATTTCCGGGGCTTCCCAATACGTGCGTCGTTCGGCTTGAAATCCGAACGGAGTCAGGGTTCGGTTGTACGCGCCGCTGCGAGCGATTCCGGCTTTGAAAATGTCCGAATGCGCCAACAGGTTCCCGGTCATAAACGCGCCGTAACTGTGGCCTCCAACGCCGACTCGGTTGCGGTCGGTGACTCCCATTTCTACGGCTTTATCAACCGCGGCCTGCGCGCTGGCAACGACCTGTTCGATGTAGGTGTTGTTCATCGTTTCAGGGTCGCCGACGACCGGCATCGAAGCGTCGTCCAAAATTGCGTATCCCATGAGCAGGAAAAACAGATGCGATGTTCCGCCGATTGTCGTGAAACGATTGGTCGAACCGCTGATCTGGCCAGCAGTGTCAGCGTCGCCGAATTCGCGCGGATACGCCCAAATGACGGTCGGCAATCGAGTTCCTTCCTTGTAATCCGGCGGCAAATACAGCGTGAAAGACAGGTCAACGCCGTCTTTGCGTTTGTACCGGACAAGTTGTTTTTTGATGCTGCGCAGTTGCGGCGTCGGGTCTGGGAAATTCGTCAACGCAACTTTGTCCCCGCTTGCAGAAGAGCTGCCAGCCGAGCGAATGAAATAGTTCGGCGGCGAAGTCTGCGTTTCGTGCCGTGTGATGAATTTCGACCCGTCGTCGCTGAGCAGCGTTGTCACGCTTTCGTAACTGTTGGCATCGCAACGAAACAATCGTTCGGCTTTGAGCGTCGTCAGGTTGAAACGATCCAGGAACGGACGGTCGCCTTGCGGCGAAGCTCCCTGCCCGGTCAGGAAAATGTTGTCGCCATTTTGCAGCAACACAAACTGGCCGTTTGGCAATCGCTTCATTTCCGGCTGACCGGGATTGTTGTAACGATCCTGAATCGAAAGATTCCAGATCAGCTTTGGCGCTTGCGATGGATTGTCAGCGTTCATCATAAACGTGCGACTGCGGCGCGTATTGCGGTCCATGTCGCGCACCATCACCAAGCCATTTTTCTCGCCCCAGGTCAGTCCGGCAAAACGATTTTCGGTTTTGGTCAGTTCCACCGGCTGGCCAGTAAACGGCGCTTTGAGCATCTTCACCACGTCGCGCGGCGAAGCTTTCTTTTTGGTGTCGCCGCCGTCCAAAGCTTCGACCCAAACCAGCGTTGCCGGTTCGGTCGGACGCCAGCCATAGCCGCGTGGCCCGGTCGGAACGCCTTCAATCGGCACTTGATCCTGCAACGGCAGGCTGGCGAACTTGTGAACCAGTTTGCCGCTCCGATCCCAAACTTCGACTTCGCGTGGGAACGAACCGGCAGTCAGAGTGTACGAAAAAGGTTTGTGGTTACTGACCACCAGCAAATGGTTGCCGTCCGGCGCAATGTCTACGCCCGCGTAAATCGCCGCTTTGCCAATCGGCGAAGCTTTGCCGGTGGCTGCGTTGACCATTGCCAGTTGCGAGGTGGCGTAATACTCAAACAGTTTTTCGTCGTGCGGATTCTTCAGCAAATCCTGAAAGGTCATGGCCGGAGTCGCTTTGCCGAAATTTTCCTGCACGGTCGGGCCAATCGGCACAGTCGGTGCGACCGGCGCAGAGCCGCGTCCAACAGGAATGGTTTGCGCCAGCAAGGTTTTGCCGTCCGGCATCCATTGCAACGAATCGCCATACGCCGCATTGAGTTTCACGCCCGGCAGTTTGCGCAATTTGCCGGTTGCGGCGTCGCCAATCCACAACTCGCTGCCGCCATCGGCAATGCTGGTGACTGCAAACTGTTTCCCATCCGGCGACCACGACACGCTGCCGAATTTGACTCCGGCGGGGTTGGCAATTTTGGTTTCTTTGCCATCGGGAATCGTTTTCAGCGTCAAGCCAGTGATGCGCCCGGCCATGTGCATGGCGTTGGTTTTCGGATTGATGCGAAGCCCGGCCAATCGCAACATCGGTTCGGACAATTCGGCGATGGACGGATACCGAGTCGTTTGCAGCAACAGCATTCGGTCGCGCGTGGGATTGACCGAAACTCCGGGCGACGCGGGCGCGTCCAGCACATCCAACACTGCTTTCGGCGGCTTTTGATAAGGCGTCTGCGCCGAAACCTGAAAGCCGGGCAGCAGCAAAACAACACTCAACAGATAAAAAGCGAATTTGCGCGTGGCGCTGTTCATGACGAAACCTCCTCTGATTGGCAGTCAAATTTGCGAAAAGGATTTGCAGAAAGAAACTTCTGCGATAACCAATACGACGCAAAGGCGAATCGGGTTACAGGCTTCAAGCTTTGAAGCCGCCGCTACCTTCGCCAAAAGACGGCGCTTTGAGCATCGCTCTTCAAGGTTTTTTCGCGGGCGCGCTTGATGTCGTCGGCTTGGCCGATTTCAAATCAAAGCTGATCACGCCGCTGACCTGCACCGGCTGGCCATCCAGCAATGCCGGTTCAAACGTCCACGCGCGAGCCGCCAGAATCGCCGCGCTGTTCAAATCCGACCGGCCATCAACGATCCGCGAAAACACCACTTTGCCTTCGGTGGAAACCAGAACTTCGACTTTGACTTTGCCGGGCGTAGCGCTGTCCCTGGACACGGCACCGCCCGGTTCGACTGGCCTGCCCGGTCGAATGGCCGGAAAAATGGCCTGCACTCTTTTGACTGGTTTTCCGCCCTCGATGATTTTCAACATCTCGTCCGATTGCTGATCCTGTTCTTCCCTGGTTCTGGCAAATTCGGAAATGCGAACAGTTGGAAAGTTGAAATCGGCCGTGTTTTTTTCCGGGTAAGCAGAACGAGACATTGTCTGAGCCATTCGCAAATCGTCCAGCGATTTTTGCCAACTGTTTTTAGCCATCGTGTCATCCGTGGCCGCCAGCGCCGATTCGGCGTGCAGCAGATTGCGAATGTTGTAGGCGTCGGCAAAATTGGATCGCAGGTTCAACGCGCGCGTGGCGTATTCGATGCCTTTGGCAATGATTTCCCCCACATCTTGTTGCGTGCTTTCGGGCAGATTGTTGGTGGCTTTGCCGTTTTTGATTTCTATGTATTTGGCAACCAGATCATGAGCTTCGCGCCAGCAGGTCATTGCCGCGCGATGAAAACTGTAGGCCTTGACCGATTCTTTTTGGCCTGGCAAATCGGCGCGACGCAAAAAATAATCGCGTGCCGCCGCCTGACTATCCAGCCGAAAAGCCGTTTCCGCCGCCAGCCCCAGAGCTTCATCATTATCCGGTTCCTGTTTGAGCGCCGCCTCGAATTTCGCCATCGCCAGTTTGAACCGGACAGTGCGATAGAGCGCCTTGCCCTGTGTAATCAACTCCGAAGCCGGAAGATCAGGCTTTTCCTGCTCCGCTTTCTGAGTCGCGGGTTTATTGGCGGCAGGCGTTTGCGCAACGATCTGGCCTTGAAAGCCGACAAGAATCAAACCAAGCGCCAGTAGAATCGTTTTCATAAGTTCCATCCTCAGCAGTTTTTGCGAATTCAATTATTGCTTCAAACTTCGACTGACCTGTTTTTGATAAGCTCGGGCTTTTATTTTAATCGCTTCTTCGTTGAGCGTCAGCAATCGGCGATTTCGCATCAGCACACGACCGTTGACTATGGTGTCGGAAACATCCGAAGCCTTCGTCGCATAAACCAGATGCGAAAGCGGGTTGTAGATAGGCGTCAAATGCGGCGCGCTCAAATCCACCAAGATCACGTCTGCGCGTTTGCCCGCTTCCAACGAACCGATTTCCCTTTCCAGATGCAACGCGCGCGCTCCGCCTATGGTTGCCATCGCCAACACATCCTGAGCCGGAACTGCTGTCGGGTCGCCGGAAATCAGTTTGTGCAACTTGGCTGCCGTGTCCATTTCTTCCCACAAACTCAGATCGTGATTCGACGCCGCGCCATCGGTTCCCAAGCCCAACCGCAATCCGGCCTTGAGCATCGCCGGAACCGAAGCCGTGCCCGAAGCCAGTTTCATATTCGATTGCGGACAATGCGCGATGCCGACTTCGCGGCGTTTCAGAATGGCGATTTCTTCGTCGTTGACGTGAACCACATGCGCCGCCAGCACCCGCGACGATAGAAAGTTGATCCGTTCCAGATACATTGCCGGACGCGAGTTGTAGGTTTTGGCCATGAACTCCGTTTCGGTCGGCGCTTCGGCCAGATGCGTCAGAATCGGCGCGTCGAGCCGTTCGGCCAGCGCGCGCACTTCGTTCAGATGTTCCGTGCTGACCGTGTATGGCGCGTGTGGCGCAATGGCGGCAGTAATCAACGAATCGCCTTTCCACCGCTTCAAAAACCGTTCGGTGTAAGCCATCGCTTCGGCCCAGGTTTTATTGTCGGCGACCGGAAAATCAATCACCGTTTCGCCCAGCACGCCGCGCACTCCGGCGCGTTTGGTTTCTTCGGCAATGGCGTCTTCGAAATAATACATATCGGCATAGGTCGTAATGCCGCCTCGAATCATTTCCGCCAAACCAAGCTGTGTTCCAGCAACAACGAATTCTCGCGTGACGTTTTTGGCCTCCGCCGGAAAGATGTATTTCGTCAGCCAGTCCTGCAAATTCAAATCGTCGGCAATGCCGCGAAACAGCGTCATCGGAATGTGCGTGTGCGCGTTGACCAATCCGGGCAAAACGATTTTGCCGCGCGCGTCCATCGTTTGTTTCGCGCGATAGCCGGCGGCCTTCAACTGAGCGGCGTCGCCGACGGCGATAATTCGTTCGCCACGAATGGCGACAAAACCGTTATCGAAAATTCGCCTTTCGCCATCCATCGTCACCACCGTTCCACCCGTAATCAGCAAATCAACAACATTTGCAGGCGAATCCGCGCGCCGTTGCCCCGACAGCAAAACGACCGCCGCCAATAAAACCAGAATGCCAACAAACTTCTTCATGCTTGAATTAGTTCAGAGTTCACGCTTGAGCGTGTTGAGTTTCGTTGCACGCTGAAGCATGAACTCTGAACGGCTATCGGAGGTGAAGGACGCTTTGAACGATCTTTCCAGCTTTCTTTTCGACTCTGCGCCAGGAACTGTTGTCGTTGAGCGAAATCCAGCGACGTTCTTCCGACCGGTAATGCCAATCCTTGTCCGATTGATAAAAGACCTGCAAGCCGCGCCCTTCGATGATATTCAGAATTTCGTTGTCGTGGTAATTGGCTTCGTCAAAATCCGTCACGGCGCGTTGCCCCATTTCGGAATACACTTCATGCAATTCCAGCAACAGACTGTTCACCTCGGAATCCAGCGGCGTGGCGTTCAACCCAACGCGCTGAGCTTCCTTGATCGTGATCGGGTATGAATGCCACGGATAATCGGAATTCAAAATCCGGCTGATGCGTTCGGCCTTTTTCTTGTCCTTCATGTGATAGGACAAGATTTCGTTGCACAATCGAATCGAAAGCGAGCTGCTGCGATCCACTGCGCCAATCACCAGCGGATGAATGTGATTGAAAATCGAAGCATACGGATTCACGCCTTCGTCTTTGGCTTCCTTGCGCCAGAGATTGATGATGCGCGTCAATTCATCCAGGCTGACGCTGACGCGATTGTTGTTCAAATCAATCGGCGACAGATCGTGCGTCAGCGAAGTATCCACCGCCGACAAATACGCCAGCGGTCCCATCTGAATTTCATCGGCTCCGAGCGCGATCATCGTCGCCGCCGAAACGCAATTGAGCGGAACCAGCGCCGTCACACGCTCGCAGTATTGCCGCAGCAAATGCACGATTCGCAGCGAAGCCGTTCCGGTTCCGCCGTCGGATTTGATGAACAGGCTCAGGTCGTTTTGCTTTCCCAGATGGCGCAGCAAGGCATAAAACGTGACCACGTCATCCTGGCAAACCGAGCCATTCGGCGCGTCCCAATACGCTATGACCGTCGTGCCCAGACGCTTTTCCAGCGTGGCGATGATTTTCTGAGTTTCGGTAAAAAGTATCGGAGGTTTGTTGATTTTTGGTTTTGCTTTCATTGTTGGTGACGCGAACGCGACAAGGTTTAATTCCGCGTGAAAATAAAAATGATGGTTCCTTCTGCTTTGGCCGGTTTGCCGTTCAACATTGCGGGTTTGAAGACCCATTTGCCGGCGGCGATTTCCGCCGACCGTCTGAATAACGCAGTCCCGCTGACGGCTTTGGCTTCCAGAACGTTTCCCTGTTCCGAAACCAGCACGCGAACCTGGACTTCACCTGTGACGGCGATTTGTCTGGCCGTGATCGGATATTCCGGGGTGACTTTGGTAACGACTTCGCCCAAGGCGGCATAAACGGATTTCACACCGCCACCTCGCGCAGGCGCCAGCGGAGGCTGAATCTCAACTGGCGCTGACGGCGGTGGAACAGTCGCTATCGGCGCTGACTTGACATAAGCAGACACCATTGGCGGCGATTGTTTCGATTGCACGTTGGGCAGAATCACCGGCCTGGGTTTGGGCTTCAACGGTTTCGTCAACAAGCCGGGCAAATCGCTCAATCGTTTGGCCGTATAAAACTCGGCTTTGTGTTCGACGACGGCAAAATAAAGCTCTGGCTTTTGCCCAACGCCGAGTTTCGACGATCCGACCCAAAGATTGACAAACACCTTGCGGTCATTTGGCGTGATCGCCACAGCCTCGACGCAAAATGGCATATCGCGCTCTCGATCCGATTCATTGCCCGTTTGCTCGCCGCAATCAGTCAATTGCCAGGTGACGCCCGATTGAGTTCCTACCAATTGGCTCAACCACGAAGCAAAAGAGCGATTCGGCAATTGCGAATCCAACTGCGAAGCCGGAACTTGTCGAACCGCAGCCACAGCCTGCTTTTCCAAGGACAGATACGTTCGATCCTGAACTGTCCACAATAGCGTCATCCCAAAAACAAATTCCAAAGTGGTCATGCTCATGCGCCTCCGGAGACAAAACCATGGTTACTTTTTCTGGGGGACTACAGCGAAATTCAGAGGAAACTTTTGTCGAATGCTTCGGGCAACAACTGGCTGATCGTATGAGTTTCGATCCTGCCGTTCAAATCGGACATGACGACTTCGACCTGAGCGCCACAGAGTTCTGAAATCACCTGGCGGCAGGCTCCGCACGGCGGAACCGGCGCTTTGGCGTCGGCAATTACGGCAATCCGCGTGAATTCTCTGGCGCCTTCGGAAATCGCTTTGCCCAACGCCACACGCTCTGCGCACATAGTCAATCCGTAACTGGCATTTTCAACGTTGCATCCGGTGAAAATTCGTCCGTCGCTGCATTCGACTGCCGCGCCAACCCTGAACAAGGAATACGGCGAATAAGAAAACTGGCGAGCCTGGCTGGCCAGTTCAATCAACTCTTCTGCTGTTATGCGGCTGTTGCTCACGAAGTTTTCACCAGTTCCTTTTCAAGCTGCGTGCGAATTTTGCCGGAGATCAAATCAATGCCGACTTCATTGTATCCGCCTTCGGGAATTATCACATCGGCGTGGCGTTTGGACGGTTCGACGAATTGCTGGTGCATCGGGCGGACGGTTTCCAGATACTGTTTGATGACCGATTCCACTGTGCGCCCGCGTTCGTTCACGTCGCGCTGCAAACGCCGAATGAATCGTAAATCGTCATCCGTATCCACGAAGATTTTGATGTCCATCAGTTCGCGCAACGCGGCATCCACAAAGATCAGTATGCCTTCGATAATCATGATCGGCTTGGGCTGAACCGGAACCGTTTCGGCTTTGCGCGAATGAATCGCAAAGTCGTAAACGGGCATCTTGATCGCTTCGCCTGCGCGCAAGGTCTTGACGTGATTGATGAACAGATCGTTATCCAGCGCGTCCGGGTGGTCGAAGTTGATCTGATGCCGCAATTCGACCGGCATGTCGTCCAGATTGCGGTAATAACTATCCTGCTGGAAAAACACTACGTGTTCGTCGCTGACATTTTCCAAAATGCGCCGAGCGACAGTCGTCTTGCCCGAACCAGTTCCGCCACAAATTCCAATAATCATCTGTCACATCCGCACAATAATTTTCGTGAGCAATTCGCAGAATTGATTGCTGACTCGATGCCCCATTTCCATCACTTCGGCGTGATTGATCGGAGCGTCTTCGATTCCCGCCGCCGCGTTGGTGATCAGCGAAATGCCCAGGGTGCTCATTCCCATCTGCCGCGCGACTATGGCTTCGGGCACGGTAGACATGCCGACCGCGTCCGCGCCCAGCAATCGCATCATGCGAATTTCCGCCGGAGTTTCGTAATTCGGTCCCTGCAACGACATATAGACGCCTTCCGTCAATCGAACCCCTTGTTCCGCCGCAACCTCTTTGGCAATGCGCCGGTATTCGCGGGAATAGACTTCGCTCATATCAGGGAATCGCTCACCAAGCCGATTGTCATGTTGGCCGCGCAAGGGGCTGAGCATCATCAAATTGATGTGATCGCTGATGAGCATCAAATCACCTGCCTTGAAACTGTGATTGACTCCGCCCGCGGCGTTGGTCAACGCCAGCTTTTTGACGCCCATTGCTCCGAAAGCGCGGATAGGCAAGGTTACTTCATCCAGCGAATAACCTTCGTAATAGTGAAAACGCCCTTGCATGACAGCGACGTTGATCGAAGTTCCGGGCAACACGCCAACCACCAACCGCCCGGAATGCCCTTCGACAGTCGAACGGGCAAAGTCAGGAATCTCTTCGTAAGGAACGATGGTTTTGTCTTCCAACGTTTCGGCAAAAGCTCCCAGACCGGAGCCAAGCACTACCGCGACATCCACTTCCGCGTTGATTCGCTCACGAATAAATCGCGCCGAAGTTTGTGCGCGATCAAAAATCGAACTTGTCATTACACCTCTCTTCAAAAAAAGTTCAGAGTTCACGCTTCAGCATGTTTTCGGCAAGCCACACACGCTGAAGCGTGAACTCTGAACGCTACTCTTTCACATAAGCAACGCCCAATGCCTTCGGCGGATCGGCACGGCGAATCAACCCAGCCAGCACCACCATTGTCAGCACGTAGGGAATCATCAAAACAAACTGGTTGGGAATGTTGACATTGCCTTGCATGCGAATCGAAACCGCTTCGGCGAAGCCAAACAACAAACACGCCATCAAGGCTCCCACCGGATGCCATTTGCCGAAAATCAACGCCGCCAGCGCAATGAATCCACGCCCGGCGGTCATGTTGCGCGTGAATTGCGAACTTTGGCCGATGGACAAATACGCTCCGCCGAGGGCCGCCAGCGCACCGGAAATCAAGACTCCGGCATATCGCATTCGCCGCACGTTGACGCCCGCGGTGTCTGCGGCTTCGGGATTTTCGCCGACCGCGCGCAATCGCAATCCGAATCGGGTTCGATAAAGCACGTACACCGAAATTCCCACGACGAAAAATGCCAGATACACAATCGGCTTTTGATTGAACACCGAAGCCAGAATCGGCGACGACTCAGGATTGAAAATCATCACGTCCGGCAGGACTTCGTCTTTCGTCAATTGCCGAGTCGCTCCGGTGGATTCAAACAACGCACCGGACAACAACGCCGGAACGCCCAGAAACAAAATGTTGATTGCCGTTCCGCTGACCACCTGATCGGCGCGGTAATTGATGGTCGCCACCGCGTGCAGAGCCGCAACAAGCAATCCAGCCGCCACAGCCGCCAGCACGCCAATCAACGAACTGTGCGTAAACACTGTCACTGCCGCCGCCGTGAACGCTCCGGCCAGCATCATGCCTTCCAGGCCGATGTTGATGACGCCGCTGCGTTCGGAATACAGCCCGCCCAGCGCCGCCAGAATCAATGGCGTGGACAATCGAATCGTCGAAGCAATCAGCGTGTAGTTGATAATGTTTCTAAGCATCTGCCCCGTCCTTATGATTTAAGCAGCGGCGTATTCGGTGTATTGCCTGACATCCAGCGGGTGAAAACCCAGCACGATGGCAGACTTGGGTATCCCAGCTTCTTCCAGATAAGTGGCGATTCCTTGTTCAGTCTGGTCTTTTTGAATCCAGATTTTGTCGTTGATGATTTCCAGATGCGCTATGCAATGGTGAACCCGGCGAGCTTTATTCCACCCTTCTGTCACCCACAAATAATTGTCGGTTTGGCGATCACAGACGACTCTATCTTCGATCTGACCATACCTATGCGGCACCGAAGCAAGTTTCTTCAGCACCGCTTCTATGGTTTCACGATATTGATCTACTCGATCCATAAAACAACCTCCTCCGTTTGTGGATTGAAGATCAGTAAATTGATCCCTTCGCGTTGACACAACGCCAGGGTTTTGGGCGCAGTGAAAAGGCTTTGATAGGTAGTTTCCCTGATTGCCAGAAACAGCTTGCGTCCTGGCTCTTGCTCATTCAGAGCGGCGCGATAAAGAACAAACTGACCGATGGCGTTTTTCAAATCTTCGATCTCGGATTTGGAGATGAAACTTTTGACCTCTACCGCGATTCGTTCGTTCCCCTTTTCGGCAATCAGCAATCGCTCCGCTCCAAGATCAATGTAAAGCGGCGTGTCGTCCCAATCCTACCGCAAAGGATCGTCTGTCACCCGCCAGCCGTTTTTTTGAAGGGCGTTCTTAACTTGATCGTGATAGAGGTCTTTTGCAGCCATTGGTTCTTTTATTATTTGATCTTCCTGCCTTCCAGCACTCGCCCGTCGCCAAAATGCGCAGCCAACCCCGTGACCATTCCTTGACTGTCTTTCTTGAAAACGATTCTGATGTTTTGCACCTGCGGGAAAAATTCCGTTTCTGACGAAGGAAACAATTCATCTTTTCCGCCGCCCGGAGGTTGGAAGAACAGCTTTCCGCCTTCGGTTGTCACGACAACTTTGCCGTTGACCTCATATTCGCCGACATACAACTGGAAGATTTCGGGATTCACCTTTGCCAACACGCGCTCTGCTGGTTTGAAATCCGCCCAACCGTATTCTCGCGCGATGCTGCGGAAAACTTCCGAAGCAAGCTGTCCGCCCAGATCGCCGTTGGTCATGACCACCGCGCCTTGTCCGGTTTCGCTATACGCAAACAAATTGCATTTGAAGCCTTCATTCGATCCGCCGTGGCTGAAGCTGGCTTTATTACCTTCGCCGCCGACAGCAATTCCCAAACCGTAATCGCCGGATTGTTTCTTCAGCATCTCAACCGTCATCGCTTGAGACAAAATTTTGTTGGATTTTCCGGCTTTGGACTTTTGAATCTCGATGGCGAATTTGGCCAGGTCGGTCGGCGTCGTCCACAACCCGGCAGCAGCCATTTCGGGATAAGTGTGAAATTTGCCTTTGACCAGTTCGCCATTCGAACGATGCCCCATCGCCGCTTTCGCAGTTTTCGCGGCTGGCAAAGGCTGTTCATAACTGCTGTTTTTCATGCCTAGTTTGCCGAGCACCAATTCCTGCATCAACGCTGGAAACGGTTTGCCAGACATTTCGCTCATCAGCAGTTGCATCACCGTGATGCCTCCGCCGGAATAGCGCCACAAACTGCCTGGCTTTACGTTCACTCTGACAGCGGCAGAGTTTGCAGGCTTTTGCCCATCCAGCAATTGCACGGTTGTCGGAACGTCTTCGCCAGCGGCATACCCGCGAAATCCGTGAACCGTCAGCCCGGCGCTGTGGCTGGCCAATCGGCGAAGCGTGACTTTTTGCTCTTTGGTGAATTCGTTTTCCGGCACTTTCCATGATTTCAGTTTGCCGTTCACATCTTCGTCCAACGTGAACAATCCCTTTTCGACCAACGCCAGCATGCCCATTGCTGCAACCGGTTTGCTGATCGAAGCCGCCTGAAACATGGTCTCGGTCGTTACAGGCGTCGAGCCTCCTGCTTCCGTCACACCGTACCCTTTCGCCCATTCGATTTTGCCGTCGTTGATGACGGCGATGCTGACACCGGGGACTTTGTAATGCTTCATGCGGTCGGCAATCGTCATCGCGGATGTTTGGTCTTTGATGACAACAGCGGGCAGCAATCCACCTTCGACTCGAGCGATACGCTCACCCACTGAGGGCTTGCTCAGACTGGCGGCAAAAGATCGTAGTTGTTGTTGCGGCTGACTGGCCAGACAGCCAACCAACAACATCAAGCAAACCAACCAACGCACGTATGGCTTTTTCATGTTCATGTTGAGTTTCCTTTCTTGGCCGGATCAGGCTTTTGCGGCGGCAGGTTTTCGCAGAATCATTCGGCGAAACAACCATTCCATCGCCACGAACAAAATGATGATGCCTTGCAGCACCTGCACCAGGTCTTTGGAAACCTTGTCGGTGAAAATGTCCACGAACAATCCGCCGCGATTGAGCGCGCCAAACAAGATCGCCGCCAGCGCCACGCCTACCGGATGATTGCGTCCGAGCAACGCCACGGCGATTCCGGCAAATCCATAGCCCGGCGAAAAGTCGTGATAGTACCGATAGCGATAACCCAGCACTTCGCCTATGCCAACCATTCCCGCCAAAGCGCCCGACAGCGCCATCGCCAAAATGATCTGTCGTTGCACGCTGATGCCGCCGTATTCCGCCGCCGACGGATTCATGCCGACTGCGCGAATTTCATATCCCCACTTGGTTTTCCACAGAAACACCCAGACCAGAAAGCACATCACCAATGCCAGCAAGAACGCTACGCTGAGCGGAATGCGTTCGGGAAACTGAATGCCCAACGGCGCCAACAAGGTCGAAAACCGCGCGATGTGCGCCTGTTCGGCAATCGGTTTGGTTTGCATGATTGCGTCGCCGGGAATTTTGTATCGGCTCTGCGTCAGGTAACTGACCAACCCGATGGCGATAAAGTTCAGCATGATCGTATTGATGACTTCGTGCGAACCGAAACGAGCTTTCAACACGCCTGGAATCGCTCCCCAGAATCCGCCCGCCAGCATCGCCCCCAACATCGCCATCGGAATCAACGCCCAGCCCGGCCAGCCGTTGAACGTAAAGCCGACCCACGCCGCCGCCAATGCTCCGACATACAACTGCCCTTCAGCGCCGATGTTCAGCAACCCGCATTTGAACGTCAGCGAAACCGCAAGCCCGGTGAAAATCAGCGGCGTCGCATAAAACAACGTGTAGCCCCAATTGTCCCAGGTGAAATTGCCCATCGCGTCGTACAGCCCAAACGCGCTGGAAATCATCAAGCGATACACCGTGAAAGGATTGTCGCCAATGGCCAGCACAATCAGTCCGCCAATGGCAAACGCGGCCAGCACGGCGATCAACGGAAAGAGCAATTCACGGAGAAGTGTTTTCATACGATCAATGTCCTGGCCCTAAAAAGACGGCATTCAAAAACATCACGTTCAAACCATCCATAAACGCGCGGTAATTGGGGTCTTCGGCAAAACCGACGACATTGCCTCGTCCGATGCGCGAATGAATCAAGAAGGCTTTGTTTGGAAGCTGTTTCCGCGCGTCGTCCCACATAAAGCCGCTGGCAAAAAATTTGTCTTCCGGCAGATACACCGCGACGTTCGTACCGCGATCCAGTTTGACCAGCGAAAAGATGCGGTTGCTGTCCACCAACACCGTCGTTGTGTCGCTGTACCCGAATCCCAGCCAGTGCGAATTGTTGACGCGAACGCGCAGAATCGCGCCAGAAGTCGCGCTGGGAAATTCATCAGCCGGTTCGATGGCTTTTTCAACCGGGTCAGCGGGCGGAGCTTTCGCCGCGTCGTCTTTCGCTTCCGTGCGCTCCTTGCCCGCCGGAGCAGCGCCCGGCTTATCGCGTTTTTCGCGTTTGGTCGCCAGCAGATTGACTTTTTCATCAGCCAGCCAGGTCATCGCTCCAGAAATTCCGATCAGAGTTCCGCCGCGCTGCACCCATTCGCGCACGCTGGCTCCATCGCCGAGTTGCGCCGTGTAGCCGCCGAACGTGTCAGGCAAAATCAAAACGTTGTAACGACTCAGGTCAGCGCCGCGCAGTTGATCCGCGCGAATCGTCGTCACAGGGTAGCCATATCGCTGTTCGATCAAATACCGCAACCAGCCGACCGAATTGCCAGACACCGGTTGGTTGTATGCAATCGCCACGCGCGGACGCGGTAGAAACCGAACGTTGGAACTGCCTATGTTCGGGCCGTCTTCAACCCAGGCGGTGTCGGTCGGATAAACATCCACCCCGTGCTCCGCAACCAATCGAGCCAGGCGTTCGTGCAGATTCGCCGGATTGTCTTTGAGTTTGACGACCAATGTTCCGGCAGGAAAATCCGTTCCGTTCATCCTGAAGCCTTTGTCGTAGCTGTGAACGCGTACTTCCTGACGAAACAAATCCGCCAGAGCCGCCGCCGCCGATTGCGTTCCCCACGGAATCAAATACGCCAGTTTTGCCTGTCCGCCGCGCAACTGCCCAACCGGCTTCGGCAATTCCTTCAACACAGTCGCCTGTACCGACGAAACTTGTTCGGCGACATAACAAGGCACGTCGAACAGAAACGGCAATGACCAGCCAGTGACATCATAAAACTCTTCGCGCTGGCGCAGTTTGTTGCGGCGACGTTGTTCGTCCAAAAACTCCTTGTCCTGATCGGTCTGCTTGTCCATCAGAGTTTTCAGCAACCGCTTGGCAGGTTGATCCAGCGACAATATGAAACTGCCCGCCGGAAATTCGCGCGATTGCAACTGGCCTTCGTTGTAATCGCGCGTTTTCGAATTGCTGAACGCCGCGTCGGCGCGTTTGACCTCGATGCCGGACATCATCAGCGTCGCCGCCAACCGAGCCGCACGGTTCGGATCGTTGCCCGGCGCGATGATGTATTCCTTGACCGTGCCGGTTTTGCCTTCTTCGATGGCTGTGCGGCGATGATCGTAAAAATGCTTGAGCAGGGCTTCGCGGTTTTTCGCCGTGCTTTCAATTGTCGCCAGCGCCGCCACGAAATGATGCTGAACCGAATCGCGGTAATGCATGGTCGTTTCATCATCGCGCCTGGCCAGCAATCCGCGCACGCTGGCTTGTTCATAAGTCATGCCAATCGAACCGTGAAAGAGCGGCCAGCCTTCGCCGTACCCCGGATAAAACGAATCGTAGCCTTCGCGCGTGAAGTAATCGAATTTGAAACGGTCGAACCACGCGGCATTGTTGCGGCCAAGCCGGTTCAACCAATCCAACTGCGCTTTGGTCAGATTCGGATTCCAGGGCAAGGCCGGCGGCGCAAAGTAAAACGTGCTGTTGGTGCCCATTTCGTGCTGGTCGGCGACGACCTGCGGAAACCATTCCAGGTAGGTTTTCGTGCGTCCGCGAGTTTCCGGCTGGGATTGCGTGAACCAATCGCGGTTCATATCGAACAGATAATGATTCGTGCGCCCACCCGGCCAGACTTCGTTGTGTTCGGCGGATTGCAGATCGGCGTCAGGGAAACGCCCTACGTTCTGGCGAAAGTAATTGATGAAACGGTCGCGTCCATCCGGATTTTGCATCGGGTCAATCAGCACGATGGAATTTTTCATCGCCGCCGCCACGACTTCATCGTTTTGCGCCGCCAGCAAGTGGTACGCCGTTATCAACGCCGAATCCACGCTGGAAATTTCGTTGCCGTGAACTCCGCAAATCAGCCATACCGTCGAAGGCAACGAAGCAATCAGCGAATTGGCGTCATTCGCCGAAATTTTGCGCGGGTCAGCCAATCGTTGCATTCCGGCTTTGATTTCATCCAGCCGGGCGATGTTCGTCGGCGAACCAATGGCCATCACATACAGAGCGCGGCCTTCCCAGCTTTCGGCATACTTGAAAACTTTCAGGCGAGTCGGAGCGGCTTGCTGCAAAGCCGTCATGTATTTTTCGGCTTCGTGATGCATGGTGATCTTTTCACCTATGTCGTGGCCGACGACTTTTTTCAGCGTTGGAATTGCCGGATCGTATTTCGCGCCGGGCAGGAATTCGAAGCTTTGCGCCGAAACAGCGGCGGGTATCATCAGAAGGCAAATGAAGACTACAACCAGACGAAGGCCGGAAAGTTGAATCACAATTATCTCTCCAAGAATTGAATTTGAATGCGAATTGGCAAGTGAAGTAACACGCGCGCCGGAAATGCGTCAAGCATCAGTTTCCGGCGGATTTGCCTTTGCCGGATCGTTGAAAATCAATCGAACCGTTTCCGGCGCCGGCAATCAGCAACGTCAACGCCATGGCGAACAGCGCCAGCGTATATTCAAAACCGCCGTTATTCAGAAACAATCCGTTTTTCCAATGCACGCCTGCCATGGCAATTCCCATGACACAGGTCAACAGCAACGCCCCGATGCGAGTCATAAAGCCGAACATAACCAGCAATCCGCCGACGAATTCGGCAAATGCCGCCGCCCCCAGCCACAACCACGAAGGTTGCAACCCGAACGGCGCAACGCCGGAAATCCAGACGGAAAATCCTCTGCCGCCCCACACTCCGAACAACTTCTGCGCTCCGTGAGCGAAAAAGATCACTCCCAACGCCAACCGCAACGGCAGCAACGCCCAGGTATTGATCGTCGAAGTCAGACTTACAGCCATAACATTCCTTTCAAAAATTTATTGTCCGATTGGCCGCGTTCCCTCTCGCCTGATCGGCGAACGGTTGGCAACGACATCCAGCGTCAAAATCACTTCTCCGCTTTGCTCTATCGTTGCGGTTATTGTTTGCGAAGCGCGGCCATAAATTGCCGTCACGCTGTACGAACCTTTGAAGCCGCGAGTTGCGAATCGGCCAGCCGCGTCGCTTTCGCCGCTGGCGTTTGTCCACCATTCCCGAAACAGCAGATCGTTGTATACCAACGCATTCGGCTTGGATGACCAATCGGCTCGGTACATGGCGCCGAGCGGCAACCAGTGCGATTTTTCCCAGAATCCCCACATCAGAAAGTCCGTAAACTTCGGCTGACTGAAAATCATGGTCATCACATCGCGCGTGTATTCAGCCTGCAACTCTTCGTCGGCCATGTTGATGTCAAATTCCGTGACCGCCAATTGCACTGGCAAAGCTGAAAATCGTTCGATGATCGTTTGCATCAAGGCTGGCGGAGTAATCCGGTCGAAATGTCCTTGCATTCCTACGCCATCCACCGGAGCGCCGTTTTCCAGCATCCATTTGGTCAATTCGAACAGATACGTTTGATGATTCACGTCCGCGCCGCCCGCCGCCAGAATGTCGTAATCATTGACGAACAACTTCGCCTGCGGATCGAGCATTCGCGCCAGTTGAAACCAGCGAACGATTTCCTGATTCCCCAGCTTGCCGTTCGATTGCGTCGTTGTACCGGCGGCGATGCGGCCTTGAATGTCGAAATTCGTATACGGTTCGTTGACCACATCCCACTGATAACACTTTCCGCCAGCATTTTCCGATTTCAGAATGTCGGCGAAATGCTGGTCAATGCGCGTTTTCAATGCTTCGCCCGTCAGGTTGCGTGCGTCTGCCGGCAAATTGTTGGCGCTCGGCCAGATCAAATTGTGCCCGCGCACGGTCAGGTTCTGAGCGCTCAACCAGGCGAAAGTATCCATCGTCGCTTGACGATTCCACGATTGCCACTCTTCCCAAAACGGCCACTTCAAATCGTTTTCCAACACCGTCGTCGTGAAATGCGACGACACGCGCGAACGATATTGTTCACGATCCGCCGCCGTCTGGCCATTCCCGGCCAACAATTGCGCCGTCACCGCCGATCCGAATTTGAACGCGTGATTGGTTTGCTGGACGAAGACCTGCGCGCCGGGCAATGGATTGCCGTTGCGATCTACCACGCGCACGGTCAATTCGCCCTTGCGAAATTGGTTGATGCGATCCATCGCGGCCATTCGCCAAACGGCGTTGGCTTCGCCGCGTCCGGGATAGTAATACTCGATCTTGAACTGCGCCGCCGTCGCCAGTTGCTGATAATTCACCAGCGACACGCCCCCAATTTCAAATTTCTGTGGCCCGTACGCGAAATGAAACACCAGATGCGCCTGACCGGCGGCGAAGTCCGCGTGCGCTTTGAAAGGCAATTGATAAAATCGCCACTCAGCCGAATCGTTCGGAAAGTTGACGCTGAACGATTTGTCATACGGATCGGTATCGCGCTCAAACACAACCTGAGCGCGAATGACTGAGTTGTCCATCGGCTCCAGCTTTCGCGCCCAAAACGACAACAACAGCAAATCATCCTTTTTGATTTCTGTGACGTTTCGCCATCCCAACCCCGACCGAAACACATAATCCGAATCGCCATTGGCCGCGAATTGAATCGCCTGCGTAAAACTCTGGCCACTGACGCTGACCACCGAAGTCGAACCGCCAAGCTGCGAATCAAAATACCGATAGAAACTGTTGTACGGATTCGGCGGCAAGACCGAAGTCGGCGTCACATTCACCGGCGGCGTGCCGCCCAAATTGATAAGGGCGATGCCGCCCAGTTCAAACACCTGCGGGCCATGCGCAAAATGAAAGACGACTTGCGCTTCACCCGCCGCATAACCAGCCGCTGTTTTGAAAGGTAAACTGTATTTCGTCCAAGTCTGGCTGTCGCAGGGAAAAACCGTGTACAGCGATTTCGTCGTTGAAGTATCGGCTTTCTCGAACCCGACAAATCCGCGAATGTTGTTGCCGTCCAGCGGCGCAAGCTTACGCACCCAAAATGTCAGTTGCAGATTGTCACCTTTGGCAACCGGCTGCGCGGTGCGAATCGCCAATCCGGCATCGTTCAGATTCGCCGATGTTCCGCCTACCGTCACTCGATACGCCTGCGCAAAAGATTGTCCGCTGACCGCCACCGGCTCGACTCGCGCGTTGGCTCCGACGTTGCCGCTGAAGTTGTAAATGTCATTCGGCAAAACCGGAGTTCCCGATTGCGCCAATGCCGCCGATGCCAAACAAACCAGCAGCGCCATAGCACCAACCGTAAAGCAAACAAACTTCCACCCAAAACTTCTCATCGAAATTCGCATAGATTTTGATTTGATGGGATGCTTCAAAAGATTTTCGCACTTACCGCAGCAACGCTTTCACCGTCGCCTTGTTGCCGTCATTCGGCGCAGGTTTCAACTTCAAAATTTTCGCCATCACATTGTAAAGGTCTACGTTGGCGAACGGTTCGACAAGCTGCCCTTTTTTGAACGCCGCTCCGTGCCCGATGAATAACGCCCGCATGGATTCCAATTGATTGTCGAATCCATGCCCGCCT
Organism: uncultured Heliomicrobium sp.; assembly: GCA_964470555.1. Classification (GTDB taxonomy): domain Bacteria; phylum Acidobacteriota; class Blastocatellia; order RBC074; family RBC074; genus RBC074. The sequence goes on from CAYYDG010000014.1 coordinate 121,923, forward strand.
CGATATTTGATGCTTTCAGAAGCCGGAACAGGACGATACCGCTCGCGACTGCTCAGCGCCCAGCCTTCATCGGCCATTACCACAATTTCGCCAATGCGCTGGCTTGTCCCGTAATGAAACCGCGCGGGAATTTCCGCTTTCCGATAAACAGCCACGTGTGGGGCTTTTGTTTTCAGCGCAGAATAAATGGCTTCCTCCATTCCGGGCTTGGGGAAAATTTGCGCCATCGCGCTATTCCACACGACTCGCTGAGCTTGTTCTGCGGGAAAGTAATCGTCCAGCACGACAACGTCTCGCGGGTCCATTCTGGCCATTCCGTGATCGGACACAATGACCAGATTGACGCGGTCGAAAATTCCGCGCGCTTTCAATCCTTCCACTAACCGATTCATCGCCTGATCCACACGCTCAATCGCCTGTTTGACATCTTCGGAATCCGGCCCGGCATCGTGCCCGCCGTGATCCACATCGCTGTAATACAGCGTAATCATAGTTGGCCGTTCGGCGCGTGGCTTATCCAACCAGTTCAACACCATGTCTATCCGCTCAAGGTTCGGAAAGTTGTCATCGAATGCTTTCCAATAACTCGGTCGTTTGCCCGCAATTTCCGCTTCGGAGCCGGGAAAAAACAGAGGCGCAGATCGTTGTCCCTGTTTTTCCGCCGTCACCCAGATGGGTTCGCCCAACCACCAGCGCCCGTTTCCGACTTCTTCGCGCTTGCTCATGCTGAAGGTTTCGTTGAACTCCGGCGCGTAAATGGTATTGGCAACGATGCCGTTGTGATTGGGGTACAAGCCCGTAGCGATGGTGTAATGATTCGGAAACGTCAACGAAGGATACGACGGCGTCATCCACTTCGCCCGCACACCCTGTTTGGCCAGCATGTTCAACGTCGGAGCCGGATACTTATCCAGATAATCGGGATGGAAGCCATCCAGCGAAATCAAAATCACCGTCGGCTTCAGGTCTTTGATCGGTTTTGGCTGCGGTTGAGCAACCGCCGAATGCGCCGCTAGCAACAGCACACTCAACGCCAGAAAAATTCGCTTCATAAATTTTCCTTTTGGGTAAAAGTGAATTTCTTACGTATACTTCGATTCTCGGCATAGATTAAACCAGCCCCGCTTAAATTGTCTCGCGTAGTTTTCTCAATCAAATAACAACGAATGATTGCCAGGAATCCAATCAATGAAAATAGAATCTATAACTATTCGCGGTTTTCGCTGCTTTGACGAAACAGGCCAGACGATCTACCTGGATGACTTTACTTGCTTCATCGGCCCAAATGCGTCCGGCAAAACAGCGGCATTGCTGGCATTAAGCAAGCTGTTTGGCGAAAATAATGCTCAGCGTCAAATCTCTCCGCAAGATTTCCACTTGCCTCTTGGTGAAGACTTGAAAGCAAAGCCTTCTCGCCACCTGATGATCGAATGCCGGCTTGCGTTTCCAGAATTTGAGGGCAATTCAATCGCAGGAAGCGTGGCCATTCCTGAAACATTCAACCAAATGATTGTAGATGAGCCGGGCGGGACACCATATTGTCGTGTGCGGCTAGAAGCAACTTGGACAAACAATGACACTCCTACAGGAGATGTGGATCAAGACCTATCGTGGATTTTGACTAGCTCAGACGAACCAACAATTGTCGAAAGCAATCGTCGCAAAATACTTGCCGGTGACCGTGGGAAAATTCGAGTTATCTACGTACCAGCCGCACGTAATCCAGATCAACAGATTCGTGGGACGACTTCGACCAGTTTTGGACGCTTGCTGAAATCCATTTTTTGGAACGGTGAAGACAAATCCGTAAAAGAAATTCTCACACAACTTCAGAGTCAGCTTTCGGGACTGACAGGCATCAAAACTATTAGCTCTGAAGTGCAATCGTCTTGGGGCGAACTGTATCCGGGGCGCGTGGCTAAAGAAGTCGCGCTACGTGCGCTTGAAGAAGACCCAGATTCGCTCCTTAAACTTCTCGTCCCAACGTTTCGGCCTGGAGAAGACGGTGGAACCATAACCACAGATGATTTAAGCGATGGGCTGAAATCGCTATTTTCAATTTCGCTTTCGTTGGGTCTTTTCCGTGTCGAAGAATTGTTGCGAGATTCGGCGAAAACTTTAGGGTTCAATCCCGAAGTTGCCCAAAAGCTGCCGATGCTAACTGTTTTCGCAGTTGAAGAACCAGAAAATCATCTATCGCCCCATTACCTCGGACGAGTGATGAGTGAATTGACCAGCATCGTTGACGACAGTCAGGCTCAAGTCATTGTTTCCAGTCACTCCCCATCCATTCTGGGCCGAGTTGAGCCTGATCACGTTCGATACTTTCTTGGAGACGAAAGAACCCGTCAGACTCAGGTCAAGCCAATTCCTCTTCCAGAAGACAAAGACGACGAAGCTTACAAATACATTCGCCAAGCAGTACGCGGTTTTCCTGAACTTTACTTCGCTCATTTGGTCATTCTTGGCGAAGGCCCGTCTGAGGAAATCGTATTGCGACGCTTGTTTGAAGCGAGCAGAGCACCTCTGGATAAGCACTTCATTTCGGTTGTTCCTCTCGGCGGCAGACACGTCAACCATTTCTGGCGATTGTTGCAAGGACTAGGCATCCGATACTTAACGTTGCTTGATCTTGATCGAGAAAAGAAAGGAGCAGGCTGGGGGAGAGTGCAATACGTGCGAGATCAACTTATTCAATGGTATGGCAAAGGGCACGAGAAATTGCAGGTTATGGCGAAAAGTGGAGAATTGAAATCTCTCGAAGACGAAATCTGCAAGAATCTTCGTGACAATTCTGATTCCGACATCGAAGGAATGAACAAGTGGCTTCAATTCTTTGAGAAACGGTTCGGCGTCTATTTTTCAGCCCCGCTTGATTTGGACTTTGCGATGCTGGAAGCGTTTACCGATGTTTATAAAAACCTTACCGCAGAAAATGAAGGGCCTGATTTGCCTGAATCTGGAACTCCTGAGTATTGGGAAAGTATCAAGCAGCGGATGAGACAGGTACTAGCAACGGATGTGTCAAAAGCTGCGAATGACCTTGGGTCAACTTACACATCAGCACAACAAGAACTTTTCGCTTGGTATAAGTATCTTTTTGTTGACAGGTCAAAACCAGTAAATCACATGCTGGCACTATCAAAGATTGAGCCAAGCACCCTCGCAGCCAATGCTCCTGATGTATTGAAAAAGCTTGTGGAACGCGCGCAGACGCTCATTGAAGAAGGGAATGGAGGTGCTTGATGCCACTTATTGATGCTGAGAACTGGAGGCCAGTAGGCGTTGACTCTTTAGAACCAGCAGCTCTGAACGTCGTTCAATCTGACCGAAATACGCTCGTTATAGCTGGTCCAGGTGCGGGAAAGACCGAGCTTCTTGCTCAACGGGCCTGCTTCCTTCTTGAGACAGGAACCTGTCCCTCCCCTTACCGAATACTCGCCATCTCTTTCAAACGCGACGCCGCCAAGAATTTGGCCGAACGAGTGAAAAAGCGTTGCGGCGACAGAGCACAACGCTTTGATTCATTCACACTTGATGCCTTTGCCAAGGGGATTGTTGATCGTTTCAGGCTTGCCCTTCCTGACAAATGGCGTCCCAAGCTCGGCTACGAGGTTCGGCTCGTTCCCATGAAGGCGAATGAAATTCGGAACTGGTTAAGTAACGCAGGCATTCCTGAAAACAGCCTTCGCCAAAAAACCGATGCTCATATAGAACTTTCTTTTGACCAGATAAGTCACGGTCATATGCTGCCGTATGTTGAAGCTAATGTTGCCTCCACAGTTCGGCGTTTAGGCTTACGGTGGTGGCAGGAGCAACTTAATCGCCCAGAGGCTCAACCCAGCCTCAGTTTCCCGATGCTTAACCGATTGGCAGCCTTTCTTTTGAGAACAAATCCGAAGCTGATCAGAGCACTACGAGAAACCTACCGCTATGTGTTTCTTGACGAATTTCAAGACACCACTGACGCTCAGTACGATTTGGTGCGAGCAGCATTCCAAAACTCGGAAACAGTGCTGACCGCAGTTGGAGATAGTAAACAACGCATTATGGTTTTCGCGGGAGCAATGCCCCATGTGTTTGAGTCCTATGTAGCCGAGTTCCAAGCTGAGACAGAACATTTAACGTGCAATTACCGCTCTGTTCCTGAACTCGTGCGTATACAGCACGTTATCGCGAAAATTGTGGAATCTGAAACTCCTCCAGTGACAGCCGCTAAAACAGATTCTTCAGGTGGTTGCACAATTCTGGAATTTAGCAACTCGCAAGATGAAGCCAATCATCTGGCAACACTAATTGAGCAAAGCCTCGACAATGGCCTGAAGCCGCGCGACTTTTGCATCCTTGTTCGTCAAACAACTCCAGAGATGATCAGCCCTCTGCAGAATATTTTGAAAACAAGAGGCATTAAACTGCGTGACGAATCGAAGCTTCAAGACCTTCTTACTGAACCTGTCGTAGAGTTCCTACTCGCGATCTTCCGACTAGCCACAAGGCCACGTGATGCCGAGGGTTGGGAGACGCTGACAAATAAAGTAGCTTTGCTATACGGCTTGGACACAGACGATGACGCCGTAAAAATTGAGCAGGAATCCCAAAAACTGCTCCAATATGCAAAAGATAAATTCGATGGAGACATAGCTATCAACTCTCTGCCAGCCGAACTCGTCACTATGGTTGGCGCTGCAAGGTTTCGCTCAGTATATCGACAATACGGGAATGGAGAGTATTTAGACAAAACAGTTGGGCTGTTAGCTTTAGAATTACAGATCGCCGTGGGAGCAAACGATTCTGCATATAAAGCCATTGACGACTTAATCGGAGTTGACGCAATTCCAGCCATCACAATCCACAAAAGCAAGGGCTTGGAATTTCACACGGTTATCTTTCTTGGTCTCGAAGACGATCAGTTTAGGAATTTTTCGAAACAAAAAGACGAAGAAAAGCGAGGGTTCTTCGTCGCTTTTTCCCGTGCCATTGAGCGAGTTTACCTCACCTTTTCCGATGTTCGAGATGGGAAGTTTGGAAGGACACAACAACAGAGGGCGAAGATCAACGAGCTTTACGGCATCTTGCGAAAAGCGGGGGTTATCACCGAAGACCATAGAGCTCAAAGTATTTGAATAAACATATTTCAAATCCTCGCCACGGCCTGAAAATTGTATTTTTCAAGGTGGCCTCAAGGCAGGATTTCGAAAGCTTCGCAGTGGTTTGGGCGAATCAGGCGGAAGTCGCGTTGATCCAGCGTCAAGATGCGAGTGATGTTCAGGCGTTCGGCGATTGCGGCGATCAAGGAGTCTACGAAGTCGAGGTTGGCATCTGCGTATTGCCGCATAAACTCGGCAGCGCGCTGGTAATCGGCTGGCTCCGGGCATTCGAGAATCAAATCAGTCTGCGCGATTGTGGCGATGAAGTTCGTCGCCACTTCCTGCCCGGCATCCCGCGCCAACAGGTAAGCGGTTTCCGTGATAGCCGGAACCGGAAAAATGATTGGTTCGCGAATACCGTGAACGACCTGTGACACGTCACGATGACGAATATCATTCTGGTTGAGAAAAGCGACTGCAAATCCAGTGTCAAGAAGGTAGCTCATGCTTCAAAGTAAAACCGCTGAGAGGTTTGATGTCCGAACGAAGAATTTCATCGGCGCGTTCGCCCGTGTCTGCTTGTCCACCGGAATAAAGTCCTTCGAGCGAACGAAACGGGATTATCTTTTCCGTTGACGGAGGCTGCGCTGAAACGCCGGGATGAGTCTCGCCATTTTCAGCCACAGGCCAATCGGCAGCCTCACGCAAAGCACTTTCGATCAGCCGTTGTGCAAGCTGCAATCGTTCTGCGACCGGTAGCGTAAGCAAATATTGTATTTCTTGTTGTGCAATCATGACGATTCGTATTGTAATCGCGCCACTTTCCAGAGCCAACTTGAATATCGGCAAAATGCGCTGAAGTTTTCTGCCATCCGCCGAAATCCTACAAGCGCAACACAATGAAAAGCCGTTGGCGATTCTGAAATTCTTGCCGTACACTGCCGCTCGTTCTCCACTACCACCACGAACCTTAACAAGGGAGCAAAAAGCATGCGGATTCGATTGATGGCGTTGCTGCTGGGCGTAGCCCTCTGCGGCGGTTCGCTGTTTACCGTTACGTCAACTGCACAAACGCAAAACCAGTCCATCGTTGACCTGTTGCCCGTCGCGTTGCGCGAACAGGGGCAGACGATTCTCAACCAAACCAGCGAGCGCGAACGTGCGCGGTTGGCCGGTGAGTTGGCCAGAAAAGACCCGGCAGGTTCAATGAATTTCCTGCTCAAACTTCTCTCAACAGACTCATCTCCACAGGTTCGCATGGCCATCATTGATCGGGTCGGCAGGCTGACTCATTTGCCAGTCCGTCAAGCGTTGCAAGAGCGCGTGTTGACCGATGCCGATACAAGTGTTGCCGTGCTGGCGCTGGAACGATTACGCGCGCAGCACACACAGGATTTGGCACGATTGCTCAATCAACGCATTGAACAGGCGCGCGCCAAAGGTGATGAAACGGCGTTGCGTCAGTTGGGACAGGAACAGGAACGCTGGATTTCGCTGGTCAGAGGCACGATGTTGCCTTCGTTTATGCGAGTTGCGCCGGATCGCTTTTCGCTGAAAACCGAAGAGCAGCCGATTCGCGTGCTGGCCTTTGGCGATTTCGGCAACGGGTCGAAGGAGCAGAAACAAGTGGCCGCGGCGATGCTGCAGTTTCACCGCCAAACGCCCTTCGATTTTGCCGTCACGCTGGGCGACAACTTTTACAGTTACGGCATGGAAAGCACGAACGATCCGCGCTGGAAAACCTGGTGGGATGAGCTGTATGACCCGTTGGGCATCAAGTTTTACGCTACGCTGGGCAATCACGACTGGGGATTTGCCGACAGCCCGGCGGCGGAAATTCTCTATTCCAAACAAAGCCCCAGTTGGCGAATGCCTGCGCCGTATTACACCTTCACTGCCGGGCCGGTGCAGTTCTTTGCGCTCGACACCAACGAAGTTTCCGAAGCGCAATTGTTCTGGTTGAAGGATGGATTGGCCAACAGCAAGGCGCTTTGGAAAGTCGTTTATGGCCATCATCCGATTTATTCCGCCGGAGCGCATAAAGACAATACCGTGTTGATCAAAAAACTGCTGCCGGTTTTGAAAGGAAAGGCCGACGTGTTTCTGGCTGGTCACGATCACGATTTGCAGCATTTGAAAGCCGAAGACGGCGTGCATTTCTTTGTCGCCGGAGGCGGTGGAGCCGGCATTCGCCCGATCACTCCTTACGAACGATCCTTGTTCGCCAAATCCGCGCACGCATTTGCGGTCTTGGAAGCCAACGCCAAACAACTCAAATTGCGGTTTGTGGATACGTCGTTGAATCAATTGTACGAAGCCGCATTGACGAAATCCGGTCAGATTGCGGTGCTGGAATCTACTCGCTGATTTTTATGGCTGAGCGCTGGTGTCGAGACACATTTGGATTTCGACGGCGCAGGGATGTTGTGGCGAATTCACCATCGAGTTTCCTGACACCCGAAACCTGATACCCAAAACCTGACTTTCACTAAAAACAGCCTTTGACCAAATCGGTTTTTCTGGTTTTCAGGTGTCAGGTGAAAGGGATCGGGCGTCAGGTTCAAATTCGCCAATGACACCTTCAGACATACTGAGACCCCAAAAGTGTCCTGGCATCAGGGCCGAGCATCAGAAAAGGAATCTTATGCAGAAATTTTCAAAAGCTACTTTTGTCTTGTTGATTGCGATATTGACGGTTGCCGCGCTGGCGCAAACGACTGCGCCCGGCGTGCTCAAATCCGAATTCATTTACGAAACCGCGCCGTTCCCGGAATGCCACGCTTCGACGATTGCCGAATCCCAGGGCACATTGGTCACGGCTTGGTTTGGCGGCACGAAGGAAAAAAATCCTGATGTCGGCATCTGGGTGTCACGTTGGGAAAGCGGCAAATGGACTACTCCGGTCGAAGTCGCCAATGGCGTCGAATCGCCGTCGAAACGTTACCCGACCTGGAATCCCGTGCTCCATCAACCGAAGACCGGCCCGTTGATGTTGTTTTACAAAGTCGGCCCCAGCCCTTCGACGTGGTGGGGAATGATGATGACTTCGGCGGACGGCGGCAAAACCTGGACGAAGCCGGTTCGTTTGCCTGACGGCATTGCCGGCCCGATCAAAAACAAACCGGTTGAATTGAGCAATGGCGATTTGCTCTGTCCGTCCAGCACCGAAGACAACGGCTGGCGCGTGCATTTCGAACGCACCAGCGATCAGGGCAAAACATGGACTCGAACCGAAGCGATCAATGACGGCAAGGAATTCGGCGTCATTCAACCGACGGTCTTCTTCCATAAAGACGGCAAACTTCAGTCGCTGTTCCGCAGCCGACAAGGCAAAATTGTCGAATCCTGGTCGGACGACAACGGCAAAACATGGAGCAAATTGGCGGCGACTGGACTGCCGAATCCGAATTCCGGCATTGACGGCGTGACCTTGAAAGACGGACGGCATTTGCTGATTTACAACCACGTCACGGTCAAACCGAACAAATGGGGTGACCGCGCGCCGCTGAATCTGGCGATCAGCGAAGACGGCAAAAACTGGAAAGCCGTCGCCGTGTTGGAACCCGGTCCGCCCGAAGCCGAATACTCGTATCCGGCGATCATTCAAACCGCTGACGGACTGGTTCACATCACTTACACGTGGAATCGCAAGAAGGTGAAACACGTCGTCGTTGATCCGAAAAAATTCAGTTTGCGAGACATCAAGGACGGTGTTTGGCCGCAATAGCTGGCTGTTCGACAAGCTGCCAGCTTGTCGAACACCTGGCCAACGAGCGATTGGTCTGCCAGCCGAAACCCGGACAAGCTGGCAGCTTGTCTGACACTTTTTCCAGGAGACGAATTGATGCGAAAGATTATCCCGATTCTGTTGGCTTCGTTGCTATGCCTTCTCACTGCGAATATCGCTGGCCAACCCTCCACCGATATTCGCGTGATGAGTTACAACATCCGCTATGGCACGGCCAACGACGGCGAAAACCATTGGGAAAAACGCAAAGACTTTTTGGTCGAAACGATCCGGACGTTCAATCCAGACTTGCTCGGCACGCAGGAAACTCTCGGATTTCAGCGCGACTTTCTGGCTGAAAAACTTTCTGGTTATGAAGCGCTGGGCGTTGGCCGCGATGACGGCAAGGAAAAAGGCGAAATGACCGCGCTGTATTTCAAACGCAGTCGGTTTGAGAAACTCGACGGCGGGCATTTCTGGCTCAGCGAAACGCCGGACGTTCCCGGCAGCAAAAGCTGGGACACGTCGCTGACGCGAATGGTCACGTGGGTCAGGTTGCGCGACAAACTGCAACCAAAAGCCAGGCCGATCATGTTTTTCAACACACACTTCGATCATCGCGGCGAACAGGCGCGCGTCGAATCGGCAAAACTGATTCGACGCAAAGCCGAAGAAGCCGCAAAGACTTACCGCGTCATAGTCACCGGAGATTTCAATGCGGGCGAAGACAGCGCGCCGTATAAAGCGTTCTTCGGGATGAACGACGGCAAGAAGTCTTTGCTGCGGGATGTGTACAGGCTGACACATCCAACGCGAGCGACAAATGAAGGCACATTTTCCAGCTTCAAGGCGGAGCAAACTTCCGGGCCGCGCATTGACTGGATAGGCGTTTCAGCGGGATGGAAAATCGTCAAAGCCGAGATTGACCGAACGCAGCGCGATGGCCGCACGCCTTCGGATCATTTTGCCGTAACTGCGGTTTTGAAACCTTGAGGGAGGTCAGCAATGAAAAAGAATTTGGCGTTGATCAGTTTTCTGATTGTGGCGTTATGCGCTGCAATGACTGTCGGCCTGGCTCAGGACAAAAAACCGCCTGTCACCAAAGAAGAAATTCTGACCTTCCTGAAAACCAAAGTGGACAAGCGCATAGAACAAAGCGATCTGGCGGGCGAAATCTCTCAACGCGGCGTGGCTTTCCCAGTCACCGAAGTTGTTTTAGAAGAGCTGAGAAAAGCCGGAGCCAGGTCGTTTCTGCTCGACGCCATCCGCAATTCCGTCAAAAAAGACGAGCCTGAAATTCAGCCCGAACGTCCGCGATTGAAAACGCTGGAAGAAACAACTCAAGAACAAGCCGAACAGTCCGATCTGACAGACGAAGAATCCGAAGAAGCCAAAGAGAAAGCTCGCGCCGAAGCTTTTGCCAAATTGCCTTTTCTGGAACAGGCGCGGTATTTCGCTCTGGAATACGCCGACAATTTGCCGGATTTTATGGCGACGCAATTCGTCACGCGCTACGAACAAAAACCCGGCGACAAGGATTGGAAGAAACAGGACGCTCTGGAAATCGAACTGGCTTACAGCGAAAAACAGGGCGAGAAATACAAACTGACCAAACTGGACGGCAAACCCACCACGTTGAAATATGAAAACCTGACTGGCTCCACCTCGACCGGCGAATTCGGTTCGTTGCTGACAGCGGCTTTTGCGCCTCAATCCAAAGCCGAGTTCAAAGAAATCCGAACCGAACTGTTCAACAAACGCCAGACAGTGGTTTATGACTTCCGCGTCAAAAAAGCGTTTTCATCCAATCGGATTACTGACAAAACCACGCATCAAAGCGTCGTCGCGGGTTATCAAGGGACGGTTTGGATTGATGTCGAAACCAAGCGAGTCCTGCGAATCGAACAAGCCAACGAAGGAATGCCAGCGAATTTCTCCGTCTCCCTGTCAGAAAGCGCCGTCGAATACGATTGGGTGAAAATTGCCGACCAACAGTATTTGCTGCCGGTTCGCGCCGAATTGTTGCTCGGCAGCGACCGCGACCGCTATTACACGCGCAACGTGATCGAATTTCGCAACTATCGAAAATTCGATTCCGACATCAAGTTTTTGCCTTTGGACAAATGAACGCCGACGCCTATTCCAATTTTGCCGAGTCGCTGGCTGAATGCGGCAGGAATTTTTATCAGCGCGGATGGGCGCTGGGAACCAGCGGCAATTTCAGCGCTGTCGTCGAACGCGAACCATTGCGGTTGTTGATTACGGCCAGCGGCCACGACAAAGGCAAATTAACGACTGACCACTTTGTCGAAGTAGATGCCGCGGGCCAAGTCGTTGCAGGAAACGGCAAACCTTCGGACGAAACCAAATTGCATTTGACGCTGGTCAATCAGCGCGGAGCCGTTTCGGTGTTGCACACGCATTCTGTCTGGAGCACTCTGCTTTCCGATGCGCACTTTGACAAAGGCGGCCTCAACATCGTGGGATGGGAAATGTTGAAAGGTTTGGCCGGAGTAACAACGCACGACCACAACGAATGGCTGCCGATTCTGGACAATTCGCAGGATATGAACGAACTCGCCGCGCAGCTTTCGGCGTTGTTGCGCGAACAACCGAACATTCACGGGTTCCTGCTTCGCGGACACGGGCTGTACACCTGGGGCGCTGGCATTCAGGAAGCCAAACGGCACATCGAAATTCTGGAATTTCTGTTGGAAGTCACCGGGCGCATTCGCTTTGCGCAATTGTAGGGCAATCTGCCAGATTGCCCTGACCGCTCGAAAGGCGTCTTTCAAGACAACCAGGCAAGCTCGGCAGCTTGCTCTACTTTTTCGGAGAACAGCATGGCTACAGTACATATTCCTGACGAAAATCGAACTCTCTATCAGCCGGACGTGATGAAACAATATCTGGCGACCATCGGCATTGATTACGAACGCTGGAAAGCAGCGCACGCCATCGCAGCCAACGCCCCTGCCGAAGACATTCTGACGGCTTATGCTCCTGAAATTGACCGGTTGAAAGCCAACGACGGATATGTCACAGCCGACGTGATTGACGTGAAACCGCAAATGCCCGGCCTGAGCGAAATGCTGGCCAAATTCAGCCGCGAACATACGCACGACGATGACGAAGTCCGCTTCATCATCGAAGGACGCGGCCTGTTTCACATCAACCCAATCCACGGCCCGGTTTGCGCCATCGAAGTCGAAGCCGGAGATTTGATCCGCGTGCCCAGCGGAACGCTGCACTGGTTCAACCTCTGCGAAGACCGTCGCATTCGCGCCATTCGATTGTTCAAAGACCCCGCTGGCTGGTCGCCGAATTATTCCGCCAGCGGCGTGGACGAAGCTTATCAACCGATCTGTTTTGGGCCTTCCTACATTGCGCCGCAAATCATCATCGCCCAATGAAACCAGACGTTCGCAACATTCTGCTCGACATCGAAGGGACAACCACGCCGATAGATTTCGTCTATCAGGTGTTGTTTCCCTTTGCCCGGCGACGCACGGGTGATTACCTGAAAACTCATTGGTCGGCGGACGATGTGCAACACGATCTCGCCAGATTGCGCGAAGAACATGCCGCCGACGCTCAACAAGGATTGACCCCGCCGCCGCTGGAACCGACAGTCGAATCGGTCACTGGTTATATTCACTGGTTGATGGACCAAGATCGCAAATCCACGCCGCTGAAATCGCTGCAAGGAAAAATCTGGCTGGAAGGTTATCAATCCGGCGAGTTGTTAAGTCAGGTCTTTGAAGACGTGCCGCCTGCCTTGGATCGTTGGCACAGCCAAGGCAAACAGATTTACATCTATTCTTCCGGCAGCGTGCTGGCGCAAAAACTGCTGTTTGGTCACACAACGTTTGGCGATCTGACGCCGCTGCTCAGCGGATATTTCGATACCACCATCGGAGCCAAACAGGAAGTTGAAAGTTATCGCCGCATCGCCGCCAGCATCCAGCAACTGCCCGAAAACATCCTGTTCGTTTCGGATGTGGTCGCCGAACTCAACGCCGCTTCGGCTGCCGGTTTGCAATGCGTGTTGTCGTTGCGCGCAGGCAATCACCCACAACCACCGCACGCATTTCCAACCATCAACAGCTTCGCCGAGTTGCCGTTCTGAATCGCTTACAAAAAACGCGGGCAGCCATTTTCTGACTGCCCGCGTTGGATGTTGTGACATCCGGTGGCCGTTACTTTTTCACCTCGCCGCCGGATTTCACCTTTTCGATCATTCCAGCGACTTTCTTTAACCATTCGTCGCCCTCACCACCATAACCGATGCCTTCCAATTGCAAGACACCGTCCACGCTGACCACCCAATTGCGCGGAATGCTGTATACGCCCAGATTGGTGGCATACGACTGCGCCGGTAACACCGTAAAGTTGTACTTGTTGTCTTTCATAAACGGTTCCACCAAGCCCAACTCTTCATCAATGTTCAGCGTCAGGATCAAGACGTCCTTGCGGTCTTTCATCTGCTCGTGAAGCTTTTGGACATACGGCAATTCCTGAATGCACGGCCCGCACCACGTCGCCCACAAATTGATGAACGTCGTTTTGCCTTTCAGGTCAGCCAGTTTCCAGGTTTTGCCTTGTAAATCTGCAAGCGTGAAGTCAGGAAGCGGCTGATTCCGGGCATCCCAAGTGGATTCCGTGGCTTCGCTGGCCGAGCGGGAAGCTTCGTTGCGAGCCAGATACGCCTGCCAACCGTCGTCCGTTCCGCCCAGTTCTTTCCACAAACGCCGGGCATTGTCGGCCAATTCGTCCTTTTTCTCTTCGCCTGCGGTGGCGGCTTTTTTGGGGCGAAACGCCATCGCAGTTTGATACGCCGTCAGCGCATCCAGTTTGCGGCTTTCAGCTTCGCTGACTTTGCCGACAGTTTCCCAATAGGTAACTTGATGCGATGTGTACGACGATTTCGCCGATGATTTGGCTTTTTCGTCGGGCTTTTCGGCTTTCAATGCCGCGACCATGGCTGAAAGCACTTCGCGCGCCTTTTCCGGCTGCTTCAATTTGGCGTGCGCTTCTGCCAGCACAGGCCAACTGTACCAACGCACATAAGAGAGATTGTCACCAATACTGTCTTCGGGCGGATAAATGTCCGAACGAGCACCGCCTCGCGCAGCTTCTCGTTTTTCCACCTCCGCGATTCCCTGCTGAATCAATTCGGGAATGCGTTCTGTGGCCATGCCGCGCTTGGCATAAGTTCGGGCAACCGAAACCGTGAACGGCGGCAACGCATACACAGCCCCTTGGTTTTTGGCCAAAGCGGCCAACATCCCTTCGGCGGCAGCTTGGACTTCGGCGTTGCTGCTTTTTTCCAACTGCTCCATGGCGTAATAGCGCGAATTCCAAATGCTCCAATCGTCAGGCCATTGTTTCAACCATTCTCCGGTCACTTGAGCCAGAGCCTGGTAATACGCTTGTTTCTTTTCCGGCGAATCATTGGGTTTGGGACGTGGATTGGCTTCATCCCAACGCGTGCGTTGCATGCGCCGAGCCGAAGCGGATTTCGGGAACAGGCGCAGCAATTCATCTTCAGCCCAACGCCGGCCTTCCTTGTCATTGGCCTGACGATAACCTTCGATGATTTCTTGCAGCCATTCTTTCGTTCCCAGATTTTTCGCGCGTAACTGCTTCACGTCTTCGGCAACTTGCTGGCGTAACTGCGCGTGCTCTGGCAGAGGCCGTAGTTTGAACTCCAGCGACCATAGGCTCGACCAATGCTGCAAATCGTCAAGTTCAGCCGAACCGGTAATGCGCGCGCGAAGCCGTTCCGCAGTTTCACGCATCAGCGTTTGATCGCCGCTGCGCGAAAGCATCGAAATGGCCTGCGTCGAATTCGGGCATTTCATTACAAACAGCTTCAGGTTGTCGTTCATTTTCGCTGCATCGCGAAACGCGGGATACGAGTAAATCTGCGCGAGTTCCAGATACGTCCACGGGAAATCGGGCGATTGCTGCGCCAGTTTGTCCAATTGCGCAATGGCGTCTTTGGTTTTTCTGCCAACCTGCAATTGCGCGCGGAACAGCGCCGCCGCCGGATCGTTGGGATTCTTTTCCGCCAGGGCGGTGAATTCCGAAATCAGTGCGTCAACGTCGGCATTGAACGCGTACCGGCGTTCATTGAACACACGGCGACGAATAGAAAAATCATTCGGGAATTGTTTCTGCAATTTCTGCAACGTCTCCGAGATGAGTTCCTGCCGTTGTTTGAACAGCAGCTCATCGTTGGTCGTGATTGGCGTCAAGATTTTCTTGACGGCATCTTTTACCTCTGTCGGAGGCTCGCAATAATTCGCTTGGGTCTGCGCGTACGCGGCAGCGTACTGGCATCCAGCCAACAGCAGGCTGATCAAGAAGGCTTTGGCCTTCGCGTTTGCTTGAATCTTCATGAATGTTGCTCCTTTCCGCAGTTGAAAGCAGGCATGGCGCCTGATGAATCATTCGTGATGAATTATGGCTTCTGTACGGACGGATTGAACACCAACCGGGCGACTTCGGCAACAAATCCGTGCGTGTTTTTCTTCAGCTTGCGAAAATCGTCGGTGTTGAACTGAACCGCGATGGCGGCCTTGTATTGCGGGAAGTATTCCATTTCCGACAAATATCCGGGGAACCATCCGCCGTGCCCATAACTGATTCCCCAATCGGTTTGTCGCACCTGCACGCCCAAACCGTATTTGTCGCCGCGACCGGTTTTGGCCGGAACCGCATCCAGCAAATCTTTCAGGCTCTGACGATCCAGCACTTTGCCTTCGTACAGAAACTTCGCCCAACGCGCCAAGTCCTGCGCCGTAGAGACAAACCCGCCGCCGCACCATTCCATTTGCGGATTGACTATGAACCGACCGTCATCCAACAAAGTTCGGCCTGAAAACCCGAATGGCGAATTTTCTGCCACGTATCCCGGAATCAATCCCGACAACTGGCGGCTGTCGGAAGGCAAGGTTTCTTTCAATTTCAATTTGCCGAGCAATCGTCGCTGAGCTTCGGCATAAACGGTGTTGCCCGAAGCGCGCTCGAAAATCATGCCGACCAGAATGTAATTGGGTGCGGCTCTTTTAGGACGACACCCAATTGCTGAAAATACAACACTTTA
>CAYYDG010000015.1:0-136165 GCA_964470555.1 uncultured Heliomicrobium sp.
GCTTGGTTCAAGTTTTGCGGGTATTCCATACAGTGACCTGAAAACCGATCTAAAAAGCCAATGCGTCCGACCACATTCAGGTAGAAATTTTCCGATTCGGCAAAGTAAACAACAGCCTGCCACTCTAAACCGCAAGTGGCCAGTGTGATTTCGTGGCCATAAGTCAAAAACGATCCTGTCGCAGTCCTAATCCATTGGTGGTGGCCACGTTCCAAATCAAGCCCCAGAATGTCTGCAAAATCGCGCTGAAAAACACAGAAGGTGCTGCCGGTATCGAGCTTGGCATCTACGGGATAGAAAGTTTCAGAGTCGGAAGAAAAGGCCAGAGGCACGACAATGTCAGGATAGCGGGAATAACCGATTCGATGGGCAAAGGAAAATCGAAACTGGCTCACATCCAGCCTCCCATCGAAGGTACTGTTTCATCACGAACATATTTGGCAAACGGCATTTTGACGCCTTCAGCTTTGGCTTGCGCCACCAAAGGCCGAGGGTCTGAGCCGTGTCCGATCAACCGCTCTCCATCCAGCACGACCCATTGACCCAGATATTCCCGCCAATGATCGCTCAACCATTCCAGTTCTTTCTCCAGATTCACGATGACGGAAGATGTTTTTACTTCTGGCAAAACATTTGTAGCCATACGAACCTCCAAATCGAAGTCGCAAACATTATGCGTAGATCAACCATTAACCGCAATGAGTCATCCACCCAACATTTAGTTCAACCGATCAATCGCCCAATCCAGCAAGTCATTGGCGCGTGCTTCGCTTTCGGCTTCGGCGATCAGGCGAATCATGGATTCCGTGTTCGACGCGCGAATGTGCAACCAGCCGTCCGGCCACGAAAGCCACGAAAGTTTGATGCCGTCGCTCAAATCCACGTCGTCGGCTCCGGCGGTTTCGGCTTCGGCGCGTATTTCGTTCAGCACGGAAAACAGCAGGTTGGGTGCGACGGGAACGTAGTGTTTCAACATGGTGAAGCGCGGCAACGTGGCGACCAGTTCGGAAATGTTGTGGCCGGTTTTTGCCAGATGTTCCAGAATCAAGCCAATCGTCGCGGCGGAATCATTGGTCGCGTGAATGGCGGGAATCGCCACTGCGCCATTGCCTTCGCCGCCGAGCACCGCGTTGTGTTCCAACATTGCTTCGGAAATGTAGGCTTGGCCGACGGGGGTACGAACGACAGTGGAATGGTGACGGGCGGCGATGGTTTCGATGCTGCGCGAAGTCGAAAGATGCGTGACGATCACGCCCGGCTGTTGGCGGAGTTTGATTTCAGCGGCGATGGCCAACGTCATTTCTTCGGACAGAGCTTCGCCGGTTTCCGTGACGATGGCCAGCCGTTCGCCATCGGCATCGTGAGCGAACCCGATGTCGGCGTGCCCGGCTTTCACGACAGCGCGAAGCTGCGCCATGGTTTCGCGTTTCGGTTCGGGATTGTGCGGAAACGGCGCGTTTGTTTCGTCGTTGATGGCCAGCACTCGACAGCCCAGTTCATCCAACCAGCGCGGACTGAGCAATGCACAAGCTCCGTTACAACAATCCACGGCCACAGTCAGTTTGCGAGCGCGAATTGTTTCCACGTCAAAAACCCGTTTCAAAACTTCGATGTGATGGGCAATCGCATCGCGCGATTCGATGTGGGTTTGAATGGTGTTCCAACCGGCTTTGGCAAATTCGCCCTGATGAAAAATGTCCAGCAGTTCTTCGGCCTGGCGTGTGTTCAGGTACAGCCCGTCGCCGCGAACGAATTTCAACGCATTCCATTGCGTCGGATTATGACCGGCGGTGATCGAAATGCCTCCGGCGGCTTGGAAGTGTTCTACTGCAAGTTGCATGGTCGGCGTGGGGCATATACCCAGATCAATGACTTCGCAGCCCGAAGCCAGCAATCCCGCCGCCACTGCCGCGCGCACCATCGGCCCGGAGCTTCGCGTATCGCGGCAAATCAGGATTTTTCCCGAATCCAGATATGTGCCAAATGCCTGCGCGAAGGCGATGACCAATTCCGGCGTCAACGTTTCGCCGACGATGCCACGTACTCCGGCAATGCCAATCTTCAAAGGTTTCATAACTTCTTGAGTCATCAAATTCGGCGAAGAATGCCGCGCCCGCTTTGTTCTGTATTTCGCACCAACAGCAACACCAGCACCGCGCCGACAACCGGAATCACGCTGGCTGCAACCATGATCGGAGCGAACGAATAATGATCGGCGACATAACCAATCAACTTGGTTGCGGCAATCGTGCCCAAACCGGCTGCGGTTCCGCTCATGCCGCTGACCGTGGCGACGGCTTCATTCTGGAAGAGGTCGGGAGCCAGCACAATCGCCATCGTCGAAAACGAAGCATAAGCAAAAGTCGAAACTGCGAACAACGCCGCAATCGCCCACAAACTGTTGGTGAAGATCGTCGGAATCAGCAACGTCATTCCCGCTGCGCCAAAAACGATAACCGCTTTGCGCGCGCGTCCGACAGGCCAACCGCGTTTGATCAACCAGCTAGACACGCCGCCGCCAAAGAAATTGCCCAAATCGGCGGCCAGAAACGGAATCCAGAACGCAAACAGCGCCGTTTCGGCATTGAAGCCGCGCGCTACCAGATAAATCGCAAACCAGTCGGCGATGAAAAACCAGACCGGATCGGTGAAGGCACGCGCAATGATCGTTCCCCAGGTTTGTGGCAATCGCAACAATTGCTGCCAGCTCGGTCGGGAAGCGGCGGATTCGTTTTGATCTTCTTGTTTGTCGCGCAACAGTTCTTCGCGTTCTTCGGGTGAAATGCGCGGATGCGATTCCGGCGGGTGATACAGTTTGCGCCAAGCAATCAGCCAGAAAAATCCCAGCAAGCCGGGAATGATGAAAGCCGGTTGCCATCCCCAGCGAAAGTAAATCGGCGCAATCAGAAACGGCGCAATCGCTCCGCCAATCGAAGAACCGCTGTCGAACAACGCTGTCGCCCATCCGCGTTCGCGTTTTGGAAACCATTCCGACACGGCTTTGGTTGCGGCTGGCCAATTGCCCGATTCGCCCGCGCCCAGCAAAAACCTGAACCCGGCAAAGCTGCGCCAACCAGTAGCCAGCGCCGTCAGCATCGAAGCCACCGAATACCAGACGACGGAAATCGTCATCCCTTGTCGCGTGCCGATTCGGTCCAACAATCGGCCAAACGCTGTCTGGCCGAGCGAATACGCAATACGAAACGCGATCACCAGATCGGCGTAATCGCTGTTCGTCCAACCAAAATCCTGTTTCAGGTAAGGCGCCAGAACGGAAAGCGTCTGCCGATCAATGTAATTGATGACGGTCGAGAGAAAGAGCATTCCGCCTATCCACCAGCGTAATTTGCGAAAGGGGGGTGAGTTAGTGTTTGTCATAACGGGAGAAAGGTGTTGTTTGCGATCAAGAAGGTTGTGGTTGCGGCGGCTTTGTAGCGCATTGGCCGGTCAGCCGCAAATTCGCCAGCCAGAAAATGTCAATTGATCTATCACAAATGAATGTTGTTTACTGTGCTGACCCGTCTGCGGAATGCAATCTTGTCAGGCCAATGACGATAAATTTCTGAAGGAGGAATTCGTAATGTCACGAATTGTCAGATGCGGTTTGATCCAGGCCACGAACGCGGAGCCAGCCGGTAGCTCCATCGAAAAGATCAAACAGGCCATGATTGATAAACACGTGGCGATGATCGCCGACGCCGCCAAACAAGGCGTGCAGATCATTTGCCTGCAAGAGTTGTTTTATGGCCCGTACTTTTGCGCCGAACAAAATCCTCATTGGTACGGTTTGGTTGAACGCATACCCGACGGGCCGACGACGCGGTTGATGCAGGACATCGCCAAACAACATCAGATGGTGATCGTCGCTCCGATTTACGAAGAAGAAATGACGGGCGTTTATTACAACACCGCTGCCGTAATTGACGCCGATGGCACGTACTTGGGCAAATACCGCAAGACGCACATACCGCATTGTCTGCCCGGCTTTTGGGAAAAGTTCTACTTCACGCCGGGCAATCTGGGCTTTCCGACCTTTGAAACGAAATACGCGCGCATCGGCGTTTACATTTGCTACGACCGGCACTTTCCCGAAGGCGCGCGGGCGCTCGGATTGAACGGCGCGGAAATCGTTTTCATTCCTTCGGCGACGACCAAAGGCCACGCCGATTATTTGTGGGAGTTGGAACAGCGCGGCCACGCCGTCGCCAATGGCTATTTTGTCGGCACGATCAACCGTGTCGGCACGGAAGCGCCCTGGAACATCGGCGAATTTTTCGGCTCGTCATATTTTTGCAATCCTGATGGCCGCATCCTGGCCAAAGGCAGCGAAGACAAAGACGAATTGATCGTGGCCGATCTGGATTTGGACGAAATCCGCGAAGTGCGAACTCATTGGCAGTTTTACCGAGACCGGCGACCGGAAATGTACGGCGCGCTGACGGCGATGAAATCTTGATTTCGATTGTTTGCCGCATTCGGCGTGCGTGCTATGCTGTTTTTGCTTGCGCTGTCGCGCGGAGAAAGCGAGGTAAGCAGATGACAGAGTACGTGATTAAACTCAGAGACGCTTCACAATCCGGGCTATTGCTCGATGCGCTCAAACGGTTGGTGATGGTGCGAGGCGTTGATTTATCTGTTGAGCAAAACGGACACGGAGTCGTGCTCGACGGTGAGTTGAGCGACGAAGATGCGCGTTTCGAAGCAACGGTCAACCGGATCATCGAAGATGCGGTTGCAGGAAAGCTTGAACCGATGACGCCAGAGGAAGAAGAGGCCGAAGAATTTGAGCTTGCAGCTTATGGCAAGCAAAAGGCTCAAGAGGTGGGTGACTTTTCCGATGATGACATCGTCCGCATAGTCAATGAATACCGAAGAGAACAAAGAGAAAAGGCCGCTGCTTAGGGTAGTTCTCGACACGAATATTTTCATTTCGGCCTTACATTCCCCAAACGGATCATCTGGATGTGCGTGGCGATTGGCGCGCAAACGTCAATATCAGCTTGTCACATCGCCTTACATCATCGCAGAAGTGGCGGACATTCTGCGGCGACATTTTTTGTGGGGTGAAGAAAAAATCGTCCGGCGATTAAAGCAACTGAGCCGCGCCGCCGACATCATCCAACCGACAACCTCTATCCAAATCGTCCGCGATCCTAAAGATGACGCCATCATCGAGTGTGCAGTTGACGGCCAAGCCGATATGATTGTCTCGCTTGATAAAGACCTGCTGGCGCTCAAGGCTTACAGCAACATTCCCATCATGCATGTCATTGATTTGCTGCGCACGCTTGGCGCGTGAATCCCACGGAGAGTGAAGATGAAGACGCCAGAATTGATTCTGAAAAACGGGTTGGTTGCCGACGGCACGGGGCGAGGGCTATATCCGGCGGACGTGGCGATTCGCCGAAATTACATTTTGGCGATTGACGCGCCGAATTCGCTGCACGCGATGGAAGAATTGGATTGCTCTGGCTTGGTTATCGCGCCCGGTTTCATTGACACGCACAGCCATTCAGATTTGCGCGTGTTGATGGAACCGGAATTGCCGATGAAGTTGCGGCAAGGCATCACGCTCGAAGTCTTAGGGCAGGACGGCATTTCGGTTGCGCCGATTCGCGCGGCGGATCAACCGGCGGTGGCGCGTTCGTTGGCGGGGCTTGATGGCGATCTTGGGCGCGCCTGGGATTGGCAATCCGTGGCGGAATATTTGGCCGCGATTGAACGCGCGCGACCGGCGATTGATTGCGCGTACCTGATTCCGCATGGCGCGCTGCGGCTGAGCGTGATGGGAATGGAAGATCGAAAAGCTCGGCCTGACGAAATTGCCGCGATGCAGGAACTGATTCGCCAATCCATGCGCGAAGGCGCGTTGGGGCTTTCGACCGGGTTGATTTATCCACCCTGCTGTTTTGCCGACACCAATGAATTGATTGAACTCTGCCGCGCGGTCGTCGAATTTGATGGCATCTTTGTTTCGCACATGCGCAGCGAAAGCGATTACATCGAAGACGCCATCGCCGAAATGATCGAAGTCGGCAAACAGTCGGGCGTGCGTGTTCACATTTCGCATTTCAAAATTGCCGGGCGCGAAAACTGGAATCGCATTGACGGTGTGCTGGCGATGATCGCGCAAGCGCAAGCTGAAGGCGTTCGCGTGACGGCGGATCAATATCCTTACATTGCCGGTTCGACGATGCTCGGCGCGATTTTGCCTCCGTGGGCGCATGCGGGCGGCGTGGAAGAAACCTTGAAACGGCTGGCCAGCAGTTCAGAGCGCGGCAGAATACGCGAGGCGATGCTGGATCGTTCGCCTTCACAATGGGACAACTTCTGGAAATGGTCTGGACCGGAAGGCATCGTCATCCCGGACATTCCTTCGGGCAATCATCCGGAATATCTGGGCAAAAATCTGGCTGAAGCTGCCTGTCTGAAGCTTCAACGCGATCATGTGAGCGAAGCCGATGCCGTCGAATTCGCCTTTGATTTGTTGCTGGCCGAGCGAATGGGCGTAGGCATGATTTCCTTCAGCCAATCGGAAACTGTCGTCTGTAAAATCATGCAGCAGCCTTACGTCAACGTTTGCACCGACGGCTTGCTGGGCGGCAAACCGCATCCGCGAGCTTACGGAACTTATCCGCGAATTCTGGGCCGTTACGTGCGCGAACAGAATCTGTTGTCGCTGGATGAAGCCATCCGCAAAATGTCCGGCCTGGCGGCAGAAACGTTTCAGCTTCGTGACTTCGGAAAAATTCAGGATGGTTATCGCGCAAACCTCGTCGTCTTCAATCCGCACCACGTGATTGATCGCGCGACGTTTGCAGATTCCAGACAATTTCCCAAAGGCATTGAACACGTCATCGTCGCGGGCGTCCCGGCAATTCGTTATGGCGAATTGTATTTGCCCGGAACTGGCAAAGCGGTGCGCCGCGCTGAACCTGAGTGACTATGTCGGACGTGCAGTCTTGGTAAGCGAGCAGACAAGCTGATTTGGCGAGATCAGAAACAAAACTTATGCTCAAGATCAAAGGACTAGTTAGTGTTTTCAATCGTGTAAGGTCTCAATTGCAATCCGGCCTTCATCCGGAGGAAGTCGAATCGTTTCGGAATCAGGTCAACGCGACCATCCGCGACGTGGAAGAAATCTGCCGACGACACAACACGACGCCTGAGCAATTGCCTGGCCCGTCGCGGTTGGCTTATCAGTTTCTGAAGAATCTTGATTTGGCCAATCTGCCTGTGCGCCAAACAGAAACGCCGAACGCGGCAACGCCTTCGTTCAGGATCAGAAACGTCGTGAAAATCGGCGAGCAAATGGCTGAACGAATCTGGCAAAGTCTCGGCGCGTTGCTCGCTACTCCATCTGCGCGCACTCAACTCCTGCATGAAATGGAAAACCATGCGGCAACGATCGAGCGAATTTGCCAGCAACATGACCAAACGCCTGCCGTGCTGGAAACGCCATCGCGGCAAGTGTACTGCTGGCTGAAATTTCTTTGCGTGGCGGAAAATCTGGCGACGCATCTGGACACGTTGGAACGGGCCAGAAAAGCAATCAGCGAACATTCGTTGCGGCCCGGACAACCCATACATCTTCATTTGATCTGCCAAAACGCGATCTGGCGACGGAACGAATATCGGGACGCCGTGGTGGTCAAAGTCAATCAAGGCTTTCTGAATGCGGATCAGAGCGTGTGGCGCGCAATCATTCACGCGGCACTGGTGCAACGTGACCCCACCAACGGCCAGGCGATTCAGGAATTCACTCTGACCGACGATTTCAGCGAAACGCTTTTTGAATTGGAATCCTTCGCCGCCGTGACCACGCCGTCAACGCGCGGGCACGTTCACGATCTGGACGAAAGCTTCGCCCGTGTGAACGCCGCTTATTTCCACGGCCAGTTTCCAAAACCGACACTGGTCTGGAATCGCACCTTGACCGCCAGCAAGTTCGGGCATTACCAGCCCAGCCGCGACACCGTCATGCTTTCGGTTTCGCTGGACGACGCCAAAATCCCGGCCTACGTGGTGGATTTCGTGATGTACCACGAACTGCTGCACAAAAAACATGGCGCGATGATTGTCAACGGTCGCCGCCTGTCACATAGTCTCGCTTTTCGTGAAGACGAACGGCGGTTTGCTGAATACATTCAAGCTGAAAGCCAACTAAAGGAATTGGCGTTGAAGAACCGCTAAGGGAATAAATATGCAAACAAAACAACTTGGAAACAGCGATTTGCAAATCACGCCGCTCGGCATTGGAGCGTGGGCGATGGGCGGAGCAGGCTGGGCGTTTGCCTGGAGCCAGCAGGACGACAACGATTCGATTGCGGCAATTCACGCGGCGCTCGAAGCCGGAATGAACTGGATAGACACAGCGGCGGTATATGGACTCGGCCATTCGGAAGAAGTCGTGGCCAAAGCTCTGGCTGGTCGAAGTCAGAAACCGTATGTCTTTACGAAATGCGAACGCACCTGGAACGAAGAACGTCAGATCGTCAAATCGCTCAAGGCGGATTCGATTCGGAAAGAGTGCGAAGAAAGTTTGCGACGGCTGAAGGTGGACGTGATTGACCTTTACCAGATTCATTGGCCGGAACCGGAGGAAGACTTGGAAGAAGGTTGGGCGACGTTGGCCAAGCTGAAAGAAGAAGGCAAAGTGCGCTGGATCGGCGTGTCGAATTTCAATGCCGAACAATTATGCCGTGTGCAGAAAATCGCGCCGATCACGTCGTTGCAACCGCCGTATTCGCTGATTCGCCGGGAAATCGAAGCAGAGGTTTTGCCGTTTTGTTCGGTTCACAATGTCGGAGTCATCGCTTATTCGCCGATGGGTTCGGGAATGTTGACCGGCGCGATGTCGCGCGAACGAATCGCCAGCTTGCCCGAAGACGATTGGCGTCGCCGCAGCCCGCAGTTTCAGGAACCATTGCTGACGCGCAATTTGCAGATTGCCGACAAGCTGAAAGAAATCGCTGCGCGTCACAATCGTTCAGCGGGCGAAGCCGCGCTGGCCTGGGTCCTGCACAATCCGGTGGTGACTGGCGCGATTGTCGGCGTGCGCAATGCCGAGCAAGTCAGCGGCATTATTGGCGGGATGGAATTTCGACTGAGCGCGGAAGAGATTGCCGAGATTGAAGCCTCTGCTTCAGCCGGTTGAGATCTTCGTTATCGCCGAAACGGCTGAAGCCGGATTCACACATCAACGTCTTCTGTCGCGAGATTAAAAACAATGGCTCAACAAGAGATTGAACGACTCAAAGCCGCCCTGCGCAAAGACTGGTTCGCCAGCGGGTTCGATTCGGCCTGTAGCTGTTACATCGGCAGAAGCGGCGGTTGCCACCACTGCGACGCGCTGGCGCAAACCTTCCTCGACGCCGCCGAGAGCATCAAGCAGAAGCGGCGGCAAGGCATCCAAGCTGGCTGACCTGAAGGCTTGTCTCGACAGCACCGTGCTCAATGCCTTGCTGCAGGAAATGAAAGCACAAGGCATCACCCAAACCGCTTTTGCCGAAAGCATCGGCATGAACCCGCGCCACCTTTCCGCCGTCAAATCGTCCGAACTGCGCAACCGTTACTTCAATGAACTGGGCACAACTAAGCTGGCCTGCTTTTGGGTGATCGAGAATCTCAAGCCGTCGAGTCCGCGCCGGGGCAAGGCCAAGTAAAGGACTTGCTTAATCTCCAGGCACAAAGAAGTCAGTCGGACTCTCCCGATAATTTCCGCCACACTTCTCGGTAGTCTTTGCCTGACATGGCAGCCTTTTTTGGGGCAGCTTTCTGCCAATCATTTAATGGGAGCTGTCGCAAAAACTCTCGTACCTGCCTTACAGTTGGCCGGATTTCACCAGATTGTGATTGCGTGGCAAAAAGCTCTCCTAAAGAGTTGGCAATAGTGCGAGGAACAGAGTTGATTCGCATCATCACTGCTTCCTCGTTATAAACACCGTGATAGAGCATGGCCGGGAGGGTGTTGATTGCGCGTCGTGTCGCTTCCGGCAAATTATCGAAATCAAGCCCTGATGTTGGCATCTTGCTCAGCGCCGAAAGCCCCCACGTTCCGGCATTCCCCAAAGTACGATAAATACCTTTGCAAGCATCAGTAATAGCGTTGGTGAGGGATTCATCGTTGGGGTCTTTGAAGTATTTTTCAGCAATCTTGCCAATCGCTTCGCCTGTCACCCAGGCCTGCGCAATTTCCGCGATGTGACGTTGTGACTTTCCGCTGCCGCCGATTTCTTCCAGCGATTTTCTGATTTGCGGGATTTTCATCATTATGCCAACCAACTGCGGCAAAGATGACCGATTTACAGAGCCGAAAAGGCTTTCCGGTTGCCAATCCGATGGTCTGAGCTTTTTCTCAAGCTGATTCATTTCCAACAAGGCAGTTCTCACTCCTTCAGGAGAAAAACCTGTGGCATCGGCCAACGCCGCATTTTCGGGATGTTCTGAAAGCCTTCTGACATATTGCTTCGTTGCTTCGAGTAGCACCTCAGCCCGTCTTTTGTCCTGATTACTTGGACTGGCTCTGAGCTTTTGATAACCAAGCGTGTTGCGCAAAGTCTGCTCGGTGGCAGCCAACACAGTCTGGAGGTTTTGAGTCTCATTCCATAGGTGAGCAATATAGCTGCGAAAATCAACCCATTCATCGCGCTCAATGACGGCCGTCAAATCACTGATAGTCAGGTTATCCATCTCACGCAGCATCACTACTAACCGTGAGACTAATTCTTCGTGTGCTTCTTTGACGAAATTGATGACTTCGTTGGGATTGTTACCGGCAGCTATACCAACTACACCAACGGAATCATGGCTAATTCGACCGGCTCTGCCCGCCAGATTCCAAAAAGCGCGTTTGGGCATCTCTTTTCCATAGGGGAATTTGCGATCAGCCAGAAAGACTGATGACACAGGGAAATTGAGTCCTTGCGCAATTGTCGTTGTTGCGCACAAAACACGCAGATGCCCCTGCTCAGTCAACCATTCAATGAGCGAGCGTGTCTCCTCTGACAATCCGGCGTGATGTACTGCGACACCCTTATCAAGCAAGGAAATCAATTCAAAGTCAGGACTAATTTCGGTTTCCAAGAACCGTTGCACCAGCGTTATGTCCTCGTTGTTCGACCCAAGTGCAGGCAAACTCGCCGCAATGTTTCGCGCCATTGTCCAAGTGTGCGGAATCTTCGAGGCGACTGCAACGCTAGTTCCTCTCTCGCACAGAACTTTGGCCATTGCTCCGGTGGCATTAGTAAGTGAATTAGCATCTGTGTATGAAAGGTTAAGCGGTTTTATATCGCCTGCCTGATGGCGGCCTTTAAGGTGAATTGTCTTTGGGGTTGTGGTAAGCGTCTCGTAGAGCAACTTCCAGCCACCCCTGACAGAAGAATCACGCTCGATGTTGAAGATGCCGATGATCCGCTCATTGGGTAACCACGCGCTTGTGCCGAAGCTGATTGTTTTGCCGCTTTCCGGCGCAAGCCATTTGGTCAGATCTTCAGCGTTTGGCACATATGGCATCAAGAGTAGAAAGTTTGCTGTCGGGCAATCCTGCTTGATCGTGGCCAGCAACAGTTCAATTCTCAAGCCGCGCTCTTCATCTTCAAGGTTATGTGCTTCGTCAATTACCGCGAGTGCCAATGGCCGCGAAACTTTCTTATTTCGGATAACCAGACTAAGTTTTTCTGGGGTCGTTACCAAAATGTGGAAAGACTTGGTTGATTGTGTGGCTGAAAGCAAACTCTCTTCGCAGCTATCAATCTCGATGGCTGTGGACAAGGCTTCAACGTTGACGCCGAGGGATTCAAAATCAGTCCGCAGTTGCCTTGTGATCTGTGCAACCAATGCACGAGTCGGCGCGACATAAGTCACCCATCCCTCGTCAGCATCAAACTGATTTAACGCTTGCAGCATTCGGAATTGCGCCAGAATCGTTTTGCCGCCTGAAGTCGGCAGATTGACAACGACTGCGCGGTTTGCCTGATCAAGGAGTCCTTGTTCTTGAATCGCTGCGCGCTGTGGGGGCAACAGTTCGAATAGCGATCTGGTCTTGGTAACTTTTTCGACGAAACGAGAAACTCGTGAATTGACGGCGCGCGCGACATACCAGATTGAAGCCGAAACCATCTGCCGTGATGCAACGTGCAGCCAACGTAACAGCATTTCCAGCTTGATGTCACGCGCCGATTCAGCATTGTGACGTGCGGCTTCAAAATGCTGATCGAGATTGGCAGTGATTGCTGCATTGTCTCCCTGGAGCATATAAACGGCCAGAAACTCTGTAGCTTTTGCCCAGTGATACAAAGCAATCAAACGATAGGCGGATGAGTGTGAGTTTTCATCGGTCGTCCCATTAGGCTTGAGCAAACCGGCTTCATATCTTTTTTGGTCCTCGCGCAGTCCGGCGATGATTTCGTGAATGCTGTTCAGGTCATCCCATTGATTTTTGCGAAATAGGCGCAGCCAGCAATCAAACAGGCGGTAAAGGACGCGGCGATCCCACGTTACTTCAGCGACTGACGGCACTGACACCGCTCTTGGGTTCTCGCGCAGCCAGCGGCGCAGGTCAGCGCTACGATCACCGCAGTAAGCGACCGATGCTAAGTGCAAGAGGTGAAAGATACGTGCCATGTTCTCAGACGGAACTACCAGCACGCGTCTTAATTCGTAGGCGCGGAAAGCCCCGGCTTTTGCTTGGTCACGCAACGATTTACTTGCGGCAGTCTGATGCAAGACCGCGTCTAGCCCCTCAATAGCTGCTACTTCATAGGCCGCCGCGACTTGCTCTAACCATTCTTCATCTTCCGCTTTGACGGCGAACTCGAAGGACATCTGATTACCGACTGCCGAATAAACCAGGCGATATTCTGCCACCTGCCGTGCTCGCTCACGTCGTATTTTTCCGACGGCTTGCACTGCCCAATGCTGCTCCAGGTTTCGCAGTGATTCGGTAGTGACGCTCATTTTGGGGCGTTTCTCAATTGATTAACACGCTGCACTAAAGTTGGAATCGTTCCGAGCGGAAGGTAAAACGCCAATAGTTCGATCGAAGTTTCTTTGGGACAGCCCTTCGCCAGTTTCGCGACTCGTTTCTGCAAATCATTGATATTGGGACTGACATCGCGCACGAGAATTCCGAACAACGCAACATCGGCCTCGTTTTGTAAATATCTTTTGGCTGCCTGTTGGAAGGGCGCGTACCAATCTGATTGAGAAGCGCGATGCGCGAGATAGATGAACAGTTGATGTTTTGTCGCTCGATCATCTCTCAACGTTTCGAGCTGCCTGACGACGCCGTGCCGGCTAGTGACGACTTGGGGCGGATACCTGGTCTCAGTGGACGTTTTAATTTCACCGAAGGCCAACCGATATGCCCCTTTCTGCAAATGAAAGCCGACCAAATCAGCTCCTGCTGGACTGGCATTCCTATTTCGCAAATCGCGGCTTGATGGCCACGGAAAACGACAGGCGCGATGTTCTGACAACCAAGCATCGGCCAGAGCTTCGCCAACTTGCCAATCATTCAAAACAGGAGGCTGATCAAGTATCTCGCGTAATTGTTCAGCCTCAAACTCAGTGGTGGCAATCCCATTGAGCGTTTGACTTATTCTCTCTTTCCCTGCGTCATCAAAAAGAATCCTACTGATCTGATGACGCAAAGAGGATTCCACTTCCAAAGGCGTGAGAGTCAGTCCCTCCGCACGTATCTGTTGTTGCTGCTCCGCATAGCAGCGTCTTCCTTTAGCGATTTTTCCATTCATAAAGTACTCTGGCCGACGATCCTAATTTAACATAGCTTGTATAGGCTGGTGATTGTTTCTCCTAATTTTTTAGGTTGGCGAACAGTTTTTTCTGCCAATTGAGATTGCGCTTACTGCTAGTGTCGTTTATCTGCGCTTCAGCGGCAATTTAGGATTGGGCTGAGCTTGTCTCGCTGTCGAACTTGCTTATAGCAAAGCGCCAAGAGAATCCAAACGTATCAGCTTTTGACCCTTTGCGATAAAACTGTTTCTCAGAGTTCAAGTCTCACATCTTCGGTTTCAGTCCTTACATCGAAACAGCTCCGCCGTTGCCCAGCGAATCCAGATTCAGTTTCAGATTCCAGTTTTCGCCGGATTTGATCATCTTGTCCCAACTGACTTCCTGTCCTTTGTATGCAGCCATGCGTCCCAGAATCGTCGTCAGTGTGGTGTTGGCGCCGTCTTCGCACTGGTTGTCGAACTTGCCGGATTGAATGCCTTCAACCAGCGCTTTCATTTTCGTGCCGACGGCGGCGTGCAAATCCACTTTGCCGCAATCCACCTTGTCGGCGACTTTCTGGCCTTCTTCCAACTGGTTGTAATTGATCGTTGCCGGGCCGCCTTGGAAAGATTCTGCCGCGCCTTTCGAGCCAAAGAAGCGCTCGCCCTGCTGGCGGTAGCCGCGATTCTTGAACTGGTTCGAGTTGAAGCTGATGTGAACATCGCCAGGATAGGTGTAAGTCAGAATGAAATGGTCGCTGCACAGATAATCCGCCGGAACGCCGCCGACTTCCTTGCGCAAAGCGCGTCCACAGGTTCCAGTGGCTTTGATCGGATTGGTCCGCATCGCCCAATTGACGATGTCAATGATGTGTATGTTTTGCTCGACCAGAATGTCGCCCGAAAGCGCGCGATCAAACACCCAATTGCGAATGCGCGCTTCCAGATCGGACATGCCGGGTTTGTTCTGGCGTCCCAGATCGTTGGTGAAATAAAACGTCTGACCCAACACAATGTCGCCGATTTCGCCGCGATGAATGCGTTCGATCATGCCGCGATAACCCACGTCGTATCGCTTCTGAAATCCGACGTGCATGCTGACTTTGCCGTCGTATTTCTTGCCGATGCTTTTCACCTTCAAACATCCTGTGACATCCGTGGCGACGGGTTTTTCCAGAAATACGTGTTTGCCGGCGCTGACTGCCGCTTCCAAATGGTCGGGATGGAAATACGGCGGACTGGTGACCAACACCAAATCCACGTCTTTCGATTGCACCAGCTTTTCATACGATTTGTGACCTTTGAACAAATTGGCTTCAGGAACTCCCGGACGGCCTTTGGATTCGGCCAGCTTGCTCAAATTCGCACGCGTCGAAAGCACACGATCTTCAAACACGTCCATCAGCGCCGTGACGCGAACGTCGGTGTTGTTCAGAAATTCTCCGCCATCGTAATTGCCGCGTCCGCCGCAGCCGATAATTCCTAATCCCAACGACGAATTGGCCACCGATCCAAAAGCCGTTTGCGGCGAAACGATCAACAAACCTGCACCTGCGGCAGCGCCGGTTTTGACGAAATTGCGTCTGGATACTGATTTCTCTGCCATGGTTTTGAGTCCTCCGAAAATGTTGGTGATGGTTGAAAAGCCTGGCTTACACGCCAGTGATCTCTTTCAGCAATTTGAAAAATGCTTGTTTGCGTTCGGTATTGATTCCCCAATTGATCGGCGGGCATTGATACCCGTCGCTGTAATCGCTCTTGCCGGGATCGAAGTAGCCCCACGAAGCATAGGCTCCGACGGCTTTCAAAAAGTTGTTCGCCGGTTTGTCAAAATCGAAATGATCGTCTTCGTTGAATAGAATCGGTTTCGGGCGATAACCGTCAACCTTGCGCGTCAGCTCTACCATTTCGGCAATGCGGTTCGGGTCTTTGACGCCGTTGCCGTGCAGCAACAAAAAGTCTGCTTCTGAAACCAGATTCGGTCGCGGAATGCTGCCGCCGTTGTAACTGGCGCTGACCAGCAACCGCCGCCCATTTCGAACCATAGATTTTGTCAGTCGAATCAACTCGTGAATGCGATCCGCCCGAATGAGCGGTTGATCGTAGGCGCGATTGTCGCACTCGTTGGCAATTTCGACCAGCACGTTGCGATAGTCTTTTTCCAACAGCCAGTTCGTCGCGTCTTTCACCGCGCGAATGACCGCCGCTTCATCGCGCAGCCGCTGATCCTGTCCAAAGTAAAAGTACCCGACTATCGCCACCATGCCGAGTTCATCGGCTCGATTCAAAATCCGCTCCAACCGCGACAGATAATCAGCGCGCAAGCTGCCATCGGCTTCAAACGCGCTGTTGTGCCAGGGCTGATCTTTGGAATACCCCTGCGGACTGCCGCCTTGCAAACAGATCGTGAAGCTCAGCAAACCGTTCCGCCGCCATTCCGGCATCGCGGCAATGAATTCGCGCGTGTTTCGCTCAGCGTCCCATTTGCCGGTGTCTGGATAGTTCCACCGCGAGACGGTTTCAGGGTTTCGGTCATCATAAATGCCCTGCACCATCCGCGAATTCATCAGCAGGCCTTCGATCTTCATGCCTTTGTAACTGCGCCCGGCATAAGTCGGTCGCCCGTTGATGAAAAACTGCTCGCCACGAATGCTGACCGCCGTCCGACGCTTGGGTGCGGCGTCAACAGTAGCGCCAATCGCAGCCGCCGGAAGTAATCCAATAAAATTTCTTCGATTCATTCCTTCTCCAAACAACGAAGCGAGCAATAGCTATTTTTCGTGATCCCAACGATAACGAATCTTCAAATCGTTCAGGTACGACCAATCAAGCAGGTCTTCTTTTTGCATCCGCCCAACAACAATGCCCGGCGCAATTCCTATTTTTTGGGCGAAAGCGCGAACGGCAACCTTGGTACAAGACAATGTCGCAAGTTGAGAAGCGAAACTGGGCGGAATCAGTAAATCACGAGCAAAAACATTCGCTTGTTCTTCTAATTCGTCATCGAACCCACCTTGAATTTCAATAAAAGCCAGTCTTTTGTCGTGAAGAAGCAAATGGCCTGCTTCGTGAAAGAATGTAAACCAAAGATGGTCGTTTGTTTTGTGGCGGGCGCTGAGCATCAGTAAAGCTTTTCCTGACGGTAACCAACGAGTGGCTCCACTGATTGGGCAACCTTTGGGCGCTGGCTCAAGCACTGCAACAACACCAGCTTCGGCACAAATAGTTGTCAGTTTAGGAATAAAGATTTTCGGATCAGGTTCATTGGTTAACGCGCGTAATTCAACAAGCTTTTCTCGGAAACGGTCTTTATCAAATGGATGACAAGCAATCTCAGTAGCCCTGCGTTCCCCTTGTCGCAACCAAGCCGCGATTGGGAAATTACTCTCCTTTTTAAGCCGCTCTTTGTAAGTCGGTGACAATCGGAAAGCAGCTAAAGGTTGGTTGACTTGCGATTCCCAAACTGCAACTGACGCAACGCCAAAAAATCTTAAACATTCAGCAACTTGTTCGCCTTTGTCTTTAAGCTTCCGAACCCAACCAAACCTGATCATATCCTTCAAAGGAATTTGCTTAAGCCAGGCTGAGTCCTGTCCAAGAGATTTTCTTTCCTTCGCGCGAGCCAGCGTTTCTCTATATTGCGCTTCACGAGCCAGCCAGAAGCGAGCCGTGCTGCCCAGAACTCTTTCGAGTTTGAGCGCCGTGTCTTCATAAATCGGAGCATTCCCCTTGATAAGCAGGTTGACATGTTTTCTGGTAAAGCCAGTGCGTTTGGCGAATTCGGTTTGCGTCCAGCCCCGCTCTTCCAACAAATCGGCGATGGTTTCGCCAGGAGCAGAAATCCAATCAGGAGTAAATGTGGCAGTGCTAGTCATGATAATCACCTATGAAAACAATTCGGACGATAGTGACGTTTGCCCAATCAATTGCGTCGTCTTGAGTTTTTGGCGTCGGATCGTTGGCGGACTCAAAAACCAACCGATCACCGCCGTGAAGTTTAAGTGCGATTTGCCCAGCGCGATCACCTTTCAGCGGATGAGGCTCTCCGGCAGTAAGCTCGCTGACGTTGGTTGCTGCCGCCAAATCCGCTAATCGAGTTCTCAATTTGCGAGCGCAGGCAGCACCCAGCTCCTTCTGCATCTTTTTCTGTTGCTCGCATAACTCCCGGAGCTTTGTCGTGGCAAACAAAATTTCCATTTTTTGCAATATACAACTTGTTTACCAGTTTGGTAAACAAGTTTGGCTAAGGGCTTAAAGCCGAGTTGTTCGTTGGCACGAAGAGAACCAGTTTTACCACCCAATCGCGCAGCCATCTTTGCGCGGGTCAGAGCCGCCAAAAAGCGCGCCGGTTTTCGGATCAATCATAATTGCCTGGTACCCGCCGAACATTCCCGGAGCAATCGTCAGCTTATGACCTTTGGCTTCCAGCAGCTTTCGCACGTCAGCGCCAATTGCCGATTCCAACGCCAGCCCGCTTTCAAAATGACGAAACCGCGCCTGTTCACCTGCCTGTTGAACGTCCATGCCGAAATCAATGAGGTTCATCAATACCTGAGCGTGGCCTTGCGCCTGCATATCGCCGCCCATCACGCCGAACGTCAGCCACGGTTTGCCATCGTGAAAGACCATCCCCGGGATCAAGGTATGAAACGGGCGTTTGCCGCCTTCCAGTTTGTTGGGATTGTTCGGGTCAAACGAAAAGCCTGCGCCGCGATTGTGCAAAATGACGCCGGTGTCGCCTGCAACCAGACCGGAACCGAAGGCACTGAAGATGCTTTGAATAAACGAAACCGAATTGTGGTCTTTATCCACCACGGTCAGGTAAACGGTGTCTTCGCCGCCTCGAGAACTTGGCGGCGTGTCGCTGCCCGCTTTGCCCGCGTCAATCTTCTTGCGAAGTTCGGCGGCGTATTCTTTCGACAGCAGTTTATCGAGCGGAGCTTTGTAAAACGCAGGATCGGCAATATGCCAGGCGCGGTCGGCGTAAGCCAGCTTTTTCGCTTCGACCAGCAGATGCAGATACTCCGCCGAGTTATGGCCGAGGCTTTTCACATCGTAACCTTCCAGAATGTTCAGCATTTCCAGCACGGCCAGGCCTTGGTTATTCGGCGGCAATTCGTACACCGTGTGGCCGCGATAAGTCGTGCTGATTGGGTCGAGCCAATTTGACGTGTGAGCAGCGAAATCCGCTGCGGTATGCAATCCGCCCTGAGCCTGAGCGAATTTGAGAATCTTCTGCGCGATTTCTCCGGTGTAAAACACTCTGCTTCCTTTGGCTGCAACCAGTTTCAAAGTGTTGGCCAGATTCTTGTTGATAAAGATTTCGCCCGGTTCCAGAGGTTTTCCATTCGGCAAAAACGTCGCGGCGAAATCGGCGTTGGCTTTGTGTTGCAGCGCATTGTCCCAATCAGCGGCGATGACATCCGTGACCGGAAACCCGCGCTCGGCGTAATCAATCGCCGGTTGCAATACCTGACTGAGCTTCATCGTGCCGTAACGTTCCAGCAACTTCGCCCAACCATCCACCGCGCCCGGCACGGTCACGGAATGAATTCCGTCCGGCGGAGTTTTGGTGAAACCGCGTTTTTTTAGCTCGTCAATGCTGGCGGCTTTGGGCGAACGTCCGCTGGCGTTCAGAGCTTTCAACTCTTTCTTTTTCGTGTCCCAAACCAGCGCGAACAAATCGCCTCCGGGCGAGACCATCATCGGTTCGACCACGCACAGGACTGCGGCTGCGGCGACGGCGGCGTCAACGGCATTGCCGCCCTGCTGCAAGATGCGAAGTCCTGCGGCAGACGCCAGCGGCTGGCTGGTCGCCACCATTCCGTTCATGGCGCGGACGGCGGATCGAGTTCGCCCGCCGTTTTTGGCGGGTTTGTCGCCGATGGATTGTTGAGAATGCACGGTCATCACGGTTGCAAAGACGATTGCCGAAGCCAACGTTAAGGCAATGGCTTTCAGGTAAAACATCGTTTTCCTCCTGACTGCCTGACGGTTTTTGGTTGTTGATGAATGCGCGTGATTAGCGCCGGAGAAATTTCGATGAGCATCATACTCAGATCAACGCCGATTGGCGACATCGGTTGATGGTTCAAAAACAAGAAAGGCGATTCGATGAAGCGTCGCGTCATCGAATCGCCCGGTGAAGAGCAAGCGGAGTTACTGAACCTTGCTACGGCGCGAAGAAGCCGGAGATGTCAATGACCAGGTCGGTGGTGACGTGCGAATAGCGTTTGAAGCTGCCGTCCGGCGCCAGACCAACTGTGAAGTGTCGGTTGAAGATTTGTCCGGCCACGTAATTCGACGTTGCCACGGTCGGTTGCGTCGCATCGCTCGGCCAGAAAGTCAGGAAGCCGTTGCCAGCCACATTGACTGCCGTCACGTTTCCGATCAGCGCGCGCGCCGTCGGAGTCAGGTTTGTGCAGGGCGTCTGAGTCGTCTGCGTGTAAGTCGTGCCGCCGATCATCGGAGCCTGCGGCGTGAAACAACCTGATTCTCCCGCTCGCG
Source organism: uncultured Heliomicrobium sp. (assembly GCA_964470555.1). GTDB lineage: Bacteria > Acidobacteriota > Blastocatellia > RBC074 > RBC074 > RBC074. The sequence continues at coordinate 20,241 of CAYYDG010000015.1, forward strand.
TGTCCAGCAAACGCAGCGGCGCTCCCAGCGAATTGAACAGCAATCCTTCTCCATTCACGTCGTTGATTTGCGACGAGTAATAACCCATCACGTCAATCACCAGATCGGTCATGGTCGTGGTGAAGACTTTGAACTCGCCGCTCGGCGATAGTCCGACTGTGAAAGGTGCGTTCATGATTTGTCCGGTCGTGAAGTTGGAACTGGCGATGAAAGGTTGCATGGCGTTGGCGGGGAACATCGTCAGGTATCCGCCGCCAGCCGGATTGACAGTCGTCGCGTTGCCGACCAGCGCCAGCGCGTCCGACGGAACGGTCACTCCGTCGCAGGTCAATGTTCCCAACTGTGTTCGTGTGGAACCTGCCGACAAGGGCGCGTTTGTCGTCTGACAGCCGGAAAATCCGTTGCGAGTTTCGAGCAATCGAATCGGTTTGGGCAGCGGATGGAAATACAAGCCGGCTGCGCCCGGCGGCGCGAAGTAACCTGTCACATCAACCACCACGTCGGTGTTGGTTGTGACGAAGATTTTGAATGAGCCGTCACTGGCTCCAAGCCCGACGGTGAAGGCATTGTTGAGAATTTCGTTCGGTTGATAGTTGGAATTGGCGACCAGCGGTTGCGGGGCGTCGCTGGGATAAACGGTCAGGAAACCGCCGCCGGAATTGACCGTGGTGATGTTGCCTGTGAGAGTGGTTGCATTGGCCGGAATGGTCAGGCCTTCGCAAATTCCGCGTCCGGGTTGAAGCCGCGACGTGCCTCCCTGAATCGGGGCGTTCGGTTGGTGACAAGCGTTGGGGCTTGCGCCGGGGCGCGTGTCGAGCAAACGCACAGGCCTGGCCAGCGGGTAATACATCAATCCAGTGCTGCCGATGAGCAATGTGTATTGGCGGTCGCCGAAACAGGAATTATCGTCGGTTGCGCGAATGGTGAATGTCGAAGCTCCGGCCGTGGTCGGCGTTCCGGTAATGGTGTTGCCGACCAGATCGAGTCCCGCCGGCAAACTGCCGGATTGCAGGGTGAAGTTGTAAGACCCGCTGCCGCCGGTCGCCGAGAGCGTGGCGTTGTAAGCGACAAAAGTCAGTCCGTTGTTGAGCGTGGCCGGGTTGACGGAGATCAATCCACATCCGACGTTGAGCGTGAAGGTGGATTCGGTCGTCGCTCCGCAGTTGTCTGTCGCGCTGACGACGATGGTGTGGCTGCCGAATGGCCCAGCATTGGTGACGGAAACGACGCCTGAAGCGTTGACCGTCGGAGCCGTGGTCATGGGCGGAGTGACGCTGGCGATTTGATAAGCGGCGATGGTTCCGTTGTCAGTCGCCGTCGTCGGATTGATGGTCGTTGCCGCTCCCAGCGCGACGCTGGAATTCGGGTAACTCAAAACAGGCGCAGTGTTGTCGGTAACGTTGACAATCAGGTTGCCGGTCGCGGTTCCGCCGTTTTCGTCAGTAACGGTCAGGACGACGGTGTTGTTGCCCAGAGCCGCGGCGCAGGCAGCGGCGATGTTTGCGGAAACGGTTCCGTTGTTGTTGGTGATGGAGGCGATGGAGATGCCTGCCGGAACGGTCGTCGCGGTGACTATCAGATTGCCAGCCGGAGTTTCATTATCATTGACGGTGGCGATGATTGAAACGGAAGCGGAAGTTCCTCGCTGGCGAATCAGAGTAGCGGCGGGAGTGATGCTGGGTCCGTTGTTTCCGACGTTGATGGTGAAAGAGGCGTCAGTGGTGGTTCCGCAGTTGTCCGTAGCCCTGACGGTGATGGTATGAACGCCGACGGGAGCGGCAGCGGTGATGGAAACGACACCGGAAGCATTGACGGAAATGCCGCCAGTGTAAGAGCCGACGCTTTGCAGCGAGTAAGAGGTGATCGAACCGTTGTCGTTTGCGTTGGTCGGCGAGTTGCTGGTCGAGCTTCCCGAATTGACTGAAACGTTGCTGTAAGCCAGCGATGGAGCAGTGTTGGCAGTGACGTTGACGGTCAGGTCGCCGGTTGCAGTCAACGAACCATCAGAGACTTGGAATCGCACGGTTCCCGCAGTCGCCGTGCAGGAAGCTGCGACGACGGCGGTGATCGTGCCGTTGGTGTTGGCGATGCCTGTGACTGTGATGCCGGTGGCCGTCCCACCGGCAATTTGGGTGACGGTCAACGAACCAGCCGGAGTCTGCGCATCGTTGACAGTGCCGACGGTGACTGCCGCGCCGCCCGGCGAACCCTGCTGTCTGGAGATAGCCGCAGCGGGCGTGAATGTCGGGGCAGTGTTGTTGACGGTCAGCGTGAAGCTTGCGTCGGTGAAGGCTCCGCAATTGTCGGTTGCGCGAATGGTGATGGTGTGATTGCCAATCGGAGCAGCGTTGCTGATGCTGACGAGGCCAGAGGAATTGACCGAAATCGTCCCGGTGTATGTGCCAGGCGATTGGAGGGCGTAACTCGCAATCGTGCCGTTGTCGGTAGCCGTGGTCGGCGAATTGGTGGTTGAAGCGCCGCCGTTGACGGAAATGTTGTTGTAAATCAGCGTCGGCGCTGTGTTGGCCGTAACGTTGACGGTCAGGTTGGCTGTCGCTGTTGCGCCGCCGCCGTCGGTGACGGTCAGCACAACGGTGTTCGCGCCGACTGTGGCGATGCAGTTCGCCGTGACGGTTGCGGTGATGGTTCCGTTGGAGTTGGTAATGTCGGTGACGGTGATGCCAGTCGGAACGGTCGTCGCGGTGACTACCAGACTGCCCGCGGCGGTTTCGTTATCGTTGACGGTGGCGATGGTGGCGCTCGATCCTGCGCTGCCTGCCTGTCGGGTCAACGGCCCGCCCGCCGTGATGCTGGGCGGATTGTTGCAACCGCCCAGCCGTATGCTCGCGGTTCCGGCACCGAAATCAGTAGTGACCAAATCCTGTCGCCCATCCTGATTGAAATCGCCCAGCGCCAGTGGATAGCCAGCGCTATTGCCAGTAACCGACAAACTGGAGGGCGAACCGAAGCCGCCCAGCCCATCGCCCAGCAAATAATCAATTCCCAGGCTCTTGCGGACGGCAATGTCCGGATTGCCGTCGTTGTTGAAATCGCCGGCCACGACCTGTGAAGGCCCAACGTTGATGCTGGGGTTAGTCGAGCCGGTGAAATCGCCCAACCCATCGCCAAAACGAATGGACAGTGTGTTGGAACTCTGATTGGAGGTGACGAAATCCAGCTTGCCGTCTTTGTTGAAATCGCCCAGCGCCAGAAACTCCGGGTTCGCGCCGACGGTGATTTCCGTCGTGCCGCTGAAATTGCCTGCGCCGTCATTCAGTCGCACCGAAACCGTTCCGGCATTTTGATTGGAGACGGCGAAATCCAGGTCGCCGTCCGCGTCGAAATCACCGGTCACGACATGGCCGGGACCGTCGCCGACGCTGACATTGGTCGAGCCGATGAAAACGCCTGCGCCGTTGCCAAAACGCACAGAGACTGTGTCGCCACTGATGTTGGCGGTGAGGAAATCGAGCTTGCCATCGCCATTGAAATCGCCGACCGCGATGGATTTGGGCGTGCCGCTGATGCTGATATTGGTCGTGCCGCTGAAATTGCCCGCGCCATCGCCGAAACGAATGGAAACACTGTTGATGGTGTTGGCGACTGCCAAATCCTGATTGCCGTCGCCGTTGAAATCGCCGACCGCGACGTTGTTTGGCGAGGTGCCGGTACTGACTGTCGTGGTTCCGCTGAAATTGCCTGCGCCGTCGCCCAGACGAATGGAGACTGTGGCGCTGCTGCCGTTGACGATGGCCAAATCCTGTTTGCCGTCATTGTTGAAATCGCCTACCGCAATTCCCCGCGGCGAGCCGACGCTGATGTTGGGCGCGCTGGTAAAGAGTGGCGGCGTAGCGCAGGCCGTGCCGTTTTGTACCGTCAGCGTAAAAGTCTTGCTGGTAGAACCAGCGGGGCGAATGGATGTAACTGTGACGGTGTAAGTCCCCGCCGGATGCGCGTTGACGACGCTGACCACGCCTGTGACTGGGTTGGCGTAAAAAACGCCGTTGAAGCCGGAAGACGCTTTGGCGATGAGGTTGGTGGCGTCGGTCGGCGAGGCATCCGGCGTGACGGTTGTTTGCGCGCCGAGGCCCACGGTCGTTGGCGGATAATTTCCCAGCGTCGGCACTATACCGGCGAACGGCGATTCATACGCGCCCATATCCACCACACCTTGCTGGATGCGCGCATTGCCTGCCAGATCGGTCGTGACGCCCGCAGGGATCAGCGAATTGTTGCCGGTGCCAACCGCGATGCTGGCGCTGGTTGGCGTCAGGTCAGGATTCAAGCCAGGGTCGCCCGTCAGATTGCCGTTCACCCCGTTGATGATGCCGCAGGTGCCATCTTCGATGAGCGAATTCTGTACGGTTGTTCCGGTAGTAATACTGCAATCACCCGTGCCGCCTGTGCTGTTGGCAATGATGCTGTTTCTGAGATTGAGCGTGCCGCCATTGTTTCTCACGGTGGAACTGGAAGTATTGGTATTTCCCGAAATGGTGCTGTTGTAGATGTTGAGTACACCACCATTGCTGTGAACCCCTCCGGCAGGTCCCTGATTTCCTGAGATGGCGCAGTTGACCAGTGTGGTTGTTACTGCTGGAGAAGAGCCAAGCCAAAGAGCGCCACCACTGGTATTCGCCGTGTTGAGGTCGAACACGCTGTTGTTGAGATTGAGTGTGCCGGCATCGGCGTTGATGGCGCCGCCATAGCCCGCACTGCCATTGGTAAGTTCCACGTTATTCACCGTCAACGTGCCGCCCGTGCTGTCAAAATCAAGCGCGCCGCCAAAGCCCGTCCCAGCCACAAATCCATTGGTGGCTTTCAGGTTCTGGATGGTGACGGAAATGCCGTCTGTTTGGATTGAATTCAAACTGCGATAGAGATTGTTGCCGCTGATGATCGTGTTCGCCATGCCGTTGCCGTTGATCGTCAAGCTGTCTGTGATGTTGGGCAGATTGCTGGTCAAGATGATCGTGCCGTTGACGCTGAAGTTGATTGTATCGGCTCCGCTCGACGCATTGGCCTGCGTGATGCAATAACGCAGAGTGCCGGACAGGCCCGATCCAGTGTTGGTGTCGTCCAGACTGTTGACGGTATAAGTGGCGAAAGGCGCAACCGGCGCAACCGTCGAATTAAAGGCTTTCGGGGCTATTTGCTTGAGCAGTTTTCCGGCGCGGCTTTGTTCTGTAATGCCGAATTTGTCCAGAGCGTCGGCGTTTACCGAACGCAGCATGAAGGTGGCGAGCGCCGCCAGCATCAGACTGGCAAACAGGGGAAAAATGATTTGCGCCAAACGACGCCGTAGAGGTTTTTGACGATTTGTCACGGAGGATTTCATCACAGGTACTCCTTTTCGAGTTCAAAGAACGGATTCAATGTTTGGAATTGATCAGAGCAGGGAGTTCGAGCAGATTTTCTTTGGAGATAAATCCGCAAGCCCCGGCACGTTGAGCGTCGGCGCGAAACTTTGCGCTGTCGTGCTGGGTCACAATCACCACGCGGGCGGCGGGAAATTCGGCCAGGATTTGCCGCGTCGCCGCCAGACCGTCCAGTTCCGGCATTTCGATGTCCATCAACACACAGTCCGGTTGGAATTGCCGATAAGCGGCCACGGCCTGGCTGCCGGTTGTGCATTCATGAATTTCATCCGTCAGCTTGCCCAACAGACTGCGGAGCAGGCGGCGCATCCCGGCATTGTCTTCGACAATCAACATAATCATCCTGCAAACCTTCGGTGGAATTGTGACGGCTGGATTGTCGCGGGTCTGGCTGAGACGCGCATCGGTGAAACCTACCCAATTGAGATGGGGGAGGGATACCTATTTTTGCTGGGTAGAAACTACCTATGTGGAGTGGGAAAATTTCCGAGTGGGCGCTTTATGTCTGTGACTGACTGCTCAATGGCAAATGGAAAATGAAACTACTCCCCAAATTTCTCCCATTTTGTCATTCGGCAAGCGGAACAGTGATTCGGATTTGCGTGCCTTCGTCTGGCGTGGAGAAAATCTGGTGTGTCCCGCCGAGTATGCGGATGCGTTCGTTGAGACCGGTCAAGCCCATTCCTCCGCGGCCCGGTTGGCTGGGCTGAATCGCCGCCGGGTCGAAACCGCGACCGTCATCGCTGACGATGATCTGCAATTCGTTTTCGTGGATTTGGACAATGACGCTGGCCTGAGTGGCTTGGGAATGTTTGACGATGTTGTTCAGGCATTCCTGCACAATGCGGTAAAGATTGATTTCCTGTGTTTGGGTGAATCGTCCATCGAGCGGCGCGATGGCGCCGGCGATTTCAATGCCCGACGCATTGGCGACATCGGCGATCATCTCTTCGAGCGTGGCAGTCAATCCCAACCGTTCCAGATGAAGCGGGCGCAAGTTGTAGGCGATGGCGCGGACTTCGCCCAGCGCGTCGCCGACTGTTTCGGTGATTTCGGTGAATTGCTCTTGCGCAGCGGCTTCGGCGCAGGTGGCAGTCCCCAGCAACGCGCGGTTTTTGATGACCAGCAAACTCTGGCCCAGCCCGTCGTGCAATTCCGTGGCGATGCGTTTGCGCTCCTGCTCCTGCGATTCGATCAATCGCTGCGCGAATTCTTCCTGCGCTTGGCGTGCGCGGTAAGCCAGATCGAGCCGACGTTTGAAAATCAGTCCGATCAGCCCCGCGCCCGCCAGCAAAGCCAGCAACCGAAACCACCAGGTTTGATAAAACGCGGGCAGCGCCGTAATCAGCAATTGCGCGCCTTCATTGTTCCAGATGCCGTCGCTGTTGGCAGCGACGACTCTGAATGTGTATTGGCCGGGGCGCAGATAGGAGTAATTCGCCGTGCGCCGCGTGCCTGCTTCGACCCAATCCAGGTCCTGTCCGACCAGTTGATATTTGAATCGGACTTGATCGGCTTTGACAAAGCTCAACGCGGTGTAGGCGATTTCCAGATTGGATTGTCCGGGCAACACGCGCAATCCGGCGCTGATATCGGCGGCGTTTCGATCAAGCGTCGCGCCTTCGATCAGCACCAGCGGCGGCAAGGTGTTGACCGGCAATTCTTCCGGGTTGACGACGGCCACGCCTTTCAGCGTCGTGAACCACAAACGGCCATCGCGTGTTTTGATGCCGGAGGGCTGGCGTCCTCCGTTGCAGTTAGGGTTGAGCAGTCCGTCGGCTTTGCCGTAAGCCTGGCTGATGATGGTGGAAATTTTGCCTGCCGCGTAATCATCTAGTTGTTGTTTGCTGGCGCTGTACAGGCTGCGAAAACAACTCATCCACAGATTGCCGCGCCCGTCTTCCAGAATTTGAAAAACGCCGTTGTCGAACAGCCCATTGGCTTTGGTGTAATTGGTGAAGCGGCCATCCTTGAACCGAAACAACCCGCCTTCATAAGCGCCCAGCCAGAAAACGCCTTCCGCGTCTTCATGGATTGACCAGACGCGATTCGTGCCTGGGCCGCCCTGATCGGCGATCCGGGTGATCTGCCCATCTTGATATTTTGCCAAGCCGCCATCCGTGCCCAGCCAGAGCGCGCCATGCCGGTCTTCGTAAATCGCGCGCACGCTGTTGTGCGGCAACCCGTCTTTCGTGGTGTAGGCCGTCGTCACGCCATCCCGCAATTTCAAAAGCCCTTGTTCCAGCGTCCCGTACCAAAGATTGCCGGAACGGTCTTCGTGAATCGCCCAAATGTCGCGCGTGCGGTTGACCAGGGTGAAAACGCCGTCCTTGAACCAGCACAAACCGTCCACGCCGCCCAACCATAAACGACCCGCGCGGTCTTCGTGCAGAGCGTATAGCCCGCGCACCGGCAAACCTTTGGCAATGCCCGGTGCGGCAGCCGGAACGTATCTGTAATTGGAGATGACGCCGCCAGCGATTTTGCTCAATCCGCTGTGCGTCGTCACCCAGATGTTGCCTGCGCGGTCTTCCAACACGCCGTGCGCAACATCGGCGGCCAGCCCCTGCGCGGTTGAATAACCGCTGATGAATTGCCGCGTCATACGGTTCAGGCCGCTGACGCTGCTGCCGAACCACACGGTTCCTTCGCGGTCCAGAAACAACGAACGCACGCTGTCGCTGGCCAAGCCGTTGGCAATGGTGTGGCGGACGGCTTTTTCCGGCGCGCCGTCCTTGTATCGGAACAGCCCCAGTTCGGCAGAACCGAACCAAAGATAACCGTCGCGGTCTTCCAGCATGTCCCAGATCAAGGTGTCGGGTGGCAATCCAATCCGCGCGGTGTAATTTTCCAATCGCCCGTCTCTGGCCTTGAACACGCCACCCGTCCGGGTAGAGACCCAGAGATTGCCAGCGCGGTCTTCGTAAAAACGCACGCGCTCCGGTTCGTCGCGCTGATCCAGGTAAAGCGGATAATGGCGCGTTGTTTGTTCTGACGCTTGTCCGGCGCTTTGTTCGTGCAATCCTGTGCGGCCCAGCGTCCAGCGCGCGCCAGACGGACTGAGATAAATCGGCTGCAAACTTTGTCCTTGCGCGCCTTCCGGCACGAAGCGGCCATTGCGCCACCAGACCGAGCCTCGATGCGTGGAAATCAGCAACTCTCCGTTGCGGCTCAATTGAATCCGTCGGATCAGATTGTGCGGCAGACCATCTTGTGTGGTGAAAGTGGTAAAGACACCTTGTCGGTAACGAATGACTCCGCTGTTTTCAGTGCCGATCCACAGCGCGCCTTCGGCGTCTTCGCACAAGGTGTTGCAGCGGCTGCTGTTCATTCCCGGCGTTTCGTTGTTGGCAAAGATAGTGAAGCGCACGCCGTCAAACCGCGCCAGGCCATTCAAAGTCGTCAGCCACAAATACCCGTCGCGTGTTTGAGTGATGGCTTCGACGGAGTTTTGCGGCAGCCCATGTTCGGTCGTCCAGTTGTCGAAACGGTATTGCGCCGCCGCCGGCAATGCGGCCAGCAGGCAGAACAGCAGGCATAGAGACAAACAATTGGGGGAGAGAGGTTTCATCTTGCGAACGTCGCAGCGAGCTACAATTCGTGTTGATTTTTGATGGCGAATTGCAACAGGGCATTGCCGCCTTTCAGATTCAACTTGGCCATGATGTTGGCGCGGTGGTGTTCGATGGTGCGCTGACTGACGAAAAGTTCCTGGGCAATCTGGCGGCTGGTTTTGCCATTTGCCACCAATTGCAGAACACGGCGTTCGCTGGGAGTCAGCGATTCCAGTCCGGGTTCCTGCCACGCCAGTTCAGTGGCTCGCCGCGTTCGGTTGACCAGATAAGTTGAAAGCGCAGGCGTGATGAAATGCTGCCCGGCTGCCACGGCGCGAATGCCGGCGATGATGTCGCTGATCGCGCTGTCTTTCAGCAAATAACCTTTTACTCCCAGATCGAGCGCTGCGTTGAAAAACCGCTCTTCCTTGTACATGGTCAGAAAAAGCAACGCAATGGGCCAGTTTTGCTCGCGCACTTCGCGCGCCAGTTCCAGACCGTCCGGGCGCGGCATTTCAACGTCCAGGATGGCGATTTGCGGGCGCAAATCGCGTAAAAACGCATGCGCTTCCGCTCCGTTTTCCGCTTCAGCGACAACGCGAAACTCCGGCACGGTTTCGATAATCTGCCGTAATCCACGCCGAAAAACCGGATGGTCGTCGGCAATCAGAATCGTAAGCTCTTGTCTCATGGAATTGATGATTGGAATTGATGCCGGAAAGAATTATTCGTAAAACGCGCAGATGATAGTGCTAGGCCGAGGCAGCGCGCAACGTCCATAAAAAAGCGCAGCCGCAAACTTTCAGGAAGTTTGCTGCTGCGCTTTTGTCAAAAAGAAAACTGCCATTCACAGTCAATGGGGGAGTTGCCCGTGAATGGCAGCCGGGTAATCGGCGTTGTTGTGCCGTATCATCTCAAACCGACTGTAACAATCGGCGGACGGCGTACAAATTCTCTTTGGCGATGAAATCGCAGGCTCCCGCCGTCTGAGCCGCCTGGCGCAATTGCGGACGGTCGTCGCCAGTGACAATGCAGACGCGGGCGTCAGGCCAGATGCTTTTCAATTGCCGCGTCGCCTCCAGACCATTTACGCGCGGCATTTCGATGTCCATCAAAACCCAATCGTCGGCTGTCAGTTGCTGGGCGGCATAAGCTTCGACGACCTCCGCGCCGTCTTCGCATTCGTAGACGGCTTCGACCAGCCGAGCGACCATCGTGCGCAGCAGGCGACGCATTTCCACGTTGTCATCCACAATCAAGACTTTCATCATCTGATCCAAAACCGCGTTCCTTTCTGTTCATTGGCAACGGTTCAGGGCACTAGCAAATCTTCCGTAAATCGCAGCTTGTCTATGCCATAGCGCGTTTCGCCGCGCAGCGCCAAATCAACACAAATGCGGCCAATCAGGGGAATGACCTTGGCCGCCCAGCCGGTGGCGTAAAGCACTATGTTTTCGTGAAAGGGAACGCAGGGCGGCAGAAAATCCAGGATCATTTCGCGGCGCAGCGTCCATGGATTTTCAGGTTGCGGCACCAGCGGACAAACACAGGTGGAAGCACGCAGCGGATTGGGATCGAGACCGCGCATGTATCGTTCGACCCAGCGGCTGATTCTGCCGACCGTTTCCGCATCCGGTTGGCGATCATATCCGGCCATGGTTTTCCGCAATCGTGTCGGGTAATTGGCAGCGACTTTGACGACGGGGCCATCGGTTCCCCAATCGAGTTCGGGGAAGCCGTAATACAGCATCGGATCGTCTTCGTGCGATTCGTCGAAGGTAATCCAGGTCGGGAAATCGCTGCTCTTGTCCGTCTTGCGGAAAAAAGCCGACACCATTTCCCAAATGACTATGTCGAGTTGCACGCCGAGCAATCCCAGAACTTCGTTGACGTATGGTCCGGGCGTCAGAATCAGCTTGGGCGCAAAAAACGAATCGGTTTCTGTTTGCACATACACGCCTTCCCGTGCGGGGCGAATCGCCGTCACATTTTGGTGATCGCGAAACGCGACGCGCCCTGATTCCTGAGCCTTGCGCTGCAACACGCGCAACGTGGCGGGGTAATTGATGGCAGCTCCGTCTTTTTGAAAAAAGCCGCTGTATGCCGCGGGCAGATTGCCAAACCCATAGTTCGATTCGATGTCGTTCTTTTCCACGCGCTGCCAGTCCAGTTTCAGTTGATCCATCACGCCGACGACGGTGTTGATTTGCCCTTCTGCGCCGGTGACGTGTGGGTTCCCGAACCACAGACAGCCGCACGTGCGCAGCAATTCTTCGTCGGTGTGTGTCTGCAATTCGTTCCAGAGCGGCACGGAATCCAGCACCAGCCGGGAAATTTCGATTTCGTTGTATTGAATGCGGAATTGCCGGGAATCTCCGCCCGATGCGCCGCGGTCATTGAAGAAACGGAAACGTTCGAGCACGGCCACGCGCGCGCCTTCCTGTGCGGCGTAAAACGCGGACGCCAATCCCATTGGCCCTCCGCCGATGATGATGAGGTCGTAATTTTGAACAGGCATGGTTTTCCCCCGAAAAAATTCGTAACGCCGACTTCAGCCGGAAACTCGTCTCGCTTCACGCCGACTGAAGCCGTTGTTACGAACTTTTGATTGTTTAGCGCGAAGCTGCGCGAGCGACGGAGCGAAAGCGCGTGCCGCAGGGCAATTGACTCAGGTCTTCATAAAGCCAGGTCATGGCATCCTGTTCTGAACATCCTTTTTCAGCCAGAACGGCCTGAAAATGGTTGGTCTTTGCGCGAACCAGGTCTTCGACAAAGGCATAAAGTTCATGCGGTTGAGCGTTGAAAAACGCCGTTGGATTGTATTGTTCGACCGAATCGCAAATGACGGCTCCGGCGCTGGTCAGCGCTTCGGGCACAAACCGTATGCCGCGCTCGGCCAGTGTTTGGGCGGCCTGCTGGCTGGCAATGGGCACATTGGCCGAACCGGCGATCCATTGACAATCGAGCCGGGCGGCGACCGTTTCCGTAATCAGGTTGGAATCCGAACACGGCGCGAACACATCACATTCCACATCCCACGGGTCAGCCAGATGAGAAAGATTGATGCAACCGGGCAATTCCGCGCGTTCAGCAAACAGGTCATAGGTCAGCACGGTTCCGCCACCTTCTGCAATCAATCGCGCCAGATTGGCTCCGACGCCGCCTGTGCCATGCACCAGAAACCGTTTGCCTTGCAGTCTGCCATTGCACAGGCTGAGGATGCTGCCAAAGACTCCGTGCGCCGTTGCTCGATTGGCGTCAATGGACGATTGCAATGCCGCCAGAACATAAGGAGTCGCGCTGCGCAAATACTCCATATCGGCTTCGGTCGTGTTCATATCGCAGCCCGTATACACGCTGCCGTCGAGTTCATTCAGCGCGACGGCGACCGATTGCAACAGTTCCGCCTTGTTCACGGTCTGTGGATTGGCGACGGCAACCAGCTTGGCTCCGGTGAATCCCGTGTGATAGAGGCTGTGTTTGTGCGTCATCACCTGCGCCAATCGTTTGCATTCCTGCCCTCCTTCGCTGACCGATGAATAAAACTTGATCCGCAACCCTCCGTTGCCCGGCATCTGTCGAGTGCCGTTATCGTGCGCGACAAAAAACGGGATTCCTTCCGCCGTTTGGAACGACAGCAGAACAGGTTCGGCGACGAACGGTTTTTCGGTGGAATAACTTTTGAGCGCGGCATGGTTTCTCAATGACATTGTCTTTCTCCTCGTGAAAATTGGTTGAAATGAACGGGAATTTCTATCAGCGACGGGTGGGATTGTGCGCGAAAGGTTGAGCCGGGCGCGCGAGCAGTTTTACTCAATTTGATGGAGTAAAAATACTCAATTTGCTGAGTAGTTCTACTTAACGGGGAAGAGGGAGAAAACGCTCAGACAGGCAAGTGTGGAAAGGCGCGAAGCCAGGACAAACTCTCTTGCAGATCGGTTTCCACAAGCTCTGACGGAATCACCGGATTCGTCAACGATGGCCCCGGCAAAGACGAACATTCCAGAATCAACGGCCCGCCATACCCGATTGCCGCCAGCGCGCCGAATTGCGCGCCGAAATCAATCTCGCCGGAACCGATTCTGCCTCGCCCGGAATCTGCCAGTTGTATTGCCTTCAATGCTGGCCCGCAATGGCGAATGGCTGCCGCCGCATCGGTTTCTTCGTGATGCATGTGAAACGTGTCCAGAACCACTCCGAAATTCGGTTCGCCGACGGCGGCGACCAGATTCATGGCTCGTTTGGCAGTTCGTACCGCGCTGACCAGCGAACGTTTGAGTGGTTCAAAAACCACATCCAGTTGATTGGCCGCCGCGCGAGAAGCGATTCGCCCGCATCCATCGCTCAGACGCGCCCATTCCTGTTTGGCGTCGTCGTGCGGTTGCCCACGTCCGACGAATTCGTGACAGGTGATGGCCAGCGCGCCGAGTTCCGCTGCGAAATCAATCAGGCGGAAGTAATAATCCAGAGCGCGTTGCCGCACAGCGTCGTCAACATGCGCGATGTCCACGTTTTCCGGCGTCATCGAAAACACGCGCAAACCGTGGTCATCGAAAACATTGCGCAGTTCTTTCGGCGCGCGCGAATGCAGGCTGACGAACACCTCCGCTCCGTCCAGCCCCAGCGCGGCCAATCGCGCGGCGATGTCAGCCATTTCGCGATTGCCGAATATCCAGGTGCAGGCGGCGATTGGATTGTTCATTGGCAGGTTCTTTTTAGTGTTTTGACTGGCCGGCGTCCGCCACCAACACTTGTCTGGCGATGGGACGCGAACAGTCCGAAGCCAGAAAAAGATAGGTTCCGGTCAGCGTTTCGGGCGTGATTTCGATGGGCATCGTTTGCAGTTCGTTGATGGTTCGGCGCTTCGCTTCATCGGTGACCCATTGGTCAATCTGGCGTTCGGTCATGGTCCAGCCCGGCGCGACGGCGTTGACGCGAATGCCGTCTTTGCCGACGGCTTCGGCCAGACTGCGCATCAAACCCACGGTGGCGGCTTTCGTGCTGTTGTAAGCGATCAAATCCGGCTTGCCCAACCAGACAGTGTGCGACGCCGTCAGAATGATATTGCCGCGTCCGCGTTCGATCATCGCAGGCAACACTTCGCGGCAGGTCACGAAATAATGCGTGACGTTGAGTTGGAACAGATCGTTCCATTGCCGCTCCGACATATCCAGCAACTCGAAACGAGGATCGTAACCGGCATTTGCGATCAGCACGTCAATGGCGGGTAACTCGCGCCGGATACACGCCAGCGCATCGCACAGCGCGCGCGTATCCGTCAGGTCAACCGGATACAAAGACGCGCCGCTGCCGCTACGCGCGCGACAGGCATTCAGAACGCGCTCGCCCGCCGCGACATCCTTATCCAGCAAGGTCACGCGGCAGCCTTGCCCGGCAAAGGCCACGGCCAAGGCCGCTCCAATGCCGTTGCTGCCGCCGGTGATCAGCACATGTTTTCCTTCCAGATCGGGGAAACGCGGAGCCATGCCTATACCTCCTGCGCCAACGGCGTAAAATTGCCCGCCCGCCAGACCGCCGCCCAGCGGCTTTGAGTGGAACCGGCGCTTTGCGCAAGCCTGCGCGCTTTGAGTGGTTCGGGATAAGCGTCCAGAAAACGATGCAGAAAGCCGAGAATGAATTCGTCGTCTCGAATCGTAATCAAAGGCTCTTCGCCTTCCTGCGCGCATGAACCCAGCGCTTCCAGCAAGACGAAACGCAGGTTTTCGCCCGTGCGTTTGTTGTCGCGTTTCATGGCGGCCATCAATGTGTCGGCGTTGACTTGCGGCGGCAGAGCAGGCGTCAATCCCAGACAGGCATCGAGCAGTTCGTAATGCAGTTTGACGGTTTGTTCTGAAATCATGCCGCGTTCGTGCGCCAGGTGCGCGGCCATTTTCATGCCTATGGCGACGCTTTCGCCGTGCAGCATCGCGCCCTGTGAAAGCCATTCAATCGCGTGGCCGAAAGTGTGGCCGTATTCCAACACCAGCGCATAATCTTTTTCGCCCGGATCGCGGCGTAAAATCGCCAGCTTGCTGTGAATCGTCCGCAACGCCAGTTCGGTCAATTGCTCGGCGAAATAGTTGCCGTCGCGCCTCAGCGCGTCTCGCAAATAAGGAACCAGTTCCGGTTGGGAAATCAGAGCGTTTTTGACCGCTTCCGCCATCCCTGCCTTGCGCGACCGAATCGGTTCGGTTTCCATATACCGCGTGTCAGCCCAGACAAACAGCGGCGCGTAATACGTTCCGAACAGATTTTTTCCGTTGCGTCCGTTGATCGCCTGTTTGTTGCTGAGCACGCCGTCGGTCAGATGCATGAAAGTCGTCGGAATTTCGACGTAACGAATTCCGCGAAACAGCAGCGCCGCAGCCAATCCCGCCAGATTGCCCACCGAACCGCCGCCGAAGGCCAGAACGACCGAACGTTTGGTGGCTCCGCGCGCCAGCAATTGTTCGCACAATGTTTCCAACCCTTCCCAGGATTTCGACGCTTCGCCGGGTTCGATCAGTATCAATTCCAGGGAAAACTGCCGGTCGAGCGAGCGCTCCAATTCCGGGTGCAGCGCGTTAATCGTCTTGTCGGCGACCAGAAAGACCTTGTCCGCGGGCGAAGCCGCGCACGCCTGTGTGAGCGTGGCGCAAAACTGATTTTCGATGCCGTAGCCGAAAAACAGCGGAGAAGGCGTAGTCAGTTCCGTGCTCAGACAAATCGGTTGCATGGCATTTTTCGCGGAGTTCATTACGCTGCCCTCCCCATCGCTGATTGATGCGCCATCTGACCGGGCATCCAATTCCCGACTTTGGCTTGTTCGACCATTTCCATCAGTTCTTCAAAATTGGCAGCGGGTTTGCGCATTTCAAAAACTTTCTCTTTGGCGATCTTGCCGTCGCGCATATCGAAGACATGCACGATGCGCATGAACACATGCGTGCCCACCGGATATGGCCAGATGCCGTCAGCGCGAACTTGGAACGTGCAGATCGAATCGTCCACCACGCGGTCCACAGTGGCGAACCGTTCGTAGGTGATGCGGAACGTCACGTCCTGCATCGTACTGAACAGCTTTTCGTAAAAGGGACGAATGGCCGCTTTACCTTCGATCCGTTTGTCGAGTCCCATCGGATTGGGGGCTTCCCAGACGCCGTCTTCGGTGAACGCTTCCAGCGCCTGGTCTACAGAGCCTGTGTCTTCCGCGTGAAAGTGGCTTTCGACGCCTTCCAGATTGAGCGCGATGATTTCAGCATCCGTCATCGGTTCCATCTTTTTCTCAAGAGCAGTCATGGTTTCCTCCATTGCAGGGTAAGTTGTGACAATCAAAATTCGGAATTTCGCGACGGGCGGGATTGTGCGGGAAAAACAGCGGCGCGCGCGCGAGCAGAATTACTCAATTTGATGGAGTAATTCTGCTCAATTTGATGGAGTAGAACTACTCCATCGGCGCGCTGATGCCAGGACACTTTTGGGTTATCTGTATGTCTGAGGTGTCGCTGGCGAACTCGCCACTGATACCCGATCCCTCTTACCTGACACCTGAAAACCCAAAAAAAGACTTGGTCAAAGGCTGTTTTTAGTGAAAGTCAGGTTTCGAGTATCGGGTGTCAGGAAACTCAATGATGAATTCGCTTCGGCATCTCGAAGCCGCCTTGCTTAAATGTGTCCCGACATCAGATTGGCGCGGCAAAAAAGGGCGCGGGATTATGACAACTCGGATTTGTGTTCGATGGCGAATTTGAGCAGGGCATGGCTGCCGTGCAATTCGAGTTTCTGGCAAATGCGGGCGCGATGATTTTCGATGGTGCGGGGACTGACGCCCAGATCGTCGGCAATCTGTTTGCTGGTTTTGTGATCGGCCAGCAACATCATGATCCGGCGTTCGGTGGCGGTCAGCTCTTCCACGCCCGGCTGTCGTTGCAGAGCGGCGGCGCGTTGCGTGCGTTGCAACAGCAGCGAAGAAAGCGACGGGCTGATGTAATTCTGGCCGCTGGCGACGGTTTTCAGGCAACTGACCACATCCACCGAAGCGCTGTCTTTGATGACGTAACCGTCCACGCCCAGATCGAGCGCCTTGTTGAAATGCAATTTGTCCTTGTGCATGGTCAGAAAGACGATGCGGACGGGACAATTTTCCGCGCGGAGCTGGCGCGCGACGGCGAACCCATCCAGTTCCGGCATATCCAGATCGAGAATGGCTACGTCAGGGCGTTCGGCGCGGATTTGATCCAGCGCTGCCTGGCCGTCGCCGACTTCGGCGATGACGCGCAATTGCGGATCGCGTTCGATGACTTGTCGCAACCCCTGGCGAAAAATCGGATGATCGTCGGCAATCAAAATTCGCAATTCAGTTTTCAAGCTCGTTCTCCTGCAAAGGCAAAGTAATGTTGATGACTGTGCCCTGTCCGGGCGCGGATTCTATTTCGTAAAAGCCTTTCAACATGCGTACACGTTCGGCAATGCCGATCAGTCCGAAACCGCCGGGTTTCGGTTTGGTTCCGTGCGCTGTCGCCGATTGTCCTCTGGCGTTCACCGCAAAACCGCGCCCATTGTCCACAATGCGCATTCGCACTTTGTCGGTCAGACGTTCGATGGAAAGGCTGGCTTCGGTGGCCTGGGAATGTTTGAGAATGTTGTTGATGCTTTCCTGCACGATCCGGTAAACGTTGATTTCGGCGTCTTTGGAAAGCAGGCCGTCAATGTTTTCCAGTGCGGCGGCGAAGCGAATGCCGGAACTGATTTCGGTTTGTTCGCAGATGGCTTCGAGCGTACTGGTCAATCCGAAACGATCCAATTGATAGGGACGCAGGTTGTAGGCGATTTCGCGCACCTCTTCGATGGCGCGGGCGCTGGCGGCAGAAATTTCGTCCAGTTGTTCGCGGACGCCTTCTCCTTCGTTACAAGTTTCAGCCGCGAGAAAGACGCGGTTTTTGATAATCAGCAGACTCTGCCCCAGCCCGTCGTGCAATTCTGCGGCAATGCGTTGTCGTTCCTGTTCCTGTGAATCCAGCAATTGACGCGAAAATTTTTCCTGCGCTGCGTGCGCTCGCCGCAAACTCGTCACGCGCCAGCGATAGGCCAGAAACGCCATTCCCAACACGCTCAAGCTGACCAGACTGATAAACCACCACGTTCGCCAGAATGGCGGCACGACGACGATCCGAATGGACGCGCCCACCGGATTCCAAATGCCGTCGCTGTTGGCCGCCGTCACCGTGAAGGTATAGCTGCCCGGAGGAAGATACGAATAATAGGCCACGCGCCGCGTTCCGGCTTCCTGCCATTCGGCGTCCTGACCGCCCAGACGATAACGAAATCGTGTTTGATCCGATTTGATAAAGCTCAATCCAGCATAATTGATTTCCAGATACTTCTGATCCGGCGCGATGCGCACCGCGTCCTGAAAATCCACTGCGTGCCGGTCCAGCACGACCGATTCAATCAGCACAGGCGGAGGAACCGGATTGAACGGCGCGGATTCCGTATCCACCACGACTGCGCCGTCCATTGTCGGAAACCACAATTTTCCGTCGCGCGCCAGCAATCCACCCGGTTGCCGCCCGCCGTTGCATTCGGCGTTGCGCATGCCGTCTTCTTCGCCGTAGGCCGAGCAGATGATCGAAGAAATTTTCCCGTCGGCAAAATCGTTCAATTGCTGTTTGCTGACGCGATAAATCCCTTTGTTGCAACCCATCCAGAAAATGCCGCGCGCGTCTTCCAGAATCTGAAAGACGCCGTTGTTGTAGAGGCCGTTTTCGACGTTGTAATTCGTGAAGCGTCCGTTCTTGAATCGGCTCAGTCCGCCGTCGTAGGTTCCGATCCAGAACACGCCGTCCGCGTCTTCGTGAATGTAGCGGACGCGATTGCTGCCCAATCCTTCGCGCTCGGTCCAGAGCGTGATCCGATCTTCGCTGAGCCGGGCCAGTCCTCCATAAGTTGCAATCCACAGATCGCCGCGGCGGTCTTCGTAAATCATCTTCACATCACGCAACGTCGGGCCGTCGTTCGGGCGGTATTCTTTGCAAACGCCGTCTCGGCATTTGTACAGCCGATGCTCCGTGCCTACCCACAGATTGCCGTTACGATCTTCATCAATGGCGAAGACGTTCTGTTGGGGAATCAGTTTTCCTTCGTGATACTTGCCGTTTTCGATCCAGTTCAGTCCGCCGTAACTTCCCACCCAGAGCCGTCCGTTGCGGTCTTCGCACAAGGCCTGTCCATGAAAATCGTATGAAAGCCCATCTTTTTCAGTGTAGTTTGTGAAGCGTCCGTCAGCGAATCGCGTCAAGCTGACACTTGCTCCCAGCCAAATCACGCCGGCTCGATCTTGCAGAATCGGATAGACGTTTCCGTTATGCAGCCCTTCCGCCGTCGAATAAGTGGTCATGAATTTGCGGCTCAGGCGATTGAGTCCCCCTGTATTCGTTCCCACCCAGAGATTGCCTTCGCGGTCTTCAAAAATATCCATCACCTCGTTGTCGGAAAGTCCGTCTTCGGTGGTGTAAAAGGTGAATCGTTCGTTTTGGAATCGTAATAATCCGGTGCGGCGGCTTCCGGCCCAGATTGTGCCCTGGCGATCTTCATAAATCACTCCCACTTTGGCATCCGGCTGCATGCCATTTTGAGTCCCGTAACGTTTGACCACGCCGTCTTTGATTTTGAACAACATTGCAGTGGAGGCGGCGAACCATAGATTGCCCTGCCGGTCTTCAAAAAACTTGGCCAAACGGAAATCCCTGATTTCAACCAACCGCCCGTAATTTGTCGTCACACCGTCTTTCACTTGTCGAAGTCCGGTCTGGTCAAGCATCCAAACGGCGCCGCTGGGAGAAAGATAGCGTCTGAAGGTGAACACATCAGCGGGTTCTGTTTTGGGCAGTAACTGTCCATCGCGGTAAAAAGCAAAGCCACCGCGCGTTGTGATCTGCACCCCTCCGGTGGGGTTCGCCTGGATTTCCAGTATCAGGTTGTGCGGCAATCCGTCGAGAACGGTGAAGGCGGTAAATTTGCCTTGCGCGTAGCGCATGACTCCGCCATCTTCCGTCCCAATCCAGAGCGTGCCGTCGGCATCCTCAAACAAACAGGTCGTCCGATTGCTGGTCAGTCCCGGCGAATTGTTTTTGTTGAAGATGTTGAAACGCACGCCGTCGTAACGCACCAATCCATCCAGCGTCGTGAACCACAAATAACCGTCGCGGGTTTGCAGAATGCTCTGAACACTGTTTTGCGGCAAACCCTCTTTGGTCGTCCAGGAGGCGATCAGATAATCGCGATTTGGTTGCTGTTTGGACTGGCTGGCCACCGGCCTTCCAAATAAAAGAGCCGCTCCGATAAGAGCGATGCAGATAATCGGCCAACGCCCTCTTTCTATGAGGTTCATATAGTTCGCGGTAAACCTTGTTGACGAAATGAAAGCTGTCGGGCGACTGCCCGCCATCCGGTTGGAAAGCGTCGCCACATCGGTTTGCAACGACGCGGCAAATGATGAATTCGCTGGCAACCGGTCATTACTTGCTTGCAGGGAGTGCGATCCGGGCGAACGATGGTTTGGCGCCGGAAGCTTGCAGTTGTTTGGCGACGCGTTCGTTTTCCGCCATCACCCGCAGCAGGTTTTCGCCGAGCGCTTTTTTGACATCGGCTTCGGAATATCCGCGCTTGAGCAATTCGTAGGTGATGGTCGGCAATTTGGAAATGTCCTCCATTCCGGGCGGCAACAATCCATCCACGCCATCGAAATCCGAACCGATGCCGACGTGATTGATGCCTGCGATTTTAATGACGTGTTCGAAATGCGCCATCAGCATGTCCAGCGTCGCGGTTTCAGCGGCCTTGGTTGGCGGAGGATCGCCGGGTTTGGCGTATTCGGTGTTGATGAAGCCGTTGTAGAAATTCACCATCACCACGCCGTTGTTTTTGGCGACTGCTCGCAGCATGTCGTCGGTCAGGTTGCGCGGCACGTTGGTCAAAGCGCGGCAACTGGAATGCGAAGCGATGACCGGCGATTTCGTCGCTTCAATCACGTCCCAGAACGTTTCGTCGCCGACGTGCGAAATGTCCACCATCATTCCCAGCCGGTTCATTTCGGCCACGACTTCTCTGCCGAAATCGCTCAATCCTCCGTGACGTTTTTCCGCCTGTACGCTGATGCCTCCGGCGGAATCCGCCCAATTGTTGGTGTTGGTATGCGTCAAGGTCATGTATCGAATGCCGAGTTTGTAAAACTGGCGAAGCGCCGACAAGCTGTCCTCGATGGCGTGGCCGCCTTCGATACCCATCAAGGCGGCGATCTTCCCGGTCCGCCGAGCGCGGCGAATGTCTGCCACGGTGTAGGCCATCTGCAAACTTTCAGGATGCCGCCGGACTTGTTCGTAAACGCCGTCAATCATATCCAGCGCGCGGCGGGCGGCTCCGCCTTCTTTGGCATATTTGGCCGCGACGTAAATCGAAAAGAACTCGGCTCCGAGTCCGCCTTCTTTCATTCGCGGAATGTCGGTTTGAATTTTGCCGCTGGTGTCGCGCGCGCCCAGATCGAATCCTTCGTCGGTGATGGGCGAAGTGATGTCGTTGTGAGTGTCCACGACGATGCTGGCGCGATGAAGACGATTGGCGCGTTGGCGCAAACGAGCTTCGCTGGCCGAATCGGTTTCCGGTTTGGAGGTTCTGTCTTGCGCAGAAACCATTGAAATCGAAATCAGCCCGCACAATACGGCGAGCAAGGCGAGAAACAGAAAACTCTTCCTCATAATGAATGATCCTTTCAGGATGGATTGAATTGCATGTGGTGAAATCGGAATTGCATTTTGTTCGCGCCTGCCGCTTTAAGCAAGTTTTCGCTTTGGCATGTGAAAAAGCCAGTCTGTTACAATCCGCGCGCGTCTGAAACATTCACAACTTTCAAGGAAATCAACGAAGTCATGCTCAATGTCATTCTCGATGCTTTACGGTTGCTTAATTCCAGAGACAGATTGGCGCTGATGGTGTTCTTTTCGCTGGCGCTGTTGTGCGCGCTCTATTTCGCTTCAGGGATACTGGTGACGTATGTTTCGTCGCCCGCCGGAGCATTGGAAATGTCGAAAGACGGCACTGGCTTCACTGTGCGGGTTTACGGGTTTTCAAGCTATTCGGCTGCCGAACAGTTGTCCGTCCCTTTGCTGGAACAGCGCAAAGTCAAAGCGACGATTGAACCTGCGCCGGGCGCACAAGGTTTTCTGGTGAAAATCGGCCCGTTGACCAAACGCGAAGCTGCCGAACAGTTGAGCGGCGAATTGCGCGATTCAGGTTACGGCGCGATCAAGATCGCTCAGAATTGCGCGTCCGGAGCCGATTGCCCGCCCGATTCAACCGTTCCACTAAACAACAATCAGCCGACCAACAAGGATAAGTAAACCGACGATGCCACGCTCATTCAAACTTTCCTTTTCGACAAACAATCTGGTGCGACATTCGGCAATGGCTGCATTGTCGGCCTTGTTGTTGCTGCTTTCATTTCCCAATTTCGAATTTGATTATCTGGCGTGGGTGGCGTTGGCGCCGCTGTTGTCGGTTTTGGCTCAGGGAGTTTCGTTGCGCCGAGCCGCCGCGCTGGGATGGTTGACCGGGGTGTTGTTCACTTTTTTTGCCGAAAACTGGATAGCGCATTCGATGGTCTATTTCGGCGGCGTGGCGACGTTTATTGCCTACGCGGTGGCGTTTTTCTTTGCTTCCGTGCTGGCATTGTTTCCGGCGTTGTTCGCCGTGGTCATGGCCTGGTTGGTAAAACGCTTGGGATGGTTTGCAGTGGCTTTTGCGCCGGTTGTCTGGGTGGCGACGGAATGGGCGCGTCCGTTCATCACCGGAGTCACCTGGAACGCGCTTGGTGTTTCTCAGGTCAATCACTTTCTGATCGCCCGACTGTCGCAATACGGAGGCGTGTATTTGCTCAGCGCTGAACTCGTTTCTGTCAGCGCTTTGCTGGTCTTGCTGTTGAAATTCAAAGCGCCGGGCGTAGCGCGCGCGGCGGCGACTTTGACCATCATGGCTGGAATTACGCTGGCTTTTCCTGTGCTCAATCAGCAACCCGTTACGCAAAGCTTCGCTTCGATTTCGGTGATTGGCGTACAGCCGAATTTGCCGCCCGATGCCGACCAGTCGCCTGAAGCCTCCACGCGCGATCTGGAAGCCAACATACGCCTGACCAAAGAAGCCATCGAACGCGCGCCGGACAAAACTGCGGACATTGTCATTTGGGCGGAATCTCCGCTGGCGCTGTTTTACGAAAACGATTCGACAGTGCGAGAACGGCTGGATCAATTGGCGGCGGAAACCGGCAGCCATTTCATCGTCAACACGGTCACGCGCGACGATTGGCGTTATCACAACAGTGTTCACGTCATCAGCCCGGACAAACCATCCGCCGTGAAACCTATGAAACGGTACGATAAGATTCGGCTGGTTCCGTTTGGCGAATACGTTCCGTTCAAATCGGTGCTGGGGCGTGTGGTCGAAACCTTTGCCACCTCCGGCGTGGGCGGATTCACGCCCGGAACCGAATCGGTGGTCAACACGCTGCGATTGGCGACGGAACGCGAAGGCATTATCAGCGGCGATGATTCGGTTCCGACCGCCGCCATTGAACGAACTACAAATTTCGCGCGCGTCGGGGCATTCATTTGTTACGAAGCCGCTTATCCTGACCTGGTGCGAGGCTTTGTCAAAAATGGAGCGACGTTGCTGGTCAACGTTTCCAACGACGCCTGGTTTGGCAAAACTTCAGGGCCGCGCCAGCATCTGGCTCACGCGCGGTTGCGGGCGATTGAAAATGACCGCGATCTGGTTCGAGTGACAAATTCCGGCATCAGCGCGCTGATCAAAGCCAACGGACAGGTCGTTGATCCGCTGCCGTCGTTTCAAACCGGAACGCAAATCTGGCGCGCGCAACTGCGTCGCAGCCAGACGCCGTATTCTCAACGGGGCGATTGGTTCGCCCTCAGTTGTGTGGTGTTTACTTTGCTTGTAATAACTGTGTCCTTATTCTTCAGGCAGAAGCCGCCCCTTACCGGCACAAGCCCCAAGTGAAAAATTGCCACCTTGATTATTAGAGCCATCTCTCCATGACAGTCAAATTCGAGAAATCGCTTTCCTTATTTTTTTTTTTTTCGTGCTAATCTCCGCCTGCCTTAGCAGCCTTGGCTAAGCAATTGTTTTGAATCCTGTTTATCTTGTTGACGCCCCCTTGTCATTCCTGAGCAATGAAGCTCAAGCCGTCCACAAGTCGAAGGAGGCCTGCATGCCCAAATTGGATTCGGAAAAGCCAACCGGCAATGATGTGGAAAAACTGTTTCTGGACATCATTCCTGAAATTCCCACAGTCATTCGTCAAGCCTGCCACAGTCTCTACTATCATCCCGATCAAACAGAACTCGATGGTCTTGTCCAACGAGTTGTGCTGTTGCTGATGGACAACGATTTTCACACATTGCGCGCATTCGCCAACGCATCGAAACCACAAACGTGGCTGTTCACAATTGCAAGGCGATACATTTTGTTCCGGCTTAAAGAACGTGGCAGGGTAGTGAGTTTGGATGACATGCCGCCAGACTCTTTCACTGTTCAGCCGGATCAGGAAGAATGGTTGCTTTCAAATGAAAGAGAGGAAATGTTACAGGAAGTTGTTCGCAAATTGACCGAGCGCGAGCAGAAGCTGTTCAGTCTGTTGCGGCAAGGAAGCAGTGTGGCAAAGATTGCGGAAGAGATGAAGATAAAGAAAAGATCGGCCTCCGTAATGAAAAGGGCATTGATAAAAAAGCTTCAGAGAATTATCAAAGAGAATTAGGCAGACTGACCGTGCCCGGTATGAAGTCCAAAAAAATTTTTGACTCAGCATTAACATTTTTCCTTTGAGTGACACTAAGTATGCGGAGAGCAAAAACAATAGCTTATTAGTCACTTAATCGGCCTATCCCTTTTTGGCCAGCCAAAGAAGTCTTTGAACAAAACATTGAATAACACAATTGGCTGTGTTCAGTTCTGTTGCTAGCAGAATCCAGCCCAGACTATAAAAAAACTGAGGAGGCAGTGTATGCGAAAACAGATAACTCTTGTTATAGTTGTTGGTTTGACAATCGTAGTTGCAATTTGTGTGAGTATAGTAGCCGGAAGATCAAAGAATGTTTCCAGCCAGGATCAACAAAAAGTGGTAAGGCAGGATCCTGCGGGCACGATTGACGGAGCGGTCAATAAAGAGCTAATCCCCGATCAAGCAGCTTACGGAGTTTTTCTTAGGTTTGCCGGACACCAAATCAAAACTGACAAGGCAATTTTGCGTAGCTATCTCAAATCACACGGATTCAAAGATGAAGAAGTTGGAGTAATACAGGCAATGGCCGAGGACTTTCAAAAGCGAGTAGCCGTTCTTGACGATGAGGTTAAGCAGATTAAGGACAAAAACTGGCCCAATCCAGATTCTTCAGTAATGGCTAGGCTAAGCGAGTTACAACGCCAAAAAGAAACTATGGTCAGTGAAATCATCAATGCTTTGCTACCCCGACTGAATTCAGATGGGCAGGTGAGAATTAATCACTTACTCAATGACAAAATTAAAACCAGGATGAAAATTGCGCTAGCCCCACCGCCTCCAGGCAGCCACGGTTGGCACAAAAAACACCATTGAAGTTGGGTCATAAAGTGTCTAGCTGTAATTACCTGTATTTGCTTCAAACTGATTAAGGAGGAGTTATGCAACACTATAAAAGCGACTTGCTTGCAAGAGCGATTAGATGTGCGATGGTGACTATGATATGTGGCCTTGTATCGTTACCGGCATTAGGTCAAATGGGCACCTCTTCATACTCAGATGCCTGGACAGATGAAAACGGCAACGTATATTCATCCGGTATTACAGACGAAGGGTACAACACATATAGCCACCAAGCGCGAGTGGTATCTGTTCTCACCAGCCCAAATGGTCGCGTATCCTGGAATCATTCTGGCTACGGCGGCAGTTATGCATCCGCCATTGGATACTTAGGATATGATGGAAATGATGTAGGTTTTTATTTCGTGTCTAGCGATCATTGGAGTTACTGTCCTTATGTAATGACAGACATATACCAAGGACAAACATCTAATCAGGCGCAGACCTGCACTGACACTTGCACTCCCTGCAGAAATGAGCGACATCCAAAAGAGGTATTATGCGCTGCGGCATTAGCGACTTGCGAAGGAACTGCCTTAGCCAATTACAATAACGCATTGAATGCCTGTGAAAATAACACTTTCTGCCAGCAGAGTAATCCGAATTACAATGAGGAGGAGTGCAATCGTTGCAGAGATAGTGCTTTAGACACTTTTCTGATTGCATCGGGGGCCTGTGCTGGGGTGTATAATTTGTGTCGATTGGCGATCACTCCCGACTGTTCGCCGCATCCGACTTATCGAAAGGCAAATTGTGATCCTTGTTCAAATTTTCCGTTTTAACGCTTTGCTATTAAGCTACTAATCATCCTTCTCTCTTGATGCAATTACCAAGAGAGAAGGATTTTTGCATTACTGAAATGGCTTATCAAAGGTGGCTTTTATGAAACAACTCTTGTCCAAGCTATCTCCCCTATCGCTAATAGGAATTTTTCTGTTTATTGCGGAGCCAGTGCTGGCGCAGAAACAAGAACCTTCACCGCATCCTGTCATAATCAACACTGATCTCGTTGTTACCTGGGCGCAGGTGACGAATCGCGCGGACGGTTCGCCTGTAAATGGCCTGGGCATTCAGGACTTCCAATTGCGCGAAGAAGGCAAACAGCAACAGATCAATTTGGTAAAGGAAGGGCAGCCGCTTTCCGTCGTAATCCTTGTGGATGGAATGACCTGTGTTTCTGAACCTGAACGATGGTATCGGCGAAGAGAAGAGATCCTGCGCCAACTCGGCGATGATGCCGAGATTGCATTGATGGCCTGGGATTCTGACGCTGTCCTGGTGCAGCCTCTGACGACAGACCACAGTGTTATTACTGAAAAGCTTTCAGACAAGCTCAACTTTTTCTATGCGCTCAATCCTGGCCCGTACGGTATCGAGCCATATTTTGGCACTGAGATAAAAGTTCGCCCCGAACGTACTCACTACCGTCCAGGCGAGGCGATTTACCAAGCTGCGCGGTATCTTGAAAAAGCAGCTTCCAGTGGACGCCGCAAAATTGTCATTGTCGTTTCTCGCTCGGAACTCAAACTGGCCAGTACACATATACACAAATCCAGTGAAGTGAAGGCGGTGTTGAATAGAACAGGAACAACGGTTTACGGGTTAGTACACGATGAAAAATACAGACGCTTCGGCGAAAAACTCTATGACCGTATCGGCACGCCTTTGAGTGAAATAAGAGGATTACTTGGAGGAACGCTGAACCAGTTTGTGAATTTGACGGGCGGTGTCACTCTGACGGGAGAATGGGAAGAGTGCGACGAGTTATTCATCAAGCTGGCGCGCATGATCCGTTCAAGTTATACCATCGGCTATTACCCCGAAAACTCTGACTTTGACGGCCGTTTCCGCCGGATCAGCTTGGAATTAAGCCGTCAGGGGAAAACAAAAGCTGGTAAAGTAGCCATCAAAACAAGAGACGGCTATTATGCGCTTCGGCCTGCGCATCCGGCTGATACCGGGATGAGAAGGTAAGGTGTCGAGATGAAAGCGGCATTACTAACCCTATTTGCGGTTGCTTCGCTCTTCAACTTCTTGCCCGTCGCGGACACTTCGATTCTGGCGCAAGAATCATGCAAGCCTGACGCTTCAGTCACCATCAACACCGATTTTGTTGTTGCAAGAGCGAAGGACTAATCAAACAGGCGGTTCGCCGAAAAAGTCGCACTCCCCTTGTTTAGTCAGCAACTGTCAGGTCAGCAGCACGCTGGATTTGATTGTCCGAAATTGCGTTGCCGTGAATTGGCTTTCAGTGTGCTCGATTGTGTAGCTTACAGGCGGCGTATTCACAACGATGCGATTGGTTTGCCATTGCCTGTGCGATTGGGACTGTAGTGTTGGTTGGCGTGGCGGGAGTCCTTAATCGGATCAAACTCGCGCAGCCGAATAATCACAAATCATCGCGAAGCTGATGGCGGCAAAAATGATTGCCGATGCAAATTGGCCCCAAGGGTTCATCAACACTTGATGAACCCTTGGGGCTTTCGAGTTTATGACGCTTTCGATTCAGGCAGGGCGGCTGACTTCGAAGCTTCGCCGTTGGATTGAATGCCGAGTTGCGAAAGCACTTCCGGCACGTTCAAACCCAGCGATTGCAATTGCTGCAAGAGCGAAAAGATCATCGTTGGCCCGGTTTGAGCGAACCGATTGATCGGGTTTCCGCCGTTTCCGTTACCGCCATTGTCAATCATGACCACCTTGTCAATTTTGCCTAGCGGCTCGGCCACAGCGCGCAACGCCGGAGCAGTGGCTTCGATGATGCCGGGCAGTTTTTCCAGCAAGGTTTGCAACCGCGCGGAATCATTGAATTCGCGCCAGGCGGCGGCTTTTTCCTTGATCGCGGCGGCTTCGGCCAATCCTTGCGCTTCTATGGCTTTGGCCTGAGCCAGACCTTGCGCCTGAATCTTTTCAGCTTCGGCGTTCCCAAGAGCGCGAATTTTTTCGGCTTCGGCGCGGCCTTCGGTTTCAATGGCCGAAGCGCGCCCCTGACCTTCGCGTTGCAGTTTCTGCGCTTCGGCTTCGGCCTTGGCGATCAAGGCTTGTTTGTGTCCTTCGGCGGCCAGAATCGCTGCTTCCTGTTCGCCCTGAGCGCGCAACACGGCGGCGCGCCGAGCGGCTTCGGCTTCTTTGACGACCGTCGCTTCCAGTTCTTTTTCGCGGCGCAGCACTTCCTGTTCCTGAACAGCTATCTGTTCCTGCGTGCGAATTCGTTCGACGCGGACTTCTTCGGCGACGACTTCCTGACGCGCTTTGGCTTCGGCCAGCGGGCCGGCCTGTTTTGATTTGGCGCGTTCCTTTTCGATTTCGGCTTCGTATTGCGCGCGTTTGACTTCGGCTTCGCGGGTTGAAAGCGCAATGTCGGCTTCGGATTCCAGACGAACCTTTTCGCCTTCCTGCAACGCGACCGAGGCTTTGATCTTGGAATCGCGTTTGGCTTCGGCTTCACCGATTTCGGCGTCGCGTTTGACTTCCGCCGTGCGCCGTTTGCCGAGCGCATCCAGGTATCCTTCTTCGTCGCTGATTTCCTGGATGGTCAGCGCATCCAACCCGATGCCCATTTTTTCCAGATCAACGGCGGCTTCCGAAGTCAGTTTTTGCGCGAAGCTTTGCCGGTCGTTGTTGATCTCTTCAACCGTCAACGTGCCCAGAATGGCGCGCAAATGGCCTTCCAGCGTCTGGAACACCAGCCTGTGGAATTCCTGAGTGCTCATGCTCAGAAAGCGTTCGGCGGCGGCGCGCAGCGATTCTTCATCACCTTTGATTTTGACGTTGGCGACGGCCTTGACCGAAACCGGGACGCCTTTCGCCGTGTAAGCGCGCGAAGTCGCCAACGGCACGGTCAACACGTTCAAATCCAGGTATTCGGCTTTTTCCAAAAACGGAATGACCAGCGTCGCTCCGCCGCGCACCAGTCTGTAACCGACTGTGGTTCCGTCTGGCAGTTTTCGTCGGCGACCGGAAATGACCGCCGCCTGGTTGGGTGAAACCTTGATGTAATTTTTGGCGACCATCATCATCGCAATGATGAATCCGCCGGCGATAATCAACAGAATAATGGGAATCAAGAGAGTTGTGTCGAACATGGTTTTATCTCCAAACGGTTGATATGTCGGTCACGAATTGACGAACTGACTGATCTCTTCATCCGCGATGACTATGACCGCTTCATCGGCGATTTCCGAAATGACTACTGTTGCGCCTGCCTTGATTTCAGCGGCGCTGTTGGCTCGCGCCAGCTTTTCTATGCGCTCCGGGCCGACGCGGCAACTGATCTGGCCGATCCCGCCCGGCGGAATCGTGACAGTGACCTGCGCAATGCGTCCCACCAGATCAAAGGCGCTGACGGAACTGGACGCCTGTTGCCGATGCAGCAGTCTTGCAAACCAAAGCACGGCTGCGCCCAATAATACGCCGCCTGCCAATCCGAACAAGGAACTGAGTATGATTCCTGCGCCGAACTTGAGGCCGATGAATCCGAATCCGCCGAACGCCGTCAGAAACACGCTCAGCACGCGGCTGTCGAACCATCCGGGCATTCCATCAGCTATTCCATCAGTCTCCAATTCGCCGCCCAGCCCGATTTGCTCGAACAAATCGCCCAGAAAAAACGAACCAAGCAGAAAGAAGAATCCAATGATGGCGATGATGAAAAACACCATCAGCGCGCTGATTCCCGACATATCGAACGTCATTGTTTTTCCTCTGGGCACAAGGGAGAGACGGCAAAAGCTTCGCAGTCTGAAAGCCCAATGTGCCCGTTTGAACAGTTACCGATTAGTTTTGAGACTTCGTTTTCTCATCTTGTAAACAGCGACAGTCTATGGGCGTTTCACCGATTTTGCCAAAAATCGAATGGCGAATGATTTGGGCTGAACCGAGTTTGGGTTGTAGACTGCAACGACAACGGTTCATTGTGAATTCACTTCAAAAAATGGAGACCAGAGCGGATGACGACAGTCACTGTGATTTTGTTTGTGCTCGGATTTGTGGCTTTGATTGTTGGCGGAGAATTTCTGGTGCGCGGCGCATCGAAGCTGGCGGAAGCTTTTGGCGTTCCACCATTGATTGTCGGCCTGACTGTGGTTGCATTCGGAACCAGCGCGCCGGAAATCGCGGTGTTGATAAAATCGGCTTTCAGCGGCCAATCGGGATTGGTTGTCGGCAATGTGGTCGGCAGCAACATCGCCAATGTGCTTTTGATTTTGGGTTTATCCGCGTTGGTTGCGCCGCTGGTCGTGTCGAGACGGCTGATTTTTCTGGAAGTGCCGTTGATGATCGGCGTGTCTGTGTTGATGATGGTCTTGTCGTTGGACGGCCAGTTGAGCAGATTGGACGGCGCGATTCTGCTGGCGGGTTTTTTGCTTCATCTGGCGTTTATGATCCGCGAACAGCGAGGCGCGGCTTTGGCCGTCGAGAATCTGCCGGGCGAATCCGGAACCGATTCGATTGATTCTGCCAGACGCCGGCGAAACCAATGGATAAAAAATGTTTTGCTGATCGTCGCCGGATTGGTGGTGTTGGTGATCGGCTCGGAATGGTTGGTGAACGGGGCGGTAGCCATGGCGCGAACGCTTGGCGTTAGCGAACTGGTGATTGGATTGACGGTGGTCGCTGTTGGAACTTCCTTGCCGGAAATGGCGACTTCGATCATTGCAGGGCTTCGCGGACAGCGCGACATTGCCGTTGGCAACGTGGTCGGCAGCAACATTTTCAACATCCTGTCCGGCCTGGGATTGACCGCGCTGATCGCTCCCACAGGCATAGAAGTCAGCGACGGCGTCTTGTCTTTCGATCTGCCGATTATGATCGCCACCGCCGTTGCCTGTATGCCGATCTTTTTTACCGGCCACCGTATCGCCCGATGGGAAGGCGCAATGTTTTTCGGATATTACATCGCTTATGCCTTCTATCTGATTTTGACGGCTACACGCAATCAGGCTGCGGCGCAATTTCGGACCGTTATGTTGTGGTTTGTCATTCCGCTGACGGTCACGACTCTGTTGATTTTTCTGGCTCGCACATTTCGTCATGACAAACTTCGCGTTGACGCCGCGTGAACCGGGCGCGGGCATAAAGTCTGCGCGCCTTCGGTAAAAAAGGAGGGAGGAAGTCAATGAACCCACACTGGATTCAAGCCACTTTTATGACGGTCAAGAAAGCCATGCGCAAATGCCCTCATTGCGGCAAAAAAGCCGCTTATCCGCCAAAAAAGCCGGGTCAATTTCACTTGTGCAAACATTGCCATCATCGTTTCAAGGAGAAGGAAAGTTAGCCAATGCCTCACGACATACCTTTATTGACTGATTTGTTGATTCTGCTGCTGGCCGCGTTGCCGATAGCATTCCTGTGTCATCGGTTGCGATTGCCGGTGATTGTCGGGTTTATGTTGACCGGCATCATCATCGGCCCGTCCGGAGCCGGATTGATCCACGACGTTCACGCCGTGGAGTTGATGGCCGAAATAGGAGTGGTGTTGTTGCTGTTCACCATCGGTCTGGAATTTTCTCTGCGACGAATGGTGGAAATGAAGCGACTGGTTCTGGTGGGCGGAGGTTTGCAGGTTGCGCTGACGATTTTGCTGGTGTTCGGCCTGGCGTGGTTGTTCGGGCGGTCGTTCAGCCAATCGGTCTTTTTCGGATTTTTGTTTGCGTTGTCCAGCACGGCGATAGTGCTGAAAAGTTATATGGATCGCGCCGAAGTCGAAGCTCCACACGGCAAAGCCGGCGTCGGCATTCTGTTGTTTCAGGATTTGTGCATAGTGCCGATGATGTTGTTGACGCCGGTTCTGAGCGGGAAGGAAGGTTCCGAACCGCTGCAAATCGCGTTGACTCTGGGCAAGGCCTTATTGGCGATTGTGGCCATTATCTTGACCGCGCGCATCGTCGTGCCGTTTTTGCTGGAACGAATCGTCAATCTGCGCAGCCCCGAAATTTTCATCGTTTTCGTGGTGCTGGTCAGTTTGGGAACGGCTGCCGTGACTGCGCAGTTCGGATTGTCGCTGGCGCTCGGAGCATTTATCGCCGGATTGGTGCTGTCGGAATCGGAATACAGTCACCAGATAGTGTCTGACGTGCTGCCGTTTCGGGACGTTTTCAACAGCCTGTTTTTCATTTCGATTGGAATGTTGTTGTCGCTCAACGCCCTGCTTTCAGGATTGACGACGGTGCTGTTTCTGCTGGCGGCCCTGGTTGTGGGCAAAGCCTTGATCGTGCTTGCGGTCGCGCTGCTGCTCGGCAATTCGCTGCGCGTGGCGACGATGATCGGACTGGGTTTGGCTCAGGTCGGCGAATTTTCCTTCATTCTGGCCAAGGTCGGCGCAGGGCAAGGGCTGCTTTCAGACGGCGATTACCAGCAATTTCTGGCGGCTTCGATTCTTTCGATGATACTGACGCCGTTTTTGATCAAGGCTGCGCCGCGCGCCGGATACGCCCTGCAATCGCTGGTTTCGCCCAAATCCAAAGAAGACTTTCCGGTCGAATCATTGAAAACGCCTGACCACCAAAAAGGTCACGTCATCATCATCGGCTACGGTATGAACGGGCGCAATCTGGCAAAGGTACTGAGCCGGACTTCTGTTCCGCACACGGTGTTGGAACTGAACGCCGAAAACGTCCGCAAAGGCAAGGCCGATGGCGCGCCGATTCATTATGGCGACGCCACGCGGCGCGAAATCTTGCAGCACGCCGGATTGGCTTCGGCCAGGATTCTGGTTGTTGCGATTTCCGATCTGCTGGCCACGCGCCGCATCGTTGCGCAGGCACGCGAAATGAATTCCGACCTGAACATCATTGTCCGCACGCGCTATATGTCAGAACTCGACGATCTGTATTCGCTCGGAGCCAATCAGGTCATTCCAGAAGAATTTGAAACCAGCATTGAAATCTTTTCGCGGGTGTTGCGCGAATACGGCATTGGGCGAAACATGATCGAACGCGAAGCGCAGGAAATTCGGCGCGAAGGTTACAAAGTGCTGCGATCTTCGTCCTTGCCTTTGGCCGAATTCAGCGTCGTCGCCGAAGCCTTCGGAGCCGTTTCGTCCGAAGCGGTCTTCATTGACGAACATTCGCCCGCGATTGGCAAAACTCTGGCGGAACTCAATCTGCGCCATCGCGCGGGCGTGACCGTCACCGCAGCGGTTTGCGACAATCTCACGCAGATCAATCTAGGCCCTGAATTCAAAATCCGCGCCAACGACATTCTGGTGTTGCTGGGCAATCCCGAACAGATCGAACAGGCGCTGGAAATCCTCAACGGCGAATCTGCGCCCGATCAATCCCTTTCTGAACAGGAAAACAAAATCGCCGATGTGACGTTGGCGTAACGCCAGCGACACATCGGCATAAAGTCGAATCGTTATGAATTGGGTCAGGCTGCGGCTTTCCGCGAAGTTTGTGTTTCAGTGGCCAGTTGAACCGTCACCGGCACAGGGTTGGAAACGATGTCGAACACAGGCGAACGTCTTTGCGCCAATTCGACCAATTCGCGCAGCTTTTCTTCCGGCGCATCGGCTTTGATCTTGAACGTGACGTTGAGGTTTTCGTAACCGTTTCTGACCTTGTCCGACAAACCGAGAAATCCATGCAGGTCCAGTTCGCCTTCGTAACTGGATTCGACCGATTCGATGGTGATGCCTTGCGCGGCGGCGTGATAAACCAGGCTGGTCGTCAAACAACCGGCCAGCGCCGCCATCACGTATTCCACCGGATTGGCGCCGTTGTCTTCGCCGAGCAACACGCCGGGTTCATCGGCATCCATCACGAACGGGGTCGTGCGCGAAGTGTCTTCCTGTCCCGCGCCGTAAAAATCCTTGACCGTGGTGGTGTTGTGTCCGCCGCGAACCCAGCGATTGCTGGCGCGAAAACGAAATTTGGCCAATCCCGGCGTTTCCTTGATGGCGTTGATGGTTCCGAACAATTGGTCAACGTTGACTCCATTGATGATTTTCTGTCCTGTCATTTTCTTCTTCTCCTTGTGAAATCGGTTTCTGTTTTTTCAAGCATCGCCCGCATCCGAACGATGCTTTTGCCGGTAAGAATGCGACACGATTCTGGACTTCGGTTGCCGCCGCCAGAATCGTGTTGTCATTACTGCTGTTTGATCTGGCACTGACAAGTGCGCCCTGGGAAATAGCCGCTGTACACAATCGCTGTGCGTCCGGGCTTCAAATTTTTCGGCATCGTCGTGGAGGTTTTGTCCTCGATGGAACCGTCGAATTTGATCAGCGTGCCTTTGGCAATCACATGGTCTGTGCGATTGGTGACCAACACCTGTTTGATGTTGTTGCCCATGACGCGGCATTCCAAAGATTGTCTTTCCGCCGAACCTGAACTGTTCGGGTTCGCCTGCGAACCGCCAGTCAGCGACAGCGTCAATGCCAGCGCCAGAGTCAAAAGCTTGATGGTTGCAGTCAGTTTGTTTTGTGATTTCATAAAGTTCTCCTTCTCTTGATTCAGTTAGTGATTGGTTGTTGTGGATCGCGGCGATTAACAAAACATCGGCGCGACTTCTTCTTCCAGACGTTTTCTGGCCGCGGGCATCAACCGTTCGACCGTTGCCAGAAAGTTTGGATGCGTCATTCCGCTGCCCAGATAAGTCCAGCGATTGGCCTGGTGTTGAACGGCCATGAATTGTTCGCGTTCGTCGGTGGTCAATGTGCGACCGGTGACGCGCTCGAATGCTTCCAGGTCGAATTGCGTTTGCATCTTCAATCCGCCGTCCAGGAACCCGCCGATTTCCAGATACCCGTTGATCGCTGTTTCGATTTCCTGCTCGCTGCAACCAGCCGCCAGCGATTCGACCATCAAGGTGTCCAGCTTGGCGTGTTGCGATTCTTCCATCCAATGATGTTTGAGCAGGCTTTTGAACTGAGTGTCCAGTCGCTGATTGTCGGCGATGCTGTCCAGGTAATGCCGCTGCGTCATCCATTCGATGTGCAGAATCACCATCGCCACCGACAGTGGGTGATGCGCCAGCACCGCTTTGGCGATTTCCGATGGAGGGCCGATCACGGCGCAATCCGATTGGAAGCCGGTTTTGAACTCTTCGGAGAAGCGTTTGAACAGATGGATGTGTTTGGCTTCTTCGCTGGCGAATTGCAGAAACGCGCGCGTCTGGTAATCGTCCGCGTCCAGTTGAGGCCGCGTGTGATCCATCACGAACGGCAGAATGAATTCTTCGACCAGGCCGAAAATGGCCAGGTAGGCATGACCGCGAATCTGGTTCAACAGGCGTTTTTCGTCAGCATTCAAAAAATCCATCGTCTGAACGCTAGCCAGCGATTCCGGCATAAACGGTTTGGAAAAATCCAGCCGTTTGTCGCCGCCGATGATGTCTTCGATCTTCCAATTGATTTTTTGCGAAGCGGCGAGCGTGTCCTTGTAACTGTAACTCGCGCCATTGGCAGTCGTCGTTTTTTGTTTCGTTGCCGTAGCCATTGTGGTTTCTCCTTCTTTTGATAATCGTCAAAAATTCAATTCAACGAGGCGTTCATTCGCCTTCACCAACAAAAGACGGAATCGGCGTGGGAAACCGGACAAAGGTCGAAAAGAATTTTTTGGCTTTCTTCGCCGCGTCAGATTTGGTGTGCTAAATTGGCCGCAACCACAAACAAACGTTGCCGGCATTTCAATCAATTTGTATGGAGAAGTTTGATGAATCGTCCCGCTTCGGAAGAAATCACTCAGTTGCTGCTGGCCTGGGGCGGCGGTGATGAAACCGCGCTGGAACGATTGATGCCGCTGGTGCATACCGAACTGAAACGATTGGCCAAACGGTACATGAACCGCCAGCGCAGCGGGCATACGTTGCAAACGACTGCGTTGGTCAACGAAGCGTATCTGCGGTTGATAGATTCCAGTCGCGTGCAATGGCAGAACCGCGCGCATTTTTTCGCCATCTCGGCGCAATTGATGCGGCGGATTCTGGTGGATGCGGCGCGCGCCAAACATAATCTGAAACGCGGGGGCGGCGCTCAGGTGATTGCGCTGGACGAAGCGCCGGACGTGTTCAACGAACAAGCGGCGGAATTGATTGCGCTGGACGAGGCATTGAAAGCGCTGGCTTCATTCAGCCCGCGCTTAAGTCAGGTGGTCGAGTTGAGGTATTTCGGTGGATTGAGCGAAGAAGAAATCGCCGAAGTTTTGAAAACTTCGACGCGCACTATTCGCCGCGATTGGAAATTGGCGCGCACCTGGCTGTATCGTGAATTGAGCAGGGAAACGAACGATGACGCCTGAACGCTGGGATCAAGTCGGCAAGCTGTATCACGACGCGCTGGAACTGGAACCGGAACGACGCGCGGCCTTTCTGGATGAAGCATGTGCCGGGGATACGTCGTTGCGTCGTGAAGTGGAATCGTTGCTGGCGGCGGAAACACGCGTCGGAGATTTCATCGCCGAGCCTGTGTTTGAAGCTGCAGCAGAGTTGCTGACGGAAGAAACGACTTCCGGCCTCGCCGGCAGGCAATTGGGCGAATACGAAATTCTGGCGTTTCTGGGCAAGGGCGGAATGGGCGAGGTTTATCTGGCGCGCGATCCGAGTCTGGAACGCAAGATTGCTCTGAAATTGCTGCTGCCCGATTTTACGGGTGATGAAGCGCGAGTATCCCGCTTTATCCGCGAAGCCAAAGCCGTTTCGGCGCTCAATCATCCGAACATCATCACCATTCACGAAATCGGCGAAACCGACGGACGCCGTTACATCGCCACGGAATTCATCGAAGGCCAGACGCTGCGCAGACAATTGTCCGCCAGACAACTTCAGATCGCAGACACGGTCGAAATCGTTTTCCAAATCGCGCAGGCGCTGGACGCAGCGCATAGCGCCGGAATCATTCACCGCGACATCAAACCGGAAAATGTCATGGTGCGTCCCGACGGATTGGTCAAGGTGCTTGATTTCGGACTGGCCAAACTGACCGAAAACGATGCCACGCAATCGGAATTCGACACTCAGGCGACCAGCGCCGCCAGCTTCAAAACCGGTCCAGGAATTGTTCTGGGGACTGTGGCCTATATGTCGCCCGAACAGTTGCGCGGCCACGAAGCCGACGCGCGCAGCGATTTGTTCAGTCTGGGCGTGTTGTTTTATGAATTGATCGCCGGGCGGCGTCCGTTTACAGGCGAAACCAGCAGCCATGTGGTCGTCGCCATTCTGGAACAAGACCCGCCGCCGCTGACGCAATTCGCGCCGGAAATTTCCGTCGAACTTCAACGAATCATCGGCAAATTGCTCAACAAAGATGCCGGGCAACGTTATCAATCAGTCAAGGATTTGATGGCCGATTTGGAACCATTTCGACAACGAATGTTCCGCAATCCAGTCGCCTTCAACCAACAACCGACCGCCGAAGCGCCAGCCCAATCCACAGGCAAAGGCGCGGCAACCAGCACCAAAACCACGTTTGCGCGATTGTTTCATCAGCTTCAATTTCATCGCCGGTTCGTCTGGGTTGCGCTGGCTGTAATGGTTTTGGCGACGGCGGGCTTTTTATACTTTTCGCGGCGGGCTGAAACTCTGACGGAAAAAGACACCTTGTTGCTGGCCGATTTCGTCAATCTGACCGGCGAAGACGTATTCGACAGCACGTTGAAACAGGCGTTGGCCGTACAATTGGAGCAAACGCCGTTTTTGAGTTTTCTGGCCGAAGACCGCATCCGCGAAACGTTGCGATATATGAAACGCGAGCCGGATGAGCGCGTCACCAAAGAACTGGCGCGCGAAATTTGCGAACGACAGGGCGTCAAGGCATTCATTGTCGGTTCGATTGCGCGGTTCGACCGTCATTATTCGATCACGCTGGAAACCATCAACGGTCAAACCGGCGAAACCATTGCGCGCTCGCTGGCCGAAGCCGAAGGCAAAGACCGCGTGTTGCGCGCGCTGAGCAATGCCGCGACTCAATTGCGCGAACGCATGGGCGAATCGCTCGCTTCGATTCGACAGTTCGACGCGCCGCTGGAACAGGCGACGACTTCTTCATTGGAAGCGTTCAAGGCGTGGGCGCATGGCATTGAACTGGTCAGAAGTCGCAAAAGTGGGGCGTTGCCGTTTTATTACCGCGCAAAAGAACTCGATCCGAATTTTGCCCGCGTCTACGTTTCGCTTTCGCTGGCGCACGCCAACCAGGGCGAAATCGAACAAGCGGCGGAATACGCCGCGCAAGCTTATGAGTTGCGCCACCATGTGACCGAACGCGAAAAGTTCGACATCGCCGCCAATTACCACACTATGGTGACAGGCGATTTGTTGAAAGCCATCGAACAACTGGAACTGTGGCGACAAACGTATGCGCGCGATTACAGCCCGCTGAGCCGGTTGTCCATGCTGTACAGATTGGTCGGACGATTGGAAAAATCGCTGGCCGCCGCGCGCGAAGCGCGTCAGATCAATTCCGGCGCTTATGTCCCGCGTGTGGCCATGGGAACGGCGCTGGTGCAGATGAACCGTTTTGACGAAGCGCAATCGGTCATCCGCGAAGCGCTGGATCAACGGCTGGCCACGGCGACTTCGCGCCGCGATTTGTTTCAAGTGGCATTTATCCGCGGCGACACGGCGACGATGCAGCGCCAACTGGATTGGGCGGCGCAAAGTTCCGATTCGCATCTGGCCGTTTACTGGCAAGCACAAACGGCTTCGTTCGCCGGACGATTGAAACAGGCGAACGAATTGTATCAACGGGCGGCTTCCGTGCTGGCAGCGGAATCGCCGGAACGCGCCGCATTGGTTGCCGAGGAATCCCTGTTGCGAAATGCAATGTGCGGCATGTGTCAGCCAGTCAAAACCGCCAAACCGGTTGCCGTGTCGCGCATCACGCAACAATCGCAAATGCCCATTGCCGTCAGCCGTGCGTTAGCACTGGCGTTATGTGGTGAATTCAACCGCGCCCAGGCGTTGGTCGAAGAAATCGCCAAAACCAATCCGCAATCGTTTTTGGCGAACGCGATCTGGTTGCCGGTGATTCGCGCGGCGATTGAATTGCGAAGAGGAAACCCGGCTCAAGCGATACAAGTGTTGCAACCGACGCTGGCTTACGAACAGACGGCTTCGTTCTGGCCGACGTTTTTGCGCGGGCAATCCTTGCTGGCGCAAAACGCCGGAACCGAAGCGGCTTCGGAATTTCAAAAGATTCAGGACAATCGAGGCTGGGATGTCACGTCGCCGCTGTGGCCGCTGGCGCAACTTGGTTTGGCGCGCGCCGCCGCTTTGTCCGGCGATGCCGCCCAGAGTCGTCAATGGCGGCAATCGTTTTCTGACTTATGGAAAGACGCCGACGGAGATTTGCTGGCGCGGTTCG
Organism: uncultured Heliomicrobium sp.; assembly: GCA_964470555.1. Taxonomy (GTDB): domain Bacteria; phylum Acidobacteriota; class Blastocatellia; order RBC074; family RBC074; genus RBC074. Next base: position 60,123 of record CAYYDG010000015.1, read on the forward strand.
ACGCCGCCGACGAGTTGAACTGAGAATTGGCGATCACCGGACATCAAAAAAAGGCACACGAGAATTTTCCTCGTGTGCCTTTTTGTTTGGTTCAGCAAATGAATCGCCAGGTTAGGCGACGGTGATTTCCTTGGCCAGATACACATCCTGAATCGCGTTCAGGATTTCCACGCCTTCTTTCATCGGGCGCTGGAACGCTTTGCGACCGGAGATCAATCCCGTTCCGCCTGCGCGTTTGTTGACGATGGCGGTGGTCACGGCTTCGGCCAGATCGCTGGCGCCTTTGGATTCGCCGCCGGAATTAATCAATCCCGCGCGTCCCATGTAACAGTTGGCGACCTGATACCGCGTCAGGTCAATCAGATTGTCCGATGACAGTTCGGTGTACACGCGGTCGTCAATCTTGCCGTAGGGATTTTCCTTCGACGACAGAGCTTTGTACCCGCCGTTATTCAGCGGCAATTTCTGTTTGATGATGTCGGCTTCGATGGTCACGCCCAGGTGGTTGGCCTGACCGGTCAAATCCGCCGATACGTGATAATCCTTGTCTTTCTTGAAGTCAGGATTACGCAGGTAACACCACAGCACGGTGTACAGACCCAGTTCATGCGCGTGCTGGAACGCTTCGGAAACTTCCTGCAACTGGCGCGTGGCTTCGTCCGAACCGAAGTAAATCGTCGCGCCGATGCCGGTCGCGCCCATGTCGAATGCCTGATCCACACGACCAAACATGACCTGGTCGAATTTGTTCGGATAGGTCAGGAATTCGTTGTGGTTGATTTTGACGATGAAGGGAATGCGGTGCGCGTATTTGCGGCTGCATGCTCCGAGCACGCCCAGCGTCGAAGCCACAGCGTTGCATCCGCCTTCGATGGCCAGTTCGACGATTTTGGCCGGGTCGAAGTAAATCGGGTTTTTGGCGAAGCTGGCTCCGGCAGAATGTTCGATGCCCTGATCAACCGGCAAAATCGAAAGGTAGCCGGTTCCGGCCAGACGGCCAGTGTTGAACGTATGCTGCAAATTTCTGAGCACTGCCGACGGACGATCCGAATCCGTCCACACGCGATCCACGAAATCCGGTCCTGGCAAATGCAGTGATTCTTTGGAAATTGTTTTGCATTGGTGAGTGAGCAAAGCTTGCCCTTCTGCTCCCAGCAGCTTCTCGATTGCTTGAATGTCCATTGGTTGTAATCTCCGAATCAGTTGAGGTGGAAAAAAGTAAGCGGGATTCTACTGTGTAGGTTTTGGAATGGTCAAACCAAGAAGGTGAGCCGCTGAGCCTTGGAATGACAGAAGGCGAGGATCAGGGAAGGCGCAACGCTCTTTCCTGATCCTCGAACGCGCCTCGGTCGCGAATGCCCATCACGGATGAATAACGCGGTAATGGTGAATCGCCACTCCACCGACAAAGGTTTTGTGAGCCGTCAATTCCAGCATGGTTGGCTCATTGATTCCTCGGAACAGCGGCATTCCCGAACCCAGCACAACCGGATTCACCTTGAGAATGAGTTCGTTGATTTCCGGGAAAAGCGCGCCAGCCAGATTCGCTCCGCCACATAACCAGATGTCCAGACCCGATTCCTGTTTCAACTTCCTCGCCAGATCAACAGGATCGTGCGTCACCAGTTGAACGGCCGGGTCAGGGCTTTTGGTCATACTGCTCGACACGACGTACTGCCGAAGCTGGGGGTAAGGATTGGTAAACCCGGCCAGCGATCCGACTTCATACGTGTGACGCCCCATCACGACTGTATCGAAGTGTTTGTTGATGGCTTTCGCGCCGAGCATTTCCTGTAAGTGGCCAGGAATTGTTTCCGGGTATTCTTCGATGATGTAGGGCAAATGCTCGCCATTCATCGGGAAAAAATCGAAGCTGCCATCTTCTCGCGCAATAAAACCGTCGGCGGTGCAGGCGATGTAATAAACCAGATTTCGCATTCAAACCTTTCCTTTCTGGTGGTGCGCCATACAAACAAGGGCTGCTGCGTTTCAGCAGTCAGCCCTTTGATAAATGTCGTCAACCGGAATTCTCAGCAGACCAGATTCACCAGCGTTCGCACGCACACACCTGTTGGCCCAATCGCCAGATAAGGTTTGGTGCTGTCGTTCCAGGCGGTTCCGGCAATGTCCAGATGCACCCACGGAGTGTCTTCGACAAATTCGCGGATGAAATACGCGCCGGTGATGGTTCCTGCTTTGCGACCGCCGATGTTTTTGATGTCGGCAATTTCGCTTTTGATTTGCTCGCGGTATTCCTTGTCGAGCGGCAGTTGCCAGAATTTTTCGCCGGACTTTTTCGCCGCTGCAATCACCGTGTCAATCCATTCCTGGTTGTTGCCCAGAATCGCCACGTACACGTCACCCAGCGCAATCGAAACCGCGCCGGTCAGCGTGGCCAAATCCACAATCTTCGTTGCGCCGAGTTTGCGCGCATACGCTACGGCATCGGCCAGAATCAAACGTCCTTCGGCGTCAGTGTTGATGACTTCAATGGTCTTGCCGGTCATGGCGCGAACCACGTCGCCCGGACGTTGTGCGCGTCCGCCGGGCATGTTTTCCGTCGCCGGAACGATGCCCAGCACGTTGACCGAAGGTTTCAATTGAGCAATGGCACGCATCGCAGCAATGGTCGTCGCTCCGCCGGCCATGTCGTATTTCATTTTTTCCATGCCGTCGGCGGGTTTGATGGAAATGCCGCCAGTGTCGAAGGTCACGCCTTTGCCGACGATGGCCACGGTTTCATCGGATTTGGTTTTCGGTTTGTAACTCAGAACGATCAGCTTGGCGGGTTCGGCGGAACCTTGCGCCACGCCGAGCAACGACCCCATGCCGAGTTCGCGCATCTGGTCTTCGTCCAACACGTCCAGCGTCAATCCATAAGCCTTGGCGACTTCAGCGGCTTTGCTGGCCATCTCGGTCGGCGTCATGACGTTGCTGGGTTCGTTGATGACTTCGCGGCCAAAATTGGTCGCTTCGGCAATGATACGTCCGCGTTCGATGCCCGCTTTGGTTGCATCAAGCTCGGTGCCATCCGTGGCGATCATCATTTGATCCAGATGACTCTCGGTTTTGTCGCTGGTGTGATATTTGTCCGGCTCAAACAGCGCCAACAACGCGCCTTCGGTTGCAGCCTGCGCGCATTCGCTTGCATCCAGACCAAACCGTTGCAAAAACGCGAACGTCCGGGCTTTTTTGCCGCGCAAAGTTCGCGCGGCCACGCCAGCCATTCGCCGCACGTTATCGGGTTTGAATTCGTCGCGTTTGCCTGCGCCGAGCAGCAGCAACCGCCGCGCTTTCATCTCGCCCGTGCTGTGAACGTAGGCGGATTCGCTCGCTTTGCCGGTGAATTCGCCGGTTTCGATCAGCGAAGTCAGCACGCCGCCGGTTCGTTGATCCAGTTCGGCCAGCACACCAGCGTCGGGTTTTTCACCTTCAAACACGCCGACGGCCAGCGCATCGCATTCAATTTCGTAAAACTTCCTTGAGTCAGCTTTGACTTCCATTCATTTTCTCCTGATGTAGTTTCAGTGCTTTGAAATCATGATTTGGTTTAAGGAATGTATATTCGGCTATACCCCAGATACCGATCCAGATCGAGAACAATTTCAGCCAGACGATCTGCGCATTGCTTTCGGTAAGCAACCTTTCCAAGCCGGCTTCGCTTGCCCACCGTCAACACAGGAATGGAATCTGCGGTAACTTTTCGGCGCAATGTGTCTTCCATCGAATCTTCGCCGTCCATATTGCGATTGTCCGTCAGCAATATCATTCCCTGTTGCTGCGCAAATTCCCAAACTTCATTGTCGGTGCTGTCAGTTGGTAGGCCAACTTCGGTAAATGTAACCAATCGGATGGGGACGATTTCCAGCCAGCCATTTTTGGCAAGAGCGCCCAGCAGAAGGTCGGCGTCACCTTCCAGGTTGTGATCCAGCAAAATAGTCGTCATTAGTTCTTGGAGCTTCCGCTTCCAGCAGTAAGATTGGAGTACGCCGCAGTTTGTTTAGGATTTGACGGTCTGGCCGGGCGAGACGCCAAATGAAGGCGCAATCCCTCTTCGTGATCTCGCCGCAATTCTTCAGCCCGTTCAACCACCTGCTGGTATTCGGCTTCGACTTCTTCACGATGTTCATCCAGATAAGTCATTACGTCAGCCATCTGTTGTTCAGTCAGGTTGAATTTATCCAGAATCAGATGTGGCGGGTATCCGTCCTTGATGAAATCCATGATGGCGTAAAGCGTGATTCGCGTTCCGGCAACGGTCAAACCGCGTTCGGTTCGAATGACGGTCGGTTGCTGATTGGGCTGTCCATTCGTATTCATAACTGCTCCTTGTTGAATCCGAAGGCATTTTATTGCCTGCTGCCGGGAGAGGCAAAAAGTCATTCCCGGTTTCGCTCTTTCATCGCCGCGCGAGCTTCGCGTTCCTGAGTCTTTTTCGCTTCGTCGGCGCGTTTGTCGTACAGCTTTTTGCCTTTGGCCAATCCGATTTCGCATTTGATCAGATTGCCTTTGAAATACAGTTTGGTCGGCACCAGCGTCAGTCCTTTTTCCTGCGTCTTCGATTGCAGCCGGTAGATTTCGCGTTTGTGCATCAACAAACGGCGTTCACGGTCTGGATCGTGATTTTGCCGGTTGCCGTGCGAGTAAGGACTGATGTGAACGTTCAGCAGCCAGACTTCGCCGTCGCGCACGGAAACATAGCCGTCTTTCAGATTTACGCGCCCGGCGCGAGCGGATTTGACTTCGGTTCCGGTCAATTGAATCCCGGCTTCATACGTTTCCAGAATGAAATAATGATGATACGCCTCGCGGTTGGTCGCGACGGCTTTGTTTTGTTCTTTTTCGGTTTTTTGTGCCATTCCTGTCTTTCAAACTCTTTCCGATTTCAGCGGGCGCTCCATCAACTCCAATTCCAATTCGCGCGGAGTTTTACCTTCGTACAGCATCTGGTACACGCCTGTCGTAATGGGCATTTCGACGCCGAGCTTTGTTGCCAGCGCGTGACCAGCTTTGGCGGTTTTGACGCCTTCGGCAACTTCGCGCATTTCGCTGATGATGTCTTCCAGCTTGCGTCCGCGCCCGAGTTCCAAACCGACGCGACGATTGCGCGACAAAGCGCCGAAGCAGGTCAACACCAGATCGCCCATTCCCGCCAAACCCGCCAGCGTGTCGGCTCGTCCGCCTGACTTCACCGCCAGTCGCGTCATTTCCGCCAATCCGCGCGTCACCAGCGCAGCCTGACTATTGTAGCCCAAGCCCAATCCGTTAACCGCTCCGGTGGCAATTGCCATGACGTTTTTGATGGCTCCGGCAATTTCCACGCCAACCACGTCATTGTTGGTGTACACGCGAAAGCGGCTGGACGACAACGCCTGTTGAATTTCCGTTGCCCAACCGAGTGAATGCGAAGCCGCGACAATCGCACAAGGTTCATCTTTGGCGACTTCCTGCGCGAAGCTGGGGCCGGATAAAATGACATAACGCGGTTCAAACTTGTCTTTCAACACATCGCGGACGACTTCTTCCATCCGCATCTGCGTCTCGATTTCAATGCCTTTGGTCGCGTTGACGAAAATTGTCTGGGCCCCAGCCTCTGAATGCAGGTAAGGCAGCATCTGGCCGTAAATTATTCGGCAAACATGCGAAGGTACAACGGTCAAAACGATCTCGGCATCGGTCAACGCCGTTGCCAGATCGTTTGTCGCAGAAATCGAATCGGGCAAGGCAAAGCCAGGCAGGTAAATTTTGTTTTCGCTTTCGCGCCGCAACACATCGGCGACTTCCGCGCTGTGTGCCCACAGACGGACTTCGTTTCCGGCGCGCGCAGCCACCAAGGCCAACGCCGTTCCCCAACTGCCTGCTCCGATGATGGCGATTCGTCTCATGGTGGTTATTTCAACAACACGTCTCCGGCTCGGCGAATGTCGTAAGCGAACGAAACAAAGGTTTGCAGATACGCGATCATGGCCACAGCCAACCCCGCGTAGGCCAGCAAAGGCACTCCGGGCAATTCCGTCAGCCAGATTGCCGCTGCAATCACGGCCAACATGACAACGGCAATCCACCAGCGATAAATCACCTTGAACCACAGTACAAACACAGTGATGAAGCCCAATACCGTCACCAGCGTTCCTAAGCCATGGGGCTGAAACAGCATTAGCACCATCGAAAAGTAATAGCTGGCCACCAATCCACGCACGAATTTTTGCAGCGTGAAGTAATGCTCGTAAAAGAACGGAAACAGCGCCGCCAGTGCCGCCACCACCAGCCATTCATTGCGTTCGCCTGTTGGAACCGTCAGCGCGCGGCAAAGCAGGTAATGCCAGATCAAAATCAACCAGACCGGCATGGTGTTGCGAACCCATTTGGCGAACCGCCCGGGTTTGATCAGCGCCAAATCAGCAGCCAGGTAAAGATAATACCCAACCGCAGGCAGCCATACTCCCAACCATGTTTCGTGGATCGTGTTGCGGCCTAAAGAAACCAGCAAGGTGACAATCACAGCAATCAACGGCGCCCACTCATAACTGCGAATGTTCGACGGCGGCTGGCTGTACCAGCGTTCATACGCATCGTGAACGCGCAAATTGGGTGTCAATGACCGGTTGATGCTTTCGGCGACTTGCGACATCACTTCTTGATGAAACTCTTTGTCGTCGCGGCGGGCGATTCTGTCCGTTTCAGCAATCTGAATCGGTTCGTGATAACGAACGATGATCTTTGCCGGTTTTGGCAGCAGCTTCCATTTTGGCCAGGCGCGATAAGCTCCGCCGATGGTGACCGGCACAATCGGCGCGCCGGTTTCGATGGCCAACCGCGCGACGCCGGTTCGCAATTCGCCCATTGGTCCCTGTTCGGATCGTTGACCTTCGGGAAAAATTCCCAGCGCATCTTCACTTTTCAACACTTTCACTGCTTCTTGAAATGCCGATTCGCCTTTGCCTTTGCGAATGTCTACCGGGAACGATCCGAACGCACGAATCAATTGGCCAAGCACGGGAACTTTGAACAACGCATCCCACGCCATAAACCGAATCTTGCGTTTGACCGGCAACATCACCAGTACCGGATCGAGGTACGATGGATGATTGCCCGCGATGATGACTGCGCCGCGTTCCGGTATGTTTTCCACGCCGTGATATTCCACGGCAAACAGCACGCGAAACAACGGCCAGCCAATGGATTTCAACAATCGTAAAAGCATAAAGGAAACAGAGTGGACAGGATTAACAGGATTTTTCAGGATTTTGATTTCAATAAACCAATCCTGCTCAATTCTGTAAATCCTGTCGAAAGATGTTTTGTGTCAATGGGATTCGCGTGTGACTTCGGTGCCGCTGCGTCCGACGAGAAAATCAAAATCCGCTCCTTGATCGGCTTGCAGCACATGATCCACGTACAGTTTGTAATAGCCGCGATTGAACGGCGAAGTCGGCGGTTGCCAACGCGCGCGGCGTGCGGCCAATTCTTCGTCAGAAACTTCCAGATGCAGTTTGCGCGCCGCGACATCCAGTTGGATGAAATCGCCGTTTTCCACCAACGCCAATGGGCCGCCAGTCGCAGCTTCAGGCGCAACGTGCAGCACGACCGTTCCATAAGCCGTGCCGCTCATGCGCGCGTCCGAAATGCGAATCATGTCAGTGATGCCTTTGCGCAAAATCTTTTCTGGCAACCCGAAATTCCCGACTTCGGCCATTCCCGGATACCCGCGCGGGCCGCAATTTTTCAGCACCAGAATGCAGCTTTCGTCCACGTCCAGATTCGGATCGTCCACGCGCGCGTTGTAATCTTCGATGGTTTCAAACACGACGGCGCGTCCGCGATGTTGCATCAGTTCAGGCGTCGCCGCCGAAGGTTTAATCACTGCTCCGTTCGGGCAGAGATTGCCGCTCAGCACGGCCAGTCCGCCTTGTTTAACCAGCGGTTCGTTGAATGGCTTGATGACATCGCGGTTGTAGCAAGGCGCATTCGCAGTGTTTTCGCCTATGGTTTTGCCGTTGACGGTCAGCGCGTCGCGGTTGATCAAATCGCCGAGTTCACGAATCACCGCCGGAACTCCGCCCGCGTAATAAAAATCTTCCATCAGGTATTTGCCCGAAGGCATCAGGTTAACCAGGCACGGGACGTCGCGGCCAAGCGCATCCCAATCGCTGAGTTTGAAATCAATTCCCAAGCGTCCGGCCAGCGCCAGCAAATGCACCACGGCATTGGTCGAACCGCCGATGGCTCCAACGACGCGCACGGCGTTTTCAAACGCTTGCCGAGTGAGAATCTTGGACATGCGCAAATCTTCGTGAACCATTTCGACAATGCGGCGACCGGCCATGTGAGCCAGCGCGTACCGCCGCGAATCCACCGCCGGAATCGCAGCGTTCATGGGCATTCCCATTCCTAGTGATTCAACAACGCTGGCCATGGTCGAAGCCGTGCCCATAGTCATGCAATGACCTGTCGAGCGGCTCATGCAGCTTTCAGCTTCCTGAAAATCGCAGAGCGGCATAATTCCAGCGCGAACCTCTTCGCTGAACTTCCAGACGTTTGTGCCGGAGCCTATGTCTTCGCCGCGAAACTTGCCGTTCAACATCGGCCCACCGGAAATCGCCAGCGTCGGCAGATCGCAACTCGCTGCGCCCATCAAACACGCCGGGGTCGTCTTGTCGCAGCCGACCAGCAAGACCACGCCGTCAATCGGATTGGCGCGAATGGTTTCTTCCACGTCCATGCTGGCCAGGTTGCGAAAGAGCATGGCCGTCGGACGCATCAGGTTTTCGCCCAACGACATGACAGGGAATTCCATGGGGAAACCGCCCGCTTCGTAAATGCCGCGTTTGACGTGTTCGGCAATTTTGCGGAAATGACCGTTGCAGGGAGTCAGATCCGACCACGTGTTACAGATGCCAATGACCGGGCGGCCATCGAAGAGGTGATCCGGGTAACCCTGATTTTTCGTCCAACTGCGATGAATGAAACCGCCTTTGTCGGTCGGGCCAAACCAGTGAGAACTGCGATATTTTTTGGATTGAGACATTCCTTGCTCGCTTTTGAAATGGAGTGGTGGCGCGAAAGGCCGCCACAAGTATAACCAGTCGTTTCGGTCTGTCCATTTTCTATCTGAAAAGTTTGTTTGCTGAGAAATAGTTTCTCTGTTGACAATCTCTGGAGAAGGAGTGTATAGTCCGCGCCACGATGACGAAGAAAGTGAAAATCACACCGAGCGTGGCCGAGCAGGCGATGATCCGATTGATGCGGGTTGGCGACCGGTTGTGGCGCAAATCGGACGAACGATTCAAGCAATGGGGTTTGACGGATAACCATTACAACGTGCTTCGCATTTTGAACGGAGCCAGAGAACCGATTTCGCAGGCGGAAATCGGGCGCAAAATGTTGTCGTCGCGCGCCAATGTCACCAAATTGGTGGACGTGTTGGAAGATCGCAAATTCGCCAAACGGTTGTCGTGCGAAGATCGCCGGGTGAATCTGGTGGAATTGACCGACGAAGGCGCAAAGTTCATCGAAGAAACTTTGCCGGTGGTGATCGGCGTGGCCAACGAACAAATGAAACCGCTGACCCGCGACGAACAAAAGACGCTCTTTGTTCTGCTCGGCAAATTGCTCGAAGAGTGAAAAATTTTTGGACATATTGTTAATCAAGAAACAATCAACAGGTAGATAGAATAAAAAGGAGAAAACATGATTCGAAAACTTTTGGCGACCAATGACGATATTCTGCAATTGATTCTGCGGCTGACGCTGGGCATTGTCATGCTTCCGCACGGGGCGCAAAAATTGCTGGGATGGTTTGGCGGCGGCGGATTCAGCGCCACGATGCAGGGGATGACTTCGATGGGTTTGCCTGCGGTGATCGTGTTTCTGGTCATCATGGCGGAATCCTTCGGCGCATTGGGATTGATTACGGGTTTTCTGACGCGGTTCAGCGCCTTTGGTATTGCGATGGTGATGCTTGGCGCGATCTTTACCGTCCACGCCAAAGTCGGGTTTTTCATGAACTGGATGGGACAGCAGCAAGGCGAAGGATTCGAATACCATTTACTGGTGCTCGGCATTGCGCTGGTGCTGATGATTCGCGGCGGCGGGAAGTTTTCCGTTGACGGCGCTCTGCAAGGCAATAAACAGTAATAACAAACAAAAAACCGAGAGGAGGTTTTATGCAGATCATCAAAGCGAAAGACAGGTTTCACATCGAAAGCGACTGGTTGTCGGCGTACTGGTTGTTCAGTTTCGACCGCTATTACGATCCGTCGAACATGAATTTTGGGCCGTTGCGCGTGTTCAATCACGACACGATTGCCGGAGGCGGAGGCTTTCCCACGCATTCGCACCGGGAAATGGAAATCGTGACCTACGTGCTGAGCGGCAAACTGGCGCACAAGGACAGCACAGGCGGAATTGGATTCATCAATGCGGGAGAAGTCCAGCGAATGACTGCCGGAACCGCGATTGCCCACTCGGAATTCAATGCGTCGGAAACCGATCCGACCCGATTGTTGCAAATCTGGGTGTTGCCTGAACGCGCCGGGTTGAAACCGTCTTACGAGCAAAAGCAGTTCACGACCGAACAACGCACAGGCGTGTTGTTGCCGATTGCTTCGGGGCAGGATGTGCCGGGCGGCGTAAAGATTCATCAGGACACGACGTTTTACGTTTCGCGGCTGAGAGCAGGTGACAGCGTCGCTCACGAATTGAAAGCCGGACGCCGTGCGTTTCTGTATGTCATCGAAGGCGAAGTTGCGCTCAACGGCGAGGCTTTGAGCGCGGGCGATCAGGCGCGAATTACCGAAGCAGGCACGTTGACGCTGTCGGCATCCGGTGAAAGCGAGATTATTTTGATTGACCTGCCTTGAGTTTGACCGCTGCAAGTTCCTGTTGTTCCTGCTCGCGCCAGATTCGACGAAGTTCCAACACTTCTTCGGTCAGCGCGAGCAGTTTTTCTTTGATCGCTTCGCCATTTAGGTCGGGCGGTTTGGGGTAACGGCAAGGCAAAGCCAAAGGCCGAACAGGTTCACGCGCTTCGGCAGGAACGCGCGTAATCATTTCGTAGATGGGAAATTCGGCGGCGCCGAGTTCGCGTTTGATCCATTTCAACGTGCGCGCTGTTTCAGCGTCGCATTCGGCAATGGCATGGAGCAGCGCCGAGCAAATAAACGTCGCACAAAAAACCGTCTTGCCAAATTTATTTTTTGGATCGCATCCCGCCACGCCCATAACTCGACACGTCGGCGGACAGCACCCAGTCCCTTGCTGATGGCAGCGAGCGCAAATGTCGAAAACTCCGCTGGCGGCAAAAAAACGATCCAGCAGGGAAATCAATTCTTTGCGCGTCACTCCTTCGCTGGTTTCCGGTTGAGTTTGTAATCGTTTCCGTTCCATTCGTGCGCAGCGCACACACAGGAACAACTCTTCTGAATTGGGGGATTGATCTGCGGCGTCAAACTTGATGAGTTGATATAGCCGGGCGGTTTCGGCTTCACAGTGAGCGCATGGTTGGTGAATCGTCAGAGTCATGAATTCGCCCGATCCCGCGCTTCCAGCAACTTCACGATGGCGTTCATCCAATCCACCAGATGTTCTGTGACTTCTTCGCGGTTCGTTTCGTTCAACGTTTCGTGGCGCGCCTGGGTGAAGATTCTATAGCTGACTTTTTCCATTCCGTGCGAACGATAGTATTCGGCCAAAGCCGTCGAACCGCGTCCTTCTTCGTTGGCGGCGTCGCGCGAACCGGAAAACAGATAAATCGGCAGTTGTTTCGGCACGTGCGCGCGAAATTCCGGTTTGGCCGCTTCAGTAACGGCATCCACCACGTCCAGCCATAATTGGGTCGAGCACAAAAATCCGCACATCGGATCGGCGATGTATTTGTCTACTTCGGCTTCGTCGCGTGACAGCCAGTCAAACGAAGTCCGGTTTGGTCGGAACGGTTTGTTGAAAGCGTCGAAGGTGAGATTGTTGATAAGTTCGCTTTTGCCGCGTTTGCCCAATCGCCAGCGTTCGATTTTGGCGATGAGTTTTCCTGCGCGAGCCAGCGGCGAAACCAGACCGTTCGCGCCGGACATGGCTACGGCGTCGAACAAATCCCGCGTCGCCAGATGCTGCGCCACCAGCGAACCCAGGCTGTGGCCGAACAAAATCACTCGATGGCCGAAAAATTCGTTGCGTTCAAATCGCGCGAGTTCCTCGATGTCTTTCAGAATTCTTTGCCATCCGTGCTGATCGGCGAAATGTCCGATGTCTGCTGCTGATGACGCCGTTTTGCCATGTCCGCGGTAATCGTTGGCAAAGACGACGAAGCCGTTTTCGGTCAAAGTTTCGGCCAGACGTTCGTAACGTCCGGCGTGTTCGGCCAGGCCATGAGCGATATGAACGACGGCTTTGCCAATGCCAATGTCGGGTTGCCAGCGATAAACAAACAGCTTTGCGCCGTCGTCGGCAGTAAAAGTGAAATGCTGTTCCTTCATCGTTCGCCCAACTTTTCGCGCAAATATCCGATGGCGATGCTGTATTGCCCCAGATAATAAGTCGCCCAGATCAGATACTCCGCCATTGGGACAGGCGTTTTGAAACGTCCGGCGGCGATCATCGAATCGGAAATCATGAACAGCACAGCGCCCAGCCAGACATGAGGTTTGGAAAATCCGGCCAGAATGCTGGAAATCACCATGACGGTGATGGCGCAGATGTAAACCATGACCGGTTTGGCCATCGCTCCCAAATTCGGCGACAGCCAGTTCGACAACAGCAAGCTGGCAATCAACACCGCCGCCGTCAAAGCCAGTTGCCGTCCGTTTGGGCGCAAAGGCCGCGTCCAGTTTCGCACAAACAGCAAAATGTAAATGAAGTGCGCGACCAGAAACGACACCAACCCTTGAATAAAGAAATTGCCCGGCAGATCAAGAAAGATGTCTCCCAGGCAGGAAAAGCTCAGCGCCGTGCCCAGAATCAAATTGTCGCGGTCGCGCAACCACTCGATGCCCTGCGGTCTGGCTCCGCGCAACAGTTTGAATGCCAGCACAGCCAGCGGAGCGATGCTCAGCGCCTTGACGGCAATGCTGCCGGGAAAGGGTTGGAGGCTTTGCGTCGCCAGATACACCGCGCCGCAGGTTATCGAAAGCAGCAACCACCATTTGTCCGTCTCGCCAAAACCTCGCAAACGGCCAAACGTCAAAACGTCCGTGTTCATTTGCAAACCTCAGTGCTGATTGAATGAAAGGAATAAAAACGGCTGAATCATACCAGCGGGCAGTTGTTTTTGGCGAATATGGTCGAGAAATCGTCTGGCTTGCCGGGAGCTTGTTCGACTCCTGGCAAGCTTCGATTTTCGGTTATTTCTTTAGCATACAATCCATCGAATATGGAGTGATGGCGTCCCGGCTCACGCTTCATTTACATTGTTTCAGGACGTCACCGAGCTACTTGAATGAATCATTTGTCGGAACGAATGTGTAGTTTGATTAACCGGACAGTGGTTGAAAACACATTTGCCTGACTGGCATCAGGAAACAGTGTGAATACTGAAGAAACGAACGAGGCCGAATTTGACGCACAGCAGTTCAGGCAGGCAGAGAAACCGTGCCATCGAAGAAGCCTTATTGCCTGAAAATCTAATGAACATGATTGGGCCTTTTCGCGCTAGAGCATCAATCGGGTAGAATCTGGCTCGTTCAAATCTAACCAGTGTCGGAAGGAGTACAAACCGTGCGGAATTTTTTGGAGAGCCGATTGGGCAAAGAGGTCGAAATTCAATGCCAGGGATTGACGCTGAACGGCAAAGTAGTTCGCGTGGAAGGCGACATCCTGCACCTGCAAAAAGACGACGATACAGCTTATGTCAACATTGACAAGATTGTGGTGGTCTGGGATTCGCGCGAAAAGAAAGCGCAGTCCCCTGGATTTCTGGCCAAGGCAAAATAACTGCAACGAATGGAACGCGGCGGGACAAGTCGAACCTGTTCCCGCCGCGCCACTTTTTGTTACCGTCTGCTTACCTGCCTGATTCCGGGCAATGGGACCCGCCTGTAACCGATCACCTTGTCGTTCCAGTACCCTGTGTAAAACGAACGAATGACTCCCTGTGAAGTGGACGAGTGATAAAACGAATATCCGTCGCGCACTATGCCCACGTGAGTCAGTCCTTCGAAAAAGACCAGAGTGCCGAATTCCGATTCTTCGTTCGCTGTCGCTTTGGGCAGTGAATTCCACAAAGAACGCGCCGAAGTTCTGGTCAAATCAATGCCGGCTTCCTGAAACACCCGCCAGACAAAACCCGAACAATCGTAACCGCGATCATCCGTGCCGCCCGGACGATACGGCGCGCCCAGACGATCTCGAATGGCGCTGTAAAGCGATGCTTCGATTTGCGCCTTGAATTCGCGTTCGCGGTGAGCGATGTTGCCCCGCGAAGGCATTTTGGAATTGCTGCCCGGATGAAGGGAAAATCCATTGGATCGTTCGCTGCCGAACGCCAATTGCCTGCCCGAAACCCGCAGACGATCTTGCGCCTCAGCTTGTCCAACGAATGCCAACGTACCGAAAACAGCCAACAGACACACTACCAGCCGATATGCTTGTCGCATAATTCATTTGCTCCTTGATGATCTGTAGTCGAAGGGGTCGGCTAGATCGGTGAGATTAATTGGCAACGAAAAGCGAAAAGGGGTTCGCGAAAGAGGGCTTTGTTTGAAAGGGGTCTGTGGTGAAGAAAAGGGGTTCGAGGCAGGCGGATATTAGCGGCAAACGTTTAATCTGTCACCAAAAAAATTAGACCACGACAAAATAACAACGGCTTTCGGTTTGTGGAAGCCAGAATGCCGATTAAAGAGCAATCCGGGCGAAAACCTGATACGGTTAATCGCCCGGATTGTTTTACGTTCTCATTCGCCGTCTGTGGAGTTGATTTGATTGTTAGATTCGGCCAGTTGAGAAGGCGCCTGGCGATAACCGGTGATGCGCGATCCCCAGTATCCGGCAAAGGTCGAAAGCGTGACGCCCTGTGAACGCGACGAGTGGTAGAAGGTAAATGCGTCGCGGACAATGCCGACGTGTTTCAGGCCATTGAAAAATACCAGCGTGCCGAACTTGGTGGTTTCTTCGGCAGAGGCTTCGGGCAATTGGTGCCAGAGCGTGCGCGCGGCAACGCGCTCGAAATCTGCTCCGGCGTCATGAAACACGCGCCAGACGAAACCGGAACAATCGTATCCGCGATCATCCGTGCCGAAAAACCGGTATCGAATGCCCAACCGTTTGTTGATTGCCTGGTAAAGCATGGCCGACGTTTCGTTGGTGAAGATCAACGGCGTCAGGATCGTCGCCGGCGAAAACTGATAAGGGCGAAACGCCGGAAGCAGAATGGGCGTTAAGTTCCTGAACTCAGGTTGCGGCAATTCCGTCGGTAACAGGGGCAATTGGGACACGTGCCATGCAAATTCTTCGTTCGCCGGACGTTTGAAACTGTCCACGCGGGTTTGAGCCTGAACGCTCATCGAAACTGTCAACAGCATCGGGGCAAACGAAAAAACGCAAAGCAACAGCCGTGAAGCTGTCTTCATAAATCGAAATCTCCTGAATCAAAAATTTGCTTGACGTTTCTTACTCTGACTTGAGGAATACCACTAAAGTGCGGGCATCTTAGCCGATCACCCGGCGATTTGTCACGCCGGGCAATCGGCATTTTTTTGAGGAGGGATGAACAGGAACAGTTTCACCAGCTTTCGCCAACGCCTGAGATCGAATCCGGTTTCAGGCGAAACACGATTGCCTGACTGGAGCCTTTGGACATTCTGGATTCGACCGGCGTCAGATGCGGCATGCGGCGAAACAGTTCCGCCAGCATGCGTTCGCGCAAATGTTCATCGTTGATTTCTTCGTAATTGCCGTAAACCAGCACGCTGCGCCAATGATACGAATCTTCGATTTCATCCACCTGCAAACAGGCTCGCGGATTGGCACGAAGCGCGTTGATCTTTCTTCCTGCCAGCGAATGTATGTAAATGTGTTCGCCGTCGAAAAAGTAATTGATGGGAATGACGTAAGGTTCGCCGTCGGCAATGCAGCCGAGCCTGCCCAATGTGCCGTCGCTCAGAATTTTCAGCGAATCTTCAATGGAAAGTTTGCCTGTTGTCATAACGCCTCTCTGAAGTTTGGAGTCCAAAATAAGCAATGCGGAGCGATGGACACCACCGCTCCGCACAAATGGCCGTAGGATCAAATTGCCTATTCGCGCACGATTTCAACCGAACACGGCGCGTGCGACGCGACCGCCTGCGAAACCGAACCGAGCAGGAATTTGCGGAACCCGCGGTAACCGTGCGAACCGAGCACGACCAAATCCGCTTCCCATTCCTTGGCGGTGCTGATGATCGTTTCTTCGGCGTGACCGACAATGGCTTTGCTGGTGATGGTCAGCGGAACTTCCCGCGCGGCATTGCTTTCTTTCAACCGCGCTACGGCTTCGCCCGTGACTTCTTCCGCGTGTTGGCGACCGATCTTTTCCGAGTGAGCATAATAACTGTCCGGCAAAGCCCAGGTTTCCGGCGTAGGTGTCATCGGCAGATGAATGGCCGATAACACGCAAACTTCGCTGCCCGCGGGCCATGGACGTTCCGCTATTTCTTCAACCGCCTTGTCTCCGCAAGCCGATCCGTCCACTGCCAGCAAGATTTTCATCGCTCCCGTACCGGCATTTTTCCTGTGCCGAACTATCTGCACCGAACAATGAGCATGCGAAGCGACGTACCGCGAAACCGAACCCAACCAGAATCGCTCGAATGCGTTGTAACCGTGCGTTCCGACGATGATCAAATCCGCGCCCCACTTTTCTGCCTCTTCTATGATCGCGGTTTTCGGGTCCCCTTTCACGGCTTGGGCCGACGCGATCGCGTGGGTACCGCCTTTTTCATTGAATCTGGCAACGGCGTTGGTTGTATTGGCCGTCGCCTGATCTTCAAGCGCCTTTTCCCATTCGGCGTAATAATTGTCCGGCATGGGCAATGTGCCCACCGTTACCGGCGTAGGCATTTCAATTGCAGTGATGATTTTGATTTCGCTGCCTTGTGGCCAGGGCATGCGCGCTGCTTCGTCAACTGCCGCAAGACCATACTGCGAACCGTCAACCGCAACCAGAACTTTCATAGCTTGTTTCATAAATTGTCACGTTGTGATTATTTACAACGCCCTCCTGTTTTGATGGTGTGCAATGACTGTGCCGCCTGCGCGTCGCTGGAAGTCGCGTCTTTGCAATAAGCACAGCGTGAGAACGGATCGTCGTAGGGTAAAATTGCCTTTCTGAAGGGGTGATAATCCCCAACTCTAGTTTTTGGAAAACTGAAAAATGATTACACAAGAAATTATCAACCAACTGAGTCTCATCGTCGGCGCAGATTACGTTTCCACCGCGCCGGAAATCGTCGTCGCCAATTCTCAGGACGCATTGAAGCAGGTGTTTTGCGCCGAAGCCGTCGTCTTTCCTCGCACCTCCGAAGAAATTGCAGCGATTTTGCAATTGGCCAACCGCGAAAAGTTTTATGTCACGGCTCGCGGTGGCGGAGTCGGTTACACCGGAGGAGCCGTCCCGATTCGCGGCGGAATCGTGCTGGCCACCGAACGCATGAATAGAATTCTGGAAATCAACAAAGCCGATCTGGTGGCCGTTGTCGAACCTGCCGTCAAAACCTTTGAACTGGCTCAAGCTGTCGAAACGGAAGGCTTATTCTATCCCCCAGACCCTTCCAGTTGGAAGGAATCCTTCATCGGCGGCAACATTGCGCTCAATGCCGGTGGGCCGCGCTGCGTGAAATACGGCAACACCAAACAGTTCGTCCTGGGATTGGATTTCGTCACGCCGACCGGCCAGATCATCAAAGCCGGAACTCGCACGCCGAAAAACGCCACCGGATTTCATCTGGAAAGTTTGCTGATCGGCAGCGAAGGCATGTTGGGAATCGTCACGCGCTGCATTTTGCGTTTGCTGCCCAAACCCGAAGCGCGGCGAACGGCGTTGGCCATTTTTGAAACAGCGCAGGACGCTTGCAACTGCGTCGCTGATTTCACCAGTTCAGGCATTTTGCCTGTGGCGTTGGAGCTGCTCGACCGAACTTCGATCAATGCGATTGAAGATTACGAACCGTCGGGGTTGCCACGTTCCGCCGGAGCTTTGCTGATTATAGAAGTGGACGGACTGAAAGAGGCCGTCGCCCGCGAAGCCGAAATCGTCCACGAAATGTGCCAGAAACATCGCGCCATCCAGTTCACCGAAGCCGCCAACGACGCCGAAGCCGACGCCTTATGGGAAGTGCGTCGCAAAATGTCTCCGGCGGTTGCCCGTACCGGACGCATCAAGCTCAATCACGATGCCGTAGTGCCGCGTTCGCGCATTCCTGAGATGCTGGAGTTTTTGGAAGCCCTCAGCCGTCGTTCGGGTTTTCTGATTCCGACCTTTGGCCACGCCGGCGACGGCAATCTGCACGTCAACGTCATGTTGCAGGACGACGAAGAAGACACCCGCCGACGCGGAGCCGCAACCGTGCGCGAAGTGTTTGAAAAAGCGGTGGAACTCGGCGGGACGATTTCCGGCGAACACGGCGTCGGTTATGCCAAAGCTCCATTTTTGGATTTAGCCCTGACCGCGCCGACCATTGAATTGATGAAGACGATCAAACAAGCAATGGATCCAAACGGAATCCTGAATCCCGGCAAAGTCTTTGAATCCCCAATGTCCGCGCACGAAGTCGGCTTTGTGAACAGCGGGCAAGCGTGCTGTTGATTCTGGCGGTCTGTAGTAAACTCCCCGCGCGTTAGCAATCGTGAAAGGAGTTCCTGAATGTCTCAAGCAATCACACTCAACTTGCCGGATCACATCTTCCAACCCATAGCGCGCGTCGCTCAGGCTGCGCAACAACCAGTGGAAGAGCTTGTGTTGACTGCCTTGCAGGCTTCGCTGCCGCCATTGGAAGGTTTGCCGAATGACATCAGCGAAAATCTGTCGGCGCTGGAAATGTTTGATGAACAATCGCTCCGCAGTGTCATGCTGGATACCGTTCCCGCCGAAACATCTGAACAGATTCACGATTTGCTGGAACGTCAACAACTCGGCTCGCTGGGAATTTCCGAACAAAGACAGCTTGATTCGTTACAGCGGCAAGCCGATCTGGTCATGCTCCGCAAAGCTCGCGCTGCGGTTCTGCTCAGGTTTCGCGGCAAGCCGGTTCCGACCGCTGCTGAACTCCGCCAGTTATCAGGACAACTTGCATGAGCCGCGCAAAAATCTCAGCCGCGCTTGTCGAAACCGATCAACTCTGACGGGCGGTTACTGGTAATTTTTGACAGATTTTTTCTTGCCTCAACCAATGACGCAGCATAGACTCCGCGCGTCATTAAGCAATGCTCCCGTGTCTTGTTTAAAAAACCAGCCCTGCCCCTGAGAAAAGCTTGCCATGAAGTTCAGTTTAAGGATGCTTAAAAAGAGGAGGTTCAGCCAATGCTACAAACCATGACAAACGGAAGTATGTTGATAACTACCTTACTCGCGTTTGCTTTAATCGCCCAGACTCAGCAAATCGAATGGACGTTTCCGAAAGCCGGCCAGGTCAAAAAGACAATTGACGGCGAACAGTTCTATGACTTGGGCAATGAGTTTTATGCTCGCTTTGATAAGCTCAAAGAGCAGCAAGTTGCGATTGTTGTTTTGCGGAATGATCTCGGCGCTTTAGTTGATAATGTTAACCGCGAAAAGCCCGGCGACATCCCAAACAAGGATCAGTTTATGACAGCCATTGCCGTTGAAAAGGCCATTGTCACACCCAAAGGCATTTTCAATAAATATCTGGACAGCATGACTGTAGACGGTCGAACGATTTACGTTTACCGCACACACTTCGGCGCACTTATTGGTGCTGCTCTTTCAGGTGACAAATCATTTGTTATCTTGATGCAGTATGACCAACCGAAAGCCGTTGTTCAGTCGCCAAAAGAGACTTCTAAAAAACTCAGCACGAACTATGATCGCTTCTCTGATGAAACAATGATTGAAACCGACTTGATGAGGCTTTGGGGAACGACGTATGACCACCTCGAAGTAGCGTTTGGTGGTGTCTATAAAGGTAAGCAGCCCACTAGACCTGAAGTCATTGGCGTAATTTTCAAGCAGATATTCAAAGACACCCAAGTGGTCGAAGCTCAGAAAATTTACGTTATAGCGGACGGGCAACGGTTTGTGATTGAGGGGGTCAAGGAGATGATTCTCAAGAAAGCAGTTGAGAACTTTCCAGTTTACCGACACGAATTCTCAGTGTTGATGAGCTTTGATACTGCACTGATTCTGGCAAAGGCAAAGAGTGTTGAATTGAAAGTGGGACACATTGAAACCAAATTATCTTTTGATCATCAAGCTACTCTACTAAGCTTGTTGAGGAGCTTTGATGGAACTTTAAGATAAGCAGGAATCGCCTCTCAATATGATGATTTCAAAGTCAGAGCTTGAGTTGAAGTGAATAAGGAGATTAGTCAATGGACGAGTACTACTATTATGATGGGCAGGCCACGATCGGCCCCCACAGTCTACGGGAAGTTCAGGAAATTTATGCGCTGGGAATGATTACCAGCCGGACGCCAGTCATTCAGACAGGAGGATTGGAATGGCAAACGCTTGGTGCTTACTGTGATCTGAACTCGCCGGAGTGCCAGCCGCTTGATCTGGCGTTTGACGAGCAGACCGCATCCGCCGAATTGAGTGCTGTGACCGAGCCGTCACCTGAAACTGCTACGCCATCAGCAGAAGACCAGCCACCTGAACAACCCGCCGCTGTCTCAGCGACCGCTGAAGAACAACAAGAATCTATCCGCGAAGAAGAAGAGGAATTAAAGCAGCAACGCACAACGCGGCATCAACTGCTTAGGCAAATCAGGGCTGAACTTGATCAATTATGGGAGGCTCAACGTGAATCCATCATCGCTCGCATACGATACGAGCCACTGGATAAGGCGTTTGAGGCGACGCGGAAACGCAATCGCGATATTTACCGCACTATTGAAGAGAACGCGATGGAATATTGGCGGCGCACCGGGTTGCTGAGTTACTGGATAAAAGAGATGACATGGCGAGAACACGATTTCACGTTCCGGCTTCGTGGCAAAACAGAAGCTGATAAATACGCCAGCCTGCAAGCATGGCTTGAAGAAAGCCGGCTAGCCGATTTTGCCGGATGTTACTGTTTCAAGAATGGCCGAGATTATATGTACATCGGGCAGGCCACCGTGCTTCGCGACCGGATTAAGCAGCATGAAAAGAAAACCTACTTTACTTACGCAAGTGCTGTTCGGGTGGTCATTCCAAAGAACAAACGGCAACTAAATCAACTTGAGCGGCTGCTGATTCTAGCGCACTGCCCAAACGAGAACAGTAACTGCGGAGTGACTGGCAAGACGCCCGTAGATGACTGTCTAGATTTCATTCGCGGAGAGATTAAGGAACTGATTACAGATTTTTAGACCATTAGGCGAAAAAAGTGACCATCAGTTTTATGACTGTTGTCTCTAGTGTTTGTGATTTTCCCCATGCTTCAATTCCAGATGCTGGCGCAAAAAGCGAGCCTCTTTGTTTGACAGCGGCTGGTTCTGCAAGGCTACGGCCTGGCCGATGGTGGCGTGCAGTTCGATGATGCGCGGGATGATTGGCGACCGTTCACCGCAAGCCTGACAGACGCGCAGGTCAATGTTTTCCAGATAAACATTATCCAGCCCGCATTCAGTGTAATGGTAACGCTGGTTGCGTTCGATGGTGGTTTCGCCTTTGCAGAGTTCGCATTTCATAAACCATTTCTCCGGCAAACTTACACTGTAGCGCGTTTCGGTTTGCGTTGGGTGAAGGCGGGGAAGAATTTTTTCAGCACTCAATACGCCAGCAACACGGCCAGCGCAACTCCAAACGCCAGCGGAAGGCGCGTGTCGGCTTTGACCAGCAGGTAATAATGCAGGACTCCGGCAATCGGCGCTAAGTACGCCAGTTTGTGCAATCGCTTCCAGCGTTGGCCACCCAGCCGTTTGACCATCTTGTTGGTCGAAGTCACCGTCAGCGGTACAGACCTCTCTACGCCAAGCTCCACCTGCGGCAAATGCAGGCGCGCCGTCTAGCGCCAGAATCATCGCCAGCAACGCGGCGATGAATTTGCGCTGCGGCTTGGCGAGTCGCGGCAACTGATTTAAGGTAGTCGTGACTGCGGTCACGGAGGCGTGCAGCGATTGAATGAGTTTCTTCAATTTGCCAAACGGCGCGCTATATTTCATCACTGTCTGAAAAAATGTACGCAGTATTGTTTTAAGTCGGTTTTCAGGTGAATGTACGGCAGGTTTTCCAACCTGCCGAGATTTCCGCAAGCGTAAAATCCCGGGCAGATTTGAAAATCTGCCCTACACGCAATTGAAAACCGCTCTAGGAGAACCCGATGAAACATTCCATGCACAACTGGATGAGACCCGAACCGATTGAAACCACGCTCGAACGACTGCATCGCTTCGGATACGACAGCATTGAAATCAGCGGCGAGCCGGATCGGTACAACTGGGACGAAGTGCGCGGTTTGATGGACAAGTACGAAATCGAATGTTGGGGCGGTGTGACGTTGATGTTCGAAGGCCGCGATTTGATCCATCCCGACAAATACGTGCGCGTCGGCACGATTGCTTACATCAAAGATTGCATTCGAATGGTTAGGGCTTTGCGCGGCCAGATGTTTTGCATCGTTCCGACGGTTGTGGGCAAAGTGAAACCGCTGGCTTCGGCAGCCGAAGAATGGAAATGGGCAGTGGAAAGTTTGAAAGAAGTATCCGCTTTCGCCGCCGACAACGGCATCAAGACCGGCATCGAACCGCTCAATCGGTTTGAAACCTATTTCATCAAACGCCACGATCAGGCGTTGCGACTGGTCGAAGAAGTCGGCAACGACATGCGCGTGGTGCTGGACGCCTTTCACATCAACATAGAAGAAGAAGATTGGCGACAGGCGATTCGCAATGTCGGCGACCGTTTGCTGGATTTTCACGTTGCCGACAATAATCGCAAACCGTGCGGGCAAGGCCGTTACGATTGGACGGAAGTCGTAGGCATTTTGAAAGAGATCAATTACCAGGGGCCGATGACGGCGGAATTTGTGCTGCAAATGGATCGCACTCCGCTGGCCAACGCCGGAAAAGGCATCAGCGAAATTGAAGCCTCCGCCGCCGACCTGAAATTCATTCAGGAACACGGTTCCGGCCTGGTCAGCGCCGCCGAATATGACGCTTGCGTCGAAGCCAACATCAAACACCTGAAAGCAGCCGGAGCATGAACCGATTTGCCGAAGCAGCCGCCGAAATCGCTCATCAAGGTTGGACGGTGATCAGCGATTTTCTGCCGCCGGAAACCATCGCCGCCTTGCGTGGCGAAGCGGAGCAGCTTTGGCAACAAGACGAATTTCGTCGTGCAGGCACAGGGCGATTGGGTGGATATGCCATTCGACCGGAGATTCGCAGCGACCGGATTTATTGGTTGGACGATCAATCGCCGACCGAAGCGCAATCGCTGTATCGTGCGACCATCGAAGAACTGCGCCAGGAAATGAACCGCGAACTGTTTCTCAGCCTTTCCACCTACGAAGCGCACTTTGCCGTTTATCCGGCAGGTGCGTTTTACCAAAAACACCTCGACCGATTTAACAACGCCGATGAACGAACCATCTCTTGTACGCTGTACATGAATGAAACCTGGCAAGAAGAATTCGGCGGGCAGTTGCGGCTGTACCTGCCGAACAGTTACGTGGATGTCTTGCCGACCGCCGGAACCTGCGTGCTGTTTCGCAGCGACACTTTCTTTCACGAAGTGCTGCCTGCCGCGGAACTGCGATTCAGTCTTACGGGCTGGTTTCGGCGACGTTCGCTGAGGTTGGTTTAGCGCCATCTTCAAACCAATTTGTTTTTCAGGGCTTTGGCGACGGCTTCGGATTTGGAATGGACTTGGAGCTTTTCGTACACGTGGCGGACGTGGAAGGAAATGGTGTTGACCGTCACGCCAAGTTCGACGGCTGCGGTTTTGTAGTTGTGGCCTTCGACCAGCAGTTTCAGGATGCGGGTTTCATGCGGCGTCAGGTCGTAGTTGGCTTTGGTGGGCGGCGCGAAGTTGCGAAACAGATGGACGGCGCGTCCAGCACGACCAGATCGATCTTGATCTTGATCGTCTCCCGCGGTTGAACTTCGGTTTGCGCGTGGGTTGAGAGAGAGCAGTGAAAGCAAGGCAAGGCAAAGAAACTGCCGAGAGATCAGGGCCACCATAAATCACCTCCCGCTAAAGAAATCAGCTACAAGCCGCTTGGGTTGTCCGATGTTCTGAGCCGGAGAAAATTGTGAGGACGGTTTTCTCTGATACGTTAAATTGGCGACGAGATATTACTCCTTCAAAGCTTTCCATCACCGTTTCATCATAACCAGCCTGCGCCGCCCCTTATGGTGACCGCTCGATTCCAAATGATCGCCTTGTGGGGCGTGTCCGCCCGAATGGTGGTTGGCGTGGGCCTACTGGCCGAGTCACGAGCAATGCATAACTCCTACTGCTCGCGCAAAGATCGGCGTCCGTCACCGCCATTGTGAAGCGATAAGTCCCCGCTGAAGTGGGTGTGCCGGACAGAACTCCGGTTGTCCCATTCAACGTCAATCCCGGAGGCAGGCCACCCTCAGAGATCAAAAATCTGTAGGGCGGGACGCCGCTGGTCGCGGTGATAGTTTGATTATAGGAACTGCCAACCGTGCCTTTCGGCACACCTTCGGGACTGATTGTCGGGCATCCACTACAAGCAAAGATGTAGGCCGCGCCTTGTTCTCTATCAGCCGAAAACCTGCGAGTGCCGGCCACCACCGTTGAGCCACTGATTGCGATGGAGTTACCGAAGCCCAGAGAAGTTACGTCATCGCTGGCGGTCAGTTTGGATTGCTGACTCCAACTTGTCCCGTTCCGCACAAAAACATAAGCGGATTCTTGAGACACACTCGGAGGGATGTTAGCTCTGGCAGCCCTGACCACTACCGTGTCTCCGCTAATCGCGACAGGATTGCCCAAGCCTTCGTATGCCTCTCCATCCCCGGCGGTGATCTTGGCCTGCAGGCTCCAACCCGTCTGGCTCCGCACAAAGATGTAGGCGGCACCACGCCATCTGGTATCTGTCGGAGCACCGACTACCAGAGTGTTGTCGCTGATTGCGACAGACTCAAAAGAATCACCACCTGTTAAATTTCTGGTGGCTAGCGTTGCCTGCTTCCGCCAACTTGCTCCGCTTCGTACAAAGACATAGGTGAAATCTGTGCCAGCGCCAGTTGTTATATTGCGAAATTGGCGTGAGGTGACAACCACAGTGTTGCCACTGATCGCGACATGGTGGCCGAAGTATTCATGGTAATATCCATCTACCTTGTCGCCGATGAGCTTGGCCTGCTGGCTCCAATTCGTTCCGATTCGCGCGAAGACGTAAACGGAATTTTCTAATAAGTCTGGCATTGCGCTGGCCACTATCGTATCGCCGCTAATTGCCAGAGAGAAGCCGAAGTTGTCCTGATACCCGCCATCACTTGCAGTTAGCATCTGCTGCAGGCTCCAAGTCGTGCCGCTACGCACAAAGACATGAAGTCGGCCTTGGTCGTCCCAGTCGTAGATGTTTTCGTGACCACCCCCAACCACCACTGTGTCACCGCTGATCGCAACTTGGCGGCCAAAATACTCACTGCACCGAAATTCTCCATAGCAATCGCTAGGCCTGAGCTTGGCCTGTAGGCTCCAACTCGTCCCGCTTCGCACAAAGATGGAGACTGAGCCTACAAAAAAGGATCGGTCACCTGGGTCCCCAACCACCACCGTGTCACCGCTGATCGCAACGGAGACACCAAAATCGCTGAGGTAAATGCTGGGAGACAGCTTCTGCTGTTCCACCAAATTCCCACAGGCGCTAAAGACATAAACCGAGCCTTGATCTATGTTCGCACCAATGACATCGCGATCAGCGCCGACCATCACCCTATCGCCGCTGATCGCGACGGAACTGCCGAAAAGGTCGCCATTCGCGCCATCGCTGGCGGTCAGTTTGGTCTGCTGGCTCCAACTCGCGCCGCTGCGCACAAAGGTATAGACCGAGCCTTGATCCAGGTTTGCGCCGATGGTGTCTCTTTCAGCGCCGACCACCAGCGTGTCGCCGCCGATTGCAACAGAGATGCCGAAATTATCACCGCTTCCTCCATCGCCAGCAGTCAGTTTCTGCTGCTGGTTCCAGTACTTCCCGCTCCGCACAAAGACGTAAGCCGAGCCTCGATCCAGAGCAAAGGAGGAACCTTGAAACCAGTCGTCCAGGTGAGCGCCGACCACCACCGAGTTGCCGCTGATGGCGACGGAATGTCCGAACTGGTCTCTGGCTGCGCCGTCCTCGGCAATTAGCTTGGCCTGCTGGCTCCAATTCGTCTCGCTCCGCACAAAGACATAGGCTGAGCCTTGATCCGGGTTCGCGGCGATGTCGTCCAGACCAGCGCCGACCACTACCGTAGCACCGCTGACTGCGACGGAGTTGCCGAATCCATCATTTGCAGCCCCATCACCGGCGAAGAGCTTCTGTTGCTGACTCCAACTCGCGTTCTTTCGCACAAAGACGTAGGCCGAACCTTGGTTCATATTCGCGCTGTTGTCGTCCCCTGAAGCGCCGATCACCACCGTATCGCCACTGATCGCGACCGAGGCGCCGAACCAGTCATTTGCTGCGCCATCGCTGGCGGTCAGCTTGGCTTGCTGGCTCCAACTCGTCCCATCTCGAACAAAAACATAAGCCGAGCCTTGATTCGCGTTCGCGCTGACGGCGTCGCGATTAGCGCCGACTACCACCGTGTCACCGTTGATCGCGACGGAGGCGCCGAACCAGTCATTTGCCGCACCATCCTTGGCGGATAGCTTGGTCTGCTGGCTCCAATTGGCGCCGCTCCGCACAAAGACGTAGGCCGAACCTTGGTTCGCGTTTGCGCCGATGTCGTCCAGGTCAGCGCCGGCTACCAGCGTGTCACCGCTGATCGCAATAGAGTTGCCGAATTCGTCATTCGCCGCTCCGTCACTCGCAGTCAGCTTCCGCTGCATGGCAAGCGGCAGATCAATTGTGATCGAGGGTGCCGCCCCGCCAGCCTCCAATTCCAGCGACGCCGCCATTGCCGTCCTGAGCGATTCGTATTGGCCCTGCTGCTTCAAATGCGCAATGGCCTCGTCGCCCCGCAGCGTGGCGTTCTGGTGTTGACTGGTATTTTGGCTGGGAGTCGCGGCCGGGTTTGAGAGATAGATCACTTCGTATCGGCGGGCGATGGCTCCCACCCCCTTCGGCGCGGCGAAAACCAAAGCGATGAAAAAAATTAGCCAGGCTCTGATGCGTCGCTTGTTTACAAGGTCTACATTCTTGTCTTTCATAGAAATCCTTCCGGATTAACAGCTCTTGTGGAGAGCCTGGTTCAGGACGGAGAACCGTACTTCAGACGAATCTCTTTGGCTCGGTTTCCCCACAGCCACCATCTGGTAATGGTAACCACAAACAGGTTGTCAAATTCGTTTTGCCATAGTGATCTCCTTACCGCGCGCGCAAGCAAGTGGTTGGTTCCATTTGCCGCTTGCTTACGCGCGCGGCGCGTACCGACCTCGTGTGATCTGATTCAGCCAGGTTGAGCGGCTGAATTGCGCCAGCCCCTGGTTAGAGTTTGATGCGCACCGTCTCGCCGGTCTTCTCAATCACAATGCCAGCGGCAGACAGACCATTGCCAGAATCGCCGAAATCTTCCACCGCCGGCTCAGCGGCAGCAAAGCTCACAGGCAAAATAAGCGCGCCCGTGTGCGGATTGCGTCCGTTCAGATCCAATTCGTCGCCTAAGGTCTGCCGGCGGCCCCGCCCTTGCGCTTCGAAGCGATAGGAAACCGATTCCGTGCGCGCCAGGTCGCTGAATTCGCGCAATGGCGTGTTGCGCGCAAGATCGGCGGATGGGGTGGCCGGAAGCGCCGGACGCCAGTAGGTGTACGAGTAGTGCAGCCTCCAATTGCCAGCCCAGCCGCTGCGATTGCCGTGCGCTTTGAGCAGGATTTTATTGAACCGCACATCCTGGCTGGTAAATGGCTCCATGACGCCGCCTGGATTCAAGTTACACTCGCAGCTATCCAACTCGCGAGACCAGTCTGATGAATTCGAGGTCAGCGCGACCCAATCCAACCTCACCGAATTGATCCCGGGGTTATAAAAGCGGAGGTTAATGCGCATAAAACATTCCGCGCCTGTGCCCAGGAATTCGATGTTCACGCTGATGTCGTACCATAGCCGCTGGGCCGCCAGCGCCGCGCGGAAGGCATTGACCCGGCCCCAGCCGGTTTCGTTGTCGCGCCCCGCGGGGCCGGCATCGTCGGCTGTGCGTTTGATAATCTCCTCGACTTCCTGCACGGTCAGCCCTGGATCTATCGAAAGCAAAAGCGCTCCCACACCGGCTACGTGCGGCGTCGCCGCGGACGTGCCGTTGAACAGGGGATCGTAATTGCCGGGGGTATAACCATTCCCGCCCATCATATCGGTGGTGTAAATCCGCACACCCGGCGCGACTACATCCACCTCCGGACCGAAATTGCTCCCCCAGTCATCATTTCGTGGATCCGTTCTGTCGCCGGGACGTTTGCGCTGATCTGACGGTGTGGAGGCGCCAACTCCAAAGCATTCCGGGTATTTGGCTGGATAACTCACACCTCCCCAACGATTGTTATCGTTCCCAGTTGCGCAAGGAGTAAAGCAACCTTTGCCACCACGTCCTGTGGTGCGCGCCTCACGGAAGGCTGCTTGTATTGCGCTCGACGCCGGACCACCGCCCCAGCTATTGCTGAGCACGTCGGCGCCGCGCGCCACCGCCGTGCGGACGCCGCGCGCAATGATCGAGTCGGAAGTAGACCAAAGGTATCTTCGGTAGATTTCGCTCCATACGCCATAGGCAATGCGTACCGGAATGATTTTGCAATTCGGCGCGACGCCCGCGACGCCACGGCCGTTATCGGCGACAGCGGCGACGATGCCTGCGCAGGCAGTCCCATGACCATCGTGCGACAAGGGCTGCTGATTATTGTCGTTGTCCACAGCGTCGTAACCGGTGAGCAGGTTAGGAATCAAATCTTCGTGGGTCATATCCACGCCTTCGTCAATCACCGCCACCTTGATGGCCGGATTGCCGCGCGTGAAGCCCCACGCATCCGGCGCTTTGATCTTCGCCAGTCCCCATTGACTGCCGAAGAACGTATCGGGCGCTTGTGGCCCAACGCCGGCCTCGCCGATTGTACCAGGCCACATTGCAGGCGCAGGGGCGCTGCCCGCCAGCGGGGCAATCTCCGGCAGCACGCGCACGAAATCAGGTTGCGCGTATTCGACCTGCTCCTTCAGGTGCAGTTCATTCGCCGCAGCCAACGCTTCCGTAGCCGAACCGTTGCGCGGCCGGCACACGTAGTAATTCTTCGCCAGTTCGTCCTGGCTGACCACTTCGAGCTTGGCGTCATTGAGCAGCTTTTTGCAGTCGGCCTCGCTGAGTCCGGCTTTGAACTGCACGATCAGTTGCGGCGTCAGGATGAGCGCGGCGTCGGTTCCCATTTCAGCCGTGCGGAAGACGGGAAACGTCTCGGCCGCTTCATCCTGCGGCGCGCGAGCCGCCGCCGCCGCTCCACCACGCGTTTCAGCGTCAGCCCGGTAAAGAGTCAGACCGAACAGCCCGAGTTCCTCGCCGCCATCTTCGCGCGCAGTACGCGCCGCCAACGCCGCGCGCGTCGGATGCGCAGGCGCGCCTTTGAGCCGTACGGCTTTCAGGTCAGCCGCCTCCTGCAGCTCGATCTTCTCGTCGCCAAAGTAGTAAAAGTTTTTGTCCGTAGAGTCTTTTTTGTGATTCGGCATGTTGAATTTCCTTTCCTGGATGTCCCGACCCGAGGCGAAACCGCGCGGCCCGCCCCGATGGGGTATTGATCTGAAGTTGGTTTTCTAACGGTGTCGCCATTCGTCTTCCACACTCGTCCCGATTACTCAGCGACTTAGCGCAGCCGCTGGTTATTCGCCTTCGCCCACTGGCTCGTTGGTCGTGTTGAGATAGGCGCGCTGAGACCGATGAGTTTTTCATTGCAGTGACTCCCGTCCGCTAATGCGGGCCTTGTCTGAGAGTCCGATTGGCCAAGGCTACGGTAAATCTGAGAGCAAACTCTTGTCACCACCTGTTCAGGTAGTAATCTTTAAGTCCAGCGGTTCAAACCGCGGGTGGGATCATACGACGCTGATGGTGCGGAAATTCCCGCGGTCGCCCGCTGGGACTTCAACATCGCGGAAAGGATCCCAGGCAAGTTTCCGGCGGATTGTGTGCCAAAGGTGACCATCCTTGGTGACGCCGCAGACGTGCAGTTCGCCATTGATTCCAGCACAATCAACATCGGTGAAAAAGCCGTGGTCGCCCGCTGGGACTTCAACATCGCGGAGAGGATCCCAGCCGGTTTCCCGGCGGATTGTGTGCCAAAGATGGCCATCTTGGGTCACGCCACAGACGTGTAGTACGCCATTAACTTCTGCGATACCAACTCTCTCGAAGATGCCGCGGTTACCCGCTTGGCCTTCAACATCGCCGAAAGGATCCCAGCCAGTTTCCCGGCGGATTGGCTGTTTCCGGCGGATTGTGTGCAAAAGTTGATTGTCTACAGTCACGCCACAGACGTGTAGTTTGTTATTGACTCCAGCACAAGCAACCGTGTGGATGCCGCGGCGGTCGCCCATTTGGCCTTCAACATCTCGGAAAGGATTCCAGCCAGTTTCCCGGCGGATTGTGTGCCAAAGTCCAGGGACCCCGTCGGTACCGAGGACGTGTAGTACGCCATTAACTTCTGCGATACCAACTCCCCCTATGTCGGCGATGTAGCCCGCTTGGCCTCCAACATCGCCGAAAGGATCCCAGCTAGTTTCTCGGCGGATTGTGTGCCAAAGATGACGACTGTCGGTCACGCCACAGACATGCAGTTTGCCATTGACTCCAGCACAATCAACATCGATGAAGCGGCCGCGGTCGCCCGCTTCACCTTCAACATCGCCGAAAGGATCCCAGCCAGTTTCCCGGCGGATTGTGTGCCAAAGACGACCATCTGTGGTCACGCCCACGAGATGTAACAGATCATTTGATTCAGAATCCAACATTGCATTCTCCTCTGAAAATGTCCGACAAGCTGCCAGCTTGTCGTGGTCTCGATTTGACGCTTGTTAGGGTCAACGACAAGCTGGCAGCTTGTCGGACAGTCGGGCGCAGCCGTTTTCATCGTTTCAGGGCGTTGTCGCAAACGACATGTCAGACTCCTTTGTTGATTTTGCCAGCGCGAAGGCAAGCCTCGTGTCTTCCCCACCTGTCCCGATTGCCCAGCGCCTCGGCATAGCCGCTGGTTATTCGCCTTCACCCACTGGCTCGTTTGTCGTGTTGAGATAGGCGCGCTGAGACAGATGAGTTTTCATTGCAGTGGCTCCTGTCCGCTGATGCGGGCTTATCCGGGAGTCCGATTGGCCAAGGCTACGGTAAATCTGAGAGCAAACTCTTGTCACCACCTATTCAGGTAGTAATCTTCAGTCCGATGGTTCAAACCAGATTATTCTTCAGAGCTTTTGCCACGGCTTCGGATTTGGAATGCACCTGAAGTTTTTCGTAGATGTGGCGGACGTGGAACGAGACAGTGTTGACACTGACGCCGAGTTCCGCTGCCGCCGTTTTGTAATTGTGACCTTCGACCAACAGTTTCAGGATGCGGGTTTCGTGCGGCGTCAGGTCCTGGTTGGATTTTTCTGGCGGGCGGAAGTTGCGGAACAAGTCCACGACGCGGCGCGCGACTTCAGGTGACATCGGCGCGCCGCCGTCCACAACCTCACGCAAGGATTCGAGCAGTTTCGCCGGCGGCGTCTTCTTCAACAGATAACCGGAAGCGCCCGCGCACAAGGCCTGGAAAATGCGCTCGTCGTCGTCGAAGACCGTCAACACCAGTGTCAGCAATCGCGGGTGGCGTTCTTTCAATCGCTTGATGCCTTCGATGCCGCTCATGCCCGGCAGGCCGAGGTCAATCAAGGCAACCTCCAATGGCTCGGCGGTCGTCATTCGTTCGTCGATCTTTTCCAGCGCCAACTCCATCGTCGAGTATGTGCCTATGCATTCGTATCCTGGCGTGCTATTGATCAACACGCACAACCCCTCGCGGATGTCCTGGCGGTCTTCGACAATGGCGACCCGTATGGCTGAGGACGCTGGCGAATTTTGGGAGTCTGCGATTGGCATAGCATTTGGATTGGGACTGGCCGAACCTCTCCGGCGTGGGGATTATCGGGTCGTCCGGCAGTGGCGTCACCACCTGTTCAGGTAGTGAATCACAAAATCTTGCGCGGTCGAAGCGGCGCTTCCAGCTTGACGGTCGTCCCGGAGCCGTTGCCGGAAATCACTTCCAGTCTGCCGCCCAGTTCCGCCGCGCGCCGCCTCATGCTCAGCAGGCCGTTGCCTCCGTTTTGGCCGGGTTGCGGCGCGGTTTCCACAAAGCCATGGCCGTTATCCCAAACTCGCAGCGACAGGTGATGGTCAGTCAGCGCGAAATCAATTTCGACTTCGGTCGCGTGGGAATGGCGGGCGATGTTGTTGATGGCTTCTTTGAACAACAAGAAGACTTGCCGCCGCACTTCGGCGTCCAGGCTCAGGTCTTGTTCCGGCGCGTGGAAGCGCAAACGGATGTCGCGGGCGGTCAGCGTGTCGCTGGCAAACAGACGCATGCGCTGGCTGAGGTCGCTTAACTGGTCGCGTTGCGGGTTGATTGCCCAAACGATGTCGCTCATTGCGTCCACGGCTTCGCGCGAAGTGACGGCGACTTTTTCCATCGGCTCGGCGGCTCCGGCGGCGTCAGGCTGGCCGTTGCGGGGAAGCCGCAGGCGGGCGACTTCGCTGAGGATGGCGATCTGCGACAGGCTGGAACCGACTTCGTCGTGCAGATCGGTGGCGATGCGGGTGCGCATTCGCTCCAGCGCCAGAAGCTGCGCCACGCGATAACGGTACGCGGCAAAAGTCAGTCCGCCGATTGCCCCGACCGTCAATGCAATGAACCACCAACGTTGCCAGACGGGCGCGGCGACTGTGAATGAAACGCTGGCCGGGATTGCGCTGTGAACTCCGTCGGCGTTGACGGCGCGCACCAGAAAGCGGTAACTGCCCGCTGACAGGTTGGCGAAATCCACTGAGCGCTGTTCAGTCGGCGCGCTCCAATCTTCGCGGCCTTCGAGTTTGTATTGATAGCGCAGATGCGGGTCGGAGGTGGCGCTGGGACTCAGGAAATCAATCGTCACGTTGGTCTGCGAAGGATTGAGCTTCAACTCCGGCAGATTCAGGTCGCCGATTTCAGAAACTTGCTGCGGCACGCCTGCGACGCGCAAGCCGGTTAGGAAAATGGTCGGCGGTTGGTTGGGTCGCGGCGGTTCCGGCAGATAACGCGCGACGCCGAGTTCGCTGGCGAACCAGAGCGCGTCTTGTGTGTCACGCGCTGCAACATAAATCGAGCCTTTCGGCAAGCCATCCGCTGAGGTGAAGCTGCGAACCTGTCCGGTTTCGGGTGTCAGACAATCCACGCCGCGCCGGGTGCCAATGTAAATCCGACCATACCGATCTTCCACCAGACTTTCCGTCCAATTCGTCGAAAGGCCGTTGCCGCGGTTGTGCCAGGCGATTTTCAACGGTTCGGACCTCGGATCGTCAATGCGCCCGACGCCATGACTTTCCGACGTGAACCACAATCGGCCTTTGCCGTCTATCAGCAAGCTGCGCGGCTGCTCATTGGCGGGGATGCCTTCTGCCCGCCCAAATACTTTCAGGTTTCCGTTACGATGGCGTAGCAAATAACACTGGTCTTTCATCCTTCCCCCCATCCAAAGCGTCCCTTTCGCATCTTCCACGAAAGCGTTGGGGCGTGGCGCGGGATTCGGGTCATCAGATGCGGCGGACAACTGGATGATCTTGTCGGTCTGATGATCCCAACGCAGAAATTTGTCCTGATAAGAGGTTGATATCCAAAGATCGCCCTGCGAGTCCTCGTACATCCTCCAGACCATCTGGTCGGTGAAGCATTCTTTGGCAGTGTAGGCTTGCGGCTTGGCGTGGAGCAGTTGTCTGACGTCGGTAATACCGCGAAACCGGTAGAGGACGCCTGCTTCAGTCGGGAACCACCAATCGCCCGCGCTTGAATTCACGACGATCTGCCCCATCCCCCAACCGTGATTGATGCCCGGCGGCGTATTGGCTTTGACTTGGAAAAAGCGCTGACCCTCAAAAACGTTCAGCAACATATCGCGGGCTTCATTGGTCACAACGATCAACCTGCCGCTCCGGTCGGTGAAGATCGAATTCGCCCCCTTCGCTTCCAGACCATCTTCTTTGGCAAAGCGCACGAAGGCATTGCGCGTCATTCTGATGGCGCCACAACCGGTCAAGAACCATAAATTTCCGTCCCGATCCTCATTGACGCTATGGACGTTCCGGTTACAGATCCCCTGCTGCTCGCCGTAAAGCTGAAAGCTTGGCTTGTCACTCGGCGAATTGGCGTCGAAGCGCACTGCGCTATTGGTCGTGCCCACCCAGATTGTGTCATCGCCTGCTTGAAACAAGTGAGTAACCCACCTGCCTGGCAAACCTTCTTCTTTCCCATAACAGCGCGAAAAGACTGAGCGATTGCTGGCGCTATCCGTTTCGATCTGACAAAGCTTTGGTCCTTGATGGCTCGTACCGGCCCACAAACGACCTTTCTTATCTGCCAACAGGGAAGTAATCCCCCATACGGGATTGGTGAAATGCTCAACTTTCCCGTTTGGAAACAGGCGGTAAAGCTCTCCCTCAATATCTTTGACGTGAGCGGCGGCCCATATATTTCCCTGCTGATCCTCAGCCATAGCCACGACACGTGGATTTCCCCTCGGATTGAGTTCAACAGGCTGCAAGGCAAGTTGCCCATCGCGCTCTTCCAGCCGGAACAATCCGTCATACCTGGTACCGACCCAAACCACTCCTTGCGCGTCTTCATAAAGCACTTCGATAAAGTAACGATCCCAAACGGGGATTGGCGTTTCCGCAGGAGAGTTGGGCGTCTTGGGAGGCAGGTATGTGACAAACATCGGTTTGTCTTTGCTGCCGGATTGAACGGGTCCGCGCACGCCGTCCGGGTTGAAATGTACCAGGCCAGCACCCGTCGCCAGCAAATACTTGCCACTGCGCGTGATCAGGAAATCCTGCACTAATGGGTCAGGCAGCCCGTCTTCCTTGCTATAGAGTTTGAAGGCGTAGCCATCGAAACGAACCAAACCTTCGCTGGTGCAAAACCACAAGAATCCGCGCGCGTCCTGCCGCACTTTATAGACGGCATCGCGCGGCAATCCGTCGGCGGCGGTGTAGGTTTTAACGGGAAGGATTTCGGCGCGAATAGGAAACAGCTCAGGCAGGCAAACGGCAACCAATCCGAAGGCGGCGGCAATCAGGGAAAGTCTCAATCGGGTCAGCATGGCAGGGAACCCTCGTTTGAAACCAAATTGTTTGTTATCGGCGACCGTCAAAAACAGCTTCGAGCCGAGAACTTCGCGGTGGCTTGTAGGGTTCGCGGTCGCTTCAGGAAATCACGTGATTGATAATGGCACGAGGCGAATTGTAATCAACGGTTGGCCAATCGCCAACGTTTTCTGAGCAGGAAAATAAAAAAGCTGGATGCAGGTGGTGGGAAATAAAAGATCATCGAAACAAATCGCGTTCTTTGGCGCGCACCAGTTCTTTGGCGCTGCCGTCGCTATGATCGAAGTAAAAACCGCGAACGACGACCACCGGAATCCGCGAAGCCTTTCGCATCAACAATCCCGTCGAAGCCGCCACTTCATCCGCCACCGCCAAAACCGTTGCTGACAGTTCTTTGCCGTGATCGTCGCGTTCGCCGCGAAAATCTTTCAACGGTTTCATGCCGGCAATGCCGATGGCGACGTTGGTCAGGCCTTCGCGCCAAGGGCGTCCAAACGTATCGGTGATGATGACGGCGACATTGACTTTGAACAGTTCGGCCAATCGAGTTTTCAACAGCAACGCCGAATCATCCGGCGCGACGGGCAGCAAAGCTACCCAATCTTTTCCGGCGACGTTGGAACGATCCACTCCGGCATTGGCGCAGATGAATCCGTGTTTGGTTTCCGTTACCAGCACGTGATCGTCCATGCGAATGATGCTGGTGGATTCGCTTAACACGACCTCGACCAATCGCGGATCGCGGTGCTGTTTGGCGGCGATTTCCAACGCCAGCGCTGACGGCGTAACCGATTCCAGATTGACCAGACGGCCTTCGGCTTTGGAAATGACTTTTTGCGCTACAACGACGATGTCGCCATCGGCCAGCGCAAAACCTTGCGTTTCCGTCGCCTGGGCAATCAGCCAACCCAGGTCGTCGCCCGGACGAACTTCGGGAATGCCGCGCACGGCTGTCAATTGAATGTCTGCCAAATGAATGTCTTGATGTTTTTTGGGATTCAAGGGTGTCGGTTTTCTCCTAACGGTCATTGACGAAATCGCGCGCATGCTACTGGCTGGCAAGTTGCCTGACAAGCTGAGCTTGCCGCTTCGGGAAAGCATTGCATAGAATCCGGTCGCCAAACCAAGCGACAAAATTTTTCGACAGGATTTACAGGATTCAACAAGATGAAAACAGATTTTGCGCAGGTTGATTTTCAATCCTGTGCAATCTGCCAACCCTGTCTGTTGATGAACGTCTCGACTTCGCACCACAAAATCAGGAGGCCTTTATGAAACCACTTTGCCGTTTTGCAGCAATCGTCATTACTTCGTTTTGCTTTGCCGTTTCCGTTCAAGCCCAGACGGCAAAACCGGAAATCGTTTCGCCGCTGGGCGTCAAGCACTTTGCCAATGCGGATGAAAAAGGCGACATCGCCGCTGCCGAAGCCAAACTTGCCGCTGATCCGAAAAACATGGATTTGTTGATTGCGCTTGGCCGTGCGCAAGCCAACGTCTGGCGATACAACGACGCAATTGAAACTTACACGCGCGGCATCAAACTGGCTCCGAACGATTGGCGGCTCTATCGTCATCGAGGTCATCGGTATATCTCTACGCGCCAGTTCGACAAAGCCGTCGCCGACATGGCTCAGGCGGCAAAGTTGAACGACAAGGATTTTGACGTTTGGTATCACCTGGCGTTGGCGCATTACCTGAAGGGAGAGTTTGCCAAAGCCGCCGAAGCGTATGAACGCTGCCGTCAGGTTGCCGAAGCCGACACCTCAGACCGGCGCGACGATTCTGTGATCGCCGTTTCTGACTGGCTCTACATGACTTACCGGCGAATGAACAAACCCGCCGAAGCGGCCAAAGTGCTCGACCGCATCACGCCCGACATGAAGGTCAATGAGAACAAATCCTATTTCGACCGCTTGCTGTTTTATAAAGGCTTGAAGAAAGAAAGCGATCTGGTGAATGTCGAGAAGGCGACGGATTTGGAGATTGCTACGGTTGGATATGGGATCGGCAACTGGCATCTGTACAACGGCAATCGCGCCAAAGCCGAAGAACTCTTCCGCAAAATCGTCGGCGGAAAATACTGGCCTGCATTTGGTTTCATTGCGGCGGAGGCGGAGTTGGCTGGATGGAAGAAATGAAGTGACTTCGGAAGGTACCACGCCAAGCTCCAACCGCCTTTTGACGGTCGGAGCTTGGCCGACTCAATCAACATTTGCTTGTTTATCCAGATTGGGCGCCAGCAAATGAACGATGAGCAACGCCACCAGATACGCCGAACCAGCAATGATGAAAATCGGCACGTAACTGCCGGTGCGTTGCAGAATTTCGCCGACTATCAGCGCGATCAGCATTCCGCCGATTGAACCAGCCATGCCGCCGATGCCTACGACGGAACCGACGGCTCGGCGCGGAAAAGTGTCTGACACCAGCGTGAACAAATTGGCTGACCAACCTTGATGAGCCGCCGCCGCCAGCGAAACCAGTCCGACGGCCACCCACAAATTCGACGCTTTGGCGGCAAACATGATCGGAACGACGGAAGCCGCGCAGATGAACATGGCCAGTTTGCGCGCCCGGTTGACCGTCCATCCGCGTTTGATGAGCGACGACGACAACCAGCCTCCGCCGATGCTGCCGACATCGGCCACCAGATAAATCACGACCAACGGCAAGCCTATGGATTTCAAATCCAGTTTGTGATTGCGATTCAGGAAATCGGGAATCCAGAATAAATACAGCCACCAGATCGGATCGGTCATAAATTTGCCTAGCGCGAACGCCCAGGTTTGCCGGTGAGGAAACAACCGGCTCCAGGGGATGGGCGAAACGGCTTCGGGCGGATCGCTGCGAATGTGATCGAATTCGGCTTTGGACAAACGCCGATGCTGTTCCGGCGCGCGATACATCAACAACCACCAAATCACCCACAGAAAGCCCAGCAAACCGGTGATGATGAACGCCCATTTCCATCCCCAGTGCAGCGTAATCCAGGGTACGATCAGCGGGGTCAGCAACGCCCCGACATTGGTTCCCGAATTGAAAATTCCCGTCGCCAGCGCGCGCTCTTTTTTCGGAAACCATTCGGCGACGGTTTTGATCGAAGCCGGAAAATTTCCCGCTTCGCCCAGCCCCAGCAGAAACCGCATCAAGGCGAATCCGGCTGCCGCTCCGGTGACCATGACGACCGAAAGCCCTGTGGCTGCGTCCAGATTCAGCGTGGGCAAACTCAATCCCGGAAACCAATCCGCCGCGGCGTGACCAATGGCGGCGATGCTCCACAATACGACGGCCAGCGTGAATCCCAACAGCGTGCCGAGTTTGTCCATCACGCGCCCGGCCAACAACAACCCTATCGCATAAGCCAGTTGAAAGCTGAACACGATGGCGGCGTAAATGCGTTCGTCCTGCCAGCCGAATTCAGCGACCAGAGTCGGTTTCAGAATACCGATAACCTGCCGATCTATGTAATTGATCGTTGCCGCAAAAAAGAGCAGCGCGCAAACATGCCAGCGCAGATGTTTGATTATGCCGGTCGCGGTCGAACCTGCTGCGCTCACAGAAGAGGCTTGCTGTTCCATTGAACCTCCGAATTGTTGAACTGAGTTTTCCGCCCGGAAACGAAGCCGGAAAAGAGGATTGTCACAAAAGCGCGCGTAGCATAGTTGAGCGTTGACACCTGGGCAAGGTGCAAGCGAAAAATTACTTACTTGCATCTCATTTAAGGACAATCGCTTACAGTCGCTATTTTCGCGCTTTCTGAAAAAGCCAGAACATCGGCAGAACGTTTAGGCCGATTTTCAGCCAAATTTTCGAGTTTTTGCGCGGCCTGTTCGAGTTCTGAAAATCCGACATGTGAATAGTAATTCGTTTGCGAAAGAGTCGAATGACCGAGCCATTCTTTGACGACAAAAGGATTCACGCCCGCATCAATGCAACGTGTCGCAAACGTGTGCCGCATCGTGTGAAGCTTCACGTCAGACAGCCCAAGCTTTTTGCATCGCCTTACTATCCGCTGCCCGGTGCTGTTTTCGTCCAGATTGAAAACGCGCCCTTCCGCTTTCGATCCTTTCAAGTCGAGCAACAATGCTCGCACGTTTTGCAGCATTGGAATACGTCGCGGCTTTTTGCTTTTCGTTATCGTTCCGGGCAAGTTGATGAAGCCATATTTTCCGCGTTCAAAATCAAGATGCTCCCAACGAAGTTTCATAATCTCGCCGCGTCGCATCCCTGTGCAAAGCGCGAGTCTGACGATATGGCCTAGCGTTTCATCTTTGCCGATCAGCGCAGCCAGTAGGCGCGTTTCTTCATCACGGCTCAGGACACGTTCGCGGCGGCCTGTTTCTTCAAAACGTTCAATGTCGCGGCAAGGGTTTGGCCCCGAATGATAGCCGCGTTTGATGGCGCGCGTGAAGATGCCGGAAAGAATCGCGCGCTCTCGATTGACCGATGCGCCAGCGCGTTGAATCCTTCTCAGGCTGTTCTCTCCGCGCCGCTTTGCCAAATAGTTTTCAATGTCGTTCGTCGTAATTTCGCGGAGCGGCTTGCCTCTGAAGTGACGGCATAGAACATCAACCATCAACGTAAACCAGCGATGCGCGCGCTTATGTTGCTTCACCCATTTCAAGTAATTGTTTTTGGCGAAGTCCTCAAAAGTGATGTCTTGCGATGGCTGGCCAAAAGTTCCATTGCGAACAGCCGAGCGCATTTTGGTTTCGTGTTCTTCGGCTTCTTTCTTGGTTGTCGCGCCATGAATGACGCCCTTGTAACGTCTGCCATTTTGTTGAAAGACGTATTTCCATTTGCCCTTTCCCTTACCGCTTTTGATGATGTTTTCGTTTTCGTCGTACAGATAGACTGGCATGTTTAAGCTCCTTGCTTCGCTTGCAGTCGCACTTGGAGCGGCAGCACTTTACCATTTGCCGCCGTCATCGCGCGATTGTTTTTCCGATGTCGTTTTGTCCATTCGTCAACTTCGGTCAGATCAAATCGCAGATCAGCCCCTACGCGGCGATATGGCAGGCCTTCCTTTGCTATCCAGTCCCGGATGCTTCGCTCGCTCACGTCCCAGAGTTCAGCCAATTCTTTGATTGTGACCAATGACCGAAAGCCGTTGCTTGTCGTTTGTTGGTGTGGTGTGCGGTCGGTCTCCAGTGACTCAAGCCAGATCGTCAACAACGTCTTTGCCGCCTCGTTCCCGGCCTCAATCGCCGCGCAAAGCTTGGCGGTCAGATCATCCAACGCGGCGAAAACTTGTTGTTGTGATTGGTCTGTTATGGCCTTCATTTGGTAAAAACTCCGGTTTAGTGTCGGCAAATTTGGCAAAAGTGTCGGCAAAGTGTCGGCATCGGGCAGACTCTGCCGACACTAAACAGAGCTTCTGCGCGTACAGATTCTCTCTCTACCTCTAAAAATGCCGACACTGCCGACACTAAGTCTGTAAGTTGTTGAATGGATTGCTGAAACTCGTGTCGGCAGAGACTGGTTTTTGCCGACACTTTGGCCAGTTTTGCCGACACTTTTTGCCGACACTGGCCACTTTTTAAGGCCTCAAGTTCCGTCAGTGTCGGCATTGTCGGCAGTGTCGGCATACTCAGAGAGTTTTTCCGCGCGAAAAACCAAAACAGATTGCTTCCCGGAGCAGGTTGCCTTGCTCTGTGTGAACACACGCCGAGCCTCTGCCCGTTTCGAGCGGCTGAGAATTTCAGCTTCCCAAAGATGTTTCCAAAGCGTGGTTTGCTGTGTGCCGATGGTTTCGCCTATGGCCGCGAATCGTTCCAACAAGGA
The DNA here is from genome assembly GCA_964470555.1 of uncultured Heliomicrobium sp. Lineage (GTDB taxonomy): Bacteria > Acidobacteriota > Blastocatellia > RBC074 > RBC074 > RBC074. Next base: position 101,499 of record CAYYDG010000015.1, read on the forward strand.
AAAGGTTGCATCCGGCAAAAGATAGATTTCTTCGCCGGTATGCCAGCCAATTCGATCTCCGCACGGTTGCATCTCTCCGCCGAAGCAACGCCAGCCCCAGCTTGTGGGGTTGGCAGGTGAGCCGCTGTTGACGTGTTCAAGGTGTGCTTTGTTGCTGGCAAAAGCCGATTGCAGCAACTCAAGAAAACGTGTTACCGGGTTCTGTGCGTTGCTGTGCGAATCTTGCTTGCTGCCAGCCATTCCCAACGCCAACATGACGCGCTCACGTAACCGCGTAATTTCCGCTTTACTCATCGCGCCAGTCTCTTGAACGAATTGAAGCCACAATGACCAGGCGTAGTTCAGATGGCCAAGCGTTGTTGCATAGCGGCGATGGTTGGAAATTTGCCGCTCTGACCAGTGGTCACGCGAAGCCGCAATTTTCTTTGGCGCGCTTTCGATGGCTTCGCTGTAGTTGGCCGCCAGCCAACGAAGAAAACCACTCATTGCCGAAGCGAAAAGACCACCAGCGGCCATCCGCTGAAACTTCGTCAATTGGCTGAAGTCAATTGACGCTTTGCCGCATTCGAGCACGAACAAGCGCGCAATCAGGCTTTCGCCGCGTGGCACTTCTTCGGCTGTGTTGAAGATCAATCCGCGCGGATGTTTTGTTTTTCGTTGCGTTGTATCGGCGGCCAAGCGTTGCCGTCCATGTTGATTGCCTTGTGCTCTCAATAATCGGTCAGCATCGCGCATCAACCGGCTTCGATCATTCGCGCCGCCTGTTGGTTTGAAGTCATCAACGACGAAAATCATATCCTTCGCCGCGTGAGCGATGACTTCCAGCGCGTTAGCTGTGCTCATCCAGGAGCCGGGCAGTTTGTCGGCATCGAATCGGCCAAAGAAAGATTGAATCAACGCGGCCAGTTGGGATTTGCCGCTGCCCGTTGCGCCATAAAGCCAGATGCTGAAATCCGCGCCGCCGATGACGGAAGAAAACGCCGCGCCAATGGCTGGCAAGGTGATTTCATCCGCCGCAAGCTGCGTCAACGCAAGCACGGCGGTAACAGAATCCTTCAACGCTTCGCCGTCTGGCGGTTCGGGCAAAACAGCGGCCTGCAATGATTCGGGCAATCTCACTTCAACCTCTTTGACCGAAGTTGCGCCGATTGCGCCGCCGCCGTGCAAGAAACACATTTCGCCGTCAATCTCTCGCCAGCCGGTATGAGTGAAAATGCGCCGCTCAACAGGCTGAGGCGAAAGCATCTGAACAGCACAACGCGCATGGTCTGCTCGCCGGGGATAAATGACGGCCTTTGCGCCCAAGTGAACCATCGGCCATTTCATCGCCGCGAATTCATCGGCAGGCACAAGAAACCGCGACGGCTTGCCGCTCAACTTCGCTTCGACTTCAAAGGCGCGCTTTGTCTCTGTGCCATCATCTTCGATCACGTCAGCAACAATCTCTGCGCCGAAGTTTGTCAGGTAGATAGGAACAACGCCCTCTTTCGTCTGTTGCCAGTAAAGCAAACCGCCATTGGCGTTTTCGTAAGAGTTCGCCTTGTCGAAATGATTCGCGGTCTTTGTTGTGGCCGTTGCGCCGTTGGCCTTTTCGTTTTTGTCGCGCGAATGGTCTTTCGTTGTTGTGCCATTGCTGCTTTGAAACTGTGGCTTCACTGGCAAGCCGAACGCGCGGAGAATTGCGGCTTGTTCGCAGCCCTTGTTGCAGTGCGCTTGATTGATGGCAGGATCATAGAAAAGGCCTGTGTTGCCTTTGCCGTCGTGACAGATGCCGCGACAGTCATACTTGCCGCTGCCGTTTTTTCGCGCGGTTTCGTGAGCGACAATGCGCCGTCCAAGCTCCGCCCGGAGCGCGTCCCAGTTTGCAAACTGGCCTTGTTCGATGGTCTTTGTTTTTGCCGATGGCTTCGGCTCTTTCGGCAGTTCGATCTTTCGCCAATCGAGCAACGCGCCGTCAAAGCTGCGCGCTTCGGATGGCGCATCTTTGCTGGCCTTCGCAGGCAGGTAAAACATCCGGCTTGAGTCTTTGCACGACGGATCAAGCTTGCCGCCTGAAATCGAGTTTGCCCACTCCCACAAGCCCGGATACTCGCTGGCTGGTATCGGTTCGGCCAACGCAATAACAACGCGGAAACAATCTTCGGCCTTCGGATGATCTTTCGTGCGCCGTTGGTGACTGTGTGTTGTGTAAAGCAGAAAGCGGACGCCCTGACGTTGCCATGTCTCGAAAGCCTGGCTGACGGTTACATCGTGGTCATAATCGAGCACCAAAAGCGAAAGCTCTGTTACGTTCTCTTTCGTTCGATGCTTCGGCGAAAACTTCGCCGGTGAAAAAAGCTGCCCGTCTTTTTCTGCCCGGACTTTGAACGCTGAAAGCCGCTTGGTCAGTTGTGACCAGCTTTCGCGGGATTCTCTCGGCTTCGCGTCATGCTTGCCGCTGAAAAGTGAAATGGTGAAAGTTTGTTCTGTGGTGTGAAAAGATGATGTGGTATTCTTCATACGCTTTTTATTTCCTTAATCGCTCGCCGTTCAGTCTGCAAAATTGACGGCGGGCGATTTTATTTGCGCTGATACTTCGTCAGATTTGGCCAGTGTCGAAGTTTTCCAGCGCAGCCCTTGTTCTGGCCTGCTTTCAAATCAAAAAAACAGTCTGAGCGCGTCGTATGGCGAGAAAAGCGAGCATCTATTGAGTGTTGAAAGTAGCTTTCGGCCTTTTCAACCTCGCGTTTGTCTGCCTTTCTGCTCCGAATACCGCTCGCTTAACGAGCTTTTTCCGCTCTGATTACCGTTTTGGTTTGCGTTGCACTTCACGCTTTGTTTGGGTTGTGTTGGCGCGGTGTTACGCGCTCTGTTTGCGCCGTGTTTGAATCGCGTTGTGCGCGTTGTTTGCGCCGTGTTACGCGATGCGTTGTGTTTGGCTTCAATTCCAGGTGTAGGCAGACGGTTGCAGAAGCATGTCGAGTTTTTGAATCACATCGAGCACTTCCAGCGGAAAAGGTTCGTCTCCGCCAGTGACGATCACGGTTCGGCCTGCCTGTCCGATCAGCATCAAGGTTTCATCAACAGACTTGCTTTCGTCTGTGCTTATCCAGCCGATGCCCGGAATGTGCGCCAGCGCGATAACGTCCTCTGTTCGGCTCAAGCTCTGCCATCCGACTTTCGGAAAGTAGAAAGGCGCAATGCTGACGCCCTCTGAAGCCTGGCCTTGAAGAAAAACAATCGCGTCAGGCCGCGTTTCAGTCAGCCAAACCAGAGTTTTCAAAATGGATTCTTTCGTTTGTTCTGCAAGCGGTGTCATCTGGAAAAAGTGATGCTGCGCCCTTCGCTTGAAGGCGCGCGGATTGCTGGTTTGCTGAGGCCAGACGGTCGGAATGACTACCGAAGGCAAGTCGCGTTTGGTAGGATTCTCTCCCCGCTGGCTCTTCAGCGGAAAAGTAGCTGCGCCGTTCCTTCTGTCGCCAAACTTGCGGGAACGGCGCAGCGCGGTTAAAAGTTATTCGTCGTCGTCGTCGTCAAATTCGTCGCTGTCGTCGTCAACGATTTCCACTCCCAAAGCATCAAGCACGTCTTCGCGTTCAGCTTCGAGTTCTTCAATTCGTGTGTTTGCTTCGCTCAATTCTTGTTCGAGTTGTTTGACTGTCTTTGCCATTTTCTTTCCTCCGAAATTTGGGTTTTTGATTGTGATGCCGCGAAGCTCGGCGTATTCCTCAACTGACATGTCAGCAAAGTCATCTGCCCGGTCGTCATCGTCTCTCAGATTCGCCGCTGCCAACTCTGCGCGCCGCTTGGCGGTTTCGACTTGTTTGTAGCTTCGCGTTTTCACGGCGCGGAGTGTGCCATTTTTTCGCTTGAAAAATAGAGGATATTGGCGGATTCCAAACGGACGCAAAGCGGATACATGACGGATGGTGAGCACTCAGCTTTTACGATGAACAACACGCTTTTTCCGTCTAACCGTTTGTTTTTGGCGTAGTGCTCTGCGCGCCGACTCGTAAGCGGTTTCCGCATTTTTCTCTACCGCCGCCTCGTCATCTGCAAAATTTGGCCAAAACTCTGTTCTACGCTTTTTCAATGCTTCCAAAATATCTTGGCGCTTCATTCCTGATTTGATTAGCTCTTTTGCATATCTGACTTGCGGCGTTTCCTTCGATTCTTGTGGTTGTGGATCAGGTAAGGAATGCAACTGGTGAGCAGCTAGCGCCGCTTCTGCACCTCTTTGCCAAAATATATTGGCCTCTCCCAATCCAGCCGCCCAATACGGACGGCCTTCATCAAGTGTCATCGCGCCTTCTTCTTCAGTTGGTATTAAATGGCGAATTTGGCGGTAGGGTCTCAACTGTTGCTCATCAAGAAAAACTCGTTTTGATGAACATTGGTCACTTGCCTTGACTTTGATGAGCCAGTAAGAAAGCGGCAAACCGTCAAGTCCTTCGTTCACTTCCAACGCCACAAAAGCTCCAGCCCCAAAATGCAGAGCGCAGATACTTGCAAGATTTTCAAGTGTTGCGCGTTTGTGTGGCGGTTGGCACATTTCCAAAGTCATGCCGCCTGGCGGATTGGTGTCGGTTATCCAGTCACAATTTATTCGGTAAAACTCAAATAGCATCTCATTAGCTTCTTTTGCTGGAAGCTCTTTGACCATCTTTTTCCATTCGCTGTAACGCTCCAAGAATTTCAACATCAACATCCTTTCTGAAATGTGAGCATCCGGGCTTTTTAGCTGACGGCGGTTCACAGGTTGGCAGAAGGCCTCATATCCGCCGTCAGCTTCGTTCATTGAATCAAGCGGCTACGGCTTTTGCCGCTTGATTGGTTTCCTCAGTTGGTGGTTGCTCGGCTTGTCCTCAATCGTGGCGAGCAAGGTTTTCAGTTTTGCGGCTTCGGCGTCGTTAGCTTTGGCGATTCGAGCGCGCAGCTTCTCTTTCACCTTTTCCAAGAATGCGGCGGTTTTATCATCAATGGCTTGCCATTCCGAATGGCGAAGCGAGCAAATGTATGGCTCGCCATCTGAAGCCAACAGCATCACGCGGTAGCTTCGATCATTCAGCCGAACGCGAAACTTCAGGCCATTGACATTGACCGTTTTCGATTTCTGACCTTTGCCTTCTGAAGCTTTGACTTTGACGGGCAGTTGCTCGTTTTTCTGGCTTGCCATTGATTCGACTTTCTGGCTTGCCATTTTGGGCAAAGCTTCGGCTTGTTGAGGCGCGTTTCTTTGGCTAGCCATTTTTTCAACTTTCTGGCTTGCCAAAAGAGCGGCAATGTTTTTGGGTTGCGAGAGTCGAGCCGATGAGTGAGGCTGTCTCATCGGCTCTCGGCTTTTGGGAGTAAGCCTTTGATTTCGCGGGCTTCGATCAACGCAGCTTGCTGTTCGTAATCAACGAAAGCATCAATTACGTCTTCGCTGCCGTAAGCCTTCATCCGGGCATTGTGAAGCGCGCGAGCTTTGGCCATTTCAAATTCAAGATTGGCTTCGGTCTGCTCAAGCTCAAACTCTTTGGCTTTGACGCCAAGCTCATGAGCCTTCGCCGCCGCGCGTTCATTTAGCTTCGCTTCTTCTTCGTGTTGTTTGACGCGGCTGTCAAAATGAATCAGCAAAATCCAGATGCCCAAAACGAGAAGGAAAGAAGCGTAGATGCCGACTTGAAGATAAGCCTTCATGCCGTCGCTCAATGGCTCGCCAGTATGAAGCGAATTGTTCAAGACGGTGTGAACTCCCACGATGAGGAAAAGCGCGACGTGAGATATGCCGGCAATGGTTCGCTGAAGTGGCGAGACAAACCACCAAATAGCGGCGGGAATAAGCAAAACGAGTGAGCCATCAAGAAGCGTGGCAGGGAAGGCGGCAACGATCTTTGACTCTGTGCCGCGCTGGAAAAGCTGGTAGTTGTGCCACCACGTGTAACCAGCGGCCAACAGGATAAAAAGCGCGGCAATCACCATAACGACCATTGCAATGGGATGCAGCTTCGTTTTGGCATTGTTGACGGCTTGGTGAACGTCTTTGAGTTGCTGTTGTGACTGTTTATTGAAGGCTAGGATTTGCGCCATTTCTGAAACTCCATTTGAAATGGCAAGCAGGGAAGAAAGCTGAAACGTTATGGTAAGATTTTGTCAGCCATCATCCGCGCTGCTTGCGGTTGATTGGTCAGGATCATCGAACGTTCGTTGCGTTCGGTTTATCCGCAGAGGCGACGGCCAGTGAGTCCTTGAACAAAATCACCAGCCGTTGCCGGAACACTGGCGGAACATTTTTTCTTCCGTCAGATTCAGCCTGGCTCATTCACGCACAAACAAACGCGACTGCAAGCGAAGAAAATGCGTTTAGATTCAGCGTGGTTCAGCCAAACGCCCGCCATTTTCGTTGACACCTGGTCAAACCATAACGATAATCCGCCCAGCCGACCACGACTGATTCATCAATCGAAAACTTCCATATTTGATTTGAGTCGGCTTGCACGTACAAGTTTCGCTTTGCTGGGATGGTTTTCACGCCAGGAAGTTTTCCACTAAACGAAAAAAAAATAGATTGAAATGAATTGCTGGGTGACTGGTCGGTTATGCCGAATCAGTTTGGTTGCAGTTTTCAGATGGAAAGCGGCTCAATCAGAAACTCTGAGCTGGGTCGAAATTCAAAAGCGGTTCGCGCTCTAAACAAATTCCTTTTACAAACGATGGCGTTTGTCGTTTCGTTTTCAAACCGTAAGTTTGTTCATAATGGTTTGGCTCGATGCGGGACGGCCAACGTGATACCCAACACCCTTCAATCAATTCGGAGGATCAACGATGAAGTTTCGACTAAGCTCACAGTGGCTTTCGCGTGCAGGCCTGTCGTTGGCGGCCCCCCTGGCAATCATGCTGGCGGCAGCGATGCTGCCGGCATCCGCCAATGCCCAGGTGCTTTACGGTTCGATGGTCGGCAACGTTGTGGACAACAACGGGGCGGCTGTTCCCAGCGCGACGGTCAGAATCACCAACAAGGCGACCAACCAGTCGCGTGAGGCAGTGACCAGTCCCGAAGGCACATATAACTTTTCCACCGTCCAAACCGGGTTTTATGACGTGTCGGTCAGCAAAACCGGGTTCAAGACCTTTACCCGCAGCAATGTCGAAGTGACGTTGAACAACATCACCCGCTCGGATATTTCGCTGGAAGTCGGACAGGTTTCAGAAACCGTGTCGGTCACCGCCGATGCCGTGTTGTTGCAAACCGATCGCGCGGAAGTTCGGTCAGAATTGACCAGCCAGACGCTGTTGAATCTGCCGGTTCCGTCGGGACGCAATTACCAGCAATTGTTGCGCGCCCTGCCGGGCATCAATCCGCCGAACAACGCGCACTCGACTCCGACCAATCCGTCGCGCGCGTTGCAATACAACGTCAACGGAACCAGTTCCAGTTCGAACAACGTCCGCATTGACGGCGCCAGCCAGTACAACCTGTTTCTGCCGCACGTCACGGCGTACGTTCCCGCGTTGGAATCCATCGAAACCGTCAACGTCGTGACCAATAACTTCGACGCTGAACAAGGACTGGCCGGAGGCGCGGCGATCAACGTGCAGATCAAAAGCGGAACCAATCAAATCCGTGGTTCGGCGTTTGAGTATCACGACAACCACCTGACCAAGGCGCGTCCCTGGAACCTGACGCCGATCAACGGTGTTCCGCAAGACAAACCCAAACGCGTGTTCAACCAATTTGGCGGCACGTTGGGCGGCCCGATCATCAAAGACAAGCTGTTTTATTTCGGCAGCTTTGAAGGCACGAACGACCGCCAACTCGGCAATCGTTTTTTGACCTTGCCGACGGCTGAAATGCGAACCGGCGATCTTTCCGGCGCCGGAGTCGGCATTTACGATCCGGCCACGGGCAACAACATTGGTCAAAACCGGACGCAATTTGCCGGCGGCATCATCCCCGCCAACCGCATTGATCCGATTGCTCAACTGATTCTGAAAGATTTGCCGTTGCCCAATCGCCCCGGATTTGCGAATAACTTTTACGCGACGGCTCCTTACGTTTTTGACCGTAAAACGATTGACGCCAAGATCAATTACAACGTCAACGAAAAATTCACCACCTACGGTCGTTTCAGCTTCTTGACCTATAAGCAGTTGAATCCCGGAGCGCTTGGCCCGGTGGATGGCGTAGGTACTGCTCCGCAAGGCGGAAACACAGGTGTCGGTTCTGGCGAAACCTACGGCGTGACTGTCGCGGGTGTTTACACCGTCAGCACGAATTTCATCATTGACGCCAACGTCGGTTACACCCGACAAGGCACAAGTTCCGAACAGGGATTTCTGGACCAGAAGATAGGTCTGGATGTGTTGAAGATTCCGGGAACCAATGGCTCCCGCGATTTTGAAAACGGCTGGCCGCGTTTTCGTATTGGCGGATTTGCCAACCTTGGGGTTCAGGACGCTTTCATGCCCTATACCCGCAACGACCCGCAATGGGTTTATGTCACCAATTTCAACTGGACGAAGCGCAATCACAACATTCGTTTCGGTATGGACATTGCGCGACAAACCTTGAATCACCTGCAAGCCGAATGGAACGGCGGCGGAAATGCCGAACCGGGTTCCGGCGGTTTTATCTTCAATCAGGGGCCGACCCAGTTGTGTACGGCTGCCAATTCAGCCGGAACGGCTTGTTCGACGTTCCAGCAAGGCAACCAGTTCAACTCGTTTGCCACCTTCTTGTTGGGTTATCACTCCGGAGCAGGTCGCACGTTCCTGGTGGAACCTCCGATCATCTTCAAATCCCAGGCGTACAGCTTTTACATTCGTGACGGATGGCAGGTGAATCAGAAATTGACGCTGACTTACGGCACGCGTTACGAGTATTACCCGATGCCGCAACGCGTAGGTCGCGGAATCGAACGATACGACGTCAACACAAACACGATGTTGGTGTGCGGTGTCGGCGACGTGCCGAAAGATTGCGGCGTGAAAATGAGCAAAAAACTGTTTTCACCGCGTGTCGGTATTGCGTATCGTTTCAGCGATTCGTTCGTGCTGCGCACCGGTTACGGGTTGACTTACGACCCGATCAGTCTGGCGCGTACTTTCCGCACCAACTATCCGATGCTGTTGGCATTCAACATCGTGCCTGCGAATGCCGCAATTCCTGCCGGTTTACTGAGAGATGGAATTCCGCCCACGCCGCTGGTTCCCGTCACGAATGGCCGAGCCGCAGTTCCGGGCACGGTCAACGTGCTGACCCTCGGCGACGAATTCAAACGTCCGTACATTCAATCGTGGAATCTGGTGTTGGAGAAAAACATTGGCTGGGGCTTTGTTGCCAACGCCGGTTACATCGCCACGCGTACGGTCGGCCAGTCAGGCCAAATCAACTTGAATGCCGGTTTGGTGGGTGGTGGCACGGCCAGCCAACCGCTTAACCAGAGATTCGGGCGCGTTGCTCAGACAAATCTGCAAAATGGACTCTTCAATTCGCATTACGATTCCATGCAGGCCAATTTGAAACGTCGTTTCTCAAACGGCTTGCAATTGCAGGCTTCGTACACTTGGAGCAAAGCCATCGGCATGGCAGGTTTGGGTGGAGACAATGACGGTACGCTGGCGATCAGCGAACCGAATTTCATTCACTTGAACCGCGGATTGTTGGGAATCAACATTCCGCACAACTTCCAATTCTCCGGCGCCTGGGAATTGCCGTTCGGCAAAGGCAAACGTTGGTTGAATGACAATGCTGTGGCGTCGGCATTGACCGGCGGCTGGCAATTGAGTTGGCTCTACGGAGCTTTCGCTGGAACCCCATTCACCGTTACGTCAAGCGGCACTTCACTGAATGCACCGGGTAGCGCCCAGCGCGCTGATTTAGTGAAATCGAAAGTCGAAAAACTTGGTGGCATTGGCCCTGGCAATCCGTATTACGATCCAACGGCGTTCGCACAGGTGACGCAAGCTCGTTTTGGCACGGCGGGATTCAATATTTTGCAAACCCCTGGAACGTCGAATCTGGATTTGGGACTCTTCCGCGAATTCAACATCACGGAAGGCATCAAGCTCCAATTTCGGGCTGAAGCATTCAATGCGACCAACACACCGCATTTTGCCGGACCGGGCAACAACGTGTCGTCTCCTTCGCGTGACGCCGCTGGCAACATCCTGCTGGATGCCAATGGCCGACCGCGGTTGAACGGCTTTATGGAAATCACCGGCGTCCGCTCATTTGGCCGCGAAGGCATTGACGAGCGCATTTTCCGTTTCGGTCTCCGCCTGAGCTTCTAAAACTCAGCGGATGTTTGAAACCACTGAGGGGATTGCAGACAATGCAGTCCCCTCATTTTGTTTGACCAGGCGATAAAAGCCTGAATGTTGATCCGCAGATAATTTTCCATTTGTCAGTTTCCATTTTTCATTTGTCATTGATCGAATGGCTTGAGCGGCCTGTTCAGAGCAAAATGAAAAATGACAATTGACAAATTTCAAATGGAAAATCCGAAATGAAAAAACTGATTTTACCGATTGCCTTCTGCTTACTGGCCAGCGTTGCGTTGGCGCAAGACCCGACAAAGGTCACGCCCGAAGCCTACAAAACAGAGTTTGAAAACGAATACGTTCGCGTCCAGCGAGTGTATTACGCGCCGCGCGTCAAATTGCCTGAACACGATCACGCGCTGTATGGAACGGCGTATGTTTATTTGAACGACGCGGGGCCGGTGGTTTTCAGGCATGTCGGCCTGGCTTATGGCGCGGTCACTCGCCCGGCGGTCAAAGCCGGCAGCTTTCGGTTGTACAAAGCCGTCAGGGAAACTCACGCCGTCGAAAACATGAGCGATACGGCCAGCGAGTTTCTGCGCGTCGAATTCAAAACCGAACCCGCCAGAGATCAAAACACGCTGCGCGGCAAATACTTCCGCGAAGACGTTCCGGCGAACGAAAACTTCCAAAAAACGCAGTTTGAAAACGAACAAGTTCGCATCACGAGGTTGGTCTGCGCGGCGGGCAAAAGCTGTCTGGAGGTGGCCAAGGCCAGCGAACCGATTTTGTTTGTCGTGCTCAGCAAGGCGCAGTTCAAATTGGGGGAGGCGAGAACCATTGATTTATCGCCGGGGCAAACTCATTGGGTTGCCGCAGGCAAAAGCGTCGCCGGAGACAACATCGGCCAAACAGCGGCGGAATTGCTGCGCTTCGATTTCAAGACTCCGCCGCTGAAAACCTCTGAAGCCGAAAAACATCACGACCATTCTCATGCTCATGAAGAAAACGCAGCCAAAGCGAAAGCCAATGCCGAAGCTTCCGCGCATTTGAAACGCGGAGCCGAATTGGAAGGCCAGGGCAAAATTGCCGAATCCATCGCCGCTCACGAACAGGCGTTGAAGATTGACGCCGGTCTGGTGCAGGCGCACGTAAATCTGATTTCACTGTATGGCCGAACCAACCAGTTTGAAAAAGCCGCGCTGGCGTTTCGCAAAGCGTCGGAGATCAACCCGGACATTCCCGAACTTCATTTCAATTTCGGAGTTTTGATGGCCGGGCAGCAGCGAATGCCCGAAGCCGCCGCTGCTTTTCAACGGTGTCTGCAATTGAACCCGCATTACGCCGAAGCGCATTTCAATTACGGCGCGATCATCGAAACCGACGGCAAACTGGATGAAGCCGCCGCGCATTTTCGCAAAGCCATCGAAAACAAATCGGCTTACACAGACGCGCATTTTCATCTGGGGCGAATTCTGGTCAATCAAAACAAGCTGACTGAAGCGATTGAGCAATTTCAAAAATCGCTGACGCCGGAAACCGAAACCACTTCGCGCAATTTGTACGCTTTGGGGGCGACGTATCTGCGAGCCGGCGACAAAATCAAAGCCATTCAAACTTTGCGCGAAGCTTTGAAATTGGCCAAAGTGCGGAATCAAATTGAATTGGCAAACAGTCTGGAACGCGATCTGAAATCTTTGGAGCATGACAAATGAAACTCTGGAAACTCTCGCTGCTATCCCTCACAGTCACTTTTCTGCTATTTGCGCTGTGGCGCGCGCCATTTGCCGCCAACCCCACTGCCGAATGGCCTGTTTACGGCGGCAATGCTGAAAACACGCACTTTTCGCCGCTCAGACAGATCAATCGCAACAACGTCAAACAGCTTCAGGTCGCCTGGGTTTACGACACGCAGGATTCGTTTGACGGTTCGGAATTGCAATGCAATCCGATCATCATCGGCGACACGCTGTACGGGACTTCGCCGAAACTGCGCGTGTTCGCATTGGACGCGACAACCGGCAAAGAACGCTGGAGTTTCGATCCGAACGAAGGACGCCGTCCGCAAGGCGCGCAGCGAAATCGCGGCGTGACGTATTGGGCGGGCGATGGACAGCCGCGAATTTACGTCGCGTTCCGAAACTGGCTTTACGCGCTGGACGCCAAAACCGGCCAGCCTGTGAACGGTTTCGGCAATGCCGGAAAAGTGGATTTGCGCGAAGGGCTTGGCCGACCGGATGCCGGACGATTGACGGTGGGCATCACTACGCCGGGCGTGGTGTACAAGGATTTGCTGATCGTCGGCAGCATCGTCAGCGAAAGTTTGCCCGCAGCGCCTGGACACATTCGCGCCTACGATTTGCGCACAGGCAAAATGCGCTGGGTGTTTCATACCATTCCGCATCCGGGCGAATACGGTTACGACACCTGGCCGAAAGACGCCTGGCATTACAGCGGCGGCACAAATGCCTGGGCGGGTTTGGCGCTGGATGAAAAACGCGGCCTGCTCTTCGCTCCGACCGGTTCGGCGACTTACGATTTTTACGGAGCCAATCGAAAAGGCGACAATTTGTTCGCCAACACATTGTTGTGTCTTGACGCCGCGACGGGCGAACGCAAATGGCATTTCCAAACCATCCGCCACGATTTGTGGGACCGTGATTTGCCTATGGCTCCGGCGTTGGTGACGCTGCGCAAAGATGGCCGCACGATTGATGCTGTTGCGCAAACGACGAAATCCGGCCACATCTTCATTTTCGAGCGCGAAACCGGCAAGCCTGTGTTTCCGATTGAATACCGCAAAGTTTCAACCGCCGGACTTGATGGAGAACATTTAGCCGACACGCAACCATTGCCTATATTACCTCCGCCGATTGGCCGTCAAATGATGACCGAAGCGATGGTGACGAAACGCACGCCGGAAATTCATCAGGAAGCGCTGGCGCGATTTCGCAAACTGCGCAGCGTCGGTCAATTCGATCCGCCGGGTTTGCAGGGTTCGATTGTGCTTCCCGGTTTTGACGGTGGACCGGGTTGGGGCGGCGGAGCTTTCGATCCGGCGACCGGTTAGTTCATCATCAATTCCAACGAAGTTCCATGCATTCTGAAAATGGTCGAACGCCCGAAATCAAGGGCACAGGAAACCGCGCGCAGTTTGTACCAACGCGATTGCGCCAGTTGTCACGGCAGAGATTGGCAAGGCAGTCCGCCGCAATTTCCGGCTCTGGTCGGCATGGAAGAAAAATACAGCGCCAGCGATTTGCACGCGATCATTCGCAACGGCATAGGTCGCATGCCGGGTTTTGCGGCTCTGGGCGAAGAAGGCATTCGCGCCATGTCGAAATTGCTGCTGACCGGCGAAGACACGAAACTTCCCGCCGGGCAGGGCGGTTCAGCGATTGATTTGAAATACACGCTCGACGGGTACACGCGGTTTTTCGACAAGGAAGGTTATCCGGCGATCACGCCGCCGTGGGGAACGCTGAACGCGGTTGACCTGAACAAGGGCAAAATCGTCTGGCAAATTCCGCTCGGCGAACATCCTGAACTTGCGGCCAAAGGAATCAAGGACACGGGCAGTTGGAATTACGGCGGCCCTATTCTGACGGCCAGCGGATTGGTTTTCATTGGCGCGTCGAATTACGACAAGAAGTTTCGCGCCTTTGACGTGAAAACCGGCAAGTTGTTATGGGAAACGTTGATGCCTGCTTCGGGCAACGCCACGCCCGCGACGTATGAAATCGGTGGCCGGCAATTTGTCGTCATCGCCGCCGGAGGCGGAAAACGCGGCGGAGAATCCGGCAGCAAATACGTCGCCTTCGCGTTGCCAAAATAAGTGTGTAGCGCAGCGACTTGTCGAGGCTTTGTTTTGATGTCGAACCACTGGTTGGTCAGTATGCTTTTCGCAAAGAATGGAAAGCTGCGACAAGTCGCAGCACTCCAAAAAATTATGTGCCTTTGCCTGTTCGTGCTGACCACTGGCGCGCAGACGCTGCCTGAATTACCGCCAATTTCCGTCGAAAGTTTCGGTGCGGAAATCCGTGAGCAAATCCGCAAGGCCATTGCCGAAGCGCAAGCCAAACCCCGTGATGCCGAAGCAAACGGACGATTGGGAATGGCGCTGCAAACTTACGAACAATACGAACCGGCGGCTGTTTGTTATCAACGCGCGCGGCTGTTGTCGCCGACGGAATTTCGCTGGGTTTATTACCTGGCCGTAGCTCAGGCGGCGGCGGGCAAACACGCCGAAGCTGTGTCGGCTTTCAAGGAAGCAGTCGCGTTGAAAGGCGATTACCTGCCCGTTCAGTTGCGATTGGCCGACACGCTGTTTGCTGCCGGGCAGAACTCCGAAGCTCAACAGGTTTACGAAAAGCTGGCTGAACTGGCTCAGGCGAATTATGGTTTGGGCAGAATCAAAGCTGCCGCTAAAGACCACATTGCCGCTGCCGAGTTATACAAAAAAGCGGTCGAACAGTTTCCGCAATACGGCGCGGCGCATTATGCGTTGGGAATGGCGCTCAGGAATTCAGGACAAACCGCCAAAGCCCAGGAGCATTTGGCGTTGTCGCAGCAGTTCAAGGATTCGCGGCCTCCGATCAATGACCCGTTGCTGACGGCGATTGCCGAATTGAACGCTGCCGGTTCGGAGTTGTTGAAACGCGGCGTGATGTTCGAAAGTGCAGGGAAGCTGGCCGAAGCCATCGCCGATCACGAACGCGCCATCGAATCCAATTCGCAACTGGTGCAAGCCCACATCAATCTGATTTCGCTTTACGCTCGTGTCGGGCAATTCGACAAAGCCGAAAAACATTATCAGGCCGCCAACGCCATCAATCCGAACATGGCCGACAGCCATTACAATTTTGGCGTGATGATGGCAATGCAGAATCGTCCGCAGGAAGCGGCGAAAGCTTTCGAGCGATGTTTGCAGATTGATTCGTTCAACGCCGAAGCGCATTACAACCTCGGCGTCATCATCGAACAGGAGGGCCGTTTGGACGAAGCCGCCGCGCATTATCGCCAGGCCATAGCCGTCAAACCCGGCAATCGTCTGGCGCATTTTCATCTGGGAAGAATTCTGGTCAATCAGGACAAACTGCCCGAAGCCATCGCTGAATTTCAGAAAACCCTGACGCCGGAAGACGAACAAACTCCGCTGTTCACTTACGCGCTGGGCGCGACTTATTCGCGCGCAGGCGACAACGCAAAAGCGATTCTGCTTTTACGCCAGGCGCTGAAAGGCGCGACGGAAATGAAGCAAACGCAATTGGCGGCGAGCATCGAACGCGATTTGCGCAAGCTGGAAAATTGACCGACACCGTTTTCAACCATCACTTTCATTCCACCAAGGAGACTTTATGAGCGAAACAATCCATCGCAGAGATTTCATCAAACACGCAACGACGACCGCCGCCGCGGCTGCCCTGACTGCGTCGTCTTACAACAAAGTGCTGGGCGCAAATGACCGCGTCCGGTTGGGCATCATTGGCCCAGGCGACCGCGGCCAACAACTGATGAAGGAATTTCAGCAAGCGCCGAACGCCGAATGGGTTGCCGCTGCTGACGTTTACACGCGCCGTCACGAAGAAGTGAAAAAGTTCGGCGCGGCAATCAAAGCTTTCAAAGATCATCGCAGCCTGCTGGAACAAAAAGACGTGGATGCTGTGATTATCGCC
Source organism: uncultured Heliomicrobium sp. (assembly GCA_964470555.1). Lineage (GTDB taxonomy): Bacteria > Acidobacteriota > Blastocatellia > RBC074 > RBC074 > RBC074. Next base: position 117,398 of record CAYYDG010000015.1, read on the forward strand.
ACGCCGTTGCATTGCCACGCGCGCCACTTTCTGGACACGCTGGCCGCCGGTAAGGATATGTTCTGCGAAAAAACGCTGACCTGGTCTATTGAAGAAGCTGAAGCCTGTCTTGCCGCAGCGAAAAAGAACTCAAAGCGCGTCATCGGCGTTGGCCAGCAACACAACAGCGCGGGCTATTTTCAGGACGCGCGCAAATGGGTGAAAGATGGGTTGGTTGGCAAAGTCACTTCGGTTGAATCGTGGATGAGCCGCAACACGCCGCGCGGCAAAGGCCAATGGGTGCGACCGATCCCGGCGGATTGCAACGCGCAAAATGTGGATTGGAAAGCGTTTTTGAACGGTCGTTCGAATCGTCCCTTCGACGCGCACAAATTCATCAACTGGCGGTTGTATTGGGAATTTTCGGGCGGCAACGTCACCGAAAACATGGTTCACCAGATTGGCTGGATCATCGGCGTGCTGGATTTGCCTGCTCCGACGGCGGCGTATATGTCCGGCGGAGTCTTTTCTGAAAAAGATGGCCGCGAAGTTCCCGACACTATTTCCGCCATCATGGATTTCCCTGGCGACCTGGTGGTGTCGTGGCAATCCACGTTCAGCAACAGCCGTTTCGGATTGGGCATCCGCATTCTGGGATCGGATGGCACGATTGAATGGTTGGCGGGAACGACCGATATGATCACAGGCAAATCGGCCAGCGGGTGGAGCTACGCGCCGGAAAAACTGAATCGGCCAAATGGCGAAGCGATCAAAGGCGATGCCAAAGGCGACAACCATTACGCCAACTTCGTCGAATGCGTTCGTTCGCGCAAAACGCCAAACGCTTCGGTGGAGTTGGGCTACCGTTCGGCGATTGCCGCGCATTTGGCGAACACTTCATATCGTCGCAAAGAAAAAGTGACGCTGGATTCAGCACGCCAATCCGCCCGCAAGTAATCGGTTTTCATCAATGAGCGCACGTAGTCAACGTGCGCTCATTTCTTTTGCAATGCAGCCGCAATCTGTCCGCCGTGAAAGCGGCCGTTTTCGATGAAAATCTTGCCGGTTTCTTTTCCTGCGATCACCACGCCCGCCAGATAAATTCCCTTCACATTCGATTCCATGGTTTCCGAATCAAACTTCGGCTTCATGGTTTCGGGATTGATTTCGATGCCGACTGAGCGCAGAAAATCGTTGTCGGTGTGATAACCGGTCAGCGCGAAAACAAAATCATTCGGCAGTTCGGATTCTGCGCCGGTTTCCAGATGGCGAATGCGAATCGAAGTCGGTTTGATTTCGGTGACGAGGGTTTGGAAGTGCGCCTTGATTTCACCATTTTTGATGCGGTTTTCGATGTCGGGCAGAATCCAGTATTTGATCGTTGGGCGCAGCGTGGCCTGGCGATGAATGATCGTCACGCGCGCTCCATGTCGGTACAGGTCGAGCGCGGCAAGGGCTGCGGAATTGGCTGCGCCGATGATGGCAACGTCGCGGTCATAAAACGGATGCGCGTCTTTGTAATAGTGCGAAACCTTCGGCAAATCTTCGCCGGGAATGCCGATCAGGTTTGGCCGGTCGAAATAACCGATGGCGATGACGATCTTCTTCGAACGAAAGCTACGGTGTTCGCCGGTCATCACCAATTCGGTTTCGACGCGGAAATCTCCATCGGAGCCGCTGACACCTAGCACGCGTTCGTATTGGTTGACGTTCAGTTTGTACGTGTCCACCACGCGGCGGTAATACTTCAGCGCTTCCTGGCGATTGGGTTTTTCGCGTTCACAGACAAATGGCAGGTCGCCGATTTCCAGCAATTCCGGCGTCGTAAAAAAGACAAGCTGCGTCGGGTAATGAAACAGCGAATTGACGACGCAGCCTTTTTCGATGACCAGATGGCTGAATCCGGCGCGCTGCGCTTCAATCGCGCAGGCCAAACCCGTAGGCCCTCCGCCAATCACAATCACATCAAAAACAGTTTGGTTATTCATTCCGAATGCTCAGCGTAGATTTCAGGTGCTCAATCCAGCGGGCTGCCGCCTGAGGAGATGGCAATCGCACCGCGTGCAAATGCGCGTGGACCGGGTCGCGCAACTTGGCAGCGTAATCGCGCTGGTGTCGCCAGTGCGACTGAAACGCCCACAAAATGATGGAGTCTTTGGAAAATGCCATCCGCAACGATTCGCGATTGCCGTTGCAACACTCTTCCCTCAACACAGCTCGTCGGAACGTGCGAATCAGCAAGCGGGAAATCACCACAGGAAACGGATAATCGAGCCAGACGATTGTGTCCGCTCGCTGCCAGACAATCGAGCTGACTTTTTTGGTGTAATTTCCATCCACCACCCACGCCGGAATGTCCGTCGCAGCTTTAACCTTTTCGATGAACTCCTCGCGCGGCGTTTCCTGCCAGTTCGGATTCCAGTGCAATTGATCCAATTCGATGTGCGGCACGTTCAGCAACCGTGCCAGCCCATTGGCAAAGGTCGTTTTGCCTGATCCCGAAGTGCCAATGACGACAACTCGCTTCATTTCTGGTGCTCAGCAGATTCAAACCGGTGATCTTCGTAAAAGAACGCCGGGCCGCACACCAGCAAAATTCGCATCGGCGTTGAACCTGTGTTGGTCAGTGTATGGCGATGCTGGCGCGGAATGTACACGGCGTCGCCTGCGCCGACTTCGCGCTGGTCTTCGCCGACGGTCATGAGGCCGTTGCCTTCCAGGATGTAATAAACCTCCTCCAGCACTTCGTGGTGATGCGGCGGAACCGTTGCGCCGGGTGGCAGGAGTTCCTCCGCCAGCGAACATTGATTGATCAGCGAAGTCGTTCGGTCCATCAGCGGACGAATCTCCGATCTGTGCGGCGTGTGGATGACTTTGGAATCTCGACGATTGACGATCAGCATAGATAATAAAATCGGAAAACGCTTCATCCACGAAGTTCACGAAGAAACACGAAGGTAAGCAAAGAGCTTGTTGGCCTCACTTCGTGTCGCTTCGTGTACTTCGTGGACAAAATCCGTCTTCTTAAACTGAAGCCAGAACCTTTTCCAGAAACTCGCGATTGGCTTTGGCATTGGCGGCGGTTTCTTCGGGCGTTGCGCCGACTTTGACGCCTTCGACCATGATCGGGCCTTTGAATCCGGCGGTTTTCAGCGCCTTGAACACGCCCGCAAAATTCACTTTGCCTTCGCCGAATTGCATCATCACTTCGCCTTTGACCGTCGCGCAATCTTTGGCGCAAAACCCCGTTACGTGCTGGGCGATGGGTTTCAACTCTTCCACCGGGTCTTTGCCGGTGTAATGAATGATGTTTCCGGCGTCGTACCAAATTTTGAAATTGCGATGATTGACTTCTTTCATCGCGCGCAGGATTTCATCGGAAGCGCCACTGCCTCCGCCATGGGGTTTCATCACCAGCTTGATTTTCTTTTCATCGGCATAAGCGGCGGATTCGCGCATGACGTTGTAGTAATGCGCATACTCTTCCGGCTTGTCCACGCCGAAGCTGAGAATGAACTGCAAGTCCAGAAACTTGGCATTATCAATCTGAGCGCGCATCTCCTTGATCGAATCTTCCAGCGGGATGTTGTGCCGCGACCGCAGCGCGCCCATATTGGCTTTCAGCCCGCTGGCCGCCAATCGCTTTTTCAAACCATCCAGGTATTCGGGTTTGGCGTCTGGGGAGATAAATTGTTCATCGCGAGTTCGGCTCAACAAGCCTGTAGTTTTGTATCCGGCAGCGCTGATCTGTTTCAGCGTTTCGTCAAACGACCATTTCGTCCATGGGCGATTGAAACATCCAACCGGCCAATTGACTTTGGCTTCGGCGGTGAACTCAGCCATTGCGCTTACTGACGCCGCCGCACTGGCAAAAGCGGTGTGTTGAATGAATTGTCTTCGATTCATGCTTGATCCATTCCTTTAGTTGATTCGAGCAGGTCTTTCCTTGCTCAGATGAATTGTTTCTCTCATGTTGAGATGTTCTGAATGATGTCTGGTTTCTTTGCCTTATACCACACGTGATGGACAGGTTGAGAGTTCTGCCGTTGACTTTCGGAGCATGTACGATTCAGAATAAAAATCATTTTGTCATAGGCACATTTAACATAAGTCTTACAGTTCATTGAGTCGTACTTAAAATCGAGCCGGTAAACTTCCAAATCAATTCACCAAACGAGAGGTAGCCAAATAATTCCGGCGCAAAAACAGTTGCGATCACGGTCGGAGTCTATCCCGATCATCAAAATCACCTTTACATTTAGGGGGTAACCTTGAAAAACAACAAACGATTTGTTCAAGCATTGCTGTCTGCTTGCACTTTGAGCCTGGCGTTTTTGCTTGCAGCGACGACGGGCTTCGCGCAGTTCGACACGGCAACCGTGCTTGGCACGGTCAAGGATTCCAACGGAGCCGCGTTGCCCGGTGTAACCGTGACATTGAAAAATGTTGATACGAGCATTGCCGTCAATGTGCAGTCCGATGGCGACGGCAACTTTCAATTCACCAACGTCAGAATCGGAAATTACCGAGTAACTGCCGAAAAGCAGGGCTTTTCCACAGCCGTGGCCGAGCGCGTCAACGTCACAGTCAACGCGCGTCAACGAGTGGATTTGACAATGCAAATTGGCGCGGTGACCGAAACAGTCATCATCACGGATGCCGCTCAATTGTTGGAAACCGATTCCAGTGTGCGCGGTCAGGTGGTGCAGAAACAGCAGATTGTCAGTTTGCCGCTCAATGGTCGTTCTTACGCCAATCTGGTTTTGCTGGCTCCCGGTGTGCGCGAATCCAGCCAGAATGCCGCCACTGGCGGGGGACGCGAAGCAGCGTTCAACGTCAATGGACTTCGCAACACCATGAACAACTTTCTGCTGGACGGCGTGGACAACAACGCTTACGGAACCAGCAATCAAGGGTTCTCTTCGCAAGTGGTTCAGGTTTCGCCCGACGCTGTGGAAGAGTTCAAAGTCCAGACCAACACCTACAGCGCGGAATTCGGACGCAGTGGCGGAGCCGTCATCAACGCGGCTTATCGAAGTGGCACGAATCAGTTTCACGGCAACGTCTGGGAATTTCATCGCAACACGGTGTTGAATGCCGTGGGCTTTTTCAAACCCGTCAGCGGCGTCAAACCTCCGCTGATTCGCAATCAATTCGGAGCTACGTTAGGCGGGCCAATTGTCCGTGACCGCACGTTTTTCTTTCTGGATTACGAAGGGTTCAGGCAAGTGGAAAAGAACGTTTCATTTGCTACGTTGCCGACGTTGCAGCAACGACAAGGCATTCTGACAGGCGACGTTCGCGTTCCGTATGATTTCGTGGATTCGACCGGCGCCACGGTCAGAGCCGGAACAATCATTTCCGCCGGTCAACCGGTTCCGATGACGGCGTTTGCTCGCAAGGTGTTGAATGAATTGCCTGCGCCGAACATCACAGCAGGAAAAACGGAAACCAATTTCGCCAACAATTACAGCGAACTGGTCACCAACCGAAATTTCAACGACAAATTCAACATCAAGCTGGATCACAATTTCAGCGAAAAGTTGAGTGGATTTGTCCGCGTCAGCCATCGCAAGGTGAACGAATTCAATGGCCCGACGATTCCGGGACCTTCCGGCAGCGGCGGCAACGGATTCATCAATGTGCTGAACCAGCAACTGGTGTTCGGTTCGACGTATGTATTGTCGAGCGGTTCGGCGTTTGAGGCTCGTCTGGGAATTTCCAAGATCGAAGGCGGCAAACGGCCTCCGCTGAGCGGCGGGCCGAGCGTGCGTGAACTGTACGGCATTACAGGATTGCCGGATGATCGTTCGATCACCGGTGGATTGACTACACAAACCATCAACGGATTTTCGCAACTCGGACGACAAGCGACCAATCCGCAATTCCAGAATCCGTTCACCATCAATCCGCGATTCAATTACACGACCACGATTGGCCGTCACAGTTTGAAAACCGGTTACGAATATCTGGCCGTCAACACTGACGTTCAAGACACCAATCCGCTGATGGGATTGGATACCTACGCCAGCCAGTTCAGCCGACCGACCGGCGTTGGCGCCAATACGATTTACAACCTGACGGACTTTTTCTTCGGCGCGCGTTCGCAATACGAATTCGCCAACTTGCTGGTGGTGGAAATGCAGCGCCGGTTGCATTACGCCTACTTGCAGGACGATTTCAAAGTGAATCAGAAACTGACCCTGAACCTGGGCGTGCGTTACGAATTCGCATCGCCATACACCGAAGCCCAAAACCGGTTGTCGAATTTCGATCCAGCGACGAAAACCATCCTTCAGGCCAAAGACGGTTCGTTGTATGACCGTTCGCTGGTTGACCCCGATTACAACAACTGGGCTCCGCGTTTAGGGTTTGCTTACAACCTGATGGACAAAACCGTCGTGCGCGGCGGATACGGCATCGGTTATTCGCATTTCAACCGCATCGGCAGCGCCGATTTGCTGGCGACGAACTTCCCGCAAATCACTCGCGCCAACATTACGCAAAACGCCGCGCTGGCGCTTTGCACAGGCAATGTGTTTGCCGATAACTGCTTCCGTCCGACGCAAGCCGGGTACCCAACCAATCTGCCGAACAACGTTGTGCTGTTCGTTCCGCGCGAAATTCGTTCGGCTTACATTCAGAACTGGCAGTTGTCCGTCCAGCGTGAATTGCCGGGCAACATGCTGCTCGATGTGGCTTATGTAGGAAATCACGCGCTGAAGATGATCCTGCTGGCCGATTACAATCAGGCGCGTCCGTTGACGACGGCGGAACTGGCTTTGCCTGCGGCGCAACGTCCTTCGCTGGATGCGCGTCGTCCGATTCAAGGCTTTCGTTCGATTTCGGCGACCCTGCCAGCGGCTTACTCGAACTACCATGCGCTGCAGGTGAAGTTTGAGCGGCGCTTTTCCAAAGGCGTCTACATCCTCAACTCATTCACCTGGTCGAAGGCGATTGATAACGCTTCGCAGGTGTTGGAAGAACCCGGCGGTAACACCGGCACTCCGCAAAATGTATACAACATCGCGGCGGATCGCGGCATTGGCGCTTACGATCAACCGTTCAACAATACGACCAGTTTTGTGTGGGAATTGCCCTTCGGCAAAGGCCGCGCCTGGATGAGCGATTTGCCGTACGCGGTGGATGCCGTATTGGGCGGTTGGGCGTTGACCGGCATCAACACCATGAGCAGCGGGCAAGCAGTCAATTTCCGTTACACGCCTTCGCCAGTGACAGCCAACCTGCCATCGTTTATTGGCGGTGTGGCATTGCGCCCGAATCTGGTTGGCAATCCAATTCTGTCGGAAGGACGCACGATAGATCGCTGGTTCAATACCGAAGCCGTTCGTTTGCCGACGCAAGATCAGCCGTTTGGCAACGCCGGTCGCAACATCGGACGCGGGCCGTCGTTTTATCAGTTCGATCTGGGGTTGCAGAAACATTTTGCGCTGCCGGTCATCAACGAAAGCTCTCGACTGGAATTCCGCGCGGAGTTTTTCAATCTGCTGAACAAAACCAATTTCGGCACGCCCAACGGTACAGCGACCGGAATTGTGTTCAACGCTGACGGCAGTTTGCGCACGCCCGGAACGTTCGGCACGATTCGTTCGACTTTCCCGGCGCGACAAATTCAGTTCGCTTTGAAACTCTCGTTCTAAATCGAAGCAAAAATTTTGAAACGGGATGGACGATTTTTTTTCAGAATGAACAAGATTCAGCGTCGGCTGGCTCGGTTCAAATCCATACTGTCGAAAGTGAGTAGCGCAATGTTGCTTGCTCTGATTTAGCCCTTAAATCGCAAACTACACTCTGACAAAGGCGCGAGTCCGGTTGTTCCAACTCGCGCCTTTGTGCTTTTTACGGAGCTTGCCTACACTTTCGCCGTTTTCAAATCCAACCGTATTTGGCTGACTAGGAGAACCCGATGCGTATACGCCTGCTCTGCCTGATGGCTGTCTTTGCCGCGATAATTTCGATTGGCAATGCCATCAAAGCTCAACAAAACTCTCAAAATCCTGTTCGGCAGATTCCTCCGCCCGGCATAGACGTTCCTGCCGCCGACCGCGCCGAACTGGAAACTGGAATTGCCGCGCTGGCCAAAGAAATCGAAGCGTTGCGCGAATCGTTGAAAAAGAAACCGGCGCAGTTGGCGTTGTTGCCCGACGTGCAAATCTTTCACAACGCCGCGCGGTACGCGTTGCAATACAACGAATTCTATAAACCCGAAGAAATCGCCTCCGCCAAAAAACACCTGCAACAGGGAATGGAACGCGCCGCCGCGTTGCGCGAAGGCAAAGCTCCGTGGGCGACGCAAACTGGCTTGGTCGTGCGTGGCTACGTTTCAGACATTGATGGTTCGGTGCAGCCGTATGGGTTGGTCGTGCCCGAAACATACCAACCCAAATTGCCGCACCAATACCGATTGGATGTTTGGTTTCACGGACGCGGCGAAAACCTGACTGAACTGAACTTCATCGCCGACCGGCAAAAGAACGCCGGGCAATTCACTCCGCCAAACACCATCGTGCTGCATCCGTATGGCCGGTATTGCAATGCCAACAAATTTGCCGGCGAAATGGATTTGTTTGAAGCGTTGGCCGCCGTCAAGGAGCATTACCCAATTGACGAAAATCGCATCAGCGTGCGCGGCTTTTCGATGGGCGGAGCCGCCACCTGGCACATCGCCACGCATCACGCGGGGCTGTGGGCATCGGCTGCGCCGGGCGCGGGCTTTGCCGAAACTGCGGAGTACGTCAAAGCCAAACTCGACGAAGTGCCGTGGTACGAACAGAAGCTCTGGCATTGGTACAACGCGACGGATTATGCGGCGAATTTGTTCAACTGCCCGACGGTCGCGTACAGCGGCGAACTGGATCGGCAGATTCAAGCCGCTCAAGTGATGGCGCGCGAACTGAAAACCGAAGGCATCGAACTCGTTCACATCATTGGCCCGAAAACCGAGCACAAGTACCATCCCGACTCGATCAAGGAAATCAGTCGTCGCATTGATTCCATCGCTGCCGCCGGACGAAACCCCGTTCCACGCCGCGTGAAATTCACGACCTGGACGTTGCGTTACAACCGCATGGCCTGGGTGACGGTGGACGGACTTGGAGAGCATTGGGAACGCGCTCGCGTCGAAGCCGAAATCCGCAATAACGCGCCAATTCAAATCACAACGCAGAACGTCTCAGCACTGACCTTGGAAATGCAGCCGGGCGAATGCCCACTCGACAATTCCCGCCGACCGACGGTTGTCATTGATAACCAGCAAGTCATCGCTTCGCCGGTGATGTCCGACCGTTCGTGGACTGCGCGCTTTCGCAAGCTTGACGGCAAATGGTCGCTGGTCGAAAGAGAAGAAGACGGTTTGAGAAAAGTTCACGGCTTGCAAGGGCCGATTGATGACGCGTTTCTGAGCAGCTTCGTGTTCGTGCGCCCTAATGGCAAAGCGATGAATGACAAAGTCGCCGCGTGGAGCGCTGCCGAACTGGATCGCGCGATTAAACAATGGCGCGGCATGTTTCGCGGCGAAGCTCCGGTTAAAACCGATGCGGAAATCACTGATGCAGACATTGCCAACAGCAATCTGATTTTGTGGGGCGACCCCGTGAGCAATTCCGTGTTGGCCAAACTCATTGACCGATTGCCCATCGGCTGGAATGCACAAACGGTCAAAGTTGGCGAGCAAACCTTTGCCGCTGCCAGCCACGTCCCGGTGTTGATTTTTCCGAATCCACTGAACCCAAAACGTTATGTGGTCATCAACAGCGGCTTCACCTTCCGCGAAGCGCATTACCTGACCAACGCGCAACAAACTCCCAAGCTGCCGGATTGGGCAATTGTAGATTTAAGCGTGCCGCCTTCGGCTTATGCTCCGGGACGAATTGCTGCTGCGGGCTTTTTCGGCGAGCGATGGGAGTTAAAATAACCTTGATGATTGGCAAAGCTAAAATTCAGTTGTCACAACAAACCCTTATCCGCCCCACAATTCAAGCAGATTGGGTTGGGCAAGACTATTTGCGCCAAGTTTCTACCGTAGCCAAGCGTCTGCGCGGGCAGTTTTTCACTCCAGTCGAAATCGCGGATTTTATGGCTCAACTTTATCCGGTGGCTGAAGATCAGCAACTTCGCATTCTCGATCCGGGGGCTGGGGCAGGCGTGCTGAGTTGCGCGTTGTGCGAACACATAGCCACCAGCGGGAAAGTCAGAAAAATCATCCTTGACGCTTATGAATCCGACGTTGAGTTGGCTGGCTGTTTGGAAAAGAGTTTGTTGTATTTGAAAAGCTGGCTATGCCAAAAATCTGTAATTCTGAGTTTCAGGATCATTCACGAAGATTTTGTGCTTGCGAATGCAGAAGGATTGGCGGAAAAAGCGTCGTTGTTTGTTGCCAGGCCGGAAGGAAATTACGATTTGATCATCGCCAACCCGCCTTATTTCAAACTTCCAAAATCAGACTCGCGCGCACAGGCTGCTGAAGTAATTGTTTGCGGCCAGCCTAACATTTACGCGGTTTTCATGGCTGTGTCAGCAGCGCTGCTAAAAGCAGGTGGAGAGATGATTTGCATTACGCCTCGCAGTTATACAGCCGGGCCTTACTTCCGACTGTTCCGCGAAAAATTCTTTGCTCGAATGCAGCCGCAAACTTTCCATCTGTTCGACTCCCGAACTGAGACGTTCGGACGAGACGATGTCCTGCAGGAAAATTTGATCTTGAGAGCAAGACGAGACGATGGTTGGACGGCTGCCAAGCTGCAAACCATGGTCGAAGTTTCACACAGCGCCAATAGCCAAGATTTGGCGACGCGCAAAATCCGCCGTGTGCCGGTTGGCGAGATCTGGGACATTGTTGGCAAAGACAAAGTTCTGCGTCTGTTGTTGGCTGACAAAGACGAACAGGCATTGAATCAGGTTCGCCAATGGCCAGGCAGGTTGCAAAGTTACGGATTGGAAATTTCAACTGGTCCAGTGGTTCCGTTTCGCGCGACGGAGTTCATCAATCGAGGTGATGGCCAGTTACAGAACTACGCGCCATTACTTTGGATGCAGAACGTCAGTCCTATGCGAGTTGAATGGCCCGTCGCCGCCAGAAATAAGTCTCAGCATATCGCCGACAACGAACAATCTCGCTACCTACTGGTGAAAAATCGGAACTACGTTTTGTTACGACGATTCAGCGCCAAGGAAGCCGCTCGGCGTTTGGTGGCAGCACCATTGATTGCCAACAGTTTGACCGCGTCTTTTGTCGGCTTGGAAAACCATTTGAATTATATCTATCGTCGCAAAGGTGAATTATCCGAGCAGGAAGCTTTCGGGCTGGCGGCTTTGCTGAACAGCGAGCTGATTGACACTTACTTTCGCACGTTCAACGGCAACACTCAGGTCAGTGCGACCGAGTTACGCGCGTTGCCATTGCCGCCGCTAACTTTGATCGAAAATCTTGGAGAAAAAGTGATGAACGACGGGGCTGATTTAGAAACAATTGACAGGCGAGTCAATGAACTCTTCGACGTTTAAGCCAGAAGGAAATGGATGACTAAAATCGAAGAAGCAAAAAACATTTTGAAAGCGCTTGGATTGCCACCTGCCCAGCAGAACGAGATGTCTGCCTTGACGTTGTTGGCTCTCTGCGATTTAAGGTCAGACGATTCCTGGAAACAGGCTCGCCGTCATAGCGTCACAGTCACAAAAGGCATCATGACCTTCGTCGCGCGTGAATACGGAAAGCAATACGCGCCGAACACACGCGAAACTTTCCGGCGGCAGGTGTTGCATCAATTCGTCCAGGCTGGAATAGCAGATTACAACCCCGACGCGCCGCTGCTTCCAACCAACAGCCCGCGAGCGCATTACGCAATTTCCGAAGCCGCCGTTGCCGTCGTAAAAATGTACGGCTCGAAGAGATGGAAAGTCGCCGTCAAAAAATTTGTCGCTCAGCAAGGCAGTTTGCTGACCGTTTACCAAAAGAATCGCGCAGCAAAGCAAGTGCCTGTCAGATTGCCCGATGGAACGGCTCTCAAGTTATCTCCAGGGGCGCACAACCAATTGCAAGCTGCTGTGATTGAGCACTTTGCCCCGCGTTATGCACCAGGCGCTCATCTGCTTTATCTGGGCGATACGGCAAACAAGAACTTGCACGTTGATGCAACGCGATTGGCGAAACTCGGCGTCACGCTCGGCCAGCACGACAAATTGCCAGATGTAGTGCTTTATGACCAAAAACGCGATTGGTTATTTCTGATTGAGGCCGTTACTTCGCATGGCCCAATGACTCCAAAACGAGTTGTTGAACTGGAGAGGATGTTTGCTGCCAGTCGCAACGGATGCGTTTATGTCAGCGCCTTTCCTGACTTGGCGGAATTTCGCAAACATCTGAAACAGATCGCCTGGGAAACTGAAGTCTGGATTGCCGAAATTCCTGAGCATCTGATTCACTTCAATGGAGACCGCTTTCTGGGGCCAAGATAAATGAACAAAGTTCCAAACGAATGCGCCAGCTTGCAAGACATCCGCGCCGAAATAGATCGGATTGATCGGGAAGTCATTGCCGCGTTCGGGCAGCGGTTCGCTTTTGTCAAAGCCGCCGCCAAATTCAAAACCAGCGAAGCAGGCGTTAAGGCTTCCGACCGATTTGCGGCGATGTTGCAACAACGGCGCGAATGGGCTGTGGCGGAAGGTTTGAATCCCGACGTAATTGAACGACTGTACCGCGATCTGGTCACGCATTTCATCGAGGAAGAGTTGAAGCAATGGAAACAAGAAGCAAATTGATTTCAAAAATCAGACGAGAGCAGAAACAGCTTTTCACCGCAGAGGCGCAGAGAACGCTGAGGAAGCGCAGAGAATGTGGCGATAAACTCTGCGAAACCTCTGCGATGCTCTGCGCCTCTGCGGTGAAGCTATTTGGCCTGATGAATCTCCACTGTCTGTTGGCGCTTGTCCTTCTTGGGCTATTTCTGCCGCCTTCAATCGTCCTGGCGCAGACAACTCCATCGGCGGAGAAAATCAAAATTCTGATCGCTTACCATTCGCGCGGAGGCCACACGGCGGCGATGGCCAAAGCCGTTGCCGAAGGCGCGAAGAAAAATCCGCTGGCGGAAATTTCCGTGAAACCGGTTGGCGAGGTGAAATGCGCGGAGTTGCTGGCGACGGATGCCTTGATCGTCGGCTCGCCGGTGTACTGGTCGAACATGGCTGGCGAAGTGAAAACATTCTTTGACCGGTTTTCGACGGATTGCGGAGTGCTGCCTCCGGCTTTTCAGATGCGCGACAAAATCGGCGCGGCGTTTGTGACCGGCGGAGAAACGTCCAGCGGCAAGGAAATCGCGTTGATGACCATTGTCGCGGCAATGTTGGGCAATCGAATGATCGTCCTCAGCGAAGGCCAGGCTTTGGGCGCAACGGCGACAACAGGCGACGGCAAATTGCCGGTGACGGAAAAGGAACTTCAAGAGGCTCTTCGGTTGGGCGAGCGCGTTGCGCAGGTGACGGCGGCGCTCAAACGCGGCAAAGCCAAATAACACGACGATTCACGGCAAAAAGAATTGCAACGTGCGAATGATGTTTTCGCCCATGATCTTTCGGATTTCGGTTTCGCTGAATCCTTCTTGTAACAATGCATCAGTGATTTGCACTACTCCGGTGGTGTCGAACGGGGCGGTGATCGCTCCGTCGTAATCGGAACCAAGCGCAACATGGTCTGCGCCGATCAGGTTCACCGTGTAGCGAATCGCTTTGGCGATGGCTTTGGCGTCGGTTCCGCAGGTTGCCGTATCCCAAAATCCGATACCGACCACTCCGCCGGTCAACGCTATGCGTTTCAGTTGTTCGTCGCTGAGGTTGCGATTGTTGTCGCACGTGCCTTTGACTCCGCTGTGCGAAACGAAAATCGGTCGCCGAGCCAATGCCAGCACGTCATTGATCGTTTGCGACGAAGCGTGCGCCAAGTCAACGAACACACCGCGTTCCTGCATGAGTTCGACCAGTTGTTTGCCTGCTTCGGTCAATCCGCCTTTCGCCGCTCCGTGCGCTGAACCTGCCATTTCGTTGTCGAAAAAATGCGCCATTCCAATCATCCGAAAGCCCGCTTCAAAGAGCCGATCAAGATTTTCCACTTTTCCAGATAGTGCGTGTGCGCCTTCAATGCCTAACCAACCCGCAACCAAGTCTTTTTCCGTTTGGCGACGTTGCAGGAATTTCGCCACGTCGTCTTTGGTTCTCAGGATGACCAGTTTGCCGTTCGACCGGTCGGCAGCTTCGTGCAATCGGCTGGCTTGATACAGCGCGCGTTCGGTCAAATTCGTCAGTGCCGCCAGCGGCCAGCGTTCGGCAAAGGCGAGCAGCGTAATGTTGTCGGTGTCGCCGGTGTTGGCTTCGATGTTCATGTTGCGCGGCGTTTTGGTGACGACGGTGAAGGCTTGGACGGCGACATTGCCTTCTTGCAGACGCGGCAAATCCACGTGCCCCCAGCTTCCTTTTTTCAGCAAATCGCGGTTCCACATCAACGTGTCCGCGTGCAAATCGGCGACCAGCAACCGCGCGTGCAATTCTTTGGCAGCATCCGAAGCCGCGTAAGGCGGAGGATTGATTGTTCGGTTCATGTCTTTGCCGACATAAGTCGGCACAAAACCGAAAATGACAATGGCCGCAACCGCCAGCACAATTAGTAATCCAATAAGTAACTTTTTCATGATAGGTTGAGCCTCACGAGTAAATGATTTCAGGTTGTCAAAAAGTTCGCGCTTTTATCCTTGCTCACACCATCCGGCGTGTGGAAAGCCGGGTACTGAGCAAGAGAGGGAATCAATTCAGCCTGCAAGTCTGCCACTGTGCCGTATCGTTGCTGCGCTTCTTTCGCCAAACACTTTTGCAGCACAGCATCCAGACGCTGGGCGGCTGGCGTGTTTTCTACCAGATGGAAAGGTTTATTCAGAATCGCGGCCAATAACTCGGCATGGTTTTTCCCACGAAACGGACGGTTGCCGGTTATGGCTTCGACCACCATTACGCCGACTGCAAAAATATCGCTGCGTTCATCCACAATGCCGCCGGTCAATTGTTCCGGCGACATATAACCGAACGTTCCCATCACCATTCCAGGCGCGGTAATACTTTCCGCGGCGGTTACGTCAAACAGTTGCAACTTGGCCAGGCCGAAATCCAGAATCTTGACCATCGCGCCGCCGCGTTTCTGTGGAGTGAGCAGGACATTTTCAGGCTTCAGATCTCGATGAATGATGCCTGCCTGATGCGCCGCTTTTAACCCTTCCAGCAACTGATCGAAATAAGCGGCGGCGATGGTAGGTGCAAGCGTGCCCGCTTGTTTTAACTCCGCGCGCAAGGTGATGCCGCGCAACAATTCCATGACCAGATAAGCGCCGTCCGCGCCGATGGTTCCGTAATCATGAACGGCAATCACATTCGGATGATTCAATCGGGCGGATGCCTGCGCCTCGCGCTCGAAACGGCGAAGCGCCATTTTGTCGCCGAACAAACGGCCCGTGATGATTTTGACTGCCACCTGACGCTGCAATCGTTCGTCCGTCGCCGCGTAAACCGCGCCCATTCCGCCGCGTCCCAGCAATTGATCGAGCCTGTATTTGCCGTCAATCTGACGTTCGACAGGCAAAGTCATGGTCAACTCGCAGCCGTCTTTCACGCAAACCTGCGCGGCCACGTCGTAACACGCGCCGCAGGCCGGACATTCCTTGAGCAGATTGACCTGCTGTCCTTCCAACCGCGAAAGCACATCGCGTTTGAGTTGTTCGCCTTTGTCCACGCGGCTTTTCAGCCAACCGATTTCGTAAACATCCGCCACCTGTTGCGCCAGTGCGTAAAGCAATCGGCGGTCTGTAGCCGTGTAAGGTTGTTCGGATTTCTTTTCGCCCAGCATCAGCAACCCGACCAGTCGCCCGTCCGAACCATTCATTGGCACCAGCAATTCGATTTCGAGCGCGGAAAGATTGGTTTGTTCACTGGCAGGCAACCTGGCACGGATCGAGGACGCATATTCAACTGCGCTTTTATGTCCTTCCATCAGCCGCAACAACCGCGAAGATTCCGAGATGTTTAATTCGCGCCCGTGTTCGCCCGAAGAATAGCCAAGATGCAAATTGCGCTTTTGCTCTTCGCGGTAAAAAACGTACAGCCGTTTCGGGTGCAACGCTGCGTCCACCTTTCGACTGACGGCGCGCGCGATTTCGGTCATTGAGCCGAGTTCTTTGACCTCTTCGATCAAACCGATCAGCAGTTGTTCCTGGTCGTAAGCTTCGCGGAAAAAACGGCGATCCAGCCAGACGCGAAACCGTTGCTGGTATGCCAGGCTGAGCGCAGCGGCAGCGATCAATGCCAGCGCAAAAGGATTCTGAAACAGGATTTCGCGAACGGTGCGATCAGGATTGGCGATGATTGAATATGTCAGAGCGAGCAAAGGCAAAGCCAGCAAAAGTCGTAAAGAATTACGGGCAAGCAGATATTGCAGTCCGCGCCGCACAACAACATTGATGTCAAAGACACGATGTTTGAGGATGGCATAACCGATGGCAATCGGGTTCAGAATCGCCACCTGATTTCCCAGAAAGAGCACAAAAGTTTTTGCCTTGGGAGTGAGGGAAGCTGAAAAAAGCTCAGTGCCAAGAATGGCAGCGGACGTCGCCAGAGTGGCAACCAGCGTGCAGTAAATGATCCATTTCACCCGGCGACGATGGTCCGCTTCCGTCAGAAGCCGGTAATTGCGAACCGTGACGGCGCAAATGGCTAGAGGCTGCGCGACGGAGAAGATGACGCCTAACGTTGAAAAAAAGGAAATCAACCGCAGGTAATCGTACTGAAAACCGATTAGTGATTGCCCACCCGGCCAACTCATGAATTCCGCCCACACTTCAAAACCCAGCAGCACCGCAGTCCAGACGTAAAACAGATAAATCAGGAAAGACCAGAACCGGCCTGAAGATACGCCTGCCGGAAAGCGATAGCAGAAATGATACGCGACGCTGGCTCTGAACCAGCGCAACAACAGCACTGGCAACCAGATCATCCGCTCGCTTCCCGATAAAAATGGTGCGATTTCCGAAAGTGAGCGCCGCAGGAAAAGTATGCTGATGATCAACAAGGCGAGGCTGCCCAGTTGTGAAGTTCGCTCGCCGGGTTTGAAAATGCCTATGACCGCCCCGACCAGAAAAAAGACGGCAGCGAGAGGAAGATAGGAAATGCCGAGCAATAATTGTTGTGAATCGGATCGGAATACGGTCTGCAAATCAAATTGATGTTCAACTGAACCGCGCGCGATTCGCACCGTGTAAGCGCCGCCTTGCGGATACGCTTTTTGAAACCCGGCCAGTCCGATTCTGGCAAATCGCGGATCGTCATTGATGGCCAGCAGTTGATCTCCGGTTTGCAGTTTGCCTGCGGCTGCGCCTTGCGAATTTACTTCGGTCACATACCAATTGCCGCTTTGGCGAGCGGCTTGCCAGCCGTGGTCGCTGCTAAGACCTCCGTACCTAAAGGTCATGATTCCGGCAAACACAAAATATCCCAGCAGGACAACACTGATTGCGCACATCATCCAAAAGAAAAATGGTTTGGGTTGTTGATCGTGCTTTGCCTCGGTCAGCGCTGGCGCGAAGGCTGTTTCGTTGAAATCCGTAAGTTCCGACGCGTTTGGTTGTGATTGTTTCCCGGCCAGCAATTCCGCCGCCAGATCGCCTGGTGGCTCTTCAATGAAACTCTTAGCCTCAGACTCGAACGCGAGCAGCGACACCACTTCCCGCCGCAATTCCTCGTCACCCGCACAGGCTTTGGCCAGATAAGCCTCGCGCTCGCCGGACGGACGGTCGAGAGCTTCCTGACAAATCCGTTCGACCAATTCCCAGCGCTCAGCCTTCATCGCTTGCCTCCTGACTGAGTTCGCGCATCAACCACATCTTGGCCAATCGCCAGTCCCGTTTGATCGTTTCGGGCGAAACCTGCAAAACCTCGGCTGTCTCTTCAATGCTCAGGCCACCGAAATAGCGCAATTCGACCACCTGGCTTTTGCGCGGATCAACCGCCGACAGCGCCGTCAACGCTTCATCAAGCGCCACCACCTCAGTTGCTCGCCCGGCGGAAACAAACGCGGCTTCTTCCAATTCGACTTTTTGCACCTCGCCGCCGTGTTTGAGCGCGCCTTTCGAGCGGGCGTAATCCACCAGCACGTGCCGCATGGCCTGCGCGGCGACCGCGAAAAAGTGCGTGCGGTTTTGCCATTGTTTATCCGGTTGGGCGGCCAGTTTCAGATAGGCTTCGTGGATGAGCGCGGTGGTTTGCAGCGTGTGATTGTCCGGCTGACCGCGCATGTAATGACGCGCCAGCCGTCGCAGTTCGTCGTAAATGAGCGGCAACAGCGCGTCGAGCGCCTCTGCATCGCCATGATTCATCGCGGCGAGCAGGCGTGTGACTTCCTGGGGAGAATCAGTCATGCGCGTTTCTCGTGGTTCTTAGTTATTCGCTATGTTGGCGTTTCCAGTGTAAGGCGAGCTGCATCTTACCAGTTTGGCAAAAAACTGACCACAGCTAACCCCTCATAAACACAACACTTCGGGAACAGTTTCATTCAGCGGAAACCCGTCCCAAAATTTTTTTCAGCCACATTACCCGTTTCCTTTCCCCATCCCGTTTACCCAGGTGAGAGCAAATTACTTCGACTGCGAAAGCAAGTAGCAAACGGAATCGTAAACATTTTTATCGTCAACCAAAGGAGTCTGACATGTCGTTTGCGACAACGCCCTGAAACGATGAAAACGGCTG
>CAYYDG010000016.1:0-135685 GCA_964470555.1 uncultured Heliomicrobium sp.
TCCAATTGGTCACTCATTTTCAAAATCTCTCTCCTGAGTGAGCGAAACGTAAGATTAAGGTATTAAATAGTCGAAATTATATTCCAGCCGAGTAAGGTTGCACTACTTGGTTGAATACACTTGTTTGACACAAAAGATTCACTGATTTTCCTGATACCAATCCACCGTGTATTTCAGCCCTTCGGCCAAGCCGACCAGCGGGCGATAACCGAGCAGGCTTTCCGCGCGCGTGATGTCGGCCAGCGAATGGCGCACGTCTCCGGCGCGCGTTTCGGCGTAATTCGGTTTCAGGTTGGTGCCGATGATCTTCTGCAATTCGTCAAACAATTGATTGAGCGTGATGCGTTGGCCGATGCCCAGGTTCATAACCTGTCCGATGGCTTCGGGGGCTTCGGCGGCGCGTAGATTGGCGTCCACGACATTGGCGATGTAGGTGAAATCGCGGGATTGTTCGCCGTCGCCGAAAATTGTCGGAGCTTCGTTGTTCAACAGCGCGGTGACGAATTTGGAAATCACGCCGGAATAAGGTGAGGTTGGGTCTTGGCGAGGACCGAAGACGTTGAAGTAACGCAAGGCGACGGTTTCCAAGCCGTACACGCGGGTGAAGGTCTGGCAATACAATTCGCCGACCAGCTTCGCGGCGGCATACGGCGACAGCGGGTTCGGCATCATGGTTTCCACTTTTGGCAACACTTCGGTGTCGCCGTAGGCCGAACTGGATGCGGCGAAGACGACTCGTTTAACTCCGGCGTCGCGCGCCGCCATCAAGACGTTGAACGTGCCGTTGACGTTGGCTTCGTGATTGAGTTGCGGTTCGGCGACTGAACGCGGGACTGAAGGAACGGCTGCTTCGTGAAAGACTATGCTGACGCCTTCCATCGCCTGCCGCGTGGCGGCGGCATCACGAATGTCGGCTTCGATGAATTCGAGTTTGCCTGTCAGATGCGCCATATTTTCGCGTTTGCCGGTCATCAGATTGTCAATCACGCGCACGCGGTCGCCGCGTTTGACCAGAGCTTCGGCAATATGCGAACCGATGAAGCCCGCTCCGCCTGTCACCAGATACAGTGTTTGAGTTCCCACGATGATGTGTCCTTTCTTTTATCCTTCAGCCACTTCAGCCGGAGCTTCTGAAGCGAATGCTTGTTTGGCGCGTTGCACCACGATTTCGTACCAATAAACGTAAAGCGTGAATGCCGCCAGCAACAAAATGCTGCCCAGCAAGATCAAGATGCGCAACCAATCAACGGCGCTGTCGCCAACCAGATTTCCGGCAAAGGTATAAATCACGCCGCCTGCGCCAAGCGCGATGCTCAAACCATAATAGGTCAACGTCACACGCCGATGGCTTTGCCCGGCGATGACCAGCCGTTGATACAAATGCGAACGATGCGCTTCCCAGAGTCTTTCACCTCGGCGAGCGCGTCGAATCAGAGTGAAAATCGTGTCGTACAAAAACGTTCCAAAAATCAGCAACACGGCGATGAACGGCACGGGACGTTCGCCGCTGTTGGAAGTGACCGTTGCAAATGCCGCCAGCACATAACCTATGAACAAGCTGCCGACATCGCCCATGAAGATTTTTGCTGGAGGGAAGTTGTGCGCAACAAAGCCCAGACAAGCCGCCGCCAGCATCAAACATCCAGCGCCGATCAATCTGTGGCCGGTTCCTATGCTGACCGCCGCCAGCGCCAGACTGTAAATGACGCCAGCGCCGCCAGCCAATCCGTCAATGCCGTCCATGAAGTTGAACAGATTGCTGAACCCCGTCAACCAGAGAATGGTCAGAGCGGCTGCGAAAATTGCGCCGATTTCAAATTGTCCGGCAAAAGGAATGTGCAGGTATAAAAACGTGACGCCGCTCCACAACGCAATCAGCGCGGCCACCAGTTGTCCCAGATATTTGGCCAGTGGGCCGATGCGGCGCAGATCGTCCACCAAACCGACTCCGGCAATGATGACGTAACTGAGCAGCGCAAATCCGAATTTCGTCGCCAGCAACCAGTTCCGCGAAGCGCCGATCAACATCACCCACAACAGCGGCAGAATGATGACAAAGGCGGCGACGATGCCCAGCCCGCCGATGCGCGGCGTTGGTTGGGTATGAGAACTGCGCGCGTTCGGCAAATCCAGCGAACGAAACCATGCCGGAGCTGTCACCAGCCAACCCGTGACCAGATACGAAATGACTCCTGCCAGAAAAAAGATGGTTGCTCGAAACATAACGTTGTGGGAGTTGGCAGCTTCAACGCTGCTTTAGTTCATTTACCAAACCTTCGCGCAAAGCAACGCGCGGGATGAATCCAAGTTCGCGCTCGATTTTCGCTGCGCTGAACACCGTATTTGAAGACAGCTTGCGAACTCGATCAGAGGAAATCGGCAGCTTCAGGCCGATCAGGTTTTTCATCACGTCCGCTGCTTTGCCAGCCAGCAACAGAGGCCATCGCGGCAAGTTGATCGGTCGTCGTTTGCCCAGCAGTTCGGCAATTGTCGCGGCAATTTCCAATTGTGAATACGTCCGCGCGTCGGTGACGATGAATGTTTGCCCAACGGTGCGTTCATCGCTGGCAACCAGCAACGCCGCATCAACGACATTTTCGACGGCGACCATGCTTTTCAGATTTTGGCCGTCGCCGACGATTACATACCGGTTTCGGCGAATGGCTTCGATCAACTTTGCGACGTTGCCACGATCACGTTCACCGTACACTACGGGCAACCGCAAGACAGTGGTTTTCAACTCGTTTGCCGCCAAAGCGATTCGTTCGGCTTCCAGCTTGCTCCTGCCGTAATCAGTGGTCGGCGCTGGCAACGTGGTTTCGTCTGCCGGTTCGTCGCGGTCGCCGTATACGGCAACCGTGCTGAAAAAAACGAATCGGTCAATCCGGTTTTCTTGCGCCGCCGCGACGATGTTGCGTGTGCCAATGACGTTGTCGCGTTCGAACTCCGCCGCCGGAGTTCCCGGAGCGGCGTGAACTTTTGCCGCCAGGTGAAACACTGTCTGGCAATTGCGCATTGCTGCAATCAGCGTTTCAGATTCGGTCAAGCTGCCTTCGACAAGTCGTACATTCGGCCATTGAGTCAAAAAACCAGCTCGCGCTCGATCTCGAACAAGCGCGATAACTTGCCAGCCATCTGTTGCCAATCGGGAAGTAAGCGCGCTGCCGATGCAGCCGGTTGCGCCAGTGACAAACGCCGAGCGTTGTTGGGTCGCTTCGCTCATTTGCCGTTCATTCGCTCGACAGCGAAGCCTGCCCGGTAATCGGCAAACTGCGTTTTTCCACCAAACTTTCCAGGCTGCTGCGATACCGATCCGTGATGATTTCACGCGCGAAGTTGCGTTCGACGAATTGGCGCCCTTTGGCGCTCATGCGACTTCGCGCATGGGCATCGGCTTGCAGTCTCAATACGGCTTCGGCCAAAGCGCGACCGTTTTCCGGCTCAATGCACACACCGCACCCGACCTGATCGGTCAGTTTCCAAACCGTGCTGCCTTCGTCCACGCCCGCGATGTAAGGCCTGGCCGCCGCCATAATGCTGTAGGTTTTGCAGGGAACCGAATTTTCCGTGATGCCGTGTCTGAGTGGAATCAATGCCACATCGGCAGCGGCGTACACCATTGGCACATCGCTTTCGGGTTGAAAAGGCAACAGCTTTACGTTTTGCAATCCGCGCCGGTCGGATTCGGCGATCAATTCGTCACGGCTGCTGCCTTCGCCGACGATGGTGAAAACGATTTCTGTGTGATCTTTCAACTGTTCGGCGGCGTCCAAAATCACTTCCAATCCCTGTGACAGGCCGACATTGCCGGCGTACAACACCGTAAATTTGTCCAGCAGGCCGTGGGCGAGCGAAAACGCATTCGCCTTTTCCATCGGTTTGATGAAATCGGTGTCGGTGAAATTCGGGATGACTTCGACCTTGTCGGCGGCAACGCCTTTGGCGATCAGATTGGCCTTGAATTCGTCTGAAATGGCAAAAATGCGACGGCTGTGGCGATAGATGAATTTTTCCATCGCCTCGAAAAACGCGATCAACCGTCGTCCGCGCAACATGCCGAGTTTGACGGCGACTTCCGGCCAGATGTCCTGCAGGTTGTAACAGTACGGAATGCGTTTCAGCAGGCCGAGCACAAACGCTGTCAATCCGATGGTCAATGGCGGCGACATGACGAAAATCACATCCTGCTTTCCGGCAAACAACCCGGACAAGGTCGAGGAAATGTTGAACGACAGATAATTCAAAATGCGTTGCCAGCCGGAGCGTTTGCCGGGGACGAAGATGTACGACCGGATGACGTTCACGCTGCCAACCCGGTCGCGTTGAAACAACCGTCCGCGATATTCCGGCCAGACCTGGTCGGAGTTGTAATGCGGAAACGAAGTCAGCACGGTGACTTCATGCCCGGCTTCGGCCAAATCTTCGCACAGGGCGCGAATGATCGGCCCGTTTGATTGGCAACGGTCGGGTTCGTAATACAGGCTAACGACAAGAATCTTCATTGCGCTTTGTGGGGCGCTGTGGGCGCTCTTTCAATGGGATTTATTGTGACACGCTTCGGGAGTTTGTGATGATGGGGCTTGGTTGATCGTCAGTCAGTTCATCGTCAATCGGTCATCAACCAGCGCGTGAGGGCGAAAGCCTACAGTATGCCGAAAGCTTAGGCAAGAAGCCGAAATACAGGCTGCGATGGCTTTAGCCGGAAGCAGTTTCGAGGCTATGATGTCGCCGAATCAACTCACCAACCAGGAGAATCCAATGAGTTCCGAATCGGAAAAACCTTTTCATCGAGTCGCCTCCATCAGCGACGTTCCGCTCGGCAGCGGCATTCAAGTCACGATTGACGATGACGATTTTGCCCTGTTCAACGTCGGCGGAGAATTTTTCGCCATTGACGATCTTTGTCCGCATCGCGGAGCGCCGCTGAGCCAGGGATTTCTGGAACAGGACAAGGTGTTTTGCCCGCTGCATTGTTTCGATTTCAATTTGAAAACGGGCGAATGCCAGGTCGCGTCGCATCTGCGTGTCGCAACTTATCGAACCAAAGTCGAAGACGGCGACGTGTTCATACAGCGCTGATCGGAACAGAAATCATGACTGAAACTCCATTGCTTCAAATTTATTACCACGTCCTGTTCGCGGCTTCGGCGGCGTTCAATCTGAGCATGGCTGCCGTGTTGTTGTTCAAACCGGATGTGATGTTGGCGCGACTGGACATCCGCGATCCGGCGGCGCGCTTGTTGGCGCAATCATTTGCGTCCAGCGTTTCCGCCTGGGGAATCGGCTATGCGTTGATTGCTTATGATCTGGCGCAGTTTCGCAACTTCGCCTGGCTGGGCGTGCTGTCCAAAACAATTTTTTTCCTGATTTATTTTGCCGCTTGGAAAAACGGCAGGCTGAAATTTGCAGCATTCGTTCCGGCGCTGATTGATTTGATACTGGCTATGCTCTTTGCCGAATTTCTCTGGCGTACTGGGATTGAGAGATTGAGGGACTGAGAGCTTTTGTCGCTCCGTCCCTCTTTCCCTCCTTCTCTCAATCCCTCAATCTCAGCTACTGAATTGCCAGCATTCGATCCAACGCCAGCTTTGCCAATCGAGCCGTTTCGGCATCCACGGTGATGTGGTTGACGACGTGACCGGCAACCAGATTTTCCAGAGACCAACACAGATTTTCCGGCGCAATGCGAAACATAGTCGCGCACATGCACAAATCAGGCGCCAGCAATGTGACGAACTTGTCGGCATGACGTTTGGCCAATCGGTTGACCAGATTCAATTCCGTTCCGACGGCCCATTTGCTGCCCGCCGGAGCTTCGGCAATCGTTTTGATGATGAACTCAGTCGAACCATTCAAATCGGATTTCGCCACAACTTCGCATCGGCATTCGGGGTGAACCAACACCTTGATGTCCGGATGTTCAGCTCGGCGATCATCTACATGCCTGGCTTGAAAACGTCCGTGAACGGAGCAGAAGCCTTTCCACAAAATGATCTTCGCTTGCCGCAACTGATCCGGCGTGTTGCCGCCGAGTTCCAGTCGCGGATCCCAAACGACCATTTGCTCCAGCGGAATGCCGAACTTGATGCCGGTGTTGCGTCCCAAATGTTCGTCCGGGAAGAAGAACAGTTTTTCGCGTTGCGCAAAGGCCCATTTGAACAGCGGCAGGGCATTCGATGATGTGCAGACTACGCCGTCGTGCCGACCGCAAAAGGCTTTGATGTTCGCCGCCGAGTTCATGTACGTGATTGGCATCACGTCCGTGATGCCAAGCTGTTGCAATTGTTCCCAGGCGTCTTCGACCTGATCCAGCCGCGCCATGTCCGCCATCGAACATCCGGCAGCCATATCCGGCAAAATAACCTGTTGATGATCGGCGCTCAGAATGTCCGCCGATTCCGCCATAAAATGCACGCCGCAAAACACCAGAAACTCGGCGTCGTGACGTTCGGCGGCCATTTGGGACAACTTGAACGAATCGCCGGTCAAATCGGCGTGACAAATCACGTCGTCGCGCTGGTAATGATGGCCGAGAATCACAACCCGGTCGCCCAGGGTTTTCTTGGCCGCTTGAATCCGTGCGAACAATTCCGCTTCGCTCAGGTTCAAGTATTCATCAATCGGTTTTGCCTCACTGCGTTTGAGCGCAACTGCCGCGCCGCTATTTCGATCTGTAACTGCCTGATTCATCCTCTCTGCCTCCTTCAAAATCGTTTCGTTGACTTAGTGTATTTCGTACACGACGGCGCAAAGTGTACAAAAGACACTAAGTCGGCGCAAGCGATTAGTTTGATGATCGAGACTAGACAAGCTGGCAGCTTGTCTGACTATGAACGGTTGATGTCCAGAGCTTTCATGCGGCGGTACAGATGGCTGCGATCAATGCCCATCAGTTCGGCGGTGCGGGTGATGTTGCCGTCGGCTTCGGCCAGTTTGCGCAGGATGTATTCGCGTTCGTAGGTTTCGGCGGCTTCGCGGTATGAATCGAAATTGTAGCTGGATGCGGGCGGAGCCTCGCCGCTCAGAATCGGCAGATCGTCGGCGGCGATTTCGTAACGCGAATGCATGATGATGACGCGCTCGACCGTGTTGCGAAGTTCGCGGACGTTGCCCGGCCAGTGGTAATTCTGCATGCGTTCGATGGCGGATGCGCTGAATTCTTTCGGCGCTTTGCGATTGGCCAGCGAAAATTCGCGGTTGAAATGGGCGATCAACAACGGCACATCTTCCAGCCGTTCGCGCAACGGAGGAATTTCAAACGGGATGACGTTCAGGCGGTAAAACAGATCGGCGCGAAACGTGCCACGTTCGATTTCGGCTTCCAGCCGTTTGTTGGTGGCAGCAATGACGCGAACGTCCACCTGGATGGAATCTTCGGAACCGACGGGTTCAAAGCTTTGTTCTTCCAGCGCGCGCAATACCTTCGATTGAGTTTTCAAACTCATATCGCCGATTTCGTCCAGAAAGATCGTGCCTTCGTCGGCGCGTTCGAACTTGCCACGCTTGGCCTGAGTCGCTCCGGTGAACGCGCCTTTGACGTGGCCGAACAGTTCCGATTCGATCAGGTCTTCGGGAATCGCGGCGCAATTGACTTCGATAAACGCCCGCGCCGCTCGCAAACTTTGCGAATGCAGCGAACGCGCGACGAGTTCTTTGCCGGTGCCGGATTCACCGTAAATCAACACGCGTCCGGCTGTGGGCGCGGCAAAAGTGATTTGTTGTCGCAGGGCGCGCATCGGCACCGAATCGCCGATCATCGCGTAACTGCTTTCGAGCTTTTCCTGCAAGTCGGAATTGGCGGCTTCGAGTTCTCGCTGGCGGATGGCGTTTTTGACGGCCAACACGGTCTTTTCCAGCGACAGAGGTTTTTCAATGAAATCATACGCGCCGAGCTTGGTCGCTCGAACGGCGGTTTCAATTCGACCGTGGCCGGAAATCATGACGACGGCGACATCCGGGTTCGCGGCTTTCAAACGTTCCAGTGTTTCCAACCCGTCCATTCCCGGCAGCCAAACATCCAGCAGCACACACGCAAACAGTCGTTTGTCGAATGCACGAAGACACTCTTCGCCGCTGCCGACGCTGGAAACGTTGAATCCTTCGTCTTCCAACACGCCGCCCAGCGATTGGCGAATGCCTGCTTCGTCATCCACGATCAAAATCGAATGCGCCATTGGTTAATCCAGTTTCGGGTATTTCCTATGCCAGTCGGTTGCTTGTTGATACGCCATCGCCACACGCAGCGGCGCGGCTTCGTCGTACAAATTGCCGGTGAACATGATCGCCTGCGGCAGTTTGTTGATAAACCCACACGGCGTAACTACCGCCGGATGTCCGGTCAGATTGGTGACCAGCAAACTGGCGCTGCCCGGAGCAGGAGTCACAAACACATCCCAGTTTGCCATGAGCTTGTCCATTTCGCGCATCAACAACGTGCGAGCGCGTTGCGCGCGAATGTATTCCACCGCCGGAATGAACCGCGCAGTGCGAAAACTGTTCGGCCAATCGTTGGCGCTTTGACCGGACAACAGATTGACCCGGCCATCGCGCGTGATGTCGTCAAATGCGGCAGCAGCTTCGGCGTTGAGTATGATTCGCAAACTTTGCGAATCGAATTTCGGCAGTTCAAATGGTTGCAGATTGGCTCCGGCTTTTCGCAGAGCGTCCAGAGCATCGGCGTACATCTTTCGGCGTTCGTCAGCATTTCCGCCTTGATTGCCGCCGCCTCCACCAGTCGGTTCGAATTCGGCTTTGATGTAGCCGATCTTCATTTGCGACAACGGGCGGTCGGGATTCCAGTTGAACGGCACATCTTCGACGGTCAGATCGTGACCATCAGGGCCGTAAATCGCCGACAATACCAGCGCGCAATCTTCGACACTGCGGCACATCGGCCCGATTTTATCCATCGTCCAGCTCAATCCCATCGCGCCGTAACGGCTGACACGGCCATAAGTCGGTCGCAATCCAGTGATGCCGCAACGCGACGAAGGCGACACAATCGAACCCAGCGTTTCGGTTCCAATCGAAAATCCCACCAATCCGGCAGAAGTCGCCGACGCCGAACCGGCTGATGAACCTGACGAACCGATGTTGGTCTCTTCAGGCTGCCATGGATTGCGTGTCATGCCTTTGAACCAGCGTCCGCCCATTGCCAGCGCGCCCATCGAAAGTTTTGCAACCAGCACGGCTCCCGCTTCGCGCAAGCGTTCGACGACGGTCGAATCGTACTCAATCATCTGGTCACGATAGGGTTCGGCTCCCCAGGTGGTCTTGATGTCTTTGGTGGCGAACAGGTCTTTCACGCCGCACGGAATGCCATGCAACGGGCCGCGATATTTTCCGGCTTTGATTTCCCGGTCGGCGGCTTCGGCCTGTTGCAACGCCAACTCTTCGGTCAGCGTGACCACGCACAGCAATTTGTCGCCGTATTTTTTCAACCGCGACAAATACATCTTGGTCAATTCGACCGAAGAGACTTTGCGCGTGCGAATCAGTTCGGCCAATTCGGCAACCGTGGCAAAAGCCAAATCTTCGACCGAAGCGAATTTCGGCGCGGCGGTTTTGCTGGCGGCGCGAGCTTTTGCAGGTTTGGCAGAAACGCGTTGGCGGTAGGTTTTCAACTTGCCGGGCAGCGCCGGGTGGAATGCCGTCGCCGGTTCGGTGTCGAGCGGCACTTCGATCTTTCGCAGATTTTCGTAACTCGCCAAGTTTCGATTCACTCCCGGCAGAGCCATATTTTCGTGCGCTTCGGTAAATTCCAGCCCGATCATTTTTTCAGAGGCTTGCATCATTTCGCGGGTGACGCGCTGATTGGTCTGCTGAGTTGTTCCGCCTTGAGCGGCGCGTGCTTGCGCTGCGCCGGATTCGGGTGCGGCAATCGTCAACCCGGCAGCTCCGGCAGCGGGCAACAGTTTGACGAACGAACGGCGGTTGAGCTTGGGATTGGAACTCGAATCGGGAGTGGGTTTACGAGAGCGATTTTTCTTCATAACTTCCTCGCGCAGAGCAAGCAACCGAGCTTGCCGGGTTTTCTGTCTATCCTGTATTGTCCTTGTGGATTTGGTGGAACTTCGCCATCGAAATAACACAGAACAAAGCTACGTGCCAAACGAACAACAAAAGGAGTCGAAGCTCTTGAAGCAAATTTTATTGACCGTCTTGATTGCCTCACTGACCGTTTCAGCGGCCTTTGCCCAGGCAAAACCTGTCCGCGCCGGACAGGGCAAATCTGCTGGCGTTGCAACCGGCGGAGTTGAAGCACAACTGAAAAAGCTGGAACGCGATTGGTTTGCCGCCGTCGCCAAACGCGATACGGCAACACTCAATCGCATCTTTGCCGACGATTTCACGGCGTTGAATTCGGATGGAACCGTCATCACCAAAAAAGAAATGGTGGAGATGCTCAGTTCCGGCAAATTCCAGTTGGATGAAATTCGCAGCGAAGAATTCAAACTGCGGTTGTATGGAACAACGGCCATCGTCAATGGGCGTTCGACGTACATTCGCAACGGCAAACCATTGGGAACTTCCGGGCATACCGAAGTCTGGGTCAAACGCGCTGGAGTGTGGAAAGCCGTAAGTTGGGTTTCGATTCCATTGAAAGCATCTGTTTTAGGAGCAAAAGCTGTGACGACTGAATCCGGTTTGAAATACGAAGACATTGTTGTTGGCACGGGAGAAAGCCCGCAACGCGGCCACGACGTGACGGTTCATTACACAGGCACTTTGGAAGACGGCACCAAATTCGACAGTTCTGTTGATCGCGGTCAGCCGTTCAATTTCCAGATTGGCATCGGTCGGGTCATCAAAGGTTGGGATGAAGGCGTCATGAGCATGAAAGTCGGCGGCAAACGCAAACTGGTCATTCCGCCGCAACTCGGATACGGCGCTCGCGGCGCAGGCGGAGTGATTCCGCCGAATGCGACGCTGGTGTTTGAGGTCGAACTGCTCGACACAAAGCCGAAAAACTGAGCGCGGGAATCGTATGAGCGCAGACCACGCTTATACGAAAGCGTTGCGAGCGGCCACGGCGGTTATCCGATATGGTGTAAAAAGCGATTCTGTGCAATAACGAATCGTGTCGAAGTTGCTGCAACAAAAGCGGTTTTGTCTCGCCCTGAACATTGTTTGACGGCATATCGCTTGCTGGCAAGAATTTTCCTAACCCCAAAAGATCTTTCAACAAGAGAGATAATAAACTGTCGAGGTTTCGGATTCCCGCCCTCGATTTTGCGCGGAGGGAACGATGCTCTTTACTGCTTCAGAATTGCTTGCCAACTTGTTCACAGAACGCCGTCGCCGAATGCGCGCGGCGCTTTTGCTTGGTTTCCTGCTTTCACTTTTCACGTTGGCCGTCGCCCAGGATCAGATAGGCCGCATTGCGCGTATCAGCATGATCGAAGGCGAAGTCAGTTATCAACGTCTTGCCGATGGGCAAAGCTGGTATGACGCCTCGCTGAATCTACCGCTCAACGAACGCGACCAACTTTACAGCGGCCCCAACGGACGAGTTGAAATTCAACTCAGCGGACGCAATCTTGTCCGCATTGACCGCAATTCCAATTTGCGGTTTTCCCAATTCAATACCGGAACGGTTCAATTTGCGTTGCCGGTCGGAACGGCCACATTCCGCGTGGACAGTCTGGATCGGCGACAATTCAACGTCGTGGATGTCAACGACATTGCCAAAAACGATCCCATTTACTTTGAAGTAGACACGCCGATTGTTGCCATCACCTTTTTGAAAGAAGGCAATTACCGCGTCAACGTCCGCGATGACGGCACGACCGAAGTGATCGTTCGGCGTGGTCAGGCGGAGGTGTACAACAAGGAAATCGGCACCGTGGCCGTCAAACAAGGTCGCCGAATTGTGGTAGACGGACAGGATGTCAACTTTTTCCAGATTGCGCGGTTGGATGACAAAGACAACTGGGATCGCTGGAACGACCGCCGTGATGACGATCTGTTTTCGCGCATCGAAAATTCACGCAGCTCGCGGTATGTTCCCGTTGCTGTGCCGGGCGTTTACGATTTGGATTATCACGGAGACTGGTACGAAACGCCGGATTACGGTTGGGTTTGGTCTCCGCGCAGCGTCGCGGTTGGCTGGGCGCCGTATCGCGCCGGGTATTGGCGTTACTATTCCAGTTGGGGCTGGACGTGGGTTTCTTACGAACCGTGGGGATGGGTTCCTTACCATTACGGACGTTGGGCGTGGTATCGCAGCCGCTGGTGCTGGGTTCCTACGGTTTCGGTTGGCTGGGGATGGTCGCCGCATCAAGTCGCCTTTTTCGGTTGGGGCAGCGGATACAACGCAGGGTATAGAGACGGTTATCGTGACGGGCGATTCGGTTGGTATGGTTGGTGCCCGTTGGGACCGCGTGACAGATATTACGGCGGTCGAGGGAACACCGTCATCGTCAACAATACGACGATCATCAATCCGCGCTCACTGGACAATTACAACGCTCCGGGCGGAGTCAGTCTGATGGAAGGCCGCAGATTCGACAACGGGCGCGTGGTCGTCAACCAAAACGATGTGAAAGCGCCGGGTGAAATTGTTCTGCCGCCTGCGCCTCCACGTGGAGGCGGTCAGCGCAGCGCCAATGCCGAACCGACGATGTTGCGCGGCGACGAGTTCAAACCCGCGCAAGCCGCGCCGACTCGTGAGTTGAAAGTCGAACGAGCGGAAATCGCCCGGCGATTGGAATCACCTGTGATTGAACGTCGTCCGGTTCCGAGTTTCGACCGCTCGGTTGCCCCGAACCGAAATGGAGAAGTTGAAGTCGGTTCGCGTCCGACGCGCGGCGAATCGCCAAATCGTGGCAACCAGAACGTCGTTTCGCCGGATCGCAACACGCCGACGCGAAACGCCGAAACGATCTCCACGCCGCCGACGCGCATTCAGGATGGGCAGATTGTTCGTCCCGACCGACCGCCGCGCGAAAGCGAATACCGAACCGTCGAACGAATCCCGGCTCCGTCGCGCAGCTTGCCGGAAAGCGAACGCAACACTCCTTCAAGGGATTCGGTGAATACGCCGCGTTCATTGCCGAACAATGATGCGGATCGTCCTTCGCGGACGGAAACTCCACGTCGGTACGATCCGCCGCCATCACGCACTGAAACGCCGCGCAGGAATGATCCGCCGCCATCGCGTCCGGTCGAACGCCGTGAATCTTCGCCGCCGCCATCGCGCGAATCGGCTCCTTCGCGCAGCGAACGTGCGCCTGAACGCCAAGCGCCACCGCCGCGCGAATCGGCTCCGTCGCGCCCGCCGGAAAAACCGTCATCACCGCCGCCTTCGCGTGAATCGGCTCCGTCTCGTGAAGCTCCGCCAACACGGCCTGCCCGACCGGAAAAGCCTTCAGATTAGTGATTTGCTGCGGAATTTTCATTTTGTCTTCAAAGCGCCGGATAAGAAGTATTTCTCATCCGGCGCTTTTGGTTATTCGCAGCCGACAGATGACGATTTGACCGGATTGGCCTTGCCACAGAAGTTTGTTACTTTGTGCCGCCGATCCTGGACAGGCTGATAATGACTGACCTTCTCACTCAAAATCCAAACGAGGATATGCCAATAATAAATCCGCACGCCGCCTTGCTGCGCTGGCTCTCGTTGGATGAACGAGAAGCCTCGCATCATTATCAATGTTTACGCCAACGGTTAATGGGATTGTTGGCGCGAAATGGAGCGCCTTCATCCATGATCGAAGAACTGGCAGACATCACTTTGGAGCGTGCAGGTCAGAAACTGGCCGAGGGGACAGTGATCCGACATCCCGAACCTATGGCGTATTTGCACGGTGTAGCCATCAATGTGCTGCGCGAATACCGCCGTAAAACCAGCAGAGAAATTTCAATGGATGATTTGCCGGTTACTCACGTCGCCAGGATTGAGACAAGGTCGCACGAAGAAAGCAGACAACAGGAATTGGAAATTTGGTTGGAATGTCTGGAAAACTTTTTGGAGAAATTGCCGCCGGAGGAAGAATCGTTAATTCGGGCGTGTTATCACGACGACCCGCGTCAGCAAGCGGCCAACCGTCGCTCCGCGGCCAAACGGTTGAATGTGGCGGAAAGCAGTTTGCGAGCCAGTTTATATCGCATTCGCCAAACGCTGGAACGCAAAGTTCGCTCCTGTGTCGAGACTCGTCAAAAATAATTACAACGTTTGACGCAATAACGTCATACTTCCATGAAGAACTTGAAACACAACCAGGCGGAGCGCGACATGACCGGGTATTTGTTGGGAGAATTGTCTGAAGAAGAGCGAACAAAGTTCGAGATTCGCTATCTGGCCGATGATTCACTATTCGAACAAATGTTGCTGGTCAAAGAAGATTTGATTGACGATTATGTTCGCCAGCGATTGGATGCAGCGACGCGCGAAAAATTCGAGCGCCACTTTCTGGCTACGCCCGAAGGCCGACAAGAAATAGCCTTTGCCCATGCGCTCCGCGTAAAGTTGAATGAAGAAGAAACTGAAAAGACCGAACAGCGTCAGTTCAAATTGCCGGAATGGTTGGGCGGTTGGTCGTTTCGTGAACTGCTGTTGGCTGGGGCAACTGTTTTGATGTTTGTCGGCGGCGCTTGGCTGTGGAATCAAAACCGCAAACTCCGCACGGAACTTTTCGGGATGTCGGCCCAAAACACCGAACAGGCTCGCCGTAATGCAGAGTTACAGCAGCAACTGGCGAATCTGCGTTTGCCATCGCCGGTTTCTGTGGAGACGGAATCTACGAAGCCGACGAATTCGCCTCAACCGGCTTATAACCTGCTGGCCATCAATCTGGCATTGAGCAACTCAAGAGGTTCGGCGGAACCAATCCAGGTCACGGAAATCACATTGCCAGAGGGTGAGATTCGCCCCGACCTGACCATACGACTGAGATTCAAACCGGTCGGATCAACCTGTACAGTCGTTTTGAAAGCGCCGGATGGAACCAGCGCTGAACGCCGCGAAGTACGTGCTTACAGCAAGGAAGGGTATTTTCTCCGCGTGACTTTTCCGCAGGTCAAACTGAAAACCGGCGATTACGAAATCATCGTTCAAGGACGCGATATTGACGACGATTCGGAAAAAACGGATTCCTATCTCTTTCGCTTGAAACAATGACTGTCGCCCTGATCGCGGCGATTACTGTTCAAGCGGTTTCCATTCGCCGATGCAGACGAAATTGGCCCAGTAATACGGATTCGGGTAAACGCCGTCTTTCAGCATTTTCAATTGCGCCTGCTGCAACGCCTTGGCCCGTCCCATTTTGGCTTTCAGGTTGGAATAAAAACTATGCATCAATTTTTGCGTTGCGGCGTCGTCAGCTTTCCACAAACTGGAAATCTGAGTTTCGGCCCCGGCCAGAACCAAAGCGCGCCGCAAACCGAAAACGCCTTCGCCATTTTTGACTTCGCCATTGCCGGTATCGCAAGCCGACAACACCACCAATTTGGTTCCCCACAAATCCAGCGCTGCCGCTTCATACGCTGTCAAAATGCCGTCGTCATTTCCGCTTTGTCGCTTGTTGGCTCCGGCAAAGACCAGCCCCGAACGCAGCAAAGCGTTTTCTTTGTTTGTGTTATCGTTCGGCAGAAAGAATCCGTGTGTGGCCAAGTGTAGAAAATATGGTCGCCGAACTTGTTTCAACAAAGTCTCAGTCGCCTGACCGTCGGCGTAAAGCTTTGATTGAGGAAACAACTTCTGAATGGCTGTTCCTTCTTCCTGCGC
This sequence comes from uncultured Heliomicrobium sp., assembly GCA_964470555.1. Classification (GTDB taxonomy): domain Bacteria; phylum Acidobacteriota; class Blastocatellia; order RBC074; family RBC074; genus RBC074. The sequence continues at coordinate 15,728 of CAYYDG010000016.1, forward strand.
ATATTTCAATGGCTTAAAGGTCATTGTTGCCATTGTCGAATCGCTGCTCAAAACTCCGCTGCGCGAATCGCTGACGGCTTGCGCTGGGCTGGTTGAGGCCGCGATAGGCAACTCATCAAGCCCGTTAAAATCGGAAACCGCGAAAATCGTTTTGTCTGGCTGGCTTTGATGCTTGATCTTCAAACGCAACAAATCGCGCCCGCTGGTCAGGTAAATGGGCAGATAATCTTCGATCAAATATCGCCCGCGCTCGTTTCGCAACGCGGCGAACGGAGCCAGATTGAGTTCTCCGTCCGGCGAAAGAAAGATGGTCTTTGCCTGACCAAGCAACGGACGAATCGGGCGCATTACCAGTTCGTCCAGTTTGCGAGCAAGCGGGCGCGGATCGGCGCGAAGGTCTTTGTCGCCGATGGCCTGCCGCAGCGACTGCGCAACAGCATCAATCTTCGCGACCTCGCCCAGGTCCGTCCATCGGGGCGCACCTTCTTTGAGCAGCACGTAAGCCAGGTAACGAGGCGGAGATTTTTGCCTTGTGCGAACATCCTCCGGTTGATATTGAGCAAACTCTATCAGCGCCGAATCTGGCGGCAACGCTATGCGCACATCCTCCAGAGTGACGGGCGGCAAGACCTGCGCGCGGAATTCAGCGCTGCGCGTGCTGATGGCTGATTGTAATTGCTCGAATTCCCGATTGAGTTTTTCGATTTCCACAAGTTGGCTGGCCGGGTCCTTGTCTTCTGACTTTTTAGATGCCAGCGCTGAAATCTGACTGGCTTTGTTGATCCACTGCTCAATCAATTCCGCTGATTCCCCTTTGGCGGATAAACGGAGCAAAGCGATGGTGCGATTCATCTCATCCAGCACGCGCCCCTTGCGTTGCAACAATGTCGTGAAAGCCAACAGCAACGCGTCGCTTGAATTTGGCGCGGCTTGGACGTGCAATGAAAATGTCTCCGACATTTCCTCCGCTGCCAGCGATAAGATTTTCATCTTCTGAAGTTCCGAACCATAAGCCAACAACCGTCTCAAGTCGGTTTCGGACATTCCAAGGGCCCTCCGTTGCGCTGCCACAGCCTTGTTTACTCGCCCGGTCAGCAAATGTAGCTTCCGCCAATCCCGGAGCAGACTGGCGAATTCAGGAGAATCTCCGGTCATTTCCAGCACTTTCCGCGCCTGCTCGAAGTTTCGCTCCGCATCTTCGTACCGTCCTCTGGCAAAGGCGAAATTGCCCCGCTGCTGATAGGCAGTCGCCCAAACTTTGTCGTGCGGAAGTCTGTTGGTCGTTTTGTATTCCTCCAACAGTTTTTGTTGGTAGACATCCGCCTGGGCGAAGTCGCCCCTTCGCTGGTTGAGTTCCGCCAGACTGTATAGCGCCAGTGCCTTGGGATCGGATTCCATGTGATCGCCCACCGGATGTTTCTCGACAATCGGCAACACTCGTTGAAAGCAGACCTCAGCCGCTGCCAATTCTTGTTTATCCATCAGCATCTGTCCGTGGTTGATCAGCAGCGGACACAACATCGGGTATTCGGGGCCTTCCGCTTTTTCCATCAGTTGAACCGCTCGCTGATACATTTCGGCGGCGCGCGGCTTGTCACCAAGCGCCTCGATGCTGATTGCCCACCCACCAATCACCGAGGCGACATAAGAATGCTCCCTCCCTACATTCTTTACGACAATGTCCATGGTCTTCTGAAACCACTTCTCGGCGCGTACCGGGTCAGCCAGTTCAGCCAACCAGTTGTAAAGCACGGCGACATGCAGATTATCCGGGCCAAACATGGCCTCGCGGTTGCGCGCGGCGATTTCCAGCAATTGCTCCCGCCGTTCTAAATCCCGGTGATAGCCACGTGACGCGTAAGCGTTTTGAAGCACGATGGCCAGGTTTCCGATGTCACCGGCATCCGGGGGCAGCAATTTCAGATAAGTCGCCAACGTTGGTTCGCCAAGCGCAATCGCTTCGTCAAACTTTCTTTCCTGTTCCGACAGGTGAGAGGCTTTTCTCTGATTTGCCTCCGCTGTTTGTAACGCGCGATCCGTTTCTGTGGCGGGGCGCAACTCCGCAATCTTCAGTTCATAAATGCTAGCCGCTTTTTGATCGGCCTTTGCGCTTAATTCCAGTCGGTAAGCGTCAGATGTTTCAATCACGCGCTTCAAATTCTGGAGTAATCCTGCAGAAACCGCTCTGCCACCACGCCATTGCCGGTAAATCAATTCTCCTTCCGAGCTATAAAGCGCCAGTTGAGCGGAATTTTGAGAAAAGACAGCCTCGAACATGACAAACATTCCGGCCTCTAGCCTGACCTGATAGCTGTAATTTTTCCCAGCAGGTATTTCGTGTTTAACCGTCTGGTTCAACTCCAAAACCGGCAAATCCTGATTGTCAGTTGAATTGTCGCTCTGACCGTTGGCTTTCCCGCCGTCAGCCAGCAGCCAGGCCAGCACAGACAACAACACCGCCGCAAAAGATAAGCAATGAACAAATCGGCGAATGACGAAACGCTGAGACACGGCTTTCCCCCCTGAAATTGTGGTGGTTACGGTTTGATTTGACCTTGGCAAGGCAGACGAACTTTACAGAACAGCTCGCTTTTCTCCAAGCAACAGCCAACCTGGTCAAAAATTTTTCTGCAACGCGGCTGGCCGAATTTACACGTGAAAGCGACAAGGCGCTGTTCCTGTCCGTGCAGTTGGCGGAACTGGGAAAAACGCCTGCGTCAGGTGCGAAGCCGCCAACGCACTGGCTTGGCAAGGCGTTTTGCGTTGCGGCTTTGCGCCAATCGAAAAGCTGCTGCTCGAAAAAATCTGCGCGACAGCGAAATTTTTCTGCAACGGCAAACACCGTTTCGACACGTAGCGATGAAAACGAAAAAAATCGTGAGCTGTTTTGCGCGCGGATTCCGCATTTACTTGTGCAGCGCAAATTCGCGCTTCAAAAAGCGTCCCGGCCTGCGGCAGCGTCCTCAGACAGCCAGGAAAAATAGCAAGATGGGGCTTATGAATCGTGTCTGATCTTTTTTTCAGAGCCAGGCTGTAAGGAACCCCGTTTGACTTAGCTCTGAAATAAAGCAAACGACTCAATACCAAATCAATTGGAGGATTTTTCCATGTTTCAAATTCGTTATGCAGTTTGCTTCGCCATAACTGGATTAGCAGCGCTTCTGTCCGGGTGCAACCCCGCTCCCGTGGTTGTGGTGCAGGACAAGGACGGTACGACGTCGCCAATTTCGCGACCCGGAGTGTCAAGCCTGAAAGGGGAATATGAGATGAATGTCGTTTGTGACACCAACCCCGAACTCCGTATCAAGAAGGTCACGGTCACAGACAGCAAAACCATTTTCAACCTTGTTTTCAAAAGCGAGTCCACCTCCTGGATTCGTACTGCGGCGCCCGGCCAGCAGACGGCATTTTACATCGCGGATCCGGACAGCAGAGCGGAATACAAGCTACTCAATGTCGAGGGAATAGCGATGGAACCATCGCAAACTTCTTTGGAAGAAGGTGAATCTGTCACCTTTAAGCTGACTTTTGAAAGAATCCCTGATTCTCTCAGTACGTTCCACCTTATTGAGGGTAAGACAAATTCATTAAGCCAAGATGGGATGCCAACTCGCAGTTGGACATTCATGAATGTGAAATTGAAATAGTCCGATTTCGCTTTAGGCTGTGACCAACCGTCAGTTTGAAACATGCGTGTAAAATCCCTAACTCGATTGGAGGAAGAATTCATGATGAAGAAGAAATACATTTATGTTTTGTTTTTATTCGCGCTTTCTGTACTAACTGCCTTTACCAGCCAGGCGCAAACGCAATGGAATGGCCGTCGAGAAATCGGCAACACTCAAACTACTCCCGCCAAATATGTTGGCAAGTTGGTGATAGTTTGGCCCAACGGTAAGCAATCTGTTGGGAGCGGAGTCCTGATTGGGCCTCATCATGTGCTGACTGCCGGGCACGCGATCTATAACTATAGCCGGGGAGGGTTTGCTAAAACGATATTGTTTACTCCGGCGTTACACGGACAAATCACTCCTTTCGCTGTTGCGTTTGCTAGGAGGCTGGAAGTCCCACGGCGTTATTTTGAGTCACGTGGCAGAGACAAGGCTTACGATTTAGGGTTAATCTCGGTCAACTTAAATTTTTCCGTTCAGCCGGGATACATGAAGTTCGATATGGTAAGCCCTTCAGTTTTGGGGAGGATCAATAGAATCGATGCAAACATGAACGGGTATGACGCCGATTTGTTCGGAGGAACTCATCAACTGATGAGGACATCGAGGATGGGCAGGACGGCACCTTGGTCACAAGAATTTGTCGCCACCTGGTTCTCGGCCGGCGGAGCGAGCGGCGGCCCAGTCTGGATAAACATTGGGGGAACCCCGACTGTTATCGGCATAAATACCGTCGGCTTCACCATTGGCAATACATCCAAAGGAGTGCTGCTGAACGGAAACACCTTACCCTGGATCAAGCAATTCATCGCAAGCTGGTAGATATTTGTGTATTGGGGTAACGGGACAGGGTTTCTTGTAACTCAACCGAAGCTGGTCACGTTGCGCGACTTTTCTCTGTGACGTTCAAAGGCGAGTTCGATCAACCGATCTATCAACTGGCTGTAGCCCAGTCCGCTGGCTTCCCACAGTTTCGGATACATGCTGATCGAAGTGAAACCGGGCATGGTGTTGATTTCGTTCAGCAATAACTTGCCGGTTTCTTTTTCCAGAAAGAAATCCACACGGCCCAGTCCGCTGCCGTCAATTGCCTGAAACGCAGAAATCGCCAGTTGTTGAATTTCTGCGGTTTGCGCGTCGCTCAATTCTGCCGGTATCACCAACCGTGCGGCATCGGCGCTGATGTACTTGGCTTCGTAATCATAAAACTCGGCGGATTGCGGAACGATTTCTCCGGGCAAGCTGGCGATGGGTTCGTCGTTGCCCAGCACACTGACTTCGATTTCGCGCGCGTCAACGCCGCGTTCGACGATGATCTTGCGGTCGTATTTCGCCGCCAGAGCAATTGCCGCATTCAGACTTTTCGCATCGGTCGCTTTGGAAATGCCGACCGATGAACCCAGGTTGGCCGGTTTGACGAAATAGGGAAATCCGAGTTCTTCGGCAACGCGCAATTCCACGAGTAACGGGTCGGCTTCCCACTGCGAGCGCAGAAAATGCGTGAATTCGACGATTGGCAAACCGGCTTCGCGGAACAGTCGTTTCATGACGACCTTGTCCATTCCGGCGGCAGAACCCAGCACACCGCATCCGACATAGGGCACATCGGCCATTTCCAGCAAGCCTTGAATCGTTCCGTCTTCGCCGTAAGTGCCATGCAGCACGGGAAAAATCACATCCAGTTTGTCGCGTTGGCCGGAAACTTTTTCGCCGCCGATTCTCGCCAATCCTTTTTCCGTCGGGTCGCCAAAAATCGCCACGTGCTGATCGGCGTTGATCATCACCGCGCTGGGCAGCAGATTCGTCGCTTCGCTGGAAGCCAGCCACTTGCCTGCTTTGGTGATGGCGATGGGAACGACTTCGTATTTGTCGCGGTCGAGCGCGTTGATGATGGATTCCGCCGACCGCAGCGAAACTTCGTGTTCGCCGGAACGCCCGCCGAAAATGATTCCGACTCTGAGCTTGCTATCCAATCTGTCTCCTGGAGTTTTAGGAAAGGGAAACCACAAAAAGCGCAAAAAACACAAAAAAGAACGACGATGATTTCTTTTGTGCCTTCTGTGTTTTTTGTGGTTGATTATGTTTTGCCATCACATGATTTTTTTGCCGAACGCCGACAGGATCAGTTGCACACCCAATTCTGCTGTCTTGTTCGATTCGTCGAGCACCGGATTCACTTCGGTCAATTCAAACGAAAGCATCTTGCCGGAATCGGCGACTTTCTCCATCGCCAGATGGCTTTCGCGGTACGTCGGGCCGCCGGGAACCGGAGTGCCTACGCCGGGCGCGAAGTCAGGGTCAACGAAATCCATGTCCATCGTCACGTGAAAACCGGCGGTTCGCCGCGAAGCCAGTTCAATCGCTTCATCCATAACGGAACTCATGCCGCGTTCGTCCAGTTCGCGCATTGTCACCACGCGAATGCCGGAAGCTCGCAGCGCGATGGCTTCGTCGGGGTCAACGCTGCGCGCGCCGATCAACACGCAATCTTCGGCGTACACTTTCGGCGCGAAGCCACTGATTTCCGTCAATTCCTTTGCGCCTTTGCCCAGAATCGCGGCGAAGGGCATGCCGTGAATGTTGCCGGATGGAGAAGTGTCCGGCGTGTTCATATCGCCGTGCGCGTCAAACCATATAACGCCGACCCGCTGGCCGCGTTTGTGATGGAACGCCGACAATCCGCCGACGCTGCCAATGGCGATGGAATGATCTCCGCCCAGAATGATCGGCGTCGAACCAGCGTTGAGGGCGGCTTCGACCTGATCGGCCAATGTCTGACAAGCGGCTGTAATTTCAGGCAGGTATTTCGCATTGCCGTCTGTGATGTTCATCATCTCCGGATTGCGAACCGGGATATTGCCGGCGTCGGTGACTTCGTAACCGAGCGTTGCCAATCGTTCGTTCAATCCGGCAACGCGCACCGCCGATGGCCCCATATCCACGCCTCTGCGGTCAGCGCCCAAATCCATCAACACTCCGATGATGGTGGCTTTCTTTTGCGGATTCATGTTGCTCCTCTACTTCACGGCTTTGATCAAGGCGAAAACGCGGTCGTGTTTGCTGCGCTGCCGCAAAGCGCGAACGACAGTTTGATTGAACCCTGCTTCGTTCAGCAGTTGAATGATTTCCTTGCTGGAACGAAATTGGGCTTCGGCTTCGGCGGCGTCACGCGCGATGAATCGGTAATAGCTTCGCCGCACGGATTGCAGCAACGCGTTGGGTTCGATTTCCGGCGCCAATTCATCAGCAATCAGCAATCGTCCACCATCGGCCAGCACGCGATACATTTCTGCCAGATACTGCTGGCAATTCGGCAGACGATGAAGCGCCATTCCCGACGTGACCAGATCAAAACTGCCGTCGGCGAATTTCAATTTGTCCACTGGCATGACCTGCCATTCGGTTTTCAAAGTCGCTTTGGCCGATTGCGCGGCCAGCCGCGCCGCTTCGACTTTTTCGCGCGTTTCGTCCACGCCTGTGATTTTGCCTTCCTGGCCGATTTTGCCGACGAATTGCCGAGCCAGAATTCCGGTTCCGGTTGGCGCGTCCAATACGCGCATGCCTGGAAACGGGTCAGCAGCTTCGATAATTTGTGCGATGGTTGTTTTGTAATCCAACCCGGTTCGCCGCTGAAAATCATCGGCGATGTTTTGTTCAAACTGGCTGAGCCATGTGTCAATGATCGCCGATTTAGGCTTCGCCGAAGTTTCGGTTTTCGGTGATGTTTGGCCCAGCAACAGTGAGTCTTCGTTTCGAGTCATGGGGCATTTGTCCTCAGAAGGGGGAAGCTTCACGGAAGGGGGAAAACAGAAAATCAAAAGGCAAATCTCAAAAATCAAAAGGCAAAAATACCGGAATAAGTTCATTTTTCATTTTCGATTTGCCAATAGTCATTTGTCATTGCTCGGACTATTACGGCCACACGGATTTTTGACTTTTGAGATTTGCCTTTTGATTTTTGATTTCAGTTTAAGGTTTCAGCCGGTACAGCATGCGCGGGAAGGGGATGGTTTCGCGCACATGTTCGATGCCGCAGAGCCACGTCACGCAACGTTCTATCCCCATGCCAAATCCGCCGTGCGGCACGCTGCCGTATTTGCGCAAATCCAGATACCAGTCGAAAGCTTCGGGCGGCAATTGATGTTCGTGAATGCGTTGCAGCAGCAATTCGTGCGAAGACATGCGTTCGCCGCCGCCTATGACTTCGCCATAACCTTCCGGCGCCAATACATCAACGCACAATGCCAAGTCAGGCCGCTCAGGATCGGGTTCCATGTAAAACGCTTTCACTTCCGCCGGATACCTATGCACCATCACAGGCTTGTCGTATTGCGAAGAAATGTAGGTTTCATCCGGCGCACCAAGATCGCCGCCCCATTCAAACCGGTTTTCCAGCTTTCCTTCGGCGTGCGCCTGTTGAAGCATCTTCACGGCGTCGTCGTATTGCAATCGCGGGAACGGCGGGACGATTGCTTCCAGCTTGGAAACATCGCGCTCCAACACTTTCAATTCTTCCTGCCGGGTTTCCAGCACTCGGCTGACAATGTAGCTGATGAAGTTTTCGGCCAGCTCCATCACGTCGTCCAGCTTGGCGTATGCGACTTCCGGCTCGACCATCCAGAATTCGGTCAGGTGGCGGCGCGTCTTTGATTTTTCGGCGCGGAACGTCGGGCCGAAACAATATACTTTGCCAAACGCGGCGGCGGTCGCTTCGTTGTACAACTGACCCGATTGAGACAAATACGCTTTTTCGTCGTCGAAGTAATTCACCTCGAACAAGGTCGAAGTCCCTTCGCAGGCGGCAGGCGTGAAAATCGGTGTGTCGCACAACGTAAAGCCGTTGTTGTCGAAAAAGTCCCGGACGGATTTGATGATCGTGTGGCGAACACGCAGGATGGCGTGCTGACGGCGCGAACGCAGCCACAAATGGCGATGATCCATCAGGAATTCGACGCCGTGTTCTTTGGGTGTGATCGGATACTCTTCGGTCAGATTGACGATCTCGACCGTCTTGATGTCCATTTCGTACACGCCGGGCTTTTTCGGATGCTCGCGCGGCACGCCGGTGACGATGATCGAAGATTCCTGCGTCGCACGTTCGGTGTTTGCCCAGGTTTCTTCGCTCACGTCTTTTTTGGAGACGACACCTTGAATGATGCCGCTGCCGTCGCGGACTTCCAGAAAGCCCAGCTTGCCGCTCGACCGTTTGTTGTACAGCCAACCTTTAATGGTGATGTCTTCGCCAAGGTGTTTGGAAATGTCAGAGATGTATGTTTGCTTCATTTTGATTCCAGTTATGTTTTAGTGGCCAGGTAAAGAGTTTCTTCGTAAACGTCCAAACCGACAAGCAGCCGATCCATGCATCCAGTTCTGCCAAGCAGATTGCGTTGCAATCCGGGAAGCGCAGCAAAGAAAACCATGCTTTCAATTTTGATGCCGAGAAATTGCAGGATGACGGTATGCCCGAATGTGTCAAATGACCAACCGAGCGAAGACAAACGAAGCGGAAAGCCGCTTTCGATGTTCAAGTCCAGCCGCTCGCCAATTTCGCGTTGGAAAAGACAATACTCGGCTCCAGGATCGAATTTGCTATCAATCTCAACAATCCGAGCGCCAGCCGCCACACGCGCAGGAATAGTAATGCCAATATCAGTGGTTCGGTATTGATGTCTAATGTTGAAATCAAGCGCGTATTCCATCAGCTTAGAATCCGGCGAAATGTAAGTTGGGGTCTTCCACCAAAAGTACCAGAGGCAATTCAATTCCCAGAGCGTCCACTTTATCAAAAACCTCTTTGGCGCTATTGCCATAAGCAATTAGTTGATCGCCTTCAAGCGCTACCCACTGGCCGATATATTCACTCCGATGTTGCCTCAACCATTCGTATTCTTGCGCACGGTCATTGAACTCAGCATTGACGCTGATGATCCTGGCAGGCGGAATTTTTACTTCCGCCTGGGGCGTTGAATCATCCGATTGGCGATCCGGGAATTCGCTTCCGCCAAGATTGCGATTCAGGATCGCAATCAGTTTCTGACGCTCCACCGCTGGTAGTTGATTAACCTGAGCAAGTATGTTTTCAGCAGTGATAATCGGCATAAACTTCCTCCGCGAATTGGTCAGCGAGTCTGAACCTCGATCAATTGCTTGTTTTCTTTTTTCCAAACCTTAGCACAAAGAACGCAACGATGATGTTTGTTCGGATTTGGCTTTGACAGCGAATCCAATCGCCCGCCGCAACCTGGACAAGAAGCCAAAAAGAGGGTGGGCAGCCACCAGAAAATGTCGCTAACCAAATTTGTAGCTGCCTCGAACAACCACATTGCATTAAAGCTCGATCAAGGCGTTTTTGAGAGATGGATATTCTTTCATCCCTGGTTTGTTCATCGCGCGCAGCACAGTCGCCACTGCCGGGATAATGTATTGTTCATAAACTACACCACGTCCGACGACTGCCGTTTGATACGAAAACGTTCCGATGGCTTTCAATTGCCGTTGAATGGTCATCAGGTCGAATTCGTATCGAAAATCTTCGGTTTCAATTTTCGGCAAGCCCATCTTTTCGCGCAAGCTCAGAAACAAATCCTGATGTTCCAAAACCCAGCTTTCATCCACCGGTTGCAGTCGGCGTTCGACCAGCAGCGGAACCAGATCATACGTCGCCGGCCCCATTCGCGCATCCTGATGGTCAATGATTCGTAATTCTCCGCTGGCGTCTACCATCAAATTCATCGCGTGATAATCGCGGTGAGTCAATGCTTTGGGGCGTGTGCTCAATTCGGCAGCAATGGACTGCAATTCACGTTTAATCGCTTCGGATTCTGCCTCCGGGAATTGGCGCTGACGATAACTGCCAAAGAAATGATCGAAGAAATAATTCAATTCCCACGACAGTTTGTCTTCGTCAAATGCAAACCGGCTAGCGACGGAATTCATAGTGTATGCAAGCATGGTTGCTGATTGAATTTGAGCTATTAGTTCAATCGAACGACGCATCATCTCTTTGATTCCTGTTACGTCGTTGCGAGCTTCAGCTTCTTTGAACCAGGTTGCCAAACTTATGTCGCCCAAATCTTCCTGTAAGATGATGCCTTCTTTATCGGCGACATCAATAATTTTAGGTACTGGCAAGCTAGCTTGTTCAAACAGCTTGGTGACATCTAGATACGTGTTTTCAAGAGGATTGAACGGCGCCGGGTATCGGCTAACGATCAATGTTTCTTGAGGTCGAGCAGCAGCGGCAATCCTGTAGTACTTGCGTGTCGAAGCGTCCGGCGTCAGCGGTTGGAACAGCACTTCGCTGACGGGTAAACCGAAATGTCGAGCCGCGAAAATGACGACCCGCTTTTCGCTCAGGCCACCAGTGGTTTTGGCCATTTCGCCGGGCAGCATTTCGGGCGCAGAGATATTGTTATGTTGTGTAGCAGCCATAATTGTTTGGTCAATCCTGTTGGCGGGGAATGCTGAGCCAGCGTCGCACGCGGCTGGCTCGGTCTCAAAAACGATGGCGGATGGTAGCATCAGCCGATTTTCACAACAAGATTCTCGCCAACGACTTCTGCTGGTAAAGCTTTTTCAGGACGTTCGCCGTCGGCTGCCAAATCCGCGCGAACAATGACGGCATGGCTAAATTCTGCTCCGGCGGGAATCGTCACGTCATCGCCAACGACGCAGTTTGTTAAGCGAGCGTCTGCCTCCACTCGAACCCGTTTCCAAAGCACCGAATTGGCAAGTCGCGCCGAAGCATCAATCTGGCAGGCTTCGTCCATCACCACATTGCGGCTTTCGCGCAACAGGAATTCCAAACTGATTTCCAGGTAACGTTGCAAAGTGCTCAGTTCAAACCATGAACTTTCTTCGCTGGCAATGTGCGCGGCAATCACTTTGCCGTCGGCCATCGCCGCCGGATACACATCTTTGACTGAGTCGGAAAACACGCCGCGCGGAATGTAATCGAAAATCTCCGGCTGCATGAGGTGAATGCCTGTGAACATTAACGGTGGTCGGTGGTCGGTGGTTGGTGGTTGGTTGGCAGTCGGGAAGCCAGCGAATTCGGCGATGCGTCCGTCGTCGGTGATTTTGACTTCGCTGAAGCGTTCGCGTTTGGCGTTGGGTTTCAAAACCAAAGTTGCCAGCGCGCGTTTTTGGCGATGCGTTTCCAGCGCTGCTGCCAGATCAATGTCGGTGATGATTTTGCCGTTGACGACAGCGAAAGTTTCTTTGTTCAAAAGTTCGCGGACATTGTCCAGTGCGCCAGACGTTCCCAGAATTTCCGGCGCTTCGAGCGAATAATGAATTCGCACGCCGAAACGCGCCCCGTCGCCGATTTGTTGGCGAACCGAATCCGGTTCGTGGTGCAGGTTGATGATGATGTCTTCAAATCCGTATCGGCGCAGGTAATCAATCGTGAAGCCAATCAGCGGACGGTTCAAAAATGGAATTGCGGGTTTGGTGCGGCCAATCGTCAGCGGCCACAATCGAGTGCCGAAACCTGCGGCCAGAATCATTGCTTTCATAATCGGTGGTTGGTGGTTGGTGGTCGGTGGTCGGTTGCTGAAGCTTCTTGGAACGTCATATCGCTGAATGGTTTATTTTGCCGGGCGCAATCGGCGATTTGTAACGCCAGGTAACTTTCCAGCACATAATCTTCGCGATGAATGCCGAGCAGATTGACAGCTTCGGCAATCGCGTTTTCTTCGCCTTCGAGTTCGATGAAATTGCCGATGGGCGTTTCGTCAAACATCACGTGCAACCGGGCTGCGCTGGGCAATTCGGCTCTGTAAACCGTTCGATGTTTTTGATACCGAAACCATGGAGTGAATCCCAGTCGTTCAAACAGCGCCAGCGCGTTTTTCGGATCGTCGAGCGCGGTTTCCAGTTCCAATCGCTTTTTGAATTGTGATGCTGCTTCTTCGGGAGCGGCTTTTTCCTTATACGTCAGCAAGCCGGTTTGGCCGGTCTGCCGAACGCGCAACACCGCCAGCTTTTCGCCGAGTTGTTTGTTCGCAGTGTCCAACAACCAGTTGTCTTCAAAGTGGCGAGGCGTTTCCAACTCCAGAACAATTCCGGCTGCGGTCAACGGTTCAATGCTGTCGAATCGAAGCTTCACCTCAATTTCGTGATTGCGGAAAGGAGCTTCAGTCATAGGTTTAGATCAAGAGAGAAGAAAGCCTGGAAAAGAAAATCCGCAATCCGCAATCCCAAATCCGCAATCAAGCCGCTCCGGCCAGATGTTCGGGAACCAGATCGAAAGTGCCGGGAGCGACCTTGCGGAAACGCTTGCTGCGGCTCAGAGAAACGGCGAGCGTAATCAGTTGGTGTTGGCCGCGAAATTCAAATCCTCCGGCGGCCATCCGGCGATAAATTTCGCTGACGTGCAGTGGGCCGTCGGCTTCGCGCAATACGATGGTCGCCGCCTGCGGAATGCGAAAATCCGTGAAGCGAACGTTGCTGTTTTTTTCCGATTGTTCCAGTTTGGCGACTTCGGCTTCGATGTCGGGTTCGCCCGACGAGCGGAAATCGCCGAAGTCCGGCTGGGTTGAGTAAGAGTCTGTTTTGTGATCGAAGGAAAAGCTGGAAGTTCGCGGTTGCTGAAATTGTTTGTCAGCAGGCAACAGCATGCGCAGCAACGCGGTTTCGTTGCGTTCGATCATGGCGTCGAGTTCGGCAAGCTGCGAACGCAGCGAAGCCGATTCCATTTCCAGGTCGGCCACCTTGAGTTGAATTTTTCGCTTTGCTTCGCGGTATTCGCTGAGCGACCGCTGAAGCGCCGCCAATGCTGCGTCATTCATAACTCAATCAATTGTCGCGTTCGATGATGTATTGCGCGATTTCCGCCAACGCCCGCCGGTACAGGTTGTCCGGGAAAATCTTCAGGACTTCCTGCGCGCGTGCAGCGTAAGCATAAGCTTCGTCGCGGGCTTTTTCCAATTCGCCGCATTCGGCCAGAATGGCCAGCACTTCGCGTGCGCGCGCGGTTTCGCCGGGCGGTTCGTCCATAGCCGCGCGGACTTGCGGAGCGAACTGCGGGTTCGACCGCAACAGCCGAATCAGCGGCAACGTGACCTTGCCTTCGCGCAAATCGCTCAGCACGGGTTTGCCCAGCTTTTCCACGTTCGAGGTGAAATCCAGCAGATCGTCAACCAGTTGAAACGCAATGCCCAGATTCAACCCGTATTCAGCCAGCGCGCGGCATTGTTCCGGCGAAGCGCCGCGCAAAATCGCTCCGACACGGCAACTGGCGCTGAAGAGGTAGGCGGTTTTGCGAATGACGATTTCCAGATGCTGCTCTTCGGTGATGCGCGTGTTGCCGATCAGCGTCAACTGTATCAATTCGCCTTCGGTCATCTTGCGCGTGGCTTCGGTCAGCGCATCCAGCAATGCAAGGTTGCGTTGTTGCAGCGCGGTTTCAAACGCCGACATGTACAGCCAATCGCCCATCAGCACGGCGATTTCGTTGTTCCATTGCGCTGAAACCGCCCGCCGGCCTCGACGCATTTCCGCGCCATCAATCACATCGTCGTGAACCAGCGTGGCCGTGTGCAGAAACTCCATGACCGTGGCCATTTTGATGACCGAATCGTCAACCTCTTCGCCGAAGATTTTGGCGGCCAGCACTACCAACGCAGGTCTGACACGTTTGCCGCCGGTCTGGTGAAGGTATCTGCCGATGTGAGCGATGATCTGAATGTTGGAGCGAGCCTGCCGCTCGAATTCCTCCTCGACGCGCTGCATGTCGCGGGCGATCAAACTGAAGATTCGCCCGGCGGTGGTCGCTTCGCGCGAAGAAGATGCTGATACAAGTGTTGCCATAGTTTTGGGTTGCCGGTTGTCGGTTGTCGGTTGTCGGTTGTCCACCGATCACCGATCACCGATCACCGGCAACTGCCTCAATTCGATCTGTAATTCGTGAACTGCATGTCAATGCCGAAATCGTGAGTGCGCAGGGCGGCGATCACTTCCTGCAACACGTCGCGGTCTTTTCCCGCAACGCGAACCATGTCGCCTTGAATCGAAGCCTGAACTTTCAGCTTGGTGTCTTTGATGAATTTGACGATTTCCTTGGCTTTGTCCTGCGGGATGCCTTGTTGCAGCGTGATGCGCTGGCGAACCGTGCCGCCCAACGCCTGTTCGATCTTGCCGTATGTCAGCCCTTTCAGCGGGACGCCGCGTTTGACGAATTTCGATTGCAGAATGTCGTTCAGACTTTTCAGTCTGTATTCGTCGTCCGAAGTCAGCAGGATTGCTTCCTGGCCTTCTTCTTCGATGCTGCTTTTGCTGCCTTTGAAATCGAAACGAGTTAGCACCTCTTTCGTCGCCTGGTTGATGGCGTTGACGACTTCGGCGTGCTCGATTTGGGAAACGATGTCGAATGTATTTTGCTGCGCCATAATTCACAAAACCTTGCCAGAGCCACCGCGCGCAAAGCTGATGGAAAGTCGAATCTTGACAACTTCAGCACAGCTTGATCGGGGTCGGCTCAATGCTTTTGTTCAACTTGTCTTGCCTGTGACTCTGCATAAGGTAGGGACGATGTTGTAACCCGCCGCTAAATCCATTGTCAATGCGGGCGATCTTGAACCGTCTAAGTCAATCCGAACAGCGTCTTGAAATTAGAGCTTGTGACACTGGCGATTTCCTCGACGGAGATTTGTTTCAACTCAGCCAGCTTTTTGGCCGTTTCGACGACAAAAGCCGGTTCGTTGCGTTTGCCACGATACGGCATCGGAGCCAGAAACGGGCAATCGGTTTCGATCAGCAGCCGATCCATCGGCACAGACCGCGCCACGTGGCGCAACTCTTCCGCTGTTTTGAACGTCACCACGCCGGAAAACGAAATGTGAAATCCCAAGTCCAATACAGCGTCCGCCAGCGTTTGAGTTCCGGTGAAACAGTGAATGATGCCGCCTATTTCCGAACCGCCGACTTGCGCCCAGTGTTCGCGCAAGATGGAGATTGTGTCAGCTTCGGCGTCGCGTGTATGAATGATGACCGGCAGCCGCCGTTCAATCGCCAGTTCCAGTTGGCGACGAAAGACCTGTTGCTGCACGTCGCGCGGGCTGTTGTCGTAATAATAATCCAGGCCGATTTCGCCCCAGCCGATGACTTTCGGATGACGGCTGCATTCCAACAAGGTTCGTTCCAGTTCCGCATTGTACAAACTGGCTTCGTGCGGATGCAGGCCTACAGCGGCGTAAATGAAATCGTGTTGTTCAGCCAGCCGTAGTCCCGGTTCAAGCGAACCTTTGCCAACGTCGCTGCCGGCAATTTCCAGCATCAATTCGACTCCGGCTGCGTGCGCGCGCGCGATGACTTCGTCGCGGTCGGCATCGTAATTCGGCACGTCCAAATGAGAATGGGAATCTATGAACATCGTCAGACTTTCTGCGGTCAGTCGTTTTTTCGGTCAATTGCGCTACGCCGTAAAATACAGAAGGATACGCTTTACGACAATTGGCGGCTGAACTGTGGACAAAACAGGATTGCCATGATTTTTTTTCAGGATGAACAAGACTTTGGCAACATCACATCAACCACTGTTTCTGATTCTGTAAATCCTGAAAGAAATCCTGCTCATCCTGTCTAAACGTTTTGTGGCTTGATATGCAAACTTCTACAGATTTCATAGTGATTGGTAGCGGCGTCGCCGGATTGCGCGCCGCTCTGGAATTGGCCAAAGGCGGTCGCGTTACCGTTTTGACCAAAGACCGGTTGGACGAATCGAACACCGAATACGCTCAGGGCGGAGTTGCCGTCGCGCTTTCGGACGACGACGAAATTGATCTGCACGTCGAAGACACGCTGATTGCCGGAGCAGGTTTGTGCGACGAAACAGCCGTCCGCGTTTTAATCGCCGAAGGGCCGCGTTACATCACCGAGCTGATTGATTGGGGAGCGCAATTCGACCGCGAAGGCGGCGAATTGGCCTTCACGCGCGAAGCGGCACATTCGCGGCGGCGCATCCTGCACGCGCACGGAGATTCCACCGGACGTGAAATCGTTCGCGCATTGATCGCCGCCGCCAAAAAACATCCGAACATTCAGTTGACGGCGCACGCTGCGACGATTGGCTTGACGGTCGAAAATGGGCGTTGTGCCGGAGTGCAGTTCATTGATCCCAGCGAAAGTTTACGCCGCGAAGTCTTCGCTCGCGCGGTGGTGCTGGCGACCGGCGGAGCGGGGCAGTTATTCGCGCAAACGACCAACCCGAGCGTGGCGACTGGCGACGGAATGGCTATGGCGTATGCCGCTGGAGCGATGATGTGCGATCTGGAATTCGTGCAGTTTCATCCAACTGTGTTGGCGCTGGCCGGAGCGCCGCGCTTTTTGCTCAGCGAAGCTCTGCGCGGCGAAGGCGCGATTTTGCGGAATCACGACGGCGAAGCTTTTGCGAAAAACTATGACGAACGCGGTGAGCTTGCTCCGCGCGACATCGTCGCTCGCGCCATTGTTGCCGAAGCACAGCGAACGAATCAGAACTGCATGTTTCTGGATTTGACGCACCTCGACGCCGCATTTTTGCGCGAACGTTTCCCGAAAATCTTTGAAACGTGTTTGCGGTACGGGCTGGATATGGCCAAAGACCTGTTGCCGGTCAGCCCAGCCGTGCATTACGTGATGGGCGGAGTTCGCACAGACACGCACGGGCGCACGACTTTGCCGGGGTTGTACGCCGCCGGAGAAGTCGCCTGTACGGGCGTTCACGGAGCCAATCGGCTGGCCAGCAATTCCTTGCTGGAAGGGCTGGTGTTCGGCGCGCGCGCCGGAGCCGCTGCGCTCGGCGATGCATTGCCTTCTCCCGCCAAAGCGGAATCCGAACCGATTGAATTCGATTTATCCGACTGGCGATTGGATCAACGCGCCAAAGCTCGCGTGCAGGAATTGATGTGGTGGAAAGTCGGCTTGATCCGCCGAGCCGATGAGTTGCAATCCGCCATCGCGGAATTGACACATCTGGCAGAAGAAAAGGTCAACCAGCGAACCCGAAACTTCGTCACGCTCGCCCGATTGATGGCCGAAGCCGCCCTGTGGCGCGAAGAAAGCCGCGGCGGCCATTTCCGCGAAGATTTCCCCGCGCGCGACGACAAAAACTGGCAAGTGCATTCGGCGCAACAACTCGACCAACCGATCCAATCTTTGGAGCGAATAAGCGAATGATAAGTCTGGTGAACGCTGTTTACTCCGCTTGCCATTTTCACGGACTTCCTCCGTGATCTGACAATAGCCTCGGTTTGACATCAGGCCTCTCTGATTAAAGCTACGAGGTCAGACATCTCGCTCCACGTGGGTAGTCCGACGATCAGCATGAGCAGAGCGTGAATCGCGTTTGTCACGTCCGAATCATCAAACTCGCCTTTGTCAAAAAAGGTTTGATAGGGTGTGGCCAAGCTTCACGCTGCTGCGCCCGGTAATCAAAATACAATCAGCCACAACGCCTGACAAAAAAGAATCACCGCCGTATTCCACAGCACTTGCAATCCCTCGGCGATTGCAGCCATTGGCTCCGACACACCTGAAAAAACAAACGGAATGATGTCTGAATACACCACCATCAATAAGGCCATGACCTGATACACCGAAATCTTTTCCGCCTTGCCACGCATATTCGCACGAAGCGTTTCCGACAAAAAACGCCAAAGCTGCGTTGACAGCAAAGTCATCAACATAGCGGTTTTGAAATGTGATTGAAGAAAAAGATAAGTTCCTGCCAGTCCGATGAATACAAAAATGACTGAAGTGATGGTCTGCACTGGAACCAGCCGCACGCCTTCCAGTCGGCCTTCGTAGGCAGCTTTTTTGGTTGCGCCCGAAAAGGTAAAGCTCCGCGCATCAGCTTGCCGGCGGCGGAATGTTCTTGCGGAACATCCAACCGGGCTTGTAAATCCCGGATCGTGTTCTTCATACCGGACAGTTCAATCAGATCCGCGGCGTTTTAGCGCAGAGTTTGCAAAAGCGCGCGACAGTAATCGTCATTGCGAACTCGTAAAAAGTCTTGATACCGGCGGCTTTGCCGTGTGCGCTTTGTCCGCGCCAAAATGGCATTCAACAATTGATTGCTTGTATCCTGGCGAACATAAAAATTCGGAATGCCAATCGCCGCCCCGAAAAAGACCTGTCGCCGTTCGCTTTCGATAAACAGCGTGTCGGGAATAGAACTGCGCGCCACCTGCCCCGTTGCCTGATATTTGAAACCCAGTGCGGTAATCAATATTCTTCGTCAAACTTTCAGGCGGGAATTTGCTCGATTCGTTCGGCGTGTTTCCGCGTCTTCGCGGCAAAGTAAATCCAACACCCGATTAACAGCGCGGCTGAAACGACGGCAACCAGCAACGACAGCGTCAAGAAAAACTCCAGAAAGTTTCCGTCGGATTGTGTTGCGCCGCGCGCCAGCATCACGGCGACATAGCCCAGATACCCGAACGAATCGGCCAGATACATCAAAAAGCCTATGTTGCCTTTGTCGCCGGTCATCGCCAGCAACCGCTCGAAAATCGTGGTGTGAACCGCAACATACGGCAGGTACAATCCAAGCCCGACCAACACCATCAACTGAAATCCATTGACCCAGCTTTGACGAAACCCAACCAGCGCCAATCCGACCAAAGCAAAGCCAGTCACCGAAGCCATCATCGCGGCGAAAAACGCCCGGCGGTTGTCACGAATCAACACCGCCAGCCCGTTGATGACGACAACGCCGAACATCACATAAATTTCCGAACGAGTGAACACAGACGGCGGCGCAGCCTGTCCCAGCCCTTTCCAGATTTCCGGCGCGAAATCGGCGCGCACGCTTCGCAAAATCGTCAACAGCAAATACGCGCCCACCAGCAGCGACAAACCTGTGGCGTATTTCAAAAACAATCGGCGACGGTCTTCATAAGTCATCGGCGCGCGTTCGTGGCGATGTTGGACATCGGCAACTGTCGGCGGCGGAATCATCGCCAACATCCACGTACACAGCAGCAACGGAACGGCGAACACTGCGCCTGCGGCAAACGGCATCCAGAACTGATTGACGCCCGACGCCAGCAAATATGCGCCAACCGATTTCGTCACGCCGTCGGCCAGAATAAAGCTGGCGCACAATCCGGCGGTCAACGCTTCGGTCGCGCGACGACCTTCCAGAAAACCAAGCACCAAACCGAACACCATTCCCAATGGCAATCCGTTGACGAACAAACACAGGAAATTCCAGGGAGCAGGAACGACAGCGAACAGCAACAACGCCGCTTGCGCGATGGCGACAAACAGCAACAGTGTCTGCGCGCGGCGGGCAGGCGGCATTTCAGATACCACGCGAATGCCCAAAAACTTCGACAACATGTAACCGAGCACTTGCGCTGTCACTAAAACGGATTTGTAGCTCAACCCTATCAGCGTGAATTCTTCGTACCCGGCAGAGGTGAACGGTTTGCGAAACCCGTACATGCAAAAATAGCTGCCAAACGCCGCGACAATGCACCAGATGGACAAACCTAGTTGACTGGCAGGCGGACGTAGTAACGAATGCTGTTCGGTTTGGGTCATTTGCGGTGTTCTGAGGAAAAAGAGGTTTAAGAATCAGTGCGAACAAACTGTTCCAGCAACGCGAGGTAAGAGTCCAGGCCGGGCGTTTCCAGGTCTTTGATTTTGCCTGCGTCGTCATACCGGCGCAGCCGTGCAGCCGCTTCACCATGTGGGTTTTGCTCAAAGATTGCGGCTTCTTCGTCAGTCATTATTCCGCCTTGTAATTGCAAACTACGCTGCGAAGCTTCCGATAAGCCGTCAAAATAATTCGGCACTTTCCAGCACAAAAATCGCTTGGCCGCGACGTGCAATCGGACCGGTTCGACGATTTCGGCAGTAAACCAGGCGGCAAGCCGATTGGCTCCGAGTTCTTCGTGCCGGGCATCCACGCCGCGTTCGGTGATGTCTTCGCCCAGGTCGTGAACCAAATGGCCGTAATCGTGCAGCAAACAAGCCGCAACAATGTGCGGAGCTTCGTTGTTGCGGGTGGCAAACGCGGCACATTGCAGCGCGTGCTGAAGCTCTGTTACGTCTTCGCCGTATTGCCGATGACCGCGTTCATGATACAGCGCAAAAATGTCGTTGATGATTTGAGTTGGTTGCATGGCTTACTCCATCGAATCAACGATCATTTCAGCAATTCCGAACGACATGGTCATGCCGCGTCCGCTGGGACTGCCGATGATGGTGACGCCGGGCGTGGGCTGAGCGTTATAAGCGACTTCAGTCGGATGTTTGGCATACACGCCCTGCCAACGCGAAGCGATGTGCAGGTTCGGCAGGATCAAAAAATTCCGCAGGTAATCCAGGATCAACCGATCAATTTCGTCTTTGTCGAAAGGCGTGATGTCGTCACCGTATTCGTGCGAATCGCCAAGCGTGATTTCGCCGCTGCCGTGTTGCGAAGCCATGACGTGAATGCCGTATCGGACATAATCAGGCAACTCGCGTTCGAATCGCTCGCGCAAGACTGGCAGCGAAGGGCAATCGTTGAAGCACGGGTAATGGCAAAGCGTCAATCCGGCGGCCAGCATCGGCCCCAGTTTTACGTCCGCGCCGTACGCCTGCGAACGCATCATCTGCAACTTGACGCGAACCATTCCGCTGGCGGCGAAGGTTTCAGGGTACAGCGTTTGGAAATCTTCGCCGGAACAAACGATCAAACGGTCAGCCTGCCATTCGCGTCCGCCCGCCGTGACTTTTGGTTGATCGTACGCCGTCACAGCGCAGTTGAATTCAAACCGCACGCCGAAGGTTTTGTTCAACCAGCCGGGCAGCGCGGCAATCACCTGACGCGGATCAACGCACACTTCGGTCGGACTCCACATTCCGCCAATCAAGTTGTCGGGATTGACCAGCGGCGATTGCGACAAAATTTGCCGGGCATCGCGCCATTCGCAATCGTACCCGGCTTGCGGAGCCGCATTGATGAATTCGCGCAACACGGCGGCTTCGTCGTCTCGATACGCCAGATGCAACGAACCAGTGTGTTCGTGCCAGATGCCGCTTTGCTCTAAAACTTCCACCCAGATGTCGCGGCTGCGAAGCGCGCGGCGATGCCATTCACCAGCCCACAATCCAACCGGCCACAGCATGCCGAAATTTCGCACCGACGCACTCATCGCTCGCTGGTTGCGTTCAAAAACGATCACACG
This sequence comes from uncultured Heliomicrobium sp., assembly GCA_964470555.1. Classification (GTDB taxonomy): domain Bacteria; phylum Acidobacteriota; class Blastocatellia; order RBC074; family RBC074; genus RBC074. Next base: position 37,560 of record CAYYDG010000016.1, read on the forward strand.
CCTGCCGCGTTTGGCCAGCGTGTAAGCGTGCGCCAATCCCATAATTCCCGCGCCGACAACGGCAACATCCCATTGAGTTTGATTGCTCATTCGACCGTTCCTGTTAAGGTTTTTCTCCGCGCGATAACCGCTGATTGATTTCGGCGATGGCGTGCGGCAGATCGGCAACACTGTCAATCACCAGATGCGCGCCCGCGTTCGACAATCGCAGGTAAGCTTGCTCCAGTCGCAACTGCAATTCTTCGGCAGACAGCGCAAGGATTTCGCGCTCGCTCAATCCAAGTTCATTGCCGGTTTTGGCCACACCGACCGCCCACATTCCTGCATTCAATCCTTCTTCGATGTCAACGATGGTGTCGCCGACTTTGACCGCAGCGGACGGCGGATACACGTTTAATTGCGCCAACACCTGCCAGCACATAAACGGAGCCGGACGCCCGACCGAAACCTGCGACGGCACAATCACACAATCTGTTTCGTATCCTTGACGACGAGCCTCAGCAGTCAGAATTTCCATCATCTCCGCTGTGTACCCTGTCGTCGAACCGATCTTCATGCCCAGTTGCCGACAAGCCGCGACAGCTTCGATCACTCCGGGAATCACATCGGCATAATCTTTCAAACAGGCTGTTTGCAATGGAATGAATTCCGCATACAGCGATTCGACATCGGCTTCGTTCGGTTGACGCCCGTGAACCTGTCGCCAGCGCTCAGCGACTGATTCCATTTGCAGAATTGCTTGCAAGTGGCCTTTTTTCGGAAAGCCCATCGGCTGGCGCGCCTGTTCCATCGTGATTTCCACGCCGTGCCGAAACAGCACATCCAGAAACACCGCCGCCGGAGCGCACGAACCGTAATCCACCGCCGTCCCCGCCCAATCCAAAATAACTGCTTTCAGCATTGATTCCCCAAACTTGAAGATTGAAATGTATGACCTGATGAAGCTCTTAACTCGCCGCTTCGGTTTCCGGCAAAGCGACCGCGTAGGTCGGTTCGATTTCCGTCCTGACCGGATACAATTTGACCAACGCCATTTCCACAACCCAGGCCATCAATCCTGAAACCGCTGCGCCCACAGGCCAGAATTGCCAGTAACTGCTGAACCAGGTTTTGCAGGATTCATAAGGCGTATGTGCGATGTTGACGTTCAATTCCGGCGCAGTGGTGTATCGCGTCACCAATTGCCAGAACAAAAACCAAACGAGCGCAGGCAGCCAGCTTTTGCCGGTCGCGCCAATTTTGCGAATGGCATAAATCGCCAGCAAAAAACCACCGAGATGTGACACCACCGAAGCGATCCAGAGCACTTGAAAAACCCAGGCGTCAATCAACCACATCGGCAATCCGATGACCAGCCAGATGACGGCCACGCGAATGCCCGAGCGCCAACCGGCAAACATCGCCACCGCCAACAGCAAAGTCGAAAGATGGCAGTTGTACATGATCCAGTCAGGCGTGCCTACGCTGATGTATTGCGACAGCCGATAAATGAAAATCAGCAACGGCACGATGCCAACCAACCGGAATTTTTTGTCTAACAATTCCTGTGAACCCATACCTGCACCTCAGTGGAATGAATTTACGACTTGTGAGAATACGTTTGGGAAGCGGCGCATTCAGGATGGCGTTCCAAAAACGAAGGCAAGGCGACTGCTGCTTTGCAGATGGCGACGCATAGATTTTCTTCTCTGGCCAGCACGGAGGTCATCTGCCGCCAGTTGACGCGCACTTCATTGAGCAGGGATTGTTCGTCAGCTTTTTGAAAGAACAGAAACACGTTGCTGCCGAGCTTTTCTTCAACACGCTGCAACACAATGGCGGCAGCTTTTTCATTGCTGACCGGGTCGCTCGATTCCAATTCACTCCAGAAGCCTGATTTGATGAGGGCATGTTTCAACCCCAGCTTTTCGCCTGCTCGCATAAACCTCTTCCTCTTTGATCGGTGGAAGTATAAACCGCAAGACAATAATATAATCGCTGTTAAAGTCACATCAGCGCCACCTTAAGCTTTCGTAAAACCTGCCGCTTAACGATGATTTATCTCGCCTCTGACAAGAATTTAGTTTTGACTTGAACTCGACGTTACACACTTCGCCTAGTCTTCAACTTCTTTTTTGCGCCCGCAACACCCGACTCACGAACTCAGGAGGACAATACATGAACCGCGCTAAAACGCTGACGCACGTTTACGAACGTGCAGGCAAAGGCCTGTTTTCCGTCTTGCAAGGGTATCAAGCTGCCGCGTCGTTGCATTGCCATACCAGCTTTTCCAAAGAGTTGCTGACTTTCATTCCTCATTACGCCGGGATGATTCCGATTGTCTCCGGTCTGTTCAAAACCGAAATGGATCGTTATCTGGCAATGCACGGTCGAACAGTGGATTTTGGTCAGGCACATTGGACGCCGCCAGTTTCGCCGCGTCAGGTATTGGAAGCTGAAACCTTTCAGATCGAATCGCGGCTTGGCTTGCCTGCCTTCGTTTCGATCACAGACCACGACGACATCGAAGCCAGTTCACGGTTGCAAGTAATTGATTCAGGCCGTCGCATTCCGATTTCGCTGGAATGGACTGTGCCGTATTGCGAAGGATTCTTTCACGTCGGAGTTCATAACCTGCCGCAGGAATTCGCCAACGAAATCTACAGGGAGTTGATGAAATACAGTCAGCAAACCGATGACGCGATGTCCCTGGTTGATTTACTGGTATTGCTGAACGAAGCGCCGGAAACGTTGGTAGTGTTGAATCATCCGCTGTGGGACATCGAATTCATCGGCGCAGACCGCCACCAAGCCTGCCTGAAAGCTTTCTTGCAAGAACATCGCCAACACATCCACGCGTTTGAAATCAATGGATTCCGTTCGTGGCGCGAAAATCAGGCAACGATGCGCCTGGCAGAAGATTGGGCGATTCCAGTTGTCACGGGCGGAGATCGGCACGGTTGTCAGGCCAATACCCTACTGAATCTGACGCGCGCGACTTCGTTCAAGGAATTTGTCGCCGAAATCCGCGAAGACAATCACAGCGAAGTTTTGTTGATGCCGGAATATAAGGAATCAATGGTGGCACGAACGATTCAAGTCGCAGCCGACGTGTTGCGAAACTATCCGAATCATCCGCTGGGACAGGAAAGATGGCACGACCGAGTTTTTGTGGACATCGGCGACGGATGCGGCAGTTGTTCGCTGACCAAACATTGGCCGAATGGGGGCCCTTCGTGGGTGCGCGCCAGTTTGTGGATGTTGCGCATGCTCGGAACTCGCTTGCAGCCCGCTTTGAGAATGGCGCTTGCAGGAGAAAAAGTCGCCGTCGAAGTTGTGGCGGAAAGGATGAGTTATGAAAACTGATTTGAAAATCGCTTTTTTTACGGACTCTTACACAGAAGTAAACGGCGTGGCGCACACCAGTCGAATGTTGGCGGCGTTTGCCCGCAAACGCGAGTTGCCGTTTTTGTGCGTTCACGCTGGCGACAAAGTTGAACTGTTCCAGGAAGGCAGTTTGCAACGTTTGGCACTGCCGCGAACACGATTCGGCTTCAAGCTGGATGCCGATTTGCGCTTTGATTTGTTGATGATGCGACACGCGCGGCGCGCGTTGAAAATCGTCCGCCAGTTCAACCCGGATGTCATTCACATCACCGGACCGAGCGACATCGGTTTGCTGGGAATGTATGTCGCTCACAAATTGAAACTGCCGGTTGTGATGTCGTGGCACACCAACGTTCACGAATACGCCAAACAGCGACTGGAAAAATTGCTGCCGTTTCTTCCTGACGTTCGACAGTTTTCGCTGGCAGGCAGCGCCGAACAATTGAGTCTGAAATTGACGCTGTTGTTTTACAAACTCGGAAAAGTTTTCCTGGCGCCGAACGAAGAGCTTGGCGAAATGTTGCACCGGGCAACCAACCGCCCGGTATTTATGATGCGTCGCGGCGTGGACACCAATTTGTTTTCACCCGCCAAACGCCAGCGAAAAGACGGGCTTTTCACCATCGGTTACGTCGGACGGCTGACGCCGGAAAAGAATGTGCGGATGTTGGCCGAACTGGAAAAAGGATTGTTGTCGGCTGGCGTCAAGGATTTTCGCTTTGTCATTGTCGGCACGGGCAGCGAACGCGCCTGGATGGAACAGCAAATGCAGGCTACCAGTTTTGCCGGTGTGTTGAAGGGCGAGGCGTTGGCACGCGCTTACGCAAATCTCGATTTATTCATCTTCCCTTCGCGCACGGACACTTTCGGCAACGTCGTGCTGGAAGCACAGGCTTCGGGCGTGCCCGCCATCGTCAGCGATCAAGGCGGCCCGAAATTCATCATTCGTGACGGCAAAACGGGTTTGGTGGCGCGAAGCAATTCGGGTTTTCTCAAAGCCACGTTGAGTTTGATTTCGCAGCCGGAGCTTCACGCGCAAATGCGTGAAGCGGCGCGTGAAGTGGCGAATCAGGCTTCGTGGGACAACGTCTTCGAGACAGTCTGGCAAGCTTATGAACTTTGCGCGCAACGCGCAGCCGCAGAACGCGCCGTGCGCCAACCGTTGCCTCCGTCAGCAGTGAGGCAGGATGCAATCAGCTAATCAGGAATCTCATTCGTTTACGGTCGGCGATGCAGCATTGAGTCTGATTCGCCATCCGATTCAAACTCTGGTTCGCCGATGGAATTGGAAATCAGCAGTCTTGAGTGCGTTGACGCGCGGCACGCTGTTTTTCTTCGCCAATCTGGGCGCGGGAGTTTCGGCGGCCATCGGCGCGATGAGCATCGAAGCGGCGTTTTACATCACCGTCGCGGGCTTTTACGGTTCGGCCACTGAAGCCTTTCGCAAGGCGCGCCCGGCCTGGTTGGCGACAGCGGTGATGATGATCGTCATGCCTTCGCTCAATCATTCGCTGGAATTCGCGCTGCATTGGGCGAGCGGAACCAAAAAACTGACCACCAGCATCATTGCCTCAGTTGTGTTTTCCATGCTCTCGGCGATGTTCAACTTGTTCGCCATGCAGCGCGGAGCCTTTATTGTTGGGGTTGAGCGCCAATCTTTGCTGGATGATTTTCGCCAGACTCCGCGCATCATTTTCGATTTTCTGACCTTCGTGCCGAGAGCGGTTTGGGTTCGAGTCAGACAGGATTGAAATGCCAATCAAAACTTTGCACATCACCAATTCCTATCACCAAACCTCCGGCGGCATCAGCACGTTCTACAGAGCCTTGATGGAAGGCGCGAACCGATCGGAGCGGCAGATGACGCTGGTCGTTCCCGGCGAACAAACCAGAACTGAAATCACCGGCGAATTTTCGCGCATCCATTTCATCAAAGCTCCGCATGCGCCTTCGTTTGATCGCCGTTACCGATTGTTGATGCCGACGAAGTATCTGCCTGGTTTCGACGGCGAGTTGAAACGAATTCTGGCGGAAGAAAAACCTGACTTGATTGAAATCTGCGACAAATACTCAGTCAGTTGGCTAGCCGGATTGTTGCGTCGTCGCTGGTTGAACGGATTGCCGCGCACTGTCTTGGTCGGCATGAATTGCGAACGCTTGGACGACAACGTTTCCGCCTTCATCACCAAAAGCAAAGCTGGCAAAACGTGGTCGCAATTTTTTCTGGGGCATTTGTACATTCCGTTGTTCGATTACCACATCGCCAATTCCGATTACACGGCTGCGGAGTTGTTGTCGGCAATGACCGCCAACCATCCGCGCGAAGTTCGCGTGCTGCCGATGGGAGCGCAAATTGCCGGATTCGCCTCTGCCATTCCAAACGAAACCAAGCGCCGGCAATTGCTGGCTCAGGTCAACGGAGATCAAAACACTCGGCTGTTGCTGTACGTCGGACGATTGTCGCCGGAAAAAAATGTTCCCCTGTTGATTGAGATGTTGGAGCGATTGGCCGACGAAAATTTCCGATTGGTTGTTGCCGGAGCGGGGCCGTTGACCGATTGGCTGGAAAGCGAAGCTCATCGCCGAACGCCCGGAAAAGTTTTATCACTTGGCCACGTGCAAGACCGACAGGCTCTGATCAACCTGTACGCCAACTGCGATGCGTTCGTGCATCCGAACCCACGCGAACCGTTCGGCATTGCTCCGCTGGAAGCAATGGCCGCCGGTTTGCCGTTGATCGCGCCGCGTTCTGGCGGAGTGCTTTCTTATGCGGATGACACCAACTCCTGGTTGGCTGCCGCCAATACCGAAGCGTTTACCGAAGCAGTGAAAGCCGTTTTCGCCGATGCTTCGGTTCGCAAAGACAAACTGGCGCGCGCTCGATGGACTGCCGAGCAATACAGTTGGTCAGCGGTCGCCGACCGGTTTTTCGCGCTGTACGATGAACTGCACGCTGCGTTTCCTTCGTCACAATTCGCGCACCAACTCAGCCAAAAGCGATTTTCCAAATCGCCGCAAGAAGTCGCTGCCGAAAAGGTTTGATCAAACACCCGCTGCCGCCAGCGCCGCGTTGCTTGAATTCCTGCCAACCCGCCTCTACAGTCTGCGTCCATCACACATCTCACTTCCTGGACGGCAAGCATGAACAAACTAAAAACCGGAATCGCATTCGGCTTGGCGCTGACGGCGGCGATGTTCGCCTTCAGTTCTCAGGCTCAAGTCAAAAAGAAATACACCGGCTGGCGACAGTTCGGCGGCGGCGAAGAAAACATCCACTATTCGACGCTGTCGCAAATCACGCGCGACAACGTTCACCAGCTTCAAATCGCGTGGCAATTCGACAGCGGCGACGAATTCAACGGTTCTGAAATCCAATGCAATCCGATTGTCGTGGATGGCGTGTTGTACGCGACGACGCCCAAGTTGCGCGTGGTGGCATTGGATGCCGCGACCGGAAAACAAATCTGGAGCTTCGATCCGAACGAAGGCAGGCGCGTCACCGGCAAGATGCGAAATCGCGGCGTGACCTATTGGTCGGACGGCAAGGAAAGCCGTTTGTATTTTGGCTATCGCAATTCGCTGATTTCGCTGGACGCCAAAACCGGCAAACCGGCGGCAGGCTTTGGCGAAAACGGCGCGATTGATTTGCGACAAGGGCTGGGACGCGATTCAGTCGCTGGGCTGACCGTGACGCTGACCACGCCGGGCGTCGTGTACAAGGACCTGCTCATCTGCGGCAGCATGACCAGCGAAGGATTGCCAGCGGCTCCGGGCGACATTCGCGCCTTTGATTTGCGAACCGGCAAACAGTGTTGGAGCTTCCGCACAATTCCGGCAACGGGCGAATTCGGCGCAGACACCTGGCCGCCGAATGCGCGCGAATTTCTGGGCAGCGCCAACAACTGGCCGGGACTGGTCGTGGATCAACAACGCGGCTTGGTCTTTGTGCCAACGGGATCGGCGGCATTCGATTTTTATGGCGGCAATCGTCCCGGCGACAATTTGTTCGCCAACACGTTGCTCTGCCTGGATGCCAACACAGGCAAGCGAGTCTGGCATTTTCAGGCCGTCAAACATGACGTTTGGGATCGAGACTTTCCCAGCGCGCCGCAACTGGTCACAGTGAAACGTAACGGTCGAAACGTGGACGCCGTTGCGCAAATGACCAAGTCCGGTCACGTGTATTTGTTCGAGCGCGCAACCGGCAAACCGCTCTTCCCGATTGAATACAAAAAATATCCGCCTTCACCGATCGAAGGCGAAAAGCTGGCCGAGACGCAGCCGTTGCCTGTATTGCCTCCGCCGTTTGCGCGGCAACGATTGACCGAAGAGTTGTTGACCAATCGCACGCCCGAAGCCAGGCAATACGCGATGGAAAAATTCCGCAAGCTGCGCAGCAACGGCCAGTTCGAACCGCCCAGCCACGAAGGCACAATCATCTTTCCGGGTTTTGATGGCGCGGGCGAATGGGGCGGTGCGGCGTTCGATCCTGAAACCGGATTGTTTTATGTGAACTCCAACGAGATGGCCTGGGTGTTGCGCATCATCGAAAAGCCAAAACCAAAAGCTTTGCCGAGCGGCAAAACTCTGTACGAAGAAAACTGCGCCAGTTGCCACAAGAGTGATTTCAGCGGTTCGCCGCCGGAATTTCCCGAGCTGAAAGAGCTTGGCAAAAAGATGAGCGAATCCGACGCGCGCAGCATCATTCGCAACGGACAAGGCCGCATGCCGGGTTTCAATCGGTTGGGCAACGAAGCCATTCAGGCTATGGCCTTGTACGTGATGACCGGCAAAGACACCACAACGACCGCCACGACAAGCGATCCTCGCATAGATCAAAAGTATTCCTTCGACGGTTACAACAAGTTTCTGGATCATGAAGGTTATCCGGCCATCGCTCCACCTTGGGGCACGTTGAACGCAATTGACCTGAACGCGGGTAAAATTGTCTGGCAGATTCCGTTCGGCGAACATCCGGCGTTGGCCGCTCAGGGGTTGAAAAACACCGGCAGCGAAAATTACGGCGGAGGCATTGTCACGAAAAACGGTTTGTTCTTTATCGCCGCGACGAATTTTGACAAAAAGTTTCGCGTCTTCGACAAACTGACCGGCAAATTGCTGTGGGAAACGTTGCTGCCTGCGGCGGGCAATGCAACCCCGGCAATGTACGAAGTCGGCGGTCGTCAATTCGTTGTTATCGCCTGCGGCGGCGGCAAAGGTTCGGCTTCAGGTGGCAGTTATGTGGCGTTCGCCTTGCCAAAAGAAACCAACTCCAGCCGATGAAGCGTCTTGTCTCAATGAGAGGCAGGTTCTAGAATCCACTTGAGGTAATTTTATGATCGCTAGCACGCGCACTCTTCAACTAGGAACACATCAGGGCATAATGGCTGGTCTTACTTTGCAAAGAGAGCCGGAAGTTTTTCATGGAGTTTCATCGGATTTTTTTCTTTCAGCCTCGTCCCATCTTCTTAACCTCCGTGCCCCGGCTAGTATCCGCAACACGCCAGCCGAATTGGCTTTTCCGACGTTCGGATACAGGTTACCCGTCTTGATGAAATCAAGCTTAGTCATTGACAAACAACATCTTACACTGAGGATAGAAGTAGATGAAGGAGTGGCTTTAGTTTGGAAAATGACCGCCAAGCAGATTAACAGCAGAGAAAAGGTTATCTTCGAAGGGACTGTCGGGATTGAAATCACGTCTGAGCAGGCTCGCGCGCACTTCTTCGCTGCGACTTTGCAAGCACTTTTGATGCTGGATAAATCTGCCACACTGCAAGCATCGGAGATACAGTTCTCAGCAAACGCACACTTTACTGACTCCTTAAGGTTAGTCAGTAAATTCCTGCAACGGAGACAACTTGCATACCAGTTGATGGTGGCTGAAAAGGCTTTCCACCAACAGTTCCCTGTTCAATCGCAATTATCTGAGAGCCAGCGATCTGACATTAACTTTGTTTACCGGGCTGTGGCTGAAAAAATCTTTGACTGGCCATTCTGGCAAGACTCGTTCGCGCTTACCGTCAACGAACAAGCTCGTACGCTCTTGGCCGGAATAGATGGCGCTCATCCATTTGTAATTGAAATTGGCTGCTTACAGCATCCTTTGCTCGAACAAAAAGTAAGCTTGGGGCAGGTAGACGTCATTGTTCAAAACGCGGTGATTGTAAATTCGGATGAGGTAAGCCATGCGCTTCAACAACCGGAAGGACACGCTTTCCAGGCAACAATCAGATCGCTAAGTGGCAGAGCCACCTATCAGTTCTTCGAAACTCCTGTGTTGCCAGCAAACGACTGGGAACCACGCATAGCCGAGTTAATTGCACTTGAGAACAAACTAGACGAGCAGTTTTTTCAAGCCGTCAATCAACTCGCTGCTTCAACATTGGCTGACTTGACTGATGAGGAAATTGACGAGGTCACTGCTAAACCTCAACTTGACGAAGAAGCTTTTTCATTCGACGCGCCAGAAGGAGATGACTAATGGCTACGGCGAATGCCTCTCCTTTCACTTTGCTGGCGTTGGACACTGACGTTTTCACAGATTGGCGTAACCAGCGTCCCCATACCATTGAAGCCATCCGCAATTACCAGCTATGCTTGAAACAGCCGCCTAGATTGACAGCGATGACAATCTTCGAAGCCCGCAACGGTTTTGAATCGAAAGAGGTAAAATCCGGCACTCTTGACCAGATATCACAGCGTGATCGCGCAAACATGGAACAGTTGATGTCCACCTGCGGAGTCTTGGAAATGGGAGAAAAAGCTGCTGCTATCGCAGCACACGTCTTTGCCCGGTTATCAAGGAGCGACCGCCAGAAACATTGGCGCGACATGTTCGTAGCCGCTATTGCTTTGTCGCATGGGTACGGCTTGGCTACGAGAAATCAATCCGACTTCGAATTAATAGGCCAACACCTTCCTGATTTTGCCCCGATTCTTTTCTTGGCACTCTGGAAAGCATGACTACCTCAAACACATTGATTGAGAAATCTTCTAGTAATCCACGCTTTGAATACTCACAAAGACTCGATAAGTGCTACGTAGCGCTTGAAACGAAACAACAAATCAGCCGCAAGCTTTGGATCGCGCGGCGAAGCGTCTTTGCCGTTTTTGCCGTGCTGGGAGTGCTGGCGTTTGATGGACACGTTTCCTGGTGGTGGCTCGTCTTGCCGGTGAGTGCGTTCATCGCGTTGATGGTCATTCACCAAAGCGTGCTCGGCGAAATCGAACGACTGACGCGCGCGGCGAAGTTTTACGAACGCGGCTTGGCGCGCATTGACGACGATTGGGCGGGCACGGGCGAAACCGGCGAACAGTTCGCCGACAAGTCGCACGCTTACGCCGAAGACCTGGATTTATTTGGCCAAGGTTCGTTGTTTGAATTGCTCTCGACTGCGCGCACACGCGCCGGTGAAGCGAAGCTGGCCGCGTGGCTGAAATCGCCCGCCGACGTTGCGGAAATTCGCGCGCGGCAAACCGCCGTCGAAGAATTGCGTTCGCGATTGGATTTGCGGGAAGACCTGGCGCTGCTTGGCGCGGAAATTCGCACTGGCGTTCACACCGAAGAAGTCGAAGCCTGGGGCAACGCTGCGCCAGTGTTTTCGATGAAGCAGATTCGCGTGTTGGCGGCATTCACGGCGATTACAGGTTTGCTGACAATTGCGGCGGTTGTTGTGTGGATAACGTTCGGCGTGCGATTGCCGGCGCTGGCGGCAATTGTGTTCGTCCTGTTTTTTTATGCGCGCTACAGTAGTTTGTCTGCCAAGATCATTTCCGCGGTCGAACGTCCAAGCCGCGATCTGAATTTGCTGGCCGAAGTGCTGGCGCGATTGGAACGAGAGCCTTTCGCTTCGCCGAAGCTGGCGGCGTTACGTGCGCGGCTCGACACAGAAGGCTTGCCGCCATCGAAACAAATCGCGCGGTTGAGCAAGCTGATTGAAATTCTGGGTTGGACCAAAAACCAATTCTTCGCGCCCCTCGCATTTTTGCTGTTGCTGCCCGCGCAAATCGCCGTCGCCATCGAACGCTGGCGGCAAACCACCGGCGTACACATTGGCGAATGGCTGGACACCGTCGCCGAAATCGAGGCTTTGAATTCGCTGGCCAGCTTTGCCTACGAACGCCCGAACAATCCCTTTCCTGAATTGGTCGAAACCGAAGCCTGTTTTGACGGAGAAGCCATTGGGCATCCGCTGATTGCCGCTTCGCGCTGCATTCGCAACGACGTGCGATTGAACAGTCGCCATCAACTGCTGATCGTCAGCGGATCGAACATGTCCGGCAAAAGCACTTTGATGCGCACCGTGGGCGTCAACGTCGTGCTGGCTCTGGCCGGAGCGCCCGTTTGCGCAAACCGTTTGCGCGTTTCGCCGCTGAACATCGGCGCTTCGATTCACATTCTGGATTCGCTGCAAACCGGCGCGTCGCGGTTTTACGCCGAAATCACACGACTGAAACAAATCGTCGAACTGACGAACGAACAATTGCCGCTGTTGTTTTTGCTGGACGAAATTCTGAGTGGCACGAATTCACACGACCGCCGCATCGGAGCCGAAGCCGTCGTCCGCAGTCTGGTCAAACGCGGAGCCATTGGTTTGGTGACCACGCACGATCTGGCGTTGACGCGCATCGCCGACAGTTTGGACGAACGCGCCAGCAACGTTCACTTTGAAGACCGGCTGGAAAACGGCAAGATGATTTTCGATTACCGCATGCAGCCCGGCGTCGTGCAGCGCAGCAACGCGCTGGAATTGATGCGCGCTGTTGGGATCGAGGTTTAGCTTGACGGCAAGCGGCGAAACCGAGCAAAGTACGTTTTCCCATTAAGCAAAGGAAGTGTCAGGTCATGGTTCAAACCGTCACGCCAGAACAAATCAGTTTGCTGTGCGAACAAATCGCCCGTGAGTTCAAACCGGAGCGAATCGTCCTGTTTGGTTCGCACGCCTACGGAACTCCTGGACCGTTTTCCGATGTGGATTTGATGGTCGTGATGCCGTTTGAAGGCAGTCCTTTGCAACAAGCCGCTCGAATTTTGACCAAACTCAACCCGCCGATGGCATTGGATTTGATTGTTCGCACACCACAACAGGTCAATGATCGCCTGGCCATGCAGGATGGATTCATGCAGCAAATTGTTCAGCACGGTAAAGTCACTTATGAAGCCCAGCACACAGGAATGGATTGATAAGGCTGAAGGCGATTTCGTGACGGCGCAAATGTCTTATCGCGCTCGGAAGCAGCCGAATTACGATGCCGCTTGTTACCATGCCCAACAATGCGCGGAAAAATATCTGAAAGCCCGTCTGGAAGAAGCAAATCTGTCAATCCCCAAAACTCATAACCTGTATGCGCTACTTTCTCTGGTTCAACCGCTTGAACCAACCTGGCAAAGCATGTCTACAGATTTGAATGTGCTGAATGCTTTTGCAGTGGCTTACCGTTATCCGGGAGTAACGGCAACAAAACCTGACGCACAAGACGCCGTCAAACGCTGCCGAAAAATCAGACAAATGATTCGCCAATCGTTTGGGCTGCCAATCTAGGCCTCCTGTCGTGCAAATGAATTCCACCGACAAATTGTTGCTCAACAGTTTGCTGCCGACCGCAGCCAGCGCGGCGCGATTGCGGCAGCTTGATTGGTCAACAATTGACTGGCCGGCCACCATCCGCCGAGCCGAATTTCACAGCATCGCGTCTCTGCTGCGGTTCAACCTGGCCAAAACCGATTTGCTGGATTCCGTGCCGGAAACCGAGCGCGTGCAGTTGCGCGCGACCAGTCAGACCTGGGCGGCGCGACATCTGGCTTATGTCAGCGAAGCCGCGCGATTGATCGCAGCGCTGAACGCCGAACGCATCACAGCGATTCCGTTAAAAGGCGCGGCGTTGATGCTTGGCGGTTATTATCCGCAAGCCGGTTTGCGAGCTGCGTTGGATATTGATTTGCTTGTCGCGTCAGATGACCAACAACGAGCCGATGAAATTGTTGCGGCGTTGGGATACGAAGATTTGCCCGGACGCCGTTCGGTTCCACAACGCCAACGACTGGCGAACGAGGTTAATCATTTGTGGCCGCGTCGCGGGCCTGGCGGGCTGATTCTGGAATTGCATCGTCGCGCGTTTCAATTCACGCAACGCGAACGCGATTTCACCTTTGCCGAAATTCACAGCCGAGCCGTTCCGGTTACCTTCGCCGGAACTGAATTGTTGCTGCCTGCGCCCAGCGATCTGGCATTTCATCTGGTGCATCACACGCTGGTTGACCTGCAAACCACCAAAGCCATTTTGCGAACCATCGCCGATCTGCATTTCATTTTTGCCGCTTTTCCCGAAACACCTGAAACGATGATTCGCCAGGCTGACGAATTCGGCTTTGGCGGAGCCGCGCGTTTGGCAAATGAATTGGTAACGCTGTTGGCTGAAGCTTCGCCGGAAGAGTTGGACGCAGCGGCGACCAACGACCGGTTCGCGTTGATTCTGGAAACGGCGTTGGCCGAAGAGACTTTGCCGCTTGCTGATGCCGCTCGGTTGTTTGAGTATTTCGATTTTGGTCGTCATCCATTGCGAAAGCTCGGCAATCTGGTTTCGCTGCTATTCACCTCGCGGCAGCATATGGAACAGCTTTACGATCAGACTCAACGAAGCAATGTTTACTGGAATTATCTGCGGCGTCCGTTTGATTTGTTGCGAAAATTCAACCGCGCAGGCTTTTCGCCATCGAATTTACTGAAAGTGTGGAAACTGAGAAAACTGGCTCGCAGGAATGACGAGGGGAGAGACGGAGAGACGGAGAGACGGAGAGACGGAGAGAACACATGACATCGTTCGCTATCTCTCAATCCCTCCGTCCCTCTTTCTCTCAACCGCCTGGCGTTGGCATTGGCGCGACTTGTTTGTATTTGTTGACCAGTTCGATGCCGTAACGAATCGGCACGCCGAAATTCGTGGTCGAAGAATTGAGCAGAATGGCCTGATTGATGCCGATGACCTTGCCGTTTGATCCGAACACAGGGCCGCCGGAACCTCCTTCGTCTGTGCGCGCATCGTAAGTCAGATGCGGAGCGACATCGCTGATGTGACCCTGCGTAGATTGAGGCCGGATTTTGTTGTTGGCCGCCAGTTCGTTCAATTGAACTCGATAGGGCACATTGCCCATGCGCAGATAACCTGAGCCGTTGATTTTGTCCACGCGCGCTTTCAACCCTTCCAGTCCGGCGGGATAACCCAGCAACACCACAGCCTGACCACTGGCGATGCTTTCGCCCTGTTCGTCCAAAGGCAACGGCGGCAATTCCGCATCGCCCTGTTCAAACGAACAAATCGCCACATCCTGATCCGGCATCATTTCCAGCGGGCGCAGCGAAAACGGTTGCGGAGCTTGTGGGAAATACGCCAGCAAATCTTTCAGCTTGGGACGAAACCCGCGCATGCGAATCAAACTGGCCAGATCGTCGTCTTCCCAAGCCTGCACCACATGGCGATTGGTCAGAATCAATCCCTTGTCTGCCAGAAAACCCGTGCCCATGAATTCGACTTCGTAAACGCGCCCGTTACCATCCACGCTCAAACTGACGTTACCATCCGGGCCTATTGGATTTTCATTGGTGCTCGGTTCCTTGAGCTTCACTTCGCGACCAACGCGTGGATCAACAAAGCTATACACGCCATAAATCAGACATACGCCTTGCCCGTAAGTGTTGACCACCGTTTCCGGCAGCGCCATTGATTTTTGCAGCAGTAATTGCTGTTCGCGCATCAATCGTATGTCTTCGCGGATTTGGTCCAGGTCGTTGCGCGTGGTTTCTTTCAATTCGCTGATGGCGCGATTGCTGCGGCGGCCTTCCAGAAAGCTGAGCGTGTTGAAGTAAATAATCAGCAGCAGAAAAAACAACGCGATGCCAGCGATGGCGTACAGTTTGCGACGCGGGATTTCGGCCACCAGTTCGCGCATCAATTGCTTGATGAACACTATGGCGACATCCGTGCGTGGAACCAATCGTCGCCGCCGAGCCGATTCTGTGGTTGTCGGAGTGGCAGTTTGCGCCGTCGCCAAAACTGCGTTTCCCAGCTTGAGGGATTCGGTCAGAGAAACTTCTTCGGAAAGAGCGAAAAAACGCAGCCGAATGCCGGTCGCGCCAAAATAAAACGTATCGCCGTCCTGTATTGCTTCGCCGACCGTGATGGCTTCGCCGTCGCGCGTGATGCCCGCCATCGGTTCCACAGTCGTCAAGCGATAAGCTCCATCGCGCTGCCGCAACGTCAACAACACGGATTCCGGCGGCAGCGAATCGTTTTCCACGCCGATGACAATGTCGCAATCTGGCGCAGTGCCTACGCTGATGACGTCTTGATGAAGAATTCTGGTGGCAGGCTGTTGAACTCCCGCCAACCGAATGACGATTCCGTTGTTCATGAATACTGCTCTTTCTTGCCTGTTTGTGCTCTATTCGGGTTCAAATCGAACAATAGCACAAACTTCCATTCGTCCAAGCGGCAATTTTGGGACAGCCGGGAATTTTTCAATTTAAGCTGTCCATGATTGCGAACTTGCCACAGGCAGGAACATGCTTTCAACTACGAGTAGCCAGGAATGAACACGAATTTCACGCCGGATCGAACAGAGTGATCCTGTCGCCGATTGTCATTGGTGAACATTCGTGTTGATCTGTAGTTGACGCTTCTTCTTTCAAAGTCCGAATACAATCAAGGGGAATTTCATGCCAAAACTCAATCATCGGTTCGTCGTTGTCGTCGTTTACATTTTGGCGGCGCTGGCTGTTGTTCAGGCCGATCAACCCACGAAAAAGATTCTTGTCGCGCATCGCGGGGCTTCGAGTTACGCGCCGGAACACACCATCGCCGCGTACAAACTGGCCATCGAACAGGGCGCAGATTTCGTCGAGCAGGATTTGCAGATCACCAAAGACGGCGTGCTGGTTTGTTTGCACGATCTGACGCTGGAACGCACGACCAATGTCGAAGACGTCTTCCCAGACCGATTCAAACAAGATGTCAGCGAAGACCAACAGCCCGGCGCAGCGGCGGCAAAGCATTGGTATGTTTCGGATTTCACCCTGGCCGAAATCAAACGACTGGACGCCGGTTCGTGGAAAGGCGAACAGTTCAAAGGCGAGCGCGTTCCCACCTGGCAGGAAGCGGTGGATTTTGTGCGCGGCAAAGCCGGACTGTACCCCGAAACCAAAGCGCCCGAAGTGTATGGCCGTCGCGGTTTCGATATGGAAAAATTGCTGGTGGAATCGTTGCGCAAAAACAAACTGGATCGCCCTGGAGCCGACGCCAAAACTCCCATCATCGTTCAATCGTTCAGCGACGCCAGCCTGCGCAAACTGCGCGATGTTCACAAATTGAAATTGCCGCTGGTGTTTTTGATTCACTCCGACCCGCAAGGCAAATGGCTGACCGAAGCCGGGCTGAAAACCATCAAAGGCTTCGCCGACGGCATAGGCCCGAACAAAGGCTTGATCGAACGCGAACCGAAACTGGTCGCGTGGGCGCACGCCGCCGGCCTGACCGTCACGCCGTATACTTTCCGCTCCGGCGCGACCGGGCGTTACAAAGACGTTCGAGAAGAGATGACGCAGTTCCTGTTTACTTATGGCGTGGATGCTTTGTTTACGGATAACCCTGACCAATTTCCGAGACGGTGAGGATGGAAATTGACGACTGTTCGCATCAACCGGAACTCTTTGGGCGCGCCGCAACCGCCTCGACCACCAAAAAACATGAAGGATCAACAAGCTGAGCGACGAACACTGCGGTCGAACATGGCCGTTCAAGTTTGGCGCGAGTAAAGCAATAAATCGTCTCTGGCAAAGTCAACGATGACAATACATCTGAAATTTGGAGAATAAATTTTGACTTTTTGCTGTAAAGTTCTTGACGATTGCAAGATGTTTTCATATAAGCCTTTCTGCTTCTGAGCCTCGGAAGCAGAAAGGCTTTTATGAAAATCAAACTACTCTGCGCAACCTTACTGACACTGACGTTGTTCACCGCCGCTCAGGCACAGACCCTGGACAAAGCCAAGCTCGACCAGTTTTTTGACCGGCTTGCCGAAAAGAACAAGGCGATGGGAAGTCTGACCATCGCCAAAGACGGCAACGTTCTTTACACTCGCGCCATCGGCTACGGCCAGGTCAACGGAGCCGAAAAGAAACCGTTGACCTTGGCGAACCGGTTCCGAATCGGTTCGATCACCAAAATGTTTACCGCCTCGATGATCTTGCAGCTCATCGAGGAAGGAAAACTAAAGCCGGCTGATACCCTCGACAAATTCTTCCCGCAGGTTCCGAACGCCAGGAAAATTACGATCGTGCAAATCCTCTGGCATCGCAGCGGTATTCCAAATGTCAGACCTCAGCAGAATGCTCAAGGAAACGTCAACACGATTCCAATGACGAGGGATGAAATACTCGCCCTGATCGTCAAAGCCACGCCCGAGTTTGAACCAGACGCCAAGTATTCCTACAGCAACGCCGGTTATCAGCTTTTAGGTCTGATCCTTGAAAAGGTCACTGGCAAATCCTACGAGGAAGCCCTACGGACGAGAATCACCGCAAAGATTGGACTTACCGATACCTATCTGGCGACCGGCAATATTGATGTGAGCAAAAACGAAGCTCTGACCTATATGAACTTCGGCGACGGGTGGCAACCGGTGTCCGAAACACATCCCAGCATCCTCTTCAGCGCGGGCGCGATTGTTTCGACACCACACGACTTGGCCAAATTCATCCAGGCGCTGTTCGACGGAAAGCTCGTGTCAAAGGAGAATGTGGAGCAGATGAAAGCGATCAGGAACGGCGAGCTAACGGGAATGGAGCACTTCACATACGCCGGTAAGACCTTCTACGGGCATACGGGCGGTGCGGACAATTACGGTTCGTGGCTGATGTACCTGCCGGAAGAAAAACTGGCTGTCGCCTACACGACGAACGCAAAGGTTTACCCGGTAAAAGACATCATGAGCGGCGTGATGGACATTTACTTCAATAAGCCGTTTCAGATCCCCGCTTTCGAATCCATCGCTGTCAGCACGGAAGTTTTGGACAAATACGTCGGCGTTTATTCGACCGCCGAAGCTCCCGTGAAATTTACGATCACCCGCAACGGCGCGACGCTTTACGCGCAACCGCCCGGAGCGGGAGCTGCTGTCCCGCTCGAAGCAACGGCGCAGGATAAATTCAAACTCGACAATGGCACTCCTGCCGGTATCGTTTTTGAATTCGACGCCGCGAAAAACCAGATGACCGTAAAACGGGGCGGTGGGCAGCGGGTTTTCACGAAGGACAAATAATGCCGAAAAGGCAGGTGTCCTATGCAACAAGACCCAACAGCATTGAAATACATCAAATACGCTGCGATCACCATCAGCGGCTTGATGGTGGCAGGAATCGCGACATTGATGTTTCTCGCTCGTGGGACAGGAGAAGACATCACAGGAATTGTCGCGCCTGCATTACTGATCACGTTTCTTTCAAGCGTCGTTGCAATCGTTGCGGCTGTTCGTCAAAGGCGCTCGTAAAAGACCAGCACCTAAAAGCTGAGCGACCGCCAATGGAAGCTGCAAACCGTATGAACGTTGTGAAAATACCGACTGTGTGCGCACCGCCCGTAACGCGGGAGAGCCGATTATGAAGAGAGCCGCAATCATCGGCGCGTCCTTCGTCATCGTGCTCGGCCTTGCCCTTGCCGCTTACCTGGCACTGAAGCGAAACATCCCCACCGCCACGCCCACTGCGAGCACGCCCTCGACCGAAGTGACGGATCCGCACCCTAGCTTCCTCTACGGCCGCATCACTCTCACCGACGGCGCCACCTACGAAGGGCGGCTGCGCTTTGGGCAACATCAGGAAGCGTTCTGGGGCGACTACTTTAACGGCTTCAAGAACCAGAACCCCTGGGCCACTCACGTCCCGCCCGAACGTCTGCGCAAAGAACCGCGCCCGATCAAAATCTTCGGCATCACAATCGCGAAACGGGAAGAGCAGATCCCCCTTACCAGGCCTTTCATGGCGCGCTTCGGCGACATCACGCGTATTGAAATGCTCGGTCGAAACGTCCGTGTGACGTTCAAGAGCGGGACTGTGTTCGACGCCGACTGGTACTCTTCCAACGACCTGGATGACGGCGTGCGCGTGTGGGACAGCAAACGGGGCGTCCAGTACCTGGGCGCTCGGCGAATCCGCGCCATAGACTTTCTCCCCGCCGCCACGGCAGGCCCAGCAGTCATGGTCCCCCAACGACTCCACGGTACGGTGCGCACGGGTCAAGGCGACTTCACCGGCTTCATCCAGTGGAATCGAAATAAGGGGATCGGCACCGACGAACTGAGCGGTCGCGCCGCTGAGGGGAAACTCAGCCTGCGTTTCGACACCCTTCACTCCATCGCGCGCAAGTCGAGCGACAGTTCCCTGGTGACGATGCTTGATGGTCGCGAGATTGTGCTTTCCGGCAGCCGCGAAGTCGGGCAGGAAAACCTTGGGATTTACGTTGACGACCAGCGCTATGGCCGGGTACTGATCTCCTGGGGCGCCTTTGAGCGACTCGACTTCAGCGACTTCACACGTAGCGACAGCGGCCCTGTCTACGGCGATTTCCCGCCAGGCCACCAACTCACAGGCAGCGTCACCACCCGTGATGGTCGCCAACTGGCTGGACGCCTGGTCTATGACCTGGACGAGAGCGAAACCACCGAGACGCTTGATGCCCCTTCCCAAGGCGTGGACTACACGATTCCCTTCGGCCTGATCGTCTCAATCCTGCTTCCCGATCGCGAAGAGCGCGGCACCCAGCGCGCCAGGGTGACGCTCGTAAACGGCGAGGAGTTGCAGCTTGAGTGCCGCGGCGACCTCGGCGAAGCGAATGGCGGGATGCTGATCTTCGTCGAAGGCAATCAGCGCCCAGAATACGTGCTCTGGGCCGATGTCGAACGGATCAACTTTCAACGCCCGCCCTCAATGTACCCGCCGCCAGGTGGGCGTTATTGATGTTCAGGTGGTTAGATTTACGTTCCTCAGGTTGCGGCTCTGCCGCCCGATGTGCAGCAAGTCTCCGACTTGCTGGTCTGAGTTCCCACCAAGTCGGGCTACGCCCGGACGTTTCGGGCATAGCCCAGACTTTTATAAAGCGGAAGGCCAGAGGCCTTTCGCACATCTGGCGGCAGAGCCGCTGTTAAGCTTCCAATCTGAACGTCATAACGTCCGGCTACGTCTTCCGAAGCCGGACGTTACTCGGCATACTCCGTCGCCAACTCTGCCTGCTTTAGCACGAGCTGGGTTGCGTCCTCCGAGAGGTCTGGCGGGTATCCGTACATCGCCAGCAGCCGGCGGACCTTCCGCCGCAGGTCCGCTCGCACGCTCTCCCGCTGCGTCCAGTCGAGCTTCGGCATCCGCTTGACCATCTCTGCAAGCTCGCGGGCCATGAGTCGCAACGTGTCCGACTTCATCACCTCTTTAGCCGACCCGTTCTCCGCCAGGGCGTCGTAAAACGCCGTCTCCTCGCCGCTCAGGCCCAACTCTTCGCCGTGCCGCTTCGCCTCGCGGAACCATTTCGCTAGATCCAGGAGATGCACGATCATCTGCGCCGTGGTGATCTGCTTGTTCGTGTAACCGAGCATCGCCTTTTCCAGCGCCTCGCGGAACTTCTGCGCCTGCACCAGATTTGTTCGCTCGCTGATCTTGATCTGGTCGTTGAGCAGCTTCCGCAGCGTTTCGAGCGCGAGGTTCTTCTGCTCCAGGGCTGATACCCGCTCCAGGAACTCGTCGCTGAGGATGTCCAGCCGCGCCGCATCAAGCCCGGCGGCGGCGAACAGGTCTATCACCTCGCCCGCGTCCACCGCGCCGCCGATCACCTGCCGCACCGCCGCGTCAACGTCTCCTGATCCGCCCGCGCCCGGTCGCGGCCCCGCTTCGTCGGCCAGCCGCTTGCGGATCATCGCCGCCACCCGCTGGAAGAACGCCAGGTGCGGCGCGATTTCGCGCGTCTCCTCCCGCGGAACGGCCAGCGCGAACGCCGTCGCCAGCCGCTTGACCATCCCGCGGAACCGCTGCCAGCCCGTCTCCTCGCCGGCGTTGTGCTTCACGTCCAGCACGTGGTCAATCGCCTCCAGGTACACCCGCAGCACGTTCGCCGGCTCTGCTTCCAGCGCCGCCGCGTAATCGCAGCCGTGAAAGAACGTCCGCAACTGCTCGAACGCCGACCGCATCGCCGGGATCGCCTCGTCCTGTAGCTCCTTGACCGGTCTGTCCGCGTCGCCCGTCGCGTTGGCGTAGGTCGCCAGCGCGTCGGCCAGCGGGTCGGCCAGCCCGATCAGATCAACGATCAGCCCGCCGGGTTTTTCGCCGTACACGCGGTTCACCCGCGCGATTGCCTGCATCAGGTTGTGCCCGGCCAGCGGCTTGTCCAGGTACATCGTGTGCGCGCTGGGCACGTCGAAGCCCGTCAGCCACATGTCCACCACAATCACCAACCGGAAGTCGTCGGCCGGGTCCTTGAACCGGTCCGCCAGCGCCTTCCGCCTGCCCTTCGTCCGGCCGTGGATCTTCAGCGGCTCAACCCTCTTCTGATAGCTCTCTTCTGATTCATGCTCCTCTCTGGGCGGCAGCCCCTCGTTCATGACCACCTTCATCGCGCCCTTCGCGTCGTCATCGTCGTGCCACGCCGGGCGGAGCTTGCGGATTTCGTCGTACAGTCGCGCGGCGATGTCGCGGCTCATCGTCACGATCATCGCCTTGCCTTCCATCGCCGCGCGGCGCTCTTCCCAATGCTCGACGACGAACTGTGCCACACGCTCCAAACGTTCGGGCGCGCCGTACAGCTCTTCCAGCGGGATGCGGATGTTTTCCGGCGTCTCCCGCCCGTCCTCGTCGCGGGTCGCGTATTCCGCCAGCTTCGCCTCCGCCGCTTCCGCGCCCGCCTCGTCAATCGTCAGCTTCACGATCCGCGGCTCGTAATAGATCGGCACCGTCGCGCCGTCGGCCACCGACTGGCGGATGTCGTACACGTCGGCGTAGTCGCCGAAGATGTGCCGCGTGACCCTGTCGCCCGCCGTCAGCGGCGTGCCGGTGAAGCCGACAAACGTCGCGTTCGGCAGCGCCTCGCGCATCCACCGCGCCCCGCCATCCACAAACCCGTACTGGCTGCGGTGCGCCTCGTCCGCCATCACGACGACGTTGGCCCGCTCGCTGATCGTGCCGTGCGCCTCGGTGAACTTGTGTATGGTCGTGAACACCACGCCGCCGCTCGCACGGTCGAGCAACTGCCGCAAGTGCTCGCGGCTGTCGGCCTGCACCGGTTCCTGCCGCAGCAGCGCGCGGCCCATCGCGAAGGTGTCGAACAACTGGTCGTCCAAATCGTTGCGGTCGGTGACGATCACGACGGTCGGGTTGGCCATCTCGCTGGCGCGCACAAGCGTGCCGGCGAGCATCAGCATCGTCAGGCTCTTGCCGCTGCCCTGCGTGTGCCAAATGACGCCACCCGGCCTGCCGTGGTACTCAACGCCCGCCTTTGTCTTTTGCACCACCTCTTCCGCCGTGAGCGTCTGCGCGGCGATGACCTTCGCCCGCGCCTTGCGCACCGCGCGGAACTGATGGTAGCCCGCCACCTTCTTGACGATATTCCCCCGCTCGTCCTCCTCGAACGCCACGCACGAGCGCAGGTAATCGAGCAGCGCCGCCGGCTCCAGCAGTTCGCGGATCAACACCTCCAGCGTCGGCTCGCCCCCGCTCGCAGGCCGCCACGGCATGAACCGCTGCCGCCCGCTGGTGATGCTCCCAGTGCGCGTCAGCAGCCCGTCGCTGGCGACGAGCAACAAGTTCGGCACGAACAGGTCGGGCGCAATCGTCTTGTACCGCCCGAGCTGGTCAATCGCGACGTCGAGCGTCGCCGCAGCGTTGGCCGGGTCTTTCAGCTCGATGACGACCAGCGGCAGGCCGTTGACGTACAGCACCAGGTCCGGCCGGATCGTCTTCCCGTTCGCCCCGGCGATGGTGAGTTGGCGGACGACGAGAAAGTCGTTGTTGCCGGGCGAGTCGAAGTCGAGCAGCCGCGCCCGCCCGCCGCGCGTCTCGCCGGTCGTGGCGTCCTTGTACTCGACCGGCACGCCGTCGGTCAGCAGGCTGTGGAAGTGGCGGTTGTTTTCGATCAGCGTGGGGTGCGGCGGGCGCGCGAGCGAGGCGACGACGGCATCAACCGTGGCGTCGGGGAGGTGCGGATTGAGTTTGCCCAGGGCGGTCTTCGCTCGTTGGATCAAGAGCACGGCCGAACTGTCGGTTCGCTCGGCCGCATCGTCGAGAGCGACGCCGCGCGCGGCAGCCAGACCGAGCGCGTTCAGCCGTGCGACGGCATCATTCTCAACGAGCAGTTCGGTCGGCGCCTGAGCCTTCATGCGATGTCCTCCACTCTCTTCTCAGCCTCCCGCACCCGCACCCGCCCGCTCAGCAGCCGTGGCAGGAGGTAGTCGCGCAGGGCGGCGAGCTTGGACGACTCGTGGATGCCCACTTCGATCATGTCCAGCATCGGGCCGACCTGATTCTGGTACGCGGTGGTCATTGACGCGGGCGGCAACGCCACGGGAAACGTGGCCATATCCTTCCAATTCGTTCGCGGCATTTTCGTCCCAGCGGAAGAACGGTCGGTGTGAGCGACGAACTCGTCGCTCGACACGAGCATGAGCAACCACGCCCCATACTCCACCTTCTTTGGGAAGAGCACGACGACGTCGGTCGAGCAGACGCCTCCCAGCGGGGCCGGGCCGACCTTATGGAAGTACGGGCGGAGCTTGCCGAAGAGAATGTCGCCGCGACGAAAACGGAACTTGGAACTGGTCACGCTTGCGGCTACCCCCCATGAGGACAGCGTGATGTCCCGGCGGGGCATGTGCTCAAGGCCGATGTATGGCGTCTCGCCGTGAACTTCGCCTGGGGCTACCTGCTCGCGCCGCTGCTCGCCGACATCGCCCATTGTCCCTACCCCCCACCCCTGCGGCACCGGGCCGAGGGGGGAGTCGGTCAGGCGGTCGGGGAGGGCGGCGAAGGCGGCGGGGGGCAGGCCGGGGAAGCTCGTCTGCCCGGCGGCCTTGGCCTTGACCGGCTCGAAGTCCACGAACCACGCCTTGAACGTCGCCCGCGCCAGCCCCTCCAACGCCCGACCCGTCCGCCGGTTCTGCTCGATCTTCTCCGACAGTTCAAAATACGTGTCGCCAATGAACTCTTGCACATTGCGGTCAGGCAAAGGAATCTGAAGCTTGTCGAAGTCGCCCTTTTTGAAGTGAGGGATCAGCGTCCCCACGTGCATGTTATTGATCCTGTCTTGCACGACCTGTGAGCGGAGGGCTGCGAACAGGTACTTTGGATAGACTCGGCTCTCATCCGCCCGGACCGCGACCATGTCTTGCGCGATGCAAAAGTCGACAGGGTCCGGCGCGAGCGCGACACGACCCGGCGAGCCCTTGCAGACAAAAATTATGTCGCCGGGCAAAGGATGTGCGCGGAACCAAGTGCGGTAGGTTTCATCGGAGACGTATCGCTCAGTTTCATATGAAGGGTAGAGGTCGTTGTTGCTGATGCAGTTCGTCGCGATCAGCGGACGCCCAGACGGTGCTGTGGGGCAAGTCCGACCGCGATTGTCTGCGATGTGTGATAGCAATTCTGTAAACGGAATTTCACGCATTTGTATCAGCGATCTCCCGCAACCGTTCCCGAATGACGCGACTCAGCCGCTCACCCTCCGCCAACTGCTCCTCCAACTCCGCCACCAGTCGCGGGTACTTCTCGGCGAACGGCTCGGCGTCGTCCTCCTGCTCTTCCGCGCCGACGTAGCGGCCGGGAGTGAGGACGTGGCCGTGCTTGGCGATCTCTTCGAGCGTCGCGGGCTTGGCGAAGCCGGGAACCGGCGCGAACGCCCACGGGCCGTGCTCCTGCTCGTTCCACCATTCCGGCGCAGGCTCGCCGCGCCAGCGACGGTAGGCGTAGACGATCCGGCCAACGTCGGACGCGGGCAGCGGGTCGCTCGTGCCCGGCACGCACTCGGCCTCTTCGATGCCGGTCAGCACGCGCAGCACGCGGGTCTGCATCGTGCCGAGCTTGCGGGCATCAATGAAGAGCGTTTCGCCCTTGCGCCCGCCGGGGCGGTTCGGCGTGCCCTTGCGGATGTTCTTGCCGGTCTTGTCGCGGGTGAGGAACCAGAGGCAGACGGGGATGCCGGTGGTGAAGAAGAGCTGCGCGGGCAGGGCGACGATGCAATCCACCAGGTCGGCCTCGACGATTTTGCGGCGGATGTCGCCCTCGCCGCCAGTGTTGGACGATAAACTGCCGTTGGCCATCACGAACCCGGCCACGCCGCCGCCGCGCCCGTTCGGCGGCGCGAGGTGGTGGATGAAGTGCTGAATCCAGGCGTAATTGGCGTTGCCGACGGGCGGGTCGCCGTATTTCCAACGCACGTCGCCGCGCAGCAGTTGGCCCGACCAGTCGCTGACGTTGAACGGCGGATTGGCGAGCACGAAGTCGGCTTTGAGGTCGGGGTGCTGGTCGCGGAGGAACGTGTCGGCCGGCTGCTCGCCCAGCTTGGCCTCGATGCCGTGGATGGCGAGGTTCATATGAGCGAGCCGCCACGTCGTCGGATTGCTCTCCTGCCCGAAGATGGAAACGTCGGTGCGCCGCCCGCCGTGGGCTTCGACGAACTTTTCGGACTGGACGAACATGCCGCCCGATCCGCACGCCGGGTCGTAGATGCGGCCCTCGTAAGGTTCCAGCATCTCGACCAGCACGCGCACGACCGAGCGCGGCGTGTAGAACTCGCCCCCCAGCTTCCCCTCGGCGGCGGCGAACTTGCCGAGGAAGTATTCATACACCCGGCCGAGCGTGTCGCGTGCCTTGCCCCGGCTGCCCTTGAAGCCGATGCCGGCGATGAGGTCTATCAGCCCTTTCATCTTCACCGGCTCGATGCCGCGGCGGGCGTAATCGCGCGGCAGCTTGCCCTTGAGGTTTGCGTTGTCCCGCTCGACGGCGAGGATCGCGTCATCAATCAGCGTGGCGATGTCGGGGCGCGTCGCCTGGTTCTGCAGATTCTGCCAACGAGCTTCCGGCGGCACCCAGAAGACCCGCTCCGCCGTGTACTCGTCGCGGGATTCGAGCAGGCGGTCGAGTTGTTCGCCCTGGATGCCGGCTTCCGTCAGTTCAACCCGCAGGTCGTCGCGCCGGCTCTCGAAGCTGTCGGAGATGTACTTGAGGAACAGCAACCCAAGGACGACGTGCTTGTACTCCGCGGCGTCCACCTGCCCGCGCAGGGCGTCGGCGGCCTTCCAGAGTGTGTCGGCATAGTTCAGGTCGCTTTGCGCTACATCGTTATTCGCCATCGAAGCTCCGTTTTGTTGTCCTTCTCATAAAGTCTCATCGGGATATTTCTTAGCGCCTTTCTGGCCTGGGACGAGTGTCCGCCTCGCTTGCATAGCCTGTCTTCTCCATGACGAGACTTGCCAAAACTTGTGAGCAGAATTGTGTGATTGTTTGGGGCTTAAGACGGCGCGCAGTATAGTTCCCGCCCGTCAGTAGCGCAAATTTTTCGTCGAGAGTTTCAACAGTCTTTGAACGATTCTTCGTCACCAAGGGAGAATGCTATGCGCCAACAGCTCATAGAGTGTTGCCCGCGATGCTGACGATCACAACGCCGCTTTGTACAGAGTTACGAGCTTGCCCCAGGCGCGCTTGCGCCAGTATGTCGGCAAGGATCGGGTAGATGATGCACTGCGGAGCCTGCTCAAGGAGCATGGTTCCGCAGTGCCGCAGCTTCCCACTTCAATGGATCTATACCGGGAGCTTCAAGCTGTATTGAAACTGCAAGTGGTTGGATGAACCATCGCATTTATGAAACTTCCAGTTCACGTTCTTTCAGATATTTGATCTTGTCACGCAACTCCGCCGCGCGTTCGAATTCGAATCGTTTAGCGGCTTCGCGCATGTCGTGGTTTAGCTGCAAGATGGTTTCGGCAATCTTTTCCGGGCTGTATTCGTCGTAGGCTTCCAGTTTCAGCGGCACTTTGAAGTAATCCGCTTCGTAAGCAGTGACCAGCGTCGCTTCTATCGGTTTGACGATGGATTGCGGCGTGATGCCGTTGGCTTCGTTGAAAGCCGTTTGTTTGGTGCGGCGGCGTTCGGTTTCGCCAATGGCTCGACGCATCGAATCGGTGATTTTGTCGGCGTACAAAATGGCTTTGCCACGCGAATTGCGCGCCGTGCGTCCGATTGTTTGAATCAGCGAAGATTCGCTGCGCAAAAATCCTTCCTTGTCGGCGTCCAGAATCGCCACCAGCGACACTTCCGGCAAATCCAAACCTTCGCGCAACAGGTTGATGCCGACCAGCACGTCGAATTCTCCTCGGCGCAAATCGCGCAGAATTCGTATGCGTTCCAGCGTGTCCACTTCGGAATGCATGTAGCGCACTTTGACGCCCAGGTCGGAGTAATAATCCGTCAGGTCTTCGGCCATTTTCTTGGTCAGCGTCGTTACCAGCACACGTTCGCCGCGTTCGGCGCGTTCGCGAACTTCGCCCAGCAGATCGTCAATCTGGCCGCGCACCGGGCGAACTTCGACTTCAGGATCGAGCAATCCGGTCGGGCGAATGATTTGCTCGATCACCACGCCGCTGGATTTCGTCAGTTCATAAGGCCCCGGCGTCGCAGAAACGTAAATCACCTGGCCAACGCGCTTTTCCCACTCTTCAAATTTCAGCGGACGATTGTCGAGCGCCGACGGCAGTCGGAATCCGAAATCCACCAGATTCTGTTTGCGCGAACGGTCGCCGGTGTACATTGCGCGAATTTGCGGAACGGATTGATGGCTTTCGTCAATCACGACCAATGTGTCTTCGGGCAAATAATCAAACAGCGTCGGTGGAGGTTCGCCGACGGCGCGCCCGGTCAGATGCCGCGAGTAATTTTCAACGCCTCGGCAAAAACCAAGCTCGTTGAACATATCCAGATCGTACATGACGCGCTGGCGCAACCGTTGCGCTTCGATCAATTTGTTTTGCGCGATCAGTTGCGGTTCCCATTCTTCCAACTCGGCTTTGATGGTGGCGACGGCGCGTTTGGTCGTGGCTCGTGTGGTGGCGTAATGCGTTCGGGGATAAATCGGCACCCGGCTGTCGTGCTTTTTGATGATTTCGCCCAACAGCGGATCAATCGTCGAAATCGAATCTATCTCGTCGCCGAAAAACTCAATCCGATACGCCTGATCCTGATAACTGGGATAAATATCCAGCACGTCGCCGCGCACGCGAAAGTTGCCGCGTGCGAATTCGATGTCGTTGCGTTCGTACAGCAATTCCACCAGCCGTTTGCGAACGCTTTCCAGCGAAATGCGCTGGCCCGGTTCGACGAACATGACCATGCCGTAATAGGCGTTGGGATCGCCGATGCCGTAAATCGCCGATACCGAAGCGACGATGATGACATCGCGCCGCTCGAACAAACTGCGCGTCGCCGAAAGCCGCAACCGGTCAATTTCTTCGTTGATGGTGGCTTCTTTTTCGATGTAAGTGTCGGTCGCCGCAACGTAGGCTTCGGGCTGGTAATAATCGTAATAACTGACGAAGTATTCGACGGCGTTTTCCGGGAAGAAAGTTTTGAATTCCTGGTACAACTGCGCGGCCAGCGTTTTGTTGTGCGCCATCACCAACGTCGGGCGATTTACGCGCGCCACGACCTGGGCAATGGTGAAGGTTTTGCCGCTGCCGGTGATGCCGAGCAGGACCTGATGCTTTTCGCCGTCGTTCAATCCATTGACCAACGATTCGATGGCGTCCGGCTGATCGCCTTGCGGCTGGTAATCCGAAACGAGTTTGAAATCCATAACTTCTTTCTTTGGTTGGCGGTCGCAGATTTTTCCGTCTCACCGTAATTTTTTTTCAAAAAATTTTTGCCTATGTTGCAGGTTTCACCCAATTTTTCCGCTTATGTAAGTGGAGGGGGCAAGAAGAAGCCAAACGTTGATTGTCACCGTGTCCCGGCTCAATCAACCGAGTTACTTCTGAAGGCCTGCAATCAGCAGCGTCCTTTGAAGCTGCAGAGCTTCAAAAGCCATTAGGGAAGCCGCCGTCAGCCATTTCAGGCGGCACCGCTTTTTGATTCAGTAAGTCGTCTTCAGCCAGAAGGGTATTTACCAAAGCAACTTTTTTTTCAACTCAGCCAAAAAACGCGAGCCGGTGATTATTGGGCATTCACCGGCTCGCACTTCTTTTCAGGTTATAAGCAGTCGAGCAAAAATTTGTCAGCAATTTCATTTTCCATCTTTCGTTTGTGATTTGTCATTCGTCGTCGCACGAAGCGCCGAGT
The DNA here is from genome assembly GCA_964470555.1 of uncultured Heliomicrobium sp. Classification (GTDB taxonomy): domain Bacteria; phylum Acidobacteriota; class Blastocatellia; order RBC074; family RBC074; genus RBC074. The sequence goes on from CAYYDG010000016.1 coordinate 67,277, forward strand.
AGCAAAGACAAATGACAATTGAAAAATGATAACTGGAAGTGGTGCGTTGGTCGGTCGAGACGACATTTGAAGAAGGCCGCGAACATTTGGGTTGGGAAACTCAACGCCAATGGAGCGATTGGGCGATTGAACGCACGACGCCTTGCTTGTTGGGACTGTTTTCGCGGGTGGTGCTGCTGACTCATAAACTGCAACCCTATGGCAAAGCGCCTACGCTGACGGCGGCCTGGCGCTCCAAGCCAAAAGCGACCTTCTCTGACTGTTTGATTCTGGTCCGTAAACACTAATGGCGTTCGCTGAATTATGTGGACTCTGCCTCAAAAGCAGAGTTCGTAAGTTTTCCCGCGTCTTCTAAAGTTTATGACCCGCTGACGCAGCGGCGTGCTTTCGGCGAAGGGCTGGAACGACAGCGGCGCACTTTGTTTTTCAAGCTGTGGTGTAACTTCAGGTTTTTACCATTACGGTGCAACCATTCATCGCCTGACATCTGCCGCTCACCTGCTTTTATTGCCTGTTCGTAAAGAACTGCTCCGATCTCTCAGCCGTTGCCGCTATAACCGCACATTCAAACAACCGACTTTTTCCAAACAGAACGAGAAAGAAATGAAAAGAACGCTCATCATTCTTATTGGCTTACTGTGCGCGTCCGTATTTGCGCAAGCGCAATCCACTGGCGCCATCAATGGACGCATAGTGGTGACGGACGGCAGTGCGCAATCGAGCCTCAACATCAAAGTCGAAGAATCCAATCAATCCACCACCACCGATTCATCGGGCCGGTTTGCATTGACGAATTTGGCGGCAGGCAAATATACGCTGACGATTACCGGAGGCGGATTTGTGCCGCAAACGCGCGTCATCGAATTGGCTGCAGGGCAGACGTTATCGCTCGAAATTCGGCTGGAAAAAATAACCGCTTCAGTGGATGTGGTCGCCAGTTTGAAGGAATATCACCTGGAAGAATCCAACATCGCCATGCGCGTCAATTCGCGGTTGATTGATGTGCCGATGTCGGTGCAGGTTTTTCCCAATCAACTTATCGAAGACCGAGCCATCCTGGAAGGCAATGAACTCTTTCGCAACGTCAGCGGGATGAACCAGAACGCTTACAGCGCGATGACGTTTCGCGGTTTTACGCAGCGCGAGATTTTGTACAACGGCACGCGGGGAAATCCATTCGGTTCGCTCGAAGGCGATGTCAACAACGCCGGCTTCAGCACGTCGCAAATTCGCCTGACGAACATTCAGCGTGTCGAAGTTCTGAAAGGCCCGGCTTCGTCGCTTTATGGCTCGACCGAAGTCGGCGGCCTTATCAATTACGTCACCAAAAAACCGAAAGAAGTTTTGGACGGTGAGATGCAGGTGCGTTTGGGCAGCTTCGCGCAAAAGATGGTGAACGGCGAATTGACCGGCCCTGTCACCGGCAAATTGCTGGCGCGCGGTGCGTTTTACTTTGAAGACCGCGATTCATTTCGCAACAACGCCGGAGCCACCAATTCACACGCGGCAGGCAATCTGCTTTACCGTCCACATGACAACCACCGTTTCAGCGCCGAGTACGAATTCATCAACCAGCGTCTGCCTGGCAATCGTTTGCGCGGCGTGCCGGTGGATGCCAGCGGCAATTTCCTGACGAACATCGAATGGGCTGCGAACGAACCGACGGATTTCATCAAGCTGGTTGCGCGCGTGCTGCAATTGCGCGGCGAACATAATTTGTCGCGTGGCTGGAATGCTGATTACACGTTTCGTTATCTGGAATATGAAAACAACGACAAATATCACGAACCGCGTGGCCTGAATGCCGCGACCGCGACAGGCCGCACGATGCGCCGCGAGTTTCGCAATTTCTTTCGCTCGAATGACGATTGGAGTTTGAACGGCAACCTCAGCAAAGTCGCCAACTCCAGCGGCTTCGGTCTGCACACGTTGCTGTTTGGCGTCGAGCACATCGCTCAGGATCACGTCTTTCGTTCGGCGCGTGCCCGCGAACGCGAAGTGGCCGGCGGCACGGTTCCCGCGATAGACATTTTCAATCCGGTGTACGGGCTGACAGACGAAAGCAATTACACGATGAGCGCCTTTGCGACCAGCACGGCCAACACCAAACGCACAGGTTTTTATGCGCAGGATCAAATCGTCGTGAATCGCTTCGTGCAGTTTTTGTTGAGCGGGCGCGTGGATCGGTACGAAGACGAGGGGTTTGCAGCAGTGCCGTTGAAATACAACGACACAGCGCTTTCCGGTCGTGCGGGCGTGGTGGTCAAACCCGTCGAGCAGGTTTCGTTTTACGCAAGCGTTGCCAACAGCTTCATTCGCGCGCCGATTTTTTCGCAGGCTCCTGAAGCGAACGGCCCGTTCAATTCTGAAACCGGCGATCAGGTCGAAGTCGGCGTCAAGACGGAACTTCTCAATCGCAAGTTGTTTGTGTCGGGCGCGTTTTTCAATATCAACAAGGAAAACATTTTGCGTCCTGATCCGCAGCTAGGCCCGACGGGCGGCAACGCAAATGCGTTGTTGTCGGTCGGAGCAGCGCGCAGTCGCGGCTTTGAATTCAATGTCGAAGGCTTTCTGACGCGGCGTTGGTACGCGGCATTCAATTATGCCTGCGTTAGCACACGCATCCTGAAAGACAACGTCGTGTCGTTGGTCGGCAGACCGTTGGCGAATGCACCGAAACATACGGTGGGCTGGTTCACGCGCTACAACTTTCTGGAAGGCACGGGCCTCGGCTTTGGGCTGGAAAGTGTCAGCGAACGTGTCGAGCCATTTGCGGGGATTCGCGCCGATGGCTACACGATTGCGGACGTGAGTTTTTATCAGGAACTGACTTCGCGGGCGCGTTTGCAATTGCAAATCACGAACATCACGGACAGGCAATACGCCACGAGTTCGCTGTTTGCGGCGCGCGTCGGCAACTTTCCCGGACAACCGCGCGCGGTGATGCTGACCTTTGCGTGGACACCGTTCAGGGAATAAATAAAAAGGCAAATATCAAAAGGCAAAAATGAAGAGACGATCTTTTTTGCAACTCACCACCGCAAGTGCGTTGAGCACGACGTTGCCTGTGCAATCTTCGCCCGAAATCATCGTCATCGGCGGTGGTGCATTCGGCGGCTGGACGGCGTTTTACCTGCGTGAAATGGGGGCGCGCGTGACCTTGTTGGATGCGTACGGCCCCGGCAATGCGCGGGCGAGTTCGGGCGGCGAGACGCGGTTGATTCGTGCCGATTATGGAACAGACGAACTGTACACCAAGCTTGTCCTCAAAGCGTTTCCGCTGTGGCGCCGCTGGCAGAAAGAATTTGGCGCAACAATGTTTTTGCCTTCGGGACGTCTGCTGATGGCGCGTCCTGAAGGCATGGCGAATCTGAAAGAGCGGCAAACGCGACTCGCCAAATACAACTTCAAAACCGAAATCCTCACGCAAGCCGAACTCAAATATCGCTGGCCGCAGATCAATTACGAAGACATCGCGGGCGGCATTTACGACACGGCGAGCGGCATTCTGAAAGCGCGCGAAGCCTGTCGTATCGTTGCCGAACAATTCCAAAAACGAGGCGGCACAATGAAGATCGCGCACGCCAAACCGGGCGCGGTGGTGAACGGTGAAATGCAGGGCTTGCAACTGGCGAATGGCGAAACATTGCGCGCTTCGTTGTACGTCTTCGCTTGTGGTCCGTGGTTGCGCAAGGTGTTTCCGGCGCTGCTCGGCAAACGATTGAAAACGCCGCGACGCGATGTTTTTTTCATCGGCACGCCGCCGGGCGATGATCGTTTCTCGTGGCAGCGCATGCCTTCGTGGGGTTTCGGCGGGCCATCGAATGAGCCGGAGTTCGGCAAGTGGTACGGTTTTCCTGATGTTGACGAACGCGGCCTCAAAGCCTGTCCCGTGGACGACGCCAATCAGATTGATCCCGACACTGATGAACGCATTGTGAGCGCGTATCAGCTCAAGCGCGCCCACGATTATCTGGGCTGGCGTTTTCCGGCTTTACGCAACCAGCCGATTATCGAAACGCGCGTTTGCCAAACCGAAAATACGATTGACGACAATTTTATCGCGCAGCCGCATCCTGACATGAAAAATGTCTGGATTGCGGGCGGCGGTTCCGGGCACGGGTTCAAACACGGCCCCGCGTTTGGGCAATACCTTGCCGATCGTTTACTGGGCAAAGATAGTGAGCCGGAATTCGACCAGGCGTTCACGTTGAAGAAAGAAACGTTTTGATTGCTTTATGAAATCCGTCATCACTCGTATTGCCGTCAATGAAATCCGCCACAGTGTGCGCAATCGCTCGCTGCTGATTGCCTGCGTCAGCGTTGCTGCGTTGTTGCTGTTGTCGGCAATCCTCGCGCAGCAAAATCAAAACAAGCTCAATGCGCAGCGCAACGAATATCAACAGCGCGTGCGCTCGAACTGGCTGGAACAACCCGACCGCCATCCGCATCGTGCTTCGCATTACGGCTATCTGGCGTTTCGTCCGAAAGCGCCGCTCAGTTTTTTTGATCCCGGCGTAGACAGTTACGCGGGCACGTCTGTTTACCTTGAAGCGCATCGCCAGAACACCGCGAATTTCAGCGAAGCCAATCATTCCGGCGGAATGCTGCGCTTTGGCGAATTGAGTCCGGCGATGGTGCTGCAACTGCTGGCGCCGCTGGCGATTTTCTTTCTCGGTTTTGCTGCAATTACCGGCGAACGCGAAAGCGGAACCTTGCCGATGCTGCTGGCGCAGGGAGTGACGTGGCGCGAATTGATTGTCGGCAAAACGCTCGGCGTGATCTTGATGGCGTTGTGGGTGACAGCGCCGGGCGCCTTGCTGTTGCTGGTCTGGCGCTTATTCGCGGGGAATGAGTTTTCGCCCCAAAACGCCGCGGATACTTTGTGGCGCACGCTGGGTTTAGTTGTGGGATACAGCTTGTATTTGTTGATTTGCGCAGCGTTCACGGTGTTGGTTTCGGCGTGGCAGCAAACTTCGCGCGCCGCGCTGACGAGCTTGATCTTATTGTGGATTGCGTTGTTTGTCGTCATTCCACGCGGTGCGCAAACGCTCGGTGCGGCGCTTGCGCCCACACCCGCCAAAGCCGAATTTGACGCGCGGCTCGAAAACGAATTGGCCAAAGAAGGCGACAGCCACAACCCGAACGATCCGCACTTTGCCACGTTGCGCGCCGAGACGCTGAAAAAATACAACGTCACCAAAGTCAAAGACCTGCCGTTCAATTACGGCGCGTTCGTCATGCTGGAAGCCGAAAAGATCAGTTCGGATATTTTCCGGCGGCATTACGGCGAATTGCTCGCTACGTTCCGCCAGCAAAATCGCGTCAGCGAATTCGCTTCACTCCTGAATCCGTATCTTGCGATGCGTTCATTGTCGAGCGCGCTGGCCGGATCGAATCTGGCGCATTACGCCGAATTTCAATGGCAGGCAGAAAGCTTTCGCTACGGGATGGTGCAGAAGCTGAATCAACTGCACATGGACGAAATCAAATTTGAAAACGACCGCGCACAACGCATCAGCCACGAACGCTGGCAGGACTTTCCTGAATTCACCTTTCGCGCGCCGACGATTGGCTGGGCGATCAAACAGCACGGACTGGCAATCCTGTCATTGCTGGGTTGGAGCGTGGCTTTGCTGCTGCTGGTCTGGCGGATCAAACCGGGGATTGTGAAATGAACTGGCCTCGACTCCTGCAACTGGAACTCAAAAACTTTCTGGCCGGACGGGCTGTGATGGCGGGCTTGCTGGTGATGTTTCTCGCCGGGCTGTATGCCATCGAACACGGTCGCCGCGTCATTGCCGCACAGCAAAACGTGATTGCGCAGACGCCCGCGATGCAACGCGAGCATCTGGAAAAAATGGTGGCGCAACACGCGACGCCCGATCCGCTGAATACGCTGTATTACCTGAACTTTTTCACGACGCACGAGCCTTCGCGTTATGCGCCGCTTTCGATAGGACTGCGCGATGTGAACCCGTTCAATCTGAAAGTGCGTATGCTGACGCTGGAAGGGCAATTGTATGACGGCGACATCAGCAATCCCGCGACACTGGCGCTGGGCAATTTCGACCTCGCTTTTTTGCTCGTGTTTTTGTATCCGCTGCTCATCATAGCCTTCATGCACAACACGCTTTCGTCCGAACAGGAACAGGGCATCTGGCCGCTGCTTTGTTCACAACCTATTTCCGCTCACAAAATTCTGGCCCTGAAAGCCGGCTTGCGATTTTTGCCCATCGTCGCGGTTTGGGTGTTGACGCTGCTGGTCGGTTTGTGGTGGCTGCGGTTGCCACTCGATCAACGCTTTGGGTTTGTGCTGCTGGTTTCTCTGTCGTACCTGCTGTTCTGGTTTGCCGCGTCGTGGTTTGTGATGTCGTTTCGGCGCTCATCGAATTTCAATGCGCTGACGTTGCTGGGCGGCTGGCTGACGCTGACGATTCTGTTGCCCGCCGCCTTGAATGTTGCGTTGGCGACGTTCCTGCCCGTACCCGAAGCCCTCGCCGTCACGGTCAATCAACGCGAAGGCTATCATCAGCAATGGGATCGCCCGAAGGCGGAAACGATGCAGCGGTTCTTTCAGCGGTATCCCGAATACGCCAGCTTTCAAGCTCCGGCGGACAAGTTTTCGTGGGGTTGGTATTACGCCGCGCAACATCTCGGCGACGAAGAAGCGGCACAATCGGCCAAGCAATTGCGCGCCAAACTGCTGCAACGCCAGCAATGGACGCAGCGCCTGGCATGGTTTGTGCCGACCATCAACGCGCAAACGGCCTTCAATCAAATCGCGCAAACTGAATTGGACAATCACCTCGCCTACCTCGATTCGGTGCGCAGCTTTCACGAACAGATTCGCCTGCATTTTTATCCGGCGATGATGCGTCCCGATACGAGCGATGCCGCGCCGCCGCCGCCGATCCATTGGCAACAATTGCCGCGTCATCAATTCAGCGGCGAAGCACAAGCAAGTGCGTTTCCCCTTGCTTGTCTGTCCCTGTTGTTTATGAGCGCGGTGTTGTTTTTGGTGACACCGACTCGACTGCGTTCCATACAGGCGCACAAAAGAAAACGGGCAGCCAATTTGCTGCCCGTAAGTGATTGATTTGATTGATGAGCCGTGATGGGCTCGAACCATCGACCCGCAGATTAAGAGTCTGCTGCTCTACCAACTGAGCTAACGGCCCCTTGTAAGGATCAGAAAACATGCTTGCGCTCAATCAAGCGGAGCGCATTTTTGACGATGGTTTGGCGGATTGTCAAGACACTGTGGGCTGTTATAATCGCGCTTCAACATAGACATCGAAAGGACAATTCATGCCGACAAGAGAAGTAATGATCGAGATGGGGTTTTCTTCAGCGCACGCTTTGCGCGGGTATCAGGGCAAATGCGAAAACACCCATGGCCACAATTACCGCGTCGAAGTGTATGTGCGCGGCGAACGGTTGAACCACATCGGGCTGCTGATTGATTTCAAGGACCTGAAAGCCGCGACCAAAAAGGTTGTGGATTATCTGGATCACAAAAACATCAACGAATTGCCGCCATTCGACAAAGAGTTGAATCCGTCGGCGGAAGAAATGGCCGGATTCTTTTTTCACGAAGTTTCGCGCGACATCAACGATGACCGCGTGCAGGTTCATAAGGTTCGCGTGTGGGAAACCGACACCTGCGCCGCGACGTATTCGATTGACTGAGTTGGGAGGAACAACACAATGGCTGAACAACAACCTGAAAACTTTTTCGATTCGGTGATTGATTCGTTTTGGGCTTGTTTACCGGAAGAAACCGCCGACAATCTGGCGACGTTCAAAAAAGACGTGCTCAGAGGATTTCGCAGCGCAGTAGATTCGTTCGTGGACACATCCATTGCCGAAGTTGACCGTCATTTGGAAAACGCGCGACGGATGCGTGAAGAGTGGAATGCGCGATGCGCTGCCGAAGCGCCAAATGACCTGGGTGACGAAACTCCGCCAAATCCCGCCTGAAGTTTTTCATGTCTGAAATCCACAAACAGTTCGACGCTGCCATCGCAGGCGGCGGAATCATAGGTTGCGCAATCGCCTGGCGACTGGCCCAGTCGGGAATGCGCGTTGTGGTCGTCGAACGTGGCGATGTTGGGCGCGAAGCTTCGCACGCCGCCGGAGGAATGCTGGTTCCGCTGGCCGAAGCCGACGAAGCCGACGACCTGTTTCACTTATGCGTGGCCAGTCGGACGCTGTACGCCGATTTCGCGCGCGAACTGCAACAAGCCAGCGCGATCAATGTCGAATACCGAACCGAAGGCACGTTGTATTTGTCGCTGACTGACGAAGACGACGAAGAATTAGATCGCCGTTGGCAATGGCAACATGCCGCCGGGTTGAACTTGAAACGGTTGAACGCCGATTGCGCGCGCAAGCTGGAACCGCAGATCAATGACAAGCTTCGTTGGGCGCTGAAATTTCCTGACGACCATCAGGTCAACAACCGGTTGTTGGTTCAGGCGCTTCGCATCGCCGCACAAAAAGCCGGAGTCGAATTCCAAACGCAAACCGAAATCGAAAGTGTGTTGATCGAAAGTCAGGCTGGACGAAAGCACGTTGTCGGTCTGCAAACTTCGCGCGGCGAAATCCGCAGCAAGACCGTCGTCATTGCTGCCGGAAGCTGGACCAGTTTGCTGGCGAATGAAAGCAATGCGTTGTCGCCTGATCTGAAAGTCGAACCGGTTCACGGCCAGATGGTGGCGGTCGAAATGCCTGCGCCACCGGTCAATCACATCATTTACTCTTGCCGGGCATACGTGGTTCCGCGTTTGGGCGGAGTAGTGATTGCCGGTTCCACCAGTGACAAATTCGGCTTTGAAAAACGAGTGACAGCAGGCGGCGCGGCTTCGATCATCGAACGGGCGCAAGAAATTTTGCCCGCTTTCGGCGATCTGGCGATCCGGGAAACCTGGTCAGGATTGCGTCCGCGCGCGGCTGATGGTTTGCCGGTGCTTGGCACGGATGATTCGGTGGCAGGATTGGTTTACGCCACCGGCCATTACCGCAACGGCATCTTGTTGACTCCGATCACGGCCAAAATCATCAGCGAACTGGTGTTGAAAGGTGAAAGCAGCGTTCAACTCTCGCCATTCAGTCCACAGCGATTCGCACGCCTTCGGGCCGCCGGGCAAGCGCCATAAACAATCCCACCAAGGTTTTGGCGTCTCGAATGTTTCCCGCCGCAATCATTGTTGTCAGTTCCTCACCCGTGAATCCGCGAAGCTCGTAAATCACTTCGCCAATGTCGAGCGATTGTTCCCGTTGCGTCAATTCATAAGCAAAGAAAATGTGCATCAATTCATCGCTGCTGCCCGGCATCGCGTAACACTCGCAGACTTTTTCCAGTCGAGCGGCTTCATAACCGGTTTCTTCCAACAATTCGCGCGCGGCACATTCCGCAGGTGTTTCGACGGCAATCATCCGAGCGATTCCTTCGCAGCTTTTCTCTTTTCCGGCCAACGTTCCCGCCGGCAATTCCCACAGAGCTTCGTTGGCGGAATAACGATACTGGCGCATCAGAACGATTCGTCCGTCGTCCAGAAACGGAACCATGACGCAAATTCCCGGATGCCGTTGCACTGCGCGCGTAACGGTTTCGCCGGTTGTGCGATTCAGAATCGTTTCCCGGTTGATCAACCAACGAAGCTCGTCGCCGTGTTTCGACGCGCGAACTTCACGATATTCAGTTTTGCTTTCCAGCCATTCAAATTGATTTTCTGCAGGCATAATTTTCATATTTTCAAACTTGAAGAAGTTTTCTGTTCATCAATGATCTGGCGATTGATTTCATAAACGGCTTTGAATCGCACTGGTCATTGATGCGCGGCACGCGTTGGCGTCAGTTTTTGGCGTTTTAGATCGTTTTTCAATTCGCTTTACGGATTGGCCGCAGAGCCACGGAGGCTCAGAGAAATACTTATAGCGGGTTGCAATTGCACGCGACCTGTCAATTTGCTTACCAAGCGTTGGTAGAACAGGTTATTAACCTGTTCTACCAATTCGCATTCAAGTGAAAATCGCTATAGAAACCTCTGCGGCTTTGTGCCTCTGTGGCAAAACCCGTACGCCAAAATGAAATCTGATCTAACAGGCACAAGATCGCAATCAAAATGCTCACGACCTTTTTGGCTGGAAGCCGGTTCAGAGCTTATTCAGCCCGTTGAGCGCAGCCACCTTGTAAGCCTCGGCGAAAGTCGGATAGTTGAAGACGCTGTCGCGGAAGAACTCAATCGTGCCGTCCAGCGCCATTAACGTCTGGCCGATATGAATGATTTCGGTCGCGTTTTCCCCGATGGCATGCACCCCCAACACTTTCAACGTTTCGGGATGGAAGAGAATTTTCAGCATACCGGTCTCGTCTCCGACAATCTGCCCTTTGGCGATTTCCTCGTATCGCGCCACTCCAGTTTCGTAGGGCACGCCGGTGGCGGTCAGTTCCTGTTCCGTCCGCCCGACCATGGAGATTTCCGGGATTGTGTAGATGCCGTAAGGCAACAGTGATGGGCGACTGGCTGTCGGCTGTCCGAACATATGACCTGCCGCCAGTCGCCCCTGCTCCATTGACGTGGCGGCCAGCGACGGAAAGCCTATGCAATCGCCCGCCGCATAAATGTGAGCGACGGCGGACTGAAAATGCTCGTTGACCGCGATGCGGCCACGCTCGTCCGCCTCCAGACCGGCTGCCGCCAGATCAAGCAGATCCGTGTTGGCCTGCCGCCCGGCAGCGTACAGTAACCCTTCCGCGCGCAGGCGTTTGCCGCTCTCCAACTCGACTTGCACTTGACCTCGCCGGTTGACCCCGACCGTTGTCACCTTTTCGCCCAAACGAAATACGGAATCCTGTCGCCGCAGGTGATAGTTCAGCGTTTCCACGATCTCGTGATCCACAAAGTCCAGTATCGCGGGCCGTTGATCAATGACGGTCACTTTAATGCCAAGCGCCGCGAGCATCGAGGCGTATTCCAACCCGATCACGCCGGCCCCGACCACGATAAAATCGCGTGGGATGCGCGTGGCCTGCCCGAGTTGATCCGCGTCCATCACTTCTTCGCCGAACGGGATTTCAGCCGGGCGCGCCGCGCGTGTACCGCAGGCGATCAGGATATGCTCTGCTTCCACGGTCTGCGTTCTCTGTCCTCCTTCCACCTCAAGCGTGTGCGGACCGGTAAAGCGGGCCGTGCCGTCAATCAGTGTGATTCCGTTGCGCCCGAGCTGCTCTCGGATGACGGCGCTCTCGCGGGCGATGACCGTGTTCACGCGCTCGGCCAGATCGGCGACGCTGATTTCCTCCTTGAGTTTGAAGTCGCGTCCATAAAAGGCGCGCTGGCGGTAGCCGGTCAAATAGAGTACGGCTTCGCGCAGCGTCTTGCTGGGGATGGTTCCGGTGTGCAGGGACACTCCGCCGATCCTTTCGCGCCGGTCAATAATCGCCACGCGCTTGCCGAGTTTGGCGGCGGCAATTGCGCCCTTCTGACCGGCGGGGCCACTGCCGATGACGACCAGATCAAACCTGAGTTCATTTGTGGCAGGAATGTGACCCGCGAGTAGCGGGAAGGTGGGATTCACCTTCCCGCTTCCGCCGTCGCTCCCATTTGACCCTGTGTTCTTTTTTTGCCTGACGGGCGGGCTTTCAATGAACTCCGACGTGATCGTTGAAGTCGCATAAAACGAACCTGTGGTCGCGCTCTCCCATTGTTCAAAGTTGATGCCGCACTGCCGGCAGAAGCGGTCGAGTTGGCGTGCGCCGAATCCGCAAACCGGACACGGGCTGTGGATTGCTTGCTCGGCTTGAAGCTGCGCCGTCCCTGGCGGTGCGGCGGCATCTGTGACCATCGGGATTAATTCTGTCATTGGTTTTTCCATTCGCCGTTCACGATTGCTTCGGCGACCGGCGCTCCTGTCTTTCTTCTTCTTTCGCATGCGTCGCTCACAGTTGATTTGACGAGGACCGTCAGCGTCAGTTTCCAGTAGCCAGCGCCGTTGCTGCCGGCTCAACCTGCTTCGGCTCACCCGTGGCTTCCCACTGAATGAGTTTCAGGTCAAGGACGAAGATCGTATAGATCACCGGCACCAGCAGCAGCGTGACAAAAGTCGCCACCATCATCCCGCCCATCTGCGCGTAACACATCGGCTCCCACAGCGGTCCGCCGTGCATTGCCAGCGGGACGAGCGCAATCACCAGCGCCAGCACCGTAATCATCACCGGACGCAGACGCATAATGCCCGCGTCCAGCACCGCCTCTTTCAGCGGCATGCCTTCCTCGTGCTTCTCTTCAATGAAATCAAAGAGCACGATGATGTGGCTGACGATCAACCCGACCAGGCTGATGATCCCCAGAAACGCCATGAACCCGAAGGGCGTGCCCATAATCCAGAGCGCCACCAGTCCGCCCGCAATGCCGTAAGGCACTGCCGCGAAAACGACGAAGGGCTTGATCGCATTCTTGAATTGATAGACCAGGCTCAGATAGATCGCCACCAGCGAAATCAGCAGCACGACCACCAGGTTTTTGAACCCCTTGACCTGCTCTTCTTCCGATCCGCCGATCTCCATGCGGTAACCGGGCGGAAGTTGTTCGGCAAAAGCCGTCAACTGCGGGCGGGCGGCGCTCATGATCTCAGAGGGGAGATGACCGGCTTCGGCCATGCACGAAACCGTGATCGTGCGGAATTGATTGCGGCGGCGCACCTTCTCGCTCTGAATCCCGTATTCGATTGATGAGACCTGCCGGAGCGGCGCTTTCTGATCGCCTTGCAGCGAATAAACGTAAAGGTTCTGCACGTCGGCCAACTGCGCGCGCTCTTCCATCCGCAGTCGCGCCACGACCGGAATCTGCTTATCGCCTTCGCGCAGCGTCGTCACCTGCGCGCCGCTGATTCCTGCCGCCGAAGAGGCAGCGACGTCCAGGTTGGTGAGTCCCGCCGCATTCGCGCGGTCGGAGTCGGTTTCGAGCTTGACGGCGAAACTCTCCTCGCCCCAATCGTCACGGACGCGCTGGGCGTAGGGCGTGGCGCGCAGGATCGTTTTCACCTTATCCGCTTCCTGGCGCAGCGCGGCCATGTCGTCACCGGAGATGCGAATTTCGACCGGCATCGCGATGGGCTTGCCCGTGTCGAGTTGTCGCACGTCAATGCGCGCGCCCGGCACTTGTTCATCCAGCGCCTTCTGCATCAGGCCAACGAGGTGGTTGGTGTCGTGTTTGTCGTTGACCTCGATGATGACCTGCGCGTAGTTGAGCTGTTGCATTTCAGGCGAGACCGAGAACCAGAAGCGCGGGCCGCCGCCGCCGACAAAGGTTGTCAGCGATTTTAGAATCTCACGCGGTTTGCCATCTTCAAGGTGTTCTTTGCCGTATTCTTCGGCCACCTCGCGCACCACTTCCTCCGCGTGCCGCGCGGCCTCATTGGTCGCCGAAAGCGGCGCGTCTTCCGGCAGCCACACATCCAGGTACGAGAGGTAAGAAAGGTCTTTCGGGAAAAAATCTGTTTTGAGCTGGCTGGCAACCAGCCCGCTCCCGGCGAGCAGGACGAGCGAGCCGGCGAGGACCTTCCAGCGTTGATTGATCGCCCATTCGCCGACCCGGTAATAAAAGGCCGGGAAGCCTTTTTTGCGCCGCTCTTCAATCGGCGGCTCAGGCTTAGGCTTCATCAAAAAGTATCCAAGGAAGGGAATAAACGTCATTGCCACGATCAAGGCCGCCACCAAAGAACAGGTCAGCACAATCGGCAGGCTGTACAAAAATTCGCCCGTGCCTCCTGGCAACGTCAGGAACGGTAGGTAAGCGACGATGTTGGTTATGGTGGCGAAAATGATCGCCGTGATGAGTTTGGTAGGCCCCAGCCACGAAGCGATGAGTGGCGGCAATCCCTCTCCCAGCGAGTTCTTAATCGCATCGCCGGAAACAACCGGCACATCCACCAGCAAGCCGAGCGCGATAATCAGCGTGGCAATGGAAACCTGTTGCAGGTCAATCCCCAGCATGTGCGACATGCCGAAGGTGATGAAGAGCGTAATCGGGATCGCCAACCCCATCAGCAGCGCCGAACGCCAGTCCCAGAACCCGATCAGCGCGACAATCACCACCAGGAAGATCGCTTCATAGAGGCTGTTCATGAACAGGCCGACGTTTTCTGTGACCTGTCGCGGCTGGTCGGAGGTGCGCGCCATCATCAAGTCTTCAGGCAATTGTTTTTTTACCTCAGCCAGCGCCGCGTCAACGCTCTGGCCGAATTCGCCGATGTATCCGCCCGGACGCATCTGCACGGCGATGGTGATGGCGCGGCTGCGTTGCCAATTACCATTTGCGTCGCGCCAGTCGTAATAGTTCAGGAATCTGGCCGGGCTGTCATAACCACGCTGTACGTCCACCACATCGCGCAGGTAAACAGGCGCTCCCTGCTCCGTGCGGGCAATCGCCACGTCGGCAATCTCCTGTTCACTCTGAAACTCACCCGAAGGATCAATGGAAAAATTCTTTCCCACGGCTTCCAATTGCGGGCCAGCCGGCGCGATGTTGCGTGCGCCCAGAATGTTCGGCAGGTCGCCAGGCCGCAGACCGTAGGAAGCGATGCGCTCTTGGGAATAGAGTAGAAAGACCTGTTCAGGCAGAATGCCCGCGCGCGACACCTTCGAAGCTTGCGGAAGGCCTTTGAGCGTCTTCTCGATAAGGTCGGTGAAATCGTCCATTTCGCGGTAGCTGTATTTGTCGCCCGCGACCGCGCCCAGCTTGGCGCGCGCCTCGTTCGGATCATGGATCACCACCGGCGGCCAGCTATCCGGATGAAAATCTGCTGCCTGTAATCGCTCGTGGATGAACTGCTGCGTGTGAGCGAGCAGTGTTTCATCGCTTGCGTCGGACACGCCGTCCACGCCAACGAAGCCCGGTTCAGTGATGACGTGCAGGTCGCTGGCCAAGCCCTTCTGCTTGAGGGAATCGGCCAACAGATTGAGCGGGTCTTGCACGACGCGGGGGCTGATCGGATGAGTAAGGCTGCTGACAATCGTGAAGCGCCCCTCGCTCGCCGCCGCCACATGCTCTTGCCGTTGGCGAGTGATGGCCTCGCTGACGGCCTTCGCGCGCAGATCAATCTCCGCCTCGCTCACCTTCGGGCTGGCGACGGTCAGCATTAGCGCCGCCGTGTCGCCGAAGTCCTTGATGAACCTCACGGGGCCCGCGCCTTCCGGCAGATCGGTGAGCGCGCCGAGTTTGAGCGCGATGTCATCGAACTCCTTGCCAATCTGCGGGCCGGGAAAGTTCTCGTCCAGGTCCACATAGACCGCCGAAAAGTTGGTGCGCGAGATCGAACGGATCTTTTCCACGTTGGCGTTCTGCGCGATCTTCTCTTCGACCTTTTTGGTCACCAGTTGTTCGATCTTCTCGGCGCTCGCGCCGGGCCACAGCGTGATGGCGACGGCGGTTTTGACGGGCGTGTCCGGGTCTTTGCGCTGGGGCATGCTTTTATAGCTATACACGCCCCATACGCAGACGGCGATCAGCATGACCCAGGCGATATGCCGCTGTTCGACGAAAAAGCGAGAGATGTTGCGTTTGTTTTTGAGAGTCTCGTTGTTGTTGTGACCGTGTTCCATAATTCTCCTGATGATCTTCGGATCAAGCTGCATCCAGCTTGTCATTCCCACAAATTTTGCGCTCCGATGTGCGACCTTGTTTCATTGGAATCCATCCAAGTCACGATGACTCGCTCCGTAGGAGCGCAATGTTTATAGACATTGGTGAAGAAAAGCCCCTAGCTCCGTAGGAGCGGCATATGCGAGACAGATGCCGCTCCTACGGAGCTAAGGCATGTGGTTGCCATTCGTTCTATAAACATCGCGCTCCTTCGGAGCGGAAGACGCCGCGATTCGTGTAGACACCGATGATGCAAGGCCGTGATACCTGAATTCCCATCAAGGAATCACCTTGACCGGATCGCCGTCGTTGACCATCGTGCCGCCTGTCGTGATCACGAGGTCGCCCGGCTTCACTCCGTCCGTCACGGCCACTGTGTTGCCGTAAGATTCGCCCAGCTTCACGTCGCGCAGTCGTGCGACCTGCCGCCCGCCTTCTTCCATCACCACGAACACGGCATACCCGTTCGGGTTGCCCTTCGATTTCATCACCGCGTTCAGGGGCACGACCGGCTGCGCGGGCGCGGCCTGGTGAGTTCCCACTTTGAGCGAGACAATCATTCCCGGTCGCAGCAGGTAGCTCGCATTCGGGATCGTCACCTCGACGTTGAAAGCTCGGCTCTTGGGGTCGGCGGCGGGAAAAATGGACGTGATTTGTCCGCGAATTTCCGTGCTGGGCAAAGCTTCGGTCTCGACGCTGAGCGTGCTTCCAAGTTTCATTTCCGGTACGGCCACGTCCGCCACGCCGAAGACCGCTTTGACCGAAGACGTGTCGGCGACGATGAATCCTGTTTTGCCGGGCGAGACCAACGTCCCTTTCTCGACCGATTTTTGCAGCACGACCCCATTGAGCGGCGCCCGGAGCGCGGTGTCTTGCAGGGGAATCGTTGCCTCCTGCACGACCGCCTGCGCGCCCCTTGATCTGGCCTCGATGACTTCGATCTGCGCTTTGGCGGAATCGGCTCTGGCCTGGATCATGCCGACCTGCGAGCGGGCGGCGGCGACCTTGGCAGTCGTCGCTTCAAACTGCGCCTTGGCCGCGTCGTAATTGGCTTTGGTCAGGCTCTGGCTGGCGAACAGGTTTTGCGCGCGGTCGAAATCGAGTTTTGCTTTTTCATAAGCCGTTTCAGCCTCAGCCAATTGGGCCTTGCTCGCAGCGATGCCGGAGAGCGCTTCCTGGTATTGCGCTTTGCTGGCGTCAATGGCCGATCTGGCCTCGTGGGACTGCGATTCGGCCTGTTTGACTTTGACCTGATAATCGCTCTGGCGCACGCGCGCCAGCGTCGTTCCGGCGGTGATGCGGTCGCCTTCCTGCAGGTCTCGCATCTTCCCGTCCACGCCGCGCACCTGCTCGATCGCATCAACGTAGCCGCCCACCCTGAAGGCCAGTTCCACCTGCGTGCGCGGGATGATCGTGGCCGAATACCGCTGCTCCCCGCTGCCTGCGGTGTTCAACTCGACCGCCGCGACTTTCACCGGCACGACCGGCTTTTCCACCGCCCTGGATCGAGGCTTAAACATCGCCACTGACAACACAGTCACTAACAAGAGCGCCGCGCCCACTGCCGCCGCTTTGAAGATTCTCTTTTTCATTTGTCCGCTCCGATTGCTTTTTCGTAATCCGCCCTGGCCGTCCAGAAGGCCAGCAGCGCTTGTTGGTATTGATAATCCGCGTCGGCCAACGCGGCCTGCGTTTGCAGCGCGTCCGAAAGCAGCGCCGCCTGCGCCTTGTATTTGTTGAGGGAAACACGCGTGTTTTCCCGTGCCGTTTCCTGCTTGAGTTGAGCGACGCGCAGCGCCTGCCGCGCTTGTTGCAACTCGCGCAGTTTCGCTCCGACCTCGATCCGAACGCTGTTTTCCGCTTCGCGCAGGCTGTTGTTCGCCTGCTCGATGGTCTTCGCTTTTTCCGCCAGTTGATGTTTCTTCCTTCCCCAGTCGAAGACCTCCCAATTCATCTGAAACCCGACGCCGGCGAAGTTCTTGGGGACGAAATCGTTGAAGTTGCGCGGGGAGACATAAACCAGCGCCAGGCTGACATCCGGGATGTATTCGGATCGCTTCACGCGCTTGTCCAACTCCGCCTGTTTGATTCGCAACCGCGCCTCTTTGATCTCAGGCCGTGATTCCAGCGCCTGTGTGCGCGCCGCCGCAACGTCCAGTTCCAGCCATGACAGTTCCGTCGCCGGGCTGACTCTGAATTCAATGCCGACATCGCACCCCATCAATTGATTGAGCTGCTCCTTCAACGTGGCCAGTTGATTGCCGACGGTGAGCGCCTCGGTTTCTGTCTTCGCCAGTTTGGTTTTGACATCTAGCTCGTCCGCTTTGAGCGCCACTTGTTGCACCACGTAATCACCCGTCACGCGATCTAGCTCGCGGTAGAACCGCAAGGCCTGCTGGACGCTTTCGATGGCGCTCTGTGTTTGCAGGATCGCGTAGTAGGTGCGCTTGACGTTGTTGACGACCGACTGTTCCTGCGACCGCAATTGCTGGCGGGCGACGTCGCCGGATAAGGCGACCTGTTTGACGTTCAGTCCCAGGCGATACTGCTGTGAAAGTGGCATCGTCACCTGACCATTGAGAATAGCCGTTGGTCGGCTCGGCGTTGACAACTTGACGTCGCGATCCGGGAGCGGGCCGACGTTGGGGTAATTGCCCAACACGCCTTTGGTAAAGGTGAAATCCAGCCCCGTCAGATTTTGTGTGGCGAGCGCGTTGAACTCGAATTTCGGCAGGCGAAAGGTGCGCGTCGCCGCCACCTGATCCTCGGCTTTGCCGACGGCCAGTTGCGCGTTCCTGACCTGGCGGTTGTCGCGCAAGGCCAGCGAGATGGCATCTTCCAGCGTCAGTACTTCTTCTGAAGCGCCTGCCTCTTGTTGCTGCGCCAGGGCGCTCACCGGGATGGCTATTAAGATGATGATCGCAAGTAAATAAATAATCCGGTTATCCATAGATTGATCCTTATTGCGCTCCCGCCGGACGCTTGGCCAACGGCGGAGGCTCTTTCTCAGTTTTGGTTGGCATTGCTGCATTCTGCTGTTTAGGCCCCTCCCCGGCCTCAATCTCCGCCACGATCGCGTTGATCAGGACGCCAGTGGATAGCAGCCTTGCGCCCTGTCGCCGCATCCTGCTGAGCAGCGCTCGTCCTGCGGAGTCAATAAAAGTCACGGCTGCCAAATTCACCAGCATCGTCCGGGATGGGTCGGCAGCCAACGCGCTTTTCCAGCACTTTTCCAATTCTTCCACCCACGGCCCGACTAGCTTTCCTTCAATCACGAAGCTCGTCACCTTCGCCTCGGTGTGGATCGTAATTTTGAGCATCGCTCTTTCTCCTCTTTCGGTTTGGGTAATGGCAATGGGTATGCCGCGACAAAACGCGATGAGCGCGGAGGCTAAATCGTTGAATTTAGAAGGCGACTGAAAAAATGCTGCTCAGGATGCGATGTCGAAACGTCGAAACTGTCATCGTCACTTTCAACAAAGCTGGGCAGGGCTGCTCGGATTTGATGGCGGCGTATTGTGTCGAAGCTGACGAAGCGTGTAGCATCCGCGAGGGATTGCGAACCTTCTTAATGGAGCATTGGGCGATGAGTACAGACTGGCAATTTGCGCCGGGAAGCGCCGCCGAGCGTTCCGCGCAAGAGGAATTACAACGTCAAAACGACCGGCTTCAGTTGCTGCTGAATCTGACCAGCAGCATCACATCAAACCTGGAGCTTCAGGAGTTGTTGCGCTCGATTTCAGCCAACATTCGCGAGGTCATACGCTGTGAAGGAGTGGGGGTTTACCTGGCTGACTCGGAGTCAGTAAGTTTCACGCTGCTGGCCATGGATTTCCCGCACGGCAAAGGGGAGTTTCACGAAGGCCTGCAATTCTCCCCGCTCGCAGGCGACCCGTTGAGGCGGGCGTTTGACACGTTGAAACCGGTCGTTGTCAGCATGGACGAGTTGGCGAACATCCATCCCGAAGGATACAAAATCGCAATCGCCGAGGGCATCAAGAATCACTTTTTTGTTCCGCTCACGAACCGCGGTCGCGCGCTCGGAGTCCTGGCGGTTGGCCACACGACGGAGGATGTCTTCACGCCCGAGGATGTCGAGTTCCTCAGCCAGGCGTCGGGCCAGATCGCCATCGCCGTCGAGAACGCCCTGGCCTACCGCGAGATTTCCGAACTCAGAGACAAACTCGCCCAGGAAAAGCTCTATCTGGAAGAAGAGATTCGCAGCGAGATGAATTTCGATCAGATCGTCGGCGACAGCCCGGCGCTCAGGCGTGTGCTGGAACTGGTCGAAACGGTCGCGCCCAGCGATTCCACGGTTCTGTTGCTCGGCGAAACCGGAACCGGCAAGGAACTCGTCGCCCGCGCCATCCACGACCACAGCCGGCGCAAAGACCGCACGTTTGTGAAGCTGAACTGCGCCGCGATCCCGACCGGCTTACTCGAAAGCGAATTGTTCGGACATGAAAAAGGAGCCTTCACCGGCGCGATCAGCCAGAAGGTCGGGCGGCTGGAATTGGCCGACCAGGGCACTCTGTTTCTGGACGAGGTAGGCGACGTGCCGCTGGAAATCCAGCCGAAGCTCTTGCGCGCGCTACAAGAGCGCGAATTCGAGCGGCTGGGCAGCACGCGCACAAAGAAAGTAAACGTGAGGCTGGTGGCGGCGACGAATCGCGACCTGGAGCAGATGATCGCCGACCGCGAATTCCGCAGCGACCTCTATTACCGGCTGAACGTCTTCCCGATTCGCATCCCTCCCTTGCGAGAACGGCGCGAAGACATTCCGCTGCTGGTAAGTTATTTCGTCCAGAAGTTCGCCCGGCAGATGCAGAAGCGGATTGAGACGATCCCGGCAACCGCCATGAAGACTTTGGCCGAATGGGACTGGCCGGGGAACATCCGTGAGCTACAGAACTTCATTGAGCGCGCCGTGATCCTGACGCGGGGCCGTGCGTTGGAAGCGCCCCTCGCGGAACTGCGCAGAGTTCGCAGGGACGAACCAACGCGGGCGGCGGCAGACCAGGGAGAGATTGCCCGCATCGTGAAAGAAACAATCAACGCACTCAACGACAAGAAAAGTGTTGCTGACGAACACGCCCAAAAGCAGCACGAAGAGATCGTGCGCGCGCTAACCGAATGCAAGGGGCGAGTCGGCGGCGCCGATGGAGCTGCCGCACGATTGAGGCTGAATCGCACAACGCTGCTTTCCCGCATGAAAAAGTTCGGCATAGATGCCAGACAGTTTTCCTGACTTCTCCGTCCGGATCGCCTCCCTGCTACGGACGCGTATCCCCTTCAGCCTTCTTCCCTGCCTGCTCGCTCAAATTCCCCGAAGGCAATCTACTGGCTTCAATAAAATAAAGTCCGTAGTCCTGCCTTGTATCTTCAGGCGTTAGGTTTGGCGTAAGAACGCTTTCGGCTAAAGCCAGCGCGAAGACGCAAAACTGTCGAAATGGTTAACAACATCAATCAACTTGACCCAAACCTGTGAAGCCACCTTTGCGGCTTTTACTTTTTTGCGACTTTGCGTTGAATTTGCAAACGTTCGCCCGGCTTGACAGCTTTGAGAGCGTTGGGCAGAATCCGCCCTCGTTTTTAAGACACGTTCTTTCTGTTTGGCAAACGAGTAGAGGCGCGGTTTTCAAAAGTACCTCATCCGAGAACGCGAAGATTCCATGACGATGAGCGAAAGGGGTAAACCGCCGAAACCGAAGCGGCGCTTCGCACGCGCAACGGTTGGCTGTCAGGGCTAAATCCCTGAAGCTGTCATCGCAAACGCGGTGACGTGCTCTCGGCAACCTACGGTTTTCAATTTCGCGCTGAGTTTCGCGTCAGCGCATCAAAAGATCACGGGTTAGCAGGCACGTCGCTGCTAACCCGTTTTTCTTTTTTCCGAGAAGGAGCTTCAGGAGCTTAGAACCATGATCGTCATGAAATTCGGCGGCACGTCTGTGGAAAGCGACGTAGCGATTCACCGCCTTATCTCAATCGTCAAAACTCAAATTCATCGTCACCCGGTTGTCGTTGTTTCGGCAATGGGCAAAACCACCAACGGATTACTGGAAGCCGCGCGGTTGGCCGCCGCCGGAGATTTGGCTGCCGCTGGCGCAAAGCTGGACGCCATCGCCGAACATCATTTCAAAACGGCAGATCAACTGGCGCTGACCGAAGAAAAAAGTCTGTTGCGATTGGCGTTGGCCAATCGGTTTGACGGTATTCGCGCCACGTTGAAAGAAATCGCCGATGCTGGCGAAGTCACGCCGCGATTGTCCGACGCGATTTCCGCCAACGGTGAATTGCTATCGTCAACCATTGTCGCGGCAGCCTTTCGCGCCGAAAACATCAAAGGCGTTTGGGTGGATGTTCGCCCGTTGATGCGAACCAACGATGATTTCACGCGCGCGGCTGTGCAATTCGACGAAGCCAATCCGAAATTGAACGAAAGCTTCACGGCGGCGTTGGCCGATGACGGATTGCCCGTCACGCAAGGCTTCATCGGGTCTACTGCCGAAGGCGTGACGACCACCATAGGGCGCGGCGGTTCGGATTATTCAGCGGCGATTATCGGCGCGGCGCTCGATGCCGAAGAGATTCAAATCTGGACGGATGTGGATGGCATCCTGACCACTGATCCGCGCATCGTCGCCGAAGCCGCCAAAGTCAAAACCATCTCGTTTGCCGAAGCTTCGGAGTTGGCGTATTTCGGCGCGAAGGTTTTGCATCCGAGCACGCTGTTGCCGGCAATGGCCAAAGAAATTCCCGTGCGTGTGTGCAATTCGCGCAACCCGTCGAACGAGGGCACAGCCATCGTCCGCAACGCTCCGCAGTCGAAAGCGCCGGTCAAAGCGATTGCTTTCAAACGTGGTATCACGGTCGTCAACGTCGCTTCGGACAGAATGTTGATGGCTTACGGTTTTCTGGCGCGGTTGTTTGATGTGTTTGCCAAACATGGAACTTCGGTGGATATGGTGGCGACTTCCGAAGTCAGCGTTTCGGTCACGCTGGACGACACGCGGCATCTGGATGCGGTCGTTGCCGATTTGCAGAAATTTGGCGACGTCACCGTCGAACGCGACCAGGCGTTGATTTGTCTGGTCGGCGAAAACCTGAAGTTCACGCCGGGGTTGGCTTCACGAATTTTTTCCAGCATTGAGGACGTCAATGTTTCGATGATTTCGCATGGCGCTTCGGCCATCAATGTCAGCTTCATCGTCGCCGACAAAGATGTCGAACGCGCCGTCAAGGCATTGCATACGGAATTTTTCAGCGAACTGGACGCAGCGACTTTTGAAGCGGTCGCGGCGGTTCGCGCGGCGGCGGCTTAAGGAGAGCACGATGAACATCGCAATTGTCGGTTACGGCAAGATGGGAAAAATCATCGAACGCATCGCGCTGGAACGCGGGCACTCCATCGTCGCGCGTTTCGACATTGACAACAATGTCAACGGCGAAGGCCTGACGGTGGAAAGCCTGGCAGGCGTGGATGCGGCGATTGAGTTTTCCACGCCCGAATCCGCGTTGGAAAACATTCGCCGGTTGGTTGAGTTGCGCGTCCCGGCGGTGATCGGCACGACGGGTTGGTACGCGCAACTTGACGACGTTCGGCGACTGGTGGTGGCGAACAACGCTTCTCTGGTGTGGGGCGCGAATTTTTCCATCGGCGTCAATTTGTTTTTCAAATTGGTGCGCGAAGCGGCAGCGCTGTTTGCGCGATACAATCAGTACGATCCGTTTTTGATCGAGGCTCATCACAAGTTCAAGAAAGATGCGCCATCGGGAACGGCCTTGGTTGCCGCGCGAATGATGCGCGAAGCTTATGGCGACCGAACGCCCGAAGCAGTCAGCGTTCGCGCAGGCCACATTCCCGGCACGCACGAAGTCGGGTTCGATTCCGAAGCCGATACCATCACGCTGACGCATACTGCTCGCAATCGCGAAGGATTTGCCGCCGGAGCCGTGCTGGCTGCCGAATTGATTGTCAGCAAACTGGGCATGTACGAATTTCCGGAATTGCTTTTTGAAACCATAGAGGTGGAACAATGAACAATCTGAATCAATTGAAAGGTTGCGGAACGGCGCTGATTACCCCGTTTCGCCGCGATGAATCCATTGACGAAGCCGCGTTTCGCCGCTTCGTCGAATTTCAAATTACCGGCGGCGTGGATTTTCTGGTTGCCTGTGGCACGACGGGCGAAAGCGTGACGATGAGCGATGACGAACAAGCGCGCGTCGTTGAACTGACGATTGAATTCGCCGCTGGACGGGTTCCCGTCGTTGCGGGCGCTGGCGGATACAACACGCGCGAAGTGATTGAGAAAATCCACCGCTACGAACAACTCGGCGTGGATGCGATTTTGTCGGTGACGCCGTATTACAACAAACCGATGCAGGAAGGTTTGTTCCAGCATTACCGCGCGATTGCCGAAGCCACTTCATTGCCGATCATTTTGTACAGCGTGCAGGGACGCACAGGCGTCAACCTGGAACCGGCGACCGTTGCGCGGTTGGCCGAGATCAACAACATCGTGGCGATCAAGGAAGCTTCCGGCAACATTTCGCAGATTGCCGAAATCGCTTCACTGGTCGGCGATGAGTTCAAAATTTTCGCAGGTGATGACAGCGTGGTGTTGCCGGTGGCGGCGCTCGGCGGCGTGGGCGTGATTTCGGTTGCGTCGAATCTGTTGCCGCGATTAGTCAGCGATTTATGCCACGCCAGCACGGAAGGTCGTTTGGCCGAAGCCCGGCGGCTGAATCGTCAACTGACGCCGATCTTCAAGGCGATGTTCATCGAAAGCAATCCGATTCCGGTGAAAGCTGCGCTGGCAATGACCGGCATGATCGAAGAAGTGTACCGGTTGCCGCTGACGCCCATCAGCCAGGCTAACCGCGCCAAGCTGGAGCAGGTTTTGAACGAAGCAGGCGTGCTGGCCAAAGCAGCCAAAGCTTGAGGCGCACTGGGTCGCAGCTTCAAACAGCGAACGTATCCATCATCAAATACGGATCGCTCATCGGGTAGAGAACCGGGCACGTGCAACCGCGCCGCCGGTATTCATCCACTTTGGCGCGGACTTCGTCGGGTGTGCCGGTGGCCGAAATCTTCAACACGAATTCATCCGGCACGTATTGCATCGCCTGATGAATCTGCTCAATGGTTGCGGGCCAGGTCAGTATGGATTGCACCTGTTTGACTATGTCTTCGCTGACGCCGGAGGCTTTGGCAATGTGCGGCTGCTGCGCCAGATATTGCGTCAACAACACCTTCGCGGCTTCAATCGCGCGCTTGCGGTCGTGGTCAACCGAACAAACGACCAACTGCGGACGATCAATTTCGTCAAACGAGCGTCCGGCTTTCTTCGCGCCCGCTTCCAGCAACTCCAACGCGCGGTCGTTGTATTCGGGCGGCACGCAATAATTCAGCAACACACCGTCGGCGATCTCGCCGGTCAACTCCATCATCTTGTCGCCGGTCGCGCCAATGTAAATCGGCACATTGCGCGGTTCGCGGCGGCCATGCACCACGTCGAGTTCGATGCCCGTGACTTGATGAAATTCGCCGTGAAAGCTGACGTTCTCCATTCGCAGCAAGCGACGCAACACTTCCACCGTCTCGCGCATCGCCAGCAGAGGCTTGCGACGTTCAATGCCGACATTTTTCGCCAGCGGGTCCCACCACGCGCCTATGCCGCAGATCATGCGATTGGGCGCAAGGTCATCCAGCGTCAACCAGGTCGCAGCCAGCAAACCGATGTTGCGCGTCCAATTGTTGATGACGCCCGCGCCAATCTTGATGCGCTCAGTCGTCGCGGCAAACGCCGCCATCGGCACAATCGCATCCCGCACCAAACGGCTTTCCGCTTGCCAGACGGCTTCAAAGCCTTTCTGTTCGGCGTACTGCGCGTATTTGATTCCGTCTTGCAGCGAATGCGCGTCTTGCAGATAAAGTGCGATTCGTTCGCTTGGCATTTGTCTTTTCTCCCTTATCCGACGTCTTGCAGGATGTTTCGGATTCCTTCAGCAACAGCAGGCAGCCGGTTCTTTACAGTTTGCCAGACAAGCGGGTAATCCACGCCAAAATACGAGTGAATCAGTTTGTCGCGCATCCCGGCCATTTCCTTCCAGGGGATTGCCGGATGCTTTTGGCGGATTTCGTCCGGGATTTGTTTCGCAGCTTCGCCGATGATTTCAAACTTACGCAACACTGCGCTGCTGGTTTTGTCGTCGGCTTGAAAGGCTTCCAATTCCATTCCGGCGACAAACTCTTCGATTTTGTCCATCGCTGCCAGAATGTCTTTCAAATAGAGCGTGTGGTCTCTCATACCGTGACAACCTCTCGTAAGACGGCCTCCCGCAATTCTTCTCGCAGCGCACGTTTGGGCACAACGTCCACTTTTTGCTTCAATGCTTCTTCCAGATAATCGGAAAGGCCGACCAAATCGAACATGTCCGCGCCGTCTTCGAAATCCACCAGCAGGTCAATGTCGCTGTCCTCATGTTGCTCTCCGCGTGCGAACGAACCGAAAAGGCCAATTTCTTTTGCTTTGTACCGAATGGCGATAAGCGGTTTCAACTCTTTCAATGTAGTCAGGATGCTATCTGTATTTGTCATCAATTCCGCCTTTCTTGCGTCTGGCAAACTCCGCCATCGGCATAATCGCACTTGCGCACCGAACGGCTTTCGGCTTGCCACACGGCTTCGAAACCTTTCTGTTCGGCGTACTGCGCGTATTTGATTCCGTCTTGCAGCGAATGCGCGTCTTGCAAATAAAGTGCGACTCGTTCGTTTGCCATAATCGCGTTGATCTCCTTGCTAGACTGACAATCCCAATGTGGTTCGAATAATTCGCCTGACCGCCTGACAATCTTTAATGGCTTGGCGCGCATCAAGCTTTGACGCTGATTTCCCAGGATAACGAAAATCAACCGCGAAGATGCTCAGTGCGTTCATCTGTGGTTGCAGGGCAATCCATTGCGGCTCAACTTGCAGCGTCAGCGTCAGCAGGTGGGTCAAGTTATGGGTTTTGCTGAAGGCAACTCCTGCTTCTTCGAGCCGGGCTTTGAGATATTTTTCGGCGCATTGCTGGGTGTGGAAGCAGGCAGCGTCATAGTTCGGGTGTTTTCGGGCGCGGTAAAGCTGTTGAGCAGCAAACCAATCGCCTTCGGCTTTATCAATCCATTCGAGCGTGAGTTGCTTCATACATGACCTTTCCTCGCTCGACGATTTCGCGCAGGAAACTGTCGCCAATCTCAATTCGTTCGCGGACTTCTTCCGGCGAACGCACCAGCAGATCAATTGGGGCCAGCATATTGAGTCGGTTCAGAATTTTGATGGCTTGCGCGGAGTGGCTGCCTTCGTATGGCATGACTACCAGCAAGTCTATGTCGGAATCTTCCGTCGGCTTTCCGTAAGCTTGCGAGCCAAACAGAATAATCCGCTCCGGCAAAAAAGCATTGGCAATTTGCTGGCACAGCCGTTTGATGTAATCCCGCTTGCCCTCGGTGGAATCACCCAGACGATACCATTCTGTTTTGGAGTCAACGGCGTTCGCTGTTGCAGTAGTCATCTCAAACTCCTTTCCGTCATTCTAACTTCAACCGCCAATGCGCTCCCAAGCTCGTTCTGCCAGTTTCCGGCTTTTGGCAGTGATTTCCGCTTCATCCAGAAACAACAACTGCTGATCTTTCATCAACACTTTACCCGCACAGATTGTCGTCGTCACCATCGAATTTTCAAAGCCGAACAAAATGTGCCATGGCAGATTACCTGCATTCATCTGCGTGGTCGGGTGGTAATCCACGAAGATGATGTCGGCGAAGGCTCCCGGCGCAAGCACGCCAATTGGCGCTTGTGGAAAGAAGACATTGGCGAGCGCGGCGTTGTTGGTCACGGCCATTTCGGCGACGGCCGTGCCGCTCATTCGGCGTGGATCGCGGTGGGCGGCTTTGTGCGACAGGTAAGCCGCTTTCCATTCGTCCCACATCGCGTTGGAAAAACCGTCATTGCCCAGGCCGACTTTGACGCCGAGCCGCAGCAAGCTTTCCACATCCGCCGCGCCGACGGCGTTGTTCATGTTCGAGCGAGGTTGATGCGTCACCCAGGTTCCAGTTTCGGCCAGCAAGGCGGCTTCGCGGGCGTCAATGTGAACAGCGTGCGCAACGATGGAGCGATTGCCCAGAATGCCGAATTTGTGCAGCCGGTCAATCACTCGCGTGCCGCTTTTTTGCAAACTGTCGTACTGGTCAGATTCGTGTTCGGCGGCGTGAATGTGAAAGCCTCCATCCCAGGCATTGCGGCAGGCTTCGAGCGTCGTGTCGGAAAGCGTGAGCGAAGCGTGGAGGCCGAACGTGGCGGCAAGCCTGGGAGCGCGGGCGTCCTCGCCCGCAGCTTTGATGAAGCGCAGATTTTCCTTGATCCCGGCTTTGGCTTTTTCGTCGCCGTCGCGGTCGGTGACTTCGTAACACAGACAGGCGCGCAAGCCCGCTTGCGTGACGGCTTCGGCAATCACATCCAGCGAACCGTCAATCGCGTTCGGCGAAGCGTGATGGTCAATCAGTGTCGTCGTGCCGTGTTTGATGGCATCAATCAAGCAAACCATCGCCGAATAGCGCACGTCTTCGAGCGTCAATGCCTTGTCCAGCCGCCACCACAGCCGCTCCAGAATTTCGGGAAAGTCTTTCGGCGCAGCGCCCGGAATCGCCATCCCGCGGGCGAAGGCTCCGTAAAAATGCGTGTGCGCGCAGATGTTGCCCGGCATGACGAACTGGCCGCGCGCATCCAGCCGGTCAGCCTGCGGATATTTGGCTTCGAGTTCCGACGACAAGCCGAGTTCGACAATGCGGTCGCCTTCCACGTACAGCGCGTGATTTTCCAGAATCTGATTCGGCGTGCCCCAGGTGATGAGTGTGGCGTTGGTGATGAGCATGACGGTTGGTCTCAGGCAGCAGTGATTGTGACCAATTGGCCTTCGGCCAGCACTCCGGGTTCAAAGGGATAAACCGCACCATTACGAACAATCCCACGTAGTGTTCGCTGTCCGGTTGAGTGGAGCGCCTGTTCGCATTCGCTACGAAAGTCAAGCATTTCAGCTAAGAAGTTTTCCGATTGCGTCAACTTCATCGCCTCGTCAGTCAGAGCAATTGCTTTGGCGACATCCCCCGCCTGTTTGTAACAAGAAGCAGCGCTGAACAAACTAATCGCCGCGTCGTCGGCATTGCCTGTTTGCCGAAAGTTATTGGCGATCCGTTCTTCCAACAATGCAGCTTCCAGAAAATGCCGAACGGCTTCCGCCGATTGTCCCACAGCTTGCTGAAACTGGGCTTGAATAATCAGCAACGACTTGCGAGAAACCAGATCGTCATTGTTGATAAGGTTGTTCATAACAACTCTCCTCTCGAAACCGCATTGAAGGGGTGGAAAGAAAGCCGTCCCTTTTGATCCGGGAAACAGCAAACAAATACGTAACCATCCTTTCCAAACGGATTGGCTCGCAACTGGCGAACTTTTTCGCTGTGACGCGAGGCGAAGAGTTCAGCGCTTTCCGTTCCGCTGATTTCCAACAAAGTTTTTCGTTCATCGAGGAAATAATCCGCCTTGCCGCCGCGCATTGTCACCTCGACGATATTTTTCCGAACGAGTTTGGTCATCGCCAAAAACGCAGTTGCAACAGCAGCATACTCCACAATGCTTTCGCGTTGTAAGGTCTGGAAGAGGCGTCGGCTTTCCGGGAATGTGTCTGCCAACCAATCAACTTCCATTGTGACTTCGCCACCTGCTGCTTCAAACCAGGCAGAGTCAACATTCTCGTGAGTTATCAACCAGGTGAAAGGCTTCAGGTTGTAAGCTTCCATCATCGCAATAGCAGGAGGGATGAAAAACGAGGCCCAAATCGCAGTAGGATTGAGTTCTTGCAAACTCTCGACAAAACAGTGTGATGTTCGTTCTGGCATAAACAATGACCTGGCGATTTTGGCGAGAAGTTGGCGTCATGTCGCCAAAGCCTCTAACTGCGAAATTACGGGTTGAATGCGCAACGGTTCGCCGACCGAACGCCGCGCGGTGTTGATGTCTTTCAAGCCGCTGCCGGTGATAACCAGTGCGACGCTTTCATCGGATTGAATCACGCCGCTTTCGCGCAATTTGATAAAGCCCGCCAACGCCGCCGCCGCTCCTGGTTCGGCAAAAACTCCTGTTGCGCGCGCCAAGCGCGGAATGGCGGCGATGATTTCTTCATCGCTGACCGCAACCGCGCCGCCGCCGGAATCGCGCATTGCGCGCAGCGCTCGCGTTCCATCGCGCGGATCGCCGACGTTAATGCCGTCGGCAACAGTCTTGCCGTCCACCGGACGAATGAAGCCATCACCATTTACTGCCGCAACCAGCGGCGCAGCGCCCGCCGCCTGCACGCCGGTCAATTTGGGAATGCGGTCAATCCAACCCAACTCCCGCAAATCGCAAAATCCTTTCCACAATCCGCCGATGATGTTGCCGTCGCCTACGCCAACGATGACGCGATCCGGAACCTGCCAATTCATCTGTTCGGCGATTTCGAACGCGGCGGTCTTTTTACCTTCGGCAGTGAAGGGGTTGTAACCGGTCGTGCGCTGATACCAGCCGAACCTTTCCGAAGCCGCCAGGCACAATTCGCAAGCCTGTTCGTAGCTTCCTTCAACCAGCACGACCGTCGCTCCGTAAATTTGCAGTTGCGCGACTTTGGCCGCTGGCGTGGTGGCCGGAACGAAGATGACAGATTTCATGCCTACGCTGGCGCACATTCCGGCCAGCGCCGCACCCGCATTGCCCGATGAAGCGGTTGTCGCGACAGTCGCGCCCGCTTCTTGTGCTTTGACGACGGCCAACGCGCTCGGACGATCTTTGAACGAAGCCGTTGGATTGCGCCCGTCGTCTTTGACCAGCACTTGCCGCACGCCGAATTCGGTGGCAAGTCGCGGCGCATCGTACAGCGGCGTCCACCCTACGCTGAGCGGCGGCACGGGCGAAGTGTCTTCCATCGGCAACAAGGGGCGATAACGCCAGATGGAGAAATTGCGATCTGCGGCGAGCGACGCTTTGCTGATTTGCTGGTTGATGCGTTCGTAATCGTAACGCACATCCAGATTGCCGCCGCATTCAGGGCAAACGTATTTGATTTCAGCGACGTTGAATGTGCGCGTGCATTCCAGGCACGTATAACCAGAAATCTGATTCATTTCAAAAGCTCCCGTCCGATAGAAAAAATGCTTGAGAGGTTGTTTGATGAAAAGATGCCACGAGCTTGTCTCGTGGAGGCTCACGCTGCCTGCTAACTTGGCATGCGACAGGGCTTTTCAAACAACCTCTGACGGAGTGTCAGAAGTTTCCGAAGACGTCAGGATACTGGCCGAGTTGTTCGGCGAGATCACGATCATATCGGAGCGTGACCACACGGTAGCCGCGCTTGTCGAGTTCGCGCCGAATCAGGTTATCGCGCTCGACCTGATCCGGTTGATTGTGGACAGCGCCATCACAGAAAACGCAGACATTCGGCGCATAAAAGAAATCGGGAAGACAACGCGGCTCGTTGATACTCTTTTGCGCTTCGTCCGGCAGGCGCAGGTGGCGTTCGGCCAGCGCATTCAGAAAGCGCCGCTCCAGTTCCGACCGCGAATCGGTCAACGAACGCAGCCATTCCAAATGTTCAGGCCAACTGCGTCCGTTAATGCGCGGCAACATACGGCTGGTTGCCAGATCGAGCAAGGTTTGATGCACCCGCCAGCGATTCAACTGAAGCGCTTCGAGTTGGTTGTTGTAACTCATCAAACACTCATAACACGCGGCATGGCAATCCGGCTTCAGGTCGTTGCCGGCTTCGTCGAAATGGCAACGTTCCAGGGCTTCGCGCGCAATGCGAGCGAAGACGTTCGCATCTTCCACCAAACGTCGCAACACGCCTGCGCCGCCTTCGGTCGCTTCGTAAAACAGAATCGCGCGATGTTCGCCCTGCCCGATGCGTTCGGCTCCAAGTTCGGATTCTTCGAGCTGAAACGCCTGTTCGCAGCCGCGTTGCAGCGCGTATTGCAGCGAAGTTTCCAAAACCGTGTCGGGCGCTGATTGAGCAAAGCGAATCAGAAGCAGGTTGTGCGCCCCTTGCACGGCCAGTCGCACCGATTCCGGCGTTCTGGCGCGCGGCGGCCCTGCATTTTTTGGAGAGGGATTTCCGGTAACAAGCTCTCCGCTTTCCAGATCGAGCAGGAATCCTTGCCCGCCGTTTTTTCGCCAACCGTGATTGATGCGCATCACGGTCGCCGCCGTCGCGTAGCGAAGCCGCAAAACCGGCGCGCCGTCAAACACGACATCGGCTTCCTGCACGCGCGCGCCGCCGTCTTCGGGCGCGAACCGGAAACAGGTTTCCAATTCGTAACCGCGCCGCCGCCGCTCTTCTTCTTCCGAAGTGATGCGTTCGCGACGCCGCGTGCGCACGTTCGGCATTTCCAGCAAACTGACGATCAGGCTGTTTTCCCCGTCCAAGCGCGTCCGGCAAACAGCGCACAAATCATCCGCGGCGTCATTGAACGCGCCGCAACTGCGGCACAATTTTTTCTGGCTGCGACGTTCGCTGAGTCCCCCCGGCGGCGCTTGAAAACTGACCACTTCCCACTTCGCGCCTTCGTGATAAATGATGTTGCCGGGCGCGAATTCGCGCAGCGCCAGAAAGCGCGGACGCGCGATGTATTCGCCTTCGCCGCGCGGCACCCAGGCGCGCACAGGCAGCGCAGGGAAGTTGTAACCGGGCAAAAAGCCTTCGCTCGCCAAATACCGATACGGGTAGAAATCGCTTTCTTCGCGTTGCGTCTCGATTTGCAGCAACAGATTGCGCTGCCGCAACGCTTCCTGTTGCTTGCGGTTTGCTTCTTGTTGATCTTCCGGGCGACGAGCGCGAATCAATGCGTTTTGCGCTTCGAGCAATTGCCGGGTCGCGGCGCGATAAAGTTCCCGCCAGCGTTCAAAGGCTTCTTCAAAACGGCGCGGCGCATCGTTGAGTGTTTGCTCGATCCAGGATTCGCTGAACCAGGTCGCTGAGGCCAATGTGCCGGCGTCTGATGCAAGCAAGCGTTTCGCCCGTTCGCGCAATTCATAGAGCGCCGCTTCGCCGAGTTGAATTTGCCCGGCGTGATTTTCGCGCAGCGGCAAATTATCAAGCGATGTGTCTATGACTTCCTCGATTGACTTGCCGAGCGGCAACCGCACCGCAGCGAGCCAGACAGCGTGCAGATGCGCGCGCAACAAGGCTTCGTTGGTCAGATCCAGGCGCGGCGGACGCACGCTGCCCGCCACCATCTCTTCGCGACGGCGGAAATAATACTGGTCGTGACTGTTGAGCGCGCCGCAATAAGTGAAGATCAAACCGGGTTGTCCCTGTCGTCCGGCGCGCCCGCTGCGTTGCGCGTAATTGGCGGGCGTCGGCGGCACATTGCGCAAATGCACCAAATCCAGGTCGGCGATGTCCACACCCAATTCCATCGTCGGCGAACAAACCAGATACGGCAGCCGTCGCCCCAATTCGGTTTCCTTGCGCGCGTCGTTGTCTTCCCAGCGAAAGCGGCGTTCGCGGCGTTCGCGTTCGCCGGGTTTGACGACTTGCGCGGTATGTTCGCGCGCCTCGAACGTCGCCAACATCGAAGCCGTTTCCCGGTAAAAGCGCTGAAAGAAAGCGTTGATTCTGGGCGGCGTCGCGGCGTATCCGTGGCTGGCAGTACGGCGCACGCGAAGCGGATCCGGCGGCGGCGCGGTTCCATCCCCGTGCAGCCAGATCAAACACGCGGCGTCAAGCTGGAAAAGCTGGTGATCGTCAATCGGTTCCAGCCGCGCCAGCAACCCCTGCCGCACCAGCAAACTCAGCAGTTGATCCAGGAAGTGGGAATACTCCTCTCCGCTCGCCACGCCGAGCCGCTGGCAGAAAAACCGCCCCAGCGCGCTGCGTTCGGACAAACTGAATCCTTCCGCCGCCCGCTGCGAATGTCCGGCCATCACAAACCGGTTGGCGGTGTGCAATTCGTTGGCGTTCGGATCAAGCCCCCAGAATTCGTTCAGATGGTGTTCCGACCGTTTGCGCAATTGTTGCTGATTGCTTTCCTGCAGCGCCCTGGCATTGATCGCCAGCTTGCGGCGGAAATGATCCAGCAGCGCGCGCACGATAATTTCTCGTTCGCCTGTTGCCAGCGCAGCCAGCCCCGGGTGAAACGACCAGTGCGTTTCGTCGCGGCACACATCCGTCAATCCGCGATAATCCACGCGCAACAGCCCTACTTCTTCCAGATTGGGTTGCACCACGCGCCAGCCGCGTCGCAAATCTTCATACAGACGATATTCGGTGATGTCCGTGAACGCGCGCCACACGTCGTTGGCCGCCGCCGAAACCGGATCGAGTTCCGCATTGGCCGCCACATCGCGCAACGCCAACCCGCATTTATCCACCACCGCGCGCGCGACTTGCTCGGCGGTCAGCGCCGGTTCTTGTTCGAGCGCCGCGTGCAACGCCGACCGCAGCAACGCCATGTGAACAAAATCGTTGAAATGCCCGGCCTGCAACGCGGCGTCCTGCCGGTTGTCGCTGAACGAAAGCAGTTTGTCGCGCGCGGCTTTTCTCTCGCCCGCGTGGCGCAACAGCGAAGTCGCCAGCACTGTGGTCGCGCTCGAACGCGCTTCGCTGGAAATCGAAGCCAGCTTGCTGAACTCGCTTTCGCGCGCCGTGTAAAACTCGCCGCAATTCAGACAAAGCGCGAACGGCGACGCTTGCCACCACATTTTCAACGCTTCCGGACGCGGTTCGCCGGAACAATCTCCATTGGGCGCCACCCAGACGGCTTTGGGCGCGCGGTCGCGCCAATTGGGTTTCAGCCGTCCGCGCGCGTCGCGCCATTCCACCGGCAATCGGTCTTCGCTCCAATCGTTTTCGCCCGGCGCCAGCATTAAGTAGCCGGGGCCGCTTTCGTCATCGTCGCTTTCGATTGCCACCGGATGCGGCGTCACTCGCGTATCGCCGCGCAGCACGTGGTAATACTCCTGCCCGCACAGGCGGCAGAATTTGATGGGGATCATCAACCGCCCGCCGCTCACCTGCGCCTGGCCTTCCAGCGAAAACTCGCGGCTGTCCGCCGGTTCCAGCGTGGCAAACAGCGCGCGCCCCTGCCCGATGAATTGATGCAGCTTGAATGCAAAGGCGCGCCCGCCGTCTTCACGCTCGATCGTCCCGCCCCAGGCCAGCAATTCGCGCAACCGCGCTTCGCACCGCGCCACCTCGACGCCGCTTTCTTCCGCCAGCCGCGCGGCTGCCTTGGCCAGCGTGCGCGGCACGCGCCGTTTGAATCGTCCGCCGGTTTCCGGCTCGACGCCGAATTCGTTTTCCGCCCAACGCGCCAGCGCGTGACGTTGAAAGTCCGCCGTGCTTTCCGGCAATGGCGCGTCCAATGCAGCCGCCAGTTCCGCACGCGCGGGAGCGCCGCCTTCGGTAAAGGTCACCAGCGTTTCTTCAATCACCTGCTCCGCCGCAAACGCATGTCCGAACAGCCGCCCGGCAAATTCCGCCACTGTTTCGCGGCGTTGCAAGGGCGTGGCGTTGCGATCTGCCACCATCGTCGCCGAAGTCCCCACGTGAACCAGATTCGGCGCGGCGCAGCGTTCTTTCAATCGTCGAATCAGCATCGCCACATCCGCGCCCTGCCGCCCGCGGTAGGTGTGCAATTCATCGAAGACCAGAAAGCGCAATCCGCCGCCCACGCGATCCAGAAAGCGTTGATCTTCCGGGCGCACCAGCAACAGTTCCGCCATCACGTAATTGGTCAACATGATCTGCGGCGGATGATTGCGTAATTCCAGCCGTTTGGCGTCGCCCGTTTCGCCCGTGTATTTGGCAAAGCTGATCGGAAACGCGCGCCCGGTGCGGCGTTCATACCCGCCTTTGAGCGTTTCCAGCGACTGCAATTGCGAATTGACCAGCGCATTCATCGGATAAATCACCAGCGCCGACACGCGGTCGCCCGCCGGCGGTTGCCGCAACAAGGCGTCAATGATCGGCAGAAAATACGTCAGGCTTTTGCCCGAACCCGTGCCGCTGGTGACCACATAACTTTCGCCGCGCACGGCTTTTTCCAACGCCTCGACCTGATGCGCGTACAAATGAAACGGCTCGCCCGTGTGCTTGCGGAAGATTTGCGCCGTTTCCTTATGGATCAATCCTTGCGCCGCCAGGTCATCTACGTTCGCCCTGCGTTCGTAAGACGGGCTGACCTGCAACAGAAAGTCCGGCCAGAGTTGCGCTTCTTCGTTGAGCGCGCGTTCGACGAATTGTTCGGCTTTGGAATCGGCAATCGTGAAAAACGAACGCACGAAGTCGCGGTAATCCGCCAACACTGCGCTGTGAAGATTGAATATGCTCATTATTCCTCCTGAGAAAACTGGTAGAACAGGTTCCTAACCTGTTCTACCAGTTTTCCCTCTTGACAGGCGTCGTCACTGTAGCAACCCACGTGAGCCTCCACGCGACTAGCGCGTGGCCTCATTGTTTCTGGTGCTTCGGCGTAGCATCCTGCGTGAACCTCCACGAGACTAGCTCGTGGTCTCCCCGCGAGACCACGACCTTGTGTCGGGGAGATTCACGCGAATCGCTACAATCGCCGCCTTTTCATTCCCTGCGAGACCCCGACCCTGTGTCGGGGAGCTTCACGTGCGTCGCTACAGTGGCCGCGACTGGCTCTCGCTGCGATACGGCCTGTCGCTTGTTTGCGCTGCCTGCAGCGCGTCGTAAATTTCCAAAATCCGTTCTTTCGTCCGGTAACGTCCATGCGCGGCTTCGTCCTTTTGTCGCACGATGGGGAACTGGTCGAGGATGTAACTCACAGCGTCGCGCGGTGTGGGGAAATGCCGCCGGAGCGCAGAGAGTTGCTCCGGCGTTTCGTCCACGACCGCCCAATCACCCGTTGCCACGCGCCAAACGCCATCGGCTTCGCTCGGCAAATACAGATGAAAGAACGCCGCATCCAATTCGCAGCGTAGTTCAAACCGCCGCGCTTCATCCCACACAAACGGCGGCCCATCGTAGCCACATTCGCGCGCCAGCGGCGCGAGGTCTTGAGCGGTGTAAATCAGTTCGAGAACGCGAGGCGCGACAAAACTTCCAATGGTAGCGTCACTCGATAACCCTGCCCAGTTTTCCTCAAAAATTTCAGGCCGCAGAATCGCAATTTGTTTGAACGTAAAGTATTTGAAACTGATTCCCCCGACTTTCTGACGGGAGCAATAATCGGTAACAAACGAATCAAGGTTGGCAAGTAAACAAAGTCTACGTAAGTAATCCTGCTTTGAAAATATAAGCAAAAATTTGTCACCTACCGCCACGCGCGGCACAGCGTTCGCGATGAGCGTGCGCTCGTCTGTCGAACGGCAGATGTCGCGCCAGCCGAGGAACCATTTGGGGCTGAAGCGTTCGACCAGTTGTTGCGCGATTTCTTCCGGCGCATCTTTGATTTGAGCGGCAATGGCTTCGAGGTCGGATGGCGACAACGGGAAATCCTGCGCCAGTTGCCGCGCGTGTTCGTCGGCGGTGAGGCGGGCGAACCAGCTTCCCAGCGGGCGATCAAGCTCCAACGGAACCGCGAAATCCAGCAATGTTTGTGCCGCCGCCGTATTGCCCTGAAGCAGTTGCTGTCCCGCCGCCCAATAACACAACACGCGCTTGACGCTGGGGCGATGATTCAACGACAAGGCCAGCGCCAGCGGCTCCGGGTAGCGCGGAATTGCAGATTCCACCACTTCTTCGCGCACCCAGTAACGCGGCTGCACGACAAAATTCGGATCGCGCTTTTCGGTCAGCGTCACATCGCGGCTGTCTTCGGCGTTCTCATAAGTCGCCCAACGATGATCGAACTGATGCAGCATCTTCGCTTCGTACAGCGGCAGGTAACGATCATGCGGACTGACGAAGACATTCCCTTCGCGCCGGTATCCGTCCGCTTCCAACTCCTGCGCCGTGCGGAAGTGACGCGAGTCGTTAGCCATGTCGAACATACGATTGAACGAGAGCCGCCACGGATTGGATTCCGGCTGGTTTTCCCGCGCTTCGCGCCACAACACAGGCACGCGGCGATAAATGGCTTTGGCCAATTCCGCATCGGCCTGTGTGCGGAAGATCGGACAGTTGCCGGTGTTGGGATTGAGCAGCGCGATTTCGTCCGCCGTCAGCGTGAAGCGTTTTTCCTCCCGCCGCAGATCATCCACGCCGAGCGCGAAGAAGACGAACTCTGCCGTCGCCGCAACCTCTGCTGCCGCGCGCATCGTCAGCAAGGCGAACTTCATTCGACTGTCCACGGCGGCAAAAATCTTCTTGCGATTCTCGAAATCGAAGAGGCTGACGAGCGAGCCGCTTTGCACCAAATCGCCAAAGAAAAACTTGGTGGTGTCGTCGGTAGCGATGCCCGACGGCACGATGATGCCTGCGCGTCCCTGCGTGCGCACGGCGTTGCGCGCCAGTTCGGCGAACACGGCGTAGGTGTTGATGTCGCCGCGTCCGGTCAGCGGAAAGCGTCCGCTGTGGCGCAGCGACTGGCTGGCGCCTGCCGCCGAACGCAGCGCGTTGACGTATTCGGCATACAGCGCGGGATTGGTTTCAGGCAATTCTCGAATCAATCTTGCGCGCGCGGCTTTGTTCGGCGCGGTGGCGATGCGTGCATCGCGGGCGGCAAAGAATTCCTGCTCCTGCAACTTGATGCGCTCCCACGGCGGATTGGACAGCAACACATCGAAGCCGCCTTCGGCGAACACTTCGGCGAATTCCAGCGGCCAGTGAAAGAATCGTTCGCGTTCGGCGATGACCAGCGCGCTCCCCGTAACGCGCGGATCAACGGACTGTCCGGCCAGACGATCCGCGACGGCTGCCGAAGTGATGGCGGGTTGGTCGGGTTGCAGGGATTGAAAGAAAGCGGCCGTCCACAAATTGCAGGCTTCGTGTTTCTGCAACCATGCCGGATCGCGCCGGCTCTGTTCGTAGCGGCGTTTTTTCTCCCGAATCAGGGCGGGCGAATCATCGCTGATTTCGTCAATGGCGTGGCTGGTGCGGCTCAGCGCATCGAGGTCGAGGTTCGCATTCCAATCAAACAATCCGCGCTGACCGCCGCGCTCATCCCGATTGCGTCGCGCCATTTCGCGCGCGGTCGTTTTGTCGTCGCCTTCCAGCGGCTTGAAAGCTTCGTCGGGGATGCCCGGCTTGAGCACGTTCAGGTCGAAAACGCCCACCAGAGAATCGCCCGGCAAAATGCGGTGATCGAGAAAGGTGAGCGGTTTGCCGCTGGTGTGGCTTTCGATCCACAGCGCGACGCGGCACAAATCCACGGCCAGCGGATTTTTGTCTACGCCATAAATGCAATGGGCGATGACATCGCGCGTGGCTTCGCGCAGCGCTTCAGGCGCGGGTTCGTCTTCGCCCGTGCGAAGACGCGCCAGTTCTTTGCCCAGACGGCGCGCCGCCGCCAGCAGAAAATGCCCCGAACCGCAGGCCGGATCGCAAATGCGAATCGAAAGAATGGCCTTCTTTTTTTGTTCATCGGTTGGCGCCTGGCTCAAACGTTCGGCCAGCACCGGTTCCAGCGCGGATTGAATCAATTCGTTCACGAGTTGCGGCGGCGTGTAATACGATCCCGTTGTTTTGCGCTCGGAGCCGAACAGCAGTTGGAAATTGAGCCTCCCCATCGCATCGGCTTCGACGGCGGGATGAAATTCGAGCAGGCTTTCATACACCGAGCCGAGTTCTTCGACATCGAGCGCGGCGTAATTGACGCGCCGCCAGTTGCCGCGTTCGTCCCGATACCAGGCCAGGCGGTAAAACGCCGTCAGCAAATCACGGTTCGTGATTGTGCAAGCATCGAGAAACTGCGGGGCGAACAATTCGCCGTTGAGCGGCGCAAGTTGCAGCATTTCCGCCAGCCGTTCGTCGCCGAAGACTTTCCACAACACGCGCAGGCTTTGCCACAAATCGTCGTGGTCGTCATAAGCGGCGCGGCGGTCGAGCATCCGGCGCAACCGAGCAATGCCGTAATGTTCGCGGTAAAGCGAATCGGGGCTGACGAGGCCGCGGTCTTCCGACACCAGCAGAAACAAAAAGCGATACACCAGCCGCAGCAACTGGCGATAAAACTCTTCGGCGCTGATGCGTTCATTGCCGCCGATTGGCGGCGCGACACGTTGGCGCAAATCGGCATTTGCGCCGTGTTGCAGAAAGCCATTCGCCAGGTATTCGAGGCAATCTTTGACGCCGTCGCGCAAACGGTCGCGCACGCGGTCGCCCTGTTCGACCGATTGCGCGTAATACTTTTCGAGCAGGCATTCGCTGGCGTCGGCTTGAGTGCGGGGCAACCGGCTGCGATGCAACAGGCGATAAAGCGCCGCGAAATCCTGAAAGCGTTGCTCTTCCAAAATGGCGGCCAGATCGAATTCGATGTATGCCTGCCGCCGCACAAAGGTCGAATCGCGCAACAAACGCAAAGTGACGCCGTTGGTGACGAAGCTCCAGAGATGTTCGGTGCGATTCAGGTATTCCTGCACCAGCGCGTGCGGCGACAAACGAGGCCGCCCCGATGGCGCCAGGCGACCGAGTTCCTGCCGCGCGCCCACAATGTGCAAGGGCGGCGCTTCGGCGGCTTCGTCGGCGCGATGCGAAAGAGCGAAACTGAGACCGTCCACGTCAAACGCGCGCTGATTGTATTGCGGCGCATAACCAAGCAGATTCAGGAACGGGATCATCCACAATTCGCGCGTCAACGACGTGGCAATGTCGGTTTCGGGCAACCGCGCCAGGCGATTTTGAAAGACTCTCCACAACGCGCGCGCATCGGCGAAGACGGCGGCGATTTCATCGTTCAGATTGCGCCTCGCTTCAATGCCGAAATCCGCCGCTTTTTGGCCGGGCAAATCCGCTGCGAGCAATTGATCGAGCACATCCGGGCCAAGCAGCCCGCCTTCGATGCGGATGGAAGGAAACACGCTCATCGCTGCACCTCCGGCTGAAGGACAAGAATTCCAAGCAAATCAGGCGGCAATTGCGGTTTCACGGCCAGTTCGCGCACGCGCAGGCTGACGGCCTGGCGAATGCGTTTGTGCGCTTGTTCGAGTTCCGCCGCACGCGTCTTGATGCGGGATTGCAACGCCCTTTCGACGGTTGACCAGTCGGCCAAGGCAGTTTCGACAGCCAGGCGCTTTTCTTCCATTGGCACGTTTGCATCGGGCCTGGCTTCGGCCAGCAAGCGCAAAGCTTCGGCGTCATCAAACCATTCGGGTGCATCATTCGTCAGACCGGCATACGCGCTGACCAGCACTTCCTCCGCAAGCAGCGGCGTCCGTCCGGGCTGTTCGACCAGATAGCGCACGCGCAACAACAACACGGTCGTTAAAGTAGAAACTGCGTGGGTGCGAATCACACCACAACGCGCCGCCGTGGCTGCGCCGTGTTTGGTCAACGCCTCTTCCATCAAAAAGCGCGCCAATGTTGCAACAAAACGATGATTGCGCCCCAGATATTCCGCGCCTTCCGGCGTTGGCGAAACGAAGCTGACCAGCCATTGCTCGTCTTTGCCTTGAGGCAGCGC
This sequence comes from uncultured Heliomicrobium sp., assembly GCA_964470555.1. GTDB lineage: Bacteria > Acidobacteriota > Blastocatellia > RBC074 > RBC074 > RBC074. The sequence continues at coordinate 108,529 of CAYYDG010000016.1, forward strand.
GAAACGAACGGCTTCGGGAATCGCGGCGATGGCGATTGCGCCAGTGGCCACGCGGAAAACACCTTCGCGCTTTTTGTCTGGTTCAATGCGCAAACCCAGCCGTTGCGCCGCCGCCAACACGAATTCGCGCACGGCTTCCGGGTTCCCCAGCACGGCGTCGGTGGTTTCAATCTCTTTCCGCACTTCGTCCGGTTTGAGCGCGCGTTGGGCAAAGCGTGTGCGGTTAATGCGCTCGCGTTCGGCATTGCGCTGCATGCGCTGATGAAGTTCTTCGACTTCCGGCAGGCCGAAATCGAGCGCAAGCTGGCGATTGTCGTCGCGGCGTCCGCGCAGAAAGAGCGCATTCAACACGGCTTCCGTCACGGTTTCGCTTTCATCCGGCACAGGGACATGAGTGCCAAGCGCTTTATGAATTTCCCGCGCCTTGTTCAGCAATACCTCCAGCACGACGCCATCCACGGCGCTGTCAGGACTGAAATACCGGATGGTTTTCACGGTTTTTGCTGGTTGGCCGTAACGATCCACGCGCCCTTCGCGCTGTTCCAGCCGATTGGGATTCCACGGCAGATCGTAATGCAGCGCGGCGTTGAATTTGTCCTGCAAGTTGATGCCTTCGCTCAGGCAATCGGTGGCGACCAGCACGCGCGGACGTTCAGGGTCAAGCGCATCAATTTTGGCGCGACGCTCTTCATCGCCCTGACGGCCGGTGACGGCGATGACTTGTGCTTTTGCATGAGAACGCGCGAGCGCCTTGCGCAAACCTTCGGCGACATATTCGGCGGTAGCGATATACCGGCACCAGACGATGGGGTGAAACCCATCGCGCAGCAATCCGGCGACAAGTTCCGCGCAGGAAGAAAGCTTGGTGTCTTTTTCGTTGCCGTGCAGTTTTCCGGCCAACTGGCCCAGTTCGCGCAACCGGCGACGGTCGCCTGGTTCCAGGGTGGTTTCGGCGCGCTCGACCGGCGGCGTCGGTTGTTCGTCATCGGTTTGTTCGTTGGTCGCTTCGAATACGAAGCGGCGAAAATCCACTTCGTCTTCGGTAGCTTCAACGTCAGGCAAATTGTCGTGACGATTGGCCAGCGCCGCCACTGCCGCTGCCGGGCTGGACATCACACAGCGCAGCAAAGCCAGCGCGCCCCAGTACCGCACGCGTTGCTGGCGCTGGCCGAGCGATTGTCCGGTGCGCACCATCTCGGAGCAGAAGTCGTATGTTTTGTGGAAGAGTTCCAGGTAGGCCGGCGACAGCCGGTAGGTTTTGTCATCCGGGTCACGCTTGGGAAAGCAATGCTCATCTTCCCAATCGTGTTCGATGTCGCGACGCGTGCGTTGGACGAAATGGCGGGCCAGTTCGATACGTCGCGCTTCATCCAGCGCGGCGACATCCCATTCGGCGAATTTCGGCTGCAGCAGCGAAAGCAGCGACCGAAAGGCGGCTTCGATGCCGCTGTGCGGTGTGGCGGTGAGCAGGATGAGATGCCTGCCTGCTTGAGCGGCGATTTCGCGCACCAGGTCATGACGTTGTTGCTGGGACTGATTGGCTTGTGTCGAATCCGCCGCGCCGTGCGCTTCGTCTACGATGACCAGATCGGGGCAATTGAGCAGGAACTGATGGCGATTGCGGTCGGTTTTCAGAAAATCAATGCTGGCGACCTGAATTGGGTAATGCTGATAAATGCTTTCTGCTGTCGGCTTGTGTTTTTCAAGCTGGCTGATCGTGCCAGAGCGTATGACAACCGCGTCGAGGTTGAATTTTTCGGCAAGTTCTTTTTGCCACTGATCGCACAAATACGGCGGGCACAGCACCGCCATCCGACGAATCTCCCCCCGATCGAGCAATTCGCGCGCGACCAGCAAGGCTTCGATGGTTTTGCCAACGCCTACGTCGTCCGCGATGAACAACCGCACCGGATCGAGACGCAAAGCCATCAAAAGCGGAACGAATTGATAAACGCGCGGGCGAATCGAAATGCGCCCCAGCGAACGAAACGGCGTTGCCCCTTCGCGCAAGGTCAACCGGGCCGCCTGCCAGAGCAGATGCGCGCCGGTGGCGTCGCTCAAATCCTCCGGAGTTGGAAGTTGGAAGGTTGAAGGACGGAGTCGTTCTTCGGGGAGATCGTAGCCAATCAAATTGGCCAGCCCGTTGTGAATTGCCACCACTTCGTCAATTGCGCCTGCGAGTGGACGCAGCAAATGAATATCGCTTCGGTCATTGGGCAGCAGCACCCAATCGCGGTTTCGACAGCGGACGATATTTCCTGGGTTCATCCATGCACCTCATCAAATCGCGCGGCGGCAATCCGCGCATCCATTTCGGGAATCAACTGCTGATGCTTGAGCCACCATTCCGGATCGCGCTGCGCGTCCAGTTCCTCCACCGTTTTTCCTTGCTGTTCCACCCACGTGAAGTATTTCAGGTTGTGCCATTGGCGGCGCACGTCGGGCGTGCCGTCTTTGATCCAATCGGTTTTTGCGCCGTGAAAGATCGCTTCGACATAGCCAACGGCCCGCGCATCATCTATCGCGCCGTAACATTCGGTCATGGAATCCATCACCGAATGGTAACGATCAATTGCGTCGGTGCAGATGGTGACGATTACGTCGCGCTTGCCGAAGCCATAATGTTTCGCGGTTTTGATTGCGCCCAGCACGTTGCAGACGCCCGAAATGCCGAAGATCGTGCCAAGCTGTTGCAGCTTCGTTTCCGCAATGCCGTAACGCCGCGCCAGCGTTTCCTGTCCGGCCTCGCTCGTCAGCACCTGCAAGCCTTTTTTGCACTCGATGTCGTCAAGGCAGGCAATCGCGTCCATGTTCAACACGTTGTGAATCCAGGTGACGTGTTTATCGCCGATGCCTTGAATGTCGTGCCCGCCGTAGCCATTGTTGTACAGCGTCGGGCATTGAATCGGTTCCAATCCCACCGTTCGGGCATTTGGCCAGACTTGTTTCAGCCGATCGCCCGCCGCAATCGTTCCGGCGCTGCCCATTGCCGAACAGAACGCCGCAATGGAGCCATTGCCGATGCCTTGCGCGCGTAGTTCCGCCGCGAGTTCGACAATCGTGTTACCGGTGACGTGATAATGAAACCGGTAATTTCCCATCACCTCGAACTGATTCAGGATGCGAATTTGTGGATTGCGGCGCAGTTCCCAGGTCTTGTCGTAAATCTCCTTGACGTTGGATTCGACGCCGGGCGTTTTGATGACTTCGGCTCCGTAACTTCCGATGCGCTCGAATCGTTCGCGGCTCATGCCTTCGGGCAGCACGACGATGGATTTCGCGCCGACGCGCCCGCCCACCCACGCGCCGCCGATGCCGTAATTGCCTGTGCTGGGCCAGACGACGGTGTGCTGGTCAATGTCTACGTGACCGAACAACAAAGCTTCGGCAATCACCGAATACGCCGCGCCGACTTTGTGCGCGCCGGTCGGGAAGTCTCGCCCGTACAGCACCACAATCGGGGCTTCGACGTCGGTCAGTTCCTTGGGCAGCACTTCGTATTTGATCTGGTCATCCGCGCCGCGCCAGGTGATGTTGTACAGGTTGATCGGATCAAGCGGCGCTTCACTCGCAGCCTGGATGGCACGCTGCCGCACCGCCGGATCAATCGCGCTCGGATGGAGCATTTCTTCAAAGGTGGGGCCGAAAATGGCTCTGGTCATTGCTATTCCTCGTCACTCGTTTGTAGTAGACCGCCAAGTTCAGCTTCCAACAGGCGCAAGGTCTCTTCGCACTGAAGCACCAGCGACGCCATTTTGTCCCAGCGCAAATCGAACGAATAAGCCTAGCGAAAAACGTGGCGGAAACGCAGGTAATCGCGCAGCCGGTCGCGCAGTGAGATGGAAATCACAGCGGCACGCGCCTGACTAGGATTACTCATCGCATGCAACAAGTCACGATGCCATGTTTCCCCTGATGGCAGGGTGCCGCCAGATTCCAGAACGATCCGTTTAAGTATGTTTTCGATGCCGGTGTAAAAAGAATGCAGCATTGCCGCCAAGGCCGAGATTTCGATTTCGTTGGGAGCTTCGTTCGCACACTTGTCGAGCAATGGCCGATGGACATCAAGCAAGTGATTGAGTTGTTCCAACTCAATGGCAATTTGTTTGCTCAATTTATCCGACACGCAGCAACTCACTTTCTGTTTTCAGGTATTGAGTAAAGGGAGTGACCTCATCCAGATCAACCAAATCCAAATTTCGCCCGATTGCATCTTCGGCGGCTGCCCCAGCGCGGTAAAAAAGTTCCGGGGGGAGACCTGATACGGCCATGTCAACGTCAGAATCTTCGCGCATCTGTCCGCGCGCCGCTGATCCGAACAGATAGACTTCGCGTGCGCCAGCGGCTTTTAATGCCAGCACTGCTCGCTCGATCATCTGACTTAGATCATTGTTCATCGTTGTTTCCCCCTGTTGGGAATTCCTGTGTTGCCAGTTCCGCTTTCAGCCACTTTTTGTCAGCAGGCAAATTGTAACAGCGCGCACCGGTCGCGTTGTAAATCGCATTGATGATCGCAGGCGTCGTCGGGATTGAAGCCAACTCGCCGACGCCTTTGCCGCCGTAAGGGCCGTCTTTGGTTTCGTGTTCGATGAAGAAGGAAATCACTTCGGGCGTTTGGTCAATCTCGGGCAGGTTGCACTTTTTCAACGTGTCGGTTTGCACGAAGCCGTCTTTCATGACGAAGTTTTCCTGAAGCGCCATTCCCAAGCCCATTGAAATGCTGCCTTCGACCTGACCTTGCAGCGCCAGCGGATTGATGACGCGGCCTACGTCGCTGGCGGCGATGACTTTCAGCACTTTGGTTTCGCCGGTTTTGACGTCCACTTCGACCAGCACGGCTTGCGCGCCGAAGCCGAAGGCGAAGTGATGATACGGTTCGCACATCGGCGCAACGTATTGATAGCTCATCTTCGGCAAACGTCCTTCGCGGCGCATCAGTTTGACGATTTCTGTGAGTTCGACGCTGTGGCCGTTGTTTTTGATAAGGCCGTCGGCGAAGAGCAATTCATCCGGCGGCGCACCGAGCATCTCAGCGGCTCGCAACGAAAGTAGCTTGCGGACTTCCTTGCTCGCATAGCGCGCGGCATTTCCCGTGACATAAGTCTGACGCGAAGCCGTTGTCGCCGCGCAATCCAGCGTGCGATCAGTGTCGGCGACCAACACGTCAACTTTGTCGTAAGGCACGCCGAGTTCTTCGCTGACGACTTGCGCCAGCACGCCGACCAGGCCTTGACCGATTTCGGCTGCGCCTGCGCGCACGGCAGCGCGGCCATTGGCGAAGAGTTCGACTTCGGCTCCTGCGGCATCGTAAGCGCCGCTGCCGAATCCTGTGTTTTTGTATGCGCACGCCACGCCCCAGGCGCGGCGTTTGTCGCCTTCGACGGCAACGAACGGATGCTTTTCCATTTCCGCGGCGACGGTTTCGAGGGCGTCAGCCAGCCCGCAGCTTTCGTGCATGACTTGTCCGGCCAGCGTTTGCTTGCCGTAATTCAAGACGTTCTTGCGACGGATTTCGACCGGCGACAAGCCTAGCGCTTCGGCCAATTGATCCATCTGATTTTCCATCGCAAAGACGCTTTGCGTGACGCCGAAGCCTCGGAACGCGCCCGAAGGCACGTTGTTTGTGTACATCGCGTAGGTGTCCACCTTGACGTTTTTGACTTCATACGCACCGGCGGCGTGCGTGGTGGCGCGCAGCATGACGTGGCTGCTCAAACTGGCGTAAGCGCCGCCGTCGCCCCAGATTTCAGCTTCATGCGCGGTGATTGTGCCGTCTTTGCGCGCGCCGGTTTTCATCTTGATGCGCGTGGCGTGGCGTTTGGGATGCACCATCAAAGACTCTTTGCGGCTGAGCACCATTTTGACCGGGCGTTTGGTGACGTAAGCCGCCAGCGCCGCGTGAATCTGGACGGACACATCCTCCTTGCCGCCGAATGCGCCGCCGATCAGACAATTGATGACGCGGACTTGGTCTTCGGGCAGATTCAAACTCGCGGCGATTTGTGCGCGGTCGCCAAACGGGATTTGTCCGCCGCAATACACAGTGATCCTGCCGGTCGGATCGGGCACAGCCAATCCGGCTTCGGGTTCGATAAAAGCGTGTTCGACGGTTTGCGTGCTGTATTCGCGTTCGATGATGACATCGGCTTCGGCAAAGCCTCGGGCGATGTCGCCGTTTTCCAGATGGTAATGCTTCAGGCAATTGCCGTGTTCTTTGGGATCGTGATGCGGAACCTGCGCGTGCAGAATCGGCGCGTCTGGCAAGGCGGCTTCTTTTGGCCCGGTGACGACTGGCAGCGGTTCGTATTCGACTTCGATCAGTTTTAAGGCTTCGGTGGCCAGGCTTTCAGATTCAGCGACAACCAGTGCGATGGCATCGCCAACGTAGCGCACCTTGTCATAACAAAGCACCGGCCAGTCAACTTCGTGAACGCCGCAATCTTTGCGTCCGGGAATGTCATCGGCAGTCAGCACAGCGGCGACGCCTGCCAAAGCCTTCGCCTTGCTCACGTCCACTTTCAGCAAACGCGCATGCGGTTGCGCGCTGCGCAGGGCGCGAGCGTGCAACATTCCGTCAACGTAAAGATCATCGGCATAAATTCCTTTGCCGGTGACTTTTTCAACGGCGTCAGGGCGCGGCAGCGGTTGGCTGATGGCGTGGAGCGGCTTTTTGACAGCAGGCAGCGGCGGAACTTGCTGACCGGCGGCTTGTTGGACGGCGCGGATGATGGCGTTGTGGCCGGTGCAGCGGCAGAGGTTCCATTTGTGACCGTCGTAAATTTCCTGGAGCGTCGGGTTCGGATTTTTTTCGAGCAACGCAATCGTCGCCATCACAAAGCCCGGCGTGCAAAAGCCGCATTGCGTAGCGCCTTGTTCGATGTAGGCCTGCTGGACGGGATGCAGTTCACCGTTGGCCACGCCTTCGATGGTGCGAATGTTCGCGCCGTCTACTCGCTTCATGGGAACGATGCACGAACGCACAGCTTCCCCGTTGCTGATGACCATGCAACTGCCGCAATGGCCGGTGGCGCAGCCGTCTTTGGTTCCGGTCAGGTGCAATTCATCGCGCAGCACGTCCATCAGATTGGTTTTGGGCGATGCGCTGACCTCGACTTCGTTGCCGTTGACGGTCAATCGAAACGTCTGTTTCTCGCTCATAAAACTTCCTCATTGGGTACGCAGCGCCTGTGGCCTGCGAGGATTCTGCGAAACATCTCTTGAAAAAAGAAAAGCATGAACTGCCAGCACCTTGCAGCATGGAAGGTATGCGTACCCGGCTGGGCAGTTACAGTTTGACGACGATTTTGCCGAAATGGCCGCCGCTTTCCATCAATTGCAAAGCCTCATGGATTTGACTCAAATTGAAAACGCGATCCACCACCGGCTTCATTTGATGATGCGTGATGGCGCGATTCATGGCTTCGAACATTTCGCGGTGCCCGACAAAGATGCCTTGCAAACGAATGCTTTTCATCAAGACCAGCACAGGGTTGATGCCGCTGCCCGCCGACAGAGCGCCAATGACCGAAATCATTCCGCCGATGCGAATGGCTTTCAGCGAACGTTCGATGGTTCCCGCGCCTCCGACTTCGACGATGTGGTCAATGCCTGCGCCGCCGTTTAACCCTTTTGCGGCTTTGTCCCAATCGGGATTGGTTTTGTAATTCACGCCGTCGGTGATGCCCATCGCCGCCAACCGCGCCAGTTTTTCGTCGCTGCTGGAAGTGGCTATGACGCGCGCTCCATGCATCTGGGCGAATTGCGCGGCGAAGAGCGAAACGCCGCCGGTTCCTTGCACCAACACGGTGTCGCCGGCTTTGGTTCGGCCTTTGTCAACGACTGCGTTCCAGGCGGTCAGCCCTGCGCAGGGCAACGTGGCGGCTTCTTCGTAATTCAGATGTTCCGGGCAGGCGATGACGCCGGTTTCTTCCAGCGCAACCAGCTCGGCCAGCATGCCCGTTTGGTCGCCTCCGCCTTTGGCCGTGCGCGCTTTGGCTTCGTTGGGTTCGCCGCCAGTCCAGTTTTGAAAGAACGTGCCGATGACGCGGTCGCCGGGTTTGAAACTTTTGACTTCGCTGCCGACGGCGACAACTTCGCCTGCGCCGTCGGAGAAGGGAATCATGGGCAATTTCAATCGCGGGTTGTACGTGCCTTTGACCACCATCAGATCGCGGTAATTCAGCGACACTGCATGGACTTTGACTATCACTTGCCGAGCGCCGGGTTGCGGATCGGGTTTTTCGACCAGGGTCAATCCTTCAATGCCAAACTGCTGAAGTTCGTAAGCCTTCATTTTTTGCTCCTTGGGGTTTTTGATTGCTGTGTGCAGAGAAGATCGGGAAAACTGACAGAAAGCTTCGGCGAGAGCGATCAGTGGTCGCGCCGCAGCTTGATCCACCAATCGCCAGGCGGAACGTCGCGGTCAACGCCTTCATAACGCGCCATCAATTCCTTGTCGGTGACGATGTGTCCCTGCAACCAGGCTTCGGCGGAGAGCCAGGCGCCGGGTTTCAGTTCGCCTTTCAGATCGGCGCGTTTGATGATGACTTCAATTTTGATTTTGCCTGCGTCCACGTCCACCCAGAGCAATGGTTCTTCCGTGCGTGGGTTGTAGATTTCTCGCCAGGAAAGAATTTGACCGCGAATGATGTAATCGGTGTCGGTCGTTTTGCGATATTCGGGACGGTCTGGCAGCGGCTCGAAGACAGGCTTGATTTTTCGGGAGCTGATGCGCGCGCGATAGGCCAATCCCGACACCACCGCCGTGATTGGGCGTTCACGGAAATCCAGCGGGTTGATTTCAGTGATGTTTTGCAGCGCAAACATCAATTCCAGCGGCGAATCCAGCACGGCTCCGCGCACAATGGCTTCGCCGTCTTCTTCGTATTCCAGAATTTCCCAGGGGTAAAACCCCAGCATGCGCTGGCCGCGAAACGCCGGACGGCAATCGGCGTAAAACATGCCTTTGGCTGATTCATACAGCACGGTCCAGACTTCCAAACCCGATCCCAGTCTCCAACAGCATCCGTGCAGAGTTCCCTGCGGGCGATGGGCTTTGCTGATCGCGCCGAGTTGATGCGCCTGTTCGGCCAACGCCTTGTACGAGGCGTCGTCTTTGATTTGAAATCCGATTGCGTCAAACGGCTCAGGCATAAATTCAGCAAATTCAGGCGCGGCGATGTGTTTTCACCGCCGGTCAGTTTTCTTTTCACGGCGGGACTGGTTTTGAAACACCGCCGGGTTCGGTGGGGCATATTGACGGATGCCACGAATGTTCCGCGCGCGTCCGTGCGTGGGCAATTCATTGCTGCGAATCATTTCCGCAAACAAATCCATGTCGTAATCGCATTCGCGCGACATTTCTTCGCGAATGGCTTCCATCTCTTCCAGAAAACGCGGGCGATGATACATATTCGGTGGTCGGTAGCTGGTGGTCGGTGGTTGGTTTCAGCATCGCCGACAACCGGCCACCGATCACCGCATACCTAAAGTTCACTTACCAAAAATTCCGGCGTGACGATTTCCGGGACGAAAAAACCGGCGGCGGTATTGAACAGTTTGATTCGGGCTTGCCGGTGAACACTGGCCAGATGGCCAAAGTTCCAGGTCACCAGATAATCAATTTTGTGAAACGACGCCAGCGCGACGTGCAGGGCGTCGCCCAGAAACTTGCGCTGAAAAATGCCGCGCCCGATGTATCCGTCGGCCAGAATGGCGGCTTCTTCGGAAATTTCGAGCTGCGGCAAGTGGGCGATCAGTTTCAGGTAACTGCGACGATACGGTTCGCGTGTGCGTTCCAGTTCGCGCTCGACCAGCGGCGAAACGTAAGCGCGGTAGTTTTTCAATTCATGTTCCCACCAACGAATCGTCAGGTCGCGGCGAAACGATTCTCCTTTGTCCAGATAGGCGCCGATGACCGACGTTTCAAGGTAAATGGTCGGAATCATAAATCTGGAACTCAGTTTTTTTCTGCGACCACCGAAATCGCGGGGCTTTGCGGCGTCAGACCCAGATAATGCCGGCGCAAATCCAGCACCACGCGAAAATGACGCAGATAATCGCCGCCCAGAACGCCGTGTTGTTCAAAGCCGGAGGTTTCGTTGACGGCTTCCAGGTCGAGAATCAACGCCCGCGAATTGGTTTTTCGCAGGTTGTTGACCGTCAGCGTCGAAAGCCCCAGTGCTTCAGCGCCTTCTTCAATGCCGGCAGCGCCGATGACACGGAAACTTTCGCCTTGCAGTTTCATGCCTTCCAGGTCGTAACGTTTGACGGCGGCTTTGGAAATCACGGAAATGGTCGCGCCGGTATCCACAATGAAATTCAACGGACGATCCATCGTCGGCAGATGAGCTTCGGCGCTGGCCAATCCGCCACTGGTGCTGCGAATTGGAACTTCAACGCCCAAGCCTGCCAACGCGCCCAGATTTTCCAGTTTCGGCGCGGCGGCAGATTCGCCGGGTTTCGCTTCGGCGACATCCGCAGCGGGTTTTGCCAACTGGTCTTCGCGCAACGGCGAACGATCGAAGATCATTTGCTGTGTTTTGTAATCCAGCGTCACCGCGTAATTCGACAACACGGACAGCCCTATGTAACCGTCAGAGCGTTCGCCTTCAGGCGTGTCTTCGGTGGAATGAACCGTGCGGATGTAAATCGGCACGGTGTCAATTCTGGCTTCGCCGATCTGGATGGAATCGAGCACGCCATACAGAATCGGAAACGTGCCGCTGCCTCCGATGGCACGCGCGTTGCCGCCTTTGGCGACGGGTTTGATGCCAAGAGCCAGAGCGGTTTTATCAGAAAGCACTGACATGCTGGCTCCGGTGTCAATCACGAAGCGGAACGGACCTTTGCCGTTGATAATGATTTTGATGAACGGACGATTGTTGACCAGATCAAATGAAACGGTGGAAAGTTCCTTGCCGCTGACGCGATTGATTTTGGTCGTGCCCAGATAACGATAAAAATCAATCAGCCCTTTGATTCGCGCCCGGCGCTCGGCGTCGGTTTTCGGCGAGACTTCCAGAAAACGCTGATAAGCGTCCGCTGCTTCGTTGTAATACTCCAGCCGCGAACAGGCGCGCGCCAGCGAAACGTAATAATCCGGTTCGTTGGGATCCAGGGCGATGGCTCGACGCAATCCGTCGTAAGCCGTCTTGGCGCGATTTTCAAAGTATTCGATTTCCGACAGTCCGGCGATGGCCAGCGCCTGTTTTTGATCGAATTTGACGGCGGTGTACAACGCTTCTATCGAGTTGCGGAATTCGCCGGAGCGCAACAGCGCAGTGCCGAGCAGGGCGAACGCCCGCGCATTCAACGGGTCGGCGGAAATCACCTGCGCCGCATGTTCGTAAGCGGTTTGCAACTTCATCTGCTTCATCAGCGCGTAACTCAATCCCAGTCGAGCGACTTTGTCCGCCATGTCCTTTTCGAGCAGTTGCAGATAAATTTTCTCGGCTTCAGGGAAATTCGCGGCGCGCATTTCCTTTTCGGCGCGTTTCAACGCCTTGCCGCGCGATTCCGCCAAAACAGGTAAGCTCACGGTTACGATCAGCGCCACAACCGTCAGAGTGAATGTCAGCATCCGGAGAGCGGATTTCATATCAGTACCTCCAAAAGGGATGAAGGGCGAATTAGGTGTGATGAATGTCGCGCCGTCTGAAGCCTGAAGCAGACGATTCATCATTCATCCTTCAGAATTCATCACTTCAAAATCTCGCCGGTTTTGTTCGACCACAGCAGAAGATCAAGTTCGTCGAAATTGATTCTAAGCTCTGCGGCGAAATTTCTCATCTGCTGTTCGACGATCAGATATTTTTTTTTCGTGGTCGGCGGTTTGGGCGAATCAATCAAACCGACTTCGTGCAGAGTGTTCAAAATGTGTTTGTCCAGAATCGCGTACCCGCAATAACCTATGTTTCGCAGGTAATGACTGGCTTCCTTGTAACCTATGCCTTTGACGCCGTTGTTGCGGGCGAAAAAATCCCGCCGTGCTTCGGCGTCCGCGCCGAACGATTCCAGTTTTTCGCTCAGCCGCAATTCGCAATCATTTTTCAGATAATTCCGCGTGTGGACGATATAACCGGAACGCGCGCGCGGATACCGATGGGCGCCGACCAGCAGGTTTTCCAATCGTCGCTGGCCGCCGGTGAGCAAATAGCGGCGAACGCGGTCAATCGAATTCAATCCCATTCGCGCGCTGGCTCCGGCGGTGAAGATGCAATAACACAATTCTTCAAACAGCCGTGCGTCATTGCCGCTTTGTTTGATGGCGGCAAATTCCGCCAACCGCGCGCGAATCGCAGCGCGTTTTCCGCTGTAACTTTGTCGCAATTCGTCAATCAGTCCCTGGTTCATTCGTCACCCTGCAATCGCTTATTTGTCGGCAATGCGCGATCCGTTTTACTGCGCTGGAAGATTCGCGGTCAAACGCCCTCTGGACTTTTGACGCTCAACGAGCAATTCCCCTAGACTGCTTCGCAGACCTCTAATTCGATTGCAATTTGTTTTTTGCCCCGTTTCCACGCTCGAAGTAACAAAACAAAAAATGGACTTCCTGCAAATTATTGCTGCGATGTTGGCGTTGATGGTTGCCGGGTTGGGGCTGGGATTGTTGGCCTTGCCTGACAGGCGGCGAAACGGCGCAGAACTGTTCGCGGCTTCCGTGCTGTTTGGTTCGACTTTTGTTTCAGTCGCTTTGTTTCTTCTGGGCTTGCTGATTTCAGGCGCGCTGCTGCGCTGGAGCGTGACTGCGCTGTGTGTGAGTGTCGGAACAATCGGTATTTGGCGAAGAGGATTGCCGAAACCGCGCGCTTTTTTGCCAGTGACGAATTCTGGAAAATGCTTTTTGATAATCGGCATCGTTCAGCTCACGGCGATTGTCTGGTTGAACGCGCAGCGCGTGTTGGGTTGGGACGGATTATTCAACTTCGAGGCCAAAGCAAGATTGATCTTTCAAAACGGAGGCAGCGTTCCGCTGGACTGGTTTTCCGATCCTTCACGGACGTGGATGCTGCAAGGTTATCCATTGTTGTTGCCGCTGACAGAAAGCTGGCTCTATCTGTGGCTGGGGCGCGAAGACCAGCAATTGATGAAACTTCTGTTTCCGCTGTTTTTCGCCGCTGCATTGTGTTTGTTGAACGCGGGCAGCCGTTTGTTGAATGCAGGTTCCCGGCCTGGTCTGGTTGCGCCGTTGCTGCTGTTTACCGTGCCGTTGTTGTTCATCGGCGACGGCAGCGCATCGTCTGGGTATGCGGATTTTCCGCTGGCGGTGTTTTATCTGGCGGCGGTGATTTCGTTATTGGATTTTTGGCAGAGCGGCGAAGCGGCAGCGCTGCGATTGGCCGGGATGTTCGCCACGTGCGGTTGCTGGTTGAAGCAGGAAGGCGCGATTTTGTGGGTTTGCCTGATGGTGATTGCGGCGATTGCGCTGTTCAGGAAGCGAGCTGTTGGGCGTGATTGGCCGGCGCTGGTTAAAGCCACAGTTCCTGGATTGCTGCTCCTTGTCGGTTGGCAGTGGTTTGTTCGGATGATGAGCTTGCCGGACATTCGCCAGTTTTCGGCGATCAACCCGGAATCGTTGCTCACCGGTTCAGGACGAGCGCCAATTGTCGCTTGGGCGGTGTTGGCGGAACTGGTCAATTGGCGATTCTGGGGAGTCTTATGGATTCTGGTCGCCGTGACAATTGTTTTGCTGATCTGGCGGCGACAATTGAGCAATCAGTTTGTGTTGCCGCTGGCGATTCTGTTGCCGCTTACTTTGTATTCCAGCGTTTACCTGTTCAGTCTCTGGCCTTCGTTCGTCATTCATCTGGAATCGTCATTTTCGCGATTGCTGATTCACATTTCGCTGGTCGCAACGTTGATGGTCGGAACGCAGTTGCGGCTTCCTCAAAACGTTTTGCGTTGTTCTGGTCGGTCTTTTAGGCTTCGCGGCGTAATGAGCATCCGGGGAAAAAACAAGCTGAAGTTCAATGCTTTTCTGAGCGTGTCGCTGATTTTCGGCGGCGTTCTTTTTTCGAGTTGCGAGTCTATATTCAAGGTCAATCAACAACTGACGAACGTCGTTGCCAAACAGCCTTTGGCGCGTTCTGCGGGAGGCCCATACGCCACCACGGACACATATCTTCGTTCGCTGGAAATCCCAAACCCTTCAGAGCGTGTGCTGGAGGCTGTGGCGCAATTGCCTGAGAACGACGCCATGATGTTCATCGCGCCAGGTCGAACGCCTGAAATCGAATTAACTTATCGCGTCATCGCCTCCCTGAGCTGGCCCCGTGAAGTGGGCGCGCTTCATTGCCGCCTGGGCGACGCAACCACTTCGAAGCCGGAATTGCTGTTTCAGCCGCGTCAAGAAAAGCAAATCCGCTGGTTGTTCTTTTATAGAATCAGTCCTCCTGCCGGATCGAAATCTGTCACGGAAATCGGGCCGCATCTGAAACTGGTTCCCATTGAAGAGCCGAAAGAATTGAGTTCGTACTGTTCGATGCTGGCAGATGATCCACGTTGACGGCGGAGTTCACCGCTCAATTGTTCGTCGGACTCGTCTGCGCGGCGCTTGTCGCCCACGCCGTCCACCACAAATCGCGCAACATTTGCGCTCCGACTGCCAATCTTTCCGTGACGAATTTTTTGTGATCGGGCGAATTGTTCGTTGCGCTGAACTGTTCTTTCTTGTCCAGAATGTAAAGCGATTCGACCAGCTTGTTCGAAGCTTTCAGGTAATCCCACAACTCTTCGCGCGGTTTTCCAATGACGCGCGGCGTCGCGCTGACCAGCGGCAACACGTCGTTCAAGCTGATTTTGGCGCTGACGAATTCCTCTTCAAACCGAAAGTGAATACCGCGTTCGCGCGAAAACACCGTGTATCCGTTCGGATTCGGACCTGACCATCCGTTGTAATGAATCGTCGTGTGATGCGGATTGGCGCTGTCGGAAACATAGTGGCCGAGAATGCCAGCGTCATTGATGATGCGTTGTTCGATCCATTTGCGTTTCTTGGAATCTTTTTCGGCTCGCCACAACCGGAACTCGATGCGAAGCGTTTGAAACAATTCAAGCATGCGATACGGCACAAAGCCCGCCGTTGTCGGTTTCTGCCCAGCTTTAATCAGTTCTGCCGTGAAGTCGTAGCGATTGACGGCTTTCATCGCCGCTTCGGGGACGAGTTCCATATCCAGAAAATGATCCGGCGCGTAAGCGGAATCCATCGCGCGATCCAAATTGGATTCGTCACGACTGCGCCAACGGTCAGGCTCCGGGTTCAGATAGCTAAGCTGCTCGGCTGCTTTGCGAAAGAAGTTGGGCATTTCATTCGGCAACTTTTTCGCAGCCACCAGGCCGGAGATTTCATGACCTTTCTGTCCCCAACCGCGAACAGGGAGCGGGCTGATCGCCAATGCGATAACAATCAACAGCAACAACAAGAATGATGCACGATGAAGTTTGGTCATAAATGGTTCCTTTACATCCACGAAGTTCACGAAGAAACACGAAGTCATCGGGAGTTCTTGGTGAGCCTTCGTGAACTTCGTGGATAGAGTCTATTTCTGTGGTGGCAGATCAACGCTGTACAGCTTTTTGCCTGTGATGTCGTGCAAGCTAACCGTCATCACTGATGACTTGCCGTCAATTTTTGCTGCGCCGAAAAATTGGAATCCGTCTTTCGGCGAACGGTTCGGCTTCATGCCTTTGGGGATGCCGGTGAATTTCACTTCGGGGCCAAAGGTGTCATCCATCTGCCCGGGGCCGAAGCTTCCGGCGTTCAACGGGCCGGCGACGAATTCCCAAAACGGAGTGAAGTCTTTGAATTGGGCTTTCGCCGGATCATAAAAATGCGCGGCGCAATAATGCACGTCCGCCGTTACCCAAACGACGTTTTTGATTCGGTTCTTTTTGATGAAGCTCAGCAGATCGGCCAGTTCCAGTTCGCGTCCCAACGCCGGGCCGTTGCCGTTGGCAAAAGCTTCAAAACGTCCGCCGGAATCGCCGACGATGATTCCAATCGGCATATCGCTGGCAATCACTTTCCAAGTGGCTTTTGAAGCCAACAACCTTTGTTTGATCCAGTTGATTTGCGCGCTGCCCAGAAACACCGATTCGTCGTTGATCGTTGTTTGCCGATTCGGAGTGTTTGGCCCGCGATAACTGCGCTCGTCAATCATCAACACGTCCAGCAATGGGCCGTAATTGAATCCGCGATAAATCTGTTCGGGATCGTCGGCATTGAATCGCAGCGGCAGATAATCCAGAAACGCTCTGCGACCGCGCGCTGCCAGCAAATCAATGCTTTTGACCTTGTAACGATTGTCGTCGTCCAGTCGCTGACCCGGAAACCAGTTGTTGCGAACTTCATGATCGTCCCATTGCGCCAGCGTAGGCACTTCGGCGTTGAACCGGCGCAAATTCGCATCCAGCAAGTTGTAACGGTAATTACCGCGAAATTCGTCCAGCGTTTCGGCGACTTTCGATTTTTCCGGCGTCGTCAGATTTTTCCAGAGCGAACCGTCGTCCAGTTTCACTTCGGCAGGAACTATGCCATCCGCATAAATCGTGTCGCCGGAGTGAATGAAAAAATCAGGCTGAATTTTTCGCATCGCCTCAAAGATTTTCATGCCGCCGAATTCGGAATTAATGCCCCAACCTTGCCCGACGACGTCTCCGCCGAAGACAAACGACACATCCCGCCGAGCGGCAGGCGGCGTGTTGAAGCTGCCGATGACTGGCTCGCTGGTGATTTTCGTGTTTTCCAAATCTTGAAAACTGACGCGATAGAAAATCTTTTGTCCGGCGGGCAAACCGCTCAGATCAACGCGCGCCGTAAAGTCGGAAGATTCAATTGCCGCTGGCCCAACGATGCGTCTGGCATTTTGGAAGGATTCAGTCGTTGCATATTCGACAATCATTCGGGCTGAACGGTCGCTGCGACTCCACACAATGGCGCGGTCGGAGGCGATGTCGCCGGTTTGCACGCCGAACGGAAGCTGCGGACGGCTTTGGCTGAAACTGATTGCGGGAGCACCAAGCAGCAAGCTACTTCCGGCAGCAGCGCGAGTGAGAAACATTCGTCGGTTCATAACGAAACTGTTGAGAGTTCAAGCTTCAGCTTGAGTAGATTGTTGACCAGAGATTTCCAAGCTCAAGCTTGAACTCTGAGCGACTTTTTGCGGAGTTGTGTGTACAGCGATTCGATTTGCCGTCGAGTGTCGTCAAACCCCAGCGACGTATTGATGGCAAAATCGGCGAATTTAAGCTTTTCGGCAGAAGGCATTTGCGACGAAATGCGCGCCATCGCCTCTTCTTTCGTCAAGTTGTTGCGTTCGATCAATCGTTGAAGCTGGATTTCCGGCTCGCAATGCACGACGACGACTTTATCGAAACGGCGATAGGAACCGGTTTCGATCATCAATGCAGCGTCAATCACCACGATGGCCTGCGGATTGCGGAGTTCGATCTCCGCCATCCAGCGCGCCTGCGCTTCAAAGACTCTGGGATGAACGATGGCATTCAGCTTTTCACGCTCAGCAGGGTTGTTAAAGATGATCGCGCCGAGTTTGCCGCGATTGAGCTTGCTGTCTTCGCCGACAACCTCCCGGCCAAAATGCGCGACGATTTCCTCAAAGGCGGGTTGCCCGGGTTCGACGACTTCGCGCGCGGTTTGATCGGCATCCATCACTTCGCAGCCAAGTTCGCGCAGCACACTGAGGACAAAGGATTTTCCCGTCGCAATTCCACCTGTCAGCCCAACTTTCAGCATCGTCTCAAAGCCCTCTGCGCATTTCTGTTGCGCGCAATGTGTTTTGCATCAACATTGCAATCGTCAGCGGCCCGACTCCGCCGGGAACCGGTGTCAACCACGCGGCTTTTTCGGCAACCGTGCGCGGTTCGACATCGCCGACCAGCGTGCGACCGCGTTTGGCCAGCACTTCCAACCGTTTTGAGCGTTCGGGTTCGGCAAAGATGCGATGGATTTCTGTTTCGGTGGTGGCGTCGTTCATGCCTACGTCCACAACTACAGCGCCTTCGCGGACGTGATCGCCGGTAATCATCGCCGTGCGTCCGATGGCGGCGATGACAATGTCGGCTTGGCGAGTTACTGCCGCCAGGTCTTTGGTTTTGGAATGGCAGATCGTGACCGTCGCGTGGCGATGCAACAGCAACAGCGCCATTGGTTTGCCGACAATGTCACTGCGCCCGACGACGACGGCATTGGCTCCGGCAATCGGAATTTTGTAATAATCCAGCAACTCAATCACTCCCGCCGGAGTGCAGGCAACCAGAGCGTCGCGTCCTTGAACCAATCGCCCGACGTTGACGGCGTGAAATCCGTCCACATCTTTGGCCGGATCAACGGCTTCCAGAATCCGGCGAGCGTCAATCTGTTTGGGCAGCGGCATTTGCACCAGAATTCCATCAATGGCGTCGTTCTGATTGAGCCGATTCACCAAATCCAGCAATTCTTCAGTAGTGGTTGTGGCCGGCAATTCGTGTTTTTCGGAATATAGCCCCAAAGCTTCGCAGGTCTTGACCTTGCTGCCGACGTAGACTTTCGATGCCGGGTCATCGCCGACGATTACCGCCGCCAGTCCGGGTTTGATTCCTTGCCCAGCCAGTTCGCCGACGCGGGCAGCGACACGTTGTTTGATATGTTCGGCGACTTCCACGCCGTTCAACACTTGAGCAGTCATCGGTTTTTTTATTTTTCCTCCGCAGATGAGAATTGAGCGGTGATTGAGGCCGTGATCTTAGCACAGCCACCCGGCGGAACCCGGCAAAGTTCCGAACCAAACCACCCAGCATGAGGGGAAAATTGGGTGTTGCGTCCCAGACGAGTCTTTCTTTGCAAAAAAATTGACTCGGCGGAAAATTTTATTTCGTGCCATAAAATTGCTGTGCTATATTCCGCCGCGTCTGACAGCCGCCCCGCGATCAGGCACACCTGAAAAATCACCTTCAACGAGTTTTGTTGATCGCCACTTGATGTCGTTCCCCCCGTTGGCACAAATCGGTTGATGCAAGTAGCCGGCAACGCTGACGAAATCCAAGACCTGTCGGCATAGTCATTAGGCCGATCCCGATACCCCTGCGGTTCAATCCGACCTTTAAGGTGTCTTCTGAAATTGCCCTGTTATTTTCCATTGTTGTTTCGACGCTTCTATTTGTTCTTTGTCATACACGAAGTTTTTATCCTTAGTTTTTAACGCGATACCGGTAAGTGGAGTGAGAGGTTCGACGAAACGTCGCCGGAAACATAATTCGTTCCTGATTGAAGTCACGTAGTTGCAGCGCTGCAAGGCAAGAAGTTTTTTCCCGTTCAGCAATTGAGTGGGAGGCGAGCAGTTGCTGCTGACGGCCTTTTGCAGGAAACGAATCTGACAAGAAACAACAAATAACATAAAGGCATACGGGAGATAGCCAAAATGAGCGCAGCGATTCAATTAGTTACTCAACCAATTGTTGATGCCGAGGTTTATGAACACCGGCTCGAAAAACCATTCAACAACGTCTCGATTTTCGAACTGGCCCCGGAACAACGCTTGCGTCGTTCATTGAGCCAGGTCGCCGAGCTTCAAGCGGAGGTCCGTGCATTACGCGAAGAACTGGCGCGTTCCGAACGAACGATTTCACATCAGGAGCAATTGCTGAGGAACGCCATGGTTCGCGAACAGGAACTTCGTGCCCAAATTGGAAAAGAAATTTGCTAAACCGATGTTTGAATTATGGTCGGCAGTCAGCGCCACTCCCCCTGGGTTCGCCCCAATCCGTCAGTCCGGCTGCCACGCAACTACTTGTGATGATCAAGGTAATGTCTCGTTGCCCCAGAATCACGCCTTGATTTCCTACCGATCCCCTCTTGCCTGACATTTTTCGACCCCTGTTTGAGTCTGCTTTTGTCCCGATTCAATTTGCCGAAAAGCAAAAAAAACTTGCCATTTCGGCTTGGTTGCTCCTAAATTGCGCTGTCAAACCCCGATAGCGCATCTAAAAAAACTACACACAGGAAATTTCTCACATGATTACGACACTGAAAAACTTCATCAATGACGAAAACGGCCAGGATGTCGTCGAATACTCTTTGTTGCTGGTGCTGATTGGCACTGTTGCGATGATCTATCTGACTGGTGTTGGCCTGAACATTTCTACCTTGTTGCAGAACATTGGAGCAAAGCTCGATCTGGTGTCCAAAACAGTGGACTGAAGCCGCAGTTTGATTTCGTGATTTTTCTCCTCAGCCGACACTTTGCCCGCCAGATTCCAGCGTTGAAACTTTGATGGTTCGAGATTACAGTTGTGCCTTGTTTGTTCATCGCTGAAATCCAAAAATCTAAATCAACATTTTTATGCCACACAAAGTCACACTCATTCCCGGCGACGGGATCGGTTCGGAAATTACTGCTGCCGTTGTTCGCATCATCGAAGCGTCAGGGGTGAAAATCGAATGGGAAAGTTTTATCGCCGGAGCCGAGGCGCTGACACGGTTTGGCGATCCGTTGCCGGAACCGGTTCTGGAATCCATACGTCGCAACAAGGTCGCACTGAAAGGCCCGTTGACGACTCCGGTCGGCAGCGGTTTTGCCAGCGTCAATGTGCGGTTGAGAAAAACCCTTGATCTTTACGCCAACCTGCGCCCGGTTCGGAATCTGCCGGGATTGGTGACGCCGTTCGGCGATCTTGACCTGATTGTGGTGCGCGAAAATACCGAAGACCTTTATTCCGGTCTGGAACACGTCGTGGTTCCCGGAGTCGTCGAAAGCCTGAAAATCATCACTGAAAAAGCGTCCACGCGGATTGCGCGCTTTGCGTTTGAATACGCTCGCAACGAAGGTCGCAAGAAAGTCACAGCCGTCCACAAAGCCAACATCATGAAATTGTCGGACGGATTGTTTCTGGATTGTTTTCGCAAAGTCGCCGCCGAATACCCTGAAATCCAGGCTGATGACAAGATCATTGACAATGCCTGCATGCAGTTGGTGATGAAGCCACAGCAGTTCGACGTGTTGTTGCTGGAAAATCTGTATGGAGACATTGTTTCGGATTTGGCGGCAGGATTGGTTGGCGGACTTGGAATTTGCCCCGGCGCGAACATCGGCGAACTCGGTTCCGTGTTTGAAGCCGTTCATGGAAGCGCGCCGGACATTGCCGGAAAGAACATCGCCAATCCGACGGCGTTGTTGCAAAGCGGCGTGATGATGTTGCGACATTTAGGCGAACGCAACGCTGCTGACTTGATCGCTCGCGCGACCATTTACACCTTGTCGGAAAAGAAAATTCGTACGCGCGATCTGGGCGGCACAGCTCACACCACCGAATACACCGAAGCCATCGTCGCTTCGATGAAAGAGCTTTCCAGCTAACGAAAGCTGAAAAATCTTTAGACAGGGTTTACAAGATTCAACAGGGGGAAACTCGAAAGACCGATCCTGTTCAATCCTTTGAATCCTGTCTATTTCTTTTCTTGTTTATTTGCTTCCGTTGCGCTCAGCCTGCCGGAGCAATTTCACCGCGCGTTCATGATCTGCGGAACTCGCCGAAAACTTGTGCGAACCATCGTTCTTCGACGCATCCACGACAAAAAACAGATAATCGGTTTCCGCCGGATTCAATGCCGCCTGAAGCGAACGTCGTCCAACCGAAGCAATCGGTCCCGGTGGCAATCCGGCCCGTTTGTAAGTGTTGTAAGGCGAATCTCGATCCAGATCGCTTTGGTAAATTTTGCCGCGATACCTGCCTTCGATCAGCGCGGCGTAAATCACCGTCGGGTCACAAGCCAATGGAACGCCCATTTTCAATCGGCGGTGAAACACAGAAGAAATCAGTTCGCGTTCGGCATCCACTTTCGCTTCCTTTTCGATCAACGAAGCCAGCGCGACGACTTGCCGCGTGGTCATTCCCAACTCCGCCGCGCGTTGTTGCAATTCCGCCGTGTACACCTGCCGAAAGCGTTTGACCATCGTTTCCACCAACAGTTCGCGCGTAGTGCTGGCCGTGTATTCATAGGTGTCGGGGAAAAGATAGCCTTCCAATGTCGTTGCTTGAGGGTCGAGATCGGCAATCAGCGAAACATTTTTGAACAGCTTCATCACTTCGTCCTGAGTCACTGGCGGTTTTGAATTCGGTGATTGTTTCAAGCCGCTCAAACCGGCCAACACGCGGGCAATGTCGTATTGGTTGTAACCTTCTGGAATGGTGAATTGCTGCGTGGCCACATCGCCTTTGGCCAGTTGGTTGATGACCTGACGCGGCGTGATGGGCGATTTGAACCGATAATCGCCGGCTTTGAAACTGACGGCCGGCTCGAAAAATCGCAGCCATAGTTTTACCTCAAAATCGTTTTCCAGCACGCCTTCGCGTTGCAATCGGGCGAGGATGGACGAAGTGCTTGCGCCCTGTTCAATGGTGATGGCGCGTTGCGCTGCCGTGTGTTCGTGAGGACTGTCCATCGCGCCTCTCAACCACAAACCTCCTCCAACAAAAACGACAATTGCGATTAAAAGAACAGCAACGACCAGTTTGAAGATTTTACTGCTTCCGGTTTTTTTTCTTTGCATTGTGGGTTTATCAAATGGAGTTATTTTCTTGATTATGCTGGCGCGCCAGAGCGTCCAGGTAGTCTTGCAGAATCAATACCGCGGCGTATTCATCCGATTTGGCTTTGCGCTCTTTCAGCCCTACGCCCATTTCGCGCAGGATTTGATCGGCTTCATAAGAAGTCAGTCGTTCATCCACCAATCTGATTGGAACATCAACCAGCGGTTGCAACTCGGCGACGAAGGCATTGACCTTTTCGACCGCTTCGCCGCTGGTTCCATCCATGTTCAGCGGCAAACCTACGACCAACGCGCCGATTTCGTATTCCTCAGCCAGTTGGCTGATGCGCTGCGGAGCGTGTTGCAAATGAGGATGACGAAGCGTGGTCAACGGGCGCACGGTCAATTGCAATTCATCGCAAATCGCCAGCCCGATCGCTTTCGTCCCGAAATCCACTGCCATCACTCTCATTCAATTTACGCTTTCCAAAACGCGCACGAAGAACCGACCCAGCGTTTGTTCTTGTTGAAGTCCACACCCATCATCGCGCCTTTGCTCAACCGAGTCAGCGTTGTCACGGCAATGGGTTCGGGCGCAGCCTGCGGCCAGACGAACATAATGCGAACTTCGACTTTGCTCGGTTCGTCCGGCGTTTCCACCACAGGCGCGTAAGTGATTTTTTCCTGCAACAGAAAATTGCCGCGTTCGGTTGGCGGAACGGCATCCAGGTCTTCGCGCGTGATATTGACTTTGACTCCGCTGCCCGCAAACGAAAACAACGGTTTGAGCACGAAATTTTCCGGGTCTGCAGGGTATTCGCTCAACTGATCCAAAAACCATGCGCGAGGAACAGTCGGATGGTTCAGAAACGGCAGCGAAAATTTGCTCATGCGGAAATACCAATTTGGATGTCCGGCCCATTCGACATCCAGTTCGTCGCGGAAATCGAAGTTTATCTTCACGCCTTTCTGAACGAACTCATCAACGATGACGCGGTTGTAAATACGGCGGATTTCTGTTTCGCGCCCTTCGCGCAGGTAATACAGTTTGTTGCCGCGTTTGAGGATTTCGGCAACGTCAACCGTCGGAATACCGAACAGCTTTTCGGTCATTTTGAAATCCGGCAATGTCTTTTGCCGAAGCGGGTCAATTTCCATCAACACGACCTGGGCCGGATCGTGCTGTGCAAGGAAAACCTCTTTCAACAACGCCCGATAACTTTCATCGTTCAATCCGCTCAACAGGTAGCTCATCCCATCCAGGTCATAAAGGCGCTGGTATTCATGCGGCAGCAGAAGTTGAAACGCATACAACGAAGCGCAACCTTGCAACTCAATCAGTTTGGCAGAAAGTTTGCCGTCAACGTCGCGCGTGACGGCAAAATCCACTTGAATGAAATCCGGGTGCGAACCTTCGTTCGGCGCATGGAATTCGGCGGGAATGGCGCGCGTCGAAGCCGCAAAATAATCCGGCGTGTTCAATTGAGCGATGAGTTCTTTTCCGGCGAGTTCCATCTCCGTCAGAAACTCCGCAGGTAAAAACACTGGGGTTTCGCAGGGACGAAATTCGATTTTCGCGCCGACGGCCTGGTCCAACGCCGACAAAAATTGCTGATACTTTTCTTCAGTAAACTCGCGGTTGAATTTCTGTCGCAGTTCGAGAATCACAAATCTCTCCTTCAAAGGAATCTGTGTGCTTCGATTTTCAGCAGCGGCGCGGATGATAGTCGTTTGTCGTCGGAAGCGTCTAGTCGCGCGATTTTGCAGTCGTTTTGCCGCCTTCGGCCATTTCTTGAATTTTAGCCTTGTGGCGCAGAATGTAGGCGATGAACGCCCGCGTCGGCGAAGGTTGAAATCGTCCCAGCGACACCATTGCCACCGAACGTCGCAACCGATGTCCACTGATTTGAAGCTGGGAAAGTTTGCCATTCAGAACTTCATCGCGCACTGCCCAGGCGGGCAACAGCGAAACTCCCACGCCACGTTCGACCATTCGTTTGATGAAAAACGTGTCGTTCGATTCCAGGGCCAGATCGGGACGGACGCCGATTTGGTCGAAAAAGCTGTCCGTCGCGCGGCGAATCGAAGCTCCGCGTTCGAACAAAATCAGCTTGTCTTTCTGAATTTCTTCAACGGTCGCCGAACGTTTTTTGGCCAACTTGTGTTCGTTGCTGACAACCAGAACCAACTCGTCTTCAAACAACTTCGTCACTTGCAGATTGGGCGAATACACCGCCAGCGAGGCGAACCCTACGTCGGCGGCTCCGTTCAAAATATCCGCCACCGTGTGTTCGGTGCTGACCGTTGTGCGAAATGACAGATCAATGCCCGGATGCGCGTCCATGAACGATTCAAACAGCGGCGCAAACAAATAGACGAATGCCTGAGTCGCCGCCGCGACGCGAACACGACCGACCGCCGAACGTTCGCGCCCGGCAATGCGTTCGCGCAATGCTTCGGTGTCGTCCAGAATCCGCTCTACATATTCGAGCGCGATCTTTCCCGCCTGCGAAAGTTTCACGCCGCGCTTGGCGCGGATGAACAATGGCTCGCCGAGTTCTTCTTCCAGAGCCTTGATCTGATGGCTGACCGCCGATTGCGTCAAATGCAATCGTTCAGCCGCCCGCGTGAAATTCAACGTCTCAGCGACGGCGCGAAACGTGCGAAACTGTGTCATTTCCATTGAACATTCCTCCTGACCACAACCCATTATGATTATTGATTGGATGGATTAGAACAATGAGTTAGACAGATGGCAAGTCGGCGGCAATAATCCGCTCGGCTTTTGCGATGTTTGCGTAAGTTGTAGCTGCCTGTTGCTGGTGAACGCAAAAGCTGCAAGGAGAAGGAGGGATGTTCCGATTCAGCTCAATAGAAGTCGAACGGCATTCATCCCAAAAAATGAAAGATTTGTTGCGTTATCAAGGTCTTTGCTGGGATTGAGTCAACGCTGCCGCTCAACGCCGAAAAAGGCACGGGCTGATTTGTCTGTAATGACAAAAAAGGTTGATTGCTGGAAATTGGCGAGCCGTTTCAGGTTTCGTCAGAAATTACAGCAACGGCGGCAAGCCGAATTTCTATCGCACGTTTGTTTCATTATCTCTCTGCTATGGTGCTTATACTCAGGCTGCGGTTTTCGGATCGCAGCCTTTCTTTTTACTTCAACAGCCGCTCCACCTTTTCAAATACCAAACTGAGAATTTCCCGCGAGCGCGATTCGCTGCTGGCTTCGGCAATCAACCGTATGATCGGTTCAGTGTTCGATCCGCGCACATGCAACCATCCGTCGGCAAAACTGACTTTCACGCCATCGCGCAAATCCAGTCGCTCGGCGGCAAAATCGCGGCGAATCAATTTCAACACGTCGGCAATTTTCTCTGACGGGCAATCCATCTTTTCCTTGATCATCGTGTAACGCGGCAAATCGTTGAGCAAGTCGGAAACCGGGCGTCCGGTTTGCGCCAGCAAATGCAGAATCAACGCCATGCCGACATGGCTGTCGCGGCAAAAATTGATTTTCGGGTAAATGACGCCGCCATTGCCTTCGCCGCCAATTATTGCGCCGACGGATTTCATCAATTCCGTAACGTTGGCTTCGCCGATTTTCGACCGATGCAATGCGCAACCGTATTTTGCCGCCAGATCATCCATCGCCGAAGTCGTCGAAAGATTCGTCACCAGCGTTCCCGGCGAATGACTGACGATCAACCGCGCAGCCAGCACCAGGGTGTTTTCTTCGCCAATCGGTTCGCCGCGTTCGTCAACAACCGCCAACCGGTCGGCGTCCATATCCTGGGCGAAACCGACATCTGCGCCGCTGTCTTTCACCAACTGACAAAGCGCCGTCAGGTTTTCGGCAATCGGTTCGGCTCCGCGCGGAAACGAACCATTCGGCGTGGTGTTGATCGAAACGACTTCCGCGCCCAGGGCTTCGAGCAAGCGCGGCGCAAGGATCGAACCGGCTCCATTGCACGAATCCAGCGCGACTTTGAGTTTTCGCGTTGGCGGCAACACGCCCACGGCGTCCAAAATCGTTTTGATGTGTGCATCGAGCGCGCCCGTAAACATCTCGACGCTTCGCATTTCGCTGCCTCTGACTTTGGTGTAATCGCTCTGATGGTAAATATCCAACAACTCACGCGCCTGTCCGGGGCTGAGAAACAGGCCCTCAGAATTGACGAATTTCAGCGCGTTCCATTCCGCAGGATTGTGACTGGCTGTGATGGCAATGCCGCCCGAAGCCTTTCGTTGCCGCACGATCAACTGCACGGTGGGAACCGGACACACATCCAGATCAATCACACGACAACCGCTGGAGAGCAATCCGGCGATGACTGCTTGCCGAACCATTTCGCCCGAAGTTCGCGGGTCGCGCCCGATGACAATCGTCCCCGAACCGACGTAAGTTCCAAACGCCTGGGCAAAGCGCGTCAGCAAGGTCGGCGTCAACGAACCGCCAATCACGCCGCGAACGCCGGAAATGCTGATTTTGAGTGAAGGAATTGCTCGCATTGGTCAGTCTTCGTAACGACTCAGGTAAAGTTCTTGGTCGTATTCCACCAAAGCAATTTTCAGCCGGTCTAGATCGGTTTTCACTTGTGTGTATGGAAGGTTGTCGAACAAGATAAGCAAAT
>CAYYDG010000017.1:0-134471 GCA_964470555.1 uncultured Heliomicrobium sp.
AGGATACGCGGTACGCTCTTCAGAGATCAATTTCCACAACTTCCAATACTATCTCCAACCAGTTGCCCTTGTGCCTGCTGAAGCTGGGTTGGTATTTTTGCCAGAATTGAGCATAAAAAAGAGGTTGTAAGCTTATGAAGCTTCAACCTCAAAATTGAAAAAGGAGAGTTCTGGTTGGCAATTATCCAATCAGCATCTGGTCAGTATTTCAGCATTCGTTCAGTTTTTGCGTAGCGCTGTGGTGGGAAACCGGATGGCCACCGAAATTCGGGCGCATCGTCAGTTCGATTTCCAACAAGCGCAAATCCAGGATGAACCGCCTGACCTCTTCAAGAACGAACGCTTTGAATTCCTCTTCGGAATCGAATCGTTCGCGCTGATGAAGCAGAAAGCTCATCAATTCGCTCGGATTGTCGTCTCTATAAGCAGCCATCACTTTGAAGTTTCCAGTTGCCAGTCACCAGTTTCCAGTTCGTAGCCGATTCCAGTTGAACAGAGAATTGACCAAGAGTTTTGGTTACTGATGACTGGAAACTTCGTTAGCACAGGAACAGCATTTCGCGGTACTTCGGCAGCGGCCAAAGTCCGTCGTCAATGGTCAGCTCCAATTTGTCACATGCTTCGCGGACAGCAGCCATGGCGTCCGAGACTTCATAAGCAAAGGCAGTGGCTTTCTTTTCCTCACTGCCGGCTTCGGCTTTTTCAACGGCGTGATCCAGTGCGTTGAGCGCCGATTTCAAACTGGCAATCAGCGCGGCAAAAGATTCCACTTCGGACTTCTGCACTGCCAGCGAATCGCCATTGATTCCTGCGGCAGCCAGCGCCGCCACGGAACCGGCAATTTGTTCCTGATGTTTGAAGGCCGCAGGCAGCACCACCGTCGCGGCGATTTCTTTCAATGCGGCAATTTCGATTTCCAGGTCTTTGATGTATCGCTCCAGTTCCAGGTGATAACGCGATTCCAACTCGTCGGCTTTGTACACGCCGGATTTGGTGAAGAGCGTTTTGACATCTTTGTTCTTCAACTGAGCCAACGCTTCAGGCGATTTGGCCAGATTCAGCAAACCACGGCGAGCGGCTTCTTCGCGCCATTCGTCGGAATATCCGTTGCCTTCAAAGCGTATGGCTTTGGTTTCAACGACGTATTCCTTGATGACGTCAATCACGGCCTTGTCGAAGTCCTTCGTTTTCTTGATCGAAGCTTCCAATCGAGTGGCCATTTCGGCCAGAGCTTCACCGACTGCCGCGTTGAGCGTCGCCATCGGAGTCGCCGTCGAAGCGGACGATGCCACCGCGCGGAACTCGAACTTGTTGCCGGTGAAAGCGAACGGCGAAGTGCGGTTGCGGTCGGTGTTGTCTTTGGCGATTTCCGGCAGCTTGCTGATTCCCAGCGCGATTACCTGTTTTTCCGACGTCGAGCCTTTCAGTTTGCCGGCTTCGATGGCGTCCAAAATTCTGGTCAGTGCGTCGCCGAGGAAAACAGAAAGAATGGCGGGCGGAGCTTCGTTCGCGCCCAGGCGGTGATCGTTGCCCGAACCTGCAATTGCCGCGCGCAATGCGCCCTGATGTTTATAAACGGCTTTCATCGTCGCCAGCAGGAAGACCAGAAATTGCAGATTCTTTTCGGGCGTCGCGCCCGGTTCCAACAGGTTTTCGCCTTCGTCCGTGGCCATAGACCAGTTGTTGTGTTTGCCGCTGCCGTTGATTCCGGCGAACGGTTTTTCGTGAATCAGGAAAGCCAGATTGTGGCGTTTGGCCACCTGACGCAGCATTTCCATAGTCAATTGATTGTGATCGGTGGCCACGCTGACCGATTCAAAGATCGGTGCAGTTTCAAATTGCGCAGGCGCAACTTCGTTGTGACGTGTTTTGACAGGAATGCCCAGTTTGAAAAGCTCATGTTCGAATTCCTGCATGAATGCCAGAATGCGCGCTTTGATCGAACCGAAGTACTGATCTTCCAGTTCCTGTCCTTTCGGCGGTTTGGCTCCGATCAGTGTTCGGCCTGTGGCGACCAAATCAGGGCGCAGGGCGTAAAACGCTTCGTCAATCAGGAAGTATTCCTGTTCCGGCCCCAGCGTGGAAAAAACGCGCGAAGCGGTGCTGCCGAACAGTTTCAGCACTTTTTGCGCGTTCTGGTTCAGGAATTCATCCGAGCGCAGCAGCGGAGTTTTCTTGTCCAGCACCTGGCCGTGATAGGAAATGAAGACCGATGGAATGCACAGCGTTTTGCCGTTGGCGCCTTCCATGATGAAAATCGGTGTCGAAGGGTCCCAGGCTGTGTAACCGCGCGCTTCGAACGTGGCGCGCAATCCGCCTGACGGAAAGCTGGACGCATCAGGTTCGCTCTGGATCAACTGGCTGGCGTCGAATCGTTCGATTGCCTTGCCGTCGCCGTCAATCGTCAAAAAGGTGTCGTGTTTTTCGGCGGTAATGCCCGTGTTCGGTTGAAACCAGTGCGTGTAATGCGTCGCGCCTTTTTCAATCGCCCACTCTTTCACCGCGTGGGCCACTGCCGCCGCTATGGATTGATCCAGTTTGTGCCCGCCTTGCAGCGTTTTCAACAGCGATTTGTAAATCGCTTTAGGCAGCTTTTCGGCCATGACTTTCTGGGTGAACGTATTGCAGCCGAAATAATCCGAAGCCTTTTGTCCATTGCCAATGGTGCGCGGTGTGCGTTTGCTGACTTCCGCAATCGCCCACAGACGCCCCTGATTTCCTGTCGTGCTCATAGAATCTCCTGAAGTTGAATTTGACGGCGAACCACGCTGTTCAGGCAGTGATTGCCGGTTAAAACAGAAATAAAGTACGGATTTTGAATTGATTGCCGTATCAAAACTCTTATGTAGCAACTGGCTTGCCAGCAACCGACAGAATTGGCTGAACCTGACTAAGTGATAGAAAAGATTGCGCGAATGATTGTTGTGTCTTGCCTGGCGATCATGTGCAAGGTTTCAAAATTGTCGTTTTCAATTTCTGAAAAGACAAAATTGTCGGCTGCCGGGTCAGCTTTTGAATCGGTCGCAGTCAATTTCGTACTTTTTCACCTTGTAACCCAGAATGCGTTCGGTGGTATTGAGCATGCGCGCGGCGCGGGCGCGATTGCCGCGAGCGGTTTTCAGCGCATCCTGAATCATTTCCTTTTCAAACGCGCCGACGGCCTGATCCAATCCGACGGTTGCCACGGTTCCTGAACCTTCGGCGGTTTGCAGCGAGGGCGGCATGTGGAATCCGTGAATGACGTTGCCGTCGCAAACCAGCGTGGCGCGTTCGACGGCGTTTTCCAGTTCTCGGACGTTTCCCGGCCAGTGATAACTCATCAGCATGTCAATCGCCGGAGTCGAAATGCGCTTGATGCGTTTGCCGTTTTGCCGCGAATACTTTTCCAGAAAATGATCGGCCAGCAGCAAAATGTCAGTCTTGCGTTCGCGCAAGGCTGGCAGATAAATCGAAAACACGTTCAGCCGGTAATACAAATCCGAACGAAAGCGGCTGTCAGAAACCGCCGTTTCCAGATCAACATTGGTGGCGGCGATCAATCGCACGTTGACCTTGATGGTTTCGGTTCCTCCGACGCGCTCGAATTCGCGTTCCTGCAACACGCGCAACAATTTGACCTGCATTGCCGGGGACAAATCGCCTATTTCATCCAGAAACAAAGTGCCGCCTTCGGCCAGTTCAAAGCGTCCGCGTTTGCGAGCGATGGCTCCGGTGAAAGCGCCTTTTTCGTGACCGAATAATTCGGCTTCGATCAGGCTTTCGGGCAATGCGGCGCAGTTCACTTTGACAAAGGGTTTTCCGGCGCGCGGGCTGTTGTAATGAATGGCGTGCGCCACCAGTTCTTTGCCGGTGCCGGATTCTCCGCGAATCAGCACGGTTGTGTTGGTGTGAGCGACCTGCGCGACCTGATCGTATACTTCGCGCATTTCCTTGCTGGTTCCGACTATGTTGCGGAAATCGTATTTCTGCTGCAATTCGCGTTTCAGCAAAGCGTTTTCGTCCACCAACTGAGCCTTTTCCTGTTCGACCATCTGAGCCAGCCGCAAACTCTGCGAGATCATTCCGGCGATGATCGTCAGGAATTTCACAGTGTCGTCGTAATTGCGATTAACCTTGTAGGGTTGGGTGATGGACAGCGCGCCTATGGTTTTGCGGCGGTCTTTGATTGGCACACAAATGAACGATTCTTCCTGGCCGTGTTCGGGTTTGCGCGTGCGGTTCAGAAACAGAGGTTCTTTGCTGACCTGCGGGACGATGATCGGTTTGCCGGTCGAAACCACGCGTCCGGTGATGCCTTCGTCCAATTTATAACGCCCGCGGCGACGTTCGCCTTCGCTCAAGCCGAATGCGTACTGAATCGAAAGCGAACTGCCATCTTCCAGTAACGCGATGGCTCCACGCCGCAGACCGACTTCGCGATCCAGAATTTCCAAAACCTTTTCGACGGCTTCGCGGATGTTCAGCGTTGAACTCAACGCCTTGCTGATTTCCAGCAGGGCGGACAATTTTTTTATTTGAGATGCTTCTTCCATGTCGTGTTTTGAATTTGATCCGACAAAAATGTCTGACTTCTTTCGAAGGATAGCATTTTTGTAGTTTTAGGAGAATGGAGTGTCCGTTCGGATTCGTCTCAAGGCCTTATATCTGTTTGAATTGCCAATGAGATAGATTTTTTGTTTGTGGACAGACCAACTCCTCGCCGTTAAGATGCAAACGCTGTACAAATCCAAAGCAAACCCCACACAAATGTCTTAATCAACGGCTTTTTTCAGGAGGAGAAGATGTCCAAGAATTTCTTGTTTCTGGCTGTGTTGTGTTTGTCGCTGAGCGCGATTGCGCTGGCTGATGAATTGAAGATGAAAAACGGCGACCGATTGACCGGAACCATAGTCAAGGCCGACGCCAAAACGCTGACGCTGAAAACCGATTACGCCGGAGTGATTACCGTTTCAACCGATGCCATTGTCGAAGTGGTTTCAAAAGAACCGCTGTATGTGGCGTTGAGCGACGGCAAGACCCTGGTGGGAACGATTGCCACCAGCGATGGCAAATATGAAGTCGAGACCAAAGACGCGGGCAAGGCGTCCGGCGAAATGAGCGCGGTTCAGGCGATTCGGTCGCCAGCGGAACAGACCGCCTACGAACGGACGCAAAATCCTAGCTGGTTTGATCTATGGAATGGTGGGTTGGATTTCGGTTACAGCCTGACGACAGGCAATACGCGAACGAATACTCTGGCGCTGGGAGCGAATCTTGGCCGCCAAACCCGGCGCGACAAAACTTCGTTGTATGCCGCTTATGTCAACGCCAAGAACAAAAACAACGGCACGACCGAAACCACTGCCAACGCCGTTCGCGGTGGCGGACGATACGAAATCAGTCTCACCAGTCGGCTGGCGGCCTTTGGTTTTGCGGATTTTGAATACAACCAGATTCAATTGCTTGATTTGCGTTCGGTATTGGGCGGAGGCTTGGGGTATTACGTCGTCAAAAACGATCGTGCGCAATTGCAGTTTTTCGGCGGCGGCGCGTACAACCGCGAAAATTTTTCGACCGGGTTGCAGCGCAATTCCGGCGAAGTATTTGTCGGCGAAGAGTTCACGCTCAGAGTTTCCGATCGCGTCATGTTCAAGGAACGATTCCAGTTGTTTCCGAACCTGACCAATCGAGGCGAGTATCGCCACACCTTCGACAGTTCGTTGACGACCAGGTTGACCGGCTGGATGACTTGGAACGTCACAGCAAGCAATCGTTACATCTCCAATCCGCCGCCGGGATCGAAAAACAACGATTTGTTGTTGACCACGGGCATCGGCGTCAGCTTTACCAATCTGAATTTCAGAAAGTGACGACAGGGAATGCTGCAAAAAAGCGAAAGGGTCATTCCTTTCGCTGTTCGACAAGCTGCCAGCTTGTCGGACGGTAATTCTTCTTTGATTCTGCTTACAGGGGTTGGCGACCGGCGAAGCCCGTGTCGGTGTCGTGCCACCATTCGATGGTGTCTTCGCCTTTCATCCAGCACAGATACACGACGCGGCCATCGCGCATATGCGGAAAATCGCAAAGCCCTTTGTCGAAATCCTTGATTTCAACGCCCTGTTCCATGATTTCCTGAACTCCGGCGATGAAAGTGGTCAACGCGGAAACGTATTCGCCCGCGTGCCGGATGCCGCCACCTCCGGATTGGCGACTGGCCTGCCGGGCTTCGGGCGCAAGTCGCTGCATCACGCCGCGCGCGCGATCGATCTTCCGCCAAAGCCGTTTGATGTCCGGCAACAAGGCGTCAGCTTCTTCAAGCGTAAACAGTTTCATAAGTGTCGTTGGGATTTTGCGGCGGCAATTAGAGCAATCGGAATTCCGAAAAGCAAACTATGGATTTTCTGCCCGAATTCTTGCTCTGTCCCCAACTCCAACGTAGCATGCGCGCGCACTCCCGCAAACAAAGGCAGCAATGGAGGTATTGAAAATGCTGAAACGATATTTCGTGATCGTGTGCTTGTTGGCATTGGTGTGGCCGGTCAGTCCGGTTTGGGGCCAGACGCAAAACGAAGTTCCCGCCGGAACTGAAATTCAACTGACCTTGCGCGATCCGCTCAGTTCGAAGTTGAGCGAGCCGGGCGATGAAGTCATTGCCACGATTCGCCGCGATGTGGTGATTGATGGGCGAACCCTTCTGCGACAGGGAACAGAAGTCATTGGTCGCGTGACGTTGGCCGAAGCCGCCGGGCGCGTGTTCAAAGGCGGGCGATTGCACATCACCTTCGACCGCATTCGCATTGACGGGCAGGAACAAAAACTCACCGCCGTCATCAAATCGGCTTCGGATTTCACGCGCGACGAAAAGATCAAAACCGATGACGAAGGCACGCTCAAAGGCGGCAAAGACGGCAGCCAAACGTTGCAAAACGTCGGCACTGCCGCGGGCATAGGGATGATAGGCGTGACGATTGCAATTCTGGCCGGACGCGACAACAACGGTTTCGGCGGATTTTATGGCGGCATCAGCCAGGGAGGCGCAGTCGCCGCCGGAGCTGTTCTGGGCGGCAGCGTCATCACCGGATTGTTGATGACCAAAGGCAAAGAAGTCCGCCTGGATCAAAACGCGATCATCCGATTGAAGCTGGAACGGCCTGTGGCAATCGGCTGATTTCAAAACACGATGAATTACAAACCCAGCGATCTGTTCGTAGGCATTGTGGATTTCTTTTCCGTGCTCTTGCCGGGCGCGGTGCTGGCTTTCGCTCTCCAACTGGCGAAAGTCGGCTTCATCGAATCCCAACTGGCCCACCGCTCGCCACAGACAAAATGGATTGTTTTTGTGCTTGCCTCTTACTTGCTGGGACATTTTGTGTTTTTGATTGGCGCGGCGTTTCTGGATGATTTGTACGACGCGACTTACGTCAAACGGCAACAGGCCAAACGTGGCGCGCGATTGTTGAAACATGCCGCCAGCATCAAACGCGCTGCGTTGCAGGATGCGCACAAAATCGAAAACAACTTCAAATGGGCGCGCGCTTTTATCAAATTGAAGAAACCGGAAATGGCTGCCGACATTGATCGGTTGGAGGCCAATTCAAAATTTTTCCGAAGCCTGACGGTTGTTGCGGGAGCGGGCTGGATTCTGATTGGGTATTACACGCAATCGTTGACGGCTTTGTTGTTGTCGGCCAGTGTCATTTTGCTGTGGGAAATTCGACTGTACACCCCACGGCCAAAATGGAAAAAGAAGCACCCGCGACTACAAGCGTGGCGGCGAGCGTTCAAACGTTTGAAGAGAAGAAATCTCATTACAATTTATCTATGCCTGGCGATTCTGGCGCTGATATTGGGAACTATTCCTTCGGCGCAGAATTGGCGGCTGACAGTGGTGTGTTTTGTCGTGATGTGTTTGTCGTCCTGGCGATTTGCCGACCAGCGCTGGAAGATGACTCAAACCGCTTATTTGTATTTCGTCTTGCTCAACCAGCCGGAAAAAACTGCTCCGGCGCGACCTGCAATTCCGCAATTTGAAGTTTGAAATTCCCGAACGGACTCTTATTCAACGCAAAAGGAGAAATCTGAAGATGCCTGCAAAAAAAGCTGCACCAGCAAAAGCCGCGAAACCGGCAAAAGCCACTGCGGCGGCGCCCAAAGACTCAACATTGCTGAAAATCGGTGCCAAAGCTCCGGCCTTCAGTTTGAAAAATACCGAAGGCAACACCGTCAAACTCAGCGACCTGAAAGGCAAAAAGGTCGTCCTGTATTTTTATCCCAAAGACATGACGCCGGGATGCACGGTCGAAGCCTGCGGATTTCGCGACGATTACGCGCAACTGAAAAAACGCGGCGTCGAAGTGATCGGCGTCAGCGGCGACGATCAGAAATCTCACCAGAAATTCACCGAAAAGTATTCGCTGCCATTTACGCTGCTGTCCGACCCGACGCACGAAATGATGGAAAAGTATGGCGCGTGGGGCGAAAAGAGTTTGTACGGGCGCAAGTTCATGGGCGTGCTTCGCATCACCTACATCATTGATGAAGAAGGTCGCATCGCCCATGCGTTTGGCAAAGTCAAAACCGATACGCACAGCAAAGACGTAATTTCGGCGATTGATTCGATGTGATGGCCATTGTCGAGTTTTTCCATTCAACCGTCAGTTTCGAAATCGCGTCGCCGATTTACGGTCGCTGGTGGTTTATCGTTCTGATCGTGGCTGGCGTTGCGGCGTTTGGGTATTTCGCTTATCGCCAGCGAGTCCGCCGGTTGCTGGAAATCGAACGAATCCGCACGCGCATTGCCGCCGATTTGCATGACGACATCGGAGCCAGTTTGTCGCGCATGGCCATTTTGATCGAAGTCGTCAAACAGGAAGGCAGACAAAGCGGTTACCTGAACAGTCCCGGAGTTCGTTCGGCGCAGATGTTGACGGAAATTGCCGATTCGGCGCGCGATCTGGTGGATTCGATGAGCGACATCGTCTGGTCCATTGATCCGGGCCGGGACGAACTTGGCCAGGTCGTCACGCGTACGCGGCAATTCGCCGCCGACGTGCTGGACCCTCAAGGCGTCAGTTGGCAATTTCTGGCCTCAGCCGATGTCGAAAAAGTGAAGCTCGATCCCGAACAACGCCGCCATTTGTTTTTGATCTTCAAGGAAACGCTGAACAACATCGCCCGCCACGCCGCAGCAAAAACCGTTTCCATGAGTTTGACGATCCACAAAAATCAGTTGCGGGCCGAAATTGCGGACGACGGTTGCGGATTCACGCCACAACCTGCTGACGCCACCATCGCCGTATTGCCGAAAAGCCGAGGAGGAAACGGACTTGGAAACATGCAGGCGCGCGCAGCGGAATTGAACGGAACGCTGACCATGGATTCCGCTCCCGGCAAGGGAACTCGACTTGTTCTCAGCCTGCCATTGAAACGTTGATTCCCGTCCGCACTGAGAATTCATTCCTGCACAAAATTTTTTCGATGTGAGCGATTTGCTCGTCGGTTTCCGCTTTAGTGAGTTGAGAACCGATATGAGACTTTCACGTCATATTCCCAGACGAGTCGGGCAATTCATTGACTCAGTTTGCTCTCGCTGGCTACCCTCTCCGGCGTCTTTGCCGAATTCTGTAACTCCGCCGGGAGAATCGTTGAACAACATGATGCCCGAATCCGCTCCGCACGAAGTGAGCCAGTTGTTGCTGGACTGGCGCAACGGCGACCAACAGGCGCTCGAACAACTGACGCCTCTGGTGTACGAAGAATTGCGCCGATTGGCGGCGCGGTATCTGCGCCGAGAACGCGAAGGCCACACGTTGCAAACCACCGCGCTGGTCAACGAAGCGTATCTGCAATTGATCGGCCAGCAACACCGGGACTGGCAAAATCGCGCGCACTTTCTGGCGATCGCTTCGCACCTGATGCGGAACATTCTGGTTGACCACGCGCGCGCCCACGCCGCAGCCAAACGCGGCAAAGGCGAACAGGCCTTGCCGCTGAATGATGCGCTGGAAGTTCCCAGCCAGGCCAAACCGGATGTTCTGGCGCTGGATGACGCCTTGAAAGACCTGGCCAAACACGACGAACGTAAATGTCGCATCATCGAACTGCGTTATTTCGGCGGCCTGAGCATGGACGAAATCGCCGAAGTCACAGGCCTTTCCGTCGCCACGCTTCGCCGCGATTTGCGAATGGCCGAAGCGTGGCTAGGGCGACAAATTCAAAAACAGTAGTCCGCCGTTCAGAGTTCACGCTTCAGCGTGATTGCGCACGCTGAAGCGTGAACTCTGAACGCTTAACCTGGAGCAACGCTTATGACTCCCGAACGCTGGCAGCAAATTAAGCATCTGGTCAGTTCTGCGTTGGAACAAAGCGCCGAAGAGCGCGCCGCCGTTTTGCAGCAATCCTGCGCCGAAGACGTGTCGCTACGCCGAGGGGCTGAAGCCTTGCTCTCGTTTCACGAACAGGCTACGCGCAACCTGGCTTCTCCTGCCAAGCTCAGTTCCGCAGGCACGATGTCCCCCGAACGCTGGCAACAGGTCGAGCAAGTCTTTCAATCCGCCTTGGAGCTTCAACCCGCCGAACGCGCGGCGTTCTTGGCAAAGGCTTGCGGCGATGACGCTGAACTGCGCCACGAAGTCGAAGCCTTGCTGGTCTTTCAAACCGGGATGAGCGGCGTGATTCAAGGTGCGGTTCACGAAGCCGCTGGATTGCTGGCCAACACGAACGACAAAGCTCGCTTCGCGCCGGGAATGACGCTCAACAAGCGGTATCGCATCATCGGCCAAATTGGCAAAGGCGGAATGGGCGAAGTCTATCGCGCCGACGATCTGAAGCTCGGCCATCCGGTCGCGCTGAAATTCCTGACGGAAAAACTGTCCAACGACAAAGCGATGCTGGCGCGCTTTCACAGCGAAGTAGCCATGGCGCATCGCGTCACGCATCCGAACGTTTGCCGCGTTCACGACATCGGCGAAGTGACGACTTCGACCGGCAAGCTGCACTTTCTTTCGATGGAATATGTGGACGGCGAAGACCTGTCTTCGCTGCTGCGCCGCATCGGTCGCCTGCCCGCCGACAAAGCCGTAGAGATCGCCAACCAGCTTTGCGCTGGAATCGCCGCCGCGCACGAAGCGGGCGTGCTGCATCGAGACTTGAAACCGGCGAACGTCATGCTGGACGGCAAAGGTCGCGTTCGCATCACCGATTTTGGCCTGGCCGGATTCGCCGAACAGATTCGTGAGCAGGAAGTTTTCGCCGGAACGCCCGCTTATATGTCGCCGGAACAGTTCGCGGGCAAAGAAGTCACGACAAAGAGCGACATTTACGCGCTGGGCTTGGTGCTCTACGAAATCTTCACCGGCAAGCGCGTGTTTGAAGCCAGTTCACTGCAAGAACTGCAACGCCTGCACGAAAGCAGTTCGCCGACCAATCCGTCGAACTGGGTGAAGGACATTGATCCGCTGGTCGAGCGCGTGATTCTGCGCTGTCTGGAAAAAGACCCTGCGAAGCGGTTGGCTTCGGCTAAACAAGTGGCGGATGCGTTGCCGGGCGGCGATCCGCTGGCGGCGGCATTGGCGCTGGGTGAAACGCCTTCGCCGGAGATGGTGGCGGCGGCAGGGTCAAAGACGGGGATGAGGCCTGCGCATGCGGTGGCGTGGCTGGGAGCGATTGTTGCTGGACTTGTTCTCGCCGCATTTTTGGGAAGCAAGACGAACATCGCTCACAAAGTGTTGCGCGAAACTTCGTCTGAGGCGCTGGCGCATAAAGCCCGCGAGATCATTCAACGTCTTGGCTACACAGAACCGCCAGTTGATCACGCTTCCGGTTTTTTCAACGAGCCGCTTTACATCCAATACGTTGAGCAAAAGTTCGAGCCGAGCCATCGCCGGGAGCTTTTCACGAAGAGCCAGCCATCTGCTTTCGGTTTTTGGTATCGCCAAAGCCCGCGCTATCTGAGTCCGAAGGATCCTTGGAACGCCGGTTGGGTTGCTGAGTTCGATCCCCAGGCAGTCGTTTCGGGCATGGTGAATCTGAGATTGGATTCGCAAGGGCGGTTGATTATGTTCAATGCCGTGCCGCCGCAATGGGATGAATCCCGCGACACGCCGTCGCCTGATTGGTCAGTGCTCTTCGCCGCCGCCGGACTCGATCTGGCCAGCTTTACCGCGACGGAGCCGCAATGGACGCCGTTGGCGGCTTGTGACGCGCGGGCAGCCTGGACGGGAACTTATCCCGACCTGCCGGAAATCCCGTTGCGTGTTGAAGCCGCTGCCTGGCGCGGCAAGCCAACCTTTTTCAAGCTTGTCTCGCCGTGGACGATACCGGAGCGGATGCAAACAAGGCCGGAGACTCTGGGTGCGCGCGTTTCCCGGATATTTGGTTTCCTCGTGATGCTCGCCCTTGCCTGCGGAGCGGCGCTGTTGGCTCGTTACAATTTTCGTCAGGGCCGAGGTGATCGCCGTGGCGCTTTCAGACTGGCTGCTTTCATCTATTCGATCATGATGCTGAGCTGGGTGATTGGCGCGGATCACACGCCGGATTCCATCAATGAGTTTTTCAGTTTCTTGCTTATCGCCAATGCCCAGGCGTTGTTGGCTGCCGGAGTGGTCTGGTTGCTTTATCTTGCGATGGAACCTTACGTCAGACGGCGCTGGCCTGTTGCCCTCATTTCGTGGGGGCGACTGCTCAACGGTAATCTGCGCGATCCGTTAGTGGGTCACGATATGCTCGTCGGCGTCGCTTTCGGCATCGGCTATGCCCTGCTATTCCGGTTGCGTGACCTTGGCAGGATCTGGCTTGACGCCGCTCCTGACATGTTCGGTGTACGCAGTGAACTCCTGCTTGGAGCACGCCAACTGATTGCCAGCCTATTTTTAAGGGACGTATTCCAGTTGACCATGCTCTCTTTGACAATGTTTTTCTTGTTACTTCTGCTGCGCGTACTCACCCGTCGGCAATGGCTGACCGCCTCTATCTGGGTCTTAATCTGGTTTCTGTCTACCTTTGCTAACCCTGGCCCCAAAATGATCAACCTGTTGATCATCACCTTGTGTGGATTGCTGGTGCTATTCGTTATGTTGCGTTCCAGCTTGCTGGCGCTGGTCAGCGGCAATTTTGTGTTCTTACCTGTTGGCATAAGCACTTCCGACTTTTCAGCCTGGTACGGCAACACTTCGCTGAGCTTGCTTGCCGTGGTGCTAGCGCTGGCGGTCTATGCGTTCCACACGTCGCTGGGCGGGCAGAAGGTATTCGCGGGGAAACTGCTGGAAGAGTGATGGGAACGCAAGCGCCCCCGGCTGCTGGTAAAAGAAGCCGCGCAGCTTCCTTATTTTGGGTTGCCGGAAAGCGATCATTTTAAGAAGGCAGGGTTCGGAAGCTTCGCGCTTTTTCAGATGGCAAGCGAGGGCGCTTGCGTTCCCAGGCGGGCCGCAAGGTGTTCGCGGGGAAGCTGCTGGAAGAGAGATGGCGAGCAATCCAAACATCCCGGCTAGAATACCGCCGCGACGCGCTTTCCTACGTAAAGAGGCTGGTGTAAAAGGTGACTGTTTATGAAACTCTACGATGTCATCTGGAAAGAACAATTCGTTGATAAGCTGGCCGATAAACATGGCGTCTCGACGGATGAGGTCGAAGAAGTTTTGTTCGGAAAACCGCACGTTCGTTTGGCCGAAAAGGGGCGGGTCAAGGGAGAGAACTTGTACACCGCCTACGGACAAACAGCGGCAGGCCGGTATTTGGTGGTCTTTTTCATCCGCAAACGCCGGGCAACGGCTTTGCCAATCTCAGCGCGCGAGATGAGCGCGGCTGAACGCAGGTATTATCATGAGCAAAAAGAAGCAAATTGATCCGATCCCAGAAGAATTCGGCAGTTATGAAGAGGCCGCCGAATTTTGGGATACGCACGACACGACGGATTACCCTGATGCTTTCCGCACCGTCAAAGTGGAGGGCGAGTTGCGAAACCGTCATTACGAAATCGAGATTGAAGCCGATGTCGTGCAGGCGCTCCGAAGCCAAGCACGGCAGAGCGGCGTCAAGATCAGCCAGCTTGCCAGTCAGTTGCTCCGGCAACAATTGCCGCCACGCTTGAAAGCGAATACCACAAAAGTTTGATGCTATGGCAAGCAGACCAACACTGAAAGTAAATGCGAACCGATTGATGCTGAGCGCAGTCAACCGGGTGGAAATTCCGAACCTGCCGTTTCGCGCCGAAAACGATGCGGAAGCGGACACGCTCTATTTGCGTTTTCAAGACGACCTGAAAGCGACGTGCAGCAAAAGCGACACGGCCAACGGGCTGATTTACGATTACCACGAAAAGACTCTGGTCGGGATTGAAATCCTCGAAGCCTCAGCTTGACGCCCCATCTCACTGGACTGGAAAAGGGTGTGCGCGGAGAAGCTGCTGGAAGTGTGAGCCGTCCACATGTAGAGACATAAAATTTTGCGTTTCTACGCTTGTGTTACAACTTCCAGCTTTGCGCGATTTGGTGGGCTTTCTCTGTTTGATTGAGTTGTTGTAGTAGTGCGTAAAGTTCCACCGCCGGAGCTTTTCTGGCTTGAGTGATGGTGGCAAATCGGGTTTCGTCTTTGCCAAGCTGATTGCGAATGTCGTCCAGCAGCGCGACGGTTTGCTGAAAGGCCGTCAATGTTTCCGGCGAAGTCGAATTTTGCCTGTGCAAGATTTGTGCTTTCGTCCAGTATGCGCGCCAGCGTTCGCCGGAATCGGCTTCTTCCAGCAATTCAATTGCGCGTTCGATGACGGACGAAGCTTCGTCAGCCTGTCCCAACGCCAGCAAGGCGTGCGCGCGTTCGGTCAAAATCATTCCCAGCCCGTCGCGGTTGTTCAATTCTTCGGCAATGACAATGGCGTTGTCGGCAAAATCCAGCGCCGATTGAGCGTCGTTTTCCGCCAACGCCAATCGAGCCAGGTCTGTCATAACGCGAAATTCATCATCGCGGTCGCCGATTTCCAAAATCATCGCGTAAGACTTTTCCAGCAATTTGCGCGCTTCGGCCAGTTGGCCGCGTTCGCAATTTGCGCGCCCCAGCAACCAGTACGTTTCGGCTTCGCCGTGAGTCGCGCCGACGGCGTGCATTTTTTGCTGCGCGCGAAGCAGCATTTCCACCGCTTCGTCATACAACCCCTGAGCCAGTCGCGCCTGGCCGATTCCCATATCCATTTTGGCTTCGCTGTTGGCGTCGCCCAAACGTTCGGCGTCTTCACGCGCGCGCAATGCCAGTTCAATCGCGGTTTCGTATCGGCCTCGACTGAGTTCCGCCCAATGGCTGCGGCGCAACAGCAACACGCGACGTTGAATATCGCCGACCGACGACAGG
The DNA here is from genome assembly GCA_964470555.1 of uncultured Heliomicrobium sp. Classification (GTDB taxonomy): domain Bacteria; phylum Acidobacteriota; class Blastocatellia; order RBC074; family RBC074; genus RBC074. The sequence goes on from CAYYDG010000017.1 coordinate 15,316, forward strand.
TAATCCACCGCGCGTTCCAACAGCGGAGCGCCTTCGGTGAAATGGCCTTGCAGCGCGCGCGCCCATCCCAACAATCCGAAAGCGATGGCGGCAACGTGACTGTTCAACGGAACGTCGCGTAACGATTGCTGCGCCAATTCAATCGCCGCGTCGTAATTTCCTTGCCGGACTTCGACGCCGCCGATTTGCAGCAACGCCAATCCGGCGCCGTCCTGATCGTCCATGGCCCGATAAATTTCCAACGCCTGTTCGGTGACAGCGATGGCTTCGCGGTACAAACTCAAACTCATGCGCGTCTGGCCTTGCTGCAACAACGCCGTCGCCAACCCAGCACGGTCGCCAATGACGCGAGCCAGCGAAACGGCTTCGGCATACACGGCGTCGGATTCCTTCAGTTTGCCCAAGGCGAAAAGCGTTTCGCCCAGAGCAAACAGCAACTTCAATTGATCCGCAGGGGCAATCGGATTGCCGCTGGTTTGCGCCAATTCGTGAGCTGCGCGGCGGGCACGTTCGATGCAAATCATGGCTTCACTCCACGACAAACGACTGCTGGCTGCCTGCCAGGCGCGAATCCCCCAATCAAAGGCGCGTTCCCAATTTCCGCCGGATTCATAATGCGCGCTGACGGCGTCGGCGACACGGTCGGGTTCCAGCAGATACAGGCCTTCGATGGAGCGCGCGGCAAACAGATGCAATCGTTTTCGCTGGCGAGGCGGCAAGCCGTCATACAAAACTTGCCGCAGTGTGTTGTGATAAAAGCGTGCGTCGTTGTCGCCGGTTACGCCGCGTTCGGACAACACGCCGCGCCGCACGGCTTCCTGCAACAATTGTTCAATGTCGTCTTCGCTGCGCCCTGACATTTTGGCCAGCATTTCGACGCGAAACTCTTCGCCCAGGACGGCGGCCATTTCGGTCATTTGGCGAACTTCTTCAGACAGCCGATCCAGCTTGGCTTGCGCGGCCATGACAATCGTTACAGGCAACGACAAATCCTTGATTCCGTTCCATTGCCAATGCGCTTCGGGCTGCGGGGCGAAACTGACGACACGCTCCGCCGCCAACAGCCGCAACATTTCCATCAAAAAATAAGGATTGCCGCCCGTGATGCGATGCAGCGTTTGCAAATCGGCAGGAGGAATTTCGATGTCGGAATTGAAGACGGCTTCGATGGTTGCGCGACACAGCATTTCATCGAGCGGTCGCAGCGACAGCGTCGCATAGCTGCGATACCCGGCCAGCCGTTTCAGCCATTCGGCAAATGCGCTTTGGCGTTCGTTGACGGCCTCGGCGCGCGCCAGACAGACCAGCATCAACGGTTCGCGTTGCAGCATTCGCATCAGATTGCCTATGACTTCGCGGCTGGCTTCGTCCGCCCATTGCACGTCATCCAGAATCAAAACCAGCGGGCGGTGCTGGCTGGCGCGCAGAAAACACTGGCTGATGGGCGCGACGGCTTTCGACGCCGGAGCGGTCAATTTGCCGGTCGGACGCGGCAAGTTCAGCGAACCGGTGCGTGCCAGGGTGGTTTCTTCCACTCGCAATGTGCCTGTGTTGGTCGTCTGGCGAATCTGGCTGTTGAGCCTGCCGTCGGTGAACAGTTCTTCGGGCAGTGAAACGCCGAAATGATTTTTGACCATCGCCCGCAAATCGCATTCATCGCGGTTGGCGGCGTTGACGCCCAGCAAGTTGCGAAGCAAATCCAGGAAGATTTCGTAGGGCGCAAGTCGGCTGGCCTGGTAATCGAAAAATTGTGCGTACAAACAAACTGCGCCATGTGATTGCGCCAGATTGGCGAACGCGCGAGCAAGCTGGGTTTTGCCGACGCCGGATTCGCCAATCAGCAACACAGGCCGTCCGTTGCCATCCAGCGCGCGACGAAAATCGCCGAACAATTGAGCCATCTCTGCATCGCGTCCGACCAATTGGTTGTAATCGGGAATTCCATTCGCGGCGGGTTGAGCAAGCGGTTTGGCGAATGGTGGCGGTTCAACCGGCGCGGCGAGTTCAGCGACTTCGTCAGAAGGTTCATTTGTTTTGGCGGGTGGTTCTGCCTTTTCCAGTTCGACTTTGGCGATGAACCGGTAACCGCGACCGTGATAGGTTTCGATGAATTTCGCTTCGTCGGCAACATCGCCCAGTGCGCGCCGCGCTTGAGACACAGCTCGTTTCAGCACGCCGTCGGTCGTGAACGTGTCCGGCCAGACGGCTTCCAGCAATTCATCTTTGCTGATGACACGGTCGTTGTTGGCGACCAGATAACGCAACACCTGAACGGCGCGGCGTTCCAGCGGGACGATTTTCTCTTCGCGATACAGCAGATCAACGTCGGCGGGAATTCGATAAGGCGTAAACAGCAACGCAACTTGAGGTGTGTTGGGCATAAACTTGAGTGGAAAACTTCAGGAGATGATTCCGCTGCGTAACGCTTTGCTGACGGCTTCGTTTTTGGAATGGACGTGGAGCTTTTCATAAATGCTGCGAATGTAATTTCGCACTGTATTGACGCTGATGGCCAGTTGTCCGGCGGCGCTCTGATAACTGTGCCCGTCGGCCAGCAATTGCAGAAGTTTGATTTCCTGCGGGGTCAATTGTTCTTCCAGCTTTTCCGGCGCTTTGGTGGTTTGAAACAGCGTGACGACTTTGCGGGCGATTTCCGGCGACATCGGCGCGCCACCTTCGTGAGCTTCGCGGATGGCGTCGAGCAGCTTTGCCGGAGCAGTTTTTTTCAGCAAATACCCGCAGGCTCCGTTGCAGATGGATTCAAAGATTTTGTCCTGTTCGGCGTAAATGGTCAGCATCAATACTTGCATCGTCGGAAATCGTTCGCGAAACAGTTTGACGCCGTCCGATCCCAGCATTCCCGGCAAATGAATGTCCAGCAGCAGAATGTCCGGCAACTGTTGACCGTCCGCGCCCAGATTGCGAAGCGCTTCTTCGACCGAACCGAACATCTGCGAACAGCCGTAACCGGGTGTCGCGCTGATTAACAATCCCAGTCCTTCGCGCAACGAACGGTCGTCTTCGACAATGCCGACATGAATGATTCCATTGGTTGATTCCATAATTTGGTCCGCGTTCGGGGAATGTCAGGTTTTCGCCGAAGATATTACTGCACGTGGCCTGCTGCCGGGCAGCGCACAAATATGCGCCGCTGATCAGTCAGCGCATCACGAAAACATCACCAAAGCCTCATGAATGAACCGACTGTCTTGAATACACTGCACGGCGTTGATAACGGAACGATTGAGGCCGACGAGATTTCGTCTTGTCAGGCAAGGGTTTTAACGATGTTCGCTCTACGGTTCATCCGTAGCGGCGGGCACTGAGTAGCGCCGAAGCGGCGGGGACTGGTCGGTTTGGTTTCTGAGGCGAGAGGCCGAACTGAATTTTTCCGCCGCTTCGCGCTTTCGGCCTTATCAAAATCAGATAACTCAGCACGATCTTTCATAAAACGTAACTGCTCAGGCCAGGTGATTAGCGGTTGAGTCAGCAAGGTTTTGAAACCACAAAAGGCACAGAAGGCGCAAAATTGGCCGTAATCTTTTTGTGTATTTTGTGCTTTTTGTGGTGAATCAAACCTCTCTATCAAACAATGCCAACCATCTGAAAACAGGCCGAGCAGTTACCATAAAACATCATACGCTTTTCAGAATTCCGCTCACGAAAAGCGGTTTCACGGACTGGAAGCAATCGGCACAAAGTTTGAGTTCCATTGTGCTGACACAGATGGTCTGGATTGATTCAAGGTCAGGGGCGACAGTGACAATTCATACCATCTCGCTTCCAACAAGTGGCTGGCGGCGCGTCGAATCCGACCCCACAGGCGACAGATGCATCCCGGTGCATCCCACAATTCTGTCGCCGAATAGGACAAAGATTTGTGAGCGCCGCTGGCTGCTGCTGTATCCCTACCGGACAAAACATCCTGATTTTAATGATTCAGGGACTTCCATGCTCGGCTGTTCCATTGTATAAACACTCCGCCCGATACTTCCTCCCAATTCCCCCTAAAAGCAGTAAAAGAACATTTCAACTTTAATCAAGAGCAGGGAATTACTGATTCTTTAAGCTCATCTCTGCAAATTGCTGACGCTCGATACCTTTGTGGTTAGGCACGGCATGTTCCCCTCAAGAGCATAAATACCGTGTCTGTGTGATGTGATTGTGGGAGCGTCATCACACCAATCCGGCATCCCTGTAGTATCTAAAATCAAAGTTTTTCAGGCATCGTTGCTCGCCTTGTTGTGCCCTACCCAATAGTGTTTCAGGCTGGAACTGTCCATCGCGGCCTGTCAGGCAAGCTCTGTCCACAGTTGTCATTTTTGTCCCCGTTACGATCAAGACCTGGTTCAATAGAGCATAAGGAGAAACCGAATGCTTTCGCCGAACACGCTGTTACAAGACCGCTATCTGATTCTGCGCCTGCTGGGGCAGGGAGGAATGGGAGCGGTGTATCAGGCGACCGATAGAAAATTTGGAAATGCCGTTGCGGTCAAGGAAACGTTTTACAGCAACGAACAAATGCGCCAGGCATTTACGCAGGAAGCGCGACTGTTGAACCGGTTGCGACATTCAGCTCTGCCGGTGGTCATGGATTATTTTTCCAGCGGGGATAAACAGTTTCTGGTCATGCAGTACATTCCGGGCAAAGACCTGGAACAGTTGTTGAATGAACGCAAAGCCGCCGAACAAGGCGCGTTTATGGCTTCGCAAGTCATGCAATGGGCGGATCAGTTGCTGGATGCCCTGGAATATCTGCACGCTCAAAATCCGCCGGTGATTCACCGCGACATCAAACCGCAGAATTTGAAACTGACTCCGCGCGGCGAAGTGATTTTGCTGGATTTCGGATTGGCCAAAGGCGTCATTGCCGATCAAACCAAATCCACGCGCAGCATTCGCGGCTACACGCCGCATTACGCTTCGTTGGAACAGATTCGCGGAACTGGAACCGACGCGCGAAGCGACATCTACAGTTTGGGAGCGACGCTTTACCATTTGTTGACCGGCATCATGCCGCCGGATGCCATGACCCGGATGGCCGCTCACATGATGAGGGAAAACGATATGTTGCAGCCCATCACGCTGCTCAATCCGGCAGTGCCGGAACGCATTTCCAATGTGATTGAACAAGCGATGTCGCAATCGCCGGAAGATCGTTTCGAATCGGCTTCCAAAATGCGTCACGCTCTGCGAAATGCCTGCCGAAATCAGACGGTGACGGAATTTCACCGTGCGGCAACGCTGACGGAAGAATGGAGCGACCAGATTTCAGAACCTCAACGGCCGATTGAACCCGACAGTGTGATTATTCTGCTGGATCAGAATGCGTCGCAGATTGACGGGCCGATTTTGGATGAAGTGAAGCGCAGACCTTCATCGCGTCCTTTCAGGAAACCGGTTGAAAAACAGATCAGGCGATCACGTTCCGCGTGGTATGCCGTGGCGGCGTTGTTATTGATGATGGTGACCACCGCGATCATGTTTTACCGTGAAGGAAAACCGAAGCCCAGTTTGAGAGGCGGTTCTGCGGAAATGGTGGCTTTGACTGGAAAAGATGGCGAAGAACCGAGCTTTGTCGAGCCGATGCGTCTGGAAGTATTGAGTTATTTTCTGGAAGTCTTTTCGGAGGACAACGTCACGACTCGCGCTACCGGCATGATGCCGCTGGCTCCGGACAGCCGTTTCAAGTTTCATTTCAAACCCCGACAGAGCGGCTATCTGTATCTGATTGCGCTGGGAAAAAACGGACGGTTGCAGACCTTCCTGACCGAAGAGCCGATGCGCGGAACCGGCGTCATCACAAACTGGAGCGCGGGCGGCAATGATTTCCAGTTCCCGGACGGCGGCCAGTGGTTCATGCTTCCGCGCGAAGCCGAATCCGCGCCGTTCACAGTCATTTTTTCGCCCGAACCTTTGAAATCGCCGAGCTTTTTGGCAATGCCCTCCGGGCAGGAACTCGATGAAACAGAGCTGCAGGAACTCACCACTCTGCGAAAACTCAGTTCGGCAATTTCTCCCAATCTCGTTGCCTTCGTGGAAGAAAATCAACCCGCCGTTGCAGCACAGGTATTGGCAGATCGTTACAAGGGCGAGCCGCTGGTGTTCGACATTTCGATCAAAAAGAAATAGCTGACTTGCCTGATTGTTGCCACGGCATAAACGGAGTTATTCGAGAATGCTGGGACAAAGGACGAATGGAAACCGAAAAGTTGGATTTTGGTGTCGAATGATTACAACCGGAATCGCGCTGGTTTTGATTGCCAGTTTGGCCGTGGCTCAGGTGGTAATCGTTCCCAGTCGGTTGCGAACGTCGCGCCCAACGGGGAAAGCCAAATCCAAATCCAAAAAAAAGCCGCAAGAATCAGTGGCGCAACCCGCCCAACTAACGGCGGAACTTGCTGGCGTAAATCCGCCAGCTCCCAAACTGAGTTTTACGATCACGCCGCCCGCGCTGGGCAAACTTGAACCGGTTGAACCGGAAGCGCCGGCAAAGCCGAAAACTGCCCCGGAACTGCTTGGTTACGAATTCGACGTGATTCGAGCCGATGAACGAGGGCGATTGGTGGAACGCCGCAAAGAACGCGCGCGGTTTTATGTTGAAAACGCAGGGGCAGGCGTAACGCTGGAAATGGTCGAGCTTCCGGCAGGATCATTCGTGATGGGCAGCAACCCGAATGAATTGGATCAGATCGGAATCAATTACGGACGCGCGCTGAACAAGGATGCCAAACTCGTAGTGCAATCGCGCCTGTTGGCGGAAACTCCGCAAAGAACTGTGAAAGTCGCGGGGTTTTACATGAGCAAATACGAAATCACACAGGCTCAATGGCGCGCGGTGGCCGGTTTGCCGAAAGTGAACCACGAATTGATGAGCGACCCTTCCGCGTTCAAAGGCGGCAACCGGCCAGTCGAACAGATTTCCTGGGAAGACGCGGTCGAATTCTGTGAACGGCTTTCCCGCCTGACCGGACGACGATACAGGCTGCCGACCGAAGCGGAATGGGAATACGCCTGCCGTGCGGGCACAACCTGGCCGTTCAGTCTGGGCGAAACCGTCGAGCCGGATTGGGTGAATTATGACGGCAAACAACCGTATGCTTCGGCTGCCAAAGACACATTTCGCCAACAAACCGTCAGCGTAGGCAGTCTGGGCGTGGCCAATGCGTTCGGCTTGTACGATATGCATGGCAACGTCTGGGAATGGTGTCTGGATGCCTGGCATGAAACTTATGCCGGAGCGCCTGTAGACGGCAGCGTTTGGCAGGCAGATGCCGAAAAGGCTCCGCGTGTGTTGCGCGGCGGAGCCTGGGACAGCCCGGCAGGCGAATGCCGCTCCAGCGAACGAAAGCAGTCAAATTCCCAGTTGCGATTGAACAATGTCGGGTTCCGCGTGGTCGCGGAAGTTGACGCGCCGCTCATCGTGAAACGGTGAAAGCGGCGATTCAGAGTTTCCCCCTCACAAAAACATTTGAGCAGACAGGGCTTACGCAGAAACTGCCACAGAGCCTCCGAAGACACAGAGCAAAACAAGGAAATTCACTATCAATTCAAGTTCATCTCTGTGGCTTCGTGTCTCTGTGACTATCTTTTTCGCGTTTTACGCAAGTCCTGGCAAAGTTGCTCTCATCTGTTGTTCATCTTTCCCCCTCCTGATTCGCTTGTGTCCTGTACCGATCGAGCCAGTGCCCGGCCTGTCAGTTGGTAGTGTGTGCTGAATTGCGAAACATCACGGTGCCGAAAACTCAAACCAATAAACAAAAAACAGCTTGTAAGCAGCTTTAGCTGGCTTACTGCGATTTTGTGTGAATCCGTGAAAAGGAAGGACGAAATGGCAAAAATTGTTCGAGTTACTTTTTCGTATGCGCTGGTTTTGATGATTGGAGTTCTGGGAATCAAATTGTTGAGCGGAACTGCCGGAGCATTGGCACAACCGAAAATGCCGTCTCTGCCGAGAGCGTCTGAATCGCCTGTTCTTTTGGGGACAGACGGGAAATTCACAGAGCCTTCGGTTGACGCAACGACCAGCCAGACGGTGAAGTCTGCGGCGTTGAATTCCATGTCATCGCTTCAGGATTATGTCGCGCCATCGTTTCCTCAATCGGGAACAGGCAGCGACGGCACAGCGGATTTGAATCCGATTGGCAGATCAAACGTTCGCGCATTGATCAGCGTGCAAAAAATCGGGCGCACGGCCAGCATCACAGGATTTGCGACGGGATTGGACCCGTACAAAGCATACGTCTCGTTGTTTTATGACGCCGGTTCAGCGGGGAGCGGGCCTTGCGCCTGTCTTCCCAGCAATCCGCCGCCACCGTCGTTGGCCGCAACCTGCAAAACGACCGACGCGCCCGCCATCAATTTCAGCCAGATGGTGATTGGATACTGGTTGCCGTTGATCGGCAGTTCGACCAAAACCTTGCAAGTGTTGAAAGCCGGAGCGCCAGACGCCCTCGGCGGAACGGCCTTTGTCGAACTGGAAAAAATCGGCTCGGTTGCGATTCGCGAAGACACGCAACTTGGCACACCCATGCCGACTGCGCCTGATGCCGCGCGGTTTCCGCTGCGGGCTTGCGGCAAATTCACTGTCAACAAATAGATTTCACGAGTTTGGGAATCGCGCTGACGGCCGGGCTGTCGCAAAGTCCGGGAGCCTTTATTTGCGGCATCTGCGCCGGTTCGCGCGATTCCCAAAACCATAGAGCAAGGAGAAGGAACAGGCTGTCATCGGTTGTCGTTTGTCGGAGCCGATGACAGCCGTGTTGACACACCTGCACCTGACCTTTAAGATGCGCCTTCGTTTTTGGCGGTATTGATCCTTACAACGCAGTTTTCGGGGCGTGGCTCAGCCTGGTAGAGCGCTCGGTTCGGGACCGAGAGGTCGAAGGTTCAAATCCTTTCGCCCCGACTTTTCAAGTAAACGACAAACGGACATCTTCGGATGTCCGTTTGTCGTTTACGGAATCAGACCTGAAAGTTGCTTGCTGTCTGGTTCTGCCGTTAAACCGTCAGTCCCAATGCCACTATGGCTGAATGAAAAATGCGCCGATCTTCGTCGCCGAAATGCCGCCGGGGTTGGACACCGTGATGTTGCGAGTCGAGGTCGAAGCGCTGGAGGCGATGACGAATCTGGCCACAATCTGAGTCGCCGATTGGCTGTTGATCGTCACCGTGATGCCGCCTCCATTGATGCTGACGACTGATTGCGTAGTAAAGCCGCTGCCGTTGATCGTCACGAAAACGGTTGTGCCGCGTTTGCCGTTGCCGGGCGAAACGCTGTTGATTTCCAAAGTGTCCGATGGTGGCGGTTCCGTCACCGTTACGCTCTGCGCGGCAGTCGAATTCGTCCCGCCCCTGCCGTCATTGACCGTCAACACAATCGAATGATTGCCAATGCCCAGCGGCACGCTGGCCACAGCCGTAGTGGCAATCACCTGGCCATTGTCAGTCCACGAATACGTCAACGGATCGTTGTCGGGATCGGTCGAAGCCGAACCATCCAGATTGATGATTGCCGTTTGCCCATTGGCTTCCACCGTCGCCGGAAGTTGGTTGGCCACGGCAACCGGCGGACGATTCGGCGGCGGCCCGTCAGGATCATTGACCGTGATCGTGAACGCCGTCGTCAGATTCGATCCGCCCTTGTTGTCTTCGGCTTTGACCTGCACGGTATGCACGCCTACGTTGGCGTTGGCGGGATTGATGAACAGCGTTGCCGTGCGCGCCGCCGGATTGGCGTTGGTGATCGAAACGAATGGCAACGACGGAACCAGCGAAAACGTCACCGGATCGTTGTCGGCATCGGTGGCTGACAATGCGACATTCAGTTGCTGATTCTTGTTCAAGCTCTGATTGGCGACCATTGACGGAATCGGCGGGTTGTTGGCCGGACCGGACATCGCCAATCGCCGAACGCGCAAATTGCCCGCATCGGAAAAAACGATTCTGCCTGAACCGTCCAGCGCCAACGCGGTCGGCGTGTCCATCGTCGCGCTGTTGGCTGCTCCGCTGTCGCCGGAATTTCCTGAGTTGCCATTGCCGGCGATGGTGACGATCAATCCATCGCTGACTGTGATTTTACGAATTCGTTCGTTGTCTGTGTCTGTGATGATGACGTTGCCAGCGCTGTCCAGAGCCACGCCGGTTGGAGCATTCAACAACGCCGCAGTCGCCGCCGCCCCATCGCCGCCAAATCCCGAAGTTCCGTTCGCCGCTCCGGCAACGTGGCTGATCGTTCCGCCCGCAACTTTGCGAATGCGATTGTTGCCGCGGTCGGCGACGTAAATCGTCGCGCCGTCGCTGCTGACTGCTACCCCGGTCGGATGATTCAGTTTGGCCGAAGTGGCCGAAGCTCCATCGCCGCTGTTGCCGACTTCGCCGGTTCCGGCAACGACGGTCAACGCGCCACCGGAGATTTTGCAAACGCGGTTATTGCCCGTGTCGGCAAAATACAAATTCCCTGCCGTATCAACTGCGATTCCGGTTGGCGAATTCAGGTTGACGCCGGTTGCCGAACCGGCTCCGCCCAAACCTGCCACGCCGGTTCCGGCAATCGTCGAAATCACATTGTTGGCCAGGTCAATTTTGCGAATGCGGTGATTGCCCGTGTCGGCGACATAAAGCGAATTGCTGCCCGCGTGCAGCGCCAGACCTGTCGGGTTGTTGAACCTGGCCGCAGCCGCCGATCCGCCGTCGCCCGCAAAACCTTTGGCGCCGGTTCCAGCCAACAGCGTGATCGTATTGCCCGAAACTTTGCGAATGACGCGCGCTTCGGCGTCGGCGATAAACACATCGCCGCTGCTGTTGGCCGCAATGCCGCTGAGCCGTTTGAAAGTCGCGGCTGTCGGCGCTCCGCCATTTCCGGATGAGCCGTAATTGCCGTTTCCGGCCAAGGCTTCGATGTTGAAATTCATGCCGGTCGGGGGCGGCGGCGGATTGCACCCGCCGGTGCAGGTAATCGTGACGGTGAAGGTTGCGGTTGCAGTGTTGCCTGCGGCGTCGCTGGCGGTGAAGGTGACGGTCGTCGTTCCAATCGGGAAAGTCGAACCGGATGCGGGCGAAGCCGTCACCGTGCGATTGCCTGAAACCACATCGGTCGCCGTAGGCAAGGTAAAGGTCACCGCTGCGCCCGTTCCCGAAGCAATGTTTTGCGTGATGTTCGCCGGAATGTTGGCGAACACAGGCGGCGTCGTATCTTGCACTGTCACGCCTTTGGATTGTGTGCTGGTCGTTCCGTTGGGTTTGCCGTCGCTGACCGTCAGCACGATCAAATGCTGGCCGAGCGCCAGTTGAACCTGCGCCGACAATTGAGTGGCAATCGTTGCCGGTGATTGACCGGGGCGCGTGTCAGTCCAGACGACGCTGGCAATCGCGTCTCCGTCGGGATCGCTGGCCGAACCGTTCAACTGCAACGAAGCTCCGTTTGCGCTGGTCGCTTCCAGGGTCGCCGGAATGCTTCCGGAATCGGCGACGGGTGCTCGGTTGACGTTGTTGACTGTAATGGTCACCGATTTGGAATCGCTGAGCGGCGGCGTGGCATCGTCAGTTGCGGTAAATGTGACGTTGAAAATCTGAGTCGCGCCGGCGTTGTTCGGCACAACATCGTAATCCGGCGTGTAGCTGAATGCGCCGGTAATCGCGTTCAACGTCGCGCCGTTCGGAGCGCCGGTCATCGAATAGGTGATTGTTTGTCCGGTGTTGGCATCGCTGGCCTGCAACGTGAACGCCAGAGTAGAACCTTCCGCAATAGTCTGATTGCCTGGACTGGTCAGCGCGGGCGCAGTGTTCGGCGGCGCAATGGCCAATCGAATGCGATTGTTGCCGGTGTCGGCAACATACACTCCGGCAGAACCGACCGCGACGGCATTGGCCAATCCCAGTCTGGCCGCATTGGCCGGACCGCCATCGCCGCTGAATCCGATTTCGCCATTGCCGATGATGGTGTTGATGATGTTGGTGGCGGCCACCACACGGCGAATACGATTGTTGCCTTTATCAACGATGTACAAATTGCCCGCCGCATCCACCGCCACCGACGACGGCAAATTCATGCGAGCGGTGTTGGCCGGATTGCCGTCGCCTTCAAATCCCGCGCGCGGAATTCCCTGTGTGACGACTGTGGCAATGATCCCGCCCGAAACCCTGCGAATGCGATGATTGCTTGTGTCGGCAATGAACACGTCGCCGTCGGAATCCACAGCCAGGCCGCTGGGACGATTCAATCGCGCGGCGTTTGACGCTCCGTTGTCGCCCGTATGACCCGGCGAGTTTTGAATTCCAGCAAAAATCGAAAACTCTCCTTCAGTCAGCGAAAAACGACGAACCACGTGATTGCCCGGATCGGCGATGTAAACGTTGTTGCCGAAAATCGCGACGGCGCTAGGACCGTTCAACGAAGGCTGGTTTGCGCCCGTCAACGTCGAAATCGTTCCGTTCACGTCAACTTTGCGAATGCGATTGTTGCCGGTGTCGGCAATGTACAGATTGCCCTGGGCATCCAGCGCAACTGAACCCGGTTTGTTCAGCGTCGCTTCCAACGCCGGGCCGCCGTCGCCGTTCGAATCGGCAGGATTGGTTGACGCCACACCCGGAGTTCCGGCAATCGTGTTGATTTTGCCGTCGCTGGCATTGACCTTGCGAATGACGTGATTGTTCGTGTCGGCGATGTAATAGTTCCCTGCCGAATCAACCATGACGCCCATCGGGCCGTCCAGCTTGGCGGCAGCGGCCAATCCGGTGTCGCCCGCAAATCCGCCCGAACCATCGCTGGCAACGGTGGTCATCGCCGAACCGACGATTTTTCTCAATCGTCCATTGGCGGAATCGAGAAAGAACACATTCGTCCCGGCAATTCCCACTCCGGTCGGAGCGTTCAAGATGAAGTTCGTCGCCGGAATTCCGTCTCCGTTGTATCCCTGTCCGGCTCGCCCGGCGATGGTGGACAGGTTGGAGCCTTCGACCATGCGAATTCGATGATTGCCGGTGTCGCCGATGTAAACCTTGTGATTGGAATCCACGGCCACGCCGGTTGGGCTGTCCAATTCCACAGACGTTGCCGGGCCGGTTTCGGCGGGAGTGCCGGTTTGGCCGTTGCCCGCAAAGGTGTTGATGATTCCGGCGTTGATGGCGCGAACGACGTGATTGTCTGTGTCGGCAATGTAAATCGTCGCGCCATCAACCGCGACATCATTCGGCGAATGCAACGCAGCAATCGTCGCCAAACCGCCATCGCCTTCGTTGCCCGCCGCCCCATTGCCCGCAATGTGCGAAACAGTTGATGTTCCATCCAGATCATTGATGGCTATGATGCGGTGATTTCCCGCATCGGCAATCAGCAACCGGCTGTCGTCCAGAGCCATCCCGCGCGGATCCGTCACCACAGAATTCAGCGGCGAACCAATCGCTGAACCGGGCAAACCGTTTCCGGCAATGGTGTTGATCTGGCCATCGCCGATGGTGACTTTGCGAATGCGCCGATTGCCGCTGTCGGAAATGTAAAAGTCTCCATTCGGCGCAACCACCACATCCGAAGGATGATTCAACAACGCCGCGGTTGCCGCGCCGCCATCGCCGTTTGCGTCCAGAGCGTTCGGCGCAGCCATTCCGACTGTTCCCGCCACCACCGTCAAAGTTCCGGCGGAAATGTCCAGTTTGCGAATAACGTGATTGAATGTGTCGGCGATATAAATTTCATTGGCGGACACGACGGCAATGCCTCGCGCATTTTGAAAATCGGCGAACGGCCCTGCGCCTCCGCTGGAACCGGCAATCGTCGAAATGTTGAACGCCGATTGCGCCGACACAGCCCACCACGAAAACACCACCGCCGAAACCGCCAGCCCGGCCAAACACAGAAATGCGATTGCAGTCGTTTGTTGTGAACATCGGCGGCGCAAATTACGCAGAATGTAAGATGAAATCGCCCGAAGCGTTTGTTTCATTGCAAGTACCTCTTGGATAAAAAAAGAAAAAACGGCCAGACCGGTTCAGGCTGGTTTGCGCGGAAAAACCGATCAGTCGTTAAATTCTGGAAAATCAGGATTGGTCGTGGGTTGTCACGCTCAGGCAAAAGCTGACTGGGAGGCACAAAGCTTTGCCAGGGAGGTCGGGTAATTTGGGCAGTGTGAGATCAAAGACGGCGTGGATTGTAGTTTTCGCGCCATCCGCCGGTCAACAGTTTTATCCTGGCTTCATTTCTGCGCTTTGAGATACGCCAGCAAATCGGTGAGTTCTTTCTGCGTCAATTGTGCAGCAAAACCTTCGGGCATCAACGACACCGACGAAGCTTTAATGGACTCGATGTCGTCACGCGGGATGCGGACTTTGTCGTTCGGCCCGGACATCAACACTATGGCATCGCGCGTGGATTCAAAGTCGCTGATGACGCCTGTGTAGACCTGATTCGTGCTTTTGGTCGTCACGCGACGGGGTTCGTGGCCGGGAACGAAAGTCGCATTGGGAAAAACAATCGCTTCCAGAATGTCGTGACCGGAACGAATCGCGCCAATCGAAGTCAAATCCGGTCCCACATGCCCGCCTTCCAATCCAATCGTATGACACACCGAACATCCGCCGCGTTTTCCGAAAAAGACGTTGCGCCCGTTGCCCACGTCTCCGCCTGCGGTGAGCAGCGATTCCAGTTCGCGCAGCTTTTTCAATTGCGCGGCTTCTTCTTCGGCAAAACGATTGAGCAACGACTTCGACGCTGCGCGAACCGATTCCGGGAAATTCTGAAACGCCTGTTCCAATCGTTTGCCGCCGATGGCTTCCAGATTCACGTCCGGTTGATTGAGCGCCGCAACCAGCGTTTGCCCGATTTCTTCGTCGTTGGCCGAACGAAACGCATCCAGCAACGTCGTCAGCGTCAACGAATCGCTTTTCGGCAAAACCTCTTTTGCCAGCCGCAGCAATTGTTCGCGCGTCAATTCGGCCTGTCCCAGATTTTGCGCAGCAGACAATCGCAAGGCAGGGTCGGTTTCCGGCGTCAGCACGCCCAGCAGAAATTCATACCCCGCATCATCCAGCTTAGGATTGCGCGTCACCAGCGCGCTCAGCGCCGTCAAACGCAAATCAACCGGCTCCGACGAACTCGCCGCAATCTGCTGCAGTTCATTGTCCAGACTGTCAATGCGACGCGAACGAATGACACTGATCGTTCGCGCACGAATTTGCGTTTCAGCACTTTGCAATCGCCGCGCAATGACCTGTTCCCACTTTGCGGGCAATTGTTTCAACGAACAACGCTCGATGACTTCCAGCAAAAACAATTGCCGCTCGACGCTCGATTGTTTCTTGTCGAGCGATTCGGCAATCAAGCTTTGCACCTGCGCATCGGCTACAAACGCCAGCAAGGCATCTTTGACCGAATCGCTTTCATTGGCGTCGAACCTGTCGGCGTTGAGGCGATTTCGCAAAAACGCCAACACAGCGCCTGCCCATTCCGTTTTGTCAGCATGCCGGGAGAAAACCCACAGCGCCGTTTTTCTCAGAGCCGCATCGCTTTCGCCCAAAAACGGAGCGGCGTGCGCGGCGACAATCGGGCTGTCATCCAATTGGTCGAGCGCGATCAACGCAGCTTTGCGCGTTCCGGCAGCAGGCGATTTCAACGCGGCGATCAATTTTTTCGATTCGTTCAACTGAATCAGCGAATAAATGATGGCGTGTTCGATGAACCGATCTTGAGCGTCAGCGGCGGCTTCCAGCAACGTCGCAACGGCTCGGCGGTCACCGATCTGTCCCAATGCAGTGGCTGCGTTTCGCCGCGCAGCCGGTTCATCGCGTTTGACCATTGCGGCCAATCGTTCGACGGCTTCTGTGTCTTTGCTCAAACCGACCATGTGAGCCGCCGCGACGCGCACCTGAAAGTCCGCATCGTCCAGCGCCGCGCGAACGGCTTTGGCCGATTCCGCGGTCGCAATTCTGCCCAGCGCAAACACGGCGGCGCAGCGAACTTCGGCTTGATTCGATTGTTCGCGGACTTGCCTTAACGCTGCAATGGAGTTTTCGCCGCCTGCCACCAACAACTCCAAACTGCGATCCCGAACCGCTGGTCGCGCGTCTTCCATCAACTTGGCCAACTCCGCCGCTGGCAACGATTCGAGCTTCAATGTTTCGCCGCGCGGATCATTCACCGGTGCCGCACCGGTTTTGCGTATGCGGTAAATCGCGCCGCGCTTTTCGCCTTTGTGAATTTTCGAGAGCGGACAAGCGTCCACATACCAGCCGCCGGTTTCCAGCAAAATCAAACTGCCGTCGGCATCTTCCAAAATGTCTGTGGGATGAAAGTCGGGATCAGTGGAGGTGATGAAATCGGAATCTTCGGTGCGAAAAGTCGCGCCTTCGCGAAAGAGTTTGTGACGTTGGACGCGATGCGGATTGAACTGCGCGGTAAACAAATCGCCGCGATAGTCTTCGCCAAATGCCTTGCCGCGATATTGCATCAAGCCGGACGGCGCGATGCGCGCGAACTTGGTCATCACCGGCATCAATTCGCCCGTGCGTTTGAATTCGGCAATCGCCGGATGCGGTTTCGGATACACACCGCCTTCGACAAAATGCAGCAGCGCGTCGCGTTGCCCGGCTTGTGGATCGGTGAAATACGTCATCGTGCCGATCATCTCTCCGGCAGCGGTGAAAATCAGTTCGACGGGATTGTCGAATCCTCCGCCGCCGACTCGCTCCAACCCCGTGCCATCCGCGCGGCTGCGCCAGATGCGCGACGCCAAACCTTCCAGCAACTGCCCTTCTTTGGTTTGAATTTTGTAGCCGTGCCGTCCGTGCGTCAGGTACATCCACCCATTGGGGCCGAAAAACGGGCCGTGCAAACTGGCCGTGTTCAACACATTCCACCCGGTCAAAATCACTTCGCGATGTTCCGAAACGCCGTCGTTGTCGGCATCATCCAGCCGAATAAAATCCGGCGGCGAAGCGACGTACAAACTCTGCCCGCGCCACAACACGCCCATCGGCAACGTCAGGTTGTCGGCAAAAACTTTGCTGCGGTCATACCTTCCATCGCCGTCTGTGTCTTCCAACACGCTGATGCGACATTCGGGAACTTCAGCCATCTTTTTGCCGGAGACGTTTTTGCCTGACGATTCGGTGACAAACAACCGCCCGCGATCATCCAGCACAGCCAGCATCGGATATTGCGTCAGTTTTTCGCCTGCGATTTGTTGAATCGTGAACCCTTCGGGAACGCTGATCGTGCCGCCTTCGATGGTCAGCGTCTGCGCCGGTTGCTGTGCTTTATGCTTTTGCCAGCGCGAATATCCGAACCAGACCAGACCGCCCACAACCACCAGCAGACCTACCGCCAGCCCCAGTTTGCCCAGTTTGCGAAGAAGCGTTGAACTCATTTGGATGACCTTTTGCGATGTGAAGGTGAAACAGCGTTGGCATTCTCACTTCCGCGCTGGAATTCAGGCAAGCAAGACAGGTCAAAAGACAACTCAGCAGCCAAAACAAATTATTGACAGGCACACACTCCAACGTCCTGTTTGTCGCAGCGCAGGACAAATTTGTTTTTGGCGGATCGGGGAAGAGAGTTCCGACTCAGGCGTGAGGCAGGCTTATTGTTTGGACGAATCTCTGGAAAAGAGTCGCGCCTGGTCATTCAGTTGTTTGGCTTTGGAAATTTCGGACAACGCGCGAGTGGTTTGCTGGTCGTTTTCCAGCAAGAAGCGTCCGGCGATTTCGGTGCCGTGGTGGGCTGTGATGATTTCGGCGCGAATTCGCAATCGAACGTAATCCAGATGTTTGGCGACATCAGCTTCTTTGATTTGCAGTTCGGGGTGCTGGCGTAAAAAATCCTTGAAAGCGGCAATAACCGAATCGGGCAACGGAAATTCTCCGTTGCGAAAGCGTGCGCCGGAATCGAGTTTTTTGATTTTGTAATCGGGGAAGCTTGGAACGATTCCGGCCACCAGCAAGCGCGCAAACTCGAAACAAGCGTCGCGTAGTTTGATGTTTTCCAGAACAGTTTTGACTTCAGTGTCGGGTTTGATGCCGCCTCCGGCGAAGACTTCCTGGCCGGTGGTGGTGTAAAACTTGCCGTCGTCGGTTTCTTTTACTGAGTTGATTGGGGGAACGGACTTCGACGAATGACGACCGGTTTCGAGCTGTTCGCGGCGCGCGTAAAAGTAATCGTAAATCCCAAGGTTGTCGTAAGGCCGTTGAATCAACCGTCCGCTCGGCGTGAAATATCGCGCCGTGGTCAATGCCAGCCCGGTTCCGCCGCGCAACCGAAACACGGTTTGCACCAACCCCTTGCCAAAACTTTCTTCGCCGACGATCCAGGCGCGTCCTTTGTCCTGCATGGCTCCGGCGACGATTTCCGAAGCCGATGCCGTGTCGCCGTTGATCAATACCACCATCGGCATGCTTTCGGGTTCGGAATTTTCCGAACGATAGACTTGCGGTTGGTATCGGCCATCGCGTCCGCGCACTGAAACGATTTCGACTCCGCGCGGCAAAAAGGTTTCGGCAACCTGAACCGCCTGTCGCAGCAAACCGCCGGGATTGTCACGCAGATCGAACAGCAGGGAAGTCATTCCTTCTTTTTTCAATCGTTCGATGGCATCGCTGAGTTCTTCGCTGGTTTCCTGGTTGAATCCGCCGGTCAAGCCGATGTACCCGACATCCGGGCGAATCATGAAACTGTTGCGAACTGACGGGAAAGGAACTTCATCGCGTTTGATGTTGAAGGTCAGCGGTTTGGGTTCGCCCGCGCGTTCGACGCTGATGGCCACCCAGGTTCCTTTCTCTCCGCGCACGTGTTTCAACGCATCCGATTGCGTCCAGTCTTTGGTGGAAACCTCGTCCACCGCGATGATAGCGTCGCCATATCGCAATCCTGCCTGTTCCGCAGGCATGCCTGGACTGACGCCGAGCACGTAAATACGTTCGTTGCGTTGATTGACGATAACGCCAATGCCGTAAAAGTGACTGCTTTGTTCGTCCTGCATCTCGCTGAATTCGCGGCGGTCGTAAAATCCCGAATGCGGATCGAGCGAATGCAGCATTCCCATAATGGCTCCGCGCGCCATGCGGAATTTATCCGGCGGGCTGACGTGATTGGCTTCAATGAGTTCCAGCGCCTGCACATAAGACTGCACGACCGGATCGTTGGCCATTTCCTTGCTGGGTTTGGAAGATTCCGGGTCGTCGCCGAAGATGAATCCTGTGACGGCGCCGACAGACACGACCAGGGTCGCAACGATCATCACCCATCGCCGAGCCTCGCTCAGCGAAAAGAACTGTTTGCCAAATTTGCGCCACAATTCATTCATCACACACACCAAAAACTCAAAACAAAGACGGTTGCGAAATCAATGATTCCGGTTCAATCACCGGCTGTCCGATCAATCGTTTGAAATGATTGCAGGAAGCAGGCGAATGCCCCTGAAAGTGATTGTTGAAATATCCATAAACGGATTCGACGCGCTGGCACAAAAAATCGAATGCTTCCGCCCATTCAGCCAGTTCACGGTCGCGGTTGATCTGCACGCGCGAAAAATCCGTCAAATCGCGCGGCCCCATCCACCGCACATAAGCCAGCGGTGAAGTCGGACGATCCAAAATCTGAAACCACAACCCGCGTTGCACCCATTGCCCTTCGACCAAAGCCAGCGCGACTTCGTGTTTGGCGAATAGTTTCAACACCTGATCCAGCATTGGTTCCACCAGCCAGCTTTGATCGCGGAACTCGACCGCGAAACGAATTTCCGGCGGTAACAGGTGGATGAAGCTTTCAAGCGCCGACCACGCGCGCGGAGAAAAATCCGGCGGCAATTGAATCAATACCATTGCCAGTGTGTCGCCCAATTCCAGAGCGCGCTGGCAAAATCGCTCCAGCGCGTCTTCGCTGTCACGCAGATGCTGTTCGTGCGTGATCTGTTGCGGCAATTTCAGCGAATAAGTGAATCCGGCGGGCGCGCGTTTTCGCCACGATTTGACCGACGCTTCCGACGGAATGGCATAAAAGCTGGAATCAATTTCCACCGTTTCAAAGACTCGCGCATATAAATCCAGAAATTCCGAAGCCCGACTGCCTCGCGGATAAAATGGTCCAACCCAGTCCTGATAATTCCAGCCTTGAGTGCCCAAATGAACTTTGCTCGCCACAACTGCCTTTCTTCGTCAGGATTTTTCTCTGTCTGCGCCCGAAAAAACATCATAGCCCAAGAAAACCGATCAACCAATAAGTCCACCTCTCACCGCTCAATACTTTTACAAATTGAAAGCAGTTCGGATTCGCGCAAATTTCCATTTGATAATGAACGATAATTGAGAACAGCGCGACAAATACCATATCTATTGCTAATGCAAATAATTAAATGTTGACGATTCTGAAATTCGCGTGCTATACAACCGGGCAGTGTCCTGCTTTATTTATCTGGTTTCTTTGAATCGTAAAACCTCCAATCACTGGATCGGCTGAAAACACTCTTTGGTTTCATAAGGTCGTAATTCGACTTTTGAGCAATTTTCAACGCCGATAATTCTCCTATTCAAAAACCAGGCAATACATTTTCGCCCCTCAAAATACTGTCTTTCCAAACCGGCCCCGTTGAAGAGTTCAATGACCGATAGCTGAGCTTGTCGTCTTGGCTTTTTGTGCTCTCACATCACAGAAAGGTCGCAGTCGTATGAATGGACTATTATCGAAGCGCAGAATACTGAGTTTGTTTTGTCTGGTTGCCTTGCTTGGCAATCCCTTGTTGCAGCCATTGGCTGTGTTTGCCAAAACGGCGACGACCGGACAACTTTCGTTTGCCAAACAGGTTTCCATCAATGGCAAGCAGACTCCTCCTGGTCAGACGTTGTTCAATGGGGATCGAATTCGCGTATCCGGCGCGGGCACGGCAGTGTTGAATCTTGGAAAACTCGGACGAATTGAGTTAGGGAAAGACACTGAATTCGTGCTTTCCATTTCCGGCGATACGATTGGCGGCGAACTGCTCAGTGGGTGCATGGGCATTCTGGCTTCAGGCGGAACCAATACGTCGGTCAAGACGCTCAAGGGAGTGGTCAGTTCCGACGGAGCGCAACCTGATTCTTATTTTGTCGGCCAACGTGGCAATCAGGGACGAGTTATTCCAAGTTTGGGCGAAGCCCGCATGTGGATTGACGGCAAGATGGAAACCATAGTCCCCGGCGAATCCATTGATATTGATTCGCCGAATGGGCAGAACCTGTTGTACCGCCGAACTGCCAGCGCCTGCACAACGGCTTTGACCTGCGCCTGCAATCTGATGACCGACCCGTCTTCGGCTAAAAATTCCAACGAGTCGAAACCGAATACAGCGGCTCAAAACAACGGATCGCAATCCGGCAATAGCGGCAATTCAGGCAATAGCGGCAATTCAGGCAACAGAAATGGAAGCGCCTTTATCCCGGTCTTGTTTTCGGCAGTGATCGGAGCTTCGATGGCTGCGTTTCTTTACAACAGTCCGGGACCGGTTGTCCGACCAAACGGGTTGACGTGTGTCAACAGCACAGGTTTTTTCTGCCGGCAGCTTAGTCCGACATCGCCGAATAATTAACGTTAGATTTCGAGCGTTGAGCCGCCCAAAGGCTCAACGCTCCTTACCTTGCAAAAGACTTTTCCCCCTCCGCATCCGTCTCACCCGATCCCCGCGCTTTTTCTTCCCATGAAAATTTCGTTCAACCTGTCATCCATCACGCTACGTGTTTTGGTGTTCGGTCTGGCGCTGGTTGTGTGCGCAGGCTTGATGGGCGCCGAGCTGAGACGGTTTATGACGGGCGTGATTGCCAGTCCAACAGTCACACTCGATCTGGCAGTGATTGAATCGGCTGCCGTTTACTTTCCCAATTCGGCCAAAGTGCATGCGCGGTTGGCTTCGCAGATGGTGGAAAGCCAGTTGGATGGTCAGCAAAGCCACGAAATGGTGGCGGACAAGGCTTTTCAACACGCGATCAAGGCCGTCGAACTGGCTCCGGCGAATTTCGAATATCGAATCCTGTTGTCCGCCGCTGCGGAATTGAAGGGCGACGGCGATGCGGCGGAATCGGCCTTGCGCGAAGCGGTCAAGCTGGCTCCGAACAACGTCAATGTGCGCTGGCAAATGGCGAATCTGTTGTTGCGGCTCGGCAAGCTGGAAGAATCGTTGCCGGAGTTTCGATATGCCGCTGAAGCTTATCCCGGATGGTTGGCCAACACTTTGGATTTGCTCTGGCGCGCCAGCGGCGGAGAGATGCCTGTGTTGGAGCGCGTGGTCGGCGACAGCGCAAAAGCGAAATTGACCTTCGCCATTTTTCTGACCGAACGAGAAATGTTCGAAGCCGCCGCCAGAGCGTTTTCGCTCAGCGATCGCGCCAGCCGGTTGCAGTCGCCGGAAACAGGGCGGGTGTTGGAAGCTTTTTTGAAAGCTCGCCAATGGGAATGGGCTGACCGTTTGTGGCGCGACACGATGAGCAACGGCAGCGAAACCGATCAGGCATTGTTCTGGAATGGCAGTTTCGAGCATTCGCCGCGCAAAGGTTTGTCGCAATTCGATTGGCAGTTGAACGCCAGCCGTTTTGCCAGGCTCAGCATTCAGGAAGGCGGAAAATCCGGTCAGCGAGCCTTGCGGCTGGATTATTTGGGATTGGACACGACGCGGTTGGAACACGAGGCCAAGCATCTGGTTTATCTGCAACCTGGCGCGGCGTATCGGCTGGAATGTTTTGCCAAACCTGAACGTCTGGTGACGGAGGAAGGCCCTCAAGTGGCAATTTTGCGGGCCGACACAGGCCAAATGCTGGCGTCGTCGGCGCCGGTTTCGACGGCGGCCAATGCCTGGCAATGGCTGGCAGTGGATTTTGTCGTTCCGGCTGATCTGTCAGCCGTGACGGTCGCCATTCGGCAGATTCCGCGATACCGATACACCGAACCGACGCAGGGAGTGATCTGGTTTGATGATTTCAGTTTGAAGGCGCAATGAAATTTACGGCGGATCAATTCATTTCAATCGGCTTTGTGGCGCTGGTGGTGTTTACAACGCTGGCGCACGGCGCGGTTGAACCATGGTCGGAACTGATTTTTGTGGCGACGGTCGTGGTGTTGGTGTTGGCGTGGGCGATCAAAATCTTCCGCGAAAAACGTTTGGCGTTGTTCATTCCCGCCAACCTGTGGCCGCTGGCAGGGCTGGTTTTGCTGGGGCTGGCGCAGGGCGCGACGTTTCGAACGTCCGGCGGAGCAATCGGATTGTCGCTGGACGCAGAAGCGACGCAGGGAACGACGTTGTTGCTGTTTTGTCTGCTGCTGACTTCGTTGTTGGCGGCGAATTTCCTGACGCACCGCGAACGGTTGCTGACGCTGATGCAGTTTTTGACGATTTTCGGATTGGTATTGGCGACGTTTTCCATGATCCAGCATTTCACCTGGAACGATAAGTTTTACTGGATGCGCATCGTCGAATCGAAAACGTCGTTTGGCCCCTTCGTCAATCGCAACCATTTTGCCGGGTATATGGAATTGCTGTTGCCGTGGCCGGTGGCGTTGATGCTGGCGCGGCGGCGCAGCCTGGCGGAAAAATGTTTTTATCTGTTCATTGCCGCGTGGATGGTGATTGTCGCCGTCTTTTCGCTGTCGCGCGGAGGAATGATCAGCATCTTCGCGCAGTTGGTGTTTATGGCGACGTTCAGACCGCGCCAGTTCGATGAAGTGGAAACTATGGCTGTGCCTTCGCCGATGATGAGGTTGGCACGGCAAGTCGCGTTGGCAGTTGTATTTGTCGTGACGATTTTTGGCGGGTTGAGCTGGCTCGGCGCGGAACGTGTGATTGACCGAGTGACCGCAGGATTTGAACCGAGCCAGGTTCCATCTCTGCAACCCGACACGCGACAAGCCTTCACCGGCCACCGCGACGAATTGTGGCGTGACAGTTGGAAAATCTTCGTCGCCAATCCGCTGGTTGGCGCTGGACTCGGCGCTTACGAAGTGGCGCTGCCGGCGCACAACCAGAACCGTAATCTGGGCATGATCGCCTCCCAGGCGCATAACGATTATTTACAGATGCTGACCGACGCCGGATTGGTCGGAGCTTTGTTGGCAATCTGGTTTTTATTGACGACGGCGCGCGCCGTGGTGACCGCGCTCCGCGTGCCTGAACCCTTGATGAGCAACGCCGCTTTCGGCTGTGGAGCCGCGTTGTTTGGTTTGTTCGTTCACAGCCTGTTCGATTTCAATCTGCAATTGCTGTCGCATTCATTGTTGTTTCTCGCGTTTGCCGCCATCGTTTCGCAATTGAGCGAACTGGCCACCCTGATAACCGTCGCTCGCACACGCCCTGCGGTTGCGATTCGACAGGCCTGATGCCGCGGCAAAATCGGAAAACATTCGTTCTGAAAAAAACAGAGGTAAGAGTTTATGCAAACCCCACACGCAAATAATGGCAATCAACCCCCCTTCGAGAAAATGGCGAACCGGACGGAAACGTCCGTGACGCCCATCAGCTACACCGAAGGCGTGATTGCGCCCAGCCCGTACTTTCCGCACGAAATGAAAAGCGAAGAGCCTGCGGGATTTGATGTCCGCGATTTTTTGCGGCGCGTCAATCGGCGCAAATGGATGATTCTGACGATTGTCACCATCGCTACGACGATGGCCGCCGTGAATTCCTCGCGCCAGAAATCCATTTATCAGGCGGTGGCGACCATCGAAATCAGCAACAAGAACCAGATGTTCGTTCGCGACGGCGACGTGTATTACCAGGACGACAGCCAGGAACAGGAAACCGCCGCGTTTCTGATTCAAAGTTATCCGCTGTTGGAAGAAGTCGTCGTCAAGCTTGGACTGGATCAGAATCCGAAATTTCTGGTTAGCAGCGAAGAAGAGTCGTTTCTGGATGTGCTGAAAAATCGTGGCCAGAAAAAATCCAGCGAACAGGTGGTTGTGGAAGCTCCGCCGAATCTGAACCCGGAGATACGCGAATTGCGACTTCAAATTCGCTCGCCGGAAGAAAGCGAGCGATTGGCTCCTTACGTAGGAATGTTGAGGGGGGGGCTGGGAGTTGAAAAAGTGAAGATGACCCGATTGTTGAGGGTTTCATACAAACACACCAATCCCGAAATTGCCGCGCTGGCAGCCAATGGCGTGGCCGTCGCGTTCAAGGAATACAGCTACAGCAAAAAGACCGAATCGAACGATATTTCATCCACAGCGCTGGGCAAGGCTACGCGCGACCTTGAATCGCAAATGCAAAAAGCCGAACAGGCGTTGGCCAATTACACGCGCGCCAACGGCATTTTCTCGCTGGAAGGCAAGGAAGATTTGACGACGAACAAGCTGGCGGCCTTGCACGACCAGGCAATCCGAGCCGAAACCGACCGCATCATCAAACAATCGCTGTATGAAGACGTGCGACAGGGGCGCGTCGCGCAATTGCCCGAAGCTCTGGCCAACCAGCAAACGCTCGATCTGCAACGCCGGCTCAGCGATTTGAACGTGACCTTGTCGCAACTCAACGTCAAATACGGTTCGGAAAATCCCAGAGTGGAGGAAGTAAGAGATCAGATCGTCACGTTACAAAAAGAAATCGGGAGCACGCGCACGCAGCTTTCCGACAAACTGCGAACTGATTACGAGCGCGCTCTGCGCGACGAAGCTTCGATGAAGGCGGCGCTCAACCGCGCCAAAGGCGAAGCCGTGCAGCAAAACCAGACTTCGATTCAATTGAACATCCTCAAACAGAATGTCGAAACGGCCAAAACTCTGTACACGGATTTTCTGCAAAAAACCAAGCAGGTTGATCTGGAAAAAATTCAAACGGCGCGTGACGTGTCCGTTGCCGAACCGGCGCGGTTGCCTGGCGGCCCGATTGGACCGTCACGCACGCGCAGCGTTCTGATGGCGTTCTTGCTGAGTCTGGGTGTCGGCATAGGTCTGGTGTTTCTGCTCGATCATCTGGATAACACGATCAAGACGGTTGACGATGTCAGCCGGTATGTTCGTTTGCCTGCTCTGGGTGTGATTCCGGCAATAGGTTCAGGCAATCGTCGCCAACCGCTGCTGTATGGCGCGAAGGTCGGCAAATCGGCTGCCGCTTCCAACGGTCTGCTTTCGCCCAAAGACGCTTACAAAGATGCAGGCTCTGTGGCCGAAGCTTATCGCATGTTGAGAACTTCGATTTTGCTGGCCGCTGCCGATCATCCGCCCAAAACCGTGCTGGTGACCAGCAGCCAGCCCGGCGAAGGCAAAACGACCACAGCCATCAACACCAGCATTTGCCTTTCGCAACTCGGCGCGACTGTGCTGTTGATTGACGCTGATATGCGCCGCCCGCGCATTCACAAAGCCCTGGGCATAGACCATCGGCGCGGTTTGTCGAATTATCTGTCCGGCAACATTTCGCTGAAAACCGTGGTGCAACCGACCAAAGTGCCGAATCTGTACGTGCTGCCTTCGGGAATCGTGCCGCCGAATTCGGCTGATCTGCTGAGTTCGGAAAAGTTCCGCATTATGCTGCACAAACTGTCACAGCATTTCGATCACATTCTGATTGATTCGCCGCCGATTGGCAGCGTCACCGATCCGGTCATCATGTCGCGGCTGGTGGATGGCGTGATGTTGATCGTTCACGGCGGGAAAAGCTCGCGCGAAATGGTCGTCCATTCGCGGCAGGAACTGGCCAACGTCGGCGCAAAAATCTTCGGCGTGGTGTTGAACAACGTCAACATGCAGCGCGACGGTTACGATTATTACTACCGCCGTTATCAGTACGAATACACGCGCGAAACCGGCCAGTTGAGCTAAATCAGAACAAGCCAGATTGACAAAACAGGATGAACAAGATTTCCGACAGGATTTACACGACGCTCAATTCCAGCAAGATTTCGGTCAGGTTTGAATCCTGTTCATCCTGAAAAAAAATCATGTTGATCCTGTTTCAAAGTTTTCTGCTTCGATTAGGTCGTTATTCGTTCTCGGCAATCTGCATCGTCACGGTGACCATGTCGCCGATGTCCACGTTGGCTTTTTTGCAAACCGGTTCCGGCACTTGAATGAACCAGCGATCAGCGTCCCAGCGTTTCAACGAACGTCGTCCCAGATTGACGCCATTCAATTCGCCGACGATGGTGACGTTTTCCTTGACGCCCCAATCGCTGACCAACATGTTCGGCACGACAACGAAACGCGGCAGCTTTGGGTCTTTGCGTTGCAACTTGGCCATCAAACCTAAAGAGCTTTCTTTCGGATTGGATTTTTTGGTTGGCATGTTGTTTCTCCTGTTCCGGCTTATGATTTGGCGCAACGAAATCCGATGTGCGATCCACCGCTGTCCACTGCGCCTTTGCCGCGACTGCCGACGTGATACCGCGCGCAGTATTGATCGCTGCACAGAAACGAACCGCTTTTCAGCACACGTTTGGGAATGCCGGGTTCCTGCGGATCGAAACTGTCCGGGGGGCCTTGCGGATTGCGCGCCGTGCCTGCCGCCGCCAGCCGCGCAAAATAATCAGGCCGATACCAATCCGAACACCATTGCCAGACGTTGCCGCCAACGTCGTACAAACCAAACGCATTCGGCGGAAACGCTTTGACCGGCGAAGTCGTGCGATAGCCGTCTTCCATTTTGTTTTCGTTCGGAAAGCGGCCTTGATAAATGTTGGCCACCCATTTGCCGCCGGGTTTCAATTCGTTTCCCCAGGCGAACATTTTGCCGTCCATTCCGCCGCGCGCGGCGAATTCAAATTCGGCTTCGGTCGGCAATCGTTTTCCAGCCCATTTGGCATAAGCCATCGCATCAATCCAGGCAATGTGAACCACCGGATGATCTTCGCGGCCTTTCAAATCGCTGCCCGGCCCTTCCGGGTGTTTCCAGTTTGCGCCGGGTTGGTATTTCCACCAGACATACGGATTATCCAGCGAAATCGGTTGATCCGGCGGAGCGAAACATACTGAACCTGGAACCAGCATTTCGGGAGCGGCTCCGGGATAATCCTCGGCTTTAGGTTGGCGTTCGGCGATGGTCACGTATTTGGTTGCTTTGACGAATTCGGCAAACTGTTTGTTCGTCACCGGAATTTCGTCAATCCAGTACCCGTCCACCGTCACCAGATGCACCGGTTCGGCATCTTTCATGTCGCAGGTGTCGCATCCCATGCGAAATGTTCCGCCGGGAATCCAGATCATCCCCGCCGGAGCTTCGCCGGGCGCAGGCGTTTTATTGACGCCCGGCGCGGAAAATCCCGCCTGATTTGCGGTGGAATCCGACGAATGGCTTGCTGTGTGATGAGCGGAAGGTGATTGCGATTGGTTGCAACCGGTCAGAGCGATCAACAGCCACATGGTCGCCAATCTCCATCCCATTCGGAAACAGTTGGTTTTAGAGTTCATGATCTGATGCCAGGACACTTTTGGGGTCTCTGTATGTCTGATGGTGTCATTGGCGAATTTGAACCTGACACCCGATCCCTTTCACCTGATACCTGAAAACCCGAAAAACCGATTTGGTCGAAGGCTGTTTTTAGTGAAAGTCAGGTTTCAGGTATTAGGTATAGGGTGTCAGGAAACTCGATGATGAATTTGCCACAACATCCCGGCGCCGTCGAAATCCAAATGTGTGCCGACACTAGGTTCATAAATAGATGTTGTGTTGGAAATTGTTCGGTTATCCGCAAACAATCAGATTTTGTATTTCCGCATCAATACGACGCCGTAAATTTCGGCAATGATGGCCAGCAGCCCGCGCACCAGCATCAGCGGTCCCAGCGACAGATATTGCAGCATCACGCCGGCAATGACCGGAAAGGCCAGATCGGAAACGTCTACGCCGCCTTCTAAAATGCCCATTGTCCGGCTGCGCTTTGAAAGATTGAAGCTGGACACTTTGGCTGCAATCGCTCCCCAAGTCGGTTTGAATGCCGCTTTGCCGACTTCGTCAATGGCGCGCGCCGCTCCCATCATCACGCCCAGCAACGCCGTTCCGGCAAACCACGGCACGATCCAGAACATTGCCGAAGTCGCCAGATTGGCCAGCGAACGCAAGGCTATGACTTTGCCCGCGCCGATGCGATCCGCCAACCAGCCGAAAAACGGCCCGAACAACAACGGCACAAGGGTTTCGGAAACCAGTTTGATCCATCCCAACGCCGCGGGCGTGACCTCCAATTTGACGGCCAGAATCGTGAAAAACTCTCCCGTCACCATATACGCCGGAGCCGTCAGCGCAGTGCCGAGTAACGCAAACGCCCAGACATTCGGCTGTTCCGGTTGAGACGCTGATTCATCGGCAGATTCGGATTTTTCTTTTTTCTCTTTCTTTTGCTTTTTCTTTTCCTTGATGAAAACGGCGACCAGCACCAGCGACAGCAACGACAACACTGTCGAAGCAATGAAGATCATGACCAGCGCTTTTCGCAGCGGCGCGCTGTCCACGATTTTCGGCAGGTCGTCAATCGGAATCTGGCTGAGTTTCATTTCGCGCTGTTCGACGCGAATCACATTGTGCGCCGTCGGATCGGCTTCGTTGCCGGGCAGCGGAGCGCCGACTTGAATGACCGAACCAGTTTTGACGATTTCTTCAACATTGGCGCCGGAGCGCGTGGTTTTGTCCAGCACGGCGATTGTCACGGTTGCGGTGCTGAATCCGGCAAATACGGACAGCAGAATGACCAGAACGAACGCCGCCAGCGCTTCGCCGATTCCGCCCGACGTGGATTTCGTCGTTGTGTACCAGGAATAAGCCTGCGCGATGTGATGTTCATCGGTGTTGTCGGCGATCATCGCCGAAGCCGAAGGGCCTTTGGCGGAATCGGCTATGCCGCGAATCAGGCTGATGATGAACAGCAACTGCAACGTGGCCACTGCATACAACACGCTGACCAGCGTGCGAATGGTCAGAGAAACCAGGAAGACTTTTTTCTTGCCGTATTTGTCGGCCAGCGATCCAAACACGGGACGCAATAACAACGGCACTATGTTTTGAATCAGCACCAGACCCATCACCGAAGTGATGTTCATGCCGAAAACCAGCAGCGCGTAAAGCGGCACGGCAGTCTTGATCATTCCGCTGGACAAGCGCGACAAAAACGCTTCGACCATCAAGGCGATGACGACTGCGTTGAACGCGCCGTGACCAAAAGCCTTTTCGCGCGGCAACACTGAAGGCAGCGATGTTTCCCCAACGCCCACCGGTTTGGGAACGACGATTGGGGCCACCGGCAACACGCCGGTCAATCGCGCAAACAATCCGCGTCGTGCGCCCGCCGCAGCTTCCAATTCTTCGGCCAGCAACAGCGCGGACGCCTGCCGGTCGGCAGGTTCTTTGGCCAGGGCGCGGCTGACGACTTCGGCGACGGCTTCGTCCAGATCGCTGCGGCCAAATTCGGCCAGATCAGGCACAGGTGCGGAAATATGTTGCGTGATGAAACGGTCAGTGAAGGGAGGCGAGCCGGTCAACAGCTCGAACAAGATCGCGCCGAGCGCGTACACATCCGAACGCGCGTCCAGCGGACGGTTCATCCATTGTTCGGGCGACGTATATTGCGGCGATCCGTAAACGCCCAACGGTCCGGTCAGTGATTTGGCATCGGCGGCGCGCAGAAACAATTCGTCCACTTTGGCCAGGCCGTAACCGCCGACTTTGACGATTTCCTGGCCGTGTTGGTCTTGTTCGATGTAAATCGTTTCCGGTTTCAACCCGCGCAGCACGATGCCGTGCAAATGCGCTGCATGCACTGCGCCGCAAATCTGATTCATCAAACCGACGACGCGCGTCACGCTCAATCCGCGCTCTTCGTTGATCAGATCGCGCAGCGTGTAACCGGAAAGCAGTTCTTCGACGATGTACGAAGCGCCTTCTGGCGATTGGCCGAAATCGAAGACCTGCACGGAATTCGGATGTTTGATGTGCGCAGCGACCTGAGCCTGGCGGCGAAACCGTTCGACGGCGACGTGATCGTTGACCAGTTCCGGGCGCAAAATGCGGACGGCCACTTCATCGCCGAGCACCGTTCGCCGCGCGCGATACAGCGTGCCGTTTTCGTCCTGAACCATTTGCGCCGTCAATTCGTAACGACCGTCCAGCAAAATCGGCTGCGACCGTCGTTGCACCTTTTCCAGCAATCCCTCTTCGGATTTCTGGCTGACAACTTCCAGTTCTCCGGTTTGATGAACCCTGAACTTCGCCAAATCCACGTTGCCCGATATGGTTTTGAACTTGTCAATTTCCGAAGCTGAACTGTTCGGTTCGGGTTCAGGCGGAGTCGTTTTGGCTGATTGAACAGGCGGCGGCAAGGGCGGTGGCACGGTTTTTGGCGGCGCTTGAACAACAGGAATCGCTTCTTCCACCGTTGGACGCGATTCGATCTCTGCAATCGGCGAAAACCGAAGACTGATGCTGGAGCGTCCCAGATTGATGGAATCGCCCTCTTTCAGTTCGATTTCCTGTTCGCCGATTTTCCGGTTGTTGACCCGCGTTCCGTTCAGACTTTTAAGGTCTTTGATGAAAACTTTTCCTGCGCGGGCTTCGATTTCGGCGTGACGGCGGCTGGTGGCTCCGTCTGGAATGACGATGTCGCATTCTGGAGCCTTGCCGATGACCAGAGGTTTTTCAGGCAGCGTCATTTCGTGGGAGCTGCCGTCGGCGTAATGGATGGTCAATTGCGCCCGCATTTCGGGTAACACGGCGACTAGAGTCGTCCCGTCCTGATCGCAAAACTTATAGCTGTCTGTATATTCTCGTTGGCAGGCAGGGCAGCGTTTCACTGAGACGCCTCGAAAGCGACGAAGAGAAGGGGAGATGGAGGGACGAGGCGAGTCTTGCTTGTGAATGCTTGCCAATCGAAAAACGAATCGGTTTGCAGCGCGCTCTCTCCGTCCCTCAGTCTCTCCTTCTCCCGGTCTTGAACTTACTACTTGATGATTAGTTGAAGAGGAACCAGTTTGAAATTCTGGTTGCCGTTGTTGTTGAACCCGTCTTGAGCGACGAACACGCCATGCGGGAATGCGGGGCCAAGATTGGCAGTCGTCACATCAATGCCGTCGGTTTCTTCCGTGCCGTCCACTTTGTCGCCCTCGGCGATGCGGAATTTTTTGACGAATTCGTTGTTGCCTTCACGGCGATAGACCACAAAGGAATGATTGCCCTGGCTTGACGCCATCAGATAGCCCTTGCCGTCTGCGCCGTAAGCAATCGCCAAACCTTCGACATCGGCGAACAAATTGCCGTCACCGACTTTGCCGACTTGAGTGCGCGTGGTTCCGGCTTCAGGTTCCGCGCCGTATTTCCAAATGCCGATGTCTTCTTCGGCGACGTAAAAATGACCGAGTTGATCGTCGGCCACGCAGCCTTCGGTGACGCTGCCGACTTTGAAGTTGCGAACTTTCTTCGCATCCACCTTGCCGTTTGCGTCAAACAATTCCCATTGTTCAACGTCGCCGGATTTGGTGGTGGCGAAATAAAACACCTTGCCCGTTTTTTCGCTGCGGAACAGGCACATTCCATACGCCGTCACATCGTGTTTGATCGAACGAGCGGCGACGTTTTCCAATTGGCGCGTCGCCGGATTCACTTTATACAGCGCAATGGAATTGTCTTTGCGATTGCTGGCGGCCACTATGCTGACTTTCTGTCCGCCGAGCGTGAAACCGTCGCGCAAATCCACGTTGTTCATCAATCCATCAGCCAGATACTGGATTTGTTTGCCGCTCAGATCGTATACGGCCAAACCGCCCTGTTTGTTGGTTCCGATGATTGTGCTTTGCGACGGGTCAGTGGGATGAATCCAGATGGCAGGATCGTCAGCGGCATCGCCTCCGCTGGGAACCGGGTCGGTTTCAACCGTGGCGTAAATCGCTTCCAGCCCGGTTGTTGAGGCTGCTCCGGCTGCCGGAGCAGGCACGGCGGTTTTAGACGAAGATTTCAGAGATTTCGATTCCGTTTTCCTGGCTTCTTTGGCGGCTTTTTCATTGGCTTCTTTCAACGCCTTGTCCGCCTTTCGAGATTCTTTGTTTTTGTCCTTTTGCTCGTCATCGTCGTCATCATTATCGTCGTCGTCATCGTCATCTGACTTCGACTTTTTCTTCTCTTCTTTCTTTTTCTTTTCAGATTTTTTGTCCGAATCATTCGGAACGTCGAATCCAGCCGAAACTTTTTCCGTGGCCACAGCTACAACCAGAAACAACGCCAGCATAACCAGCAACCATTTTTTTGCGCCAAAATCAGTTTTTGTAGGTTCGTTCATAAATCACTTCTCCTTAGGTTTTCTCCAGCACGGGCTTTCAGACCCATTTTGATACGTCGTTAAATCAGGGGGACTCAAAAGCGGCTTCTCTGATGAAGTCGCTGCAACCGATGTTGCCAACCTTTTAAGTCATTCACTGGGAATTTTCCAGAATGAATTTGGCGATGCGTTCGCCGCCTTCGGGAACGCCTTTGTATCCGGGAAAGCAGTTCACTTCTATAACTGAATATCCCTTAGGTGTTTTGACCAAATCCACGCCGTAAAGCTGCAAACCGAACAATTTTCCGCAGCGTCGCACCAAATCCACCAATTCAGGATCGTCGCCGACCGGCGTGCCCAGTTTTTCTTCTTTGGTTTTGGCCGGGAAGATGCGTTTGATGGCGTGAACGTAATCGCCAATGGCATAAGCTTTGTAATCGAAGGGTTCGTGCTCTTCGTATTCCTGCGCGAAGATCAACCGTTCGCCAAGCGCCGTGCCGTCTTCGCCACCGTCGTCGTCATCAGCAGAATTGTCCGCTGCACGGCGAGCGACCAAAGCGTCGAACTCGGCTTCGTTCAGACAAACTTCGATGCCCATCCCGCGACGACCTCGATAAGGTTTGACGACAATCGGCATCTGCTGAACCACAGGTCGCAGCGTTTCAATCGAATCGGTGACAAATGTGCGCGGCGTGGGAATTCCGCCTTGCAACAGCAACGTGCAGGTCAACACCTTGTCGCGGACTTTCATCGTCGCTGGATATTCGTTGAGCAATCTGGCTCCGCGATAATGCGCCGCCGCTGCCAGCGATTCGGCCAGCGGCGAATGCGATTTGAAGAGGTAAACGTCGTAATCGAACTTGAAATTTTCCAGGTCAATCAAGCCGCTGCGTTCGGTGACGACCTCAACGTCAGCCCCATTGGCTTTCAAACCGTTGAGGACTTCATAAGTCACCGAAGTCGAACTGCGTGGCGGTTCCATCAAAAAACAAATTCGCATTTATTTCTCCATCGGAATGTAGACAGGATGAACAGGATTTTTCAGGATTTGAATTCATCATGAAAAATCCTGCCAATTCTGTCCAAGAGTTTTATTTCTCAGAGCGTGCGATCTTAAAGGCATAAACTTCTCCGATGATGGCCAGCGCGACTCTTGCGCCGAGCATCACGCCCAAGCCCCAGGTGTGCCAGAGAAATCCGCCCAGGATCGGCCCCAGCATTTCGCCCAGACCTTCGCCCAGACTCAGATGACCGATGATTTGCGCGCGTCGCTTGCGATCTGTTTGCGACACGCGAGCCATCAACGATCCCCACGCCGGTCGAAAGGCCGCTTTGCCCGCAGCGTCAATCAAGCTGCCTGCGGCCAAACCGGGAAATGTGGGAGTGAAAAAGAACAACGCCGACGAAATCGTGTTGGCCAGTCCGCGAACCGCCAGCGCCAATTTGCGGCTGACGTTGTCGGCAAACCATCCGAAAGCAGGCCCCGCGACGATGACTACGACGACCGTGACAGCGTAGATTAATCCGGTTTGCGCTTCGGTCAGATGCGCATATTCGGTCGCCAGCACCGGAAACAGATTCGCAATCATCTGTGCCGTGCAGGAAATCAAAAATCCGAGCATGGCATACGAAAAGATCGAAGTTCCGGCTGGCGTATCAGAATTTGAACCACTGGGATCGCGGGGAAGAACTGGTAACTCAGATTCGCTTTTTCCAGTGGTTGTTCCTGCCGAATTTTGCGGTTCGCGGACGTAAAGAGCGACAACAATGATCGGCAAAATGGACAACGCAAAGGCCAGCAAAAACACCGCCGAAAAATTATCTGCCATCATTGCCAGTAAAAATCCGCTGGCGGTTTTGCCGATGGCACTGGCCGTTTGTTTGGCCGTGTTGTACCAGGCAAAGGTCGAAGCGACGGATTTCGCTTTGGCGTTTTCGGCGATCAAGGCGTTGACCGAAGGTTCGCGCAAGGATTCAGCTACGCCGTGCAGAAACCGCGCCGAATACACCTGCCACGCCGAACCAGACAACGCATAAGCCAGAGCCGCCAGACTTCGCCCGGCAATCGCCAGCGTATACGCGCGTTTCAAGCCGATTCGATCCGCTGCCCAACCCATCAACGGTTTGAACAATTGTTCGGCGGCGACATTCATCGCCAACAACGCGCCGCTTTCGGTCAGATTCAGTCCCAGTTTTCGATATGCAAAGAGCGGTAGCGCAAACCCAATCACGCCGGAACTCAGTCGCGTCAGGAAGCCTTCGGCGAGCAAGGCCAGGAGCGATGGGGGGATTGGGAGACGAGGGGACGCGGGGACTTTGGAATTCATTCGCTCGGTTTCTTTCAGAGATTTTTTTGCTGACATTCAATGATGCCGTCTTTATTCACAGCGTCGCCCCGTCACCCTGTCTCCCCGTCATGCCTTACACGGGTGTTTTCAGCGACACGCGCCCGCGCGCGTAATCATCAATGTAATCGGCAATCAGTCCGGCAGCGTTCGGCACTCCCTTGTAACCGGGGAAGTAATTCACGTCCACCACATAAGGGCCGCGGTCGCTTTCGATGATGTCCAAACCGTACAAGCCCAAGCCGCAAACTTCGCCGACTTTTTGTGAAATGCGGCGGACTTCGTCGGTGATTTCTCCGTGGCGACCGGCGACGGAAAAACTGGTTTCGGAAAACTGTTTGCGAACGCCTTGCACCTGATCGCCGACGCAATAAATTTTCAGGTCTTCGCCGGGGCCGGGAATCGCTTCCTGAATAATCATCGGCGTTGTCGGAGCCGGAATCTTGTCAATGTCTTCCGGTGTGCGACACAAATGAACGCCCGCTCCGCGATGCCCCATGTGAGGTTTGATAATCAGCGGATGTTTTTCCAGCAGTTGTTTGGCCAGGCTCAAATCGTTCGTCACCCACGAATCCGGCGCAGGAATTCCGGCTTGCCGCAGCAGCTTCGACGTGATGATCTTGCTCTGGATCAGCGAACACGACTGATACGGATTGAGCATGTTCGCGCCTTGCGTAAACAACACACCTGCCAGAGCCAGCGACAATTCCGTGTGCGATTTCAGCAGGTACAAATCAGCGTCAATCTTCATCAAATCAGGCCGTTGCAGAATTTCTTCGGCAATGTCTTCGGTGACGGTGTACCCGCGCCCGCGCAGGATTTCGTAACATTCAACCAGCACAGGGCTGGGAACCGGCGGGACTCGGCGGACAATCATAAAATGCAGCTTCATTGTTTTACCTCAATTGATTTACTCGGCTATGAAAACAGGGCTAGAATCCACCCGCTATGGAACAGAAACAAATGGAATCGAAACCGTATGTCACGCAACTCAGCTTTGAGTTTGAAGGCGAACCGCGAATCGCGTATCGCATCTCTGGCACGCGCATCTCGCTTGATTCGATAGTCATCAACTGGCTCAATGGTGAAACGCCCGAAAGCATTGCGCAGAACTTTCCACCGCTTCCCCTGGAAAGCATTTATGGTGCAATCGCGTTCTACCTGGCCAACCGCGAAGAAATTGACGAATACCTGCGGCAAGGCGAAATTGAGTTCGACAGATTGCGCGAGCAGTTGCGAGAAAAGAACTATCTTCTTTATCAGAAGCTGGCGGCTCGCAGACAGGAAAAACGAGGTCAACTTGCACACTCAGCAATTGGGTCAATATGAAAGTTCGCTTTCAAGGTGATTACGATTTCAACGGTATTATTATCCGCGCGCTACTTCGCATTCAGCCTGCTATTGATTTTCAAAGCGGTCACGATGCGGGACTGGAAGGTGTCCCGGACACGCAAGTGTTGGCAATGGCGGCAAGCGAAGGCCGGGTTCTGGTTTCACACGACCGCAGGTCAATGCCAAATCACTTTGCCGATTTTATTGCCACTCAAACTTCTCCCGGCCTGATTATGGTTTCGCAAGACTTCCCGATTCACGAAGCTGTCGAAGAGCTTTTACTCATCTGGGAAGCCTCGGAGGCGGACGAATACGTCAATCGAATTATTTCGATCCCACAGTGAAAATGTAATCTGCCAACAACTCCGCTGCACTCGCCACACCTTTGAATCCCGGAAACGTGTTGATGTCCACGACGAATGGCTTGCCACCACTGGTAATCACATCCACGCCATAAAGTCCGACGCCGAACGCCTGCCCGCACCTCAAAGCAATCTCTTTCATTTCGCCGCTGACCTCAAAAGGTTCGCCGAGCTTGTCTTCCAGAGTTTTGGGTGGCCAGACGCGGCGCACGCCGAAAACCTGTTCGCCGATGACGTAAAGTTTGTAATCGCGCCCATCAGGTTTGTGATAACGCTGAGCGAAGACCAGTCCTTCGTCGCTGGTCACGCCTTCCAGTTCGTCGTCGGAATGGATGATTTGCACGCCTCGCCCCTGCGAAGCTGCCCAGAACGGTTTGACGACCAGTGGGCCAGTTTTCAACGCATCCGCCAGCAATCCCGCATGCGCAGTGAAAAAGGTTTCCGGCAAGGAAACTCCGGCGTCAAGCAGCAACTTGGTCGAAATGATCTTGTCGCGCATGGCGACGACGGTCGGGTACGGATTCAGGATTTTGGCGCCAGCGGCGTCCAGCACTCCGGCCAGACTCAGCGCGGTTTCAGTGCCCGATTTCAGCAGGTACAAATCGCAATCGGCTTTGACTGCTGCGACGTTGATCGCTTCGTTGTCAGGATAAATCTGTTCAACGACGATGCCACGCTGGTTGAGCAAGCCAATCGTTTCCTGCATGACCGAACCGGACTTGGTGGCTTTTTCGCGTTTGGTGATGACGCCAATTTTCATTGTGTTAAGAGTAGGGCAAGCTGCCAGCTTGCCCTGTTTTCTGAGTTCGCCAATTCGAGCAAAAAGAGATTTTCGCCGGGATCAGGGCAAGCTAGCAGCTTGCCCTACATTTTTGCACAACGTATTCCGCCAGCCGTTCGTTTGCCGCAGGCACGTTGGTGTAATTCGGGTAATCGTTGATTTCAATGATCAGGACGCCAGCTTCGGTTTCGATGCAATCCACGCCGAACAAATCCAGTCCGAACAATTGTCCACAGCGGCGGCCAAGTTCTGTTAATTCCGGTGTCGTTTCGGCCAGGCCTTCTTTGGCTTTGTCCATGTCGGCAGTGGCATTGAATGGAGAAACTTTTCTGACGGCCCAGATTTGGTCGCCTATGCCATAAAGTTTCAGGTCGTAACCGTCGGTTTTGAAATATCGCTGCGCCAGCGCGACTGGTTCCGGCCAATCGGTTGCGGCCATTTCGGCTGGCGAATTGACGACCAGCAATCCGCGCGAGTTATCGCCGAAGATCGGCTTCAAAATGATCGGGTAATTTTCGGCAGGAATTCCGCTGGCGAGCTGCTCAATCGTGGCGAAGTAGGTTTCAGGAATCGGCAAACCGCTCGACGCCAGTGCGATGGACATTTGCGCTTTGTTGTGGACGGCGGAAATTGCGGCCTGGCGATTGATGGTCAGACAGCCGCCGCGTTCGGCCCATTTGAGCAAACCGAGCAGCGCCCAGCTTCGCCCGCGTCCGACGATGACATCCAGTCCGGCGAACCAGCGGTCGTCGCCCATTCTATAAAACGCCTGTTGCGGATCGAGGATGGAAACATTGTGGCCTTGTGCCTGAAGTTCGTTGCTGAGTCCGGTTGGCTGGCTTTGTGCCAGATAACGAGCTTCGGCAAGAATTCCAATCTGCAATGGTGATGACATTCAAGATTCCTCAATGTGGATTGCGGCAGGCGATTCGACAGCCAATTCAATCAAGCGGATCGCGGATCAACGGGGAACTTACGTGGCGATTGGTACAGCGAGGCGATTATAGCCGTGAGCGGTGGTCGGTCAAGAAAAATGTCGGCGTAATGGATGCAGGTGTGTATACTTTGCGCCGGTTCAACCATTGATTAAGCATTCACGCCACCTTATGAGGGGACAGAAAAGATGAACATTCGTGGGGAGATTCATCTGACATTCAACAACGAAGTTCGGCGCGTGTCGTTGGAATCGCAACGATTCACGATTGGCCGAGGGCCGGAAAATTCGTTGTGTCTGCCGGTGTCGGTCGTGTCGCGCGCGCAGGCAGAAATCATACGTGTCGGCGACGATTTTCTGCTGCGCGATCTGGGTTCGACCAACGGCAGCTTCGTCAACAACGCGCGCGTTTCGGAACAGGTGCTGGCCGACGCCGATGTCATTCGGTTCGGCAGCAACGGGCCTGAACTCACCTTTCGGCTGATCGAGAACGAAAGCGGCGAAATCGTCTCGTTGGCCACGCATCCGCGAAACACGACTGCCGGATTGATGGCTTCGTTGTCGGATCGGCTGAATTCGCCCGGAGATGTGTGCGAAGAAGCCAGCGTTCGGCAATTGCTGGTCGAATCGCATTTGAATAAAGGCGAACATGACCGGGCTTTGGAATTGCTGGCCAAATACACCGACACGGCGAATCTGGTTCCGTTGCCTGCGCCGTTTCGCGCCAGCGTCATGTTGTGGCTTGGCCGCGTGTATCTGGAAAGCAAACAGATCGATCTGGCGATTGAAGCGTTGAAACGCAGCCTGAATTTTTATCAACAAGCCGAGGCCGACAAACACGATGACGCAGGATTGGCCGCTGCGCATGCTGCGTTGGGGCGCGCGTTGGTCAACGAAGGCGATTTGCTGGCGGCGCGCGATCAATTGCATCGCGCTTTGTTGTCGGCGCGGCGAGCGGGCAATGTTCGCTGGCAAGCCGAAGCGCATTATCTGGTCGGCAAGGCGGATTGGAAGGAAGGCGATTTTGAAGGCGCGCGATACAACTGGGCGCGCGCCGCCCGAATGGCCGAAGAAGCCGGCGACGCCTTGCTGGAAGGCCGAATTCAGTTGCAGGAAGGGTTGGTGCTGTATACCGAAGGCCGGTTGAAAGAAGCCGTGCCGGTGTATCAAGCCGCCATTCGACAAATTGCCGCTACCGGCAACGTGCGGTTGTTGTTGAAAGGGTACAGCAGTTTGTCGCGCGTGCTGGCTCGGCTGGGTTCGTGGCGGGCGATGGAAAAATTGCTCGACGAACGTTTGCGACTGGCGCGCGATCACGAACTTGCCAAAGCCGAAGCCGTCGCCCTGACCGATATGGCCGAATTGAAATTGCTGCAAGGATACGTCGCCGCCGCCGAAGCCGCGGTGCAGCAGGCTGTGCAATTGCACGGCAAAACGGTTTATGCCCGCACGCAGCGAATTCTGGGACGTGTGTTGCAGGCCGATCACGAACCGGCGCTGGCCATCGAAGCTTTTGAAAAAGGTTTGGCCGCTGCCCGCGAACGCGGCGCCATCGAAGAGCAGGTCTTGATCGGGTTTGAATTGGCGCTGGCGTATACCGAAAGCCGCGAATTCGACAAAGCCCGGCAGCAACTGGAAACCGCCGAAGCCGCCACGTCGCTCGATCCGGCGTTGAATTTGATGGCGCGCGCGTTGTTCACGCGAGGCCAGCTTCATGTCGCCGCCAACGAATTCAACGAAGCCAATCGCGCCTTCAGCCAGAGCCTTTCGATTTTCCAGACCATCCACGATCCGTTTCGCACGGCGTTGTGTCACGCGGCCATCGGCGAATTGCGATTGCTGCAACGCCGACCGGAATCGGCGCGCGCGCATCTGGAAGAAGCTCGCGCGGCCTTTGCCAAGCTCGGCGCAATGGTCGAAGCGCGCCGCGTCGAAGCCAAATTGGCGACGACGACATTGTCGGAAGTTCAACCGGCGATGACGGCGGTGTTGCCGGCAATGGGCGGCACCGCTCAATTGACCATGGCGCATCAGGCGTTGACCGGCGGATTGAAAACCATGACGTTGCCCAGCGTGCAGCGTGTGCTGGTGGCCGTTGCCAACCAGGATTTGGCGGCGATTTTGCAGCGCGGACTGGAAGTTGAAAATTATCTGGTCGAACGCGCTCAGGATGGCCGCGAAGCATTTGAACGCGCGACGGCTCCGGCTCAATCCTATCAATTGCTGCTGCTGGACGCGCTGCTGGAACACAAATCCGGCTTTGACGTGTGCCGCGAACTCAGAAAAGCCAAACGCGAAACGCCGGTGATCCTGCTTGGCGGACGGCAGGGCATCGAAGACAAAATCGAAGCGCTGCAATCCGGCGCAGACGATTTTCTGAGCAAGCGCAATCTGGTGTTTGAAGAATTGCTGGCGAAAGTAGAAGCATTGTTGCGGTAAAGCTGAATAGACAGAATTTCGCAGGATTTGTTTTCATCCTGAAAATCTTGCTAATCCTATCTACTTTCAGATGGAGAATTGAGTGCGAGTCATCATCATTGGAGCAGGAAGAGTTGGACTTGGCGCGCTGGGCGCGGCGCTGGCTATGCAAGGGCACGAAGTCGTGTTCGCCGCTCGCCGCGAAGCCATCGTCAATTCGATCAATCAGCTTGGGTATGACGTGGCGACCAAAGGCGCGGTTGAAACCACCGTCGAGGTCCGAGGCGTGCGCGCGGTTGTCATGCCCGGCGAAGATTTTGCCCGCGAAGTCGCCGCCGCCGATCAGATTTACACTTCGGTTCGTCCAGATAACTTGCCGGAAATTTCCACTGTCTTGAGCGAGGCGATTTTGTATCGCGCTCGTTCGGACGTGCGACGTCCGCTGGATGTGTTCTGCTGCGAAAATCTGAAAAACGCCGGTTCGCAATTGGAGCGATTGGTGTTCGCCAACATTCCGTTTCAATTCGCTCAGGCCGTGCAGGATTGGGTGGGATTCAACGCAGCGATTTCCGATCGCATCGTCTCGGCTCAGGAAAAGGATGAACGCGGGCGACAGGTCATCACCGCTGACGCAATGGGCGATGTGCTGTTCGATACCCTGCAGATCAAAGGCGATTTCGACGCATTGCCGCCGTTCAAAGGCGTAGACAACTTTCCGGCCAGCATTGAAGAGAAGCTATACATTTTGAATTGTGGCCACGCAGTCTGTGCTTATCTCGGTTATCAGAAAGGCTACAAGTATATTCACGAAGCCATCAACCGAGCCGTCGTCGGCGCCATGCTCGAAGCGCAACGCGCGCTGCATTCCAAACACGGACGAACGTTGCATTACGGCAACTTGATCAACGACATCCTGGCCAGTTTTTCCAATGCTGCGCTGATGGACACCATCGCCCGCGTAGGCCGCGACCCGGTTCGCAAACTGCAAGCCGACGACCGGCTGATCGGCCCCGCCAAGCTCGCGTATCGCTACAGCATCGAACCGACGTATTTGATTCAAGGTTGCGCCGCCGCGTTCAGTTTTGCGCAGGAAGGCGATCCTCAAGCCGCCGAACTGCAAAAACTGATTAGGGAAAAAGGCGTCGAACAGGCGCTGGATTTTGTCTCGCAACTTCGTCCGTGGAACCCGATCTCCAAACTTATCCGCGAAGAAATGAAAACGAAACGGTGACGCCAATGAAAGCTCTCGAAGGAAAAGTCGCGCTCATCACCGGAGCCAGTCGAGGCATAGGGCAGGGAATCGCCAAAGCCTTTGCCGCTGAAGCTGCGAATCTGGCGCTGAGTTCTCGCGACATCGAACGGCTGAATCAAACCGCCGAAACTCTTGCCAAAGAAGGCGTTGAAGTGTTGGTTGTGCAAGCCGACGTCGCCGATGAAGTTCAGGTGCGCGAATTGTTTCGCCTTACGATGGAGCGATTCGGGCGGTTGGACATTCTGGTCAACAACGCTGGCATTTTTGACGGCGGGCCGTTGGATGAATTGTCAGTCGAAGCCTGGGATCGTGTGATGGCGACAAACCTGCGCGGGCCGTTTCTCTGCACGCGCGAAGCCATGCGAATCATGAAGATTCAGCGCGAAGGTCGCATCATCAATGTCGGTTCGATTTCGGCGCAACGTGTTCGACCAAACTCTGCGGCCTATAGCGCCAGCAAACATGGCTTGTGGGGGGTGACGCAGGTCACGGCGCTCGAAGGCCGCAAATTCGGCATCACCTGCGGCTGTCTGCATCCGGGCAACGTAGACGTTGAAACATTGGCCGAGGCTCGTCGTATCAATGGCGAACCCGTTATGACCGCTGACGATATTGCCCACGCCGCTGTTGCGATGGCGACGCTGCCGCCCAATGTGAATATGCTGGAAGCGATTGTGTTGCCGATTGGCCAACCGTATATCGGACGCGGTTAAAGATTGAACTGAAAAGGAAAGAACCTCATGTTTTGCCCAAACTGCGGAACTGAAAATTCAAAAGGTCAGAAATTTTGCACTCGATGTGGAACCAACCTGCTGGCGATTGATCGCGCTCGCGAAATCATTTCCGAGATGAATACGGTGTCCGTGCCTTCGGTTTCGCCGAATCTGGTGTTTGTTACTGTCGCGCTGTTGAGCATTGTCGGATTTATTGCCATCACGCTGGGGACAT
This sequence comes from uncultured Heliomicrobium sp., assembly GCA_964470555.1. Lineage (GTDB taxonomy): Bacteria > Acidobacteriota > Blastocatellia > RBC074 > RBC074 > RBC074. The sequence continues at coordinate 58,859 of CAYYDG010000017.1, forward strand.
TCGAAATGATGAGAGGGGATGGCTCGACCACGCCGTTTCCGATCGTGTTTGCAATGGCTGGGTTTTCTTCGCTGGTGCTGATTTGCCGTTATCTGGTCGGTTTGATCAAACCCACAGTGAAAGTCGAAAAGCCAGTCATACAAGCTCCGCCGGTTTCCTATCCGCCGCCGACAATTCAACGAGGAACGACAAACAGAGCCTTGAACGAAGCTGCGCCTTATCAAAGCATCATCGAAGACCCGACGCGCCAGTTCGAACACGAAAGAAATTCGTAAGCTTATTTCACGGTCTTGTCTGGTTTCGGAGTCACAGTAGGTTTGGGAGTAGGTTTGGATTCGGCGGTTGTGGCGGACGATTCTTCGGATTTTGGCTGGGACTCTTTGGCGCTTTCCAATTCGGATGAAGAAGCCGGCGCTTCATTTCGTTTTTGAGTGTTTGTGGAATTCTGGTTTTGTTTACCCGAATTGCGTTCGGTTTTGGCTGGCGAAGTGTTTTCGGCAGGAGGCTTGGCGATTCCCAGCAATTCATTCCATTTGATTTGTCGAGCCAACAGAACAGCCGCTCCGATCAGAACAACCAGAATCAAAAGATCGAGCAATCGTCTGCCAGCCCGTTCCAGTCTGCCGCCTTTCTTTTGAGTACTTTCTGGAACATAGCTGTAGACCGAAGCGCGGCAGATCGGGCAATAAAACTGATTGTCAGGAATGTCGTTTTGACAGCTTGGACAACGCATGAGATTTCTACCTCAACCCATTCAGCAAAGTCTGGGACAACCGAAAAATTCATTGCAATGGGGGAGCAAAAATGGAATCAACGGACGAGTCAGGCGAGGCAACTGATTGATCTTCGTCAATTCGCCGCGCATCATCGCATAGCGACTGACGTATGAAAAGCGAGTCTGATTCGACTGTGTTTTCAACCTTCATTCTTCGGAGAAAGCGAGTTTATGAAGACGTTTTGCAGCGAAATTCCAACTGTGACAAGAACTGTATGGGTGTTGCTGAGTTGTTGGCTTGTTCTGGGATTGGCAGCTTGTTCAACCCCTTCTTCGTCGCCAGTGGTGCCGGCTGAAGTTACGGAAAGCACTAAAAATCCGCTGACAGATATGGTGGCGGCATCGGCGGCAGGAAAGACGCTTTACGCGGTGAACTGTTCGTTGTGTCACGGAGACGACGGCAAATCCGGCGATGATTCACTGCTGGCCAAACCGCCTGACCTGACTTCGGGAAAAGTGGCTGAAGACGCGGATGGCGCGATCTTTCTGGCCATCAAACATGGCGTCAAAAAAGACGGCAAACTAACAATGCCACCGACTAAAAAGGTTTCGGACGAAGAGATTTGGCAGATGGTCGCTTATGTTCGTTCGCTGGCGAAATGAGGATTTTGCTGCAAAAAAACATCAGGGCTGAGAAGTTCTAACTTCTCAGCCCTGATGTTTTTTACTTTGCTGGAAACTTACTGCATTTCGATGCCGACGGCGCGTAAGGCGTCAATCGTCAGTGGACGTGATTCCATCAATCGCATCTGCCCGCCGCAAAAAATAGCCAGTGGACGGCCATTGTGTTTGTTGGTGGCCAGGAACGCATCGTCCATTTCTTCGCCGGTAGTCAGCAACCACATATCAGTCAACCATTCGTGAATGATCGAATTGACTTTTGCCTGCTGATGCAATTCCGCAATCGGAAGCGCCGGGCTTTCAACTTGCGGACTCGGTTCAACCGAGTTGTTGACGGCGATGATTTCCTCTGCGCCGGTTGTCAGGTTCAGTTCGCTGGTTTTCTTGATCATGTTCTTTGCCTCCCTTTCAGATTTCCGACTCCTGCAAGAATACAACACGAAAAAACTCAAACTCTTTCTCAAAACTTCTTGATTGAACGCTGCCTCTGACGCAACCTCAATGCCATAAGTTGCTCGCGCAAGCTCAGTATGCTTTTCAAGCCAGAAAAAATTCCAGATGCGTTCACAGAACGACGCTTAATTAACAGCCTTGCAACGAGATAATACGGAAACCGATTTTGTTTGGACTTCAAGCCAAGACGAAATTTGAGTGAAGTAAAATCTGCCACAGCCGCGAAATTATTACTCGCTTCGGTGTCAACAGAGTCGCCATTTGGTGTAAGGCGTGTCAACGATTGAGGACTGAAGGCAATCAAGCGACGAAAATTACTTGATGAAAGTATTACAAAGCCGCAACAGGCTTCAGCTTGACAACACACAGCCGGTATTTATGATTACGGTCGTCCTTCAACATACATTTCATTCAAGTTCATTCAACAGTTCACTGAAAACAATCCGCAGATAAATAAAACGCCAACAGGATAGCTCTGCTCCTCGCAAATCCACTGGAAGGATCTCGCTGTGCCCCTTTTTCAGAGCTTGCTGTCAGCACGACGTTTTATTTTATGTAAATCAGCGACTGGGAAACTGCGAGCTTTTGGCGGCTTCCTTGTCCGACCCCCTGCTGCACTCCCCACATTTACCGTCAGTAGGAGACAAAATGGGAAGGATTTTTGAATATCAGGAGATCATCAACACCCCGGAGGCGAAAGGAATGCGAACTCTGCCTTCGTCCAGGGGAGTTGTGGTCAATTTCAGCGAGCTGAAGGCCAAGCGGGAAAATCGTCTGATGACGCCCCATCAGGTTCCGCACGGTCGTGAAGTCGGCCTCGCAAGTTTTTCCAAACTCAAATCCCAGGCTCTGACCAATCCGGCTCCGGCTTATCCGGCGGAGTTGCTGCAATTCGATTCTCAAGTCACAAATGATTTGGACGGTGTTTCGTCGCTGGACATGGCGACGGATTTTGCCGGATTGGATGACGCCAATTGGACGCCGCCTGATTGCCAGATTGCCGTTGGACCGAATCACGTTCTGGCTGCGGTCAACGCGACGTTTGCAGTGTTTGACAAATTCGGCGCGCAATTGCTGCGGCGAACGCTGGCCGATGTGTTTGCGCGGCTGGTCGAGGACGCGATTATTTACAACCCGAAAGCGCTTTACGATCAGTTTCACGGATGTTGGGTCATGGCGGCCTGCGCGCGAAGTTTCGATTCGCAACGATCATGGTTTTTGCTGGCATATTCCAAAACCGAGAACCCGCTCGGTGATTGGCGAATCTGGGCGTTGGATGCCGGATACGATGGATTGCTCAAAACCTCTTACTGGCCGGACAGTCTGGGCTTGTCGGTGGACAATTCGTTGCTGTGTCTGACGGCGAATATGTTCAGCGGACAGGGAGAATTCGTTTATTCAAAATTGCGTGTCCTGAACCTGCGCGAAATTGAAATCGGCAGTGTGGTGCATGGCTGGGATTTCTGGCAGCTTCGTAATGCCGACGGCACCCCGGCGTTTGGCATTCAACCGGCGGTGAATTTGCGGGCTGCCGGAGCGCAGTATCTGCTCAATTCCATCTCAAGTGGGCAGGGATTTACTCAGTGGACGGTGACTCAACACAGGCGACAAGCTCCGATTTTAACGCGGCGATTCGTGCCGACGGCGGAACATCAATTGCCGCCGGATGCTCACCAGCATTCGACAGGAATTGAAATCGGAATTGGCGACGCTCGATTGGTCAATGTCGTGTTCCGCCATGGATTGTTGTGGGCGGCTCACACGGTCGCCGCCAATTGGGGCGATGCCGCCAACACCGCGGCGATTCACTGGGTGCAAATCAATCCGCGAGCCGGTTGCGTCGTTCAGCAGGGAGTTTACGGCGCGCCTCGCCGGCATTATTTCTGCCCGGCAGTCATGGTGGACGGCGAAGCGAATATGATGATGGTCTTCAACCGTGTCAGCGAATACGAAACGCCTTCGATTTGCTTTACCGGTCGCCGCGCTGCCGATGAATCGGGCATGTTGCATCCGAGCGAATTGTTGATGCACAGCCCGGCTTCGGCGTTTTGCCAGTGGAGCAATTTTAATGGAGCCGCGATTGCTCCTGATGAATCTGAAGTCTGGGTCATCAGCCAGTATGTCGCCACCGAAACGGATTTGCCGACCTGGATCGGCGCTATCAGTTTTGCCGAAGAAGCTGAAACCGCTGACGAATTTCCTGTTCAAACTATTTACGCCTGATCCTTTTGAGTCAGCGCAATGCGCTGACTCAATTCCCATACGCGAAATTCCTCTGCTATCATCCGCCGCATGCTGAACATTCTGGTTGTGCTGGCCAAACGATTGTTGGTGGTATTGCCTGTCGTCTGGGCAGTGGTGACTCTGGTTTTTCTGTTGATTCACATTGTGCCTGGCGATCCGGTTCGCAATTCGCTTGGCGAAAACGCCACCGAACAGCAAGTCGCCGAACTCAAACACAAACTCGGACTCAATCTGCCGCTCACCAGCCAATATGTCAATTACTGGCGAGGCGTCTTGCAGGGCGATCTGGGCGTCAGTCTGCTGAACCCTTCCGACAAGGTTTTCGACAAAATCTTTGCGCGTTATCCGGCGACGATTGAACTGGCGATTGCCGGATTGATCGTGGCGATTGCCATCGCCATTCCGCTGGGTGTCACTGCTGGACGGCATCAGGGGCAATTGCGCGACAACATCGCTTCAGTTGCGGCATTGCTGGGAATCAGCACGCCGGGTTTTGTGCTGGGGCCGCTGATGATTTTGCTGTTTGCCATCAAGCTCGACTGGTTGCCGGTTTCCGGCAGATACGGATTCGAGTATTTGATTTTGCCTGCTGTCACGCTTGGAGCGCCGTTGGCCGCGATTCTGACGCGCATGGTTCGTTCCAGCGTCATCGAAGAACTCAACGAAGATTACGTCCGCACCGCGCGCGCCAAAGGCTTGAGCGAGCGGCAGGTGATTTACAAACACGTTTTGAAAAACGGATTGATTCCGGTGGTCACCGTCATAGGATTGCAGTTTGGCGTGTTGCTGGCCGGAGCCATCATCACCGAAATGATTTTCAGTTGGCCGGGACTTGGTCGGCTGACGATTGATTCGATCAACTCGCGCGATTACCCAATGGTGCAAGGCTGCATTTTGATGATCGCACTGACTTACATCATCGCCAATTTGATCACCGATTTCGCATACCGGCTGCTCGATCCGCGAATCAAAGTTGAATAAGAAATACCGTGAGAGACGAGATGGAAACGCAATTTGAACCAGCCGATAGTTTGGGGCGGTCAATAGAAGTTGGCGATTGGGTTCGATTGGTTGAAATCCCGCCCAGTGTCGCGCAGATGCCAACCGAAACGATTGAGGTCATTCGTCTCGCGCTGGGAAAAACATTCAAGATTTACGAGTTCGACGAATGGGGATGCGCTTGGCTAAATTTATCGAAAAAGGTGGCACGGGGACACAGCATTGGAGTTGAGCCTGAATTTTTGCAACGAACTCGGCGCAAGCCTAAACATCAGAAACAAAGGAAAGCACCTGCAACGAAATGAATCGCCTAGGCAAAGTTGGAACCATCATCATCGCGCTGTTTTTTATTGTCGCCATCTTTGCGCCACTGATTGCTCCGCACAGTCCGACGGAGCAAAAGCAGTTTGCTGCCGATGCGCCATTGGAAGACAGATTAAAGCCATCGGCCAGTCATCCCTTTGGCGTGGATGATCTGGGGCGCGACGTGATGTCGCGAGTGATGTTTGGTGCGCGGATTTCCATGCAAGTCGGCGTGACGGTTGTGCTGATTTCGGCGTTTATCGGAATGATGATCGGAGCAGTGTCGGGTTATTACGGCGGTTGGGTAGATCGGTTCTTTTCCGGTTTTTTGTTCAACGTCTTTTTGTCGTTTCCCAGCATTCTGCTGGCGATTGCGATGGTCGCGTTTTTGGGACCCAGCATTCGCAATTTGATTCTGGCTTTGTCGGTCATAGGTTGGGTCGGGTACGCGCGATTGATGCGCGGGCAGGTTTTGAAAGTCCGCGAATACGACTTTGTCACTGCCGCGCGTGCGTTGGGAGCCAGCGATTTCCGCATCATCTTTCGTCACGTATTGCCCAACGCGATTCAGCCGCTGATTGTCCAGGCCAGTCTGGGAATGGCCGGAGCCGTTTTGTCCGAAGCGAGTTTGAGCTTTCTGGGCTTGGGAGTGCAGCCGCCGACTTCTAGTTGGGGAGTGATGCTCAACGATGCCCGCAGCTTTTTGCGTGTCGCGCCGCACTTGCTGATTTTTCCCGGATTGGCGGTGATGCTGACGGTAATGGCGTTCAACTTCGTCGGTGACGGTTTGCGCGAATGGCTCGATCCGAAGCAGAAGCGCCAATAAATCACTCTGAACCAATCCTTCAGCAGCGACGTAAGCTCCATTGCCGAACTCATCGGCGCTCAACAAATCCAGTGGAGGGAAGTGAAATGGCCAACAGCATTTTCGATCAATTGCGCGACGCGGCGAAGCGTACGGCGCAGGAACTTGATGACAAATTTGATTTGAAAAACAAATTCGAGCAGGGCGTCAGCACCGCGGGCGAAGTTGCCAAAAAGGCGACCGATTCGCTTGGCCAGACCGCCAATCAAGCTGCGACCGCCGCGCGCGAACAATTCAACAAGCTCGACGAAGATTTGAAAGTCACAGACAGTTTGCGCGACGTAGCGGCGAAAGCCGAAGACACTTTCAAACAGGGCGCAACCGTCGCTCAGGCCGGAGCCGAGCAGTTTTCCAAAAACGCCGAAGAAGTCGTCAGCGACGTGTTCGGTTCCGCCAAAACCTATTACCAGCGCGCCGAAAGCGCCTACAACGCCGGAACCGCCGGAGCGCGCGTGACCGAAGCTGCCTTCAGCGGTTATGAAAAAGCGCGAGTCTGGATCAAGGAAAATCCCGGCAAAACCGCTGTTGTTTCATTTTCGATGATTGCCGGGACGCGCATAGGTTCGGCGTTACCGGAACTCGGCGCGACGATTCTGGGCGCAGGCGGAACCGGCAACTGGTTTTTCAACAGCGCGCTGCCTATCGTCGGCATTCGCAAACTGACCGAAAAATACAACGACTATTTGAAAGAGCAGGAAAAACTTCTTGCCGAAGGCAAACTGGACGAAGCCGAACGCGAACGCATCGAGTTTCAACGCAACCTGACGAAATACGTCGGTGCGCCGTTGCTCGGCGCTTTCAGCGTGGCGGCGGGCGCTTCGATGATTGGCGCGGCGTTTTCCGGCGCGACGGTGACGGGCTTTCCGGTCAGTTTGATTCTGGGCGGCAATCCGTTGTTGAACGGCATCTGGTTTTTTGCCAACGGGGTTGTTTGCATCAGCGAAGGCTACAAATTCTTTATGATCGCGCTGGCCGATCAGGAAGAAGTCGAAAAAGTCGTCCGCGAAATCAAAGGATTATTGCCGGCTTGAAGTGGCCAGGAAAAGAATGCCTATTTCAACGCAGAGGCGCAGAGAGCCGCAGAGTTAGCGCAGAGTTTTTGGCAAAACCTCTGCGAATCCTCTGCCTCCTTTGCGCCTCCGCGGTGAAAAGGGCAATTCTGAAAACATGCTTCGCAAAAACTCTCCGCCCAGCCGTTCAAGTTTCGCCGCCGCAATTGCGTCATTAAATCGTCTGGTTGACGGTCGCACGAAGCGGCGGCTACACTTTTCGTCCGACGAAATCCCAAATTCAATCGAGACAATAATGATGCGATTATCAAAGCTTTTCATTCTGGTCATGTGCTGTGCGCTGGTTCCCGGCGCTGCCTTCGCGCAAAAGAAAGACAAATCGAACCCGGCTGCGCCTGAACCTGTGCAGGTCACTGCTTACAGCAATGTGCGGCGCGACAATCTGCTCAACGGATTGCAGATCATCACGCTCGACCGCCAAAGCGACGCAGTGGTCAAATGCGATTTGATCATTCGCGGCGGAGCGATGTTCGATCTGGCGGGCAAAACCGGTCTGGCGTCGTTGACGCTGGAATCGCTGATGATCGTCAACCCGCGCGTCAAAGAAGAATTGGAATCGCTGAGCGCAAAAGCGGATTGGGGAGTCACGTCGGATACTACCTGGCTGCGTCTGGAAGCTCCGACCAGCAGTTTTGGCCAGGCGATGGAAATCGTCGCGCGATTGCTGGTGGTTGAAAACGTCCGGCCTGACGCATTCAAAGTTGCACAGGAAGCGCAGATCGCCAAAGCCAAGACTGTCAAGTTGGCCGCCGCTGAACAAGCCGATGCCGCTTTTCTGGAAGCGATTTACGGCGATCATCCTTACGGCAACAGCGCTCTCGGCGATGAAAAAACGCTGACGGCAATCAACCAGGGAGACGCCTACGATTTCTTTCGGCGGTTTTACCTTGCCAACAATGCCTCGGCAGTGGTGGTCGGCAACATTGCGCACGACCGCGTCATGCAGGTGTTCAAGCTGCTGTTTGGCGGTTGGGTCAAAGGCCAGATCGTTCCGGCGACGTTTCGCCAGCCGCCGCAAACTTCCCAACTGCGCGTGGTCAAGGTGGAATTGCCCGAAGCCGCCAACGTCGAATTGCGCGGTGGATTGATCGGCGTCAAACACACCGACGCGGATTTTCTGACCACGGAAATCATTGCGCGCATCGTCAGCAATCGGCTCAAGAACGAATCCGGCGTAATGAATTTGAGCGTCAAGTCGGCGCAACGAATTTTGGCCGGGCCGTTTTATTACTCGGCGTCTGTGGTGTCGGAAAAAGCGCCAGAGCTTTCACGCCGCGCCAGCGAGGCGTTTACATCGCTGGTGGGCGCGCCGGTTTCAGCCAACGAACTGGCGGAAGCGAAAACGGCGCTGGCCAGTGAATTGGCTGAGCGTCCGATTGAACAAAATTTGCGCGACATAGAAATGTATCTGTTGCCGCGCAATCTGCCGGTCGAAATCGGTAAAAAGATCGAAGCGATTTCCGCCGCCGATGTGCAGCGCGTAGCCAAACGAATGCTCGATGCCAACGCGCTGACCGTTGTCGTCGTCGGCAAAGTCAACGAAGCTTTTAACTCTGGCAAAACCGGTCTGTGAAAATTTCTCCTCATCCGCAACCCAATCCCGAATTCAACGCTTCCGGCAAACATGGCGCAGTGCAGGCCATGTTTGCCGACATTGCTCCCAGCTACGACCGGCTGAACCATCTGCTTTCGGTCAACATTGACAAAGTCTGGCGACGCTTCACGGTCAAAAAACTGATGGACGTGTTGCAGCGCCCCAATGCCATTGCGCTGGATTTGTGCTGTGGCACGGCGGATTTGACGCTGGAACTGGAAAAACACGCGCGAGTCATCGGCTGCGATTTCTGCCATCCGATGCTGGTCATCGGCAATGAAAAACTGGCCGCTCGCCAGGCCGGCAAGGCTCGATTGGCCGAAGGCGATGCGTTGCATTTGCCGTTTGGCGATCAAAGCTTCGACGCAGTGACGAACGCCTTCGGGCTTCGCAATCTGGAAAGCGTCGAAACCGGTCTGGCCGAAATTTATCGTGTGCTGAAACCTGGCGGTCGTGCCGCGATTCTGGAATTTTCGCGTCCCGTCATCCCCGTTTTTCGCCAGGCCTTCGAGTTCTACTTCCACAACATCCTGCCGCGCATTGGCGCGCTGATTTCCGGTTCTTCGGTCGCCTACACCTATTTGCCAAAATCGGTCCGCAACTTCCCCGACCAAAAACGGCTGGCGGAAATGATGCGCTCGGCGGGTTTCGTCAACGTGCGCTATCACAACTTGTCTGCTGGCATCGCCGCGCTGCATCTGGGCGAACGCACTTTGCCGCCTGCCGACACAAAAAGCTAGAATCCGTTTGGAATCAATCTTCACTTGGGAGGACGCAACGATGGCTCCGACAATTCAAGCGGCGACGGCTGTTCTGGCTGAACTCGACGGCAAGGAATATGACCTGCTGGAAAAAGGCTATGAACTGGTTGACGGCAATTGGGAGGCAAAAGATATGGGAAGCTCCAGGCACAGCGGTGTTGGCACTCGGCTGATTATTGAGATGGGAATGCACGTCAAGCTCAACCGGCTCGGCGGAGTTTACGGACCGGACGCAACGTTTCAGATTGGCAACAACGAACGATTGCCGGATGTTTCTTTCATCTCTGCAGCGCGAATGCCCGCAGGAGGTGAAACCGACAAGAAGTGGCTGGTCGCTCCCGACTTGGCGGTGGAAATCGTTTCGCCAAGCGAAAGCTGGGAGAAGGTGAATCGCAAAATTCATGATTATTTTGCCGCTGGCGTTCAGCAAGTTTGGCTGGTGTCCTTGGAGTTCAACGAAATTCATATCTACGATTCGCCGAAAGGGATGATTGTGCTCGGCGAAGACGATCAACTGACCAGCGAAAAGCTGTTGCCAGGTTTCCGCTGCTTGATCCGCGAATTGTTTCAATCACCGGCTGGACAGGTCGCCGACAATTAACTCTCGCAATACTGTTGTTATGATCGAACCAATCAAGTTTTTCACTGACAAATTCAACATCACCGTTTCGCAGATCGAATCGTTGCTGGGTGCGGCGCTATCAAAAGGCGGCGAGTACGCTGATCTGTATTTTGAATACAACGTGCTGAACAATCTCAGCATGGAAGAGCAGATCATCAAATCGGCCAACCGTGCCGTGCGCCAGGGCGTGGGCGTTCGCGTCATTTCTGGCGAACGAACCGGCTTTGCGTATTGCGATGAAATTTCGGTTGAGGCCATTCGCAAAGCGGCTGTCACTGCCGCTTGCATCGCCGACAGCGCCGTTTCGGTTGGAGCCGTCAACGTCACCGCTGGCAAAGCGACACGCGATCTTTATCCGGTGAAGCAATTGCTCGGCGATCAGCCGCTGGAAGCGAAGATCGAATTGCTTAAGAAAATTGATCGAACTGCGCGCGCTTATGACCAGCGCATCCGGGAAGTCCAGGCAGGGCTTTCCGACGAATTCAAAGTTGTGTTGATCGCCACTTCGGAAGGCTTGTTGATCGGCGATGTGCAGCCACTGGCTCGGACGCGCGTGATGTGCATCGCGGATGACGACGGCAATCTGCAATCCGGCGTTTCGGGCGGAGGCGGGCGCATCGGCTTCGATTATTTCAACGACGCGATCATCGAACATTACGCCAACGAAGCCGCTCGGCAGGCGATTGTCCAACTTGATGCGACGGATGCTCCGGCGGGAACAATGGAAGTCGTGTTGGGCGCAGGCTGGCCGGGAATTCTATTGCACGAAGCCGTTGGCCATGGCCTCGAAGCCGATTTCAATCGCAAAGGCACGTCGGCCTTTTCCGGCTTGATCGGTCAAAAAGTCGCCAGCGAGCTTTGCACGGTTGTTGATGAAGGTTCGATTCCGAATCGGCGCGGTTCGCTGAATGTAGACGACGAAGGCAATCCGACTGGTCAAACTGTCTTGATCGAAAACGGAATCTTGCGCGGCTATTTGCAGGACAAACTGAGTTCACGGCTGACCGGCGCGCGGTTGACGGGAAATGGCCGCCGCGAAAGCTATCGCCATTTGCCTATGCCGCGAATGACGAACACTTTTATGCTCAGCGGCAACGACGTTCCGGCGGACATTATCGCTTCGGTCAAACGCGGTTTGTACGCCGTGCAATTCGGCGGCGGACAAGTAGATATCACCAACGGCAAGTTCGTCTTTTCTGCCAGTGAAGCGTATTTGATCGAAGACGGCAAGGTGACTTCGCCGGTCAAAGGCGCAACGTTGATTGGCAACGGCCCGGTTGCACTGACCAAAGTCACTGCCGTTGGCAACGATCTGGCGCTGGATGAAGGCGTTGGCACTTGCGGCAAGGACGGGCAGTCGGTTCCGGTCGGCGTCGGCATGCCTACGATCAAAATTTCTGAAATGACGGTTGGCGGAACGAAAGGCTGACAGGCGATAATTTGTCACGGAGATAAAAGCTATGGTTGCAATTGAATCAGTTCAAACAGTTCCTTTGGAAAAATGGGAAGATGGAACAATTCGTGTGACTGGCACTCGTGTTCCACTGGATACGATTCTTTATCATTACAATCAGGGCGCAATACCAGAAGAGATCGTCAATCGGTTTCCATCTGTCTCTTTGGAGAAGTCCTATTCAGTTATTGCCTATTATCTGAGCCATAAGACAGAACTGGACGCCTATTTGAAGGAGCAGGAAGAGGCGGATGCCGCTTTCCTGAAACAGCTTGAAGCTGACCCGCAATATCAAGCGGATCGAGTGGCAATTCGTGAACGTCTGACGCGGCGCTGGGAAGAAATGCAGAAAACTGGCTCCTGGACTCGATAGGTGAAGCGATGCTGCGAGTGCTGCTGGATCAAAACTTCGATCACAGAATCCTGTACGGTTTGTTGCGTCGCATTCCTGAGCTTGATTACCTGACGGCTCACGAAGCGGGCTGGGGCGAACTCGATGACCCTGACTTGTTGGTCCGAGCGGCGAGCGAACAACGAGTCCTCTTCACTCATGACTTGCGAACAATGCCTCGCCACATCGCCGACGTTATGGCTTCGGGTCACGATGTTGCCGGAGTTTCCATAGTCCCGCGCAATCTTCCTTACGATCAGGCAATCAAAGAACTCGAAATTATTGTGACGTGTAGCAACGAAGCTGAATGGATCAACACTTATCGAATTTTGCCGCTTTGATGAATCAATGATTACACAAATTTCCAAAGACCTACTTTCCGAAATCGTCGCTCAGGCGATCAAACGTGGCGCGACCGATGCCGAAGCCATCGCCAGTGAAACCACAGAATTTTCCGTCGAAGTCCGGCTCGGCGAAATTGAAAAGTTACAGGAAGCGGCTTCGCGCGGAATAGGCTTGCGCGTGCTGTGCGAAGGACGGCAGGCGTCCTGTTCGACTTCGGATGTTTCGGCGGAAGGCATAGAAGAATTGATCGCCAACGCCGTCGAAATGGCCAAACGAACTTCGGTGGACGAGGCCGCCATCTTGCCAGCACGCGAAGAATTGGCGACGGCCGTTCCCGATTTGAACTTGTTCGATCCGGCGGTTGTCGAACTGGCTCCTGAACGCAAAATCGAAATGGCGCGCACTGCCGAAGCCGCCGCGCGCAGCTTTGATCCGCGCATAGTCAATTCCGAAGGCGGGGCTTGCAGCACGATTGTCGGCAGAACGATCTTGGTCAACAGCGCTGGATTTGCCGGCGAATACGCCGGAACGAATTGCACGGTGATGGCTGTTCCATTGGCCAAAGAAGGCGAGCAGATGCAGGTCGGATTTTGGGGCGACCGCAAACGTCTGCTTGCCGCGCTGGATTCGCCGGAAGTCATCGGCAAAGAAGCGGCTCGACGTGCGATTCGCAAACTCGGCGGGCGCAAAGTCGCCACGACTGAAGTGCCGATTGTGTTTGAGTTCGGCGCGACCGAAGACCTGCTGGGCGATTTTTTTGAAGCGGTCGAAGGTGGCGCGATTTTTCGCCGGTCGTCATTTTTGGTCGGGCAGTTGGGTGAACAAATTGCTTCGCCTTTGTTGACGATTGTGGACGACGGAACATTGCCGGGAGAAATCGGTTCGCGGCCTTTCGATGGCGAAGGCTTGCCGACGCGACGAACTGTCGTCGTTGAAAACGGAGCGCTGAAAAGTTATCTGCTCAACACATATACCGCGCGGAAACTGAATTTGCGTTCGACCGGAAATGCCGCGCGTGGATTGACCGGCGCGCCGAGCGTCGGCGTCGGAAACTTTTTTGTCGAGCCGGGAGTCCATACGCCGGAAGAAATCATTGCTTCGGTCAGCGAAGGGTTTTACGTCACCGAAATGATCGGTTTTGGGTTCAATCCGGTCACTGGCGATTATTCGCGCGGAGCCGCCGGGTGGTGGATTGAAAATGGTCGTTTGAGTTTTCCGGTCGAAGAAGTGACGATTGCTGGAAACTTCAAAGACATGCTGAAAGGCATTGAAATGGTCGGCAATGATTTGCGCTTCCGAGGAAAGATCGCCGCTCCCACCGTCAAGGTCAATCGAATGGTGGTCAGCGGCGAATAAGCGATTCACCAATGTTCAATGTGAAAGGAACGTCATGTTTGAAAATGAAGTAGACCATGAATTGGCGCTTGCCAAAAAACGCGGGCGAATGATTTTGCTGGGCGGGTCAATTGCCGTTGTTTTGCTGGCAGCGATCATCATCATGCTGGCCAAAAGCAAACCGCATCAGGCAGCCGCTTTGGAAGATGCCTTGCGCGCGGGAAACGCCGAATTTGAGGATTACAAAAGCAAGGTCGAAATAGACATCCAACCCGAAGATAAGCGCACATACCCCAATCTGATTGGCATGTTTCAGATTGAAGTTCGCGCGAACATTACCAATCGCGGAGACCGACCGATCACTGGTTTGGAATTGGTTGGCAAAATGTTCGATATGGGAGACAGCACCATTTCGGAACGTTCCAGCATTCCGATTCCACGCGCACGGCAAAACCCGCTCAATCCGGGCGAATCCATGCGCGTCAGCATAAAAATTGACGCTCCGTCCAAAATTACCGAAGACGAAGTCAAAGACGTGACGATTGAATTGAAAGGGCTGCAGTTTAAGTAAACTGGCGGTTTCGGCAGAGAAAACAAAAAGGCGAGCGCAGAATCAATCATCTGCGCTCGCCTTTTTTTGTGATTCGAATTTGAGGCTTTACGGGTTGATTTCCGGCAGGGCGATTTCCGCAGTCGCCACAGCAGGAATGACCCGTTCGCGGAAAAATCGGGGCGCGATACCGGCATAAATCTTTCCGGCGATTGCCGTCGCGTGGTTGCCGCCAAGTTTGGAATCGGTGGTGATTACTGTCACCACGACTTTGGGATTTTCCACGCTGGAAAACGATGTGAACAAGCGCAGTTTGTCACGGTTTCCGGTGCAGGTTCCGGTTTTGCCAGCCACCTGGAACATAGGGTTGGCCGCAGGTCGCGCCGTTCCGAAATTCACGGCTCCGATCATGCCTGGCAGCACTTTGGCGCGATCTTCGGCTGACATTTCGATCTTGCGTTTAATTTCCGGTTTGAAATCGGCGGCATCTTCGGCTGTGCGAGGCACACGTGGAACGTACAAGTTACCGCCGTTGGCAATCGCCGCGGTAAAGGCGGACAACTGAATGGCCGTCACGCCAAATCCGTCGCCGTGGCTGGGCATCAATGTCGTTCCTTCTTCAGGGATGAATCCTTCGCTTTCGTTCGCGTAATTGACACCGGTTTTTTCGCCAAAACCATAATTTTCGGCGTACCTGATAACCTGGTCATAACCCATCGAACGCCCTATCACCTGGAAAAACGGGTTGTTGGATTTGGCCAGCGCATAAGTCAAATCCATGCTGGAACGACGGCTGATCTGAACCGCTTCATCCGGTTCAATGGCTTTTTGATTCAATGCCGCCAGGCCGACGATCATTTTCACCGTCGAACAAGGTTTGACTGGCGAACGCAAAGCCATTTGTTGATTCACGACCGTATAGATGCGCCCGGTGTTTGGCTCCATGACCACCACCGTCGCGGAACGTCCGCTGATTGCATCCAGCACGATCTGGCGAATTTCCAGGTCCTCGCCTTCAGTCAGGTCTTTTTCGATGTTGGCATTGGTCAGATTCTGCAAGGCAGCGTCGCGGGCGCGCATCGCTCTCAATTGGGCCAGGTACAACGCGCGGGCGCGGCGTCGGCGAGCCGAACGGGAAAGTTTTGAACTGGAACCTTTGGTCAGGCTGCGCGCAGATCGGGATTGGCGTTTATTGGTTGTCGCTGCGTATCGTGACGAACGCTTCTTTTTGCTGCGGCTGGCAACGACTTTGCCTTTTTTCCCGGAGGATTTGCCAACGGTTTTGCCGGACGATTTTTTTTGAGCGACAGCTTTTTTCTTCTTGCTGGAGGATGCTTTTTTCGTTGAGGCCTGAGCCTGTGACGAAATTCCCACGCAAACAACCAGTAACATCACAACCAGACAGGTTGCGATCAAACGGAAACTTTTCATTTTCAATCCCTTTCTTACCCTCGTCCGGGTACATCGTCTTTTGCGATGCTGCCGAAGAGTGTTGGAGCAACTAGCAACGGGGCGCTAGCGCCAGACAATAATGTTTCAGCAAAGTCTGTTTGGTACAAATTCTTCTTTTGAACAATTTGAGCAATTGGCATTTACGAATTCAAAGCCAAGGGGTTAGCGCACGGCGCGGAGTCTAACAAAACTCTTTCTGAGCCACAACCAAAGAATCCCGGAAACTCAGCCTCATCAGGATGAACATGATTTCGGCAGGATTTACAGGTTCATCATAAAAAAATTCTGGCAATCCTGTTTCAAAGTTTTTTGCTTCGATTTAGAACCATTGGCAAGTCATTCCGATTGCGGATTGCGTTCGGTCACTCCACAAGACTCACGCCCCTGTAGTAGACTGCGGTTATCACAAATTTTTTGCACGTGGGATGTTATGAAGCAATCATTTGAACAAAACAGCGACTCTTATTGCCTCTTTGAGATCATAAAACCTCGCATTCAAACGATGCGTGTTCTGTTGGTGGACAATCTGGTTGCCGACGAAACGCAGTATTCCGACATCGCCCGTCGTGAGCCGGATTTTCATCCAGGCAAATGGGTGCGATTGGAACGAATGATCGCCGGAATGGCGATGGGCAATATCGAAAACAACATTCGCCAATTGATTCGCAATCCGAACGTTCGCACAATTCACCTGTCGGAATTGAACGAAACAACGGTGCGGGAATTCGATCCGGACGCCATCGTTCTGAGCGGCACCTTGCGGGATTTTGATTTGTACGCGCCGGGACTGATTGAAGAATTCAACCAGTTTATCCGCCAGACGCGAGTGCCCGTGATGGCCATTTGTGGCGGACACCAATTAGTCGGACAGGCGTTCGGCGCCACGATCACGACCATTGACGGCAAACCGCCGAGTGAAAAACGCAGTGGGCGATTGATCGAATACCAATATCGGTTCGTCAAAATCACGGATGTCAACGATCCGATTTTTGCCGGAATTGACAACCGCCCCAGCGCTCGCTGGCAAAAATACACCAATCGCAAACACCTGTTGCGTGTCTGGCAAAATCACGGGCTGGAAATTGATCGGTTGCCATCGGGTTTCAAACATTTGGCGCGAGGGTATCTGTCCGAATACCAGATGATGGTGCGCCGCACGGCAGACCAGTTGATTTACGGCGTGCAATTTCACATCGAAAAGTCGTTTCAGGACTGGCAGACGGACAAATACTGGGATCACCGCAACGAAAGCCGTGATGGACGGTTGTTGTTCGATAACTTTCTGGTCGAATCCCTGCGGTTTCGTGGCAAGGAAATCAGTCCGGTGGGTGACGAACCGGCTCCGTTGGCCAGCGCTGCCAAAGCTTCTTCGGCGGGTGGATCGGCGGGAATTCCCGCGACAGGGTTTTAATTCGATGGGAAAAGAATCCATCAACATCACAATTTTACTGTTTGGCGCTTGTCGCGAAGCCGCTGGCGCGAGTGAATTGCGTTGCGAGTTGGCGGTTCCGGCGACGGCGGCAGATGCCTGGCAAGAATTGAAGCGACGGTTTGATGAGCTGGAACGGTTTGAGCGTTCGGCGCTGGTTGCCGTCAACGAAGAACACGCTCAGCGCAACCATCCGCTGAAAAACGGTGACACCGTAGCGATCTTTCCGCCGGTTTCGGGCGGCTGATACGAGACGAAGTTATGCTGGCATTTCTGATATTCCTGTTTTCGTTCCAGGCCAAATCGCCGATTGAAGTGGCTAAGCTGCCTTTAACGGCTGAGTCGGTTCGTGAGTTTGTTCCTTTTGGCTGGACGGTGGAAGCAGAAATCAGCGGCGATCTGAACCGTGATTCGATTTCTGATATAGCGGTTGTTCTGGTTGAGCAAATGCCCGCCAATGCCGATAAAGAAAACCCGCCGGAACTCGAACGCGCATTGCTGTTGCTTTTCAAAACCGCTGACGGAAAATTCAGCCGCGCAGGTTTGGCGACAAAGCTTTTGTTGTGTACGCGATGTGGCGGAGCTTTTTACGGGATGGTCGAAACTCCCGTGAATGTCGAAATCAAAAATGGAGTGTTGATCGTCAAACAGGAATACGGTTCGCGCGAACTGACTCAGCAAACCTACCGTTTTCGATACGAGCCGGAAGCAAAACGGTTTTTGTGGATCGGCGCGGATTTGCGCGGATATGACCGTATGACAGGCGAGACTCAAACTGAAAGCACGAATTTTTTGACTGGCGTCAAGATGACAACTGCGTCCAAAGCGAATGAAAAGACTGGCAAGGATATTGTGATCACAAACAAAAGCCAACGTGTCAGCCGTGCGAAAAAATACCTTGAAGACGTTGTCGCACACGAGAACTAGCAGGAAGAGAGGGGAAGAAATGACGGAAGACATTTTTGAGATCACGCGCGAACCAATTGATAAACAAGGCTTGGAACAACGACTGCTGACCGGTGGAGCCGGTGCGGTCGTCACTTTTGACGGAGTTGTCCGCGACAATACCAAAGGTCGCCGAGTGCTGACGCTTGATTACGACGCTTACCCGCCGATGGCTGTGAAGGAAATGCGTCGCGTCGGTGAAGAAATTCGCCAGCGATGGCCCGAAGTCGAACGCATCGGTATCATTCACCGCTTTGGCGAAATGAAGATTTCGGAATCATCAGTGGTCATTGTCGTGACATCGCCGCATCGCAAAGTCGCGTTTGAAGCCTGCCATTACGCCATTGATCGCGTGAAACAGATTGTTCCGATCTGGAAAAAAGAGATTTTCGAAGACGGCGAGGCTTGGGTCGAAGGCCAGCGTCCAGATGTGCAAATCTCATAAATCGGGCTTTACTGATTTCTCAGCCGAAAAAGACTCGCCAAAATCAACAAAAAGTTCGACTTTGATTAACTGTCGTTCGTCTTAGTTGGCGGCAAACAACGGGTAGTGACTTGCTTTGCTGGGAAAGAATAACGCGACAAGAGGAAGGCGGATCTGATTCAGGATATGGAGATCAGCGACGATCAGATCATCGAGCGGACTCTCGCCGGTGAAACGGATGCATTCAGTTTGTTGGTGCGAAGATGGGAGCGGCCTATCTACGGGCTGTCGCTGCGTATGCTTGGGCGCGATGAAGACGCTCGTGATGTTTGCCAGGAAACGTTTTTGGCGGCGTTTCGTAACCTGCGGAAATTTCGTGGCGACGCCAAGTTTTCTTCCTGGCTGTATCGGATTGCCCTGAATGCCTGTCATTCTCGGATGCGGAAACGCGGCAATGTCGTTGAACAGTCCATTGATCTGGAAGATGACGAAGGTCCCAGGTTCGAACTGGCCGATGACAGCGCGGAGTTGATGCCGGAACGAATGCAACGCGACCAATTGGCGACTCAGGTCAGGAAAGCGTTGCATGCGTTGCCGCCCGAAATGCGGCAGGTCATTGTGATGAAAGAGTATGAAGAATTGACCTTCGCCGAAATCGCAGACATTCTGGCCATACCGGTCAGCACAGTGAAATCAAGACTGTACACGGGATTACAACAAATGCGGGCGAGACTGGAAAAGCTTCGAACCGCGCTTTAACGGGAATCACTAAACGGAAGGAAAGAGGTAAGGAGGCGAAAACGCCATGAACAACACGAACAGAAATCAATTCGCATGTGACCGCAAGGAGGATTTGGTCACTTATCTGTACGGCGAAGCCACCGCCGCTGAGCGCGTTTTGTTCGAACGGCATCTGAATGAATGCGACGATTGCGGTGCAGAGCTGAAAGCGTTTGGCCGGGTGCGCGACGATTTGGGAGCGTGGCAATTCGGTTTTGCGCCGCGCACCGAATTCGTTCCGCCGAAAACCAAAATGGATGTCGTGCGCGAATTGATCGGAATGTTTCCGGTTTGGGCGCGTGGTTTGGCGATGACCGGTGCGGCGGCGGCTGTCGTTTTGATGGCATTGTCGGTTTTGGGAAACCGGACCGGCGTTTCCAATTCAACAGGGTTGACTGAGCAACAGGTACAGGAAATCGTCAGCAAAGCCGTGGCCGACGAACGCGCCAAAATCCAGCAGCAATACCAGGCTGAGTTTGCCAGTTTCAAAACTCAATTTGTCGCCGAGCATCAGGCACAATTGCAGTCAGTGACTGCCGAACACCAGGCCAAACTGGAAACCGTCAAAGCCGGTTTGCGCGCCGAAATCAAAAAAGCGAATCAACAGAATGGGTCTTTGCGTTCGTTTTTTGCGGTGGAAGAAGACCGTTCTTATCCGTGGGGAGATTCAAGATGAAAACCAGGTTCGTTGCCCAAAAATTTTCTGTCCTGGTGTTTTCGCTTGCGGTGTTGGTTGGAGTGTTGGCTCAAGCTCACGAAACGGCCTTTGGGCAGACAATTCGCCGACCCGGCAGAGCGCAGCGGCAGGTTCAAAAGAAGCCGGACAAGCCAAACGCCAATCAGGTTGCGCCCGCGGTGAACACGTCTTCCAACACGACGACTTCAGCGCAGGAGGCGCCTTCTCAAAAACATAGCCTGGACGGAATCAGCAAATTGGGGCCGCGCGCTCTGTTCAAACCCGACGAAGTCGCCATGATGATTCCGGGATTCGGCAATGGGCCGGCGATGATGGTGCTGATGCGCCAACTCGACCTGACGCCGGAACAGAAAGAGAAGTTCAAGGGGCTGAGGCGACAAATCGGTCCCAAACTAAACACCTTGCATTCAGAAAAGCGTGAAGCGGAGGCTGAGCTTGAAGACGCCATTTACGGCGAAAACTTCGATCCGCAGAAAGTCGAAGAACTGGCTGCCAAATCCGCTGAAAAAACGGCTGAAATCATCAAGACTCAGGCGTATATCGAATCGCAATTTCGCCAGATTCTGACGCCGGATCAATTTTATGTCTTCCGTTTTCTGGTAGGAGAAATGGTGTTGCCGCAAAGACGGTTGCAGCCACAGCAACTCCGTCAACAAATGCAGCGCCGGTTGGGCGTTCAACCAAATGCGCCCAACCGGCCACTGAATGAAAATTAGCCAGAGCCATTTTCAAACTTCCAATATCGGACTTGGGCAGATCAAGCATCGAGTCCATGACATTTTTTGTACTTTTTGCCTGAGCCGCAATAACAAGGATCGTTTCGTCCGACTTTGGGCATGGTGTTGACCACTGTGCGCGGTTTGCCTTCGTCTTCCCCGGCCACCGCCGCGGTGGCGTTGGCTTTGGTGTAGGTGATCTGGCCGCGACGTGGACGGCGTTGGACACGCTCTTCGGGCGGTTGTTCGACGTTGACCTGCAAGTGATAGAGCGAACGAACCGTGTCCATGTCAATGCGATCCAGCATTTGCTCAAACAGATCGAACGATTGTTTTTTGTATTCGACCAGCGGGTCTTTCTGGGCGTAGCCGACCTGGTTGATCCATTCTTTCAAATGGTCAATCGCCAACAGGTGATCTTTCCACTGCACGTCAACGATGTTCAGCCGAATGATGCGTTCGTAATAACGCATGGCTTCGGCGCCGACCAGCGATTCTTTTTCGGAATACATCTGCTGGAGTTTGTCCCAGATTGCCTTGCGAATTTCGTCGCGTTCCAGATTTTCCAGATCAATTCCGGCTTCAACTATGTCCAATCCGAACTGGAATTCGATCTGCACCTTGAATGCATCGAAATCCCACTGATCAGGCATTTCTTCCAGGTTCAGATAATCGTCCATCAGCATATCCAGAACGGCTTCGGCCATTGTCTGGATTTCTTCGCGCTGGTCCGTCTGTTCCAACAACTGGCGGCGCAACGAATAAATCGTCGTGCGCTGTTTGTTCATCACATCGTCATATTCCAGCAGGTGTTTGCGGATGGTGAAGTTGTGGCCTTCGACGTTTTTCTGGGCGGCTTCGATGCGTTTGCTGACCATCTTGGATTCGATGGCAACGCCCTTTTCCATCCCCAGCCGTTGCATGATCGCCTTGACGCGATCACCGGCGAAAATTCGCATCAGATCGTCTTCCAGCGAGAGGTAAAACCGCGACGATCCCGGATCGCCCTGACGACCGGCGCGTCCGCGCAACTGGTTGTCAATACGGCGCGATTCGTGTCGTTCGGTTCCCAGAATGTGTAACCCACCAAGGCTTTTCACTTCTTCGTGTTCAGCCTGGATGGAAGGTTTCACTTTGGCGATGGCTTCTTCCAGTTGTTCCGGCGAAGCTTCATCGGGGTTGATTTCCTGTTTCTTCAACAACTCGCGTCCCAAAAAGTCAGGATTGCCCCCTAGCAAAATGTCTGTTCCGCGTCCGGCCATGTTGGTGGCGATGGTGACGGCGCCTTTGCGACCGGCCTGAGCGACGATTTCCGCTTCGCGTCCGGCATTTTCCGGCTTGGCGTTCAACACGTTGTGTTTGATGCCCGCCCGTTTCAATTGATCGGAAATCAACTCGGAATTTTCCACCGACACCGTACCGACCAACACCGGCTGGCCTTTTTTGTGAAGCTCTTTGATTTCTTCGACGACGGCATCCCATTTTTCTTCGAGCGTTCGATAAATCACGTCGGGATGATCCACACGAACCATCGAACGATGCGTCGGGACGGTGGCGACTTCCAGATCATAAATCTTGGCGAATTCAGCGGCTTCGGTTTCTGCTGTTCCGGTCATGCCGCCGAGCTTCTGATACATCCTGAAATAATTTTGCAGCGTGACTGTCGCCAATGTCTGCGTTTCGCGCTCGATCTTTACGCCTTCTTTGGCTTCGACAGCCTGATGCAATCCGTCTGACCAACGGCGACCGGTCATGATGCGTCCGGTGAATTCGTCCACGATGACGACTTCGCCATCGCGAATGATGTAATTCTTGTCCAGATGATAAAGCGTATGCGCGACCAGCGCCTGGTTCAGACAATGCAGCACTTCCATGTTCGATGGATCGAACAGGTTGCCGTAACCGAGCATACGCTCTGCTTTTTCAATGCCGGATTCGGTCAGAGTCGCGCGATGTTGTTTTTCGTCTACCTGATAATCTTCGTCGCGGATCAGCTTGGGAATGACCTCGTTGGTTTCGTAATACTTGCTGGTTGAATCGTCCGACGCGCCGGAGATGATCAACGGAGTTCGCGCTTCGTCAATCAGGATCGAATCCACTTCGTCCACGATGGCGTAATAATGTCCGCGCTGGACGCAGGTCGAAATCTCGAACTTCATGTTGTCGCGCAGGTAATCAAAGCCGAATTCGTTGTTCGTTCCGTAGGTGATGTCGCATTTGTACGCTTCCTGGCGTTCGAAATCGTCCAGGTCGTTTTGAATGACGCCGACCGTCATGCCCAGAAATTTGTAGATTCGGCCCATCCATTCGGAATCGCGTCTGGCCAGATAATCGTTGACCGTGATGACATGAACGCCTTTGCCGAGCAGGGCATTCAAATACACAGGCAAAGTCGCCACCAGGGTTTTTCCTTCGCCGGTTCGCATTTCGGCGATGCGCCCGCTGTGCAAAATCATGCCGCCGATCAACTGCACATCGAAATGGCGCATGCCCGTTGTGCGAACCGAAGCTTCGCGCACGCAGGCAAAAGCTTCCGGCAGAATTTCATTCAGCGCTTCCTGCTCAATCAGTTTGCGCGCGGCCGGTTCCAGTTCGTTTGAACCTTCCAGCCGTTCCGCCAATCGCGCTCGGAATTCGTCAGTCTTGGCGCGCAATTGTTCATCCGACAATTGTTTGATCTCCGGTTCCAGAGCGTTGATTGTCGCAACAACCGGCCAAAGCTTTTTCAGCAGTCGTTCGTTGGCCGATCCGAAGATCATGGTTAATGTTTTTTCAATGGCATTCATGGCGAGTGCTTTTTACCTCAAGGTTGGTGACATAGATGTGATTAAAGTCGTGTAAACGATGGAAAATTCTAGTTGACCGTCAGATAGAGCGTCAAGCAAGCGTTTTTTCAAAGCGCTGTATTGCCCATCATTGATACGGCTTTTATACTTCGAGCTTATTAAACTCAATTTACATCGGTTCAGATTTCAACAGATGCCTATCTTTAATTTCACAACCGCCGGGGAATCGCATGGACGCGCGCTTGTCGCCACCATCGAGGGGCTTCCTGCCGGATTGCCCGTAGATCAAGCCTTCATCAATCACGAACTCTGGCGGCGTCAGCAAGGGTACGGACGCGGCGGACGCATGAAAATCGAAACCGACACGGTTCAAATCCTGGCCGGTGTACGTCACGGAGAGACGCTCGGTTCGCCGATTGCCGTGATGGTCGAAAATCGGGATTTTCAAAATTGGTTGGAAGTGATGGCTGCCGAAAAGCCGGAACGACCTGTTGAACGCAACCGCAAAGTCATTCGTCCGCGACCCGGGCATGCCGATCTGGTTGGCGGATTGAAATATGACCGTCGCGATTTGCGCGATATTCTGGAACGCGCCAGCGCACGCGAAACGACGATGCGCGTCGCTGTCGGAGCTTTCGCCAAACAGTTGCTTCACGAATTCGGCATCGAACTGGCCAGTCATGTCATTCAACTTGGCGAAATTTCCATTGCCAATCGAGATGCCGGTTGGGATCAAATCAAAGCCGTTTACGATGACACGATGTTGCGTTGCGTGGATAAAGAAGCCGAAGCCGAGATGATTGCTCGCATTGATAAAGCGGGCGTCGAAGAAGGCGATACGCTGGGCGGCATTTTTGAGATTGTCGCCAAAGGCTGCCCGCCAGGATTGGGTTCGCACACCAGTTGGTCGGCGAAGCTGGACGGACAATTGGCTCAGGCTGTGATGTCCATCCACGCCACCAAAGCCGTCGAATTCGGCGAAGGCGTTGCCAATGCTGCATTGCCCGGTTCTTTGGTTCACGACGAAATTGGCTACAATGCCGATGAAAAGAGTTTTTACCGAATGTCCAACCGCGCCGGAGGATTGGAAGGTGGCATGACCAACGGCGAAGAGTTGCGCGTTCGCGGTTATCTGAAACCGATCGCTACATTGCGAAAACGACTTCGCAGCGTTCACATCGAAACCAAAGAAGTGATGGAAGCCGACTTCGAACGGTCAGACGTAACGGCGGTTCCGGCTGCCGGAGTCATCGGCGAAGCCATGATCGCGATTGTTCTGGCCAACGCCATGCGCGAAAAATTCGGCGGCGATTCGTTGCGCGAAATGAAGCGGAACTATGAAAATTACCTCCAACAGGTAAAGGAATACTGAAATGGCTCAAGCAAAACGAAAATTGGAAGAAGCTGAAGCCAACAGGCATTGGACAGTCGAGGAATACTTGGCCTACGAAAAAGCAAGCCCGATTCGACACGAATATGTGGACGGACAGCTTTTTGCGATGGCGGGCGAGTCCAAGAATCATAACCGAGTCGGTTCGAATATTCTGGTGAAATTGCTTCAAGGGCTTGAAAGCAGCAAGTGCGAAGCCTTCTTTGAGGGGATAAAGGTCAAAGTCGGCCCGACTCGATATTACTATCCGGATGTTGTCGTCACTTGTACCGAGCCGGAAGAAGATGAAGACGCTTATATTATTGAAAACCCGGTGATGATTGTTGAGGTGTTGTCTTCAAGCACAGCGCGCAATGATCGAGTCGAAAAAATGAATGCTTATCAAAGACTTCCCGGGTTGCGCGAATACGTCATCGTTTCCCAGGAGACCGTTCGCGTGGAAGTTTATCGGCATGACCGGGCCGATGACGTATGGCAGTGCCAGGTCGTTGATCAAGCGGAATCAGGCCTGACCTTTCATTCGGTCGGCGTGACCATGACACTGGCTGATATTTATCGCCGCGTAAGATTTGCAGAAGAAAGTGAAGAGGAGGAGCAGGAGAACTGAGATGATTTTACCAATTGTGAAATATGGCGATCCGGTGCTGCAAAAACCGGGCGAAGATGTGACCAACATAGATGGCCAACTGGCTGAATTTATCGGCAACATGTTTGACACCATGTATGAAGCCAAAGGCGTAGGGTTGGCCGCGCCGCAGGTGGCGCTGTCCAAACAATTGTTTGTCATGGATGTCAGCGCAGGCAAAGAATCGAAAGAGCGCATCGTTTGCATCAACCCCAAGATCGTTGACGCCAAAGGCAACGTCGTCGGCGAAGAAGGCTGTTTGAGCTTTCCTGGAATTTACCTGGAAGTCGAACGACCGGAAATCGTCACTGTTCAGGCGATTGATCTCAACGGCAAGGAATTTACGTTTGAAGTTTCGGGGTATGCCGCGCGTTGCGTGCTGCACGAAACCGACCACATCAACGGCAGAGTTTTCATTGAATATCTCAGCCCGTTGAAACGCGAATTGGTTGGCAAAAAGATCAAAAAGAAGATCAAGCTTGGCGAATGGGAATGAACCTTTTTCGACTTTGCAATAGTCAACCTACTGGCACGAAACAGCTTAGAACAGATGTTTCGTGCCAGTTTTGTTTTTGCAGAAAGAAATTTTATGTTTCATTGGTTGGTTTTTGTGTTTCATTGTTGACACAAAGGGGCGATGAGATTAGACTGCGCTCGTTTTTGGCGGTTTCCCTGACGGCAAACTCTGCTGAGGGCAAACCATCCAGATAAGGAGATAGCAGCAATGTCATTCAACAAGATCACAATCATTGGGTATCTGGGCCGCGACCCGGAATTGCGATACACGCCGCAAGGAACGGCAGTTTGCAAAATGTCCGTTGCCACCACCGAACGGCGAAAGAATCAGATCGGCGAAAACGAAGAGCACACCACTTGGTTTCGCGTCACAGTTTGGGGACGTCAGGCTGAACTCGCCAACGAATATCTGGGCAAAGGTCGTCAAGTGTACGTCGAAGGGCGATTGCGTTTGGAAGAATACGCAGACCGCGATGGCAATCCGCGCATCAGTCCTGAAGTTACGGCGACGGACATTCAATTTCTCGGCGCTCGCAACGAATTTGCTCCATCGCCGATCAACAGCATCGAAAATCGAATCGAAGTCGAAGCGCAGGAATCAAAATCGTCTGCGCCAGCGGCTTCCAAAACAGCGAAGTCCAAGCGCGCCACCAGCCGTCCGCTGGTCAGCATCGAAGAAGACGAAATTCCGTTTTAGCTTCCGGCTTGACCCGGAACGCGAGGTGTCAGTATGCAAATCCCCTGCAAACGATTCAGTTGTCAGAAAGCCGTAGAGGTTTGTTACTGGGCGTGCAAGTATCGCCGCGATTGCAAAGACTGGCACGGAGCGTTGAACGGCACTCCGGGCAGTTCGGCCATTGCCGAACAACTGACCGAAGCCGCGAAAAAGACCGGTCGCACATTCGATCCGCAAACGATGGTTTTGACCTCTGGCAGCAAAAAACGGCTGAAAAAGAATCGGGCGGCAATCGTTTCCAAATCGCCAATCGCTCACTTACAATCCGCCAGCTTTTCAACGGTTCGCGGCGAAGCGGAGTTCAGCGATCAAGGCGAGCCAATTCCAAACAACATTCCAATCATCACTTTTGTAGAGGTCAAAGAATCAATGACTGAATCCAATCTCGACACCCCGACAACTGAAACCGCTGCAACCAGCGAACCTGCGGCAGAACCATCCAGCAAACCGGCTGCCCCAAAAGCAGCCAAACCGAAACCGGCGTCGGCCAAACCCAAACCGGCGGCTAACAACGTTGGGCCAGTCTTTTTGCTGCTCTATCCAAATGGCAAGTACAAGGAATTGCGCGAATCGGAACTGAACACCGAAGCAGCGGACGTGCTGAAAGACCCTTCTTTGCGATTGGTCAAAGGTCTTCCGCTGATTCCGCAGATCAGTTTCAAATCGCCAGATGAATAGTGACGAATAATCTCTCGAGGCAACACCACTACCATCCTCAACTCGGCTTCAAGGCAATGCTGTTCGCCTTGAGGCCTTTTTTTATTTCGCAAGCAGCTTGATTTCGGCGAATTTGACTTGATTCAGCGTCCGCTCCTAGACTGCCCAACTAAGAAGCTAAAGAACGAAACAGACAGGACAACAGCTACGCATCAACTCATTTATGAAACTGATATTTATGGGGACGCCGGAATTTGCCGTTCCTTCGCTGAAAAAATTGCTCGCAAACGGCCACGAAGTCTTTGCAGTGTTCACGCAACCCGACCGTCCGGTCGGACGCAAACAGATCGTTACGCCTCCACCGGTCAAGGTCTTGGCTATGGAACGCGGCATCGCCGTGCATCAACCGACGAAGATCAAAACTGCTGAAGCGCGCGCCGAAATCGAACCGTTGTTCAAACAGGCCGACGCTGGAATCGTTGCGGCTTATGGGCGGATTTTGCCGGATTGGATGCTGGCCGCTCCGCGTTTGGGATGCATCAACGTCCATTCGTCGCTGCTGCCGAAATATCGCGGAGCAGCGCCAATCAACTGGGCGATTGCCTGCGGCGAAACCGAAACCGGCGTGACGATCATGCAGATGGATACCGGGTTGGATACCGGCGCGATGTTGTTGCAAGGCAAACTGGCCATCGGTTCACAAGAAACTGCCGCCGAATTGACGCCGCGTTTGGCTGAACTCGGCGCGGAATTGTTGGTGGAAACTTTGGCGAGACTCGAACGCGGGGAATTGACGCCGACATCGCAAAACGACGCCGACGCGACTTATGCGCCGATCCTCAAACGCGAAGATGGTCAGGTGGATTGGAAAAAAAACGCGACGGAAATTTTCAACCGCCAGCGCGGCTTCACGCCGTTTCCAGGTTGTTACACCTTACTTGGCGAACAACGATTGGAACTGACCCGAATTGCCGTTGTCGCCGATGTCACGTCGCATGAACCGGGAACGATTTGCGAAGTGACGAAAGACAGTTTTGCGATCGCTTGCGGCGGAAATACGACATTGCGGGTGATGGAAGTGCAACCTGCCGGCAAAAGGCCTATGCCGGTGCGCGATTTTCTGAACGGTGCCAAGCTCACCATCGGAACCAGCTTCGAGCGGAAGGAGGTGGCTTCAGTATGAGCGCCAAACTTCCATTGTTGTCTCCGTCGCGCGTTGGAGCCTTTGAAGTCTTGAAACGCGTTGCCACGCAAAATTCGTATGCCAGCAATTTGCTGGCGGCTCCGCGCTTCGACAAATTGTCCAGCGAAGACCGCGCCTTGTTGCAGGAATTGGTGCTGGGCGTGTTGCGCTGGCAAGGCAAACTGGATTTTTTGATCGAACGCCACGCTCGCCGCGAAGTTGACAAAATCGATCTGGAACTGGTCATCGCCATGCGATTGGGGTTGTATCAATTGCTGTTTCTCGACCGCATTCCGGCCTTTGCCGCCGTCAATGAATCGGTCAATCTGGCCAGAGAATATGGCAAGGAAAAAGCCGTTCCACTGGTCAACGGGGTGTTGCGGTCGGCGCAACGCGAACTGGAATTCAACATTTTGCCCAACAGCAAAAGCCCTGTGCAGCGGCTGAGCGTCGAAACGTCGCATCCGATCTGGCTGGTCAAACGTTGGATGGCGCGATTCGGCGAAGACGAAGCGCGGGAAATGGCGCTGGCCAACAACAAGGTTCCGCACGTCGCGTTTCGCTTCAATCCGAAACGAAAACCGGTCGAAGAAACCATCGCTGAACTGGAAATGATCAACGTCAAATACAGGCCTTCGATTTTGACGCCCGGCGCGTTTGTCGTCGAAAGCGGCAGCCTTTCGCCCAAAGCCCGTTCGATCAAACAAGGCTGGGTGTATGTGCAGGACGAATCTTCGCAATTGATTGCGCGGCTGGCGGCGAAACTGGTGGCCGACAATCAGCCGGCCAAAGTGCTGGATATTTGCTCAGCGCCAGGCAGCAAAGCGACGTTGATCGCTGCGGAGCTTGCCCAAAGCCCTTCACCGCAACCTTCGACCATTGTGGCCACTGATCTGCATTTTCATCGGTTGAGAACGCTCAACGAATTAAGCCAGCGGCTTGGCGCAGAAAACATCGTGACGGTGCGGCTCAACGCTGA
Source organism: uncultured Heliomicrobium sp. (assembly GCA_964470555.1). GTDB lineage: Bacteria > Acidobacteriota > Blastocatellia > RBC074 > RBC074 > RBC074. The sequence goes on from CAYYDG010000017.1 coordinate 88,555, forward strand.
GCAGGACATGCCATTCGAACCGGAACGTTTTGATCTGGTCTTGCTGGACGCGCCCTGTTCCGGGCTTGGCACATTGCAGCGCAATCCCGAAATCAAATGGCGCGTCAAAGAGGACAAGATCATTGAACTGGCTGAACTGCAAAAACGATTGTTGGTCAATGCTGCGGCGCAAGTCGCTCCCGGCGGATTGTTGATTTATTCGGTTTGTTCGACCGAACCGGAAGAAGGCGAAGACATCATTTCCTGGTTTCGCCGCGAGCACCCCGAATACCGCGATATGACGCGCGAACGATTGACCGAATTGGACATTGATCCGACGCCGCTGTTGACGTCGAGCTTCGGCGCACGAACCTTTACCCACAAACACGGCTCGGAAAGTTTCTTTTTCTGCGTGTTGTGGAAACGAAGATGACGATGGAATGTCGTATCGGTTGCGGAGCCTGTTGCATCGCGCCTTCGATATCGTCTCCGATTCCCGGCATGCCGTATGGAAAACCTGCCGGAATTCGTTGTGTGCAATTGACGGCGGACAATCGCTGTTCGCTGTTTGGCAAACCTGAGCGCCCGTCAGTTTGTGTGACGCTGCATCCCAGTGAAGAAATGTGTGGCCACGACGCCAACACAGCGATGCAGAATTTAATCCAACTTGAACATTTGACCTCGCCGAAAACCAACGGCTAAAAAAATCGGCTTTCCTGAAAAAAAAAGTTTTCAGCCGTGTCGAAAACCTGAAACCTGCTTCGTCTATAGGTCGAATACGGGATGGGAAGCAATATCACTTCCTCCAGCTCGATTCGCCGGATGGCCAGCAGCCATCACTACACCAATTTCAAGGAGAACAACACATGCCGCAATACATGCTCATTTCGCAGGATTCGATGGAAATTCCCGAAGGATTTGAAATCACGCCCGAAATCATTCAGGGAATCATTCAAAAATATAACGACTGGGCCGACGGTTTGCAGAAATCCGGCCATCTGGTCGGTTTGAATAAACTGCGCGAAGATCCCGGCAAAAACATCGTCGGAACAGGAGCAAATCGTGTCGTTACCGATGGTCCATTCGCCGAAACCAAGGAAATCATTGGCGGGTACTGGATCATCAACGCTGCCAATTACGACGAAGCCGTCCAACTGGCTTCGGGCTGTCCCAGCCTGGAATTCGGCAGCCGCGTCGAAGTTCGCGAAGTCGAAGATTTGTCCGCGTTTGGTGGCTAGAAAGAAGGCGTTCAGAGTACCGACTTTAGTCGGCGGCGGCTAAAAGCCGCGCTGCCAGCTAAAGCTGGTACTCTGAACTGTATCCAGTGATGGCAAAAGTTTCAGACAACAAAATTCCTTCGCTGGTGGACCACCTGTTTCGGCATCAAGCCGGACAGATGATCGCCACGTTGGTGCGCGTGTTTGGGCCGCGCCACATTGATCTGGCCGAAGAAGTCGTGCAGGACGCCTTGCTCAAAGCCTTGCAGCTTTGGGCGTACAAAGGCATTCCAGACAATCCTTCGGCTTGGCTAATTCAGGTGGCGAAAAATCGCGCGCTGGATTTGCTGCGGCGCGAAGCTTCGCTGCAGGAAAAATCCGAGGAACTGGTTCGGGCGTTTGCCGCTCAGGAAACGTTGGCAAATCAGCGGAGCGAATCGCTGTCAAACAATGCAACGCTGGACGATACGTTGGCGTTGGTGTTTATGGCTTGCCATCCGTCGTTATCGCGCGAATCTCGCGTGGCGTTGACGCTGAAAACCGTTGGCGGATTCGGCACAAGCGAAATCGCACGGGCGTTTTTGACCAAAGAGCCAACCGTGGCTCAACGATTGGTGCGCGCCAAACGACTGATCCGCGACGAAGGCATTTCGTTCGATTTGCCCTCGTCCAGGGAAATGTCCGCGCGGCTGGATTCGGTGCTGGAAGTTCTGTACCTGATGTTCAACGAAGGGTATGCAGCGCACAGCGGCGAAAATCTGGTTCGCGCCGATTTGTGCGACGAAGCCATACGACTTGGCTGGTTGATCGTGCAGCATCCGGCGACCCGGTTGCCCAAATCGAATGCCTTGTTGTCGTTGATGCTGTTTCAGGCGGCTCGTTTGTCGGCGCGCGTTGGCGAAGGTGGCGAACTGAATTTGCTGGCCGAGCAAAATCGTTCGTTGTGGGATCGCCGTTTGATTGCGCTGGGATTTCATTATCTGGAACGCAGCGCTGCGGGCGAAGAGTTTTCCGAATACCATTTGCAGGCTGCCATTGCTTCGTGCCACGCGGCGGCGGCCAGTTACGAATTGACCAACTGGGAACAAATTGTCCGGCTGTACGATTTGCTGGTCGCATTGAATCCGTCGCCGGTCATTGCGCTCAATCGAGCTGTCGCCATCGCCAAACATCGCGGAGCCGAAGCCGGATTGCGTGAAGTCGAAAAAATCATCGCTCATCCCGCGTTGCAACAGTATTACCTGCTGCCCGCAACGCTCGGCGAATTGTGGCAGGAACTTGGCGAAGCAGACAAAGCGGCAGATAATTTCCACCAAGCTTTACGTTGTCCGTGTTCCGAACCGGAGCGGCGCTTTCTGCAACGGAAGCTCGCCACGGTTACCAACCAATCGTAGTACCCAACCTTTACGGAGAAAACACTATGAGTAAGATCAACGTGGGAAAAGTCCTGCTGGGTGGTTTGGTGGCAGGAATCGTGTTGAACATCGGCGAAGCCTTGCTAAACACGATGGTTCTGGCTGATGCGATGAAGCAGGAATTTGAACGGTTGAAATTGCCCGACCCAACTGCCAGTTCAGGTTTTCTGATTCGGGTCGTGGGAATTACCTTTTTTCTGGGCATCGCCATCGTCTACCTGTACGCAGCCATTCGACCTCGATTTGGCGCGGGATGGAAAACGGCGGCTTGCGCCGGGGTGTTGGCCTGGTTTTTCGTGTACCTCTATGCCGGGTATGTGTATGTCGCAGTGGGCATGGTTTCAATGAAGCTATATCTGATCGGATTGGTTTGGGGGATTGTCGAATACGCACTCGGCGCCATCGCCGGAGCGTATTTTTACAAAGAAGAATAATTGTCACTTTCGTGGGACAAGTTACCGCCAGCTTGTCCCACCTTTGGAGATGTTATGAAAAAAACACCGTCAGTTTTGATCGCCATTATCTGTTTGTCCCTGTTGGCTTCGGCGCAAACTCCGAAGCAGGTCGTCACTGTTCTGAAAGGCCTTGATCCGGTGGAACTGGTCAACGGCAAGGAAGTGTCGGGACAGGAAAGCCTGTCCGTCACGCGAGTTCGTTACCGGTATTTGTTCGCCAACGAAGCCAACAAAAAAGCCTTTGAAAAATCGCCCGCCGAATACCAAATCCAGCTTGGCGGAGGCTGCGGTCAGATGGGCAGTTTGAGCGGCGCGGGCAATCCTGACCGCTTTCACGTGTTCAACAAACGCATCTATATCTTTGCTTCGGAATCCTGTCGCAATTCGTTCAAGAAAAATCCGGACGCTCACATCGAAACCGCCGACGCCATTCCGACCGGAACCACCGCCGAAAAGAAACGCGGCCAGGAATTGATTGCGTTGGCGCTGAAAGGCTTTGGTGGAGCCGCCAAAGTGGATGCCGTCAAAAACTATCAAACGAAACTCAAGCACGGTTACAAACAGGGCGACAAACTATTGGAATATCCGCAAACTGTGACCATTGCCTTTCCCGGCCAGTACCGCAACGAATTCGATTGGGGAACTTCGCAAACCGGCGATGTGCTTTCGCCAACCGGGACTGCCAGTTTGACCACAAAGAATTCTGAAACCGATGTTTGGCAACGCGAAGAACCGGTCAAAGTTGCTCTGGAACGCTCGCTGTACCGCGAACCGCTGGCGATTTTGAAAGCGCGCAAGGAAAAAGGCTTCGTCGTCTTTGCCGCCGGAAAAGCCAAAGTCGGCGACACAGAAGTTGAATTGCTGAAGGTTGCGTTCAAAGGCGCGACTTCGACGCTCAGCATTGATTCGGCGACCGGTCGCATCGTGCAGATTGCGTACCGCGACCGTAAAGGCGCGTTTGGCGATGTGGTCAAAACCTTTTCCGATTTTCGCGCAGTGGACGGCGTGACATTGCCATTCGGCGTGACCGAAAGTTTCAACGGCAAGGTTGTCACCAGTCCTATGATTTCCGTCGAATCCATCGCCATCAACGGCAAATGAAAGGTCTCGCCGCAGATCAACGCAGAATCACGCAGATCAGCGTTGGTCAGCGTTCATCTGCGGCTTTTTTATAAGGAGGCATTATGGCCAGAGTCGGACATTTCGAAATTCACGCGGACAATCCGCAACGCGCAATCGAGTTTTACAGCAAGGTTTTGGGCTGGGAATTCGTCAGTTGGGGTGGCGGCGGTTGGGAATACTGGTTGATCAAAACCGGCCCTGCCGAAGAGCCGGGCATTGATGGCGGATTGGTTCCGCGTCGCGGAGATCGTCCGCAACCGGGGCAAGCCGTCAACGCTTATGTTTGTACGGCGATGGTTCAATCGTTGAAAGAAACCGTCGCCGCAGTCGAAGCCCAGGGCGGCACAATCGCCTTGCCGACGATGGCTGTGCCCGGCGTAGGCTGGCTGGCTTATTTTCACGACACCGAAGGCAACATCTTCGGCGCAATGGAATCTGACCCGAACGCAAAGTAAAGGAAATCATCTATGAAGTATTCAGCAAAACTACTGTTGTCGTTGTTTCTGTTGTTGGCTGTTGGAGCGGTTGCTCAAACCAGCCAAACGGAAAAATCCAAACCGCCGCAATTCGATTTGGACAACTATCAATTTGGCATGCTGCGCAAAGGTCCGAATCACGGCACAGGCACCAAGGAAGAAGCCGAAAAGATTCAGGCTGGTCACATGGCTCACATCAACAAAATGGCAATGTCGGGCAAGCTGATGGCTGCCGGACCGATGGGCGACAACGGCGATTTGCGTGGCATCTTTCTGTTCAAGGCCGATTCGCTGGATGAAGCCAAAGCGCTGGCCGCCGAAGACCCCGCGATCAAAGCCGGACGGTTACGCATGGACATTTACACCTGGTACGGGCCAAAAAACATCGGCAAGGATTTGCTGGCCAAATTCCAGGCCGATTCGAAAACGCCGATGACGATGACGCAGTTTTATCTGGTGCTATTGACCAAAGGCGCAAAAGCGGACGAAGGTTCGGCAGCGGACAAACAAAAACTTCAACTGGAACACATGTGGAATGTTCGGCGCAGACTGGATGACAAGAGTTTTGCCACTGCCGGGCCGTTTACGGATGGCGGAACCCTGCGCGGCATTTTCGTCATTGCCGCCAAAACCGCCGACGAAGCCAAAACCATCGCCGAATCTGACCCTTCGGTGAAAGCGGGCGTGCTGGCCATCGAAATTCATCCGTGGTGGGTCGCCAAAGAAGTCTGGCCGTAAAAACGAAATGTAGGATTTCCAACTGCAATTGGGTTTACCGATTAAGCCGCAGAGATTTTTCTGCGGCTTTTTTGCTGAAGAGATAAAAACCTGAGAAATGTCCGGCGACGATGACCATTCCACAGTTGGTGAAACATCAATGAACCCCCTAAACATTCCAGCGACGAATCACTCTATGGATGAAAACTTGCTCGACATTCTTTCGGGGCGGGCTATAATCGCCGCCATCCGTAACCGGAACAGCCAAAGGGGGAAGCTATGACACCATCTCCAATCAAAGAAGTAACGCAGTTGTTGCGAGCTTGGCGGCAGGGGAACGACGACGCCAGAGAAGAATTGTACGACGCGGTTTTCAACGAACTTCATCGTCTGGCGCACCGATACATGAGCCGCGAAAATCCCGGACAGACATTGCAAACGACGGCTTTGGTCAACGAAGCCTATTTGAAACTTGCCGACGCGCGCACGCTGGATTGGCAGGATCGTATTCATTTTTTTGCCGTGTCCGCCAACATCATGCGCCGCATTCTGGTGGATCGCGCGCGGTCGAAACAGGCCGTCGTTCACGGCGGCGAATTCAAACAAGTGGCCATCGAAGACATCATCGAAATTCCCGAAGCGCCTCGCGTGGATTTTCTGGCGCTGGATTTGGCGCTGGACAAGCTGGCGAAACTTGACGAACGCAAAAGCCGGATCGTCGAGTTGCGGTTTTTCGGCGGCTTGACCAATCAGGAAATTGCCCAGGTGTTGGGTGTTTCAGAAGACACAGTCATGCGCGATTGGCGTTTTGCCAAAGCCTGGTTGCGGAGTGAACTTAGCGGAGACAACAGCCATGAACCCGCCAATGGAAGAAACTCGACAAACAACTGAAGACATATTCCAGGAAGTTTGCGATCTGCCGTTTGATCGGCGGAGCGCCCGACTTGACGAACTCTGCGCTGGAGACGTGGAACTGCGCCGAAAGATCGAAAATCTGCTGCACCACGATTCAGACAGCGGTTTTCTGGAAACTCCCGCCGTCGAAGACGCTTTCAAAGCAATCGTCACAAATGAAAAACGCGCGGATGAATCTCGCCCGCCGATGATCGGTCGCCAAATTGGCAATTACAGAGTTTCGGCGTTGTTGGGGCGCGGCGGCATGGGCGAAGTGTATCTGGCGCGAGACGCGGAACTCGGCGTGGATGTGGTCATCAAACTGCTGCGCGAAGAGTTCAAAGACGATCCTGAATGGATGGCGCGATTCAATCGCGAAGGTCGTCTGAACGCCGAACTCAATCATCCGAACATTGCCGGCATCCGGTACAAAGGCGAAGTGGACGGGCGGCAGTTTCTGGTTTTTGAATTCGTCGCGGGCGAAACGCTGGAATCGCGATTGAAAAAAGGCCCTTTGCCGGTCAACGACGCTTTGCCGTTGTTCAGCCAATTGGCCGAAGCGCTGGGCTTTGCACACAGCAAAGGCATCATTCACCGCGATCTGAAACCGGCGAATCTGATGCTGACGCCGGACGTACAATTGAAAGTGCTGGATTTTGGCATCGCCAAAAAAGTCACTGCCGATCTGACCACCGTCGAAATGATTCTGCCCGAAGACGAACTGACCACCGATTTCGGCAAAACCCGCAAAGGCGAAGTGATGGGCACGGTCTTGTACATGAGTCCAGAACAGACGCGCGGCGAACCGCTGGATCATCGCACCGATCTTTGGTCGTTCGGTTGTGTGATGTACGAAGCGTTTTCAGGCAAACGCCCGTTCGGCGGCGTGGATGTGTACGACACGCTGAATGCGATTCGCAAAGACGACCCCGACTGGGACGCTTTGCCCGTTGAAACGCCGGACGCCATTCGTGAGTTGTTGCAGCGATGTTTGCGTAAAGCGCCTTATCAACGATTGGCATCGGCCAACGAAGCGCAGACGGCAATCGCCGAATTGATTTCGCCATCGCCGAAAACGCCTTTGTGGAAAAAAATTGCGCTTGCCTCGGTGGCGTTGATTTTGCTGGCCACTTCGGCTTTTGCCGGAATCTGGGTGCGCGATTGGATGAAGCGCAGAGTCGTTCCGCAGGAAAAGCACATCGTCGTCTTGCCGTTCCTGGGATTTGGCAACGAACAAGCCGGAATCGGGTTTGCCGATGATTTGCGGCAAAACCTGTTGCGCGTTTCCGACGATTGGCAGGCAACTCCGGTCGCTGAAGTTCGGCAAGCCAATCTGCTCAATCTGGATTTGCAGAACCTGCTGCGCAAACTCGGTGCGAATCTGATTGTCAGCGGCGAAGTGCAGCAATCCGGCGATCAATTGAAGATCAAATTCCGGATTCAGAATTCTTTTCTTTACACGTATGCCGAAGAAGAAATCAGCGGCACGAGCAATCAATTGGCTGCATTGCAAACCCGGATTGCCGAGCGTGTGGCCGACAATTTGAAGCTGAAAAAACTGCCGCGCGCGACGGCCTACGGCCAGCAACTGCAACTGACCAATCTTCAGGCGAGCGAACAATATCTGATCGCGCTCGGCGAATTGCAGAAGGATTTGAACCGCGAATCGGTGGAAAAACCGATTGAGATTTTGACGCGGCTGATTCAAAGCGAAGGCGATTCGGCTCGATTGCAATCTGCGCTGGCGCGGGCTTGCCTGAACAAATTCGTTTTTACGACTGAAACCGAATGGGCGGAAAAAGCTCTGCGCGCCAGCGACCGGGCAATCAGTCTGGCGTCGGAACAGACGACGCTTTATCGAATTACGCGCGGCCTGGTTTATCTGGAATTCGGAAAAAACAACGAAGCGATCAGCGATTTCGAAGCGGCTCTGGCTGAATATCCCAGAGATTGGGAAGCGTTGAATGGTCTGGCTGCGGCTTATGCGATTTCAGGCAAATCGCAGCAGGCCGAGCAAACTTATCTGAAGGCGATAACGTTCTGGCCGCGTTATTGGGACGGATACAACGAATTGGGAAATTTCTATTACGAACAGGCGCGTTTCGACAAGGCCATCGAATGTTGGAGCAAGGTTGTCGAATTGTTGCCAGACAGCCCTGTTGGCTACAAAAATCTTGCCGCCGCTTATCTGGAATCAGGGCGCGAATCGGATGCGATTCTGGCTTTCCAGAACGCCATCAACCGCGATCCGGGCGGGAGCAATTATGAAGCCTATGTCGGTCTCGGAGTGATTAGTTACGACCAGCAACGTTACGCGGACGCTCTGTCATACTTCACACAGGCCATTGAGTTGGCCAGTCAGACGGGCAGGCAGCAGGCGACGCTTTATGGCAACCGCGCGGACGCTTACAGACAACTGGCCGGAATCGAAACCCAGCCGAATCTGGTGGAAGAATACAACCGGCTGGCTGACGCCGATTTCGATCAGGCCATCAAAATCAAACGACAGGCGATTGATTCCGGCGCGACGAAATCTCGATTCTCTTACAATTTGTGCGAATGGCTGGCGAAACGAGGGCCAGCGTCAGACGCTGTGAAATGCATAGAGCCTGCACTTCAGGGCGATGACGAAGAGGCCGGTTTGAATTACAGCGCAACAGTAGTTTATTTGTTGGCGGGCGATTCTGAACGCGCATTGCGATGGTTTGAAAAAGCCGCTTGCAGCGGAGTGAATCTGGACCGACTGGTCAAAGACCCTGTGTTGCTGCCTTTGCAATCGCAAGCCGCCTATCAATCCATCATCAATAAATGTCGCCAAAACAACCGTTAAATCGGAGGAACAAACAATGTCAACAGAGTTGGTCAGAGTATTTTTGACGCCTACAAAGGCAGACCCCAATGAAGCGGAATTGAAGGTTTTCCCTGATATAGTCAATTTGTACATCAACCTGGATTTTGACGAAGGCGGCCAGTTCACAGGCGTTGATATTGACGAGGTCGTCTGGCAGTACGTTGTGGTTCCGCCACAACAAGCGGAACTGCCCGCTTTTTCAAACGCTCCGCAACCAGCGGATGTGTTTCTGGAGATTCGACTGGCTCCCAGAAACACGCCGTTCGGACCCTCTACCGGCGCGTCGCCAGCGTCGCTCAATTCGCTGTTTTCGTCGGACATCGTGTTGGAAGAAGGGCCGATAGACAGCGACACTGCGACTTATGCCGGGAACGGAATCAACCCGCTGGTCCCGAACAAACCGCGATTGGACGCCGCTCCTCCGCCGGAAGGGCAATTCATCGAATCGGACGAATCTTTGGGAGCGTCAAGAGAATACAAATACGCGGTTGTTTTAACGACCGCCTCGCAGGTTTACACGCTCGATCCGAAATTGATTATCACGCGGCGTCACCGTCGTTCGCGGTCGGACAATTGAAATCGAATCGCCGGTTTTCTGAAAACTCGAATCCGTCAAACCTGTGTCCAAAGAAAAGTGGAGAAATCATGGAAAGCAATTATCCGCCAAAGCAAGAATCGCCGCGTTCTTCAACGCCCAAATCACGCGGCATCGCTGTCACTGTCGTCAAAGACCCTGTTTCCGGTCAATTGCGGTTGAATCTGGAACCGCCGACGATTGATCTGACCGTCGAAGAACAAGCCGCCTGGCAAAGCAATGATGGCAGATTGGAAATTCGATTCGCTCCGAACAACACGCCGTTTTCCGGGGGATTGTTTAGAACCGCCAACGGCGGAACGATTCTTTCCGGCGCTCCGGCAAGAGACAAAATCTCGCGCCAACCTTATCCATACACCTTGCTGGTGACCACGCCGGATGGGTTCTTCATCAAACAGGATGCTGATTTGCGCGCCGTGGCGGCAGATGGATCAACCGGGCCGCGACCACCGACAGGCGGTCAGCCGGGAAAAGGTTGTTTGACGTTGTTGGGATTCGGCTTGGTGTACGGATTGTTCTCGAAGCTTCGAGCGATGCTGTTGTAAGGCTTGGCAAGTTCCAAATCGTGTTCAGGCCGGCATCGGCGGTGGTTGAATCGCCAATGCCGGCCTGACATTTTTATGACTCAGCCTCAGCCGCCGGTCACCGCATCGTAAATCAAAACCTTCGACCAGAATTCGCCGCATTCTTCGCGGAACCGATCGTGAATCGGGTCAACTTGATAAGCTTCGTGACCGGCTTCGTCGTCGCAGATGATGATCAACGCGCAGGAATACGAACGGTCAATGATCGGGCGGTCGGTCGCCGCCGGAGTTCCGACAAACCCATGTCGAACGCTGCTGATCGTCGTCAACGAATTGACGCCCGACCAAAACGTGGCGCGTTGAGTTTCGGTCAAATCAGATTTCAGCCAAAAGTAAACAGAGTGAATAAACATAGTCAGGTTACAGGTTACAGTTACAGGTTAAGAGCGCGTTCGATCAGATGGCGTTGGTCGTCGCTCAAACTCGTAGGTAAAGAGTCGAGCGAGAACCATTCGGCGCTACTGATTTCACGACTCTGCGGATGAACATTGCCGTTCGGAATACAGCGAAAAATGATTTCGATTTGGCGGTATCGTTCCAGCGAGCGAACAAACGCCAGTTCAATCTGGCGGACTTCCAGGCCGATTTCTTCGCGCAGTTCGCGGCGAATCGCCGTTTCGGGTTGTTCACCCGATTGAAGAAATCCGCCGGGAATTCCCCAGCCGCTTCCCGGGCGATACCGATGCCGCAACAGCAACACACGTCCGGCTTCATCGGTAATGACGGCTCCGGCGGTTACGGTAAACCGTGATTCCGTCAGCAACACTCCCCATCGCCGAATGCGTTTCGGCGCTCGCCGCCACAGCTTGCTGAATAGGTTAATCAGCAAAGACCATCACCTCGTGAACGACCAATTACTCAACGAGAATCGTCAGAAAGTCGCTTCCTTCCCAAGCCTGCTCGAAAACAAACAGCTTGCTGACAAATTGTCCCAGCATTGGGTCTTGCACAGCTACACCACGAGCGCTGACAGCAACTACGACCTGGGCGTGCTGCCCAATCAATTTATATGTTGCGAGATCAATGCCCACGATTGGGAAAAGTCCTGTTCGAGTAAGGTCGCGCAGATCGTGCAGGCGCAGTCCATACTCTTCACGAGAATGACGAAAGCCCAACGCTCGTGCGGCAGCGACAACATTGGTGGAACAAACTGCGCCTCCCGAACTCCAACCGCACAAATCGCGCAACTGCGTTTCGGTCAGCATGACACCTTTTGCGGCCAGAACCATTCGCAAGCAGGCTGGCAAACACGAATCAGGCTTTTCTTGCGCGTAAAAAGGCGGCTTCGATCTCAGCATGGCGCAGTTTCCTCAATTCTTCCGCCGTTGCCTGAAGTTCCTCGACTGGTGTGTGGCTGGTAATTTCGTGTGTTTCCTGAGTAACAACTGCATGACCCACTTCACCAACAATCAATCCAGGCGTAATCAACAGAATAGGAATCTTCCACTCTCCATCGGCGACGTTCAGCGCAGGTTCGCCGGCGGCAAAATGGCTTCCAGCTTGAGAAAAGAGAAACCTGTTGACACGAGCACGAACACGCACGGGATCAAAAGTCGCGTCGTCAAAAGATAAAGCTGTTTTGGCTTGTGCCATATTCAAACCCTCTCGTTTCTGCCTGAAATGGAAGTCCGTCTTTTTTACTCTCTTGTAATCGTTTCGTCCAGATTCAGCAGTACGCGCGCCACCATCGTCCACGGCGCCAGTTTATGCAGGTCAATGTTTTCCGGCAGTTTGGTCAAATCCATTGCCGACACGTACACCGCCGCCGACGTGTTTCCGTCAAAGACCTTTCGTTGTTCGGTCAGCAGAGTCAGCAATCGTTTGGTTTCAAACTCATCTGGTTTGCGTCCGGTGCAGAGCCGGAACGCATACTGAATTTTGTCATTGTCGCTGGAACCGCCTTCGGTGAACACGCGCAACGCCAAACCTTGCGCCATTTCCATGAACACCAGATCGTTCAAGCTGGTCAGCGCCTGCAACGGAGTATTCGACCGAACACGGCGCGTGCAGGCGAAATCTCCGTTCGGTTGATCGAAGACAATCATAGAGGGATATGGAACCGCGCGTTTCCAGAAAGTGTACATTGCGCGGCGATACCTATCCGCTCCGGTAGAAGTCGGCCAGGGCATTTGTGCTCCGTAACCCAGACTGAGCACGCCGTCGGGAATTGGCGGATAAACGGACGGACCGCCGATTTTGCGGCTCAGCAATCCGCTGGCGGTCAAGCCAATGTCGCGCACGATTTCAGCCTCGACCCGCAATCGCGGCGCGCGCGCCAGCCAGACGTTGGTCGGATCGGCTTCCAACTGCGCAGGAGTGATTTTCGACGACTGGCGATACATCGCCGAATTCACGATCAACCGGTGAATGTGTTGGATGTCCCAGCCATTTTCGACAAACTCTGTCGCCATCCAATCCAGCAATTGCGGATGCGATGGTGGTTCGCAACGCGCGCCGAAATCTTCCGGCGTCGAAACCAGTCCGGCTCCGAAATACTGTTGCCAGATGCGATTGACTATCACGCGCGCCGTCAACGGATTTTCTTTGGCGACGATCCAACGCGCCAAACCCAGCCGATTGCGCGGAGCATTGGCCGGAAACGGCGGCAGCGCCGCCGGAGTATTTGCCGTGACGGCATCGCCCGGACGTTTCCAATCGCCGCGGCGAAAGATGCGCGTTTCGCGCGGATTGGGACGCGAAGCCAGCGCCAGTGTCGTCGCTCCGTAAGGCCAGGTTTTCATCAATTCATCAATCTGATTGCTGGCTTCGACAAAATCATCAGGAGCGACAGCGTTCGCAGCGGTGGATTCTGTTTCCGCCTGAATGATGTGTTCCTGAACAATTTGCCAGCGGTAAAAACTGAACAATTGTCGTTGCTGTTCCTGGGTTCGCTGTGCGGCGGGAATCGCTAGCAGATGGCGCACTGAAGCCAGCGGGTCGGCTTTGGGATTGGGCGCAGTAGTCACGGAGATGCGGAATTTGCCTATGTTCGGAATCAGATTTCCGACGCGAATCTGTTCGTCGAACTTTTGCGCCAACTGAAATTGAAAGACCGTGCCGCCGTCAAAGCCCACGGGTTGAGTGGTGGCAAACACCATCTGGCGATTCTGGTTGCGACGAACGTTGCCCGCGTCGCTGTTCCAGTGCGTTCGCGGATCGCCGTCAATCACGTTTTTCACCAGCAAGCCCGGACGTTCGAAATCCGCCGTGGCATTGGTCAATGCAACTTGGGCAACTTTGGCAACTTGGGCAACTTTGGCAAAGTTGTCGGTATTGTTGGCTGGTGCGGCGTCCACCACAAATTCGGTGATGTACAAACTTCCATCCGGCGCGCGCCCCGGGCCTCCGCGCGGCAAATTCGTATCGGTCAGAAACTCCACCCGGAACCCCGTGATGTTTTTCAGCGAAGTGCGCGCCGTGACTTTGTAATTGTTGCCGGTGGTGTTTTCGCCTTTGGCGATGAACGATCCGTCTTCCAGATGTTCGAACTTGACGCCAAAGGACGCGAAAATTTCGGCATCTTTCAACACTGCCCATTCCATCGGCGGCTGTTGGTGTCGCTGTTCCCATTCGGCCATGCGTTTGGCCAGGTCGGGCGTTTTGGCGATCAACTGATCTTCGATGGCAGCGATTTGCGCCTGAATTTCCGCGCGTTTTTTCAGCACTTTTTCGTCCGGCACTTCCAGCGCCGGCTCGTCGTCTCCGTTCAGAAACGAATAAAACTGGTAATACTCTTTTTGTGTAACTGGATCGAATTTATGGTTGTGGCATTGCGCGCAACTGATGGTCAGCCCCAGAAACGATTTGCCGATGGCGTCTACGCGATCAATCAACCCTTCGACGCGGAACTGTTCGGGGTCAATGCCGCCTTCTTCGTTCAGCATCGAATTTCGCAAAAAACCCGTGGCGATTTTTTGATCCAGGGTGGCGTTGGGCAACAAATCTCCGGCCAGTTGTTCAATCGTGAACCGGTCGAACGGCATGTTTTGATTGAACGCCTTGATGACCCAATCGCGATAAGGCCAGATCGAACGCGGCAAATCTTTTTCAAAGCCGTTGGTGTCGGCGTAACGCGCAACGTCCAACCACCAGCGCCCCCAGCGTTCGCCATAATGCGGTGACGCCAACAATCGTTCGACCAGTTTTTCGTAAGCTTGCGGCGAAGTGTCGGCCAAAAATTCGTCAATCTCTTTCAGGCTCGGCGGCAATCCGGTCAAATCCAGACTCAATCGGCGAATCAGCGTTTCCTTCGACGCTTCGGGCGAAGTCGTCAATCCGCTTTGGCCACGTTTTTCAATCGCTGAAAGAATGAAGGCATCAATCGGAGTCCTGACCCAAGCCGCATTTTTTACTGACGGCAACGCCGATCGTGTCGGAGCAACGAAAGCCCAATGCGTCGGGATTGCGGATTGCGGATTGCGGATTGCGGATTCGCTTTCCGGCCAAAGAGCGCCTTCGTCAATCCAGCGTTTGATGAGTTCGATTTGCTCCGGCTTCAACTGGCCGCCCATTGGCATGCGCGCTTCATCGTTCAACCCCAGCAACCGATGCACCAGCCGCGAATCTTTGCTGTTGCCTGCCAAAATCGCCGCGCCGGAAATGCCGCCTTTCATCGCGGCGGTTTTGGCGTCCAGCCGTAATTGTCCCGAAGCTTTTTTGGCGCTGTGACACTGAGTACAATTTGCGGCGAAGATCGGTTGAATGTCGCGGACAAAATCCACTTTGGCCTGGCCGGTTGCCAACGCAATTTTCCCTGCCGCGCTGACCGCCCAAACCGAATATGAATGCCTGATCCCGCCGCCGAACCACCACGCAACCAAACCACAGACAGCTATACAAAGCGCAAATTTGATCTTTTTCGCCATAAACTGATCCATTTGTTTAAGAGTGAACCGCAGGAAAACTTCAAACCAAACGCGAGATGTTTATAAACGCCCACTTCATTTCTGACAAGATTCCGAAGCAATCTAAAGTTTTTTCGACACCACCTGGGCTGTCACCGGATGCGCCAGCAGGAGCGTATGCTTTCAGCGGTTGTTTGAAAAGATGCTACGAGCTTGTCTGGTGGAGGCTCACGCTGCCTGCTAAGTAGCCTGAAACGTGAAGCTCCACGACGCAAGGTCGTGGTATCCGGGAAAGCCGTGCTTTTCCCCGCTTTGTTTTAGGGCTGATTGGACTTCTGATCGCGCAAGGGCGGTTGCGAAGAATTGCGAGAATTTGTGTTTTTGTTGAGTTGCTACCTGAGTCGTTCGTTCTCTGCTCAGATTTTCGCAGAGAAACGGATGTGGCAGGGCAGAGGAAGGGGCTTCTTTTTCACAAACTTGTGATCTCTTTTGGGGGAGGCCTTGACAATTTTGGAGGCAGCGGAGAATATGCGGCCTCATTTCAAACCCGAACATTCACAAGCTTTGGGAATATAAAGCAAGTCTAGGTCACAAATTACAACAAGTTTTTGCGAGGTGGAGGTCTTCGTTTATGCCACAGCTCTTCCACCGCGGAATGAACACGCTTGCGCGGCTCAGCATCGTAGTTGGATTGCTGGTTGCAGGTGGCGGGTTGATGTTCGTCATTGAATTCAACCGCACCCCTTATGTCACACAGGCGTTCGTTGCGCGAGAGCAACCTGTGCAGTTCTCACACAAGCATCACGTCGGCGACGACGGGATTGATTGTCGCTATTGTCATACATCGGTTGAGACGGCTGCCACCGCTGGGTTGCCGGCGACCAAAACGTGCATGAATTGCCATTCGCAGTTATTCGCTGATAGTCCTTACCTGGAAATCGTGCGCGAAAGCTGGCGAACCGGCCAACCGATCAAGTGGACGCGCGTGCATGACCTCCCTGATTTCGCCTATTTCAATCACAGCATTCACGTCAACAAGGGTGTCGGCTGTTCGACCTGTCACGGTCGCGTGGACATGATGCCGTTGATGTGGAACGAGGCTTCGCTGCACATGGAATGGTGTCTGCAATGCCATCGCAATCCGAATGCGGTGTTGCGCGAGCAAAAAGACATCACCAATATGGAATGGACTGCGCCGAAAGATCATGCTGAAAAAGGCGGCGCTGAACTTGCCAAAACGTACAACATCCAATCCAAAGAAGTGTTGACGAGTTGTTCAACCTGTCACAGATAAAGTAGACGGTAGTCAGTAGACAGTAGTCGGTAGGAAACTCTCGCTCTGGAAGCAACGAACCTGCCGAACACTGATTACCGACTACCGACTACCGACTACTTACGAAAAGCAATGTCTCATCGAGATCATCATCACGACCTTGAGCCGGTGCGCGAAGCGATTAGTCGCAAGACGGGCCGCGAATTCTGGCGCAGTCTGGAAGAGTTGGCCGGAACTGACAAGTTCCGCGACTTTCTGCACCGCGAATTCCCCGCGCTGAACGCTCCTGAAACCGATCCGTCCATGCTGGATTCGAACGGACGCCGCAACTTCATGAAGTTGATGGGCGCTTCGCTGGCGTTGGCCGGATTGACCGCTTGTACGCGCCAACCAAAAGAATTGGTTGTCCCTTACGTCAAAGTTCCTGAAGGACTGATTCCCGGAAAGCCGCAGTTTTATGCGACGGCAATGCCGCTCGGCGGTGTCGCCGCTGGATTGCTGGTCGAAGCGCATGAAGGTCGTCCGACCAAAGTCGAAGGCAATCCCGATCATCCGGGCAGTTTGGGCGCGACTGATTTGTTCGCACAGGCTTCGATTCTGGGACTGTACGATCCTGATCGTTCGCAAACCGCATTGAAGTTGGGAGACACGGCCACCTGGGGCGATTTTATCAATGAACTATCCGGGTGGATCGAAGCCCAGCGGCCAAAAGGCGGCAAAGGCTTGCGAATCCTGACCGAAAACAGCACTTCGCCGACATTGGCGTCGTTGATGGCTCTGGTCAAAAAAGCGTTCCCCGAATCCAAATGGGTGACTTACGAACCGAACTCACGCGATGGCGCCAGAATGGGCGCGCCGACCGTGGGCGGCAAACCGGCGAATGTCGTTTACAAATTTGACCAGGCCGATGTGGTGGTTTCGCTCGACGCAGACTTTTTGACCAACGGACCCGGAGCCTTGCGGTATGCGCGCGATTTCATGAGCAAGCGCAAGTTGACCGACGGCGCGAACGAAATGAATCGTCTGCTGGTCGCCGAAAGCACGCTGACTACGACGGGCGCGAAAGCCGACAATCGGTTGCCGATCAAGGCCGGCGAGATTGACGCACTGGCTCGCGCGATTGCTTCTGGCGTCGGAGTTTCGGTTGCCGCTGGCGGCAGCTTGAACGCTGAAGCCGACAAATTTGCCAAAGCCGTCGCCGCCGATCTGCAGGCGCATGCGGACAAAGCCATTGTCATCGCGGGCGATCATCAACCGGCGTCTGTTCACGCCATCGCGCACGCAATCAACGCCAAGCTCGGCAGCAAAGCGGTCGCTTACACCGCGCCGATTGAAATCAATCCGATTGACCAAACTGCGGCGATCACCGAACTGATTGGCGAAATGAATGCCGGTCAGGTCGAGGTGCTGATTATCCTCGGCGGCAATCCGGTTTACGACGCTCCGAATCTGCCGGGTCAGAAAGACAGTTTCCTCAACGCGATGAAGAATGTCGCACATCGCGCGCACATGAGTTTGTACAACGACGAAACTTCCGCGCAGTGCCAATGGCACGTCGCCGAAGCGCATTATCTGGAATCGTGGGGCGATGCGCGGGCGTTTGACGGAACGGTTTCGATCATCCAGCCGCTGATTCAACCGATGTACCAAGGGCGTTCGCCGCTGGAACTCGTGGCGTCAATTGCCGGAGTGCAAGGCAAGACGGCGCTCGATCTGGTCAAGGATTATTGGAAGACGCAGCCGCAGATGGCTGCCAACTTCGATCAGACCTGGAAAGAGTCGTTGCACGACGGCCTGGTGGCCGGAACCAAATTGCCTGAAGAATCGGCTCAGGTGGATGCGGCCAAATTGGCGGCTCCGGCTCCGGCTTCAGGGGGGCAGTACGAAATAGTCTTCCGTCTCGATCCGACGGTGTACGACGGACGGTTCGCCAACAACGGCTGGTTGCAGGAATGTCCGAAACCGATCAACAAGATCACCTGGGACAATTTCGCCATCATCAGCGGAGCGACGGCTGCCAAGTTGAATTTGTCGCCGAACGAAGAGCCTTATCACGCCAATGCCAGGATGTTGAACATCACGGTCAACGGCCAACAGCTTTCGATGCCGGCGTGGGTTCAGGCCGGTCATCCCAACGACACCGTAACGGTGTTTCTGGGTTATGGCCGCGAACGCGCAGGCAATGTCGGCAACAAAACAGGGTTCAACACCTATGTGTTGAAATCCACAGGCGCGATTGCCGAAGCCAAACTCGAAGCCGGGCAGGGCGAATACCTGCTGGCTTCGACGCAGGAACATTTTGCGATTGACGCTTCAGGAATTGACTCCAAGGCGTACATTCCGCAGGAAGACGATCTGGCTGACCGGCACATCGTTCGCGCCGGAAATCTTGACGATTACAAGAAGAATCCGAAGATCGTTCACAAGGGCGCGCATCTTCCGCCCAACGCGAAGATGACGATCTTCAATCCCGAACAGTTCCCATACAACGGTTACGCCTGGGGCATGACGATTGACATGAATGCCTGCATCGGTTGCAACGCCTGCATCGTGTCATGCCAGTCGGAAAACAACATTGCCGTGCTGGGCAAGGAACTGGTGGCGCGCGGGCGCATCATGCACTGGTTGAGAATTGACACTTATTTCCGCGGTGACATGAACAACCCGGAAGTGTATTTCCAGCCGATGATGTGCCAGCACTGCGAAAACGCTCCGTGCGAAGTCGTTTGCCCGGTCAACGCCACGGTTCACGATGCCGAAGGTTTGAACACACAGGTCTACAATCGCTGCGTCGGAACTCGTTACTGTGCCAACAACTGCCCGTACAAGGTTCGCCGGTTCAATTACCTTTTGTATGGCGATTGGGATACGCCGAGTTTGAAGAACGCTCGCAACCCCGAAGTCACCGTCCGTTCGCGCGGCGTGATGGAAAAATGCACGTTCTGCGTCCAGCGCATCATGAACGGCAAGATCGAAGCCGAAAAAGAAAATCGCAAGGTCGCCGACGGGGAAATCCAGACGGCCTGCCAGACGGTTTGCCCGACCGACGCGATCATTTTCGGCGACATCAACGACAAGGAAAGCCGCGTTGCCAAACTCAAATCCGAACCGCGCAATTACGAAGTGCTGGCTGAATTGAACGCCAGACCGCGCGCCAGTTATCTGGCTCCGATCAAGAATCCGAACGCCACCTTGGGCGGCGGAGCTTCGTCGCATGGCGGATCACACGACGGCGGCCACGGCAACGAAGGTCAGAAGTCAGGAGAGGCTAAAGAGCATGGCTGAAGCAAAGAGCAGTTACGTTGATCAACGTCCTGGCGGCAAATACGACCTGAAGACGATGACCGCCAAATTGACGGACGTCGTCTTTATAGTTTGATTGATGGTTTGCTGCATTTCCCTGTGGAAATTCGAATGATAAAGGCATTTGAAAACAAAGAGCTTAAAGCGGAGTTCTCAATCTTTTTGTCCAAACTCGTGCATAAACGACTGATGCAAAACTGTTTAATATTTTTTGTCCTGTAGAGAGTATTGAAGCAGAAAGCTGACGCCTAAATTTTGCCATTCGCACAATCAAACTATTTCCAGCAGAAAGATGGTTTTGGGCGTATGTGATGCAGCGGCATAAGGATACGTAATGGAAATTTCCCTCGAAAGTAATTGGGTATTAAAAATGAGAACCTTTGTTTATTTTATGGTTATGGGAGCAGCTATCTTGCTTTCTCTTCTTCCAATAATTGCGTGTGGTCAGCAAAGGAAGTTAGAAAAAAAATCCGATAAGGAAATTGAAAACAAGATAGAAAGAATCATCCTGGAACAATCGTCAAGTGTTTCAGAAACCTTAAATACCGATATACCAACGATACGGCAAATCGTAATCGGATTATTTACTGAATTACGGAAACGACGCGAAGAAGAATTTGGTTACTTTGATGTCTGTGCTAAAGAAAGCCAAATATTTCCTGAAGACATTCAAATGCAGGCGACAATCTCCGACAATAAAGCTATTGCTGACTATCTAAAACTTACACCTTCAGATAGAGAACAAGATTTGTATGTCTACAACGTATCCGGTGATTATTGGTTTACGACTGATGAGTACCATTGCAATGGTGAGTCGGCAAAGTTCCAGTCAAATTTTGTGATTCATTTAAACCAGAAGAATTCCAACCAAACAGTCGTTGAAATTATTCAGTATCTGCCGAGTATATGGTGTGGCAAAGAATTTGATGAGCAAGGAAGACATGGTGCAGGATGGATTAATAACATCAAAAGAGTTTCTCCAACAATAAAGGAAAGCAAAGATTTATTAAAAATCATAGCAACTGCAGTTAAAAACAACTGAAGATGAATAGGAGGTTTGCGTGTGTTCAAATAGTAAAAATAAGTCTGTCATTCGTTTCATATTTTTTATTGTATTACTAACAGGCTCGGCTGTTGCTACTATTTTTTGGTCTCATAACACAGTACAAGCCTTTGCGCCTTGGAATTGGCGGTTCGAACGTTATTCGGGCGTACCTGTTGGAGTAGTAGGTCGCACCCATCAATCAATAACGGAAAATGCAATAAAGAAAATTGATAATGACTACTTTGGATCTATTACGAAATCAATGGAAAAGGCAATAGATCAAATAGTTGAAGCAAATGCAAAAGTTGATGATGACCAAACAAGGGCCTTTTGGCATTTTGACGGAGAGAGTTTTCCTGATGCTCAAAAGAGATTACAAGATAAAGTAGAAGATATAAAAAGGGAATTATCTACAGCCCAAGGAATTGCAGACCCAACACAGGCAAGAGAGGCTTTAGGAAAAGCGCTCCATACTCTTCAAGATTATTACTCTCATAGCAACTGGACTGAAACTTTTGGATCCGGCTTTAATAATGTTTTAGGTATTAGCGGAGTGAATCTTAGTCGCCTACCCAGTACCACAAGCACTTGTGATGACAATGTAAATTGTGGTTGCCTCTATAGTACTTGCAATAACTTGCTTCCTCTTCAGTTGGCGATAACAAGTGGCTACTATAGTAGTAGAAGCGGGCTACAGGAAAGAGTAAAAGTTTCTGGAAAATGTAGCCATGGTGGACCTAGCGACACAAGCTCAATCAGTGGTAAGGGGATCAACAAAGATGTGTACTGGTGTTATATATCACCGCACAACTATCTACATGATAGTGCAGCAGATAGTGCTAAAGCAGCGACTGAATACTTTATCAGTAATGTTGTTCGGTCGCAGCTATCCTCCAAACAGTTTGCCGTTTTACTAGGCTATACACCGCAACTGGCATTTGTAATAGACACCACAGAGAGCATGCAGAATAAAATAGCTTCTGCAAAACAAGAGGTCATAAACATTGTAAATAATCGACAAGGGACTCGATTTGAACCGTCATTGTATATTTTGGTGCCATTTAACGATCCAGGAATAGGACCCGTAACTGTGACCACTGACATCAATGTTTTCAAAAGCGCAGTTAATGCATTGACCGCATCTGGAGGCGGGGACTGCCCTGAACCTTCAATTAGTGCTACGGTGGAGGGCTTATACAAGATGACCAATTTTGGTGATCTTTTTCTTTATACTGATGCGACGAGCAATGATGGTATTTTAGCTAAAGCTGCAGCTAAAACCCTCGCTTGGCGGAAAGGTATCAAAATTCATCGAATCATTCTTGGCAGTTGCTCACCACTAGACCCAGCCTATCTTACCTTAGCAGGATCAGGAGGCCAGTTGTTTTATTTGCCGGGAACTGATGCCGGCAATATAACTAAGTTTGTTGATTATATTGTTAGGCCTGACAACGTTGACGTTTTTTCAGTAGAGGAGAGAATAGTCAATAGTACAAGAATTTACCCTGTTGCTATTGATTCAACATTAAGCAGCATTACAGTGGCTATTTCAAGCATAGGTGGTGTTGGATCAATAAGTAGCATAACAATCCAGCGGCCTGATGGTAGCATAGTACAGGCATCTGACACAGACGCTAGCTTTACGCCTTTAGGGGTTGGTGCTTTAGTAAAGATTGCTGCCCCCATGGTGGGATTGTGGAATGTGTCAATTACGGCGAATTCTACTGTTAATCTAAGGGTTTATGGAGAAAGTGGCTTGGATCTAACTTCATTTGCTTTTGTTGAGTATCATGGCCACCCGGATCACGAAGGATATGGTCGTGCTGACGCCTTACCATACATTGGTCAAACTACAAAGGCTTTGGCAAAAGTGTCACCTTTTGGAGTAGGAGCATTGCAATTTCAAATGCGCACAAAGGCAGGTGCAGTGCTTCAAACCTTGAATTTCTCTGAGATTCAAAAAGAAACAGGAATTTTTAGAGAGTTTGGTGGAGATATTACAGTACCTGCAGTGCCTTTTTTAGTTTATCTTGTAGGCACGGACTCAAGCGGCAATCAATTCCAGCGTGTTTGGGCACCTGTGATGAAGCCTCAACCTTTACAAATAATTGCCCCACAAGGTTTGGAATTGGTTCCGGGCCAAACAACGCTGTTGAAGTTCAAGATTAAAGCATTTTCCTCACTTGGATATGACTTGTACACTTTTAGTGCAACTGACAGCAAGGGATATTATTATAGCATAACTCCGGCGACCAAAATTCTCTCTCCTGGATTTAACGACACTGTTGAAGTAACGGTAGAGATTAGGACTCCGGCAAATGCGGTAGTTGGATCTGTAGATTCAATTACCTTTGCCGCACAGGGAAGTGCCGATGGCGATAACAGCAACATTAATGGTGTTGTTATTGATGCAGAAGTTGTTGGGAATATTCCAGACACTACTCCTCCTACCATTGATTGTTCACAAAACCTCACAGCGACCGCAATAAGTGGGCAAAACAATCTCGTGGTTAATTACCCTCTGCCAACAGTACAAGATAATCGCAATGGCGTTACAGTAAATTGTTCACCACAATCTGGTAGCAGTTTTCCCGTTGGAACAACTACAGTGACCTGCACCGCGACGGATGCTGCCAGTAACGCTAACAGTTGCGTGTTCACTATTACAGTTACCCAGAATAGTGACTCCACATCACCAACGATTAATTGTCCAACGAATGTGATCACAAGTATTCCGTACGGACAAAGCAGCGGAGTCATCTACTATTCCGCACCTGCTGTTTCAGATGATAGGGCTGGAGTGACTTCAAATTGTTCTCCCGCCTCTGGTTCAACGTTCTCCCGTGGGACAACAGTTGTTAGCTGTACGGCAATGGATGCTGCCGGAAACCAAGCCAATTGTAGCTTTACAGTGACAATTTACGACGTTAGCTTACAGGATGATGCATCTGGCGATACACTGCTTTTTAATTCGATTACTGGTAGCTACATATTTTATAGATGTGGCCCTAGCGGATTTACCCTATCAGGACAAGGAACTATTACCAGACAGGGTTGTTTGGTAAAGTTAGGCGGCGACCCGAAAGTCTCCGCGACTTTGGATAGCTGTCCAATTGCACCAGCCAATAAAGGTAGCGCCACAATCAAGCCTAATCCGATAGGCGGTTGGTTTTATATCACTGATAGCAACACAACTAACAATACTAGGCCTTGTCCGAATGGATGATCGTAGAGGCCTGTGAGAATCAAATTTCAATTGGTATTAACCAGAGATATAGAGGAGATAGAAATGAGCTTATTGGTAAAAAAAATCCATAGTAGAGTGGGTTCACTCCCACTGTTGTTGGTTGCTGCTCTGATTATCACGGCTTCTGTGGTTGCAATTGCTAGCCAAAATAGCGGCAAATCATTGTCAGGAAACTGGGCTTTGACTATTGCGATTGAGGGCGGAGGCAACGATCAATCTCCTGTGTTGGTAACTTTTGTGGAGGCTGGCAGTAAGTTGTCGGGCAAAGCCTCTGTGCCAGAGGTCATCAACACATCAACTGGACCTCAGCGTAGTGCCACGGTAACTGATATGGCTTTGACCGATCTGAAATTCAATGGCAAAGACTTGTCCTTCAGGATTATCAATGGTGAAGATTCTTTTTCCGGCCAACTAGCAAAAGTCAACGACGATCTCTTTAACGGGGTTTGGGAGTCGCCAATTGGCGGGCGCTGGAAAGGGTCTAAAGAGAAGTTCACTGGCACGTTGAAAATGGCAAGAACGAAATAGTAATGTTTATGGAATACGCGGAACTGGAAAATGACGGCATACGTCGCGCAAAGTCAGGAGAGGCTAAGCATGGCTGAAGTAAAGAGCAATTACGTTGATCAACGTCCGCCAATGGTCGGCGGGAAGTACGACCTGAAGACGATGACGACCAAACTGATGGATGTCGTTTTCATGCGCGGCTTCCAGAAGGGTTGGATTTTCGGCTTCGCCATTGTCTTTCTCGGCTTGCTGATGATGGCCAACACGATTGGTTATCTGGTGTTGAAAGGCGTAGGCATCTGGGGCAATTCGTCGCCGGTGTTCTGGGCGTTCGACATCATCAACTTCGTCTGGTGGATCGGCATCGGGCACGCCGGAACGCTGATTTCAGCGATTCTGTTGCTGCTCAGGCAAAAATGGCGCAATTCGATCAACCGCTTTGCCGAAGCGATGACGCTGTTTGCGGTGGCTTGCGCGGCGATGTTTCCGGCGTTGCACACCGGTCGCCCGTGGGTTGATTACTGGCTGTTCCCGATCCCTAACACGATGGGCATGTGGCAAAACTTCCGCAGCCCGCTGATGTGGGACGTGTTCGCGGTCAACACCTACGCCACAGTTTCATTGCTGTTCTGGTTTATGGGTTTGATCCCGGATTTCGCCACCTTGCGCGATTCAGCCAAACAAAAATGGCAGAAAATGCTCTTCGGGATGCTGGCTATGGGCTGGCGCGGTGACGCCCGGCATTGGAGCCGTTATGAATCGGCGTATTTGCTGCTCGCCGGATTGTCCACGCCGCTGGTGCTGTCAGTTCACACCATCGTGTCGTTCGACTTTTCGACCGGCATCGTTCCAGGCTGGCACGCCACCATCTTCCCGCCGTATTTCGTCGCCGGAGCCGTTTACGCCGGATTCGCGATGGTGCTTTCCATCGGCATCCCGGTTCGCAAGTTCTACAAGCTGGAAGATTTCATCACGATGCGGCACATCCGCAATATGTGCAAAGTGATGTTGGCCACCGGCTTGATAGTTTGTTACGGCTACGCGATGGAAGCGTTTTTCGGCTGGTACAGCGGTTCGACATACGAACTGTTTATGATGAAAAACCGCATGTTCGGGCCTTACGGTTATATGTACTGGCTGCTGATTCTGTGCAACTTCCTGGTTCCGCAATTGCTGTGGATCAAGAAGTACCGCGAGAACATGTGGGTGATTATGACGGTCTGCATGTTCATCAACGTGGGCATGTGGCTGGAACGTTTCGTCATCATTGTCATGAGCTTGAACCGCGATTTCCTGCCTTCGGGCTGGAGAATGTATTACCCGACGGTGTTCGACTTTTCGATGTTCTTCGGAACGATCGGCTTCTTCCTGACGCTGATGTTCCTCTTCATCCGCTTCGTGCCGATGATCCCGATCTTCGAAATGAAGACCCTGTTGCCGCAGGCGCAGGTGGACGAACACAAGGTCGCCCAGATCGAAGAAGAGAAAAACGACGGCAAACAGCCGCTTGGCGGTTCGCAACCGGTTCCGCAGTTTGGAGATTGATAATTTGAGTTCAGAGTACCGCCTTCAGGCGGAATCAGCCGCCTGAAGGCGGTACTCTGAACAAAGAGTTGAGTTATGACTAAACAGGAAGAAAAAGGCATTTACGGTTTGATCGCCGAATTCGATGATCCGAGCGCGATTGTCGCCGCAGCCAAGCTGACGCGCGGCGCGGGCTACACCCGCATCAACGCTTATTCGCCGTATCCGGTCGAAGAGTTGTGGGAAGCCATCGGGTTTCACAAAAACGCCGTGTCCAAAGTGGTGTTCGTCTGCGGCTTGCTCGGCGCAATTGGCGGGCTGGGGTTACAAATTTGGACTTCGGCGATTGATTACCCGCTGAACGTCGGCGGACGCCCGCTCATCAGTTGGCCTGCCTTCATTCCGATCACGTTCGAATGCACGATCTTGCTGGCGGCTTTCGGAGCGTTTCTGGGCAACATCATCATGAACCGGTTGCCGCAGCCGTATCATCCGGTGTTCAACGTGCCGAGCTTTTCGCGCGCGACGACCGACCGTTTCTTTCTTTGTGTCAAAGCCGACGATCCGAAATTCAATTACGGCGAAACCCGCTCCTTTCTTGAAGGTCTGGGTGCGAAAGAGGTGACCGATGTCGAAAGTTGAGAAATCCATCGGCAAGTCAAAAGTCAAAAGTCAAAAGTCAAAAGGCAAAAGTATGAACAGTTTTTCGCTGACAAACAGGGAGAGCAATGGACGAAGGCGATCATTTTTGATTTTTGCCCTTTGCCTTTTGCCTTTTGCCTTCCTGTCCGCGGCCTGTCGTCAGGACATGCACGACAATCCGCGTTTTGAGGCCAACGAAGACGGCGCGAACCGGCAATTGCCCGAAGGCGCGATTGCGCGCGGTTCGTTGGATTTGAATCCGTCTGCGCCGAAAGTGACGGCGCAGGCTCCACAAGGCTCCGCGGCCACCCCTGGCGCAGCAGCGGGAGCCTCAACAACTCCCGCTGCTATAACTGGCGAAGACGGTTTTCCGTTCCAGATCACTAAGGAAATTCTGGATCGCGGCGAAAGCCGTTACAGTATTTCCTGTTTGCCATGCCACGGCCCGCTCGGCGACGGAAACGGTATGATCGTTCAGCGTGGTTTCCGCCGTCCGCCTTCCTATCACGATCCGCGTTTGAAAGCCGCTCCGTCGTCGTATTTTTACGACGTGATGACCAATGGCTTTGGCGCGATGTCCAGTTACACGGATCAATTGACGCCGGAAGACCGCTGGAAAGTCGCTGCTTACATTCGCGTGTTGCAGTTGAGCCAACGCGCCAATGTCGCGGAACTCAGCGAAGAGGATAAGAAACAGATTGAAGCTGCCGCCGCAAAAAACGAAAACAAGGGCGGTAATACTGCTTCGGGAGGACATGGCAACCAATGAGTACGAACTACGCTGCTCCGGCTGAACTTGGAAAAACGCAAGGCGTGGCGATTGGCATCGGCCTGCTGGGAATTATCGGATGGGTGGTCGGCGCCGTGATGTCGAAAGATGCCAAGACGACTTTCTTCCAAACGTATCTGGTGGCTTATGTCTTCTGGATCGGAATTTCGCTCGGCTGTTTGGGATTGCTGATGGTGCAATACCTGGGCGGTGGCGGTTGGGGATTGATTATTCGCCGCCAACTGGAATCGGCTTCGTCAACGTTATGGATGATGGCGGTGTTGTTTGTCCCGATTGTGCTGGGCATTCACAGTCTTTATCACTGGTCGCATCCGATCAGCCCGGACGAAAAGGAACCCATTCGCAAATTGCTGGAGCACAAGGCTGCCTGGTTGAATTCGAGCGGATTCACCATTCGCGCCGTCATCTATTTCGCTATTTGGATTGGTTTGATGTTCCTGCTGCGGAAATGGTCAGCGGCACAGGACACGACGCCGGACCCGAACGAAGCGCAAACCTGGGTACAGAAAGCACAAAACTGGAGCGGACCCGGATTCCTGTTGTACGGAATGGCCGTCAGCTTTGCGGCGATTGACTGGGTCATGTCGCTCGACGCCGAATGGTTTTCGACGATCTTTGGATTGCTGACCATTGCCGGGCAGGGAGTGCTCTCCATAGCGTTTCTGATCTGGATTTGCGTGATTCTGAGCAAACACGAACCGATGTCGCACGTGCTGAAACCCAAACATTTCCACGATCTGGGCAAACTGCAACTGGCGCTGGTCATGGTCTGGTCGTATTTCTCGTTTTCGCAGTTGCTGATTATCTGGTCGGGCAACCTGCCGGAAGAAATTCCGTGGTTTTTGCGCCGGTTTGAAGGCCCCTGGCGTCCGATGGGAATTGCGCTGCTGGTGTTGCATTTCATTCTGCCATTCCTGTTGTTGTTGTCGCGCGATTTGAAAAAGAACGGTCGCCGATTGGTGGCAGTGGCCAGCCTGTTGATCGTCATGCGATTGGTGGATGTAATCTGGGTGATTGTTCCCCAGTTCGACCAGATGGCGGCGCACGGCGGCGAAGTGCATCACAGCGGCCCGGCTCAATTCGCCGTTTATGTTGCCGCAACACTCGGACTGGGCGGATTGTGGCTGGGATGGTTTTTCTGGCAATTGCGCCAGCGCCCGCTGATTCCTTTCAACGACCCGCAACTGGCCGAAGCGACGGCTGCGGGCGGAGGTCACTAAATAAAGAATGTAGTTCACAGTTCACAGCATTCAACTCTGCGAACTGCGAACTGGAAACTGGAAGCTTATGAGCGATCATAAAAACGACAATAATCACGGTCAGGTCGAAGGCGCTGGCATTAAAGCCAAACCGATTCTGGTGTTTCTGGCTGTGCTGGGAGTGGCGACTGCGCTGGTGTACGTCATCATTCTGGGTGTGGAAATCGGGCTTAAGAAATTCGACGAAATGAATCCACAACAACCGGCGACGGCTTTGGAAACCGGCCCGAAACTTCCGCCCGAACCGCGTTTGCAGGGCGCGCCCGAACCGAATCCGGACAAACCGGGCGAAACCAAGGCGTCTTTGCTGCCGCTGGAAGACATGGCTGCTTACAATAAGAAAATCAAAGACCAGACCACTGCTTATGGTTGGGTGGATCAACCGGGCGGCATTGCGCACATCCCGATTGAGCGCGCCAAGGAACTCATCGCCGAAAAAGGATTGCCGAAATTGTCCGACACGCTGGTCAATGAAATTAAGGCGGCGGAAGCGGCTCGCAGATTGGTGATGAATGCGGGATCGAATGGCGGGCGTAATATCAAGAGCCAGAAACAGGCGACGGCTGCTCCGGCTCAACCGGCTGCGCAGCCGCAAGCAGCGACTGCGACAGCAGGGGCGAAGCAGTAACGTAAAGTAGTTAAAAAGATGTTTTTTCGGTATCAGCAAAAAGCGGTTTCGATGCTGAATGGCAAAGCGCGATTTTTGATATTTGCCTTTTGCCTTTTGCCTTTTACCTTTGTTTTGGAAGCAAAGGCACAACCCGCCGGTGTTCGTCCGCCGGTATTGAAAGACGTGGGCATTGACCAGTTGCTGGACCATCAGGTTCCGCTCGATCTGGAATTCACGGACGAAAACGGACGCGCGGTGAAGTTGCAGGATTACGCCGGGGACAAACCGATCGTCCTGTCGTTGGTTTATTACGATTGCCCGCAGCTTTGCAGTCTGACGTTGAACGGATTGATGAACGTCCTGAAAACGCTGCCGATGAAAGCGGGCAGGGATTTCATTTCTTTGACAGTCAGCTTCGATCCGACAGAAACCACCGAACTGGCGGCGGAAAAACGCAATGCCTATTTGCAGAAACTGGCCAACCCCGAATTGAACGACGGCTGGCATTTTCTGACTGGCGATGAAAAAAACACGCTGGCGTTGACCAAATCCGTCGGGTTCCGATTTGTCTGGGACCCGGTCAGCAAACAATACGCGCATTCCAGCGCGCTGATTGTCATTACGCCGCAAGGCAAGATTTCGCGGTATTTTTATCCCAGCGACGTGCTTTCAAATTTCGAACCGCGCGACATACGCTTCGGCGTGCTGGATGCTGCGGGTGGAAAAATCGGATCGCTGGCGGATCAGGTGATTTTGTATTGCTATCAGTACGACCCCAATCGGGGAACGTACGGTCTGGTGCTGATGCGGATTATGCGCATTTTCGCCGTGATGACGATTGTTACCTTGATTGCTCTGATTCTTTTTCTGAGGCACAAGACGAAACAGAAAGAAGCGGCCTGGGCTGCTCGCGTCTCGTGACGATTGGACATTCACAATATGAGCCTCTTTTCTTTTCAAGTTCCTTTCATGCCAGAGCAGGCTTCCAAGTTTGCGATGGAAGTTGACCTGTTTTACATCGCGCTGTGGTTGCTGACGATTGGCGTTACTGTCGGCATCGTCATCGCCATATTCCTGTTCATGGTGAAGTACAAACGTCGCCATAACGGGGAAATTCCCGAACAGATAGAGGGCGCGATGGTGCTGGAAATCACCTGGTCGGTGCTTCCGTTGATTATCTGTCTAGGCATTTTCGCCTGGGGCGCCAAGCTCTATTACGAAATGTACAGCGAACCGAAAGAGTCGCTGGAAATTTTCGTCACCGGCAAACAATGGATGTGGCGTGCGCAACATCCCAACGGACAGCGCGAAATCAACACTCTGCACGTGCCGGTAGGTCGTCGCGTCAAACTGACGATGACCAGCGAAGACGTTCTGCACTCATATTTCATTCCGGCATTCCGCACCAAAACGGACGTGGTTCCCGGTCGGTACACGACCACCTGGTTCGAAGCGACCAAACCCGGAACTTATCATTTGTTCTGTACGGAATACTGCGGCACGCAGCATTCGGGAATGATCGGAACCGTGACAGCGATGGAACCGGGCGAATATCAACTCTGGCTGAGCGGGGGAACCAACGAACCTCCGGCAGTGGTTGGCGAACGGCTCTTTTCCAGTCTGGCCTGCAACACATGCCACACGGCTGATGGCAAAGGCCGTGGGCCGAAACTGGCTGAGCTTTACGGCAAACAGGTCAAGCTGAACAACGGCACTTCGGTGACGTTTGACGATACCTACATCCGCGAATCCATTCTCGATCCGGCGGCGAAAGTCGTCGAAAATTATCAGGTGATTATGCCGAGTTTCCGCGGCCAGGTCAGCGAAGAGCAGATTGCGCAGATCATCGCGTATCTCAAATCCATTGGCCCGAAAGACAGTGACACGGCGGCTGCTGCTCCGGCAGCGAACCCCGCTGCTCCGGCGAAAAAATAAGTTTTGAGTGCCGTCTCGGAGCGGGATAAGCAAAAACAGGTTGCCGCCTGAAGGCGGAACTCCAAGCGTAAACGAATTCATAAGGTACGAATATGGCAAACGAAATGGGTCATTCAGAAGAACCCCAGAAGAACTATCTGAACGCCAGCCACACGGTCAAATCGTGGTTGTTGACGCTGGATCACAAACGGATTGGATTGTTGTATCTGTTTTCGATCTCGATCTTTTTTGCGATTGGCGGCATTTACGCTTCGCTGATCCGGTTGGAACTCATCACACCGCAAGGCGATCTGATGTCGGCGGAAACCTATAACCGTGTGTTCACCATGCACGGCGTGATGATGATCTTCTTCTTCCTGATTCCTTCGATTCCGGCGACGTTGGGCAACTTCCTGTTGCCGCTGATGCTGGGCGCGAAGGACGTGGCGTTTCCCAGGCTGAATCTGCTTAGCTGGTACGTCTTCATGGTCGGCGCGATCCTGATGCTCATTACGATCATGAGTGGCGGCGTAGATACCGGCTGGACGTTTTATCCGCCCTACAGTTCGATTTACTCGAACACGCAGGTGACGCTCGCTGGCGTTTCGATCTTCATCACCGGTTTCAGTTCGATTCTGACCGGGTTGAACTTCATGGTGACGATTCACACGATGCGCGCTCCGGGGTTGACCTGGTTCCGATTGCCGCTGTTCGTCTGGGCGCATTACGCCACCAGCCTGATTCAGGTGTTGGGCACGCCGGTCATCGCCATCACGGTTCTGGCGTTGGGTTTTGAACGAACTCTGCAAATTGGCATCTTCGATCCGAAACTGGGCGGCGACCCTGTGCTGTTCCAGCACATGTTCTGGTTCTATTCGCACCCGGCGGTTTACATCATGATTATTCCTTCGATGGGAGTGATCAGCGAATTGATCGCCAACATGACTCGCAAAAAAGTGTTTGGCTATCACTTCGTGGCATTTTCCAGTCTGGCCATCGCCGTGTTCGGCTTTCTGGTCTGGGGACACCACATGTTCACCAGCAGCCAGTCAATGTACGCCGGAATGGTGTTTTCGCTGATTACTTACGCTGTGGCCATTCCCTCGGCGATCAAGACATTCAACTGGACGGCGACAATTTTCAAAGGCTCGGTGTCGTATGACACGCCGATGATTTACGCGCTGGCCTTTATTGGATTGTTCACCATCGGCGGAATGACCGGGCTGTTTCTGGCGGCGCTCGGATTGGATATTCACCTGCACGATACCTACTTCGTCGTCGCGCACTTCCATTACGTGATGGTGGGCGGAGCGATCATCGGGTATCTGGGCGGCTTGCATTTCTGGTGGCCGAAAATCACCGGACGGATGTATCCCGAAATCTGGGGACGTATTTCGGCGGCCATCATCTTTTTGGGATTCAACCTGACGTTTTTCCCGCAATTCATCGTCGGGTATTTGGGAATGCCGCGACGCTATCACGCTTATGTTCCCGAATATCAGGTGTGGCACGTGCTGTCGTCGGCGGGAGCTTCGTTGCTGGCCATCGGGTTCATCATGCCGGTGGCGTATCTGGCCTGGTCGTTGAAGTACGGCGAAAAAGCTGGCGACAATCCGTGGATGGCTGCCGGATTGGAATGGGAAACTTCGTCGCCTCCGCCGACGGAAAACTTCACCTATCAACCGGTGATTGACCACGACGCTTACGAATTCGAACACGTCAAAGAAATCAAAGAAGCTGCGGCGAAAGAAGCAGCGTTGCAAACGGCATAAACAAGGCAGGTAGTCCCCGCCTTCAGGCGGAAGACTTTTCAAGGCCAGCCCTATTCCGCCTGAAGGCGGGACTACCTGCGCTTTTGAGGAGAATTATCTTGGCAGACCACGCAGCACACGTTCCCGGATTGGCGCATCACTTCGTCAGCATGGAACAGCAGAAAGAGGCCGGAACCATCGGCATGTGGCTTTTCCTGCTGACCGAAGTCATGTTCTTCGGCGGATTATTTCTGGCCTATACGATTTACCGCGCCAAATATCCGGATGGCTTTTTACAGGGCAGTCACTTGTTGAGCGTTCCGCTGGGCGGATTGAACACGGTCGTGCTGATCGTCAGCAGTTTGACGATGGCCATGGCGGTGTATTACTCGCAATTGGGCGAGCGCAAAAAACTGCTTGGGTTTTTGACATTGACGCTGATTCTCGGCACGGTCTTTCTGGTGGTCAAATACTTCGAATACGCCGAAAAGTTCCACCACAATCTGTTCCCGGCGTATTGGACGTACAACCCGGCAGCCGATCATCCGCCGACCCAGTATCACGGACATGTGCAGGTCTTTTTGTGGATTTACTTCATGATGACCGGATTGCACGCGCTGCACATGATTATCGGCATCGCGTTGTTGCTGGTGATTATGTTTCTGGCTCATCGTGGCAAGTTCACGAAGGAATACAATTCGCCGGTAGAGATTTTCGGCCTTTATTGGCACTTCGTTGACATCGTCTGGATTTTCCTTTTCCCGCTGTTGTATTTGACCGGCTATCACGTCGGGGGCGGACACTAAGTTTACTAGAGAGGTTTTAGGAGCTTATGGCGGAACATACTTCCGAACATCATATCGTCCCATTGAAGTATTATTTCGGCGTTTTCGCGCTGCTGATGGTGTTTACGGCCTTGACGGTCTGGGTCGCACAATTCGACCTTCCGGGTTTGTGGAACATCATCGTAGCCTTGACGGTTGCGTGCATCAAAGCCACGGCGGTGGTGTTGATTTTCATGCACGTCAAATGGAGTTCCAAGCTGACGCAGGTCATCATCATCGCCGGGCTGTTCTGGCTGGCGATTCTGTTGATTATGACGATGGCCGATTATCTGGTTCGCGGCGGCTGGGGAGTGCTGGGCGTCCAACCGAATTAACTGTTATCGCGTGTGTATGGCTCGCAGGAGCTTTTGATTGAGCGCCGTCTGAATCTGCTTTCAAACTGATTCGGACGGCGCATTTCTATTTTGTTATGACCTTGTCGCAAGCATTGTTGCTGTTCGGTTCCGCCGCCGTCGCCGGTGCGATCAATTCAGTCGCCGGCGGAGGCACGCTGGTCAGCTTTCCGACGCTGGTTTGGATGGGAGTGCCGGAAAACATAGCCAATGCAACCAATACGCTGGCGATGGCGCCCGGTTCGACCGGCAGCGCGATTGGGTATCGCCGTGAAGTGGCGGGCGCGCCGCGAAAGTATCTGTTGCTGTTGATTCCCAGCCTGATCGGCAGCATTGTCGGCGGCATTTTGCTTTACATCACTCCGCAGAAAATGTTCGCCGTGCTGGTTCCATACCTGATTATCTTCGCCACGACGTTGTTCATGTTGCAGGATCAAGTGCGCCGCTGGTTGCGCACCGAAGACAGCGCGGAAAAGGAAGCAACGACCGGTTGGTTGATCGGAGCGAGTTGCTATCAATTCGGCGTGGCCGTTTACGGAGGTTATTTCGGCGCAGGCATCGGAATTCTGATGCTGGCTGCGCTGGGCATGTTGGGCATGCGCGATATTCACCAGATGAACGGATTGAAGAATGTGTTCGGCACGTTGACCAACGGAGCCGCCGCCGTCTTTTTCATCTTTGTGGGAATGATTCACTGGCCTGCCGCCATTCTGATGTCCATCGGAGCCATTGTCGGCGGATACGGCGGCGCAGGTCTGGCGCGCAGGATGGGACAAACCGCCATTCGCCGTCTGGTCGTTCTGATCGGCTTTGCGATGGCGATTTCGCTGTTTTTCAAACGCTGAACGATTATGGCAATTGCGGCAATCACAGCAATGTACGCGAGCTTTTTGCTGGTCGGTTGGCTGGCCGCTCGCAAAGTCAAGGGCGGCACGGTGGAAGATTTGATCGTCGCCGGTCGTTCGATGCCGATCTGGATTGCCACGCTGACCATGACCGCCACCTGGGTGGATGGCGGGTATCTGCTCGGCACTGCCGAAGGCACATTCAAATCTTCGTTGTCGTTGGGCATTCAGGGCGGACTGTGTTTCGGAATCAGTTTGATTCTCGGTGGATTGTTTTTCGCACGGCGAATGCGCCAACTGGAATTCACCACGCTGATTGACCCCTTTGAAGTCCGATTCGGCAAACACTGGGCGGCGGTATTGTTCATCCCCGCCATGCTCGGCGAAGTGTTCTGGAGCGCCGAATTGCTGGCGGCGATTGGTTCGACCTTCGGCGTGTTGTTGAACATGAAATTGACGACCGCGATTTTGTTGTCGGCGATTGTCATCATCGCCTACACCATGGTTGGCGGAATGTGGTCGGTGGCTTATACCGATGCGTTCCAGCTTGGATTGGTCGTGTTGGGATTGGTTGTCGCTCTGCCGTTTATTTTTGCCGCTACCGATGGGTTCGATGTAAGTTGGTCGAATTACATGGCGGCGCGCGCCGAACGCGGTGGGTTTCTGCCGCCATTGCAACCGCGCGGAGAATTCTGGACTTCGCAATCCATCATTGGCTGGTGGGATGTCAGTTTGATGCTGATGTTTGGCGGCATTCCGTGGAATTGTTATTTCCAGCGAGTGCTTTCCTGCCAATCGCCGCGCAAAGCCCAACTCCATTCTTTGTTTGCCGGAGCATTGACGATCTTGCTGACCGTTCCGCCGTTGCTGCTCGGTGTGGCGGCGTTCAAATACAACTGGCCTTCGGAACTGCTTGCCCAATTGCAAGCTCATCCTTCTGAAACGTTGCCGATGCTGCTGAAACACGTTGCGCCTCCGGCAGTCGCGCTGCTCGGATTTGCCGCGATCATCGGAGCGGTGACTTCCAGTTTCAGCTCTTCGATTTTGTCTGCGGCTTCTATGATTAGCTGGAACGGCTGTTATCGGTTGTTGTGGCCGCAACTTTCGGTCGCGCAAATGAAGCGCGTCATTCGGTTTTCGATTGTGCTGCTGGGCGCGGGTGCGGTGGTCATGGCTTTGAAAGTCCAAAGCGTCCAGGCATTGTGGTTTTTCACCAGCGACCTGATTTTCGTGCTGCTGTTTCCGCAACTGGTGTTCGCTCTGTTCGATCCCAAAGCCAATCGTATCGGTTCGATCACGGCGTTTGGCGTTTCGCTGATTTTGCGTCTGGGCGGCGGAGAACCGCTGTTCGGATTGCCGCATTTTATTCCTTACCCGGAACTGTTCACCTCTAACCCGGCAAGCTGGTACGACGAAAGCGGCGCGCTGTTGTTTCCGTTCAAAACGCTGGCGGCGGCTGCCGGGTGCTTATTGCTGCCGATTGTGTCGCGGTTGACGGCAAAATGGAGTCCGCCAAAGCCGTTGTGTTAAGCTGCCAAGGCGAGGGAAAGATCATGCCTAAAACCAATCAAGCGTTAAAAGTAGCAATGGCCGCCGTCGAACAATTACCCAGGGAATTGCAGCGACGGTTGGCCGAACAAGTTTTGCGGACTGTGGCTTCGGATGAATTGTTGATTGTTCCACTCAAACGACTCGATGCCGTTGACAACGAGCGATTACAAGAGTTGATGGATAAAAACAATGATGGTTTGTTGACCAAATCCGAGCGTGTGGAATTGCAAAGGCTTGGAGCGGTTGTAGATCAAATGATGCTGGAAAACGCCAAATCACTGGCACGAATTGTACGGCCTGAGCTTTTTGATGAAAACGGCCAACTGATCGAAGCATCCGCTCAACCGACTTCCAGGCCGCGCACATCGGCCAGGAAAGCTTATAACCGAAAAGGCGCTTCAGCGTGAGGCGCAAGATTCCTTCATCCCTGGCGGCTTTGGTTACCTTAAGGGCAGGGCGACGTTGCGAGTATTGCCACGTTCCGCAACGACTGATCGGACAGGTTTTTCACTTTGACCACATCCATCCGCTATCAGCCGGGGAAAGACTCTGCCAGAAAATCTGTGTCTTGCCTGTCCGCATTGCAATACGGCCAAAAGCGATGCCACTGAAGGCACAGACCCAAAGACAGGCAGAATTGTACGGCTGTTCAACCCGCGTGCCGACAAGTGGGACAAACACTTTCGTTGGAACGATGACCGAGAGCAATTGATCCGGCGAACACCTGTTGGCCGAGCGACGATTGTCACCTTGAACATGAATGACGTTCTTTTGCAGGAAGCGCGTTTTTACTGGCGATTGGCTGGGGGCATTCCGTGAAGGCTGTAATGAAAAAAGAAAACATACTGGCCTGGTCGGTTCACCTTTACACTGCCTCCGGTTTGATTGCCGCAGCGGGAATGGCGTATTTCATCGTGCGCGGCGGCGCTGAATCGTTTCGTTGGGTGATTGCCTTGATGGTGATTGCCACGTTGATTGACGCGACGGACGGAACGTTGGCGCGACGCTTTCGTGTCCGGGAAGTCGTGCCGCAATTCGACGGGCGGCGTTTGGACGACATTGTTGATTTTCAAACTTACACCTCGCTGCCGCTGCTGTTCATCTGGCGAGCGGGAATTTTACCGGAGCATTTGAGTTGGTGGTTGTTGTTGCCGTTGCTGGCCAGCGCCTACGGTTTTTCTCAAGCCGACGCCAAAACCGAAGATCATTACTTTTTGGGTTTCCCTTCGTACTGGAATGTCGTGGCCATATATCTGTACTGGCTTGAATTTCCCGTCTGGCTTTCGCTGGGGCTGATTATAGGGCTGTCGTTGCTGACGTTCGTTCCTTCGTTGTATTTGTACACGTCTTACAAAGGGCCGTTCAGCCGATTGACGAATTGTCTATTGATTGTTTGGGCGGC
Source organism: uncultured Heliomicrobium sp. (assembly GCA_964470555.1). Lineage (GTDB taxonomy): Bacteria > Acidobacteriota > Blastocatellia > RBC074 > RBC074 > RBC074. The sequence goes on from CAYYDG010000017.1 coordinate 126,544, forward strand.
GTTGCTGACGCTGATTTTAGCGAACGTGTATGCCGATCCGAAGCCATGGATTTGGTTGTCAGCAACGTTTCCGCTGTATTACTTCGCGTTGTCGTGGTGGATTACGTTGCGGCGATGGTTGAATTGAGTGGGACGAAAATCGGATTGCTCGACCCGGTTTTCCAGGCGGAGCAATCCGATTCCGGTTTTTGTCACGGCAGAATTCCGTGATGCGCCATGATGTCGTGGAAACGGTTGTAATGCCCCTGCCCGTATGTCACCAGCAGGTACGTCCCCATGTTCTCGAAGAACTGTTCGTAGCTTTGCAGATTCGACAGCGATTCGGCATACAACATGGCACGCATTCCGCGATCCGGGCTGTACACCAGCGCCTGGCAGGAATAAGGCGCGTTTTCATTGCACGACCGCCCGGAAATATATTCCCAGAAAGCCTGCATAATCGCGCCTTGATGGTAGCCATTGCTTTTGTTGCAGGGTTGCGAGCCATTGGCGGCAGGGCGCTCATTTTGAAAGTTGCGGATTTGCGAATCGTTGTTGATGCAGTTGCCGTGATGCACCATGCCGGGAACTCCGAAATCAGACATTTCACATGGAGCAGAAGTCGTCGAAAGCGTGTAGTTCAGACCGCCATAGAGCTTTTTGTAAAGATAGACCGCCGTCATATCCGCAATCGTTTCGGCCAGCGCTTCGGATTCATCCGGCGTGTTCTGTTGGCAGTTGTTCGTTACCAACCCCTTGCCCATGAAACCGTAGTTGGTGTGCAGGTCGTAATAATGCCCAAGCTCGTGAAAGATCACCCGTTCATCCGCCGTCGTCAGGCCCATTGCCGCAGTTTTGTAGCTGTTCGAGACATAAGGATGCTCGACCTGTTCCCACTCGCTTGAAAACGTCTGCGCGCCAATACAACCCACTGAGCCATTGCAATACGAACTGTTCACATTGGTGAAGATGGACAATGGCGCTTTGGTGAACACGCCGAAGGGAGCGTTCGGATGATGATCCCAGCCTTGAGAGGATTTCAAAGGGTCAGCGGCAGCCAGAGCCATAACCACTTTTTGATAAGCGTTTTGACTGCGGAATTGATCGCCCGCATTTCCGCCGGCTTCGTTGTTGGCCAGAAAATGCCCCCAATGCATCGGTGGGTTTGAACCTGGTATGAATTGTGTCGTCGTCCAGATGGTTGGCACGGCGTTGTGATTGCGTCGGAAATCATATACGGCTGCTCGTTCGTTGCCCAGACGCAACCGGCAGCCTCCGTTGAACAGAGGCAGACAGCCGCCATAAATCGAACCGGGCAAACCGGGAAAAGTCGTTTTGTTCGTGGTTGCCGGGTTGTCATCCATCACGTGCGCCATGACGTTGACAGGGTAATGATCGAATGGACTTTTATGCTGGTTGTCTGTCACGCCGAAAACCGCGCCGTTGACTGCGCTGACGATGACTGTTGCGGTGGTTTGATCGTTTTCAGTGATTTCGCTCTGGTAAGCCATGCTTCGCCGCGCGGGGACTGCCACCAGTTCTGTTTCCTTGATTGATGCGTTGTCCGACGCCGAAGCCTTGCGGGCGCGAAAGCCTGACAACAGCGCAGCGCCGGCTTTGTCGTCGCTCATTCGTTTTGACAGGCCACCGTAATTGACGCGCGGATCAAGCACCGTGCCTGCCATCGCCACTGCCCGTCCGTCATCTGTGACTGTCAGATGAATCGCTTCTTCAGTGCCGACAACCTTGTAGCCGCGATAGGTTTGCTCAAACCTGTAAACAGTCAGATTTTCAAACCGTGCAGGCGGGCGATTGCTGAGCCGCAATTCGTCGAGCACGCTTTCGTCCTTGATCGGATCGAGCTTCAGTAATTCGGTGTTGTTCATTACCCAGCGTTTGAACGATGCCAGCGGGTCGCCATCTTCGATCAGGAAAATTGCTCCATTTTCATTGACCAGATTGATGCCGTTCAACGCGCCGGTCGAAGTTTTATGAATTCGCGCGTGCGGACTTTCCTGCAGATTGGCAATGACGACCGCCGGTTTGACGGCGGCAGTGGCGGGCTGTTGTCGAAGTTTGGTGACAGCCAATCCGGCGACCAGCATCAAGCCGAGCAACGTGGCAGAGAAAAGTTTTCGGTGATTGTGTCTGAGCATAACGTCTCCTTTTTCCGGGCCGCATTGGGGTTAAAAAAAGCAGGGTGTTGTTTTTACGGCTTCGTTCAACGCCCAGCTTCGCCGACAATGGTCAGGTCAACAATCGCTTCTGTTCAGAAGCGATTGTTGTTGTTTGTGGCAGGGATAAGTTATCGGAAAGGAAGGTCGCCGGCAGTGAAAGCATTCACCTTGCTGCTGTGAGACGGCTCACAGCGGGTCAACCGCAGCGGCTGGCCAGAAAATGGCGGTTGTGAATTGTCCAGTAATGATTGCGAGTGGCTGAAAGAATCCCGCGCTCTTTGTAAGACACGACGATTTTGTTGACGCTTTCGCGCGTTGCGCCGATCAAACCAGCCAGGTCTTTTTGCGTCAGGCGAACCGGAATCGAAATGTTTCCATTGGATTCCGCCTGTCCGTATTTTTCAGCAAAGCCGATCAGTTGACGCGCGACGCGGCTTTCGATGTCGCCCGCAGCCAATAGCTGAATTTGTTCGTTGGCTTGTCGCAATCGGGCGGAAAGCAGACAGGCCAGGTTATGGCTCAATTTCGGCGTGATCGCCAAAAAACGTTTGAAAGTGGCACAATCCATCCAGAGCAGTTCCGATTCTTCCAACGTTGTCACACTGGCCGAACGATGTTGCTGATCCAGCGCGCTCATTTCTCCCACGCTTTCGCCAGGGCCAAGTATTGAAATGATGACTTCGCAACCGTCGGCCTGTTCGATATGAACTTTGACCGCGCCGCTTCGGATGAAATAAACGGCTTCGCCCGACTGGTCGGCATTCATCAGGGTTGAGCCTGCCGAAAAGGTTTTTCGATAGAGCCGTTCGCTGATGGCGAGCAAGTCAGCGTTCGGGACTTCCCGAAACAATTTGATTTTCGTCAACTCGGTCAGGTCGAATTTCGCCAGCAGATTCATTTTTAACACGTTGAACGTTTCCTCCTCTGAAAATGTCCGACAAGCTGCCAGCTTGTCGTGGTCTCGATTTGACGCTTGTTAGGGTCAACGACAAGCTGGCAGCTTGTCGGACAGTCGGGCGCAGCCGTTTTCATCGTTTCAGGGCGTTGTCGCAAACGACATGTCAGACTCCTTCGTTTTCAGACGGTCACAATGGCAGTTGTTGATTAACGCGACAGTTGCGAGTAAAAACTGGCACACACCGAAAAAAATTATTGCTCCCCCAAAACCCAACCAGGCTGAGCTTATGGATTCGCCGTTTACAAACGACACCAATCAGATCACACGGCAGTTGATTGCCTGGAGCAATGGCGACCAGACGGCAATGGATCAACTGATTCCAGTTGTGTATCAGGAATTGCGTCGAATGGCTGACCGGTTTTTGCGTCACGAATCCGCCGGACACACTTTGCAACCGACGGCGCTGGTTCACGAAGCGTGGTTGCGATTGATTGATCAAACGCGCGTCAACTGGCAAAACCGGGCGCAGTTTTTCGGAGTCGCCGCGCAAATGATGCGCCGCATTCTGGTGGATCACGCCAAATCCAAACACCGCGAAAAACGCGGAGGCGATGCCGTCAAATTATCGCTGGACGATGTCGTCATTTTGTCGCAGGAACGCGCGGCGGATTTGATTGCGCTGGACGAAGCGCTGGACGCGCTGGGCAATTTCGACCAGCGAAAATGCAGTGTCGTCGAGTTGCGATATTTCGGCGGGCTGAGCGTGGAAGAAACCGCTGAAGTCCTGAGCGTTTCGCCGGACACGGTGATGCGCGATTGGAAGCTGGCCAAAGCATGGTTGTATCAGCGGCTTGGCGAAGGGAAGTAATGGAAATGATTCCTGAACGCTGGCATCAAATCGAACGCCTGTTTCATTCCGCGCTGGAATATCCGCCAGAACAACGCGCAGCGTTTCTGGACAACGTTTGTGAAGGCGATTCGGCATTGCGCAAAGAAGTCGCCGGATTGCTGGCTTCATACGAAGATGCAGGTGAATTCATCGAACAGCCGCTGGCGGAATCTTCTTTGCCAGCCAAACCCGCCCCGCCGGAATCCATCATCGGAACGCGCGTCGGCAATTATCAAGTTTTATCGTTGGTCGGCGCGGGAGGAATGGGCGAAGTTTATCTGGCGCGCGACGAGCGATTGAACAGGCAAATCGCGCTGAAGTTTTTGCCCGCACATTTTTCCACTGCTGCCAGTTTGGTCGAACGGTTCACGCACGAAGCCCGCGCGGCTTCGGCGTTGAATCATCCGAACATCATCACCATTCACGACATCGGCCAGGAAGCCGGACGGCATTTCATTGCCATGGAATTTGTCGAGGGCCAAACGCTGCGCGAAAGGCTCAAAGACGGTAGTTTGGAACTGCGCGAAACGCTGAAAATCGCCACGCAGATTGCCAGCGCGCTGGCCGCTGCGCATGACGCCGGAATCGTTCACAAAGACATCAAGCCCGAAAACATCATTGTGCGAGCGGACGGACTGGCCAAACTGCTGGATTTCGGATTGGCTGTTTCTGTCGGAGAAACAGATGCGGGAATTTTGATGGGAACTCCGGGGTATTCATCGCCTGAACAGGCGCGCGGCGAACCGACCGATCATCGAACGGATATTTTCAGTTTCGGCGTTGTGCTATACGAAATGCTCGACGGTCGCAAACCTTCGACGGAACGAAGGGCTGATCTGCCGTATGAGATGGAACGCATCGTCAATCGCGCGCTGGCCGAAACTACGGCTCAGCGATATCAAACCACCAGCGAACTGCATAGGGATTTGCGACGCCAGTTGCGCCGAATCGAAGCGATGTTTGAAAGCGGCGTGATGACGCCGGTTCAACTTCAGTCTCCCCGAACACGCAAGATCAAAGCGGCTTGGGCGCTGGCTTTGTTGGCTGTGTGCATCGGCGTCTGGTTTATCTGGCGAGCCAGTCAGTCCGGCTCGAATGAACGCTCTTCGCCCTGGATCAACGCCAAGCCGACTCGATTGACTGGATTTTCCGGTAACGAGTTTTTTCCTTCGGTTGCGCCTGACGGGCAGAGTTTTGTGTACAGCCGTGCGCTGGGCCAGCAATTCGACATCTTTCTTCAACGCATTGGGGAATCGCATGCTCGCAATTTGACTGAAGGTTCGGAAGTGAACGATTGGATGGCGGCGTTTTCGCCAGACGGGACGCGCATCGCCTTTCGCTCTGACCGCAACGGCGGAGGCATTTTCGTGATGGAGGCCAATGGCGGCAATTTGAAACAAGTCACCGATGAAGGCCATAACCCTTCCTGGGCGCCGAACGGCGAAGAAATCGTTTATGCCACCAGCCCTGCCAACAGCCCTCACTCGCGCAGCTTTTCTCGCAGCCAGTTATGTGTAATCAATATGGCGACTGGCAAGAAACGAAAAATAAACATCGGCGCAGATGGCGACGCTGTCCAACCTGCGTGGTCGCCTGACGGAACGCGCATAGCGTTTTGGGGATTGCGGGGAACTCATCGCGACATCTGGACGGTTGCGGCTGGCGGAGGTCAGCCCGTTGCCGTCACCAATGACGAGGCGACAGATTGGAATCCGGTTTGGTCGCCTGACGGCAAATATCTGTATTTTGCCAGCGACCGGCAAGGTTCAATGCAGTTTTGGCGCGTTCTGATCAATCAAACGACCGGCGAAGTCCTGGGTGAACGCGAAGCCGTGACCGGTTCGGCATCCGAAAGCTGGCATCCGAGTTTGTCGCGCGACGGCAACCGGCTGGTTTATGTGAACTATCTGGTTAAAGAGAGTTTTTATCGCGTGACGTTCGACCCGCAAAAAGAAACGGCGCTGGCCGATACGTTGATTCCAGTCACAGGCGGCGAACGGCGTGTGACCGCTCCACAACTCTCTCCTGACGGCGAATGGCTGGCCTATTACACCTTCGGCAGCCCGCAAGAAGACATCTTCGTGATGAAGAAAGACGGTTCGGAGCCGCGGCAACTGACCAATGACCACCATCGAGAACGTGTGCCGCGTTGGTCGCCGGACGGCAAACGATTGGCGTTTTATTCCGACCGCAGCGGCCATTACGAAATCTGGACGATCAATGCCGATGGCAGTGGATTGCAACAACTGACTCGCTGGCCAGAGAAAAGCAACTATTACCCAATCTGGTCGCCCGACAGAAATCTGCTGGCGTTTTATAAAGCCGGGATCAACACATTTTTGATCGAACCCGACAAATCGTGGAGCGAGCAAACACCGGAAGCATTGCCGCCTGTGCCGGGCGGAGGGCATCTGTCGGTGTGGTCGTGGTCACCCAACGGAGACATGCTGGCTGGGCATCTGGTCTTGCCAAACGGAAAGTATGCGGGCTTGATGACGTATTCGCTGGCTTCGCAACAATATGAACCCATTACCACGTTCGGTGTTGACCCGATCTGGCTGAGCGACAATCGCCGCTTGCTGTTTTTCAACAACTACCGACTTTATCTGGTGGACAGATTGAAAAAGACGCCCACGCAGATATTGTCGCTCGATCCGCAGCGAATCCAATTGGCGACGATTTCGCCTGACGACCGGCACATTTACTTGAGCGTGATTTCGCCGGAATCGGATATTCAAATGCTGACTTTGGATTGAATAAACGCATAAAACTTTTCGACGATTTCAACACAATCATTAATCGGAGGACATCACCTTGGGACCATTGAAAGGCATTCGCATTGTGGAATTGGCAGGCATCGGACCGGGGCCGTTTTGCGCAATGATGCTGGCGGATATGGGCGCGGAAATCATTCGCGTTGCCCGCAAAGATGCCAAAGACCCGCGCGGGAAATTTAACGTCTTGCACCGCGGACGGCCTGCGGTCGGCGTGGATTTGAAACAGCCTGAAGGCGTCGAAGCGGTGTTGCGGTTGATCGAACAGGCCGATGCCTTGATCGAAGGTTTTCGTCCAGGCGTGATGGAAAAACTGGGTTTGGGGCCTGATGTGTGTCTGGCGCGCAATCCTAAACTGGTGTTCGGGCGGATGACGGGTTGGGGACAGCACGGCACGCTGGCGACAGCAGCAGGTCACGACATCAATTACATTGCATTGAGCGGCGCTTTGCACGCTATTGGCAATCGTGGCGGCAAACCGGTTCCACCGTTGAATCTGGTGGGTGATTTCGGCGGCGGAGGCATGATGCTGGCGTTCGGTATCGTCTGCGCGTTGTTGGAAGCGCGCCAATCCGGCAAAGGGCAGGTCGTGGACGCAGCAATGACCGACGGAGCGGCTTCGTTGATGGCGATCATTTACGGGTTGAAGGCAATGGGAACCTGGACGAACGAACGAGGCACCAACATGCTGGATGGCGGCGCGCATTTTTATGGCACCTATGAATGCAGCGATGGAAAGTTTGTCGCCATCGGTTCGATCGAACCGCAGTTTTATGCGTTGCTGTTGCAGATGACCGGACTGGACGACCCGGCTCCGGCGGCGCAGATGGACAAATCGCGCTGGCCGGAATTGCAGCAAAAGCTGGCGGCGATCTTCAAAACCAAAACGCGCGACGAATGGTGTTCGCTGATGGAAGGCACGGATGTTTGTTTTGCGCCCGTGCTGGATTTGGACGAAGCGCCAAAACATCCGCACAACGTCGCGCGGCAAACCTTTGTCGAACTCAACGGCGTCACGCAACCTGCGCCTGCTCCGCGATTCAGCCGCACAGCTCCGGCGATTCAAAGCGTAGCCAATCCTCCGGACGAGGTCTGGACAGATTGGGGGTTCAGCCTGCAGGAAATCGCTGCGTTGAAATCAAGCGGCGTGATTTAGCAGCAGGAATTCCCGGTGAAGGGCTTCATCACAACCCGCTCACACTAACCTTGGC
>CAYYDG010000018.1:0-120677 GCA_964470555.1 uncultured Heliomicrobium sp.
CCTCTGTTCCGATGGCCTAACAGACCCGAATTTCAACTAGATTCTGGACAACGTCTTTTAGCAGCACTGTCATTTATATTACCTATGCTTTTAAATATAGTAGAGATATTGTCAATCCACGTAGTTGACATGTTCTGAACGTTGATCCTTGATCTTATTTTTGTGGCATCACTAATCAAGCGTTGATTTGCTGCATTCAGTAAGCCCAATTTTTCTTGAAGGTCTTTTTTACAAGCCACCAATTTTGCACGTGACTCATATAATTTTTCGAAATTATAAGTAGGCGAGTAGCGTTGGGGAATATTAGCAATTAGTTGAGAACCTAAGGTTGGGTTGTCCGCAACGGATGACCATTTTATTCGAGATTTTCCGCTTTTCGAACCGCTAACTAGCTCCATCATTCCCGGGTTATCCAAGAGTCGAAACGCGGCTTCGTTCCCACGCGATAATTCCCGCCAAAGCCAGGATTGCCGATTGGCATACGGGCCGTAATTTCCTGGGTTCATTAAATCCACGAAGTACCCCAAGGCAACAAGTGCCCCACCTGAAGTGCCGACTAAAATATCCGGTGCCAATCGCCTATCAGGAGGAACATTGGGTTGTTGTTTACGAATTTCGCGCTCCATTGCTTCAAGAACGCCGCCGAACCAAGCGGCTCTCGCACTACCACCGGAAAAAACAAAGGCGATCTTTTTCTTCGGATTGCTTGTTTTGAGCGAAATTAGTTTAGCGACGAGTTCTTGAACATTTAGAAAAGTGTCTGGCATGTGGCTCTCCTATTCTTTCTGGTTAAAACCGGTAAGTTGGCTTCGCTGAACGGCCGATACTGTTTTGCAGGCCAAAACCTACTCCAACGCAGATTGATGGTCAATAGCAGTTGCAGTGTTGGAATCACTGAGTGCCCATCTGGTTTTTTCCTCAGTGAACTATTTCCCTAAAGGCTACATTTACCGCTGTCCACCCCCCGCCTTCGCCTCTTCGGCCTTTTTCTTCAAATCGCCTTTCAGATGGTTGTTGTACCAATCCAGGATGCGCTGGTGGTAATCCTTCACTTCTTCGAGGGTCGAAGTCGGCATGCCGTGGCCGCCGTTGGTGTAACTGACCCAGGCGACTTCTTTGCCCAGGCGGCGCAGCGCGTAATACATCTCCATTGCCTGGCGCGCGGGGACGTTGTGATCCTGTTCACCGGTCATCAGCAGCAACGGGGTTTTGATGCGGTCGGCGAACATAATGGCGGAATGCGCGATGTATTTTTGCGGCTGCTGCCACAGCGTAGCGCCGATGCGATCCTGGCTCTTTTCGGGCGCGTGGATGTTGCGCACGCCCAGGCGCGGGCTGTCGGTGTAGAAGCTGACCATGTTCACTTTGCCCGAAATGTTGATCGCCGCTTTGAAGCGGTTGGTTTGCGTGATCAACAGGTTCGTGGCGTACCCGCCGTAGCTGGTCCCTTGCACGCCCAGGCGTTCGGGATCGGCGACGCCAATTTCGATCAATTTGTTGGCGGCGGCGGTGACGCCTTTGACCCAGGCTTCCCCGGGGTAGCCTTGTTCCAAGTTGACCGAAGGCTGCACAACGGCGTAGCCGTTATTGGTCAACACGTTGATCGTTCCCTGAAAGCTGTCGTCGAAGAACTGTTCGTAGATGTTGAAGACGGTCGGATATTTTTTGCCCGGCTCGTAATCCACCGGGTAATACACCACGCCGTAGCTGCGCGTGCCGTCTACGTCCAGGTACGAAATCAGTTCGGTTTTGCTCAATCGTTTGGCTTTTAGTTGCGGGTTGGCTTCGGTCAGACGGCGGACGTTCTTGAAGTCGGCATCGGCGACAAACACATCAGCAGGGCGATTGCCTTCGGCGGCGCTGAAGACGAATGTTTTGCCGTCTTTCGACAACCGGAAATTGGAATAGATGCGCGCGTCTTTCAGCAGATCGGTCATCTGTTTGCTGGCGCGGTTGTATTTGACCAGGCCGCGTTCCCATTTCGTGCGCGAAGCGTAAGTCAGGTAGATGTCATCACTGTTCCATTCGATGACCTGATAACGCGGAGCTTCTTTGTCCTCTTCGTTTATCTTCAGGAAATTTTCTTTCGCGCCCGTTGTCGCATCCACCAACCATAAGCCTTCTTTGTTCGATGCAATCAGCCAATCGCCTTTGGCGCTCAATCGCACGGCGTTAAAACGTTCTTTCTCGTTCTTCTTTTCTTTCTCCCCGTCGCCCTTTCCCCCAGTCTCCCCGTCTTTCTTCTCATCCTTCTTCCCCGTAATCTGCCGAGCTTCCTTGTCGTCCACCGAAGCCTTGAACAGGTTGCCGTCTTTGGCGTAAGCGTAATGTCGCCCGTCGCGCGACCAAATCAGTGTGATTCCTTTGGTGGATTTGAGCAGTGTGCGGGCTTCGCCACCGGCGGCGGGTTTGGCCATCAACTGATTTTCGCTGCCGAAGATCACGTCGTAATCGGTCTTTTTGGTGATGTCTTCCTGATAGGTCAGCAAGCCGCCGTCTTCGCTGAGGTTGTAATCGTTGAGTTTGGTGTTGGCAATGACTTCGCGCATTTCGCCGGATTTCAGGTCGTAAGCCGCCAGCGAACGTTGCGCCGCCATGCGTCGCAATTCATCCCAAGCCAGAAACGGTTCTTTGGTTGAATGGACGACGACTGTGGCTTTGGTTTCGGCCAGGAAGCGTTCGCGCGCCTGTTTGCGCCATTCCGCCGGGCGCAACGTCAACAGCAATTGATCGCCTGTTGGCGTCCAAATCAGTTCGGAGTTTCCTGCAACCATTTTGGCCGCGGGCAATTTGACGGGCTGCAACTTGTTGCTGGCGCGCTCCCAGATAGCAGGCTCGAACAGGTCGCCATTGAACACCAGCATCGCCAAACGGCTACCGTCCGGTGACCATTTCATCTGGCGGACCTGGCGTTTTTCGCCGAAGAGCTTTTGCGACTTTCCTGTTTGCGTATCAATCACCAGCACGTCAGTGTTTGCAGGCGCAAAGTATGTCGGATCGCCGAACCTAGAATTATCAATGCCGATGCGGTCACGCAAACTGCCAGCGACGGCGGCAATCCAACGCCCATCGTCGCTGACATCGGCTACGCTGACGTTCGTTACGTCGAGCAAATCGTCAACGGTGAACGCCTGTTGATTTTGAGCGCTGGAAACAAACGGCGGGATCAACGTCAAAGCGGCGATCCAGATAAATACGAATGAACGGCGGGTGATTGAGTGACGCATAACTGGCCTCCGACAGATTGAAGTCTGTTTGACTGTAATGAAAGTTGAAATGCGGTTGACGCGCGCACTCTACTTCTCACTCTTTCATAGATCAAATATCTTCGGAGGCGAAAAATACAAAAGCCGCAGTGGAGATTGAATCTCACACTGCGGCTTTTGAAGTAGAACCAGTCGCCAGATGGCGGAACAAGGAATGATTACAGACCTTTCTTGGCGATGTATTTGATCAGGTCGCGGACGCGGCAGGAATAGCCCCACTCGTTGTCGTACCACGACAGGATTTTCAGCAGATTGCCACCGATGACTTTGGTGTATTCGGCGTCCACGATGGACGAATTGGAATTGCCTCGGAAGTCCGTGGAAACCAGCGGCGCGGTTTCATAACCGAGGATGCCTTTCAGCGCGCCGTTGGCGGCATCGCTCAGAGCTTTGTTGACTTCTTCGGTGGTGGTTTCTTTGTCCAGTTCCATCACCACGTCCACGACCGAAACGTTCGGCGTGGGAACGCGGACAGAAATGCCGTCGAATTTGCCTTTGAGTTCCGGCAACACCAACGCAACGGCTTTGGCCGCGCCGGTCGAAGTCGGAATCATCGAAAGCGCGCCCGCGCGAGCACGGCGCAAATCCTTGTGCGGGAAATCCAGAATCACCTGATCGTTCGTGTACGAATGGATGGTGGTCATCTGGGCTTTTTTGATGCCGAATTTGTCGTTAATGACTTTGGCGACCGGAGCCAGGCAGTTCGTGGTGCAAGAAGCATTCGACAGCACGTGATGTTTCGCCGGATCGTAGGAGCCTTCGTTGACGCCGAGCACAATGGTGATGTCTTCACCTTTGGCCGGGGCGCTGATGATGACTTTTTTGACTGCGCCGCGCAGGTGAGCGGCAGCTTTTTCCTTGTCGGTGAAACGACCGGTGGATTCGACGACGACTTCCGCGCCGACTTCTTCCCACGGGATCAGTTTCGGGTCTTTTTCGGCGAACACGCGGAAAGTGTCGCCTGCGACGGTGATGGTGTTTTCAGTGTGACTGATTTCCTGTTCCAGATTGCCGAGGATCGAATCGTATTTCAGCAAGTGAGCCAGCGTTTTGGTGTCGGTCAGGTCGTTGACCGCCACAATATCGAAATCTTTGTCTCCCAGCGCAGACCGCAGCACGTTACGTCCAATGCGGCCAAAGCCATTGATACCTACTTTGATAGCCATTGTTCTTCTCCTGATTTAGGGTTGTGATTGAGTGGTCTTCAAGGCGATGGCTACAGATGCGAATCGCAGCCAAGCTTGAAGTTCGGGAAAGTAGCGTAGCGTGCCGGAGGTGTCAACCGAAGTTTGACAAGTGGGCAAACCAGGACGAATTGATTGGCTGCAATTGCGTACATCTCATAATGGGTTTGCTGATTTTCGACCCTGTCAGGCCGGTCAGGCCGGTCAGGTTTGCGGCGTCAGTTTCAAACGTCCAACCAAAGCCGCGAAGCGTGGATCGGATCGCAATGGTTTGAGGCGAGGTTCGACGACCAGATAAGGAAAGTATTCGCTGCGTTCTTCAAACGCTTTTTCCAGCAGAGCGAATGCCTGTTGTTTATCTCCCAGCGCAGTTTGAATGATGGCCTGATCGTAAGCCGAAAGTTTACGTTGCGACTGATTGGCCAGCGCTTCGTCCAGCAAATGCCGGGCTTCGGCTTTGTTGCCGCTGATGGCCTGGGCGTGAATCAACGCGGCCAGAATGACCGATGCGTTGCCGGAAAGTTCGCGGGCTTTGGTCAGTTCTTCGATGGCTTCGCGAGTTTTGCCCATCTGTTCATAAGACAATCCCAGATAACGGCGCGCGGCGAAAAAGTTCGGATCAATGGCCAGAGTTTTCTGGCATTGTTCGATGGCTTCCTGGTATTGCCCGGCGTTGTACAACATCCAGGCCAGGTGCGAACTGATAATCAGCGAAAGAGGCGCCAATTCCTGACAACGACGAGCCTCTTCGATTGCTTCGGCAGGACGACCGACGGCCATCAGATAACTGGAATACCATTGATGCGCCGTGGCGTAATTGGAATCCAGAGAGATGGCGCGTTTGAATTCTTCTTCGGCTCCGACCCAATCCCAATCGTAACGATGTTTGACGAAGGCCAACGAGCTGTGCGCTTCTGCCAGCGTGTCGTCCAACGCCAAGGCCCGTTCGGCGGCTTCTTTGGCTTTGGCTCCGGCTTCGGCGGAACTGACCGCGCCGTAGGTTCCGAGCATGTTGTAAGAATCGGCCAGTCCGGCGTAAGCCGGAGCGTAATTCGGCGCGCGTTGAATCGCCTGCTCGAACGCATCAACGCCGCGTTTGAGGTCGGCGACCGTTCGGCGATTCCAGTGATAACGTCCGCGCAGATACAACTGATAAGCTTCGCGCACAGCCTGTTCTTCGGGTGTCAAATCCAGTTTCAATCGTTGCGAAACTTCACGCGTGATTTCTTCCTGCAAGGCCATCAATTCGCCGGGCTTGCGTTCGTATTTCTGTCCCCAGATGAAGCTGTTGTCTTTGGCATCAACCAATTCGACGTTGACGGCCATCATGTTGTCGCGTTTGGTTATGCTGCCGGTCAGCACCAGCGGAACCTGCAAATCAAGGCCGACGTCGCGCGGATTCGGCATGGCCGTCGAACCTGTCACCTTGTACCGTTGCACTGAAACCATCGAACGGACTTTCAGTTTGGGAATGCGCGACAGGTTTTGAATCAATCCCTGCGTGACGCCGTCGGCCAGCGAATCAGTCAACGGTTCCGCGCTCAATCGAGCAAAGGGCAACACGGCGATGGAATCGGTGACCTGCGGCGCAGGTTTCCAGATGTAATACGCCAGCGCGGCAATCAGCGTCAGCATTGCCAATGCCACCAATCCCACCGTGCGTTTATTGTCCTGCACTTTGCCGAACAGAAATTCGGCGCTCGAAAGCGAGCGCGTAGGTTCGAACACTTCGGTGTCGTAACTGAGCGGTTGCAAAGTGTCGGCGCTTCTGCGACCGCTTCCGCTGTTGCTGCCGCTTCTGCGCAAACTGCCGCTGCGACGAAAACTGCTGTTGCTGAAATTTTCGCCGATGGGCGTAGTGCGATTTTGTCTGGCTTGTTCGGCCTTGAATTCCAGTTGCTGTTTCAAACGTTTGAGGTCGTTGAGCAATTCCTTGGCGGTTTGATAACGATTTTCGCGGTTCTTGGCCAGGGCTTTGGAAACGATCCATTGCAATTCCGCCGGAGCGTCAGGCAACAGGTTGGTGATTGACACTGGTTCGCCTTCCAGCACAGCGGCCATCACATCGCTCATCGTTTCGCCGCGAAACGGTTTGTGCCCGGTGACCATTTCGTAAATCACACAACCCAGACTGAACAGATCGCTGCGTGAATCCACGCGATGGCCGCGCGCCTGTTCCGGCGACATATAACTGACCGTTCCCATAATCACGCCCGGCGAAGTGTCGCGCAGCGGTTTGGTCGCCGCTTCGGGATCAACATCTTCGTCCGAATCGAATTTTTCCGTCAGCTTGGCCAACCCGAAATCCAGCACTTTGACGTATCCGTCCGGACGCAGCATGACGTTTTCAGGTTTGATGTCGCGGTGAACGATTCCGGCGGCGTGCGCGGCCACCAAAGCATTGGCGACCTGTATGGCCACGTCCAGCGCGTCAATCAAATTCAGGGTGCCGAGTTTGATGCGTTGATTGATTGTCTGGCCTTCGACAAATTCGGTGGCGATGAAATGCGTTTCGTTGTCGTGGCCGATTTCAAAAATGGTGATGATGTTCGGATGATTGAGCGCCGATGCCGCGCGCGCTTCCTGCTCGAAACGATGCACGCGCTCTTCGTCGGAAGTGAATTGCGTCAGCAACAATTTCAACGCCACACGCCGACCGAGTTTGGTGTCCTGCGCCAGATAAATTTCACCCATCCCGCCGCTGCCGAGCTGCGAAAGAATCACATAGTGGTTGAATCGCACACCGGATGCGATAGCCATATCGAACCGTCTCCGAAAAAGATTTTGGATAACACGACTTGGAGGCAACGGCAGTCTAACATCGCCCCAAGCCTGCCGTCATCAAGCGGACTGTGTAAGTTCGCCCGAAACCGCAAAAAATCAAAAATTGTCACAGTTTCCAACGCTTGAACCGCGTTTCAAATTTAGGATGCGCGCCGTCCAAAGCAGTTCAATCCAAACAACAAATTTGAAAGGAACCCCGTATGAAAATCATGACGTTGATTTTGACGATTGCTCTGGTCTTGAACGCATTTCCCAAGGTCCACGCTCAGGACAAAATCGCCAAAGCCACTGAAGTGTTTGAAAAAGTCGAACTGCTCGTTATGAACGGGCAGAAGGTGAAGAAATTGCCCGCGCGGTTGAAGCTGGAAGAAAAATCTTTGGTCGTCGAATCCAGAGATTCCAGCGATGCAGTGAAACGCTTCGATTACGACGTGGTCAAATCGGCTGAATACTCTTATTCCAGTCATCCGCGCTGGAAAGCGGGGCTGGGGGTTGGCGGTGGAGGGGCTGTTTTGGGAGCGGCTTTGATGGCCGGCGCTGGCTCTTATGGGGCTGCATACACAGGCTTCTTCATGCTCCTGTTTGCTCCGGGGGCCGGATGGAGACTGGGCAAATCAAAATCCAGGCGGCATTGGCTGGTCATCAAAACCTCGGACGATCACATTGTCTTGAGATTAGACAAAAACGATTACAAATACCTGCTTGCCGCCATCGAAACGCGCACGGGCGTGAAAGTCGAAGACATAGGCGAAAAGAAATAATCGTCAACGGTTTTGAGGCTTTGCGATTGGTCAACGCGGCTGTTTTCGCACGGAAACGACGCTTTCGGTGATTTCGTTGACGACGATGCCGGGCGGGATGAGGAAAAACAGGTATTGATTCTTTTGCCGCGTCTGATCGCGAAATCGCAGCCGGACGGTGTAATGATGGCCGGTGATTTTGATTTGCGCGGCGAAATACTGGTCGCGCGTGGGCAGATGCAATTCCGCGCGCGCCCGATTGACTATCTCTTCGCATTCGCCGATTTCCAGAATGTGGTTGGCGTCTCGATGGCCGAGTCCGTGCAGCAATTCATGCAAAAAAGTGAAACCGACGTTGAACGAATGACGGACTTCGCGCGGAGCCTGCACCTTCCGAAAATCGCTGAAATCCAGCCGGACGCGCCAAATCAGAAAGCGTCGGTTGTTCATCTCGTCTTCGTAAATCGTGCCTTCGTCCATTTGTCCGAACTGAACCGAGGCGGATTCGCTGTGGTCTTCGATGAAAAACACAAACCCGGAATCCACGGCGCGCTGCAAAATATGCCGGGCAGTAGCCGAACCGCTGTTGGTTTGCGAAACCGTGCCAAGCTGAAGCTGTCCGCTTTCCTTGAAGTGCAATTCGCACAACCCTGTAATCTGGCGCAGGTTTTCAACCAGCAAATCCGCGTTTGCCTGCGACATACGAAACCTGGCTTTATTGCTGCGCCAGATTCCAGCGCCTTTGATACTCATGATTTCCGATTCGGCGGCGACCGATACAGCGACCGAACAACAAAGCAGAACGATCAACTTTGCCAGATACCCAATCCACGCGGATACACGTCGGCCTGACGAGAAACAAATCCGTTTCATCCCAAACTTCTCCTGTAGGCTTTGAAGCCTGTGGTTTTACTGTCTGTGTAATGCGACACCTGCGGCTGGTCGTTTGCCGAATGCGACTGTCCGCCAACCGCTGATTCGTGGTGCAATGTCCGACAAGCCGCTGGCTTGTCGTTGACTCCGAGATACGCTCATTCAAGGCCCTGACAAGCTGGCAGCTTGTCGGACATTTTCAGGGGAGCGTTCAAACGGCGTCAGCATTTGGAGCCAACATTGTTTACTCCTCCGCTTGTTTTTGTTTTCGAGTTCGCGTCTGGCTGGCGATTGTGGATTTGGATGGGCGGGAGGTCGTTGCTGTTTTGGATTTTGATGAACGAGAGGTCGTCGTTTTGGAGGTGGTGGCGCGCTTGCGTTTGGGTTTTCCCAACCCGTCTGCCGGTGAATTGGCCGCGGCGATCCGGTTGCGAACTTCCATTTCCGCCAGCAACCAATCGCTGGTTGCATCGCCGCCGGAACCATTGCGAACGAGGAACAGTTCGTAAGCTCGCGCAGCGATTCGGTTGTGCAGTTCATCGGGCGATAACGGCGTTGCTGTGGGCAACAATTCCGATTCGTCAATCAGTTTTCGTTTCGTCGTGCTTCGGGTAGCCATTTCTTTCTCCTGCGAAAAATTATTGAAGGCAGATTTTCAACCTGCTCGATTTATCAAGCGCAGAGCAGTTGGAAATTCTTTCTGCGCTCTTTCGCTCGGAGATATGGCAACCACTATGCCAACGGCTGGTTCCAGCTTGAAAGACGGGATAATTGCAATGGACTCAACGTGCTTGCGTTGTCACGGATGGAAAGTTTACAGGTATTTGACCGACAGAATTGTCCGAAGCAGTTTTTTGACCGACAAATCCGTCAACACAGATGTCAGACAAAACGCAGCGGAACGAAGTGTTCAGCGACGTGAAAGTTCGGCTTTTCGGTGAAGGTTGGCGAGTAGGTGAGAAATTGCCGTTCACCATTGAGCCGACTGATGCGAAACAAATTACCAAACCAAACATCACCAGGTTTTGGCGAACAGCCAAACGCGGAAAAGGGAATTGCCATCGCTACGCGCCAGATGTTTTCGGCTTCGCTGATTTCGCTGACGGTTCGCATTCCGCTTTTCCATTCCCAGTCGTGCCACATGACGGAACGATCCACCAGCAAGTCGCACCATTGGCCGGTCGGAGCGATCTCGAATTCGCGGTAATACTTTTCATGAGGTTCCAGCGGCGAACGAATGAAGGCTTCGCAAACATCACGATCCCACAGCGCATGACGCTCTTCGTTCAGGTCGTAAATTTCATCAACATCAAGTTCGGTGTAGCTGCATTCAAAGCCAAACAAAATTTCCGTTTCATTCCACAACACACGCGCTGTCGTGCGAAGCTCCGGCGGAGCGGCATTGCCTTGCCAGTTGCAATGTATGGGCAGCGGTTGCGCGCGTTGCCAGCATTCGTGATGAAAGTTTGTGGTCAATTCGGACCAGGCGTGATGTGTGGCGACGACTTCATTGGCCATAAGTTCTCCCGTAAGCGAAAAGGCCGCCAGAGTGTTCTGACGGCCTTTCGATTTTGATGGGCATAACAGGATTCGAACCTGTGACTTCTGCCGTGTGAAGACAGCACTCTACCGCTGAGTTATATGCCCGAATTGTCAATTTCGCTTGGCGGCTTCCTCAAGCGAGCGCGCATACTAGCAAACGGTTTTGCGGAGCGTCAACGGGGTAGGACAGGTAAATCGAATAACAAGGGAAAGAGCACATAATTTGGGGGCTGGTTTTTTATCTGGACTGACGGATGGGGCAAACGTTAAAATTCTATTTCAATGTGTCCCCAAGCACAGGGTTAAAAGTTTGTCCTCTTGCGTAATATTTCCAACTCAAATGACATCTGAAGCAATGGTTAATGGGATTGATCTGTTCTGTGGT
This sequence comes from uncultured Heliomicrobium sp., assembly GCA_964470555.1. GTDB lineage: Bacteria > Acidobacteriota > Blastocatellia > RBC074 > RBC074 > RBC074. Next base: position 10,775 of record CAYYDG010000018.1, read on the forward strand.
TGTGGTGGGTTCAGCTTGGGATTGGCGCGAGCTGGTTTCCAAATCTTGGCCGCCATTGATTTCAATGAAGAAGCAATCATTACCTATAAACAAAATTTACCTCACGTACCCCACGTATTGCAGAGAGACCTGACGACTTTTCAGCCACAGCAATTAGATGAAATGATTGGTGGACAGCGCGTAAACGTGATCGTTGGTGGCCCCCCGTGCCAGGGGTTCAGCACCGCCCGCCAGCGCGATGGCGCCAACCATGGGCAAAGCCGCCTGATTGACGACAAGCGCCGTTATCTTTACCAGGAATTTCTGCGCTATGTGGATTACTTCCAGCCCAAGCTGTTTGTTATGGAAAACGTCTTGGGGATTCGCTCGGCGGAGGGCGGCAAGTATTTCACCAATGTTCAGCACGAAGCCCGACAGATAGGCTATCGTGTCCACACTCAGATTGAAGACGCTTGGGAACTTGGTGTTCCGCAGAAACGGCGCCGTCAATTGATCTTCGGTGTAAGAGTTGAATTGCCTAAATATTTTGTGCCCAAGCTCAGCCCTGCCCCAAGAGCCATTCCAAAAATCCTGTTGGGGGCGGCAATTGGTGACCTGCCTGTTCTGCGAGCAGGAAAGGGAGAGAATGAATGTGATTATGATCTGGAAAGGCGCGAACAGCATTTGAGCAAACTGGGGGAGGATGCCCATAAATACCTCTTTGAAGTTCTTGAAATCGAGCAGGCCGCAAAACTGACCCACCACGTTGCCCGTCCCCATAGCGAACGTGACCTGCGTGATTTCGCCCTGCTCCGAGAAGGGGAGAGTTCAGCGGCTGCCATGCATGAGCGCGGCGTCGTGTTTGAGTTTCCCCATGACAAATCCAGATCCTGGTAAATGGAATTTAGACGTCGTTCTAAAGGAGTGGCAGACCGCATTGTTTGAGGTATTCAGCAGTTTCATCAAAGTGGATAGGGAGTCTGGTTTGGTCATTGCTGTCGCCAGTTGGCACCCAAATGACCATTCCTTCGCGGGCGCGGGTGAGTAAAACTCGGTAGGTGTTGAGCAGATATTGCTTATCTACTTCTTTGGCCATATTGCCCCAACGACTACCACTAAAACGACGGTGACCCCATGCGTTAGCCGCAAAGGAAAATGTAAAATCACCGCCCCAGCAGAGGCCCACCCAGTCGAGTTCCAATCCCTGACATTCAAATTCTGAGGCGGCAATTTCGAGATGATTTGAGGAGCGTACATCAGAGGGATCAGCCAGAAACCATTGAACGTAGAGGTCACGATTACCCTGGCGGAAACCAGATGAAAGCTCAAGGCCTTCGGCTCGGAGCCGGATAGCGCCGGAGCTTGCAACGAGACCGCAGCGCCGCAGTCCACGTGCACGCTCTCGCAACCAAGACCGAGCAGTCGCCAGCGAACGTGTGATGGTCACCGGGAAGTCCTTGAGGTCGGCTACAATCTCTGCTGCTTTTGAGGAATTGCCGTTCAGCACAGCATCTACCCACTCTGCCAGCCGGCGCGCCCGAAATGAGCGGAGATTGACCTCCAAATGTAATGGTGGTTCTTGGCGAACTTTGAGTAACCCACAATTACCGTCTGTAAAAAGCCGGTGTCCAGCGACGCTTGTATCTCCCGAAATCGCATTTGGCGAAACCGCAATTTGCCAGTGAGGAAAACGCTCGCGCAAGCTTCGTCCCCATTCTCCCAAACCGGCTTCGCCTGTATGGATTTCTTGCCCACCACCAACCAGAGCCACCACGACCGACCAATCTTTATGTCTGTCCATAATGGAGAGTACGGTTTCAGGTTCAGACAATTCTGAACCTGTCTTCCTCGCATTGTGTGCAGCATCCCAAGCGCGCTGGGCTTCGTCGAACACGATGATATGTTCTATTGGCGGTCTATCTGGCTTGTCCAACGCATCACGAACGAACGAGTGAACGTTTTGAACAAATGTGCCAACCGTTCGCTTCGCTCCGTCCATACGAGTACGCTGCTTGAAGTCGCGTGTAATAGCGGCTGAAACGATCTTTACAAGTGGGCCATTACCAGAAAGGAAAACGCTTGGCGGTCGTCCATCTTGCCGAAGCGCCGCATTATGAACAACATTCAACCCCGCAAGCGTTTTGCCCGCGCCAGGAACTCCTGTGACGAAACAGGCGACCTTGGTATTCTCGCGCTGCGCCTGACTGATAATTTCAATCAACTTTTCTGAGGTCAGCGTGAGATTGATGGCGCCTGCGTGAGAATGAGCGATTTCACGAACGTTGTGTCCAGCAAAGAGAGCCTCTGCGGCTTCGATGATGGTGGGGACTGGGCGATATGCTGACAAATCCCAGGCTGTTGGGGAAATTGGCCCACTTGGTGAATCGCCTTCCGAAATAATTACTGAAGCGATCTGGCTGGCAAGGTCGGCTGCTCCCGCAAGAACGACTGGACGTACCAAGTCGTTGGTAGCAGCATAGGGAACGGGATTGACCGGCGGCGCTCCAAGCGCGACCGCGACTGGAATAATGGGACTATTACGACTCGCATCGTGAAAGTCGCGCAGATCAAGAGCATAGTCTTCGACCTGTCGTTTCAAATGGCTACTATAATTTTTATCTTCAGTCTTAAACTCAAGGCAGAAGATGACACGGCGCGCGAGCAAGACAGCGTCAATTCGTTTTTGTCTTCGAGGGATTGGGTATTCAAGCAACATCCCCCAGGTTGTACTATCTGTGAATTGGTTTTGCAGAGAGAAACACGCGGCTTTCAACGCTTCGATCTCTTTCTGCCACGCTTTGGTCTGCTTCTGTTTAAGGTCTGTAAAACCATTCTTGGCGCTTTCAGTGGCCAGCACTCCAAGTATTCTTTCTGAATCATCCGCAAGAAACTCATCCAAAAATGCGCGGTAATATGCAGGCATGAAGGCCTCTCATTGTTTTCGGGAAGATAGTTGAGAGGCGGGTTTTGTGGCGAATCCACAGGACGGACTATGTGGAGAATGAATCATTCATCTACCCCCTTGCATATTTCAGCCATAGAAATTTCGAGAGCTTTCGCGAGTTTGGCTATGTTGATGACGCCCGGATTCCTAAGCCCGCGTTCGATACCACTGATATAGGTTTGGTCAAGACCGGCTTTATCTGAAAGCGCTTCCTGTGTAAGGCCGAGGGCCTCACGACGTTTGCGCACATTTTGACCTAAAGCAATAAGAACCGGGTCGCGTTTTCGCATAACTTATAGTCCTATCAACTCGCCTTTCTTCTCCATAGACTATGAGTCATAAAATGAAGCCGTGGGCGACAGGCATTTCTTGGCCAGCTTGTACGCTGGCAGAAATTCCTTTCCGCTTCACAGGAAGGACTGAACGACGAACAGCAGCGAGGGCTATGGGGAGAGTTGTTCGTGCTGCGGGAGTATCTTTTGCCAGTAATGGGGGCGTCAGCGGTTGCAGGTTGGAAGGGCGGTGAGCGGGCGCACCAAGACTTTCAGTTCCTGACGGGGGCGATGGAGGTAAAAACGACCTTGGCGAAACAGCCGCAGGTCGTGCGCATAACCAGCGAGCGGCAATTGGATGATGCCGCGACTCCTGCTCTTTTCCTGATGGTCATTGTGCTTGATCGGCAGGAAGGATCGGGAGAAACGCTGCCTGATGTGGTTGATTCTCTGCGCACAGTATTGGCGGCTAATCCGGTGGCCAGAGAGCAGTTCGAGGATGCTCTGCTTACTGCGGATTACCTTGATGTGCATGCGACTCGCTATGCTGACCATGGATATTTTGTGCGCTCAGTAGTGCTGTTCCGAGTGGGGCAGGGCTTTCCTCGTATTATGGAAAGCAGTTTGCCGGAAGGCATAGGAGACGTGAATTATGGCCTGAGTGTGGCTGCCTGTCAGTCTTATGCCGCAGATATGGCAGAGTTGAGGGCAATGCTTATCTGAAGAGAAAGGCGGGAAGCGCGAATGAATAACAGACTGGAACAATATGCCGAAGATCTGCACCAGGAAATTCTGGCGCAGAGCAGTGACGAAGCGACACCTCGCCTGCGGGAAGAGGCGTTCACGGAATTCATGTTGGAGTTGTTGTCTGAGCGCAACGAGACCGATTCTCCTGATGTTTGTTATTACGAGGTGAAAAGTGCAGGCCGGGCGCCAGCGGCAAAGCTGAACGCTTGGGCCTTGTCAACAGACGGAGTGACTCTTGATCTCTTTGTCACTCTTTATTACGGGTCGGGGAAGGTGGAAGAGGTGGGGAAACCGGATGTGCGGCGTTACTTCCAATATCTCCGAGGCTTCCTGCGACGCGCAATCCAGGGACACTACACACAGATAGAAGAATCGAGCGAAGCTTTCCACGCAATGCAGCGAATATTTGAGGTCCGTGAGTCATTGGCGACGGTCAGGCTTTTTTTTCTTACTGACGGTGTAGTGAGATCATTGGAACTGGAACAGGACACAGTACCTGGGCTGGAAGTGCGATACGTGATCTGGGATTTGGACAAGCTGAGCCGATTGCGTGTTGGTGACCGCCAAGTGGTTGAACTGGATTTCGTCAATCGTTATGAGGGAGCGATTCCCTGTCTGCAAATGCAGGATCCGACTGGTGAATATCGAACCTATCTGGCGTATTTGCCCGCTACGCTTCTGGCGCGAATTTACGGTGAGTATGGGCAGCGTCTGCTGGAACGAAATGTACGGGCCTTTCTGCAGGTCAAGGGTGGCGTCAATCGTGGTTTGCAAAAGACTCTGAGAGAGGAACCGCATCGTTTTCTGGCGTACAACAATGGGCTGTGTTGTACGGCGGCTGAAGTGCGTGTCGAATCTATTACTAATGTTCAAGCGCGATTGGAATGGGTCAGGGATTTTCAAATCGTAAATGGTGGCCAGACTACAGCATCCATTTACCACGCGATGAAGAAGGAGAAATTGAATGTGAATCAGGTGGTTGTGCAGGTAAAGCTGACCGTGTTGAGAGATGCAGAGAAAGTGCCTGAGATCGTTCCCCTTATTTCGCGATACGCAAACAGTCAGAACAAGGTAAACGCCGCCGACTTTTCCGCCAATGGGCCGTTCCATCACAGGCTTGAGCAGCTTTCCCGCGCGATCTGGGCGCCTGCGACGAGCGGTTTGGAAAGAGGCGCGCATTGGTATTATGAACGCGCTCGCGGCTGCTATGCGGATGACAAGGCGCGCCAGGGCACGCTGGCGAAACGCCGCGAATGGGAGATCCAAAACCCGCCACGCCAGAAGTTCACCAAGACAGACCTCGCGAAGTTTGAGAATGCGTGGATGGGATTGCCACACCTTGTCTGCCTTGGCGCGGAAAAGAACTTCGTCAAGTTCGCGGAACTTATGGAAGAAGATGCTGAAATGGTCGTAGATGAAAACTACTTCAAGCAGGCAGTGGCAAAAGCAATTCTTTGGCGCACGGCAGAGAAACTTTTCGATACGCTCGGATTGCAGGGATATCGTGCGAACAGTGTCGCCTATGCCGTTGCCTGGATTGCTGAACAGGCAGAGCGACGAATTGACTTGTATCGAATCTGGCGGGAGCAGCGTGTGTCACCGCCGCTGTCTAATGCATTGAAGGTGGCGTGCGCGGCGGCACATAAACATATTTCTTTGCAAAGTGGGAATCCGGGTGAGGCGTCCAAGCGGGAATCGTGCTGGAACATATTCCGAAAGGCCTCGCTTTCAATTTCGGATGATTGGAGAAAAGAGCTTTCATCTATGGCATTCACTGCGGGCGGCAGGGAGGCGGAATTGGAAGAAGAAATGCTGGTTTCCAAATGGGAACGACTACGGCAATCCTTCATTAATGACGTGCGAACCTTGGCGGAGTTGGAAGCGTTGACTGGCAAAACGTGGGTGGCCACTCGAAGAGATGATCCTGTTTATATTTATGCTGAAAAGAGCTGGGCGCAGTTGCGGCGTATGCGTGGAATGGGGACAAGAAAGATTGGCAGTCTGATTGAGATTATTTCATCAGCAGGAATACGGTAGGTTGCGAAATGACGGATGTTTTTACCAAATCCAAGCGATCTGAAGTGATGTCACGCATCCGATCCCGCGACACTGGACCAGAGCGCGCCGTGCGTTCAATGCTGCATGGGATGGGCTATCGGTTTCGACTTCATGTGGCTGATTTGCCGGGCAAACCTGATATTGTGTTGCCGCGATATCGTACTGCAATCTTTGTTCATGGATGTTTCTGGCATAGACATAAAGGTTGTCGGTTCTGTTACACACCTAAAAGCAGGTTACAGTTTTGGCTTGATAAATTTGAATCGAATATCAGACGAGATAATGAAGTCAAAAAGCTGCTATGTAAACAGAAATGGAATGTCCTTGTCGTCTGGGAGTGCGAACTACGCTTTCCAGATCGTCTTTCGAAAAGACTCGACAAAGCGCTTCGCTACAGTCTTGATCAAAAAATATATTCGTAATCCATGATCAAATTTATTTAAGCATGGGATTACGTTTGCCGAGCAAGCAGAACCCCTAAACCCGGTCACTAGATTATTCTTTGAGTTGGTAAGGATTTTAGTAATTTCCTGTAATGGCGCTGTCAGCCATCTTCACGCCTTTCGCTTCCTGGACGATTTTGACGCCTGCGCTGGCGCCGATGCGTGTGGCTCCGGCGGCGATCATTTCTTTTGCCGAAGCCAGATCCTTCACGCCACCCGCCGCTTTGACGCCCAATTCTGCGCCGACGGCTTTGCGCATCAATTCGATGTCGGCGACGGTTGCGCCGCCTTTGCTGAATCCGGTCGAAGTTTTGACGAAATCGGCTCCGGCTTCTTTGGCCAGCACGCTGGCGCGGACTTTTTCGTCGTCGGTCAGCAAAGCGGTTTCGAGGATGACTTTGACAATGGCACAGGCTTCGTGTGCGGCTTCGACCACGGCGGCAATGTCGCGTTTTACCAGGTCGTCGTTGCCGGATTTCAGAGCGCCGATGTTGATGACCATGTCAATTTCCGTCGCGCCGTCGAAAATCGCTCGCCGCGTTTCATAAGCCTTTACGTCCGGCGTAGTAGCTCCGAGCGGGAAGCCAATCACCGTGCAGGTTTTGACCGGCGAACCATGCAGCCGGAACGCGCATTCCTTGACCCAGGTCGGATTCACACAGACCGACGCGAAGCTGAATGCACGCGCTTCGTCGCAGAGCTTTTCGATTTCGGTGCGCGTGGCTTCGGGTTTTAACAGCGTGTGATCAATGTATTGGCCGACTTCGGCGCTGGCGGCTGCCGCTTGTCCCCAGCCCAAGCCGATGCGCGACGCTCCAGCTTGCAAGGCGCAGGCAATGTGGTGCGGGCTGCATTCTGCGCCGTCTGCTACGCTTTCAGCTTGCAGCCGCGCGACGATCATGTCAGTGATTTGTTCGATCAGTTTTTCCAGGTCAGCGTTCATCTTTCAGTGGTCGGTTGTTGGTGGTCGGTCGGCGGTTTTTCAGCAGCAGCCTTTGCGCGGACGCTCTTCGTTGATTGGTTGACCGGTTAGATAGCCGCGCAGCACCGCGCGCGCGATTTGCCAAGCGCGTCGAATCGCGTGAACCCAGTTGCCCACCTGAGCTTCGCAGGTAGGTAGGTCCTCTGCCATTACTTTGTGGTCAACGTGTTCATTCATAGGATTTGGTTTTGTGCCTTTTGCGCTTTTTGTGGTTGCCGTTTTCCGGCTCAACCGGGAATCACGGCACAGAAACTATCACAGAGATTGAGACTCCGGCTAGCGAATCGTCAGCGGCGGAGGTTCCGGTGTCGTCAGCGGATCGAAGAATCCATAAAACCTTGTCAACAACGCCACGCTGCCCTGGATTTTGACTTCGCCGGATTGCAATGCGCCAATCAGAGTCAGTTGCCGGGCAATCAGTTTTTGCATCGTTGCCAGCGAAATGGACAACGTTGCGTCTACTTTGGCGGGCAAGCCTTCGTGAACCTGAGCCACGCCGCGACGAACTTCGACGGCGTAAGTTTCGCCAGTGTCTGTGATTTGAAATGCCACCGTCGTGTGCGCGTCGGCGCTTTTCACAGGATCGAGCCGCACGGTCATCGCTTCGAAGAATTTGCTGATCGGCAATTGCCGCAAAATTTCCGGCGCAGCCAGACTGCTCATCGAACCGGCGGCGACGGCCTTGTTGAGCGTGCCGTCCAGTTCGCGCGCCGAAGTGATGTACCAGTTGCGCCAGTTGGAATTCTGCGTTTTGTACGCCAGTTGGCGTAACGCGTCGGCTTTCAGTTTGCGCGCTTCCAGATCGTCTTTGTTTGTGCGAATGACGTGCGTCAACAACTCAGCCGCCCATTGAAAATCGCCTTTGTCAGTGGCGGTTTTAGCGGCTTTGACAACGGCGTCGCGTCCGCCCATCAATTCAACATAACGTTTGGCTTGTTCAACGCGCGGAATCGGATCAAGTGTCGTTGGATCGCCGTTGAACCAACCCAGATAGCCAAAATAAATCTGCCGTACCGAATGTTTGACCGTGCCGTAAAACTCGCCCAGCCACGGATGGTTGGCCAGATGCGGCGGCAATTGCGAAACGACTTCGGCGATTTCATCCGGCGTCAAACCTTTGTTCATTTGCCGGACGGTTTGATCGTGGACGTATTGAATGGCGTCGCGGTAAGAGGTCAGCATTTCTTCGATTTTGTCTTTGCCGGACATTGGTCGTCCGTGCGAAGGCGCGATGTGTTCAGGTTGCAAGCGGCGCATCATATCAATCGTCTTGAACCATTTGACCGGATCGCGGTAAGCCGTGCCGCGCAACGTGTGAACGTTCGGGAAGGTTTCGCCCTGAATGACTTCGGCGGTTTGCAGCAGTTTTTGATCGGGCAACCAGACGACGATTTCGTCGTCGGTTTCGCTGGGCGCGTAAATCAATCGCATCTTGACGCCTGCGATTTCCACGTCCAGCGAATCTTTGAAGGTTTTGGTCGGCGCGATAAAGCTGCGTTGGCCGACGACAAGTTGCGGCCCTATGCCTTGATGAATCTTTCCTTGCGGGCCGGTTTCCAGCAACACACCGAACGAATACGCTGAACGCAAGCCGAGAATAGGCGCGATGACGCTGGCATTGCTGATGATCGTGTTCATCATCGTTTCGTGAGCGTAAATGTTTACACGTCCGGCTTTCACGTCTTCTTCGTTGACGAAGGCTTTGACGCCCAGTATGTGGTCGGTGTGATTGTGCGTATAGACAATCGCCTTGACCGGTTTGTCGGTAATCTTGCGAAGTTCGGCAAAAGCGGCCTTGGCTGCGTCAACCGATTCAGCGGTGTCCACAATGATGACGCCGTCACGTCCGACGATCATTATTACGTTGGCCAAACCAAAACCTACCGCTGAGTAAGCGTTGTCGGTGACTTTATAAACCTGCTGCGCCATCTTGCTGGAATGCTCGGTCATTCGCGGGTTGACGGTTGGAGCAGGTTTATCATCGGCCAGGTTTTTTGTTTGAGCCAGAGCAGAAAGCACACCAATGCAAAGCAGCGCCAGAGTTGGGATCAATCGCATCAGTTTCATAAGTTTTGAATGGTTATTGCGAAGCTTCAGTCGGGCGATTGGTTGATCGTGTAGTCGTTGCATGTTCTTTCAACCAACGGTTCAATTCGCTCTTGGTCTGAAAATCGAGCAGCGCCAAAGCAAGCGCATCAATTTGATCGTCCGAAAGTTTGCGAAGCCGTTTTTGGATCGCTGCGCTTAATTCGCCCAGCCGTTGAGATAGAAGCTTCAACGATAGTTCGATCTTGCCTTCGATCTTGCCTTCGATCTTGCCTTCGATTAGCCCTTTGTTGAAGCCTATTCGTTCTGTTGGGGTCAGGTATTCCATAATTTTCTTCCTTTCTTGCGGCGATAACTGATTGATCTCTTCTTCAAACTCTTTTTGCCGTTGTGGTGTAGTCAGCGGCAAATAAGCGTCAATGAATCGTCTGATTGGCCGCAGTTTCCGTTCTGGCAATTTCTGCCCGGACAGCAACCTCAGACAAGCTGCTTTGACAGTTGGGAACTCTTTCGGCTCAACGTTCATCCTGGCCATCAAAGCGATTGCCACTGGATTATTCGATTTCAAAAAATCCCGCCAGTCCAGCCGATTGAGTTGAATCACATCGTAATTGAATTCAAGCACGCGTCGGTTTGGAAAATCAACGGCATATTGGCTCGGTTCAGCCTTGCGCGGACGATCCCACGAAAGCAGTGCAATCGGATAAAGCGGCAAATCGTGTTTGTTAGATTGCGCCGCGAAGTAAATAAACATGCGGCGGCCAGACCAACGCTTTTTGCTGGCCTGAGCTTCAACGTGAATCAAGAAGCAGGTCAGGCGGCTCTTGAACCTGGCCTTGACCAGAATATCAACCGCCAGTTTTTCGTGCTGAGAGGTTTCGTCTGCGCTTTCCTGCTCGATGAATTCCACCGAGCGCGTGTCCAGATAAGCGTAAACCTCCGGAAGAAAAGCTTCGATGAATTCAGCAAAACAGGCGCGCAGCAATTCTTTGAACAATTGGTCGTGATCTATCATTTGTTTTGCCGAAGTTATACGGTCGTCAACAGAATCAATTTGCGCCTGGGGCTCCTTTGGGAAGGCGTGCGCCCTCGCGTGCCAGCCTCGCGCGAAAGTGCGAGTTGAAAAGAAGGCGGCGGCTTGCCAAGCCTGCACGCGAGGGCGCGTGTGTTCCCAGTTAGATTTTGGACTTCACAAATTCGCCGATGCGGGCGATGGCCTGGCGGCCTTCGGTCAGCATAGTGTGAAAATAATGCCAGACGTGAATCATCTCCGGCCAGATTTCCAGATGCGTTTCAACGCCACAGGCTTTGGCGATTTCGTCCAGTTTGATCGAATCGTCGTAAAAAGGTTCGGCTGCGCCAACCTGAATCAGCAACGGCGGCAATCCCGTCAAATCCGCAAAGATCGGCGAGGCCAGCGGATGCCGAACGTCAACGTTTTCGGGCAGGTATAACTTGACGTATCCGGCCAGCCGGTCGCGCGTGGCAACGGCTTCATCGTTGGCCGTGTAACTTGCGCCCGCCATCGTCAAATCAACCCATGGCGAAAGACAGACGCTCGCGGCAGGCAGCGGCAATCCGGCATCGCGCAGCTTGAGCATCGTAACCAGCGTCAAACCTCCGCCAGCGGAATCTCCGGCAATGACAATGCGGTTGGCTGCAATGCCTTGATCGAGCAGCCAGCGATAAGCGGTAACGGAATCTTCGATGGCGGCAGGGAAGGGATGTTCGGGAGCTAACCGATAATCCAGAGTGAATGCGTTGATGCCAGCCGCTTCGCTGAGCGCAGCCACCAGATGGCGATGCGAACGCGGCGAGCCGAAAATGTACGCTCCGCCGTGCAGGTACAACAGCACGGCGTCCGAACGTGAGCCAATGGCTTTGACCCATTCGCCTTTGAACTCAGCGTTGACGACCGGCTCGACACTCAAGCCTTCGGGCAAAGGGAATTGATCGCCGGTTTCGTCGTCAATCCGGCGACGTTCCGGGATTGGAAGCGTTTTGGTTTCAGCCTGGCTGGCAAGCAACGCAAGTAAGTTTTGAAGTTCGGTGTTCATCAAAGGTCATATCGCAACTAACGAACTTCAATCAGACGATGGCCTTCGTCAAGAAGCTTGAGCACTTGCGGCCATCGCGGCCACCACATTGTAGTAATGCACGATTGGTCGCGTTTCCTATTCTCAACCAGACAATCATAGGTGAGTTGGGATCACGAGTAGTGCGCGAAGCAAAATCTTCATCTTTCGTCAAAATAACTGCGTTGATGTTCAAGGCATATTGCCAAATAGGAGCATCATCCGCGTGTCGCAAACCAATGTCTTCAACGTGCTGAGCATCGTGCCCTTGTTCGCAAATCCAACGTGCGAAAGCAGGTGGCAATTGAGCATCAACCAAAAATTTCACTGGAACCTCAAGCTGTCGCTACAACAGCATGATTTACTTGCGCTGCGGCGTACTCCAGGCAAGCGCGAAAGTCTTCCGGTTCGAGATAAGGAAAATCCTGCAAAATCTCTTGTTCGGTTGCCCCAGCCGCCAACATTTCCAATACGTCATTGACGCGAATTCGCATGCCACGAATGCACGGACGCCCGCCGCATTGATTGGGGTTGAATGTGATTCGGTCAAGATAACTTTGCTGATTCAAGCTTTGTTGCTCCATTGTTGTCTTTTTAAGTCCGTTCGCTTTTGCTCTCATCACCGCGACTGACAGCATATCAGTCGCGGCGATGAGAAGTAAGGATTAAAAGATCAACTTCAATCCGAATTGAATGCGTCGCGGATCGAAGGCCGATTGGAAACTGAGCGGTTGGCCCAGTTCGCTGTTGCGGTCGCGGCGGCCTTGCAGTCGGACGGTTCCGGCATTGTAATCCGGTTCAATCAATCGTCCGCTCGCGTCCAGCGTGGCGGGGACGATGTCGCGGACGGAGGAGAAATTCGTCCGATTGAACAGATTGACACCTTCGACCAGAAATTCCAGCCGCGCGGCGCTGTCCGCCTTGAAGCGGAAGCCTTTGGTGAAGCGCATGTCAAAGCTTCGGAAGTTCGGCCCGATGCCGGTGTTGCGTCCGATGAAAAACAGCCGGTCGTTGAAATTGCGCGTGTCGGCGTTGATGTCGGTTCCGGTGACGATGTTGAACGGAATGCCGCTGCGAATGAAGACGATCGGGCTGAAGGTGATGTCGCGCGTGACAGGGTCTTTCCACGGAGTGCGGAACACGCCGCTGAAAATGAAGTTGTGACGAATGTCGAAGGTTGACAGTCCGCGTTCCAGAAACAGCCGCGTCGGGAACGGCGCGTAAAACTGCGAGCCGAAATCGGTCACGTCATCAATCGTCTTGCTCCAGGTGTAGCTGCCTTGGAAAGAGAAATTGTCGTTGAATCGTTTGGTCGTCGAAACGGTCATTCCGTGATAGATCGAATTGCCGCGCGACGTGTACGATGTCAATTGCGTGATTGTCGGATCAATCGCTTGATATAGCGGACCGAACAACGCCTGGTTGCGAGTTTGCAGCGCGACGGCATTGGCGGCGGTCGGCGTGCATCCCGCAGTTCCGGCTTCGCAATAATTTTTCGGCACGGGTTGTTGGATGTTGACGCCGCGATACATCTGATAAGCGACTTCGACGCTCAGGTCACGGTATATCTGGCGCTGAAGCCCCAGATTGGCCTGGACTGAATAAGTGGCTTTGTAACCCGGATCGAGTTCGAACACCACACGGCCTGTGGAACGAGGGCCGGTTGAAATGCCAAGCGCGGCCAGATCATTGGCGTCAATCGCTCCGAACGGCAATTTGCCTGCGCGAACGCCTGCCGCCCAGATGGCCGCGGGAGTTTGCGTCGCCGGAAACGCCGGCGAACGGAAGACCTGATTGATGTAATTGCCGCTGTCGTTGAGTATGTTGGTCAGATAGGCAATCTGGTAATAGATGGGCGAATAAAACAAACCTCCGCCGCCACGCAACACCGTTTTCTTGTCGCCGGTCACGTCAAGGGAAAATCCAAATCGTGGCGAAACGTAATGGCCGACGGAGATCGGAGGTGGTTCTCCATCGTAATCGTATCGAATGCCCAGATCCATCGTCAGCCGTGAATTCACTTTCCACGAATCCTGCACAAAGAATCCGGCGAAATGCACCCAATCCGACCAGGTCGGATTGTTGAACCCCTGACGATATAGGAACGGCAATCCGAAGTTGAAACTTTGCAATGCGCTCAACTGAGTCCCGGCGAGCAAGGTGTTCAGCGTGGCGGCGTTGGCGCAATCCGTCGCCGGGCGATTGTTGATCGTGCAAACTGCTCCATCCAGCAATGCCTGATCCGTCGCCGACGGCAGGAGGGCAGGCACGACCGCCAACATTGGGTAAACTCCACTGGAAAACGTCCATTCGCCGTTGAACCACAGGGCGTTGGTCACGCGGTAATTCACAGGGCGATACGATCCGCCGAACTTGATCGAATGATTGCCCTTGATCCAGGTCATGACGTCTTCCCATTGAAAACGATCCTGGAAAGTTTCAAACGGCGTGGTGAACGGGCGGTTGAAATCGCCTACGCCGACGATACGCAACGCCGACGTGCCTGGCGTAATCGGCGCCGTGACGGCGGAATTGTTGGGTGAAAATTGCACGCGGAACTGATTGACCAGCGAACCGCCGAAATTGTGCGTCCACGAAACCAGTCCGGTGTAATCGCGCACGGTCAAGTTTGTGGTGTAGCTCTGCGATTCAAAAGTGTCGGTGGTCAACTGGCTGTTGAAATTGTGCGCCAGCGAAAACCGTCCGCTCAAACTGTCGTTCTGGCCTATGTTCAGATCAATGCGCGAAATCCAGTTGTTCAAACGATAAGGCGCGTTGATGACGCCGTCGTTGGCCTGCAACAACCCGAAGGCGCGAGTGTTGGTCGTTGCGCTGGTGGTCAGCGCGCCGCGCAATGTCGCCGCAATTCGTTGCAGATTGGCGTCTGGCAACGCGGAGATTCGCGTCAGCAGATTGTTTTGCAACCCCGTCGGTTGTGTTTGCGCGTTGGTCGAAAAGCTGCGAAAACGCGGCAAATCGAGTTTTTGCCGTTCGTAGTTGGTGAAGAAAAAGAGTTTGTTTTTGATGATTGGCCCGCCCAGGGTGAATCCCGGATAGGCCTGTTGCTGGAACGCGCGCCGGTTTTGAAATGCCGTCGGAATGAAGCGTTCCTTGGCGGAGGTTTTGTCCGAGCGGAAGTACATATAAGCGCTGCCGTGCCATTCGTTCGTGCCGGATTTGGTGACCACGTTGACCGCCGTGCCCGCCGTGAAACCGAATTCGGCGTTGAAGGAATTGCGGTTGACCTGGAATTCCTGCACGGCTTCGGGGCTGATGCCGAATCGAAGTTGACCTGATCCGTATTCGTTTTCGCCGCCGTCCACTGTAATCAGGTTGCTGCGCCCGTTGCTGCCGCCGATGGAAAAACCCGAAGTGCCGAAGGTGAAGCGCGTGCCGCCTTGAACGCGCGGGGCATTGGAACTGGCGACTCCCGGCAGAGTGAAAACATAAGAAGTGAAATCGCGCCCGATATTGGGAAGATTTTCAATCTGGCGGCTTTCAATCGTATTGGATTGTTGCGTGCGTTCGACTTCAATCAAAGGCACTGACGACGTGACCGTCACTTCGTTCGTGACTTTGGCTATGTCCAGTTTGATGGCGTAAGTCGCCACCTGACCGACGGTCAACTGGGCGTTTGTGATCAAGAACTGTGCGAAGCCCTGTGCCTGCACGGAAATTTCATACATACCCGGTCGCAGTGCCAGAAGCTGAAAATCGCCGTCGGCATTGGTGGTGTCGGAGCGAGTCGTGCCCTGAGCGACGTTTTTAGCCGTCACTGTGGCTCCGGCGACCGCGCCGCCCTGTTGATCTGTCACCGTACCTTTGACTGTTGCTGATGACACGTCAGCCTGGCCAAATGCAAAAATCGTGGTGACGCAAGTCAAAGTTACTGCGGCCAGAAAGCGCATGGTTGATAGACTCATATCTTCCTCCTGTGCTGGGAACGTTTGTATTGACGGAAAATGTTGAAGATTTCCCTGTGAAATCCGAACAAAAGTTCGGATGTTTTATTCAGTTGTTAAAACCTGGAGAAAAATTCTTGCAAAGCGCCTTTACTACTGAAGTTATGAGTGCTGAAACGCGCGATTACTACTGAAGTTATGATGGCGGCAACATAGTCTTGGGCAAATCGAAAATCAAGCTGAGTTTTTTCATCCAGCGACGTTTTGTGTGAAACAGGTAAACGACCATCCCGCATCCCAGCAAAAACGCTACTGAACCGATCAGGCTGATTTCGAACTGCATGACGTTTTCGACGGTGGGAGGAGGAATAAAGCACGCCGCTGTCGCTGCTACGATGGCGATCAACCCTGTGCCGCTCAGCAATCTGTGTATCGGATTATGCGAACCGCTCAGTTTTCGCCAGGCCAGCAGCAAATACACGTAAGTCACCATCACCAACACAATCGAACCGCCGAGCAGCGCGAGATAAGCATCTTTCAAGGTCGCTCCCCAGGTGTTGATGCCGATCAGCGCTGTCGCGATGATCGCTTGCACCAGCAAGGCTATGTGAGGCGTGCCGAAACGCGGATGAATAGCGGCAAACGATTTGGGCAGGTAACGATCCAGCCCGATGGCAAACGGCACGCGCGCCGGGGCTGCCAACCACGCCGCTCCGCTGCCCAACAATCCGACAAGCTCGATCAGCACGACCAGCGCCGCCAGCCAGGCCAGCTTGCCAGCAGGCGAAAACACTGCGTTGATCGCTTGCAGATGGCCGTAAATCGGGCTGGGATCAGGGACGCCAATGAACGACACCGCGGCAAAGGTCAGCAGATAGCAAACGGCGACGGCTGTGCCGCCGATTTTCAATGATTGCGAAATCCGGCGTTGAGGTAGCTCCGCTTCATCGCTCATGGCCGAACCCAGATCCAGTCCGACCAGCGCATTCATAACAAACGGCCACAACGCCAGCGCAGGCCATAATTCCAGGGCTTGAGAGCCTGACGCTGTTGCCGCCAATTCCGTGGATGCTGAATCGCCCGAAACCAGTTTCCAGATGGCCGCTGCCAGAATCGCCATCGCCGCGCCCAGCCGTCCGACCGCGCCGATGTTTTGCAGCCATTTGCCCTGACCCAACCCTACAATGTGCAACCCCGCTGACAACCACAACGCCGTTCCGGCAATCAACGTGACGATGAACGGATTGGTTTCCAACCATGCGGTCTGTTCGCCGCCAAGCAATGACGCCACACCGACCATTGCCAGAAACACGGTCGGCACATAAAGAAACGTGTTGACCCAATAACACCATCCGCAGACGAAGCCGTGAAATTCGCCCAGCGCCATTCGCGTCCAGGCGTAAACGCCGCCTTCGCGCGGATGTTGCGTCGAAAGCTGGCTGATTGCCGTGGCGTACGGCGTCAAAAACATCAGAATCGCCACAGCCCAAACGACCAGTCCGATCCGTCCCAACGGCAAACTCTGCGCCAGCGTGCTCGGCGTATACACCGCAACAATGTTCAACAAAACCAGATCGCGCAATCGCAAGGCGCGCTTCAATTTCGGAGGGGAGAAGTTTGTTGTTGCCAAATCAATTTCTGTCCTGTGAGAGATTTTTTGCGCGCGGATAATGCGGCTGAAACCGCGATTTGGCAACGGCTGACGATGAAAAATGACTGTGCTAAGCTGCGCCGCGTCTTTTCATTCAAACAACAGTCCACGAGGCAACACGAAGTTTCACGAAGCCAAAATTATCTTCGTGTTTCTTCGTGTCGCTTCGTGGAAGAAAAAATCAGGAGGCATAAGTCGTGATTGTTCAGCTTAATGAATACGATTTTCTCAAACGCGCGATGGCAGTGTATGGCAACCAGGAGGCCATCGTTTCCGGGGATTTGCGATTGACCTACAACCAGCTTGGCGAGCGCGTCAATCGCTGGGTGAATTTGATGCGCTCGCTCGGAGTCGAGCAAGGTGACCGCGTCGCCATCATTTCGCAAAACGATCATCGGTTGATGGACGGATTCTTTGGCGCTCCGCTGATGGGCGCAGTGTATATGCCAATCAACTTTCGGCTGATTGCCGACGATTTCAATTACATCCTCAACCACGCCGAAGCCAAAATCCTGATTGTCGAAGACTGGTTGGTTCCTACGCTCGAATCCATTCGCGGCGAATTGAAAACCGTCCAGCAATTCATCACTTTTTCCAACGGCGGCACCATTCCATCAAGCTGGCAAAATTACGACACGCTGCTGGTGATGGCTTCGTCGGAAAAGCCCACCCCTGCCGAAGTTGATGAAAACAACATCGCCACGATTCTCTACACTTCCGGCACGACAGGCCGCCCCAAAGGCGTCATGTCCACGCATCGCAATCTGTACATCAATGCCATGAACTCGATCATCGAATTCGGCCTGAAGCCTGATGACGTTTACTTTCACACGCTGGCGCAGTTTCACTGCAACGGCTGGGGATTGCCTTACGCGGTGACAGGCGTCGGAGCCAAGCACGTCATAGTCAAAAAATACGAACCGGCCAGCTTCTTTGACCTGGCTGCGCGCGAACGCATGAGCTTCGCCTGCATGCCGCCGATCATGATTAACCTGGCGTTGAATCACCCGTTGACCGACGGCGAGCGCGCCGCTTTGCCGCGCGAAGGCGTCCGCGTCGCTACAGCAGGTTCGGCTCCGCCCTTGGCTTCGATCAAAGGGATGCAGGAAAAATTCGGTTGGCAGGTGATTCAGATTTACGGCCTGACGGAAACTTCGCCGTTTCTGACCGTCAGCAAGGTCAAACCGCACATGCGCGATTGGCCGCAGGAAGAAAAATACCGCGTCCAGACGCGCACAGGCTACGAAATGCTTGGCGTTGAAATTCGCGTGGTGGATGACGAAGGCAATGACGTTCCACCGGACAATCAAACCGTTGGCGAAATCATCGCGCGCAGCAACGTCGTCATGAAAGGTTACTGGAAACAGCCCGAAGCCACCGACGCAGTGATTGTTGATGGATGGTTTCACACCGGCGATATGGCGACGATGGACACCGAAGGCATGGTCGAAATCGTAGACCGCAAAAAAGACCTGATTATTTCCGGTGGCGAAAACATCTCTTCGATTGAAGTCGAAGGCATGCTCTACAAACATCCGAAAGTGCTGGAAGCCGCTTGCATCGGCATCCCGGACGAAAAGTGGGGCGAAGTCCCCGCCGCGCTGGTTGTGCTGAAAGCCGGCGAACAAGCCACCGAAGACGACATCATCGCCTTTTGCCGCAATAACCTGGCGCATTACAAATGCCCAAAATCTGTCAGCTTCATTGACGCGCTGCCAAGAACCGCAACCGGCAAAATTCAAAAGAACCTGCTCCGCGACAAGTTTTGGCAGGGAAAAGGAAAGCGTGTAGGTTAGCCAGAAAATGATTTTTGCGGAATCTCTGTGTAAGTTATGATCGAAATGGAGGTGAGATTATGAGTTTACAAACCGGGACTTTAGAGATTACTGGACTTACATTCGAGACCTTGGAAGCTCTAAACGACAAAGCTCGGCGATCTGGCAAGACTGCTGAACAGTATGCTCGCAGATTGATTGAAATCGGAGTTTCCACTGCCGAGACGATGTTGCCAGAAATGACTCTGGATGAAGCCATGGCGCCATTTAGGCGGCAAATCGAAGAAAGCGGAATTACTGACGAAGAGCTTGACGAAATGTTTCTGGAGGCGCGGAGAGATTATCATCGTGAACTCAAGGAGCGTGAATGAGTGCCCAAAAGCCTCGAATCGTCCTTGATTGCATGGTTTTTCTTCAGGCGGCTGCGCGAGAAAAGAGTCCGGCCAGAAGGTGTTTGCGTCTTGCTGAAGAACATAAAGTGCAACTGTTCATCAGCCGTAAAATCATTGCTGAAGTTCGGGAAGTGCTCTCGCGAGAAAAGATCAGACGGAGATTCGATGCTCTTACTGACGAAAGCGTGGCAGTCTTTATAAAACGTGTGTGGCAGGCCGCCGATTTCGTTAGAACCGCTCCCGATCATTTTGATTACAGCAAACGAGACCCAAAGGATGAGCCATACATCAACCTCGCCATTGAAGTTGCAGCCGATTACCTCGTGAGCCGTGACAATGACCTGCTCGATCTGATGGACTGGAATCGTGAAGCAGGGCGAGAGTTTCAAAAACGATTTCGATTTCTGCAGATCGTTACCCCAGAAGACTTCTTGAGCAAAATGGACAAGGTTTAGCCAAGCTGATCAGCTAAACAGGCAAGGGGTTTTTGAATGAAAGTTGTTAATAGAATTGATCCACACTTCTTGTACGATATTACTTCATTCATTTGCTCTGTTTCTACGGTCGTCATTGTTTCAGTTCTTCTGCTGAGAGCTGCCAATCAACCAGAACCAGAGTCGGGGTTATTCGATCTGCCTCCATACGAACTGATCCAGTTCATTTTTATCTGCCCACTAAATCATTTATGCGGACTTCTTTTGGGCGTAGCCAGTTTTGGGTTGCAGCCAAATACAAACGGCATTGGTTTGTGGGCGATGATTGTCAGTCTGTTGTTCCTCCTGTTTGATTTCTTTGTCTGGTTCAAATGGACAAGCTGATTTCTGTAAACAATCTGCACAAAAACTACGGCGAAGCGGCGGCGCTGCGAGGCATCAGCTTTGATGTTTCCGTCTCAGAACTGACCGTCATCATCGGGCCGTCGGGTTGTGGCAAGTCTACGTTGCTGCGTTGCCTGAACGGGCTGGAGTTGTTTGACAGTGGCAGCGTTCGCATTGGCGAGCACGAATTGAAGATGAACGGAGCTTCGCAGCATCACCTGCCCTCTCATCTGAATGCCCAGCTTCGGCATTTGCGCGAAGAAGTCGGAATGGTGTTTCAGAGCTTCAATCTGTTTCCGCATTTGACCGTGCTGGAAAATGCTGTGTTGGCTCCAACCGTCGTCAAAAAGGTTTCCCGGCAGGAAGCGGAAGAACAGGCGCGAACCTTGCTGACCAAAGTCGGCTTGAAAGATCGAATGGAGTATTACCCTTCGCAGCTTTCCGGCGGTCAGCAGCAACGAGCCGCCATTGCGCGCGCGCTGGCGATGTCGCCGAAAGTCATGCTGTATGACGAACCGACTTCGGCGCTCGATCCTTCGTTGGTTGGCGAAGTGCTGAGCATCATGCGGCAGCTCGATGACGAAGGCATGACGCAAGTCGTCGTCACGCACGAAATGAAATTCGCCCGCGACGTCGCCGACAAAGTTCTGGTGTTAAGCGAAGGCGAGTTGATCGAAAGCGACTCGCCCGATGTGATTTTCACTTCGCCAACAGACGAGCGGACGCGAGAGTTTTTGCGGAGGTATCTGTGATGAATCAAAGAGGTTGGCCACAGAGCCACAGAGCCACAGAGAGATTTGAAAAGACCGGATTGCCCCTTCGCCAGTTCGCCGCGTTAGCGGCGTTTGAATTTAGCCGTGGGTTTTCAACCCACGGAAGGCTTGGATTTTTATTTCTCGTCGCGTCAGCGACGATTGAACTCAGCCGTCGCTACGCGACGCGAAAGCTGTTTTTGCGTTACCCGGCGTTGAAACGCCGGGCTAAAGTCAGCCGCCGCTCTGCGGCGAAGAATTGGCCAGGCAATCACACCTCAGAATGGTTCCGATCTTGTTTCAAATTTATCGCTCTGTGCCTCTGTGTCTCTGTGGCAATGACTGTCTCTGCTCACGCGCAAGACCTGCGTTGGGGAGGCGATGCGGAAGGCGGCGCGCCTTATCTGTTGCCTGATCCGAAAAATCCTCGTCGCATCATCGGCTTTGAAATTGATTTGATGGACTCGCTGGGAAAACAGCTCAAACGAAAGTCTGTGTTTGTCCAAAACCAATGGGATGGATTGATTCCCGGATTGCAACGCGGCAGTTACGAACTGGCGGTCAACGGCATTGAAATCACCGACGACCGCAAGGAGCAGGTCAACTTTTCGATTCCTTACTACGTCTGTGGGGAACAACTCAGCGTTCGCGCCACGGAAAATTCGATCAATTCGATTGCCGATCTGAAAGGCAAAACCGTCGGCACGTTGAAATTTTCGCTGGCGCATCGGTTGCTCGAACAAGCCAAAAAAGATTTCAACGGCGCGCTGGAAATTCGCAGCTACGAAAATCAAAACAATCCTTATGACGATTTGACCAATGGCCGGTTGCAAGCCGTGTTGATGGATTGGCCGATTGCCGTTTATTACTCCAAACCGAATCCGAAGCTAAAGTTCACCGGCGCAATCATCGGCGAAATGCAATACGGAATAGCCGTTCGCAAAGACGACGCGGAGTTGCTGAAGCAAGTCAACGAAGCTCTGCTGGCGCTGATTCGCTCTGGCGAATTGAAAGCGATTTACGACAAGTGGGGAATCTGGAACGACGAAACCGACAAGCTCTTTGCCAAGCTCAGCCAGCCGGAACAGAAAAGCGACGCGCTGGCCGAATTCACACAGACGGTTTCGGCCAAGCTGACGTGGCGCGAGAGGTTGAAACGTTATTGGGGATATTTGCCTGCGCTGCTGTTCGTCGGCGCGCCGATGACGTTGCTGATTTCTGTTTTGGGCATGGCGTTGGCGATTGCGTTTGGATTGGCGCTGGCGCTGGTCAATTTGTATGCGCCGCAGCCGTTTTCGTGGTTGGCGCGTGCTTACGTCGAATTGTTTCGCGGGACGCCGTTGTTGATTCAGTTGTATTTGATCTTTTACGGTCTGCCGAATATCGGAATCCGCTTGTCACCGATTGTCGCGGCAGTTATCGGCTTGGGATTGAACTACGCCGCTTACGAAGCGGAAAACTATCGCGCAGGCATTCAGGCAATTCCGCGCGGACAGATGGAAGCGGCGTTGAGTTTGGGAATGACTCGCTGGCAATCATTGCGGCACATCATCGTCCCGCAAGCCATGCGGCTGGTGATTCCTCCGGTGACGAACGATTTCATCGCGCTGTTCAAAGATTCTTCAATTGTTTCAGTCATCACGATGGTCGAATTGACGAAAGTCTACGGCCAATTGGCGGCGACTTATTACGATTACATCGGCGCGGGAATTCTGACGGCGGCGATTTACTTTTTGATGGGGTTGCCGTTTGTCAGGCTGGCGCGGTGGGCTGAAAACCGTTTGGCGACTGATAAACGAGTCGTCACGACCTCGAAAAAACGCTGGCTCGGCGTTGGAGCCAAACCAGTTTAGGTTTCAGCCTGAAGATTTAGCAGCCCACGAAAATGCGAGTTGGGACTCTTCATCCCGATGAGTCTCGTAATCAGCCACTGGGCGTTCGAGTATTTCTCCGGTGAAACCGGAGTAAAGTTTTGCCAGTCGTGGTACTGCTTCACGGGCAAGCCGGAAATACTCTTCATCAACTTCGATCCCAATGGATTTATAGCCAATGCTGGTTGCCGCGGCTACAGTTGAACCAGAACCCATAAATGGGTCAACGATTACGCCTTCGCCCAAAGGTAGTAGAGACCTGACCAAAATACGAAGGAAGTGTTGAGGCTTGAGGCACGGATGATCGGCAATCTGTTCTTCGATTTTTGGAGTTTTGCCGCTCATTATTACTTCAGGGAATGGTTTGCTTTCAGCCAGTCGTCTCAGACCACCTGTTTTCCATTTTCTTAAATTGGCAGCGACAGTTTCTTCACTGATTGGTTTCCTGAAAAGCATCCACGGTTCGTAATTACCTTTCGGAGTCACACACACATCAGGGAATTCCCGCTCGGCGTTTTTGGGACGATCTCCGCCACGAAAGCCTTGATAGAGCCTCATTATTGCTCCTCGTACTTCAAAACCTGATTGCGCCAGGGCTCCCTGAACAAGATGTTGCAGGATCGGGTGTCCAGCAATCACCACATGGCCACCGGGAACGAGAACTCGTAAAACTTCAATCCCCCAAATAATGAAGAACTCGGCCAAAGTTTTTTGTTGCTCAGGGGTAAGAACTGTAAAACGTGGCAAAGGCGCTCTCTGGCTACCGTTTAGCTTAGGCGGCAATCTCCAAATGCCACCGCGCCCAGCCCGGAGTTTTTCCAACTCACGAGGAGAAAACTCGATCAACCCATAAGGCGGGTCTGTGCAGACGGCGTGAATTGAGTTTTCCGGCTCAGCGCGCAGCCAGTCCATGCAATCTTGATGAAAAAGTTGGTATGTCATGGTGATTCAACTATAGGCGAAAGACATTCTGACATAAGGCAAACCGTCATGGATGCAAAGAAAGTGATTGGTCAATACGTTCGCCGCTTGCGTGAGGAAAAGAATCTTTCTCAAGACCAATTGGCGAGTTTGAGCGGTATTTCTTATCAATATCTCTCAGGCGTGGAAAACGGCAGAGAGAACTTCAGCATAGGAGTTCTGGAAGCAATAGGCCGTTCTCTTGGCATGGATCTTGTCAGATTGATAACTCTCGCTTTTGCCTCAGAAGCCGGTAATTCCCAACCTACTGTCAAACGCGAATACTTTCGACGCGGTGTGCCATTGCCTAAACCGCTGACGATTGAGCATCTAACGAACGCTCTGAATGAAACGCAGCGAGTGATTTTTATGATAAATGCAGCGCTGACTTCGATTGGAGCGCGTCCGCTATCGGGTTATGTCCAAGGCAATAATTTTAGCGGATTGGTTTCAAACATCCTTTGCGATTCTTTCTCGCAACTCACGCCTTTCAAACATAACTCGCACCAGGCGTATCCTGATCTGGTTGCCACAGAGCCGAAAACTAAAGAGCAAATCGGGTTAGAAGTGAAGACCACCATTCAAATCGGCAAAGGCGGAGAAAGCCATAATGGGCACTCAGGTTGGCACTTGATCGGGTGCTTTCAAATCCTCCCGGAAACCGGAAACATTCAATTTGTTCACGTGATGTTTGCAATTTTGAATGGCCATCAATCCGAAGAGTCAGACTGGACTTACGTCGGTAGCAAAGTAAACACAGAAACTGGAAGTCGTCGAACTGAAACTTACAACACCAACCTTTACGGACTGACCAAACTCAGAGACGGTTCAGCCTACCTGGATCCGACTGTGGTTGAATATAGTCGCTGGCGACAAATGAGAAGAGATCAAATGCCCGATTATTCGATTTTCAACTCTACACCGTGATGACTTCGACTTTGGGAGCAACCGAAGATTTGGGAATCAACGCAGGCCAGTACGCGACGACTTCTTCGACTTTCGGACGACCTCCGCCGAAGCCAGTCACCGTCGGCGGGCCGCTCAAAGCCAGCGGGGCGATTTCTTTCGTAAAGCGATCCACGGCGTTTTTATCTTTGGAACGAACGCCGACGCGCAGCATCACTTCGGCAATGTCGGGCGAAGGTTCGCCGCCCAATCCTTCGTGCGTGGCGTTGACGCCGATGTATTGCGAGAGCATTTCGTCGAAGGTCAGGCCGATTGATTCCAACCTTTTTCGCAACGTGAAATCCGCGACTTTTGCCTTTTGGTAGGCATCCGGCCAGGCGTAAATCAATCCGCCGACGGCTTTGAACCCATCGTAAAAACTGATCGAAACCTTGTAACTGTCGGTAGCCGCTTTGCCTGTGATGCCCGAAACGCGCACTCGATTTTCGCCATCGGCTGCCAGGTTGATTGAAGTGAAATCGGCTATGCAATCCGGCGTGATGTAATTTTTCGGATCGCCCATTTCATACATCAACTGTTCGGTGACGGTGGCGATGCTGACGCGGCCTCCGGTGTTCGAATGTTTGGTGACGACAAAGCTGCCATCTTCGCTGGCTTCGACAATCGGATAACCGATGTTCCAGAAGTCAGGAATCGTCTGCCAGTCCACTTGATGATTGCCGCCGGTGGCTTGCGCGCCGCATTCGATGATGTGGCCGGCGATGGTTCCTGCCGAAAGATGATTCCAGTCGTCCAGCTTCCATCCAAATTCGTGAATCATCGGGCCGAGCGTCAAACCTGTGTCGGTGCAACGTCCTGTGACGACGATCTGCGCGCCTTGCGCCAGGGCTTCGGCAATCGGCGCGGCTCCGAAATAGACGTTGGCGCTGGCCACGCGATCCCGAATTACCGAAAGCGGTTCGCCGGTTTCCATGTTTTCCAGGCCGATGCCGTTGGCGATGAATTCATCCAGCCTGTCCATAATGTCATCGCCCGCCACGACGCCGATTTTGACTTTGCCGGACAAGCCCAAACGTTTGACGACTTCGGTCAATCCGGCGACACACGCTTGCGGATTGACGCC
Organism: uncultured Heliomicrobium sp.; assembly: GCA_964470555.1. GTDB lineage: Bacteria > Acidobacteriota > Blastocatellia > RBC074 > RBC074 > RBC074. The sequence continues at coordinate 36,471 of CAYYDG010000018.1, forward strand.
GCCCGCGTTGGCGACAATCTTGATGTTTTGGTCCAGGCATTTCGGCAAGACGCGCGCGACGACTTGCAAAAAGTCGCGCGCGTAGCCGGCATTCGGATCGCGCGAACGCATTTTCTGCATGATGGACATCGTGATTTCGGCCAGATAATCCAGCGTCAGGTAATCAATTGGGCCGCGCTCCACCAGATGAATTGGCGCTTCCAGCCAATCGCCCCAATAACCTTGCCCGTTGGCAATCTTGATCGTTTTCATTGTTCTCTCCTAAAAGTGAAGCCGCAGATTTACGCAGATATTCGCGGATCAGCGTTTATCGGCGTTGATCTGCGGCGACAATTCAAGCTGCGAAAACCGCCGGACGTTTTTTGGCCCAGGGGTTGGCCACTTCCAGTTCATAGGCCAGATGCAGCAACGTCGCTTCGCCGCCGCGCCAGGCAGCGAACTGGCTGCCGATGGGCAGATTGTCCTTCGTCCAATATAACGGCAACGAAATCGCCGGAGTCCCGCAAGCGTTGTGCAGCGGCGTGTAGGCGACTTCGTCAACTACACGCGCCAGCAAGGTTTCAAAATCCAGCGTCGGCGCGTGATAACCAAGCTTGTACGGCGGAATGCGCAACACAGGCGAAAGAATCACATCGAATTTCTTGAACAAATCTTCGAGCGCGGTTGCCGCTTCGTTGAAGGCTTTGGTGGCGCGACCTACGGTCTGGAACAAACCGCGTTTGCGTCCCAGTTCCATCATCCCAATCGTCCACGGTTCCAGCACGTCTTCGCGGTTGACGCCTTTGCCCAACATGGCTTCGATTTCGGCGTCCAACCCGACGGTTCCAGCCGCCCAATAACCCAGAAATGCGTCCGTGACTTCCTGACCGTTGATCGGCAATTTGATTTCTTCGACGTTGTGTTTCAGCGATTCGCAAAGTTTGGCCGTCGCGCGAATGGCTTTTTCAACTTCGGGATCGGCTTTTTTGCCATTCACGCCCTCCAACACCAACGCGATCTTCAGCCGTTTAGACGATGGCGCGGTAATCAATCCGACCGGCGGCAATTTGTCGTTGGTTTTATTTTCGACCAAATCCAGAAACGCCGCGGTATCGCGCACCGTGCGGCTGACGCATAAATCGTTGGCGATGCCTACGACATCGTTTGCCATTCCGCCGCTGGTGAACATGGTGATTTCACGGCGGCGCGTCGGTTTCAATCCGACCAAACCATTTTGACAAGCCGGAATGCGAATCGAACCGCCTCCATCGTTGGCGTGCGCCAGCGGAACAATGCCTGCCGCAACCGCTGCCGCCGAACCTCCGCTGGAACCGCCCGTCGTGTATTCGGGATTCCACGGATTGCGCGAAGCTCCGTGCAAAACGGGTTCAGTGGTTTCGATCAAACCGAATTCGGGAGCATTGGTGATGCCGACGAAAATGAATCCGGCTTGTTCCATTTTGGCGGTGAACGGCGAATTGGCTTTGTGCAGGCGTCCGTGTTTGGCGATGGCGCGCGCGTACAACCGCGAACCGAAATCAATGTCAGCGTCTTTGTATTCCGCCAGATTTTTCAGCAGCACGGGAACTCCGGCAAACGCGCCGCTGTTGAGTGGCTGTTTGGCTTTCGCGCGAGCTTTTTCGACATCGAAATTTTTGATCAGCACGAGGTTGAGTTTGGGATTGATGCGCTCAATGCGTTTCAACGTGTCTTCGACAAGTTCGAGCGGCGTGATCTGTTTTTTTCGGATCAGCATCGCCAAGCCTACTGCGTCATATCCTGCCAGTTCGGACGAACGCAATTTGGTTTGGGCGTGGAGCAGGGAACTGCCAGCCGCCGCAATTACCAGCGAAGCCGATTGCTTCAGGATTTCTCTGCGTGAAACAGTCATTCGGAATCTCCTACGGGTCATGGGGTTTGAATGCGTTGACGCCGATTCAACCATGCCAGGCGAACAGACGCCAAGAGGTTGCGGAAAAGTTTTGACTTTGTTGCGGGGAAAACCGGTGAGAGTTTAGTTCGATTCTTCGGCGGGTTTGGAACGGAATGCGTCTTTTAACAGCAGGTACAGAATCACAGCCAGCACGGACAGGAACAGAACAAAGACTATGATTTTGACCAGACCGAAAATCGTCATGGCGATGAGCAAGCCGCGTCGCACGCTTTCCGTTACCAAAAACAACGTCGTGACGATGGAAGCGATGGTTGCAATCAGTTTGAAAATCCAGACAAACATTTCATCTATCCTTTTCGCTTTCGCGGTTGGCGAGCGCCAATCCTGAAGATTGCAATTCAATGTCTCCGCGCGTCGAGCGCAATACTACTGTCGGCGAATTGGCGGCGGCCAGGTGTTCAAACGTCAACTGGCGTTGGCGATTTTGCGAACCGGCAGTTTCAAAGCCGCGAATGCGAACCCGGCCACGTTCGCTGCCGGCGTCGAATTTGAAGCCGGAATCTTCGGGCAGCGAAATGCGGATGCGGCCTCGATCAGTCGTTGCTCGAATGTTGCCCGCCAGTTTTTCGTCAGTCGAAAGCGTGATGGCGCCGGAGGAAGTGGTCACGATCAATGCGCCGCGGAATTCGCGCACAGTCACGTCCTGCGTAGTTTGAATTTCAGCCGCGCCGCCAACGTCTTCGACTTCGATGGCGGAATTCTCAGCATTGATTTTCAGTGCGCCGCCTACTCCGTTGACCTGCACGCGCTGCGAAGAATTTTTGACGGTCAGATTGCCCGCAATTTTTTCAGCTTCTATGCGCGAGCTGTCGGCGTTGATGGAGACATTGCCTTGAATTTCGGAAAGGTTGATGCGGCTGTTGTCTGCGTTTTCGATGGCGACCAGATTTTGATTGGAGATTGGTTTGGCGTCGCTGCTGAGGTTACGAACTTCTATGCGAGCGTTTTGAGCGCGAAGCTTTACTGTCCCGGATGATTCGACAACGTGTATGTTCCCATTGGTCGCCGTCACGGTCATCGAACCGCGAACTTCATTGAAGCTGACTTCACCAATCGCGTCGCTGACTGTGACGTTTCCCTGCACGGCAAAGAGTTCCACCGAACCTTGCGGATTTTCGATCTTCAGGTCGCCCGTGTTGTTGTGGATTTCCAGGTCTTTGGTGTTGCGAATGGCATGCGCTCCGCTCAGCCCCGTCAATTTCACGTCACCGGAAATGTTGGAGAGTTCGACTCCGCCAAATGGAGCGGACGGCAGTGTCAGAATCAACGTGGTGGTGAAATCGTTTTGAACATTATCGGCTATGGCTGCGAACAGAGTGTTTTTTCCAGACTGCGTGATTTGAAGGCGAATCTGTCGGGCGATTTGATTGGCTTCTTCCTGATTGTTGGCGCGAATGTGCTGAACCAGTCGAGCGGATGGCGAAGAAGCTGCCATTGCGGAAATTTCAACGTCTCCCTTGAAATCATTGATGACCAGTCGGCCATCGTTGGCCAGAGAAAATTGTTGCGCCGGTTCGGCTTCGACGGCAAACCGATTTCCCCAGAACGCCAACTGTCCGAGTTTGAACTGAACGCCTTGCAGATGTTGCCGGTTTTTCGCCAGGTAATTGGATGTCAGACCGCCGCCGATCACCAATGCCATGACAAAAATCGCTCCGGACGAAAATGCCTGCGGGCGTTTGCCGTCTTCAGCGCGATGCGTGTATTGCCACAGCACTCTGCCGACGATGAAAGCCAGCAGCAGAAAGAACCAATACTGTCCAAACAGCATCAGCAACGAACGGTCGCCGCGCAAATTGGCAGTCAGCAGAATTCCTCCGATGGCGACAATCATCATTCCGCCGACAGGAGAACGCGGATGACGATCAATCAGATAACCAAAGATGCGAACCAACCCCGCCAGAATCAAAAATGCAGGCCAGAATTTCGTCAGCCATTGCATGGGTGTCGAACCGCCCGGCGCGGTGAACAGCAGCACACCGAGGCCGATCAGGCCAATTCCGAGCAGCAATGTGGCTAGACGTTTGAACATTGGTTCTGAAAATTACCGGTCAAATCGGCGATTCGCGGCAAGTTCGCGCGTCTGGCTTTCCAGATTAGGCTGGATTACAGACGGCGGTGGAGTTCTATAAACCGTTTCTGGCGATGCTGAGCCTTTGCTGCGGCGAAATTCATTCAGCAGATAAATGCCCGCGGCCACCAGCAACAACGGCCAAAACCGATGAGTTTGAGCCGGGAACATGATGTGCAACGTGGTCAATGCTCCAATGCCGATCAGCAATCCGCCCCACAAATTAGTGCGAGCGCGCAAAAATTGACGCAATTGTTCGTCTTCTTCGTGCAGGTCAACACCGTAACGTTGGCGTTGCGCCGAACGAAAAGCGTCATAGAGCGAATAAACGTAAAATGCGAAACTGGCCAGCGCGCATGTGACTTCCAGCGTGGAATGAAATACATCAGCCAGCGTCCATAATCCGGCAATAACGATGAACTGCACCAGTGCCTTGACCGGTTGGCCGTTGTAGGCTGCGCCTAGTCCGGGAATGAGTCCGAGCACCAGGGCGATGATCGGCGATTTGCCTTCGATGTTTGGCTGCGCCTGCGCGCCGGAATGATTCCGCAACATCTCGACTCCGGCAACGATGCAATCCTGACAGTAGGGATACCCTTTGATGCGATGGTCGCAGGCTGGGCATAGATTCCGGTCGCAGCTACTGCAACGCGCGCTGGCTAGATTAGTTGGATGATAGGAACATTTCATTTCTCTGGAAAACCAGTCACTGTGCAAAAGCGGGACAATCACTGAAATGCGTCCCGCGCGGTTTTTAGCCTGGGCGGATTGAACGTTCGGGATGAATTACTTGCTGCGGCAAACCTACTGCCGATCACTTTTGTTGTTCTTTTTCCTGAGTTTGCGCTACAGGAGACGGGCTGGGCGACATCTGCGGCGATGGCGTTTTTGCATCTTGCGCCTTAGCCGAGGTCTTGGTCGGTTTTGACGGCTGCGGGACATCGCCGAGCAAACCGAACTGAACAGTATTAATGGCGCGCTGGCCGTGAATCACCATTTCTTCGGCCTGCTTGGTTGTATGCGAAGCCATTCCCTCAAGGCCGCCGAATCGCGACAGCACCAGCAAACTGCTGGCAGCAAAAATCAGCATGGCGGCAGCCATTTCCGGCGTCATCATCGCGCGCGCGGCTTTGATCGAAAACCCACGCAGCGTCTCCTTCAGATTTCCAAACCAGGAAGTTTTGCGCGGCCCAACGGTCGCCGCCAGAATCCTGTCCTGCAACGACGGCGGAGCGTCAATTTCAGCGTCTTTGATTTCGCGGCAGATTTCGATGGCATCTTCGATGCCAGCCATCAGGCGACGGCATTTCGCGCATTTTTCAAAATGCGCCTGGAAGGTGTGAAAGGTCGGCGCCAACAGCACGCCGTCAAAGTATCGTTCGATCAAACGGTCGAACTCGTTGCAACTGAGCATTTCGCCTGTGCTGGTCGCCGCCAGAATGCGTGAATTCAACCCTTCAGGCGTTTCGTAATCGTCCAGGGCAACGGCGTTCAGCGCCTTTACCGTCGAACGAACATCGTCGAACAAATCGCGGCAATCGCGGCACAGCAGCCGGTGACCGGCGCATTCCGCCCGCGAACGCGAATCCAATTCGCCTTCGACGTAATCCGAAAGTACATCTTGAAATTTAAGACAGTCCATTACACCACAGTTGAAGTTTCCAGTTTCCAGTTGCAATCACCAATTGCTATTGAGTGCCCGCTCAATCAGGTGATCGGAAACTGGCAACTGATTAAAACGTTTCGACGACTTTCATTCGTCGCATGATTTTGGCCAATTCGATCCGGCCACGATTGATACGTGATTTCACCGTGCCAATCGGAATTCGCAGAATGTCTACGATCTCCTGATAGGTCAGCTCTTCGATGTCGCGCAGAATCACGCATTCCCGCAAATCGGGTTGGAGTTTGGCAATCGCCGCGTGAACCTGTTTGGATCGTTCGAACCGTTCCACGCCGCGATCCGGTGAATCGTGCCGACTTTCCAGGTGATATTCGTGATCGCCTATGTCATCGCCCAAATCGGTCGGCGTTCGAGTGCGACGGCGGTAATCGTCAATAATCAGATTCCGCGCCAAACGCATCAGCCAATTGGCCAAATCTCCGGCTTGGGGGTCATATTGCTCCAAAGAACGATACACGCGCACAAACACTTCCTGCGCCAGGTCTTCAGCGGATTCGTGGCGACCGGTAAACCGATACGCCAGATTGTAGACGCGACGCGAGTATTCGTGAACGACCTGTTCCCAGGCTGCGCTGTCTCCGGCACGGCATCGCCGCACCAATTCTGCATCCGATTTTATCAAGGCCGCATTGGCTCCCACTGTAGGTTGGTCTCTCCTGATCAATTTTTTTACCTCAATGAACCTCTTTAACCCCGTCCGTTGAGTCTTGTCTCCGTGTGCCCTAACGAGACGAGCGGGGGAAAGGTTCCTTGGAAAATATCGTCGCTAATTGTTGCATTAAAAGCTATGAGCTTTTTCCACAACCCAGTCCCGGATCAATTCAGTAAAATCCATGCCCTTCGATTTTGCTATTTGTTTTACCGCCTCAGCTTCAGCAAGTGGCAGATGGATACTGACCACTGTTTCTCGAACAAAAACCGTGTCTGAAACCTCTACCAACTCATCGCTGAAATCTGTAAGGTCGTGCGTGTCCCAAAATTGCGCGAGTTCGCTGATTGAATCTGTCTGAATCATTTTCTCTTTAACAAACTTCTTCAGGAGTAACACCGTGTCGCGCAATGTGGTCAATTTGAGTTTCCGGCCAAATGAGTTCCTGAATGGTCATCGCGTCCAAGCCTATTGTTACTTGATTGCTTTGACGCTGACCGGTTTGGCGAAAATTTCTTCGCTGATCGGCGCGTCCAGCTTGATCGAAGCGTAATTGACTCGATTCATCTGAATGCCGTCGCGGTAAAAGTCCACGATGTTTGGGAATTTCACCCCGTCGTAAGTCACCCATTGGAAAAAGCGGTATTCGTTTCTGACCAGGCCGCCGCCTTCCGTTCGCTCATAAATCAGGCTGAGCGGCAGACGTGTGTTGCGATCCAGCCAAAGTTGTACAGTCACGTCGGAATCCAGCTTGATGGCGACGACATCGGCGCGTTCGCCCGGACGAAGCTCTTCACGTCCGGCAAATCGGACTTCTACACCTTCAGCGTTCCAGCCTTCGCGCAGGATTCGGTCAATGTCGAACCGGCTGTCCTCCACATGAGTTTTGATCTGTTGCGGAGTTTGGTCTTTCAGCGTTTCCGCATCGCCGTCGTAAACCCAACCGGTCTGGCCGACATTGACTTGGATGCGGCGATTTTTCTTTTTGCCTTTGCCGAAATCCACACGTTCTTTGCCGAACAGAATGTGCCAATAAGTAAACGGCGCTGGAACAGTGGAAACACCATTATCAAAAGGAGTGAACTGTCCTTCGGCCAGCACGGTTTTGAAGTTCTGGTACTTCGCGCCACCGCGAGCTTCGATGACCTGCTTGACGAATTGAACTCCCAATTCGGCGTTTTTGGGGTCTCTGGGATCGGCTTTTTGCGCCTTCGCAACCGCCGACGCGGCAAAGACGATCACGATTATTGCCAGAGCCTGGGCGACAAACCTGTTCCATCTGTTGACTGACAACATCACTGCTGACTCCTTCAAAGCTTCAAGTTGGTTTTGAGACGCGCGGATTATACTCCGCTCGGATCATTGGTGGTAGGATGGCTGCGTTGGCTTTGCCATAGAGCTATGCTACTTTCCGCCGCGCTGGCGCAAATCGCCAGCTTTCCTTCATTCGTAGCAATCTTCTAAAACTCATCAACAACGCATTTGAGCGCCATTTTCGGAGGACAGAATTATGTCAGCAGCAACCAAACCGCAGGCTGTCGAAACCGGACAGGCCTATCCGTACTTCAACGAAGAACACGCCATGTTGCGCGAAACCGTCAAACAGTTTTGCCAGAAAGAAATCGCTCCGTTTGCCGAAGAGTGGGACGAAGCCGGAATCTTTCCACGCGAATTATTCAAAAAAGCTGGTGATCTGGGTTTGTTCGGCATTCGCACTGATCCGAAGTGGGGCGGCAATGGATTGGATTGGTGGGCGACGGCGGCTTACCTGGATGGATTGTCTTATGCCAACAGCGGCGGCGTAGCCATGGCGTTGATGGTGCAATCCGACATGACTTTACCCGTGCTGGAAGAACTCGGCACGGACGAACAGCGCGAACTGTTTCTGAAACCCGCCGTTGCCGGAGATTACATCGCAGCGCTCGGCATCAGCGAACCCGGCGGCGGTTCCGATGTCGCCGCGCTCAAAACTCGTGCGGTCATTGACGGCGACGATTTTGTCATCTCCGGCCAGAAGCTGTGGATCACCAATGGCACACGCTGCGATTTCATCCTGCTCGCGGTTCGTACAGGCGAAGAAGGTTACAAGGGCGTTTCCTTCGTCATCTTCCCGACCTCTACGCCCGGTTACAGCGTCGGAAAAAAGCTCAAAAAAGTCGGCAATCTGTCATCCGACACCGCCGAACTTTTTTTCGACAACTGCCGCGTGCCGCGCAAATACCTGCTGGGCGAATTGAACAAAGGCTTTTACTACGTCATGCACAATTTCCAGGGCGAGCGTCTGGTGGCTGCGCTCGGCGCGGTTTACAAAATGGAACGCGCCATTGAATACGCTGTCGCTTACGGCAAAGAGCGCAAAGCTTTTGGCCAGCCGATTGGTTCGTTTCAGGTCTGGCGGCACAAATTCGCAGAACATTTGGCCGCCGTCGAAGCCGCCAAGTGGTTGTGTTACCGCGCGTTGGATTTGATGAATCGCGGAGAAAACGCCGTCAAGGAAATCACCATGGCCAAGTTGTTCTGCTGCGACCTGGATCAAAAGGTCATGTACGATTGCATGCAGATCATGGGCGGATTCGCCTACACCACCGAATATCCGATTGGCCGAGCCTGGCGCGACGCACGATTGAACACCATCGGCGGCGGCGCTTCGGAAATCATGAAAGAAATCATTGCCAAACAGTGCAAGCTGTAACCTGAAAATCAAAATTCAAAAGGCAAATCTCAAAAGTCAAAAATCGGCACTGTCCACTTTTGATATTTGCCTTTTGCCCTTTGCCTTTTGATTTCTTCACCTATGTCCGTCTCCATCGAAAAGAACGGCGTTGTCACCACCGTTATCATTAACCGCCCTGAAGTCCGCAACGCGGTTGATCGTGCGACAGCGGAAGCTTTGGCGGAAGCCTTTCGCCAATTCGACGCAGATGATTCGGCTTTGGTCGGTGTGCTGTACGGCGACAACGGCACGTTTTGCGCCGGAGCGGATTTGAAAGCCGTCGCTGCCGGGCAGGGCAATCGCGTTGAGCCAACCGGCGACGGGCCAATGGGGCCTTCGCGGATGTTGTTGAGCAAACCAGTCATCGCGGCGATTTCTGGTTATGCCGTCGCGGGAGGATTGGAACTGGCTCTGTGGTGCGATTTGCGCGTCGCTGAAGAAGACGCCGTGCTGGGAGTGTTCTGCCGACGCTGGGGAGTTCCGCTGATTGACGGCGGCACTATTCGTTTGCCGCGCTTGATCGGTCTGAGCCGCGCGCTGGATTTGATTCTGACCGGGCGTGCAGTGTCTGCCGCAGAAGCTCTGCAAATCGGTCTGGTCAATCGCGTCGTCAAAAAAGGCGAGGCGCGCGCCGCCGCTGAACAACTGGCGCACGAAATCGCGGCTTTCCCGCAAATTTGCATGCGCGGCGACCGAATGTCGGCTTACGAACAACACGATTTGAATTTGCCTGACGCTTTGCTGAACGAATTCAATCACGGTTTGAAAGCTCTGGAAGCCGGAGCGCGCGACGGCGCACAGCGCTTTGCCAGCGGCGCAGGTCGTCACGGAAGTTTTGAATCAACAGGAGAGAAACGATGAGCGAAGAACAAATAAGTTGGTTTCCCGTTCCAGCCGAAGATCAATTGCCAGAAAGCCTGCAAGGTTTGTTCAAAAAGGCCAAAGAGAAAGTCGGCTTTGTGCCAAACGTGTTTCGCGTCTACAGCTTTCGCCCGGAACGGTTCAGCGCTTGGTTTGCGCATTACAAACAATTGCACGAACCAACGGAAAACCTGAGTGCAGCCGAACGCGAAATGATCGCCGTGGCGGTTTCGATGGCCAACGGCTGTTTGTATTGCCTGGTCGCGCACGGAGCAGCGTTGCGGCAAACGCTCGGCGATCCGATTCAGGCTGACCGTATCACGCTGGATTACAAACGCGCTGGACTCGACGCCAGGATGGAAGCCGTGCTGGATTTTGCCACCTTGTTGACCGAAACGCCGGTCAATGCGTCGGAACACGACATCGCCCATCTGCAAAGCTTCGGCCTGACACTGGAAGAAATCTGGGACGTGATTGAAATCGCCGCAATGTACAACTTCACGAATCGCATGGCTTCGGCAACGGGAATGATTCCAAACCGCGAATACCATGCTTTGGCTCGATGAAAAGTAGACAGGATGAACACGATTTCTCAGGATTCAAAACAATCCTGAGAAATCGTGTTCATCCTGTCTAAAATATTCTTTTGGAGAACTCAAGATGGCTATCAGAGAAAATATGGCACATTGGGAAGCCGAAGCCTTCGGCACGGAATTGATTGATTTGACGCTCGGCGATTTGCTCGACCGGCGCGCTGAAGAGCTGCCCGACAAAGAAGCGCTGGTCTATCACTACCCGGAATTCGGGTTGGACTTGCGTATGAACTATCGCCAGTACCGCGACACGGTCAATCAATTGGCCAAAGGCTTGATGGCGCTTGGCATTGCCAAAGGCGATCACGTCGCCGTTTGGGCGACCAACGTTCCCGAATGGGTCTTTCTGGAAATGGCTGTTTCCAAAATCGGCGGCGTGTTGGTGACCATCAACACGAATTATCGCGCGGCGGAAATCGAATACGCGTTGCGGCAAGGCGACATCAAGGCGTTGTTTCTGATCGAAGACCTGCGCGGATATTCCTATCTGGATGCTGTCTATTCGATTGCGCCGGAATTGAAATCGCTCAGCGATCCTTTGAATCAGGAATTGAGCGCCGAAAAGCTGCCGCGATTGAAACGAGTCGTCTTGTTTGGCAAAGAAGCCAAACCCGGCGTGACGCTCTATTCGCAAATCACAGCGTTGGCCGATCGGGTTTCGGACGAAGAATTGAGAGCCAGACAAGCTTCGGTTGGAGTTCACGACGTGGTGCAGATGCAATACACCAGCGGCACGACCGGTTTTCCCAAAGCCGTCATGCTGACGCATTACAGTCTGGTCAACCAATCGCACATCGCCTGTGCGCGCGGAGCCTTGACCGCCGATGAACGTTATGTGACTTCGATGCCGTACTTTCACATTGCCGGAAGTTTGGGCGCGATCATCTATTCGCTGTATCTGGGCTGCACGCTGATTCCATTGATTGCGTTCGATCCGCTCAAACAACTTGAACTGTTTGAAAAGGAAAAAGGCACGTTCACGTTTGCCGTGCCGACGATGCTGGTGGCGATGTTGAACCATCCGCGCTTTGCCGAATTCGATTTGTCCAGTTTGAAAAACATCTTCACCGGAGCCACGCCGGTTCCGGTCATACTGATGGAACAGATCAAAGAACGCATCGGCGCGGATTGTTCGATTGTCTTCGGCATGACCGAAACCACCGGAGCCGTCACGCAATCGTTTTACACCGACAGCTTTGAACTGAAATCCGCCACCGTAGGCCTGACGATCCCGCACACCGAGATCAAGATCGTCAATCCAGCGACGGGCGAAACCTGCCAATGCGGACAATCCGGCGAACTGTGGACGCGCGGATACGCCAACATGGTTGGGTACTACAACATGCCGGATAAGACCGCCGAAACGCTGGATGCTGACGGTTGGTTGCACAGCGGCGATTTGGCAGTCATGCGGCCCGACGGATACATCAACATCGTAGGCCGCGTGAAGGACATGATTATTCGCGGCGGAGAAAACATTTACCCGGCGGAAATCGAAGCTTTCCTGATGCGTCACCCCAAAATCGCCGAAGCCCAAATCGTAGGCATCCCCGACGAATTTATGGGCGAAGAAGTCTGCGCCTTGATTCGGTTGAAACCTGGCGAAACTGTGACCGAAGATGAACTCCGCGAGCATTGCAAAGCCAACATCGCCCGCCACAAAGTGCCGAAGTTCTTCCGCTTCGTCGAAGCCTTCCCGCTGACGGCCAGCGGCAAAGTCCAGAAATTCGTGCTACGCGATCAGTTAATCAAGGAAATGGGATTGGAAAACGTTGCCGGAATGAAGACGGCATGACCAAACCGGATATTAAATTGGCGTGAGCGAAAGAACTTTGAAAGTCATTATTCGTCATTGTTCTTGCGGGTATCCAAACCGCCATTTAATACGCTGCTCGATGAGGCGCGTTACCAGGATTGGCGGAAACGGATGAAGCTGCCGGAGGTGAGCGAGCAGAAAGAGAAAAACGTTATGAAGTATTTCAATACCGCTGGACCTTGTAGACCCGAAATTCACTATATGTTGCCGACCACGGCGCGTCTGCCCGAATTGCAGCGACTGATTGACCAGCAATTGTATTTCGTCATCCACGCGCCGCGTCAGGTGGGCAAGACGACGATGATGCTGCAACTGGCGCAGGAACTCACGCGCTCCGGGCGTTACACGGCGCTGCTGGTTTCGATGGAAGTGGGCGCGGCCTTTAACGACGACATCGGCAAGGCGGAACTGGCGATGCTCGGCGCGTGGCGCGGGAACGCGCGTGCGTGGCTGCCGCCGGATTTGCAACCACCGGAATGGCCGACCGCAGAAACGGGACAGCGCATCTTTGCGGCGCTTGGCGAATGGGCGCATCAATCGGCGCGCCCGCTCGTCGTCTTTCTCGATGAAATTGATGCGCTGGAAAACGGCGCGTTGATTTCGGTGTTGCGGCAATTGCGCAACGGTTACGTCAATCGTCCGCAGGGTTTTCCCTGGTCGCTGGGCTTGATCGGGATGCGCGATGTGCGCGATTACAAAGTCAAATCCGGCGGCGGTGAACGACTCAATACCGCCAGTCCTTTCAACATCAAAGCGCGTTCGCTGACCATCGGCAATTTCACGGCGGAGGAAGTGGCTACGCTTTATCGCCAGCATACGACCGAAACTGGACAGGTTTTCACGGACGAAGCGGTGGCGCGCGCCTTTCATCTCACGCAGGGGCAGCCCTATCTGGCGAACGCGCTGGCCAGAGTCGCGGTCGAAGAGTTGCAGCCTGACCTCGCGCAGCCCATCACGATCAAGGAAATCGAAGGGGCAAAAGACATCCTGATCGAACGGCAGGAAACGCATTTGGACAGCTTGGTCGAACGGCTGCGCGAGGAACGCATCCGCCACATCATCGAGCCGATCCTTTCCGGGCGACAGGAAATCACCAGCTTACCACCGGATGATGTGCGCTTTGTCACTGATCTGGGATTGGTCAGACGGGCGAATGGCGGCGGACTGGTCGTTGCCAATCCAATTTATCGTGAAGTGATTCCGACGATGTTGGCCTACGTGACTCGCGCATTTCTGCCACAGATTTCTCCGACGTGGCTGAACGCTGATGGCAGCCTCAACCCTGACCGCTTGCTGGAATCGTTTCTGGCGTTTTGGCGACAGCACGGTCAGCCGCTGTTGAAGAGCGTGCATTACCACGAAATCGCGCCGCACATTGTGATGATGGCCTTTCTGCATCGCGTGGTGAACGGCGGCGGCTCGCTCGAACGTGAATACGCCATCGGCACGCGGCGCATGGATGTGTGCTTGCGCTACGGCGATGCGACGATTGGCATGGAACTGAAAGTCTGGCGCGAGGGCGAACGCGACCCGTTAAATGAAGGGCTGGCACAATTGGATGTCTACTTGAACGGCCTGGGACTGGACACTGGCTGGCTGGTGATTTTCGATCAGCGCCACGGCTTGCCAGACATCAGCGAACGCACGACGACCGAAACGGCGACAAGTCCGGCAGGCCGTACCATCACAGTGATTCGCGGTTGAGAAAACATTCGTATGACACTTGTCCCCAGTACACGTCTCTCTCATTACGAGATCACTGCCAAACTCGGAGCGGGCGGGATGGGCGAAGTCTGGCTGGCCGAAGACACGCGGCTCAAACGCAAGGTCGCGCTCAAACTCTTGCCCGCTGAATTGACCGCGGATGCCGAGCGCGTGCGCCGCTTCGAGCAGGAAGCGCAAGCCGCCTCCGCGCTCAATCATCCGAACATCATCACCATTTACGACATTGGGGAAGCGGAGGCTGGTCGCTTCATCGTGATGGAGTTCGTCGAGGGCCGGACGCTGCGCAGATTGATTGGCGAAGACCTCACGCTTGATGCGCTCGCGCAATTGGGCGGGCAGATGGCCAGAGCCTTGAGCGTGGCGCATGCGGTCGGGATCACGCACCGCGACATCAAACCCGAAAACATCATGCTGCGCCATGATGGCTACGTGAAGATTCTCGATTTCGGTCTGGCGCGATTGATCCCCGCAACCGCGAACGATTCCCAAGCCGATACGATAGCCCGGCAAACACGGCCCGGCGCATTGCTCGGCACCGTTGCGTATATGTCGCCCGAACAGGCGCGTGGCGAAGCGGTAAGCCAGGCTTCCGATATTTTCGCGCTCGGCATCGTGTTGTATGAGATGGCGACGAAGCGACATCCATTCAAAGCGGAAACCCTGGTCGGCTATCTGCATGCGATCACGTCGCAAAGGCCGGCGCCGCCAACCGGCCTGAACTCCAGGATTCCCCTCGCGCTGGAAGCGTTGATTTTGCGTATGCTCGACAAAGACGAAAACAGGCGTCCGACCGCAGACGAAGTCGCGCGGCGGTTGCAGGAGATCGAGGGGCAGAGGGACAGAGGAGCAGAGGGACAGGGAAACAGAGAGTTGGAGGGAGAAAAAGACGGAGAGACGTTTATTCTCCACTTAATGCCCTCCACACCTGTCCCATCAAGTCCCATTCATCATAATACCGTCGGCCGTTCAAAGGAACGCCATGAACTGCGCGCAGCCTTCAATGCAGCCAATACCGGACGTGGTTCGCTGTTGTGCGTGGCGGGCGAGCCTGGGATAGGCAAGACCACAGTGGTCGAGGGTTTTTTGGCCGAGCTTGCGCGTGAGGGGCTATGCATGATCGCGCGAGGGCGTTGTTCAGAAAGGCTGGCGGGCACGGAAGCCTACCTGCCTCTGCTCGAAGCGTTGGATTCGTTGTTGCGCGATGACGCCCGCCACGCCGCGCCGATGCGCCAACTCGCCCCGACATGGTATGGGCAGGTCGCTTCGCTGAGCGGCGAAGGATCTGATGCGCAGAAATTACTGGCGGAAGTCAAAGCCGCTTCGCAAGAGCGCGTGAAGCGTGAGTTGGCTGCTTTCCTCCGATCCATCGCGCAAGCGCGGCCGCTGGTGATCTTCTTCGATGATTTGCACTGGGCCGATGTTTCGACAATTGACCTGCTCAGTTATCTCGCCGGGAAGTTCGACACGCTGCGCGTGTTGATCGTTGTGGCTTACCGGCCTTCGGATATGCTGCTGGTGAAACATCCGTTTCTGCAAATCAAGCCGGATTTGCAGGCGCGCGGCGTGTGTCGGGAGTTGACGCTGGAGTTTCTAACGGAAGCAGAAGTCGCCGAATACCTCAAACTGGAATTTCCCAACCATCGTTTCCCCAATCAATTCCCGAAGTTGATTCATGCGAAGACGGAGGGCAGTCCATTGTTTATGGCCGACCTGACGCGTTACCTGCGCGACCGGGGCATGATCGCAAACACGAGCGGCGTGTGGGCTTTGAAACAAACGCTGCCCGACATGGAGCGCGAATTGCCTGAGTCAGTGCGCGGGATGATCGAACGCAAGATCGCGCAACTCGGCGAAGACGACCGTAAGTTGCTGACCGCCGCGAGCGTGCAGGGTTACGAGTTCGATTCGGCGGTCGTGGCTCAGGCGCTGCAACTTGACGCGGTCGAAGTCGAAGAGCGATTGGATAAGCTGGACAAAGTTTTGGCGTTCGTGAAGCTGGCGAGCGAGGCGGAGTTCCCGAACGGCGCGTTGACGCTCAAATACCGCTTCGTGCATGTGTTGTATCAGAACTCGCTCTATCTGGGACTGCGCGCCACGCGCAAGGCCACGCTCAGCCGTGAGGTGGCTCAGGCGCTGGAAGGCTTTTACGGCCCGCGATCAGAGGGTGTGGCCAACGAACTGGCGCTGCTGTGGGAAGTGGCGCGGGATTACGCGCGCGCGGTCGGATTCTTCTTCCAGGCGGCGCGCAACGCCGTACGGGTCAACGCGCACCGGGAGGTGGTGGAGCTTTCGCGGCGCGGACTGGGAGCTTTGCTCAAACTGCCGGAGGGGCCGGAACGCGACCGCCAGGAACTCGGCCTGCAATTGACGCTGGGGTTGTCGTTGCAGAATGTCGTGAGCTGGGCCGCGCCGGAAACCGGAGCAGCCTTTACTCGCGCTCGACAACTTTGTGAGCAGATGGGCGGCGATCCCAGACTCTTCGTCGCCTTGGTGGGCGTGGTGAATTATCACCTCGTTCGGGCAGAGTTCGGAAACGCGCATGAGTTGTCCGTGCAGATGCTGCCGATGGCGGAGCAGTCCCAGAATCCGGCGCTGCTGGTCGCCGCCTCGGTATTGGCGGGCGCGGCGCCGAGTTACCGTGGAGAGCTTGTTTCATCACGCCAACATTTGGACAGGGCGCTCGCTCTGGATCGCCGGGAATACCACGATATCTATCTTTCCATGGCCAACGAGAACTGGGGGATTTCAGCGCGCCGCCTCCACTGCATTTCTTTGTGGAGCTTGGGCTATGCGGATCAGGCGCTGGCGCTCGCGCGTGAAGCGGTCACGCTGGCCGAGCAGATAGGCCATCCCTTCAGCCTCGGAGGCGCTCATTTCGCCGTCGGAGTCACCTGTGTGCTACAGCGCGATTGGCCAGCCAGCCAGCTACAGTTCGAGAAAGTTTTTGCGATTGCCGAAGAGTATTCGCTGGGCACTTACTTAAACCGCTCCAAAATCTTTCACGCCATGGCGCGATTCTTTCAGGAGCCTGGACGGGAAGCGATAGATGAGATCAGACAGGGTATTGAATCACTGCGTTTCAGGGGCGAAATTCTGGGGATGACCGGGAACCTGGCCAGACTGGCGGAATCGCTCTGGGTTATTGGCCGTTGCGAAGAGGGACTCGATGCGATTGCGGAAGCGATGGACGTCGCCGAAAGCGCCGAAGAGCGTTTCTGGGAAGCGGAACTCTGGCGCGTGAAAGGTGAGTTATTGTTGAAAGCCGACGACGACAATGCGCAGATTGAAGCAGAAAACTGTTATCACAAGGCCATTGAAATCGCCCTACGACAGAACGCAAAATCATGGGAACTCCGTGCAGTAAGAAGTCTGGCGCGTTTGTGGCAACGACAAGGCAAACGAGCCGAAGCGCGGCAGATGCTCGCGGAAATTTACGGCTGGTTCACCGAAGGCTTCGACACGGCGGATTTGAAAGACGCGAAGATCTTGCTGGATGAATTAAGCTTTGGGTAGTTTTAGCTCTTCGTCAATGCGTTCTTGCAAAAATGATTTGATCAGTGATTGATAAGGCACGTCGCGTTTATTGGCGACCAGGCGGATTTTCGCCAGCATTGAGGCGGAAATCCTGAGCGAAATGGTTCGCGTGGTCGGTTTTAGGTTCGGCAAAACAACCGACTCGGACGTTTGCCAATCAATGAAATCAGTCGAATCGTTCTCGGCCCAAAACTCACGCTCGGCTGTTTCGTTATTCAGCACTGGTATCTCTTTTAATTTTTTCGGCATAAATTCTCTCTTCGCTTTTTGTCATATCACGGGCAGAAATTACCAGAATCAATTTGTTCCGCATGGAGCAATAAACAGCCAACGGTCAGCATCGGTTCGCCCTAACGCAAAAAATCTTGTTTCCTTGTCAGAATGCTTTTTATCGGAAGCAATGAGCAGCGGCAAGTTAAAGAAGACGTCTTCACACTCGCCATCGGTTACTTCGTGAAGGTGCCAGTTTTTATTGGAATTGCCTTCATCCCAGGCAAAACCTTCGCAATTTTCAAGATGCGCTTTCATTGGGGCTGTATGGTATGAGTGCATACAGGGAATGTAAAGAATCTTTCGTCAACCTTTGATCTCATCTGGCGATGGCTGGGTTATTCTCATTGCTGGCGAAGTGTTGTTGTTGGCGAACCATTACTGGCCAATCTGCTGCGGTTCATCGGCTTGCCGAAATGAAAGATTGATGTGCCCGAAACAGCCTGACTTGTCCGGCCAATGGCTGAGTCGAGCGGTCATCAAGTTCAGAAATCTGATCTTCGCTGAGTATGCGTAAACTCCGTAAAACGTAAAATCGGAGGTTCAAGACAAGTTATGCCCGCAAATGAATACGAGTTTTTGACTGAATGGCGTGTGTCTGCGCCGCGCGAAGTTGTGTATGAAATACTGAAAGAAGGAAAAGAATATCCGCGCTGGTGGCCGGACGTATATCTGGGAGCCGAATCCGAACCGTCTGGCCGCGAAGATCATGTCGGCGACAAGGTTCATTTCTTTACCAAAGGCTGGTTGCCATACCGGCTTCGCTGGACGGCGGAAGTCGTCCAGCACGCTAAACCGCACACCATTGAAATCAAGGCCACAGGCGATTTTGTCGGCAGCGGCAAATGGTCGCTCTCGCCCGAAGGCGACGGAACCCACATCGCTTTCGACTGGCGATTGCGCGCCGACAAACCGCTGTTGCGCTGGTTGTCGCCCATTTTCAAACCCATCTTTCGCTGGAATCATCATTGGGCGATGGCTCGCGGATACGAAAGTTTGCTGCGCGAACTCGCTCTCAGAGGTTCAGCCAGTTGAAAGCCTCGAAGAAATTTTTCAATCCGGCAATCCGTTCTGGCATTGATTGCGTAAGCCCGTTTGCAGGAGAAGGAGGTTTTCACCCCGGCAATCTTGTAACCATTTTCCATCAATTTACTCGCGGCTTGGCGGATGCAATAGTGTGTCTGCACTGGCACTCAAGGAGGAAGAAACACGTATGAAAAACCTGAAAACAGTTTTGTTGAGCGTTTGTTTGCTGGCGGCTATTTCGATCTCGGCTTTGGCGCAGGAAAAAACGTTGTACGAACGGCTCGGCGGCGAAAAGGCGATTTCGATGGTTGTAGACGATTTTGCCGGACGTGTGCTGGCGGATACGCGCATCAACAAGAAATTCGCCGAAAGCGATCCGGCGCGATTGGTGACCAACCTCAAGGCATTTATGTGCATGGCGACCGGCGGCGGTTGCAAATACGACGGCCTGAGTATGAAGGATTCGCACAAGAACATGGGCGTGACGGCTGGTGAATTCGGCGCGTTGGTGGAAGATTTGGTGGCGACGCTGGATAAATTCAACGTGCCGGAAAAGGAAAAGAACGAATTGCTCGGCGCGTTGGGCGGAATGAAAGGTGACATTGTAGAAGTTGATTCCAATGCGACTGGAACTCCGTTGCCGAAGAAATTCAAACCGGCTCCTGCCTTGGGCAGCAAGGAAGATATGAAGATGAAAGCGAAGATGGAGAAAAAAGGAAAGAAAAAGAACAAGGGCAACTAATGGTGGTCTCCTGAAAAAGAGGTGAGGTGAGAGCGACTCACCGTCGTTTTGGCGCGTGTTCTGAGCGATCAGGACACGCGCGTTTTTGTTTTTACTTCAATCGAAAAAAAGCGCGTGATGGAATTGAAGCTTCAATTTCATCGCGCGCTTTTGTGTAGACCGAACTTTTGTTTTGAATATCTTGAAGACTGACGGGCGACAAATCAGTTGCTGGCCGGTTTCTGCACGTCCATTTTCAACCAGAGTTTGAAATTCGGTTGGGATTTGTCGTTGGAGATGACATCGGCGTATCGTTCCGTCCATCCGTTCATGCCGGTTGTTTTGACCGACAGGGTGATGGTTCCTTCAGCGCCTGGAGCCAGTGACTTGGTAAAATCGCTGGCAGTGCATCCGCAAGCGGGCGAGACATTGAGGATGGTCAATTCCGCCGAGCCTTCGTTTTTGATCTTGAAGACGTGCTTCAATTCTTCGCCTTCTTTGACCTTGCCGAATTCAAATACAGCCTTGTCCACGACCAGTTTCGGAGCGCCAGACTGGCCGGCGGCCTTGTCCTGCCCGAATGCCAGCGCGGTCATTGCCAGAACGACGACCAACAGCGCAGCCAGTTGGATGAGTTTCAGTTTCATGCAAACTCCTTTCGCGAGTTGAGAAAATGATGAAAAGGAAAGCGCGCACTGCCGTAAAAGCCGTGCGCGCCAGTGAGCGACTTCGCGCGGAAAGATACCCGATGGCTGGTTCCATCTTCAACCTTATTTTTTTTCGACCAGCCGCCAGCGAATTATTTGATCTTGTAACTTCCATCCGGCAGTTTTTCGCGGTGGGCGTTGTGACAAGCCATGCAGGTGTCTTGAATTTTCTTTCGGGCATCAGGGATTTTGTCCCATTCACCAGCGGCGGCCAGTTTGCCGACTTCGGCTGCTCCATTTTTGGCCTGTACCGACCAATCAGTGGCATCCTGAACCTTGCGAGCTTTCCAGAAATCTTCCGAAGTTTTGAAAATCGCCTCTAAAGCAGCGGCGTCTTTCTTCACAGCCTCAGCATCTTTGGCGGCAATGTTTTTTCCAAGACTGCCATTGGTGGGCAAAACTTTTTTCATCGCCGCTTCAAAATCGGCTTCGGATTGGGGAATGGCGGCAACCGCCACTGCCGCTGCGAACAACATGACCACAAACAATTTCATTGTTTTCCTCCTGATGGTTAGCTTCAGATTGAAGCGAGGGGTTGTTTTTTTGTGTGAGCGAATCGCTCAGAGTGAACTTGCCGGGTAAAAATTCCGGCAGAGTCGGAAGCAAAGACGGTCAATCAGCCCTGACTGTCACAAGTATTTCAGCGGCCAATCAGAACTTCAGCCGGATGCCGGCCCAGGCCGCTCGCGGAGCGCCCGGAGCGAAAAACGTCGCGTGTTGCACTGGATAATCGCCGTTGACCGGCGCAAACGGGCGGGCGATGAAATTGCCGTCCGCCGTGAAGCCGGTCGGTCCCAATTGCGCGGCGGTGAAATAACGTTTGTCGAACAGGTTGTTGACGCGCGCGAACAATTCCACGTGGCGATTGAGTTCATAGCGCGCCCCGAAATTGGCGACGGCATAACCGGGCGAACTGCCTTCGCCGAGGTAATACGTTCCGTCCGGTTCGTGTTCGTTGTTTTCATTGCCACGGGCGAATGCGCTGGAAAGCGCCAGCACGCCGAAATTCAGCGTGAGTTTTTCCGTCGCCTGCAAATCGGCGAAGAGTTTGAACATGTGTTGCGGAATCAATGGAATTTTCGCGCCGGGTTCGATTTCGATCAGACCTTCCAATCCCGGAGCTTCGGCGTCGCTGCTGCTGTTGCTTTCGCCGTTTACTTCTTCTTCGCTTTGGTAAGTTGCGTCCAGGAAAGTGTAACCACCGCCCAACCCAAAACGCCAGATACGGGTGTTCAAATCGGCCTCAAAGCCTTGCCTGCGTGTTTTGCCGAAGTTTTTGAAATAACCGAAACCGGTTTGTTCCGAAGCGACGAATAAAATGTCGTTGCGGTTTTCGCCGCGAAACCAGCCTACGTTCCAATTCAGCCGACTTTCCTGACCGCTGCGCAATCCCGCTTCCACCGTGCGCGTGACGACTTGATTAAGCGGCGGGTCTCCGGCCATGGCGTTCGGCAGTTTGCACGGCGATTCTGGATCGGCGCAACCAAGTTCAACGGAAGTCGGCGCGCGATTGCCTTCGCTATAACTGGCGTAAGCGTTCAAATGGCGTAGCGGGCGCCAGGTCAGCCCCACCGCCGGATTGAATCGGTCAAAGGTGTGGTCGCCGTCCAGCGAACCGCGGCCTCCGCCGGGATTGATGCGATCACGATTTTTGATCGTCGTGCGGTTATAACGACCTGACAGGCTCAGCGTGAATTGATTGCCGACGGCCAGCGAATCCGTGGCGTACAAACTGAACGTTTGGATGCGTCCGTTCAGGTCAACGCGGGTATCGAATGGTTCATCGTCGGCAATGCCGCCTGTAACGCCATCGCCAAATGCGTTGAGTCCGGTGACGCTGCGGTCAGGATTCAGATAACCGAGTTGCGATGATTGCGTGAAATCCACTGTGCTGCGGTCGAAGGCCAGGCCCGCCGTCAGTTGATTGCGCTGGCCGTTCGGAAAATTGACCAGCGTGAATTGGCCTGCTCCGCCGTAATTGTATTGTTCGTTGCGCGTGCGATTGAGCAATCCGTTGCATTTTTCCGAAGGTTCGTCGCGTTGCAACACTTGCGCAATGCAGCGCCAGAAAGGAAACGGAGTATTTGCCGCCGTAATGTTGGTGGGAACGCCGGTAAAACCTGCGGCAGCCAAAGCCGCACGGTCATCGTCGCTGAGTTGATAAACCTGCTGTTCCAGCGATTCTTCGTTGATGTCGCCATTGAGCGTGCTGGTGCGGATCGAACGAACATAAGCGTTGCCGGAAATCGCCAACCGCGAATTGAAACCATGTCGGGCATTGAAGTTGAAAAACGGAGCGCGATTGTTGGTGATGTCCGGTTTTGTGTAAACGCTGCTGTAATCGCGGTCGAGGAAACGCTGTTCCTGCAATCCATTGCCGACCAGCGAATTGTTGGCATACATGACAGTTGCGCCCCACGAAGTTCTGTCGCGTTGCCAACCGAGTTTGCCGAACAATTGACGCACGCTGGACGGAGAATCCGTTCTCCAACCGTCTTCAAAAAACAGGGAACTGGCAGTGTACCAATGCCAGCCTTTTGTGTTCGATCCGCCGTGTTCCAGTTCGCCTGTCAATCGCCCGAAACTGCCGCCGCCAATTTCCAGCGCAGTTCCGGGCGCATTCACGCCGTCTTTGGATTGCAGCGCCAACGCGCCGCCCAAGGTGTTCAATCCGAACAGCGGATTCGATCCTGGAATCAATGCGACTTCAGCAATGGCGATGCGCGGGATCAAATCCCAACTGACCACGTCGCCGAATGGTTGATTCAATCGCACGCCGTCCAGATAGACAGACAATCCTTGTGGCGTGCCCAGCAATGGCGAAGCCGTGTAGCCGCGGTAATTCAAATCTGCCTGATAAGGATTGCCCTGAACTTCGTTGATGTTGACGGCCTTCAACCGCCGATTCAGGAAATCGGAAATGTCCAGCGCGTTGCTGGAACGAACATCCGCCGATGGCGCAGCCTGCACCGGCGCGGCAATTTCATCTTCGCTCAAATCCGCTCCTGGCAGCGGAGTCGTCGCGACAATGTCAACGTTGAAGGCCAGCCCGCCCACAGTCAGCGTCACGGATCGGGTCATGGGAGTTGCAGATTGCACGTCCACCAAAATCGCTTGAGCGGCAAATCCGGTTTGAGAAACTTCCAGCCGATAGCGGCCAAAACTCAATCCCGACAAGGTGAATCGCCCTTGCGCGTCGGTTTGAAAACTGCGGCTGACGCCGGTGGCCAGATTGGTCAATGTTCCCGCAGCGACCAACTCCTTGCCCGCCGGGTCTTTTACTTCCAGGCGAATTTCGCCAGTCGGTTGTTGCTGTATGGCGAAACCGTGACGAGCCTGGGCAGACAAAACCACCGCAAACAAAATCACAGCCAGGAAAAAGATTCTGGTCGTCATTGGTGAAAATTCCTTTGGTAATTGAGAGTGGAGATTCCAATTCTTCAGACAACAGTCCGCAACCGGAGGTTACAGCCTTTTTCGAGCAAAGGAAAAGCCGGAGCGCAAACGGCTGGCGCTCCGGCTGATCTATGTTGGCTGTGTTGTTCGGAAAAGCGTGTTACGGATTGGATGTCGGAGGCGCTTTGACCATTTCGCCACCGGCGGCTTCCCAGGCTGCGTTTCCGCCAACCAGCGCTTTGGCATTTTTGAATCCGCCCTGTTCCAGCAAGGTCACTGCGCGCAAACTGGTTTGTTCCGCCGGGCAACTGCAATAGGCGATGATGAGTTTGTTTTTCGGCAAACCCTTGTAATCGTTGCTTTCCAATCGCCCGATGTTGTGTTCGATGGCTCCCTTGATGTGAGCGATCTTGTAAGCATCCACACCGCGAACGTCAATCACGACGGCTTCGCCTTTGGCCACAGCCGCCTTGGCATCCGCCACGCTGATGCGATGTTCATCGTTTTCCGGCGCGGCGGGCGTCGCAACGGGAGCGACTGAGGGAGCCGTCGCTGCCGGGGTGGAAGCGGGCGATGAAAGGGCGGCGCTCGGTTGTTGACAGGCCAAACCCAGGCCAGCCAGCAACAGCGCGCCGCACAGAATGACAGTTTGTGATTTCATAAGTTTTCAAATCTCCTTTTGAGGGTGGTTATTTTATTTTTTCTGCAATTCAGCCAGAGCTTCCAACACTTCTTCGCTGTGCTTGGCGACTTTCACGCCCGGAAAAACTTTGGCGATTTTGCCTTTTGGATCAATGATGAAGGTATTGCGAGCGGAAAGTTTTTTGTCCTGGTATTCCATGATCGAACCGTAAGCGGCAGAAACTTTGGTGTCGGTGTCGGCCAGCAATTTGAAACTCAATCCTTCTTTGGCGCAGAACTCCTGGTGAGTTTCAGCGGAATCAACGCTGACGCCCAGAATGACGGCGTTGGCTTTTTCATACGCCGCCAGGTCGCGCTGGAAATTGCGCGCCTGTATGGTGCAACCGGAGGTGAAATCCTTCGGGTAAAAATACAGCACCACCCATTTGCCGCCCTGGGATTTCAGGCTGACTGATTTGCCTTCGTTGCTTTTCAGTTCAAAGTTTGGCGCAGCCTGACCGACTTCGGGAAGGTTGACGAACGCGCGCGCGTTGTTCAATGGATAGGTCAGCGCCAGGAATGCAAGCAGCATCAAAACTCTGGTTGTGGTTTTCATCGGTGTTTATCCTTTCTGGTTTCTGTAGAAAAGGATCAGGAGCGGATTCACTGTCCTCTGATCTGTCATCTCCCACAAAAATTCGCCTCGGCGATTAGTTCGCCTGACAGTCAAATTGTGTTGCGAATTGTGTTGATTGATCGCGGAGCCACGGCCAGGCTCCGCAAACGGGGAGATCAGCCGATGAACCGGGAACAACGAACTGGATCGAGCGCAACCTGCGCCGGTCGCCAAACAATGGCTCACATGCGATACATAAATTTCCAGCCTCAACGAAATTCAATGGGAATTGGGGTTACGCATCGGTTGCCCGGACGCGCCCAAGCGAACGCCTGGGAAACGGACTATAGGGGAATTTCCCGAACAGGTCTAGGATTGCCGAAGCTCAAACAAGGGGATCAATCAAAACGCTTCGTCAAAAGCGACTTCGCCGCTGACGCCCACCTGATAAGCCGAAACGCGCCGCTCGAAGAAATTGGCCAGTTCCTGGACATCCTGCAATTCCATAAACGGAAAGGGATTCCGCACGTGATAAAGCGCAGGCAGTCCCAGTTGCGCCAATCGCTGGTCAGCGACGAATTGCAGGTATTGGCGCATTTCCTTGGTGGAAAGCCCGGCCACGCCGCCGCTCAACAGGTCTTCGGCAAACTGCATTTCGCAGGCGACGGCTTCTTCCAGCATTTCATAAACGGCGGCGCTCAGCTTGTCGTCAAACAACTCCGATTCTTCCTGGCGAACGGTTTTTATGACTTCGAACGCAAACGCCATGTGCATGCTTTCGTCACGAAAGACCCAGTTCGTTCCCGCCGCCAAACCGTTCAGCAAACCTTTCGAGCGCAGAAAGTAGACATAAGCAAATGCCGCGAAAAAGAACAGTCCTTCGATGCAGGCGGCAAAACAAATCAGATTCAGCAAAAACTGTTGCCGCTGCTGACGGGTTTGCAATTGGTCTAGCGAGTAAATCGAATCAATCCAACGTTGGCAAAATTGCGCTTTGCGAGCAATCGAAGGAATGTTGTGAACGGCGGCGAACGCCTGTTCGCGTTCGGCGTGATTCGGAATGTAGGTGTCGAGCAACGTCAGGTAAAACTGAACGTGCAGCGCTTCTTCGTAAAGCTGTCGCGACAAATACATCCGCGCTTCCGGCGCGTTGATGTGTTTGTACAGGTTCAGCACCAGATTGTTGCCGACGATGGAATCGCCCGTCGCGAAAAACGCCACCAGCCGATGAATCAAGTGCTGTTCGGCGGGCGTCAATCGCGCGCGCAAGTCTGCCAGATCAGTCGAAAAATCAATTTCTTCGACCGTCCAGGTGTTTTTGATGGCGTTGCGATACATCTCGTAAAACACGGGATATTTCATCGGGCGCAACGTCAGATTGAATCCTGGCTTCAATAACACAAACTTTCTCCTCACTCTGAAATTTCAGGCTGGCTGTTTTCCGTTCAACAAATGGCCAGCGGTTTTGCCGATTCTCGACGAAAGGTAAAAGATGGAACGCAAGGGCAGAATTCCGAACAATCTGTAATCGCCAATGGCATTCAATCCCGCCGAAGCAACGCATCCGCAACGCGAACAATCCGGCGTTCCGCCGAACTGGCAAGGCGTAATTTTGCTTTTCAAATCCGCCGTGTAATTCACCGTGGTGCGGGAAAAGATGCACTGTTCAGGCGATTGCGGCGGTTTGAGAAAGCCTTGAATCATCAGATCAGGCAGATTCAGTTTCGGAAATTTCGCGCGCAAATCAGCCAGCGTTTGTATGACGGCGGTGCGCTCTTCAGGAGAAAGAATCTCTTCATCGTCCGCGCCGATTTGAGGTGTGAACAGGCTGAACCAAATCCTCTTAACTTCCGGGCGCGCCGACCAGAAGGCCAAAAACTCTTCAAAGTAATGTTCGCGTCTGGTCATCTGGGAAGTCACAGTGCAATGCACCGTGATGGATTGTCCCTGAATGTTTTTCAGAATCTTGTCGTAAGTGGCGGGTTTTCTGCGCACATCGTGTTCGGGTTGCAATCCGTCAATTGAAACCACTATGGACAGGTTTTTGATCCCGTTCCATCCACTGGGAATTTCACGCACTGCGCTGGTCACCAACTGCACTCCAATTCCTTTTTCGCTCAACTGCGGCAACAGCACGTCCAGTTCACGAAATCTGACCAACGGCTCTCCGCCGACGATGGAAACGTGCAGCGGGCGAAGTTGGTTGACCAACGCCAGCACGTTTTCAATCAGTTCCTGCCCCTTGAAATCCGCAACAGACCTTAGTCCTCCCGGTTGCTGCTGCAAATGTTCAGGTTCGTAGGCATAACAGCCCGGACAGCGCAGCGGGCATTCGCGCGTGATTTCTATGGACAGCGAGGGGGCCCGCCCCTGCAAAATACTGCCCCAGGCGCGCACAACATCATTTTTCTGCATTGCTTCTCCATAAGATTCGATGCCATTGTTAATTCCGACGATTTGAAAGTTCCTTATTTACTGACAAGCTTCGCAACTTTCAGGGTTTTCCAGTGAACAAGCAAGCGCCTCATTTTCGCTGAAACGCGATGGCGCGGCGGCAACGCTGATTGTAGTTTTGGCAATGCCGGTGGCCGGGCGGGAACGCAGGTAGTATGTCGTTTTCAGCCCCTGCTTCCAAGCGTACATGTACATCGAAGACAGTTTGCCGATGGTCGGCGATTCCATAAACAGGTTGAGCGACTGGCTCTGGTCAATGAATGCCCCGCGCGCCGCCGCCTGTTCGATCAATGCCTTCATCGGCAGTTCCCAGGCCGTGCGATACAGCGCACGTAAATCTGCTGGCAATTCTTCCAAACCCTGCACCGAACCTTCGGCCAGTTTGATCTTGTTCCGAAGCTCTTCAGTCCACAGCCCCAGCCGTTTCAAGTCGGCCACCAGATAACGATTGATTTGCAGGAAATCGCCCGACAGCGTTTCGCGCTTGAAGAGGTTGGAGACCTGCGGTTCGATGGATTCATAACAGCCGCAGATCGAAGCAATCGTCGCCGTCGGCGCGATGGCGATCAGCAGCGAATTGCGCAAGCCGGAAGTTTTAATTCGCTCGCGCAAGGTTTCCCAACGGGCAGAATCTTGTGGCTGCGCGCGCCACAGATCGAATTGCAATTCGCCCTGCGCCGCTCGCGTTTCAGCAAAGGCAGCGTGCGCGCCCAGTTCTTCGGCCAGTTCGCAGGAAGTCAGCAGTGCGTGGTAATAAATCTCTTCCTGAATTCGCGTCGAAAGCCGCAGAGCTTCCGGCGCGTCGAACGGCAATTTCAACTGGAAGAAAACATCCTGCAATCCCATCACGCCCAAGCCAACCGGACGCCAGCGTCGGTTCGACGAAGCCGTCGCGGGAATTGGATAGAAGTTGATGTCAATCACACGATCGAGCGCGCGCACGGCCAGCCGAACATTCCGCGCCAGTTTCTCAAAATCAAATTGTCCTTCACGCACGTAGCGTCCCAGATTCAGCGAACCCAGATTGCAAACGGCGGTTTCTTCGGCGGAAGTGACTTCGATGATTTCCGTGCAGAGGTTTGACAAATGCACAGCCGCGCCGGGCTGCGCCGTCTGATTGCATTTGCGATTGCTGCTGTCTTTGAACGTCATCCAGCCGTTGCCTGTCTGCGCCAGCGTTTTCATCATCCGTTGGTACAGATCGCGCGCCTTGACCTGTTTGACAAACAGCGCTTGAGTTTCCGCTTCCAGATAAGCCTGCTCGAAATCCGCGCCGTAAAGATCAGGAAAATGCGGAACGACTTTCGGGTCGAACAGCGACCACATTTCATCGGCTTCGACGCGCTGCATAAACAGGTCCGGAATCCAGTTGGCGAGATTCAGATTGTGCGTGCGCTGGGCTTCGTCCCCTGTGTTGTCGCGCAGTTCCAGAAAGGCTTCGATGTCAGCGTGCCAGCTTTCCAGGTAGACACAGCACGCGCCTTTCCGTTTTCCGCCCTGATTGACCGCTGCGACAGAAGAATCCAGCGTTTTCAGCCACGGGATGATGCCGTTGGAATGGCCGTTGGTTCCGCGAATGAGCGAACCTTTGGAACGCACGCGACTGTAGGCGATGCCGATTCCGCCCGCGAATTTCGAAAGCAGCGCCACGTCGGTGTACTTGCGGTAAATCGCTTCCAGGTTATCTTGCGGAGAATCGAGCAGGAAACATGAAGAAAGCTGTTGATGATTGGTTGCCGCGTTGAACAGGGTCGGCGTGCTCGGCATGTATTCGAGCGAGGAAAACAGGCGATAAAGCGCGATGGCTTCGTTGACGCTTTGCGCCAGTCCGCAGGCCACGCGCATGAAAAAGTATTGCGGCGTTTCCAGCACATCGCGCCGCGCCGGATGGCGCAGCAAATACCGGTCATAAACCGTCCGCAGGCCGAAGTATTCAAACAGCGAGTTGCGTTCGGTTTCGATGGCGTCGTTCAGCTTGCGGCTGTTGGCGGCGACGAATTCGGCCACCGGCGCGGAAATCAATCCGGCTTGTTCGCCGGCGCTGATGGATTGCGAAAAGGATTGGATTTCCTGGTTGCGGACTTCCTTGTCAATGTAAGTCGCCAGCAAACGCGCCGCCAACCGTGAATACTCCGGCTCTTCGACAATCAGTGAAGCGGCGGTGTTGATGGAAAGACGATCCAGTTCTTTGGTCGTTGCGCCGTCGTACAAACCGCCGATGGTTTTGGTCGCCACGCGAATCGCGTCCACGTGTTGCAGCCCAGTGCAACAGCGTCCCACGGCGCGGACGATCTTGTTGACATCCACCGGTTCCAGATTTCCATTGCGTTTGCGCACACGCATGGTTGTCGGTGCGCTTTCGGCGGCAGCGGCAGCCGCTTCGGCGTAAGCGATGGCATTTACAGTCATAAATTCTTTCTCGGATAAAACAGGAAATGTTTCTGGTGGAATGGTACGGACAGGCGAACAAGCAAGGTTGCAGGTTCCGGAACTGCCGTTTTTCCCCTCGAAAAACTCAGGCAACAACTGCATCAAAAATGCAGGCTCTCGGCAGGTCTTCGGACTTGCAGGCAGATCAATGCTGACTTCCTATTCACCGTCGCTTCCCGGCTTTTGTCGCCAGTGCTTGATGACGATTTTCGTTCCTGCTCACCGCTGCGGGGCAGTTCCAGATTCGCACCGGATTCCCTCTTTACTGAACGTTCGAACCGTATATGAGATTCTTCCGCTCACCGAAAGCGGTCACAATATAGTGGGCTGTGGTAAATCAGTCAACACAACAGAATGTGTTATTTTGGCTTTCAAGATGGTTTTCAACCGAGCATTGCTTTTCAACTCATTCGACAGAAAGAAGAAAGGCCGCTAGCATTCGCCTTCATTTTTTTTGATTCCAAAAAGCCACCACGGCATTCGATGGCGGCGGCAGCCGGTTCCAACTGTCGCCGTAGATGCCTGTGGTGGTTTTTTCTTTTGGAGAGTCAATGAGTCTACAAAGCAAAGGCCGTTTTCGCGGTCGCTGGGAAACATTCTGAGAACTTGCCGTCAAAGGCGGGCCTCCCGTGCGGGGGCGAAAACTTATGGCGTGGCAATTGCCGCCGCTGCTGGTCGGTCTTGCTCCCGGCCAATCCATCACCGGCCCTGCGGGTTCGACGGTCGCGTGGGCGCAGATGCGTCTGCTCGAAGCTACGCGAATGGCGCTGGCCGCCGTGGCCAACGATGTTCGGTTGGGATTGCAGGAAACCGTAGGCATTGCCGCTGAATGGGCTGAAGGCGAACGCGCTTCGGTTGTCATCACTTTGCCCGAAGGCACGGATACTCACTTCATCGCGCGCGCCATTGATCTGGAAAATGTCGAAGCGTGGTGCGACGAACACAACCGGGTCCACGTCGCCATTGGGCCTTGGTATTCGACAAAAGACGTGGACCAGGTTGTGCTGTCAATTACGAAAGTCGTGCATGTGTTGTTGGGATTGCACGCCACTCGCTCTGTTGCGCAATCTTCATCGCCGTAATTTACGGCAGCGCCAACGCCACCAATTGCGCGTCGAATGTGGCGACGACGACGTACTGTTTGCCATTCGCCAGGTACGTCATAGGCGTTCCATGCGGACTGCCCGGCAGATCGAGCGTCGCCAGCACTTTTCCAGTAGCTTTGTCGAAGGCGCGCAATACATTGATGCCGCCGCCGCTGCCGCCGCCGCGTCCGCCAGAACCTTGTCCGACAAACAACAGTGTTTTGGTCAACAAGGGGCCGCCGCCTCCGCCGCCCAAAGGCCCGACATCTTTGCCGTTGCCGATCAATTCATTGACTTTGGCACGCGGGCCGTCGCCGTGCGTAATCTGCCAGACGTGTTCGCCCTTGTTCAGGTCAATCGCAGTGATGCGTCCGTAAGGCGGTTTGAACAGCGGCAACCCTTGCGGCCCGCGGACACTGCCGATTTGGGCGCGATAATTGAAATTCGAGCGCGCAGGGTCGGGTTTGCGCAATGTGACCGTAATAGCGCTGCTGATGGAAGGAATGTAAAAGATGCCCGTTTCGGGATCGAATGCCGCGCCCCACCAGTTCGCTCCGCCCGCCCAACCGGGCAAATTGACCGTGCCCTTTTCTGTCGGCGGCGTGAACAGCGGCCCGTAATCGTACTTCTGCAAAATCTTCAGCGCTTCGGCGCGCAATTCGGGTGTGAAATCAATCAGGTTTTCTTCGGTCGCACCTTGCAATTCAAAAGGCTTTATTTTGGTCGGCACGGGTTGCGTCGGCGAAAGTTTTTCGCCGGGCACTGTCGAAGCCGGAACTGGACGTTCTTCAATCGGCCAGACAGGTTTGCCAGTCACGCGATCAAACACGAAGCAATAGCCTGATTTGGTGATTTGTGCGACGGCTTTGATGGTTTTGCCGTTCACTTTGAGATTGCACAGCACGGGCGCGGCGGGCAGGTCGTAATCCCAAACGCCGTGATGCACGGTTTGATAATGCCAGACGCGCTTGCCGGTTTTGGCGTCCAGACAGACCAGACTTTCGGCAAAGAGGTTGTTGCCCAAACGATGGCCGCCGTACCAGTCGTTGGTCGGCGTGCCCAGCGGAATGTAAAAGTAACCGAGTTCTTCATCGGCGCTCGCCAGCGTCCAATTGTTGGTGTTGCCGGTGTATTTCCACGATTCGTTTTCCCAGGTTTCGTTGCCGAATTCGCCGGCTTGCGGCACAACGTGGAAGACCCAGAGCGGTTTGCCGGTGCGCACATCGAAGCCTTGAATATCGCCGCGCGGCATTTCCTTGTTCATAGGGCCGTCATTGATCGAAGACCCAACGATCACCACATCGCGGCACACGACCGGCGGCGAAGTCACTGCGTAATTGCGCGCGTTCTGTGCCAGAGGAATCGCTTTCGTCAAATTCACGCGCCCCTTTTCGCCGAAACTTTCGACAGGCTGACCGGTCTTTGCGTCAAGCGCAATCAAATAAGCGTCGCTGGTGCCGATGAAAATGCGTTCCTGCTTGCCGTCCGTCCAATAAGCCACTCCGCGGTGCAAAAAGCCCAGATTGGTCGGCTGGCCGGTTTGATAGCTTTTGGGATCGTGAACCCAGATTGTCTGGCCGGTTGCGGCATTGATGGCGGCCACCTGACTGAGCGATGTGCTGATGTACAACACGCCGTTGACCATCAGCGGCGTTGCTTCATACCCCAGCGTGTAAAGTCTGGAATTGGCTTCCAGGATTTTCAGGTCGGGGGAATCCCACTTCCAGGCGATTTTCAGTTGCTGCACGTTGGTGCGATTGATTTGATCCAGCGGCGAGTATTTTGTTGATCCCGGATCGCCGCCATAAGAACGCCATTCGCCTTTTTTGCCGACGACCTTTCCGCCAGCCGTGGTCGCCCAAAGAATGGGGCACAGCAAACAGACCAACAGCAGGGCGAGTTGTTTTAACCGGTGCATAGATGAGCCTCCCAAGAGATTAGTAAGTGACCTCTGCGGTAACCAGTGGCAATGAAACCTGTTCATCGTTGATGATTTTTTTCGGTGATTTGGATTCTGCGTATTTTCAGACCGCCATCTTTTAGCAGAGGTGACCGGCTCTCACCAAGCCCACAGCGTCAGACCAGAGGCGCAGCAATGTTCTTCAGGCGTGCCAGCGAAGGCGGATTCAATTTCTTCTACAGTGACAGCCAGTCAGCAATGGCGCGTGTTCGATTTAGCCAAAGCTTTACTCGACAGGCCATTTCGCTTGCCGTACCATCCCCACCTCTTACAACTCCAAACAAATCTGGGAGCGATACCTTATGACCAAGTCACGTTATGTCACTGCGGCGGCAATGCTCGTCTTGCTGCTTGGGTGCGGCGCGCTGTTCTGCGTTGGACAAACTGCGCCAGTTGCGCGTCCGGAGCACGTCATACTGATTTCAGTGGACGGTCTGCCGCCTGATTATTACACCGCGCCGGAAAAGCTGGGTTTGCGATTGCCGACTCTGACGATGCTCAAACAGGGTGGCGCTTATGCCTATGGCGTCGAAGGCGTCTATCCAACAGTGACCTATCCGCAACACACAACCATGGTCACCGGCTTGCGTCCCGCCAGACACGGCATCGTCCAGAACCGCATCTTCGAAGCGCCGAACGAACCGCAAACGGCTTATTGGTATTGGTACGCCAATGCGTTGAAAGCGGAAACGCTGTGGACGGTGGCGAAGCGCGCGGGATTGACCACCGCCGCCATCGGTTGGCCTGTGACGGTCGGCGCAGAGATTGATTTCAACGTCCCCGAAATTTACGAACCGGGCGTGAGTCCGGCGACCTGGAAATGGACGGCCAGACATTCGACGCCAGGATTGTTGGAAAAAGCGCTCGGCCCCAACCTCATGCAAGATCGAAGTGTGGATGAGCGCCTGACTTCGGTCGGCGAATACATCATCAAAAACCACCGTCCCAATCTCCTCCTGCTGCATTTGATCGAACTCGACGGCGCGCACCATCGCAACGGCCCGCGCACTCCGCCCGGACTTGCGACGGCTGAACGCGAAGACGGCTACATCCAACGCATAGTGGAAGCGACGCGCCAGGCTGGCATTTTCGAGAAGACGACTTTTTTCATCGTTTCCGATCACGGCTTTGCCAGCATTGAAAAACGCTTTGCGCCCAATGTGGCGCTCGCCAAAGAAGGGTTGATTACGTTGGACGCCACGGGCAAGGCGACGGACTGGAAAGCGGCGGCCTGGCCAGCGGGCGGTTCCTGCGCGATTGTCCTGAAAGACCCAAACGACAAAGCGACCGAAGCGCAGGTCAGGGCGCTCTTTGCCAAATGGCTAAAGCAGGAGCGCAGTCCGATCAAACAGATTGTTTCGCGCGCGGAATTGCGCAAATTGCAAGCCGTGCCTCAGGCGGCGCTGATGCTGGAAGCCGCGCCCGGTTATTCCTTTGACGGCACATTGGCGGGGGCAGAAGTGAGCGAAACGTCGGCGACTTACAAAGGCACGCACGGTTATCTGCCAACCGATCCGCGCATGCGCGCCTCGTTGATTATTTATGGACCGGGAGTGCGCGCAGGCGCAAAGTTGCCGCTGGCGCGAATGATTGATCTGGCGCCATCAATCGCAAGTTTGCTCAAACTGAAACTTCCACAACCGGAAGGGCGTCCTTTCAAAGCGCTGCTCAATGCCAATGTTCTGCGCTGAGTTCCTGTCTGTGGTCGGTTGTGCCCGGCAGAAGCCTTTTGTTGACACGACTTGGAAAGTTACGGTTGGCGTTCTGAATATCGCCGCCGCTTTTTCCGCTAACTTTCCAAGTCGCGTGGTCAACGGGTTGATCTACCACGGATCGCTGAATCGCGGATCGGTCAGGAATTTTTCGTCCGTCAGGCTTTTCAGGAAATTCAGCAAATCCTGTTTTTCCCGTGCGGTCAGCCGAAAGCCTTTAACGAAACTGCTTTTGTTGGGATTTTGGCTGCCGACGCCTTTGAATTCGCCACTGCGAATGGTGCGGCCTCCGGCGGCGTAATGGTCAATTACGCCTTCCAGCGTGGCGATGCTGCCGTCGTGCATGTACGGCGCGGTCACCGCGATGTTGCGAAGCGTCGGCGCGCGGAACTTGCCAACATCTTCAGGCCGTTGCGTGATTTCAAACGTGCCCTGGTTGTCTTTCGGAAACGCGCCTTTGCCGTCCAGGTTGTAAAGCCCAGTGTTGTGGAATTCGATTTCCGCAAAAGCTTTGCCTTCGTGATCGGTCGTTTGCGAAAAGTTGAACCCTCCGTGACAGTGAAAACATTCCAGTCGTTCGCCGAAAAACAAGGTTTCGCCGCGTTTGGCCGATGCGCTGATCGCGCGGTTGTCGCCATTTAGGTAGCGGTCATACGGCGAATCGCCGGAAATCAGCACACGTTCAAACGCCGCGATTGCTTTGGTCACGTTTTCAATCGTGAAAGGATCAGCATTGCCGAAGACTTCCGGAAAGAGTTTTTGATAACGCGGTTCGGCTTTGAGCCGCGCCAACACTTCGCCGTCTTTTCCCGCCAGACCGAGTTCAACCGGATGTTCGCCGAACATAGGAACCAGCGCCTGCCGTTCAAGCTGTTTCATATTCGGATTGGCCCAGGTCAACACAGGCGTGTAAGCGATGTTGACGATACTCATCGAACTGCGCGGATGTGTTTCGCCGGTTGTGCCGACTGCGAGAGCTTTGCCGTCGGTGAAAGCTTTCGCCTGTTCGTGACACGACGCGCACGATTGTTTGCCGTTCACGGAAAGCCGCGTGTCGTAAAACAAATGGCGACCGAGTTCGACTTTGGCAGCCGTCATCGGATTGTCCGCAGGGATTTTGGGCGCGGGGAATCCGGCGGGCATTTCCCAATGCCAGCCAGTTGCCGAAGCTGCTAATTCCTCACGCCCTGTGATTTTCCCAAGCTTGCAGTGTGGGAGCCTTTTTCGGTCGAGAAGAATTTCTGGCCGGGCGATTCTTTGCCCGCGAACGGCAAACCTATGTTGGCAAACAGCGCCGCGCAATCGGCGTCGTTTTGCGCCGACATGCAACCGCGAGCCGTCTTCGGTTGATTCACGTCCATATTCGCGCCATCAAGCAGCTTTTTCAGATCGGTGACGACGACATCGCCTTTGATGTTGAAATTGTTGAGCGTGATTTCGGCGCGATTGCCGAATTCGCATTTGGTTGGGATCGTTTGCATCGTGCCGCCCGGCTGACAGCCTGTGCTGCCCAGATGCAGCATCCAGCCGTTTGGCAAACCGGTCGTTTGCATTTCTATGCGCGCAAACTTGTAGCCGGAATTCCAGACCCAGAACAGTTGCGTCAGGTTCAGCGGCGAAGGCGCTTTGGCCGGATCGGCGTGGTTTCGCTCAAACGGCACGCCGACGGCGAACTTGACTCCAACGTATTTGCCCGCCGGAGCTTTGCCTTTGACGACTTCGTTGGTGTCGGCGGTTCCGTTGGCGCAAGGGCCGCTGCCGTTTTCAAAATCCAGCAGCGCCAGATTGTCCACCTGCCATTTGCCGTCTTGTTCCAACGCCAGCGGAGTTTCCTTGCCCGCCGCGTCAACAAGACGGACGTTGTGAACGTAAAACCGAAAATCCGTCGGCGTGATTTTGGAATTGGTCGAGCCGATGTTTTCGTAGCTTTGCCCGCAAGTGAACGGTTTGTCGCCGACAACGGGCTTGAACCGCAAGGCGACTTCCTGCATCGCACCGCCCGCCATCGCCGAGTGGTCTTCTTCGCTCATACCCAGATGTTTGACGTAATGCACCAACTGCCAGCGTTCGCGGTCGCTGGTTTTCAGCTTGTATCCGGGCATGCCACTGGTTTTGATGCCGTGCGTGAGAACATAAAAGATTTCGCCGTCGGTCAGCTTCATCACGTAATGGCTTTTCAAATCGGGGACTTTGATTTTGGCCGTTTTGTTGTACTTCTCGCCTTTGCCGTCTGCGGCGTGACAACTGGCGCAGTTGGCGTCGTAAAGCGCCTTGCCGTTTTCGATGTTGGCGGTGTTGTGTTCGACCGGATTGCGAAGATTTTTAGCCGTCGCCGGAGCGTGGCCTTTCTTGTGACCGTCGTGAGCCGACGCTCCGGACAACTGGCTAAACACGGACAAACTGCTGACT
This sequence comes from uncultured Heliomicrobium sp., assembly GCA_964470555.1. GTDB lineage: Bacteria > Acidobacteriota > Blastocatellia > RBC074 > RBC074 > RBC074. The sequence continues at coordinate 73,457 of CAYYDG010000018.1, forward strand.
AACAACGCGAGCGCGAATAATTTGAAGCTTCGAGTTTGCATGAGTTTTCTCCTTTTGGGGTTATTGGTGCTTTTTCTTTTCGTCGCGGCATGCGCCGATGATTTCGTGAAAGCGGTCGTGCAACGCGGTCAGGTCTTTTTTGATCTGCTCATCCTTTGCGCCTTTGGCGATGGCGTCAGCCAGAGATTTGGATTCCGCGTTGAGTTTGCCCAGCAAAGCCTTGATGTCGGTGATGTCGTAAATTTTCGGCGGCTTGGAATCGAGCCATTGCTGAGCGCGCGCCGCCAGTTCGCCCGCCAGCTTGCGAATCGGTGCGAGCTTGCCTTCTTCCGCCGGGTGAAAGGTTTGCGACATGATTTCATGGTAGCGTTCGAGTTCTGCCCATTGGTCGGCGGACTGGCTTGCGGTTGCATCGGATTGCGGCTTATCGCTGAAATCCGACAGCCAGGCGACATCAATCGCGTCGGCCTTGCGTTTGCCTTTCTCGGCAATCAACCAATCGCCGCGCTTGTTCCAGCCTTCGCCGCCTTCAGCTTTGGTGTGGCAGAACGTGCAATCCTTGCCGCCGAATTTCGAGGCTTGTTTCACGAAAGGCGGATAGGCCTGAGTTGAGTTGCTAATCAGCAACACCGCGCAAGCCAGCGCCAGTGCGACTTTCAAGTGCGTCTTTTTCATTGATAAAAGCTCCTGAGTAAAAGACGCAGTGTTGGAAACACTGCGTGACGGTTTATCGCCCTTTGGCGACGACGACGATGTCTTCCAACCATTCGCCGTCTTTTTTCGTGACAACGAAGGTGGCGACGATTTGATCGCGCGGTTCAAGCTGGGCGAGCACCTTTTCGTCTCGAATCCAAAACGGCATCGTCATCGGCTCCATGTAATCGCCCACTTTTTCGTGGCGGATGACCGCAGTCTTTTCCAGCTTGTTGACCGACTTGATGACGCCTTTGAATTCATAGCGACGATCCGATGTGACGAAAGCGCCTGTGGTTATTGGTTGATCGTTGATGATCAGCCAACTCAACGCGCTGACGACAACCATCCAGCGCCATCCTGCTTTGCAAGCGAGAGATGATTTCACTTGGTTCTTCCTCTCCTGGCTTGCACCTTCAGCGCGGTCGCGTGCAACGACTTCGCCGCCGGCGTGAACATGTCGTCAATGAACTTCTTGGCTTGTTTGTTCGCCGTCGCGGGCGAGCCGGAATTGAACGGCGGTTGCGGGTTGTATTCGACATACAACTGCACTGCTTCGGCGTAGGTTTGATTGCGCAGCTTCGCCACAATCGCCAAACCGAAATCGAGTCCCGCAGTCACGCCGCCGCCGGTCATTCGATTGCGGTCAATGACCACGCGGCCTTCGGTGGGAATTGCGCCAAAGACTTTCAACGTTTCCAGCGTGTTCCAGTAAGAAGTTGCCTTGTACCCTTTCAGCAATCCGGCAGCGCCGAGTACCAATGCGCCAGTGCAAACGCTGGTCACGTATTTGGCGGTTTTGCCTTTTTCGGCCAGGAAGTTCAGAACTTCGTCGTCTTCCATCATCTGTTGCGTGCCCGGCAACCCGCCCGGAACGAACAGCACATCCAGATTGTCAGGACAGTCTTTGAGCGTGGTGTTCGGAGTGATGGTGACCATACTGCCCGCTTTGACCGGCTGTTTGTCTTTCCAAACCAGATGAATGTCGCGGTTCATCAGGGCTTCAAACATCGTCAGCGGCCCGACCAAATCCTGTAAGTACATGCCGGGATAAGCCAGCATGGCGATTTTCAATTTCGCGCCGCCCATCAGGTTCTCGGCCTGTTTCATGGCGGCTTCGTGGGTTTGATGCTGGTTGGCTTGCTGAGCATTGGCTGAAGCTGAGAGCAATGATGCCAGCGCCGCCGTGGTTGAAAGCTTTCCAAACTCTCTACGGTTCATTCTTTGTTTTCCTTTTGGGTTAAACGCCATGAGTTCACACGCAATTGCGCAATGAAGCCTGAAGGTGTCTTGACGCAAAAAATTTCGCCGCCAGAACAAAATTCAGGCAGTCAAAACCAATTCGTCAAACACTTCAGCTAACAATTGGGAATTGAGCGAATGATTGAAAGTAAGCTAGAAAAGCATGACAGGCGGAGCGCGCGAGGAGTGTAGCGAAAGTTGCGGAGAACGGTAAAAGGTATCTTCGCGGTGATAAATCGGAAGAGGATGTTCTGTCACCGCCAGATAGCGCCAATGCGTTTGCGTAATCTGGCTGTGGGCAATCTTGGAATTCGAAGGCGGCGTAACCGGGCACGGGCATTGCGAAGCCAGTTCCGGCAAGGCCAGCTTGGGAACATCGCTGTAATCTTTGCCTTCGACAAAAGGTTTGGAGGCGGCGCAACAACAATGGCCATCAGCCACACAACATTCCATCGAGCAGAATTCTTCTGCCGAATGTTCGGCCAGCATTGGAGCTGGCACGGCAATCCAACTCAGCAAAAAAATCAACAGGGCGCTCGCCGCTCGCAGGTTGATCGTTTTCCGCTGCAAGCTGGAAGTCGCTCGCTGGAATTTCAGAAATTGCATAACGGTGGGCGAAGCATACGCGCCAAAAACAGCAAAGGCAAAACGGATGCTTCGCCGCATTGATTGATGGCGGGCGAGACGCCCGCGCTCCCAGTTTATCGCGCGACTTTTGTCCAGACGCCGCCAGCTTTGGCGCTGCGGGTGATGGCTTCGACGACGCAGTTCGATTCGTGGCCGTCTTCAAAGGTCGGAAAGTCAATCTTGTCCTTGTCCGTCTGCATCGAACGCCCTTCGGCAATGAAGGTGTACACATTGCGAAGCAGATTGCGGAAAGCATCTGCCCAGGCTTCGCCGTGACCGCCGGGAAGCGCGGCATAATGCGCGATGCTGGGATCGAGCAGGCCTGGGTCTTTCAACATCCAGCCGTTCGGTTCATTGCGTTTGCCGATCCACAGTTCGTTCGGACGTTCCTGCTTCCAGGCCAGAGCGGCTTTGTTGCCGTCCACTTCGATTTCCAGCCCGTTTTTGTGACCGGCGCTGACCTGCGAAACCGAAAACGAACCTTTCATTCCATTTTCAAACCGCAGCAAGACGCTGGCGAAATCTTCAGTATCCACAGGGTATTCGTCGAATTCTTCGTTGCCGGAGCTTTGGGCAAAAGCCTCGCGCGTGCCTTTCGGTTTTTGCCGAGTCGGATAAACCGTTGTGTAATCGGCCAGAACTTCGGCAATGCGCGAACCGGTGATGTATCCGGCCAGATCGCACCAGTGTGAACCGATGTCGGCCACGCAGCGCGATTCGCCGCCTTCTTTTTCCAGTCGCCAGTTGTAATCGTTCGGATAGAGCAGCCAGTCCTGAATGTAATAACCGTGAACCCAGTGCGTTTTGCCGATGTCGCCTCGGTTAATCATGACGCGAGCCTGCTGCATCAACGGGTTGTAACGGTAATTGAAAGTCACGGCATGCACGATGCCTTTTGCTTCTGCCGCCGCCAGCATGGTTCGAGCGTCGGCAGAATTCAGCGCCAGCGGTTTGTCGGCGATGACGTGTTTACCGCGTTCGATGGCGGCCATTGTCACAGGCAGGTGCAGATCGTTCGGCGTGCAGTTATGGATGACTTCGATTTCCGGGTCGTCCAGCAAAGCTTCGTAACTGCCGTAGGCTTTCGGGATGCTCATCTTCGCGGCTTTGGCTTCGGCTGAAGCCTGCGAGCTTCCGGCCACGGCAACAACATCCACGAATCCCAGCCGCCGTGCGGCTTCAATGTGATGCGGGCCAACAAAGCCAGCGCCGATCAATGCAGTTTTGACGGTTCGCATGTCAGTGCAAATCTCCCTTTGGAAAACAGATTTTTGAATGTGATTTTTGCTTATCGGAAAAGCGAACGTATCTTCATCGGTCACCGATGGAGTGTCAAGCAAGCGAGTTGTTCGGTGGAACAAGTGAGGTTCAGAGTACACGCTTCAGCGTGCAGCACACTGAAGTGTGAACTCTGAACTGCTGTCGGTTCATTCCTTGTCTTCGTGACGATGATAAAAACCGCGCCAGGCCGCCAGGTAGCTGGAATGACCGTCGTCGGATTCGCGCAGTTGTTTGATGACCGGCTGCGTGAATTTGTTGACGATGGCGTTGAGCATCACGCGCAGCGCAGCTTCCTGGTCTTCGGTCAGATCGCCCAGACGTTTGCGGCTGCGTTCCAGTTCGGCAAACGCAACAGACTCGGCTTGCTGGCGAAAGGCACCGATCACGGCGTTGACGTCGCCTTCGGCCAATACGGCTGCGAAACGTTCGGTTTCTTCGGCGATGATGGCTTCGGCGCGAACGGCTTCGCGTTGACGTTCAGCCAGATTGGCGGCGGCGATGGATTCCAGATCGTCAACGTCGAATAAAAACACGTTATCCAGATCGTTGATCGCCGGATCAATGTTGCGCGGAACCGAAATGTCCACCAGCATCATCGGGCGATTGTGGCGACTGGCCAGCGCACGTTTGATCTGCGCGGGCAGGATCAAATAATTCGGCGACCCGGTCGAGCAAATCACGATTTCGACATCGGCCAGGCGCCGCTCGAAATCTTCAAAGCGCACGGCTTCGCCATTCAATTCTTCGGCCAGCTTGACGGCGTTTTCGTAGGTTCGATTGGCGATCAGGATGTTGTTGGCTCCGCAATTCAGCAAATGTTTGGCGGCCAATTCGGCCATTTCGCCCGCGCCGACCAGCATGACGGTCGTTCCGTTCAAATCCTCGAACACCTTGCGAGCCAGTTCGACGGCGACATAGCTGATGGAAACGGCGCTCGACCCAATGCCGGTTTCGTTGCGAACTCGTTTGGCGACGGCAAAGGCGCGATTCATCAACCGCGTCAGCGTGTGGCCTACGCTGCCGGTTTGCTGAGCCAGTTGAAACGCCTCTTTAACCTGTCCTGTGATTTGCGGTTCGCCGACGACCATCGAATCCAGCGACGAGGTGACGCGGAAAATGTGATGGATCGCTGCGGCATCAGTAAGGTTGTAACTATGTTTTTCCAGCACCGTCGCTTCGCAATTGTGAAAGCCGCACAGAAATTCGTGCAGCCGTGAAGCAGGGTTTTCGCTGTTTTGGGAATTCGGCATCGCCGCAATGATTTCGACGCGGTTGCAGGTGGAAACGATCACGGCTTCACTGGCCGTTTGTTTGTCGGCCAGCGCTTGCAACGCTTCCGGCAGCCGCGACTCGGCAAACGCCAGCCGCTCGCGGATTTCCACCGGAGCGGTTTTATGACTGATTCCAACAACGACGATGCTCATACGATTGCGGATTGCGGATTTGGTTCAATCCGCAATCCATAATTATCCAAAGACGTGATACCCGCCCAGCGCGCGCGCGCCGAGCCAGGTCAATATGACGATGACAAAGCCTGCGATGGACAACCACGCCACGCGGCGTCCACGCCAGCCAGCCGTCAATCGGTAATGCATGATGAACAGGTAAACCAACCACGTAACCAGCGCCATGACTTCTTTAGGATCGTTGTGCCAATACCGTCCGTCGCGCTGATTGTTCCAGAAAATGCCGGTCACCACGCCCAGAGTCAGCAACACGAAACCAATCGTCAACGACCGGTATCCGATCTCATCGCAGGTGTTCAACGCGGGCAATCGTTGAAACGCCGCGCCAAAATGTTTGGCTTTCAGTTCGTGTTCCTGAATCAGATACATCACGCCGCTGACGAAGGTGACGACAAACGCTGCATAAGAAAAAATGACCAGTGTCACATGCACGGGAAAGATGATTTTCGTCAACGGATTGGTGGTGATTTCGCCTTGCAGCAGCAGCGGCAATTCCCGCGAGGTTTCCGGCAACACCATCGAAGCCAGCAGCAGCAGATAAACCAGCGGCAACAAAAACACGGGCAACGCGCGCGCCTGATACCGACGACTGATCAACAGAAAGTAAGCGACAATCGCCCAGCCGATGAAGGCGCTGACTTCGCGCGGATTGACGATGGGAAAGTGACCGACTTGATACCAATTGACCAGAATCGCGGCGGTGTGAACGACAAACCCCAGCAGAACAATCATGGGTAATTCTTTGTCCGGTCGCCTGGCTTTGGTTGCAAACACGTAAAACGAATACAGCACTCCGCCCAGATACAAAGTTAATGCACTCACCAAAAGAATCGCCATAAAGTTCGTCCTGCCTGACACTGAATACGGCGCGGATGATAGCGTGAATTGAGTTTGTTGTCAGTTGGTGTGACCTGTGGGCTTGGCCTTTGCAGAACTATAAGTTTCAACAACGCTGTGATAAGTTTTGGCCTCGATCGAAGTTCACCCGACAGCAGCATTGAGATAACAATTGAAACTTATGATTTCCAGAACGATCCTCCTCTATCTATCGCAACAACATGGCCTCAAAAATTTCCTTGTCAAAGTCCCCGGCTTCAAACAGGTCACCCGCCGGTTTATCGCAGGTGAAAACATCGAAAGCGCCATTGTCACGATCAAGGAATTGAACAAGCTCGGCATCACTGCGACGTTTGACCATCTGGGCGAAAGCACGACTTCGCGCGCCGAAGCCGACGCCGATGTCAACGAATACGTTCATCTGCTCGGTCGCATTCAGGACACAGGCGTGGATTCCAACGTCTCGGTCAAACTCACTCAGTTGGGCTTGGACATAGACGAAACGTATTGCCTGGAAAACACACGCCGCATCGTCGCCGAAGCGCACGCCCGCGGAAATTTCGTCCGCATAGACATGGAAGATTCGCCGAAAACCGACGCCACGTTGCGCATCTTCAAACAACTTTTCCACGAATTCGGCAACGTCGGCATCGTGCTGCAAGCCTATCTATACCGCACCGAAAAAGACCTGGACGAAGTGTTGGCGATGGGCGCGCGCATACGGCTGTGCAAAGGTGCGTACAACGAACCCGCCGAAGTCGCCTTTCCCGAAAAAGCCGATGTGGATGCCAATTTCGTCAAGCTGATGCAGAAACTGCTGAAAAGCGGCATTTATCACGGCATCGCCACGCACGATCCACGCATGATTCGCGCGACGCAGGAATTTGCCGCGCGCGAAAACATCGGCAAAGATAAGTTCGAATTTCAGATGCTCTACGGAGTGCGCCGCGATTTGATGCTCCAACTGGCTCAGGAAGGTTTTCGCGTGCGGACGTACGTGCCTTACGGCGAATTCTGGTATCCGTACTTCATGCGGCGACTGGCTGAACGTCCGGCCAATGTCTGGTTCGTCGTGAAGAGTTTGTTCAACGGCTGATGTGCTTTGATGTGGAGTGCTGCGACTTGACGCAGCTTTCCGTTCTTGATTGAAGCCCTTGCCAGAAAAGCAAGCCTGTTGTCACGAACGAAAAGCGGTGTCGAGACACGCGCACTCCAAAAAATCGCTTACTTCGCCGCCGCCTGCGCTTCCAAATCTTTCAGCATCTGATCCGGTTTCCATTCGTTGCCGCGATACGTTTTGGCGACTTTGCCGTCAGCGGAAATCATCACCGTGCGCAGGTTGTGAATGACCTGATCTTTTTCCGGCCAATAATTCAATCCGAAAAACTGTCCGACTTTTTTGACTTCGTCGTTGCTGCCGGTGGCGAAATCCCATCGAGCAAAGGCGTCAGGTTTTGTCGAATTGATGTACTTCAATCCGTATTCGCGCAGCACTTTCGGTTTGTCATATTCGGGATCCACGCTGACGCTGAGCAAGTTGACCTTGTCTTTCAAGGCGGCGTTGGTGGCCAGTTGCTGGTTGAGAAAGGCGAAGTTGGTGCTCATTAGCGGGCATTGATCCGGCATAGGGCAGCGCGTGTAAATGAACGTCAACAACACAGTTCGCCCGGCATATTTTTTCAAGCTGATTTTTTTGCCGTCCTGATTGGTCAGGCTGAATTCCGGCACGGCATCGCCGACTTTGGGTTCGACGCTGGTTTCGACTTCTTTGCCAACCAGATTCGGATCGGCGACGTTCGAAACGACAGGATTTTCCAGCCAGGTGCGATTTTGATCCACGACCAACGTCGCCTGAATCAATGCTCCGGGTTTCAGTTCGCTGTAAACCCAATCGTCCAGCAAGGTGAACGGCATGGTCATCGCTTCCATATAACCGGGGATTTCTTCGTGCTCGATGGTGACTTTGTGTTCGGCCTGGTCGGCAGAAACAACTTTGCCCTTAAGCTCAAACCGCTTCGCGCCGTCCGAAGCTTTCGGCGATTCGCTTTTGCTGCAACCGGCAAATGCCAGGCCAAGCAAAAGGAACGAGAGACAGATGAAAGAAGTAAATTGATTGCTACGCATTTTGATTCCTTTTTGAGATTACGATTCTTTTGCCGGAGCGAGTTTGCCGTCCGGCAGCACGCGGAAGTTTACACCGCGCCAGTGGATTTCGTCGCCGACAAAGCTGGCCAGCCAGACGCCGAACGTAATCAAATCCCGCAACGGAACCAGCCAGAAAAATTTTGCCAGTGTGTAATCTTTCAATCCGTAAACTCCGACGATGAACACCGGCAGAAAGCGGACAAGCATCGTCGCCGCCAGCAACCACCACGCGAAAAGCGAGAAATTCCAAGCCAGCAACGCCAACAGAGAAGTTGCCGAGCCATACGTCAGGATCAAGCCGCGATAGCCCCAAGGCCGCGAAATGCGCGTCGAACGTCCCCAGCGCAATTGATGTTTTAACATCGTCGCCATCGTGTCGGGTGTGGAAACGTGGTCAACCACGCAATCCGAAAGCACGACTTCGTAACCCAGTTTCGCCGTCGAGTTGCCGAGCACAAAATCATCGGCCAGATAATCCGCGATGGCTGGAAAGCCGCCGATGCGTTCCAGAATTTCTCGCCGCATGACGATGGTCGAACCCAACGCGAAAGCAATTCCTTCCAGCAAACGCGACGAACAAACTTCTGGACCAAAGGTCGAAGAGATGCCTATGTTTTCCAGCAACGAAGCGAATGTTCGCGCATTGGTTCCGCGATAGAGGCAAGTCACCATTCCCACGTTTTCCCGTTGCAGCGGCGCGACGACGCGACGCAGGTAATCCGGCTGGACGCGTATGTCGCTGTCTACAATCAGCAATACGTCGTGTCTGGCTTTGGCAAAGCAGTTTTGCAGGTTCGAGACTTTGGCGTTGAAGCCCCATTCCCGGTCGGAAATGACAAGCTCGATGTCGCAAGCAGGGAAGTCGGCGATCAGTTTTTGAATGATCGGCACCGCCGGATCATCGGCTTCGCGTACGCCGAAGGCAAGTTGAAACTGCGGGTAATCCTGTCGGCAAAAGCTGGCGAAGTTTTCGTAAGCTTCGACATCGGCTCCGCGAACGGGTTTGAAGATCGTCACAGGCGGCGTGAAGCTGAAGCCCATAGCGCGCTGGCGTCGTCGGTCGGCAAACCACGCCAGCCCGCCGACCACTGCAATGCAGTAATAAACAATCGCCGACAGCACGCAGATGAACAGCGACACGCGAACAGCCAGCAAAAACCAAAACGCCGTAGGCGATTCCAGTTCCGGCACAAAAGCGGAATACAACCAGTTCATCACGTCAACCCCAACAACGCTTCCAGCTTGTCGGCGAGCGAAACCAGCGCGACACCGAACGTCACCAGCAAGGTTCCCAGCCAGCGTTCTTTGGAAATGCGTTCGCCCAGAAAGAATCGCGCGCCCAGCGTGTTGGTTATGTAGCTGACCGCCGTCAGCGGCACGACGAAACTCAGGTCGGCGTAACTGAGCAAGCTGATAAACGAAAAGAATGAAACGGCCAGACAAGCGACGCCTGCGATCAAAAAAGGATTGCGAATCATTCGCCAGATTGACGACGACAATGCGCGCAGTCGAAACGAAACATCGCCGATTTGCTGCATGCCTTTGGCTGAGAGAATTTCGCCGAGCGAACTGCCCCCAATAAGCGCACAGAAAAGCAGGAAAGTTTTCATTGCGATTTCGTCTCCTGTTTCGTAGTTCGCTGTTCGGTGCGGGCGACGACGGCGACGCCGAAAAAGATCACCAGCGTTCCCATCCAGCGCACGGGCGAAATGTGCTCGCCCAACAAACGCCAGGCCATCAGCGCATTCATCACGTAACCGAATGCCGTCACCGGCAGCACGAAACTCAAATCCGCCCACGACAACGCCGCTAGATACAGTCCGAAGAAAATGCCCAGCAGCAGAATTCCCAACCAGATATACGGCGTCGTGAACACCTGCACGCCGATGTGAAAGAGCTTCGCCGGATCGAGCGTGTCCACTTCGCCAATGGATTTCATTCCTTTTGTCAGAAACACATCGCCGAGCGTTTGCGCGCAGATGGCGATGAATAAAACAAGCAGAGTTTTCATCGCAAAAAAAGTCCGGCAAGCTGCCAGCTTGCCGTTGGCTATCGTAAAAAGCCGATTGCTTTCAACCGACCTGTTGAGTGAGTCAGCGACAAGCTGGCAGCTTGTCGGACACCAGACCTTCGTAAGTCGCCAGCTTAAAGCCTGCGGATTCGATTGCCTGTCGCAGGTGTGAACTGAGCAAGGCTTGAAGCTCAGTTGCGCCGCCTGGGTTTTCGCGTTTGGCCTTTTCGTCAGCGTCGAATGCCAACGGGTGAGCGTAAATTTCGCTGCTGAGTTTCGGCATTCGTTCGAGCAAACCGAGCAGGTAATTTTCATTCATATCGCCCGATTGCAACAAACCATAAACCTTTTGCGGTTGAACAAAGCCGTGTTCTGACAGTCGTCGTTCGCACCAGCGGCCAAGCAGATTGAACACCGTTCCCCAGACGAGTTTGATCGGCAGATGCTTTCGATCCAAAGACAAGCTCAGCCGCATTTCGCCTTTGACGACGCGAACGCGACGCACGTCGAATTCTTCGCACAATCGAATCAACTCATCGAAAATTACCGGATGCTGGTGCAAATGCGTGTGGCCGTCCACGTGCGAAAAGTTCAAACCGGTTTTCACGAAGCGTTCAAACTGCGCGCGCATTTCACGGCGAAGCTCTCGCCGCGCTGCCGCGCTGAAATAGTATTTGATGCCCGCCTGAAACGAACTGTCGGTCAATCGGCCTTCAGCGTTGGTGATGCCTGGGATTTCGGCGTGCGGCAGCGCGGCTTTGCCCAGCACCAACACCAAATGCAAACCGACTGCGAGCGTCGGATTCGCTTTGGCCAGCGCGACGGCTTCGTCGGCGGCGGCTTCGTTTATCATCAAGCTGGCGCTGGTCAGCACCCCTTCGCGATGAGCCTGGATGATCGCGCGGTTGACGGCGGCGGAATATCCGAAATCGTCGCCGTTGATGATGAGTGGGATTTTGGCGCGAGCGTGCATCTGTAATTGTCAGGTGTTTCCGGCATGCGGCGCTGAAACTTTGCTTATCCTTCGATTACGGAAAGTAGTGTGGCTTGATTGCCAGAATCTTTGGGCAAATCTTTAGGGGTCCTTTGCGAACGAGGATCAAAGGAATCGAATTGTTCGAATGTTGCGTCAAGTCTCTTTTGTGACATTTCAATGTAAGCGGGGTTAATGTCAATACCTATCCATTTTCGTCCCAAAGCTTTAGCCACGCGACAAGTTGTTCCACTGCCGACAAATGGGTCAAGAATCAGTTCGTTTTGGTTAGAACTGGCTCGAATGATTCTTTCCATCAATGCTTCGGGTTTTTGCGTCGGATGGTCTTCGCGTTCGGGGTTGGAATAATGAACGTGGGAAAATTGCCAGACGTCGCCGGGATTAGCTCCGGCCATGTTGTTTCGTTCGCGGTAGTATTTTTGGGGAATGCGAATGGCGTCCAAATTGAATGTGTAATTCTGAGTTTTGGTGAAATAAAGAATGTCTTCATGGCGAGGCGAAAAGCCGGTTTTTCTCCCCATTCCTTGAGTGTAATGCCAGGTAATCCACCCGTTGAAATTCAGCTTAAATTCGTCTTCCAGTATCATGAATAGCCTGGAGATAAATCTAACTCCCATAAATATGTATAGCGATCCTTCGGGTTTCAATGTTCGCAGAGCTTCGGTAATCCATGACCGAGTGAAGTTTTCATACTCATGCCACGCCATCAAATCACGGTTGTTGCCATAATCTTTGCCAAGATTGTAAGGTGGGTCAGCGATGACCAAATCCACAGACGCTTCAGGCAATTTAGACATTTCTTTGACCGCGTCACCACAAATCAGATGATTGGTAAAATTCACTTTTCCTCCTTGATCCAGTCGTGTTTGCGAGCGAGCGCCAGCCATGCTTCTTCGCCCTGCGACTTTTTGAATTTGGCATCAAGCATTTGCAGAAATTCCCAAACCGTTCGCTTTTCAATGTCAACATAACGTATGTCGCGTATTTGAAGCTGGCCAGTGCCCAGCGCCGGGTTGTAGTTGATATCTGTGGCTGAGACATATTTCAAATCGTAGGCAGCGTGAGAAACGATTTCCATCACTCCGTTTGTGATTCCGTCCGAACTGTTACGTTCGCTGTAAACCTTATGCTTCAACGACAGGATCACGAAGATGTAGTCAGGGTCTTCCAGATATTCCGACCGGATTCTGGCAAACGACGTGATGTTCGGGCTTTTGCCGGATGTCTTGATATCTTCAGCCGTGGCTTTGACATCAATGTTGGCTGAGACATAGTTGCCACCAGCCTGTTTTCGTTTGAATTGCAAAATGATGTCGAACGGGTCAAGGCGCTTGCCAGATTGAACATTGATCAACTCATATTCATTGCTTGTGTCCGTGGCGATTTCCTCGAACTGCTCCAAAGCCCAAGCCTCAACAAACGGGCCGGCAATTTTATTGATATTCTCAAGTGGTAATCCGCGTTTGAGATTTGTTCGGATGAAAATAAGGTTTTTGCCGGCAGCAATGGCGCTCGTGATGACAGCCGAAACTCTGCTGATGACGAAATCGGATGCTTCAGGGTAATCAGCAGTTTCTTGTGGAATCTTTAGTGAGTATGCCATCTGTTATGTTTCCAATGCCTTCCATTATGACAGGATGTCGGCTCTCAAGTTCGCTTTTGTTTGTGGCGACAACGTTGTCCAGTGAACGTCTTGCAATGCGGCTTCCAGCGCGTACAACAGGTTCAAACTGGCGTTGAAACCGTGCGCTTTGATCAATCGGTAAGCTTCTACCGCGCCGAGTCGTTCCAAATCTTCGCGCGAAACGGTGCCGACGGCGCGCAACCATTCCATTGAAACCGGGCCGATGTTTTTCGACTCTGTATCGGATTGTTGTTCCGAGAGTGGTTTCATGGGAGTGCGAGCTTCAGACAGCGGCGATTGCCTCAATTTCGATTTTGAAACCGTAATGAAGGTCTTTGACCGGAATGACGGCTCGCGCCGGACGATGTTCGCCGAATGCGCGAGCGTAAATTTCGTTGACTCTGCCCCAAAGTTCAATGTCCGACACATAAACCGTCGTTTTCAGCACACGGCTCATGCTGCTGCCTGCGGATTCGACAATGGCGCGCAAATTGGCCAGGACTTGTTCGGTTTGTTCTTCGATGGAACCGAGTTTCTTTTCGCCGGTCATCGGATCAATCGGCAATTGCCCGGCGACATAAATCAACCCATTGTGAATGACGGCTTGTGAATAATGGCCGCCGGGTTTCGGGGCGTTCGGCGTTTCGACAAAATTGATCTTGTTCATAAGCTCAAATGACTATAGTGAAGTTGGACGATCCTTCAACCGGTCTGTTCTCCTGAAAATAAGCTACAGCGTCGTGGCCTCCGAGCGCCAGGCCGTCAGCGGCTTTGTTGACCGGATCGAGACCGTCTGAAGCCGTGGTTGTCTTGCTCGATAAATTACAACCGGCCAGAAGCGCCAGAGCGGCGAGGAAGGTTGCAATTGAAAAACTTCATTTCGTCATCATTCTCCGAATTGTTGTAAGAGTTTGGCAACCAGGCCGGTCCATCCGGTTTGGTGGCTGGCGCCTATTCCTATGCCGTTGTCGCCGTGGAAGTATTCGTAAAACAGCGCCAGATCGCGCCAATGCGGATCGCGCTGAAATTTTTCCAGGTTTCCATGCACTGGTCTGCGTCCGTCTTCGCCGCGCAAGAAGATGCGCGACAATCGCAGCGAGATTTCGTTCGCCACTTCCCACAGAGTCATCATTTGGCCGGAGCCTGTGGGACATTCGACTTTGAAATCCTCGCCGAGGTAATGATGAAACTTTTGCAGCGATTCGATCAGCAGGAAGTTGACAGGGAACCAGACCGGGCCGCGCCAGTTCGAGTTGCCGCCGAACAGCCCCGTGCTCGATTCCGCCGGTTCGTAATCCACACGATGTTCCATCCCATCTACTTTGAGGATGTAAGGATTTTCGAGATGAAAGCGCGAGACGGCGCGGATGCCATGCGGCGACAGGAACTCGCTTTCATCCAGCATGACCCGCAACACGCGGCGCAATTGATCGCGATTGACAACCGACAGCAAACGCCGCTCGCCGCGTCCGGGAGTGCGCATACAGGCGACGTTTCCAACCAGTTCAGGCCGGTTATTGATGAACCATTCCATCCGCCGCTTGAAATCAGGCAATTGATCGAGCAGTTCCGGTTCCAACGTTTCAACCGCGTAGAGCGGAATCAATCCCACCATCGAACGCACTTTCATCGGGAACGGCTCGCCATCCGGCAAGTGCAGCACGTCGTAAAAAAATCCATCTTCATCATTCCACAATCTGACTTCTTCAGCGCCACGATTGTTCATGGCGCGGGCAATGTGTAGGAAATGCTCCCAGAACTTGCTTGCCACGTCCTCGTAAGACGGGTCTTCCTTCGCCAGTTCCAACGCGATTGCCAACAGGTTGAGCGCATACATCGCCATCCAACTTGTGCCGTCCGATTGCGCGATGTGGCCGCCGGTCGGCAGCGGCGCGCTGCGATCGAAAACACCTATGTTGTCCAACCCCAGAAATCCGCCCTGAAAAATGTTCATCCCGTGCGCGTCCTTGCGATTGACCCACCAGGTGAAATTGAGCAACAACTTTTGAAAGACGCGCTTGAGGAATGTTGTATCGCCCGCGCCACGGCGTTTCTTTTCGATCTTGTAAACCCGCCAGGCTGCCCACGCATGCACCGGCGGATTGACATCGCCCAGCGCCCATTCGTAAGCGGGCAACTGACCGTTCGGGTGCATGTACCATTCGCGCAGCATCAGAATCAGTTGCTCTTTGGCGAATTCAGAATCCACCAGCGCCAGAGGCACGCAATGGAAAGCCAGGTCCCAGGCGGCGTACCAGGGATATTCCCACTTGTCGGGCATCGAAATCACGTCGGCGTTGTAAAGATGCGGCCATTCGTGATTGCGCCCTTTCAACCGGCCAGACGGCGGCGCGGGCTGCGCTGGATCGCCTCGCAACCAATCGTTGACGACGTAATGATAAAACTGCTTCGACCAGAGCAGACCGCCGAAGGCCTGGCGCATGACGTTTTTCCCGTCATCCGACAGTTCGCCGGGGATGACGCCCGCGTAAAACTCGTCGGCCTCCCGCTGGCGTTGCAGAAAGATTTGGTCGAAATCGGCGAAGGGCTTGTCGTTATCCTGATCTCTAAAGCGCAGCCGCACGGTGGCCGTCTCGCCCGCGCTGATCGTCAGCCGGTAATTCGCCGCTGCTTTTGTCCCGACTTGCGCCGGATTGACGGCTCCTGTCG
Source organism: uncultured Heliomicrobium sp. (assembly GCA_964470555.1). Classification (GTDB taxonomy): domain Bacteria; phylum Acidobacteriota; class Blastocatellia; order RBC074; family RBC074; genus RBC074. Next base: position 89,047 of record CAYYDG010000018.1, read on the forward strand.
CGCCATTGACGATGTAATCGTTGATGCCGTCCTTGAAATAACGCGAACCATTTTCTACGCCGTAAAGCCGCCGCACGTTGGTTTCGTTTTCGGTGAAGAGCAGTTCAGGTTCGCCTTCGCAATAAAGCCAGCGTTGACCGTAGGTTTGATGATGCGCTTCGACGACCGGGCGGGAACTGTCTTTGCGAAGTCGAGGTTTATCGGCGGGGCCGTTCCACGACCAGGTGTTGCGGAACCAGAGCGTCGGCAATAAATGCAGTTCGGCGGCTTCCGGCCCGCGATTGATGACGTTGATGCGAATGAGCAAATCCTCTACGTCCGCCTTGGCATACTCGACGAAGACATCGAAGTAGCGATCTTCATCAAAAACTCCCGTGTCAATCAGCTCGAATTCGCCCTCCTGCTTGCTGCGGCTGCGATTCTCTTCGACCAGTCTGGCGTAGGGAAACTCCGTTTGCGGGTATTTGTAGAGGTGCTTCATGTACGAATGCGTCGGCGTCGAATCGAGGTAGAAGTAATAATCCTTCACATCTTCGCCGTGATTGCCTTCGCTGCCGGTCAATCCGAATACCCGTTCCTTCAAGATCGGATCGCGCCCGTTCCACAACGCGACGGCGAAGCAGATTTCCTGACGACGATCCGAAATGCCTGCCAATCCGTCTTCATTCCAGCGGTAAGCCTTCGAGCGCGCATGATCGTGTGGCAGAAAATCCCAGGCCGTGCCGTGCGGACTGTAATCTTCACGCACCGTGCCCCAGGCGCGTTCGCTCAGGTAAGGCCCCCAGCGTTTCCAATGCGCGATTCGGCTTGCTGATTCCTGCAGGCGTTTTTCTTCAGTTGTTGTTTTCATGATTCACCTTTCAATCAATTGCATCGTGTGCGCATCGGGATCGCGCACCAGAAAACTTCGTTTGAAGCCCAACACAGGCTCCGGGAACTCGATCACTCTGGACGAGACAAACGCGAATTTGCCTTCGCGCAACCGCGCTGCGCTCGATTCGATGTCATCAGTGACAAGTTTCGTCTGCCAATGCGACAGATCGTTGGTTTGTTTGTCGTTCGGCGTCGGGCGACCGTCGCGTGGCGCAAGGTATTCCAGAAATTCGATCCCAGGCCCCGCCGAGGCGCGCAATGCCGTGATTCGCAAATGAGCGCCGAAGACGTTATTCAATCTCTCCTGCTCGATTCCATAATTCTCGCTCGCGCCAGCGACGCGCATACCCAGGGCGTCGCGGTAAAACTTCAAGCTGGCATCGGTGTCGCCGACGACGATGGCGGTGTGGTCTATGCCCAAAAACAATCTGTTTGTGTCCTGTCTGGCCGCCGTGCGCCACTTCGGATCGCCCTTGTCTTCGGGGAATTGCAGGATTTCCAATGCATGGCCGTCCGGGTCTTTGAAGTAGAAGGCTTTGATGCCGCCGGCATTCCTGTTCCAATCGGGCAGCCGCTGCGGTGCGGTCGAAGCGTGAACGATTTTGTTTTTGCGCAGCCACTGGTAAGCGCGTTCCATATCGCTGGTGATGATCGCAATGTGTTGAAACCACCGGTCGTTGCTGCGCGAATCAACAGGTATCGGGCGACCGCGCGGCGCAAGGTATTCGGTCAATTCGATGAATTCATCGCCGAGCCGCATTCGCACGACTCGCATCCGCAGTCCGAAGACGCCTTGCAGGCGTTCGTAATCGTCACCGATCACTTCCGTCTCAGAGACTTTCTCGAACGATAAAACCTTTGAGAAGAATTCGACTGAACGATCCACGTCGCTGACAGTCATTCCGATGGAATCCACCGCTTTGACCGGCGGTTGTTGTGACTGTGAGGTCGAAATCAGAAGGCAAAAGGCAAATATCAAAAGGCAAAAGGAAGAAACAGCCCTTTGACCTCTTAAAAGCGCGATAAAATACATTTTTGATATTTGCCTTTTGCTTTTTGATTTTTGATTTTCCCTTCTCATTTCATCCTCTCCAATAAGTGATCGCCGACGCGCAAGGCGTTCGCCATAATCGTCAGCGCCGGATTCACCGCGGCGCTCGACGTAAAGAAGCTGCCGTCCACAACGTACAGGTTGTCCACCTCATGCGCCTTGCAATTCACATCCAGCGCCGATGTCTGCGGATCAAATCCGAAACGGATCGTGCCGTTCTGGTGAGCGACGCCCGCGAGCGGAATGCGGTCGCCCAAAAACAGGTTTCGCGCAAACAGCCCCTGATGGCAGTCGTGCCCGTGAACGTCGCACTTAGTTTGCCGTTTCATGAGGTCTTGCAGTTTCGCCTGCAATCGCTTGTGCGGTTCCAGATTGTTGGGCGTATACGACAGGACTATGTTGCCTTCGCGGTCGAGTGTGACGCGGTTGTTCGGATCGGGCAGGTCTTCCGAAGTCAGCCAGAAATCGAGCGAATGTTTCGCCATCAAATCCAGCGTGAAGCCAGGCGCGATGGCGGGCGCGCCGGCAGAGAGCGCGACGCCGTCCAGCTTGCCGACGAAAGAGATGTGACCCATTGGAAAATCCCATTCCTTCGAGCCGAAGTAAAAATCGTTCAAGCCCAGTGTCTTCTGAAACGTCGTTGGGTTAGGGCATTTCGAGATGGCGAGTTGCACCGAATTGACGTGGCCCATGTAATGTCGTCCGACGACGTCGCTGGCGTTCGCCAATCCGTTCGGATGTTTGTCGTTTGCGGAACGCAACAGCAAGGCCGCAGAGTTGATCGCGCCGCAGGAGACCGCGACGATGTCCGCCGAATATCTTTCCTCGACGCCATTCCGTTTGACGTGAACCGCCGTTACCTCTCGACCAGAGGCGTTCGTTTCAAGCCTGGAAACGAACGCATCAGTCAGCAGCGTGACGTTCGTATGGTCGAGCGCAGGTTCGACGGCGCAAATGTGTGCGTCGGATTTGGCGTTGACCAGGCATGGATAACCATCGCAGGTCGCGCAACGAATGCAGCGACTGTGCGGGTCGTTTTCTTTGAGCATAATGCCGAGCGGCACATGGAAAGGTCGGCAGCCGAGTCGCGCGAAGTCTTCGTGCAGATGTTGAATGCGCGGTTCGTGGCTGACCGCCGGATGCGGAAACGGGCTGCTGGCCCAAGGCTCCGTCGGGTCTTCGCCGCGATTGCCGTGAACGTGGTAAAGATTTTCGGCTTGCGTGTAATACGGTTCCAGATCGTCGTAAGAAATCGGCCAGGCGGGCGAAACGCCGTCGTAATGGCGAATCTCACCGAAATCTTCCTTGCGCAGGCGAAAGAGCGCCGCGCCGTAAAACTTGGTATTGCCGCCGACGTAGTAATTCGTGTGCGGGTGGAGCGGTTTGCCGTCCTTGTCATGCCAGACTTCTCTGGTGTTGTACCTGGCTTCGACGTTGACGGCGCGCGATTCCCAGTTGTCTTTCTCTCGCGGCACGAAGCCGCCGCGTTCGAGCAACAGAATCTTTTTTCCCGAAGGCGCGAGTTTGTAAGCGAGGGTTCCGCCGCCAGCGCCAGTACCAATGATAATTACGTCGAAATGGTTCGTGTTCGGCATTTCTCTTCTCCTGATGTGTTTATGCCTGTGGTTAATCCTGTCAGGCTGCGTAAAAATTCCGAGCGGCGTGAAAATGATCAGGCCGACGCTTGTGCGACTCGTTCGATAGAGCCAAATCCGTAGCTCGCGGCCAGACCGGCCAGCGATGTTCGCAACAATTTTCGGCCCCGATTGAGTCTGGACATCACTGTTCCAATCGGGACGCCGAGCGTTTCGGCCACTTCCTTGTAAGAAAACTCCTCTACGTCGGCCAGCAGAATCACCGAGCGGAAATGCTCCGGCACTTGGTCGAGCGCGGCCAGCACATCCTCATCGCTCAGTTTCTGAGGAACGGGCTGTGAGTAGACAAGCTGATCGAAGATGAACTCTTCTTCTTCCCCCACGGTCACCAGGCGATAAGTCTTGCGGCGATGATGCTGGATGACGTGAAACATGATCTTGTACATCCAAGCGCGAATGTTGGTGCCTGGCTCGAAGCGGTGGAACGATTTCCAGGCCTGCAGATAAGTCTCCTGAACTACGTCTTCGGCCTCGGTCTGGCTGCCGAGTGTGCGACGAGCAGTGCGATAGAGATCGTTCATGTGCGGCATCGCAGCGATTTCAAATTCATTGAGTGTTTGTTCGGTAGACATAACAATCCCTCCCCGGCTTTGGACATGAGCCGGCAATCAGATTCGGTTGTATGGATTTGCTTGAGCGGTATGCCGCTCTATTCGTTCTTCGGCTCACTCGATGAGAGGCCGTTTGTCGAGTGTTTGATTTGCTCCTGCAAAAACGGCGAGCAACTGACGAGCGCTATCTGTTGACGGCTCAGTTGTCGCAGCAACTGCACACCATCCTGGTCGGCGAATGTCACTCCGGTCAGATCAAGGGTCACACGCCTGTCATTTTGAAAAAACTGCTCGCAACTCGCGCGTAAAACCTCAACCCATTGACCGGCGATGCGACCGTCAAGCCGCAATGTGGTTGAATTATTTATTTCCTGCTCTTCCACGATTCGTAACATCTGCTCTCCTTTTCTTACTTGCGACTGCTGTTAGAGCAAGCTCAATGCCACGACGCAAGGCAATGCGAAACTTGGTTTAACTGGCTGAAAATGCAGTTGTTATAAATGTGGATTGAATTGTCGAAGTGGATTGCCCACCAAATTTCGTGGGCGTTTGGGCTATGTAAGGTTCGTGGGTACGAAATTTCGTGGGTAGTTTGTGGGTGACTCAAAATTTGGGGACGGGCAGGAAAATGATTCGACAGATGACCTTTACGCCTTTGGCCGCCGGATCCCCATCTTCTTCAAACGGCTGCGCAGAGTGTTTGGATGCAGGTTGAGTATTCTGGCCGCTCCCTTTTCGCCTTCGATCACCCAGTGGGTTTGTGTGAGCGCCGCAAGGATGTGTTGTCGCTCGACATCTTCGAGCGAAATGGATGAGGATGACGGCGGCTCGACGACGAATGGTCGGGATTCAGGCATCGTCTGGCGCGTTTGCTCCGATTGAGAAGACGGCAGCAGTCCGCGGTCAATCGTCAGCGCCGAGCCGTTCGAGAGCACCACGCCGCGTTCGATCAGATTCTGCATCTCGCGGATGTTGCCCGGCCAGTGATAATTCAACATCAATTCCATGGTCTCCTGAGAGATCGCGTTGACCGAACGACCGAATTGACGGGAAAAGCGCGAGAGGAAAAACATCGCCAGTTGTGGAATGTCTTCCTTGCGTTCGCGCAACGGTGGGTTGCGCAACGGCAGCACATTCAACCGGTAGAAGAGGTCGGCGCGGAAACGCCCGGCTTTGACCTCGTCTTCCAGATTGCGATTGGTGGCGGCGATGATGCGCACGTCAACCTTGAGCGTTTTGCTGCTGCCGACCGGCTCGAATTCGCCTTCCTGCAAGACGCGCAGCAGCTTGACCTGAGTTTCCAAGGGTAGTTCGCCGACTTCGTCCAGGAAAAGTGTCCCGCCGTCGGCAAGTTCAAACCGACCTATGCGTTTATCGAGCGCTCCGGTGAAAGCGCCTTTGACGTGACCGAAAAGCTCGCTTTCGACCAGGCCGGCGGAAATCGCGCCGCAGTTGACCTTGACCAGTGGGCGATCTTTGCGCGCGCTGCGGTTATGAATGGCGCGAGCAATCAACTCCTTGCCCGTGCCGGTTTCGCCAAGAATCAGAACCGTGGCGTCGGTCGGCGCTATGCGTTCGATTTGCTGCAAGACCGCGAGCAGAGCGGCGCTGCTTCCAACGATCTCTTCAAAGTTATGTTCGCGCCGAATCTCTTCCTGCAGATAGACGTTCTCCGCGTGCAGCCTGTCTTTGAGCTTCTCGATTTCCGCGAAAGCTTCACGCAATTCGGCTTCGGCTTTCAGCCGTTCGAGTTCGGCGCCAGCGCGCGCGGCGAAAATTTTCAACACGTCCAGTCCGCGCGCTTCGTCCATCGGCTCGTCATCAATCACGGCCAGATGGCCTATCAATTCGCCCGCCGCGCTGTGCATCGGCAGACCGATATAACTCTGCCCGTCTAGGTCCACCAGCGCGACTTCCTTGGGAAAGAGCTTTTGCAATTCGCGCGCGTAAAAACAGGTCTCGTCCTGATAAACACGCTCGCAGGTCGTGTCCCGCACGTTGTATTCAAATTCATCGGCAAATCCCTTGCCGTCCCAAAAGGCTATGGTGCGCGCGCGCGTTTTTTCCACATTGGCGCATTCGGTGACGAAGGCAATCTTGACCGGCAGCGCGTCGGCCAGATGACGAACCATCGAATGGAAGAAATCGCGTCCCACAGCGTGCGCCGTGCCTTCGACAATGGCGCGCAGACGGCGTTCGGCCAAAACGTGCTCGGTGACTTCGCGCGAAACGGCGAGCAACTGGCAGATGTTTCCTGCTTCGTCGTGAATGGGCGAAACGACCACGTCCCACCACATCGGTTTGCCTGCAAACGTGGGGCAAAAGCCGACGAAGCGTCCGACCTGATTGGCTTTGGCGGCTTCGATGGCTTGCAGGGAGGCTTCGCGGTAAGCGCCCTGCCAGAACTCCGGCCAATAGGCGTTTTGCACCGTCGAGAAATCGCAAATCTCCAGCACGCGCATGCCGCCAGCATTCATCGTCAGCAAGCGCCCGGCGAGGTCCAGCACCTTGATGCAATCCTGACTGGTTTCGATGAGTTGGGTTTTGAATTCTTCACTGGCGCGCAAGGCAGCGAGAATTTCGCGTTGTTCGGCGAGCAATTCCTTCAGGGCGGAAGCCAACGGCGTTTCGCCGATTTGCGCGGCCACTTGTGCAAGGCGGTCGAACATCGCGTCTTCGTTGTGAGTTGACGAGGCTGACATTGGTTGAATCTCGAAGCGTGTGCCTTATTTCCTGCGATACGTTGAAAGAGGCGCGCGCAACGTGAGCCATTCCCCTTGCCGTGAAACTTCGCCGGTGATCTCAATCGGTTCAGCCACGAAATCCAAAATTTCGTGGCTTAACGGCTCACCGTGCGCGCCGGCCAATTGTAATGCGATGACCGCCCCCTGTGAATCGCGCGCCAGAAACAATGGCGGCGCGCCGCCGCTGATGCAACGCACGGCGCATTCACGATGCGGTTTGGTATGGCCCGGATTCATCACGCCGAGATAACACTTGCTGTCTGCGATTTCGCCAGCGAAGGTGAAACGACCCAGCGATTCAGCCGGTAATGAGTCGCCGGAAAATGCGTTGATGCGTTCGATCTCTGACGGCGCAACCTCCAGCATTCGCAATCCGTCGCGCGTGATCAGCGCCCCGCGCAAGCGAACCATCTGCCCGGCGAATGCGCTCACGTCGGCTCCATGTTTGCCGCCGCCGACCAGCCAGTACTGTTCCAGTCTGTCATCGCGTTTGACCAGCAACGACGGGTAAGGTTGCGTGCGAACGATGCCGGTGTATTCGCGCGTTTGTCCGAATTCAAAGACGCTCGACGGCAAACGCTGAAAGCCGAGCGCCGACAACAAAGCAACGCCCACCGCCAATGCGAGCAGGGCGACAATGACGACGCGCAACCAGCGCCGCAATTCAACGGGCGCTTGTGGTTGATAGCCGATGTAAAAAGGTTCGTTTTCGTTTGAGTTCTTCATTGCGCCACAGATTCAGGTTTCACGTAGACCACATCGTCAATCAGTTTGACGGGATAAATCGCCACGCGCTCTTTGAAAGGCGGCGGCGAAGCGCCGGTTTCCGGCAAATACTGATAACCGTGCCACGGACAGGTCACGCAACCGTCAATGATGCGGCCTTCGCCGAGCGGACCGTTCTGGTGCTGGCAGACGTTGGAAAGCGCCGACAGCTTGCCGTCGTGTTTGAAGACCGCAATGCGTTCGCCGTTGAGCGAAACCACTCGCGCGCGGTTTTCGGGAATCTCATCCAGACGGCAGACTTCGACAAAGCCTGCTTCAATTGAAAAATGACGTTGACGATCAATGGCGTATTCGCGCCGCGCCGCCAGCAGATGAACGATCAAGACCACGAGCATTCCAACCGCCAGCGCTCCCGCCAACAATGGACTCGTTTCCGCCTGCAATACACCGAACGCGACATGCGCAATCAGCAGGCCGTAAGCCACATACACCAGCATGTGCAGCCGCTTCCACATCGGCGGCGAAAGTTGTTTCAGCCAGAAATCGTGGCTGGTGGCTGCCATCAGAAACAAGATGACCAGCGCCATGAAACCCAGCGGCTGAAATGGAAAGTTCGCCAAACTGCCATACCGCTGATTGCTGATGAACAGACTCACCAGCGGGTTGACATCGCCCAGCGCATGAAATTGAAACAGCGCCAATCCACCGTGCGCCAGGCCAATTATGAAAGTCGTCACGCCCAGATGCCGCCGGTTGTACAGCAACGGCAAAAAGCGCGGTTGCAATCTGCACAGCGGCCCGATGAGCAGGACAATGTGCAACAGCAGAAGCGCCGCCGTGCCGAACGCACGAATCAACAATGTCTCGACCGTCGCATTCGGATTGGTCAGTGCGCTGACGCCGACGAACAATGTCAGATACAGAACCAGGCCTGCCGCCATGACGGCGTCGTAGCTGCGCTTTTGCGGATTCCAACTGATGGCGCGGTAATGCTGGCTCATTTCGTTTTCAGCAATTGCGATGGGAAAGGTTGATTGATCGGCGCCGGCTTGCGCACAGTCAGCGCCGCGATCAGCAACAAAGGCAACAGCACGGCAAGCCAGATGAAAATGAGGCGATGCGTTTTTCTCAACGGTTGATTCATTTCATTCCCACTGAACGCCGCGCCAGCAGCGGCCAGAATGCAGCCGCGCCGGGCAACAGCAATAATCGCAATCCCAGGCTTGCGTCGCGCGCCGATTCATCAACGCGGGACAAACCCGTCGTGACGAACCAGAGCGCGAAGATCAGCCCGATGCCGGAGTACAAGCCGGAGATTGCGACGACGCATTGTGCGATCCAGGGCGTCATTGTTCCTGATAATTCCAGGTGAGTCCGCCGTCCACGTAAAACGTCGAGCCGGTCACATAATCGGATTCGTCAGAAGCGAGAAAGACCGCCAGACTCGCCACATCGCGGGGCTGTCCCAAACGTCCGAGCGGAATTTGCTTGAGCAGAGCGCCCAGCTTTTGCGGGTCGTTCAACAGCTTCGTATTGATGGGCGTTTCGATTGCGCCGGGCGCGATGTTGTTGATGTTGATGCCGTGTCGTCCCAGTTCCACGGCGAGATTGCGCGTGAGCATCTTGACGCCGCCTTTGCTGGCGCAATACGCCGCGAAGTTGGGAAAGGGCAACTCTTCATGAACCGAACTGACGTTGACGATCTTGCCGCGCCGTCCGGTTCTCAACAGATGCTGCGTCATTGCCTGCGTGGCGAAAAACATGCCCTTGAGATTGACGTTCAGCACCTTGTCGTAATCCGCTTCGGTCACTTCCCAAAATGGAGCATGAGTTTCCACGCCTGCGTTGTTGACCAGAATGTCCAGCGCGCCGAAGTATTCGAGCGCGGTGGCGAACAATTTTTGAATGCCTTTAACGCTGGCGATGTCGGCTTGCACGATCAGGCCGCGTCGCCCGGCGGATTCGACCGCGCGTAAAGTTTCTTCGGCGCGTTGCGTGTTGCCGACGAAATTGATGACCACATCGGCGCCCTCTTGCGCGAAGCGTTCCGCGATGCCGCGTCCGATGCCCTGACTGCTGCCGGTGACGAGAGCTACTTTGTTTTTGAGTTTCATAAGATTCCTTCTCAGCGTTTGCTCAAACGGGGCCAGTTTTCCTGAGCCTTTTTGATGTGGCCGGGAATATCGGATTCCCATTTTTGCTGCACCTCTTTGCTGTAATTCAGATAGAGCTTGCCTTCGACGATCTTCCACGCTGTCGGGTCAATCGCGGCGGTGTAACCCTGACTGACCGCCCAGGCGCAATAACCGCCGAATTGCGGCGCGTATTTTTCCGGGTTTTGCGCAAAAGCGTCGCGGTTGGCCGCGCTGGCGAAATACCATTTCGCGCCCATCCAATCGTGACGGAATTCGTCTTTGCCTTTGACCGGCTTGCCTTCTTTGAAATAGGCCACCGTGTCATAGCCTTTCAGCGCAGTGCCGAAAAAGTTCTTGTTCACCTGAACAACCATTGCGCCGAATGCCGTCAATGACAGCGCGCTCAACGCAACTAATACCGTTACCAATCGTTTCACTGATTTCATAGTTTTGTTTCCTCCGTTTGCAATAATCCGAATTCACCGCCCGCTTATTCCCATCGCGGAAAAAAGACTCGCGGAATAAATTCATCCGCCGTTGCCATATAGTCGGCGTTTCAGACCTCGGAAGGGTCAAGATTTATGCAGCAGGCGCAATTGCGAGTTTGCACTGTTCAAACGCGCGTCGCCGCGAATCTGTAAAACCAGCAAACGACTTATCACGAAATCCCATTCGTGCCATTATTCCTCTCAACATTGGAGTAAATATGAACACAGCAGCAAAACCAGCAATGTTACCGGTCAATGCGCTCATCGCCGCGAACCTGGCGGTGTTGGATCAGGGCGCGCAATTGCTCGCGCGTTTGGACGACGCCGTTTACACTCGTGTTGTAGCGCCGCTTTTCGATTACAGCGTCGCCAGCCATGTGCGACATTGCCTTGATTCATACACCAGCTTTTTGCAGGGTTTGGAGAGCGGGCTGATTGATTACGACCGGCGTGCGCGCGAAGTGCGCATCGAACGTGATCGCCATTACGCGCAAAGACGCATTGAGGCGACGATGGCGGATTTGCAAGGCAGGCAAGAAGTAAAACCCGACTTGTCGGCGACGACGCTGCAGGCGCGTCAGGATTCGCCGCACTGGGCGGTGACTTCGCTCGAACGCGAGTTGCAGTTTTTGCTGAGCCACACGGTGCATCATTTCGCCTTGGTAGCATTGATGCTCCGCACGCAAGGCATCGAGCCGGGCAGGGAATTCGGCGTCGCGCCTTCTACTTTGGAGTATTGGCGACGGGGCAAAATGTAGGGCTATGACGTGGCCTTGCCGCGCAACGGACGTATTCGCGCGGCAAGGCCGGATCAGTTTATCGCTTGTGTGCAGCGTGACTGAGATCGGGTATGGTCTGTTACCTGATCGCCTCAGGTGTGGGTCGCAAGCCCGCAACGTTCAGCCGCATACGGTACAACCCGCTCCGCGCGCAAAGGTACAGAGTCTTGCCGTCTTCATCGCCCCAGGCCATGTTATGCACGTGTTTCGGAGCAATGATTGTGCCCAGATGTTTGCCCTCCGCTGAAATCACCCACAGCCCGCCCGGACCTGAAACGTATAGATTGCCGGCCTGATCGCTCTTGATGCCGTCAATCGCGTCTTCACCCGGCGCACCGGTCATGTCGAAAAAGAGATTGCCGTTTTCGAGTTTGCCGTCGGCAGTTACTTCGTAACGCATGACGACCTTTTTCTTCTCGTCCCAGTTGCCGACATACAGATACTTTTCGTCGGGCGAAAAAGCGATGCCGTTCGGTCCGGTGAAATCCGTGCTGACCAGTTGCAGTTTGCCTTTGTAGATCGAATAAACGCCGCTGAACTTCAACTCCTTGCGCGGGTCATCGCCGAATTTCGGCAGACCGAACGGCGGATCGGTGAAAAACAACGCGCCGTCCGAGCGATAGACCAGGTCGTTCGGGCTGTTGAGCCGCTTGCCTTCAAACTTGTCGGCCAGAACAGTCTCGCTGCCGTCTTTTTCCAATCGCACGACGCGATGATTTCCATGCTGGTTGATCGTCAAACGACCTTGCGGATCGAGCGTCAGACCATTCGATCCGGGTTGGCCGTATTCGGCGATGTCCGCGCCGCTGTAACCAGACGACGTTCGGAAAATTTCAAGCGCTCCTGGATCGTCACCCTTCGGCGTGAATTTGTAGATGATGTTGCTGTTCGGGTCGCTGAAGAGCAGATGCTTGCCATCGGGAATCCAGATTGGGCCTTCGGTGAATTTGAAGCCTTCGGCGAGTTTGAAAATCTTCGGATTCGGGCCGACGATTTTCTCGATTGCTTCAGGATCGTTCTTGACTATCTGCACGTTGACTTCGCTTGGAATCGTGACCAGCGGGACGGTCTTTTCCGTGCGATAAAACTCCAGCCTTGATTCGCGCACCCAGATGAAATTGGTCGGCGGGTTGGAAATCGGACCGTTGATGCCGAACACGGCCAATTGAATCTGCTGTCCAGGTTTCACGTCGCGTCCAATCACCAACCTGTTCGGCGCATTCCATCCGCTGACGACCGAACCACCCATCTGTCCGATGTAACGCGATAATTCGCCATCCACCCAGACCTCAGCGTAATCGTCGAGCGCGGTTTGGAAGACGATGGTCGAGCCTTTCGTTTCAAAAGTGCCGACCCGTTCGGGAATCGTCAGCTTGATGCGATACCAGTTGAAGCAGATGCGTCCCGTCGAACGACGATCACTCAACGAAGTCGGGCTGATGATCTCCCACTTCGAGTCGTCGAAATCGGCAGTACCGGCTTTCGGTTCGTAATCGTAGGTTTTGATCGGACGACCTGTCGGCTGTTTGTCTGCTCCGGGGTTTAGGAAATCCACTTCGACGATCTTTGTGTCGCTGTATCGCCATTGGCCATTGACCAGTTTCGCGCCTTCATCAGTGGTGAGATCAATCGCCGCTTCAGGCCTGCCTGATGGAACGGCCTGCGTTTGCGCCGCGCGCGATGCAATGTCAGAGAAGCCGACATACAGGAATGCGGCCAACCCCGAAAGCAACGCCGCAAATATCAGATGAAAAATTCGTGATTTCATTGGCTTCCTCCTTAACGCGCTTTGACCACGTAATAGTTGAGCGGACCCGGCACTTCCTTGAACCAGTGCGGCGTGCCCGCAGGGACTATGATCACATCGCCTTTGCTGATCGTGCGCGTTTCGCCGCCTTTGACATCCGTGCCGCGAATTTCGCCGGGCGCAATCGTTTTGCCGCCGACGATCTCGCCGCCTGTAACCAGCACGGCTGAACCATCCAGCACATAAATGATGTCGGCATCCTGTTCGTGGACTTCGACCAGCCCGGCTTTGTCGCGGTGGCTGGCGTGAACCATGTACTTGTTGCTCGCGTCAAAGAGAACCGCGCCCTTTTCAAATGCCGAGGCGACCTTCTCTTTATCGAAGAAACTGACGGCGGCTTTCGCCGAGAGCGCATTGGCGCCGGACATGGCCAGTTCAGTGTCCTGTTGTGCGCTGGCCGCGCCGCTGACGCCGACCGCGCCGACGATCTGGCCGTCAACCAAGATCGGCACGCCTCCCTGTAGCGGCGTGAAGAGCGAATCGGGCAACGTGACCATCGCCGTGCGACCGTTTTTGATGATCTCCTCGAATGCTTTCGTCTCGCGTTTGAAGAGCGCGGCGGTTCGCGCCTTGCCAATCGAAATCTGCGAGCCAGCGGCAAACGTATCGTCCAGTCTTTCCAGCGCCAGCAGATTGCCGCCGTCGTCCACGACCGCGATCGCCGCGCCCGGCGCGTTGAGCCTTTTCGCTTCCATCTTTACCGCATCAATGATTTTCCTCGCCCCATCGAGCGTCAGGACTTTCTTTTCAGTCAATTGAGCCTGCGCCAGAGCCGTCATCGCCAGCATCGCAACTGCAACAAACAGAGTCTTCATGATGGTTTTCATTTTTCTCCCTCCTCTTGTGAGTGTGGGAGAGCGGCGCAGCGAGAAACAGTGGGAATTGATCCCTCGATTCTTTCATCCGCGATGCGCTCTCCCACTTTGATTCTGGTTCGGCGCTTTACGACCAGCGCCGATGTGCCGTGATTACATCTTCGCCATTGAGCGTTCGGGCGTGATCGTAATCTTGAAAAGCTCGCTGTTTCTGGTGAAGAAGACCGATGTTCTGGCCGCATGCACCTTGCCGTTTTCCGCCTCGCCGGCATTCGCGTCCTTCTGCCGTGGCCCCTGGTTCGGGCCTATGCCCGGCTCTTCATCCTTCTCGGTTCCTGCGTCGAAAAGCATGAACTCTTTGGTAATGTCGCCTTCCAGTGGTTTGCCATTCGTGAACAGGTCAATGCCCTGGCGTTTCGGCGCGTAAAACCAATCGTTCGACTGGCCGAACATCATGGCCAGCGACAATCGCATGCCGGGTTTGGCCGTGAACGTGAACTCATAAACGCCGCCCGGACCAATCGGGCCAGGCCCGCTGGCGCCGACCGGAGTATTGAAAACACCATGCAGCATTTCACCCTGCGATCCACTGTGTCCGCGTCCTTCGAGATTTTTGACCATCTCGCCGGGGTTACCGGATTCTGCCAGTTCCTCCAGACCGCCATTGGCTGGAACGCCTTCGCGGAACAGGCGCACTTCGCGTTCGTGCGTCACCCACAATCCGGGCGACAGCGCGAATGGCCACCTGGTTCCGTTCGATGCCGTTTGCCCATCGGCGTTCGAAATGTTCTCGACGCGGACGGTGAATTTCACTTCTTTGTTCTTGCTCGTTTGAGCGAATGACGGCACAGCCAGCAACGCCAGCGCGGCCAGGCTCAAAATCAGTTTGCGTTTCAACATGTGGTTTCTCCCTCCAAGGAATATTTTGGTTGATTCAAGACGGCAGAGAATTCATCCCGCCAATTGCCGACGAACTGACGGGTTGGCTGCACGCTCCGAAATTACATTTGAAGATGCAGCGTTCGTGGTTGTGATGGTGCAGCTTGGCGCACAACACTGCGCGAGCGCCTTTCAGCCGCAAGTAAGTTTCAGCCGCGAGCAACATTCCCAGCGGCGGAGCAGTGAAATAAATCCAAAGAGAATTCCAAATCCCTGCGTTGAATGCCGAGCCGAAAGTCCGCGCCGGATTCATGCTCATCCCCGAAAGCGGCGATTCGACGCTGATGTAAATCGCCACCAGCGCGCCCGCGAACAAACCGGTGTAACGCGCAATGTTCATACGGTTCGAGACATTGAGCGCCACCGTCATTTGAATGAAAGCAATTATGGCTTCGGCGAAGAAAGCGACGGCTGTTCCGTCTGCGCCGGGCAACGTGGCCACGTAACTCACCGGAGGCTGCGTCAGGGCGTTTCGCAAAATAAGCGCGGATAACATCACGCCGCCGACTGCGCCAATGAACTGAAAAATGGCGTAGAACAACGCATCCACTCCATGCACTTTTCCCAACCGCCAGAACGTCAGCGTCACAGACGGGTTGAAATGCGCGCCGGAGCGTTTGCCCCAGGGGGAATAGATGATGGCGATGGCCGTCAGCCCCATCGCCATTCCCATCAGAACGCGCCGTAGCGTCGGGTCGGGAAGCGACTGATGCACAGGCGATCCCGGATATTCGAGCAGCACGCCGAACGCGCAGGCCAGGAACATGAAAACTCCCAACTCTGCGGCTTCCATCAGGTACTCCGGCAAATGTTGTTTCAAAGCATTCAGCATTTCATCTGGATAAGGACAGCAGACGCGCGATCTATTCCCGCGTTTACCGCTTTCATTCGGCAATGTGCAGCACGGAATTAAAACCTCCGTGATTGTCTTCGGTTTTGAGGCCATTGCTCGGATCTTCGATCCAACGTCCGCCATTCACGACCAGCTTGTATTGGTAAGTTCCGGGCGGAAGTATTGGCAACGCCGTCTGCCACATTCCGCTCGCGTGTCTGGTGAAAGAGGTCTGTTTCGGATTCCAGTCGTTGAAATCGCCTGCGAGCGAGACCTGATTCGCCGCATCGTCGTGATACCAGAAAACCAACATGTCGTTTTCGACGCGCGGAGCGTTGAAATCACATTCTTCGTGCGTATGCGTTTCGCGCCCAGCTTCAGCGACCGCGCGTTGCGCGTTCAACACGCCATACCCCTGATGATGAAGCGTCAATCGTGTCGAGCGGTCAGCAGTTGCAATCAGGATGTTTTTGATGACTCCGGGAGTCAGTTTGGGATTGGCTTCGAGCATTTGTGCGATGACCGACGTCACAATCGGCGCGGCGAACGAAGTTCCGTCCACATGCTGATAATGCGCGGCGACGATTTTGCGCTCGCGTAAACCGGATTCCACTGTTTCACGAATTTCCATCGCGGACGCATCGGCGATGGAATCAGGCAAGGCCGCTGCCTGACATAACTCACCGGCCAGTTTTCGCAGTTGATAATCGGGCGCGGCTGAGATCGTCGAGAGCGCTTCTGCCTGACGATAAAAATCTGTTCGAGGCAGAATTGGCGCGGCAACCCAGATCGCTGGCGCAACGATTTCCGGCTTCATCAAACCATCAATCGTCGGCCCGAAACTGGAGCAGTACGGGTCGTGGTTTATGGATTTCAGTTCATTATGGTCGTTGTATCCGCCCACCGTAATTACCGACGGCGCATTGGCCGGAGGAATGGGGCGGGGCTGATCGGTGCAACCTGCGTTGCCAGCGGCAACGACGATGGTGATTCCGGCTTTTACGGCACGTTCTGCCGCCGCATCCACCACGCTGTCTTTGAAAGACGCTTCGATGTCGCCGCCGAGCGACATATTGACGATGCGAATTTGATAACGATCCTTGTTGGCAATCACCCACTCCAATCCGCGAACGATGTTCTCATCCGTGATGCGACCGCGTTTGCTGACTTTGACCAGCACGACGTTCGCTTCCGAAGCCAGGCCGCGATATGCGCCGTCTGACAAAAAACCGTTTCCGGCAGCCGTCACCGAAGTCTGTGTGCCATGCCAGTCCGAGGGCTGTGGCAATGATTCGGCATCGAATCGAGCTTTCGGGTTCGTTACGTCGTGATACGCCAGAATGCGGTTGTGCGGTCTGATCAAGTCCGGGTGGGGATAAAAACCGGAATCCAGAAACGCAATCGTGATTCCTCGTCCTGCAAGCGTTGTGTCCGCGCCCAGTCGTTCCGCAACTGGAATCACAGCGAAACGATTGAGCGCATGCGTATGCGCGTGCTCATCCGTCGAAGCATAAGTTCTGATTGCTGTATTCATTGATGATTTCCTTCCTTCTGGCAGCCGCGAACCAGGCTGCGCCACAGCGACTGCCGTGACCTTAATCCGCAGATGTCAATGGATTATTCCGGTTGGCGGTTGATTACAGCGGAATGTTTTGGCTGGCGAAGGACAAATAGCGCAGGCTGGAAAGCGGTGAGATTATGTGTCAGCAGCGGTTCCTGGCTGAGTTTTTCTGTAGCGGCGCAATATCTTGCGTCGCTGTGGAATGGCTGGTACGCTCCGCGCTCGCATTTCGCTTTCACATCCACCAACAACTCATAAGGAGACAAGACCCGTGAAAAATTCGCTCAGGGGCTTATTGCTGCTATCGCTTTGTTTCGTTTGCTTGATCGTCACTTCATTTGGGCAAACACCTGCCCAACCTGCCGGGCCGCAGGCTCCCGCCGTTCCGGCTACGCTGACCGTGCCGGCGGGATTCAAGGTTTCAGTTTTTGCATCGGATGTTAATAACGGGCGGCTGATGGCTGTCAGCCCCGATGGAGTGTTGTTCGTTGCGCGCCAACATCCAAAGAACGATGTCGTCGCCTTGCCCGACCGCAACAAAGACGGCAAAGCCGACAGCGTGGATGTGGTCGTCAGCGGATTGATCCGTCCGCACAGTCTGGCCTTTCAAAAAGGCTATCTGTACATCGCCACCAATCCAGCGGTCATGCGCATCAAATACGAAAACGGCAAAGTCGTCGGCGCGCCGGAAAAATTCATTGACCTGCCGGTTTCAACCACGTCGCACTGGACGCGCACAATTGGCTTCGACAAAGCTGGAAAGCTGTACGTGGCCATCGGTTCATCTTGCAACGTCTGCGAAGAAGCCGACGAACGCCGCACAACGATCATGGTTTACAACGCCGATGGAACCGGCGGGAAACCCTTTGCCAAGGGGCTGCGCAACGCCATCGGTTTTGACTGGGATCCAAAAACCGGCGTCCTGTGGGCAGACGATATGGGCCAGGACGGACTCGGCGAAGATTTTCCGCCTGACGAAATCAACCGCGTCGAAGAAGGCAAGCATTACGGCTTTCCGTATTACGTCGGCAAAAACATCGCCAACGCAGGATTGAAAGACGCCAAAGGTTCGCTGGACGCCAGCAAAGCCACACCGCCCGCGTTTGAATTGCCGCCGCATTCGTCACCGATTGATCTGCGCTTTTACACCGGCAAGAAATTCCCGGCTGCTTATCGCGGAGCCATGTTCGTCGCCATTCACGGTTCTTCGCCGACGGCGCGCAAAGAGAAAATCGGTTACAACGTGTCCCGCGTGGTGTTCAAAGACGGCAAACCCGTCAGCCTGGAACCTTTCGTCACCGGCTGGCTGAAAGACGGCCAGGCTGTGAACGGTCGCCCGGCAGGCCTGATCACCGGAGCCGACGGCGCGCTGTACATCTCCGATGACAACAAAGGCTTCGTTTACCGCGTGACTTACGAAGGCAAGTAATACTTCAAAATCAGGCGTTCAGAGTACCAGCTTTAGCTGGCTGACGGCGGCTTCAGCCGCCACACAGCGGATCGTAAACGATCCGCTGCCGCCTGAAGGCGGTACTCTGAACGCCGTCTGCCACTGTCTCAGCCTTTCACACAAACCACCTGCCGCAGCGTGTGAGCAATCCCTACCAAATCGCTCTGTGCCTGCATCACGTCTTCGATGGGTTTGTAAGCCATCGGAGTTTCATCAATCACGTCTTCGTCCTTGCGGCATTCGACGCCTTCGGTCGCTTTGGCGTGATCGGCGGTGGTGAAGCGGCGCTTGGCTTCGTTGCGTGACATCGCGCGGCCTGCGCCGTGGCTGCACGAATGAAAGCTTTCGTCGTTGCCCAATCCGCGAACGATGTACGACCGAGCGCCCATCGAACCCGGAATGATGCCCCAATCGCCCAACCGAGCGCGCACTGCGCCTTTGCGCGTGACGAAGACTTCTTCGCCATAATGCTCTTCAACCGCGACGTAGTTGTGATGGCAGTTGACGGCGACGTCGGTCAGCGTGAACTTCGGCACTTCGCCTGATTCGCTGACGGCATCCACCAACTGCTCCATCATCAGCTTGCGGTTGTACATCGCAAATTCCTGCGCCCAACTGACGGCTTCGACGTAATCGTCGAAGTGCTCCGTGCCTTCCGTGAAGTAAGCCAGGTCTTTGTCGGGCAGGTTGCGAATGTGAGTCCGCATATCGCTCTTGGCCATTTCAATAAAGAACGTGCCGATGCGATTGCCTACGCCGCGCGAACCGCTGTGCAGCATGAACCAGACCTGATCGGCTTCATCCAGGCAGACTTCGATGAAGTGATTGCCCGTGCCCAGCGTGCCCAGATGGTTGACGTGATTGCCGCGATCCAGCTTCGGATACTTTTCGACAATCGCCTTGTAGCCAATTTCCAACTGCCGCCAGACGCCTTGCTGCCGACGCGGAATATCTCCCCAAGCGCCTTTGTCGCGGCGTCCGCCGTGGTCAGTTCGACCGTGCGGAATGGCTTTTTCAATCGCCCGGCGAATGTTGCGCAAGTTGTCCGGCAGATGATTGGCGTTCAGCGAAGTCTGCACCGCCATTACACCGCACCCAATATCAACACCGACTGCAGCCGGAATGATCGCGCCTTTGGTTGGGATGACGCTGCCGATGGTTGCGCCCAAGCCCCAGTGAACATCCGGCATCGCCGCGACCCACTTGTGGACAAAGGGAAGCTGCGCGACGTTGGTCAACTGCTTCTTCGCGTCGTCTTCCAGCTTGACGCCTTTCGTCCAAGCTTTGACGGGAACGCCGTTTTCGACTTCGATCAAGTTATAACGAGTGTTAGTCATATTTCTTCTGCTGGGTACGGCCAATAAACTTTGAGCCAGTTAGGGCGTCAAGTTCTTTTGGATTTTCCTCAATTCTTCTATCTTTACCTCGTTCTGTTTCATCTCAAGTTGATAAAGAGGAAAGAGCCATCCATCTACAATGGTTCCATAGACGTTTGAATTTTGTCCGACTAGCAGATGTCTGTCTTCTAACTCTTCGAGCATTTTGAGGTTCAGTTCTTGCAACGTTGACCAATGAAAATCGGCTGTCATTTGTATCTCCCGCCAGAAGTTTGCAATGGCTTCTAACGACTCAGGAGTGGTACAACCAACATCCTTCAGCGAATGTGCTGTTAATAAGTACTCTGCCCATCTATCAGTGCCAAATGCTTCGGTTGGCGCAATCCATACATTTCCCTGATCTGTCTCGGCATAATCCACGTACATTGCTTGCTCACGCTGTTGTATGACCCAGTTCCGGAAAATCCAATCTGCTCCGGTTGGTCCATCAAGATAAAATCTTTGGCATAAAGATTTCACGAGTTCTTCGATTTCGCCAAAGGTTTCATATCTTCCTTTATAAACTATTGGGTAAATGCCTTTGGGCAAATGCTGAATGAATTTAGTCAGTTGGCGGCTTCTTAAGCTTTTAGGGCATCGCACAGCATCAAGCAGGATAAAAAACTTTGCTAACTCTTCTTCGGCAAACGATAGAAGAATATCGCCCCCATTGTAACGACCATTTTCTTCAAGTAACTCCACGTCCCGATTCAAACGTGATGCATTTTCAAGAATAAGATTCAGACCCGATGAAATTTCACGGAAGAACTGCTCATCTGGAAGTTGGTCTAAGTTCACGATAGCTCTTGGCTTCATTTATTTCCTCCACTGAAGAATGTTAATGCTCGCGGTCGGACTCGAACCGACATCCGGCTATTCACCGGTCGAACAGTTTGGAAAACGCGATTCCCTTGCTTGTTTGTCCCCGCCTTGGTTGCCCAAGGCCGCTATAGGTTCTACCTCAACCTCTGTCCGTGACCACCCTGCTTCTGTTTTCGGTGCGCCTATTCCGTTTTCGGCTACGCGAGCGAAATTTCAATTTGCCGCATCGCGGCATTTGAGTTGAGCTTGGCTTTTCAAAGCCGGGAACGCGATCAACGATCAATCGCGTCGCGTAGTGACGCCTGAATCTGTCTGAATTCAGCCGTCGCTACGCGACGAGGCAATCAAATTATCGCCAAACCCGGCTTTGAAAAGCCGGGCTAAATTCAGCCGTCGCTCCGCGACGAAGACCCTACGATTCATTCTCTAAAATAATGGTCGCGCTGCGAACCATCGTATCGTTTGCTGCTCAGGCAGCAATTCTTGAAACCGGCGACCGGAACCGCAAGGACACAGGTCGTTTCGTCCGAGCTTCTCGATCAATTCTTTGTCGCCATGAACTATTCGGCGGCCTCGTTTGACGTGGGTTTCGGACGGATACCCTTTACGTCGTTTGCTGGTTCGTTCGTTGAAAGCATTCTTCGTCAAATTGAATTCGTTTTGCCATAACTGCCTCCGTTGTTGGACACGCACGCAAAGGCATGCGTGTCGGTTTTGGCTGAGGACGCTGTGAAATTTATGCGACGACCAGAAGTGATGAAACAGTCCTGCTCTACCAATTGAGCTACGGCCCCGCAAAACAAATGGAGCCGCCGGGACTCGAACCCGGAACAGGCGCTTAAAAGGCGATGTAGTTCCATCGGCATTCGTCGCAAAAGCGGTCGTGACGACAAGGATCGAAGAAACGATTTGAGCTACAACCTGCGCTTCAACAAGGTCAAAGGCACAGGAAGGCGGAGATTGAGTCCGCAACCTTCAGCTTCCCGAAAATGGGTGGCTGACGCTCTACCATGTAGTTCCTTCAGCATTCGTCACGTTCAAATTTGGATTGGCGACAAAATCGGAGAGAGTTCTCCCCCGCAAGTGATGGAGGAGGCGGGGTTTGAACCCGCTATGATCCATGTACTCCCAGCCAGCATTCGCCAACGTTCAATTTCAAAGAACTCAAAAGGATTGCGGAGTTCAGATTGCAGAGTGCGGAGGTGGCAGAACAAGGCTGAATCGCTTTTGTTATTCCGCAAACTGCAATCTGAAAGTCAGGGAAAAGGAAGCTCCGCGCTTCTTTTACGGCAGGCGGGACGCCTGCGCTCCCAGTAGTTACAACGTCACCGACTCGATGACGCCAATCCAGTGATCGGCGTTCAGGCGACCGGCGGCGAATTCCGCCATTACGTCGAAGACCTGATCGGAGAAACCTCCGATGTTCAGGATGTCTTCGCGCGTCTGCGCCTGAGTCGTGGCGTAAGGTTGAATGTCAATGCAGACCAGGCGTGCCGTCGCATTGCGCTGTTTGAATTCGGCCCACTCTTTCATCGTGGCCGTAGCGCGTTCCGCCATCCAACCGCGGGTGCTGCCGTCCACCCACGATTCGTTATCCGAAACGTAAACGACCAGATCGCCCGTGGCTTTGCGGCGGTTCAGTTCGCGCAGCGGCGCGCTGCAATTCGTGCCGCCGCTGGGCAAACTGGCCAGCTTTTCGGCGTTGGTCATCACGCTGTCGCGGGCGTTCAGCGAACACTTCACGACATCGTCGGAAAACGGAATGACTTCGGCGTTTGGATTGCGGCGAACGATGGCCGCCGCGACCAGAGCCGCGACATCAATGCAACGAACCTGACTGGTTGCGCCTTTGCGGTAACCCGTTGCAGCCGAATGCATCGAACCGGAAACGTCAGGGAAGACATAAATTTTCCCTTTGATTTTCGGCAAGTTGCTGATTGCGATTTCCATCGCGTCCTGCAACGCGTCGCGCACCTGAGCCGGAACGCGCTGATCCGTGTTGGTAAACGCCGCCATCAACTGGTACGGGAAGACGCGAGCTTTTTTGATCGCTTCTTCGTCGCGCAGCCGGTCGGCAATCAGTTCCGGCAAACCGGGTTCGGCGAAAACGCCGTGACGCGCAAAGGTATTCAAATTCATGCGCGTCATTTGCCACGGAGCATTGCGGGCAATTTCCGTCCAGTCTTTCGTGGCCAGCGGCAAGCTGGTCAGCATCTGGAACGGAACTTTCGGCACTTCGGCGGATTCGCCCGTTTTGAACTGCTCGAACTGGCGAACCAGCGCGGGCAGAGCATCGGCGTTGAAATCGCGTCCGATGAAATAGCCGTACAAAGCAGCTCGGCTTTCGGTCGTTGGTTTCGGGTGAATCATCTTCACCACGTCGGCCAGCGACGGCGATTGACCAATCGAGTCTTTGAAAATGGCTTCGTCGGAACGCGCCGCCAGCCATTCGTTGATCAGACGTTTCGGAGCAGTTCCGAGCGATTTACGGCCAACTGCGCCCGAACGAACGATCTGAACAAAGTTTCGCAGCATCTTGCCGTTATCAATCACTCGCGGGAACACGGCTTTCAACATCGCCACATCTTTGACGGCCAGCACAGCGCACAGCAACGCAGGCATGTCTTTCATGTGGCCGCGTTCGCGCGCGTACACCGCCAGCTTGGCGATGAATTCGGCATCAACTTTCTGACAAAGCTCTATCACGTTCTGAAGCTGCGTTTCGGCGTCGGCGTAAAACGTGCCGTTCAAACAACCCGTGATGGCGTACTGGGCCAGCGCGGCTTTTGGCGACAGTTTGTAAGCACGACCACCGGCTTCGTTGACGGCGTCGGCTTTCGGCAGCAATCGGCCAGCGATGGTTTGGAAAAGATTTTTGTTCGCCATGTTTTGCTCCTCTGAAAATGTCCGACAAGCTGCCAGCTTGTCGTGGTCTCGATTTGACGCTTGTTAGGGTCAACGACAAGCTGGCAGCTTGTCGGACAGTCGGGCGCAGCCGTTTTCATCGTTTCAGGGCGTTGTCGCAAACGACATGTCAGACTCCTTTTCTTCGCGCCCGTAGCCTGCTCATTCAGTAAGGGCGGCATTCCAGCCTGAAGCCCGCTCTCGCAGGCAGGCCAAACTGACGATCAGGCTACCGACTCGATTCGTCTTTCGACGAAATCTGATTTGGCACGAAGCGTTCCAAAGATTCGAAGAATGGCGAGCGTTGAATGACAAAAATCGGCAACTTGTTGATTGGGAAGGGAATTTTCGGGCAAAGAAGTTTTTTACGGTCTGGCTTGGTGGTTTGGCTTTGCGAAGTTTATTATCCCAATCGCTAAGGAGTTAGATTTTATTCTATGACTCAGAAAGACGTTGTCGTCATCGGATTGTTGGGCCCGAACCTGGATTCGGGCGATGGGCCGGAGCGTTGGGATCGCTGGCGGCCTTCGGTGGCGATTTGCCAACAGGAAGAATTGCTGGTGCGCCGGTACGAATTGATTTACCAGCAGCGTTACGAAAAGCTGGCTCAGCAGATTGTTGGCGACATTCGCGTAGTGTCACCGGAAACCGACGTTCGCCTGACTGCAATCGAATTTCATGACCCCTGGGATTTGGAAGAGGTGTATGGCGAGTTGCTGGATTTTGCCAAGCAGCAACAATTCGATGCCGAGCGGGAAGACGTGCTGGTTCACATCACGACCGGCACGCACGTGCAGCAAATCTGCCTGTTTTTGCTGACTGAAGCCCGCTACTTTCCCGGCAAACTGATTCAAACGGCGATGGTCAGCAATCATAGAGGCCGCGAACGCGAAGTCGCCGGTTGGTATCGCGTGATTGACCTGGATTTGTCGAAATACGACCGCATCGCTTCACGCTTTGCCAAAGAGCGCGAACAGAGCGTGACCTTTCTGAAATCGGGAATTTCGACGCGCAACAAACAGTTCAACAAGTTGATTGACCGCATCGAAGAAGTCGCCATTCGGTCGCGCAATCCGATTTTGCTGACCGGGCCAACCGGAGCAGGGAAGTCGCGGCTGGCCAAGCGCGTGTATCAGCTCAAACGCGAGCGGCATCAGGTGACAGGCGATTTTGTGGAAATCAATTGCGCGACGATTCGCGGTGACGCGGCAATGTCGGCGTTGTTCGGTCACGTCAAAGGTGCGTTCACTGGCGCGGCGAAAGACCGTCCGGGGTTGTTGCGCGCGGCGAACAACGGATTGCTGTTTCTGGATGAAATCGGCGAACTCGGATTGGATGAACAAACGATGTTATTGCGCGCGCTGGAAGAAAAAGTCTTTTTGCCGTTGGGTGGCGACAAGGAAGTCAAAAGTGAGTTCCAGTTGATTGCCGGAACCAACCGCGATTTGTCGTTGATGGTGCGCGAAGGCCGATTTCGCGAAGACCTGTTGGCGCGCATCAATCTGTGGACGTTTCGGTTGCCGAGTTTGAAAGATCGCGCCGAAGACATCGAACCGAATCTGGATTTCGAATTGGAAGAATACGCCGCGCGACATGGTTCGCGTGTGACGTTCAGCCGCGAAGCTCGCGCGAAGTTTTTGAAGTTCGCCGTTTCCGGCGAAGCGCGTTGGCAGGGAAACTTTCGCGATTTGAACAGTTCGATTACGCGGATGGCAACGCTGGCTCCGGGCGGGCGCATTTCCGCCGAAGTCGTCGAAGAAGAAATCGAACGGTTGCGCGAACAGTGGGCGGAACCATCGGGCGACGAAGAGGCTTCGCTGGAATTGTTGCTTGATGCCGACAAGCTGGAATCCGTTGATCTGTTCGACCGCATGCAGCTCAACGCCGTGATCAAAATTTGCCGTGAATCGGCGACGCTGTCCGAAGCCGGACGGAAGCTTTTCGCTACGTCGCGCGAGAAAAAGAAAACTGCCAATGACGCCGACCGATTGCGAAAATATCTGGCGCGCTTTGGGCTGAGTTGGCAGGAAGTGCGAGGGTGATTGCCGTAAGCTGGCGCTCAGCGTTAGGATGCTTCGCAGCGAATCACTTATGGAGGTAAGCCGATGAATGTCGCCGTTTCACTGGAAGTCGAAAAGAAAATTATCGCGTTGGCCGGTTTGAAAGGAACCGATCCGGCTGTGTTTGGCGGTTCATTACTGGAAGAGACAATGCGTGAAAAAGGATTCCTGGCACGGGGCAATGAAATTGATGGCGATGAAGAAGACCCTGATTCACTCCGCCGGGCGATTGCAAGCCTGAAAACTCGCTCGCCGGAAGAATCGCTCGCTATGCGAGAACGTGTTCTGGCGGCATCGCGTCCTCCGCTACCGTTGCCAGAAGGGAAAACTATCTTCGACGTGATTCCCGGCATACGCGGCGAAGAAACTGACGAAGCCGTTTTTGAAGCCCTTGAGCGTTTGAGCTAATGAGCAACCTCAATCTTTTCGATTCAAACATCTTGATTCATCTTGTCCGCGAATCGGCTTTAGGCGATTTCGTTCGGCAAAAAGTATCAGCCGCTTGTTGCCGACCCGCGCCCGCTCATTAGCGTTGTGACAGAAGGCGAACTTCGGTCGTTGGTTCATCAGTGGAAATGGGGGCAACGCAAGAAAGAGCAAGCGCAATTTTTTCTACAGTATTTTTGGCGTATTCCGGTTGATAACGAAGATGTCTTTGCTGCTTATGCGATGATTGATGCTTTCAGTGAATCCATTGGGTATTCAATGGGGAAGAATGATCTTTGGATTGCTGCTGCTGCCATTGCTACTGGAGCGATTATTGTCACAACCGATACTGACTTCGATCATTTGCAGCCCACCTTCCTCAGCATTGACCGCATAGACCCTGAGCCATATCGGCCTATCAAAAGCTGATCCGAGTTTGAGAGTTGGCAGGGTTTGCAGGACAAACGCTGAAGCCAAATTAAAGTCCAAAGTTTGCAGAACCAGTGTCTTGACAAGATCAACCTTGCCGCCGAAAGTAATCGTCGCTGGGTACACATCACAGGCATATCATCCCGAAATCCCCGTTGCCTGGAATCTTCACAATCCAATGGAACATTGCCGAGTTTGATTCGGCTCGCATCGTTAAACTGGCACAAACGCTGACTGCGTTTCGGAGACTTTATTTATGGCTCAAAGCTTTTTCACATCCGCGATGAAAACCGCAACCGGGCATCCCATACTGTTTCGCACTTTTCTTGTTGTGACCGTTTTGACTGCCGGTCTGGTCGCCGGCTGGAGTTCCAGACCGTTATCGGGTTGGCCAGAGCGAGCCGTGTCAGCGGCGACGTTGCCGAGCGGATTTGCCGAAACGCTGGTGGCTTCTGGAATGACCAGTCCGACTGCATTTGCCATTGCGCCGGACGGACGCATTTTCGTGTGCCAGCAAGGCGGCAGTCTGCGCGTGATTCAAGGCGGCAGTTTGCTGACGACGCCGTTTATGACGTTGTCAGTGAATTCATCCGGCGAACGCGGCTTGCTGGGCGTGGCGTTCGATCCGAACTTTGCGACGAATAATTTTGTGTACGTGTATTACACGACTTCGACTTCGCCGATTCACAATCGCATCAGCCGCTTCACCGCCAACGGCAATGTCGTACAAGCAGGCAGCGAACTCGTGTTAGCTGATCTGGAAAATCTGTCGGCAACCAATCACAACGGCGGAGCCATGCATTTCGGACCGGACGGCAAGCTGTACGTTGCCGTTGGCGAAAATGCCGTCACCAGCAATTCGCAAACGCTGAACAACCGGCTGGGCAAAATGCTGCGATTGAATTCCGATGGCACGATTCCCACAGACAATCCGTTTTTCAACACGGCCACAGGGAACAACCGATCCATCTGGACGCTGGGATTGCGAAATCCGTTCACCTTCGCGTTTCAGCCGGGGACCGGGCGAATGTTCATCAACGACGTGGGCCAGGTGACCTGGGAAGAAGTCAACGACGGCATTGCCGGATCGAATTACGGCTGGCCGACCTGCGAAGGCGCATGCAATCCGACGAATCCGAATTTCCGCGATCCGATTTATTACTATTCGAACGACGCCAGCACCTGCGCCATTACGGGCGGAGCGTTTTACAACCCGACCAACGCAACCTTTCCGGCACAATATGTCGGCAAATACTTTTTGGCGGATTACTGCGCGGGCTGGATCAAATACATTGACCCGGCTTCGCCGCCAGGTGTGGGCGGAGCCAGCAACTTTGCGACAGGATTGTCCTTGCCCGTAGATTTGCGGGTGGCCAATGACGGCAGTTTGTATTATCTGCAACGCGGCAGCGGCGGCCAGTTGTGGCGAATTCAGTACACGGCCAATCAAGCGCCGACGATTACTCAACATCCGGCCAATCAAACCGTCACCACTGGCCAGACAGCGACCTTCAGTGTGACGGCTTCGGGAACTGCGCCGCTCAGTTATCAATGGCGAAAGAACAACATGGACATCAACGGAGCCAATTCCGCCAGCTACACCACGCCTCCGGCGGTGCTTGGCGACAACGGAGCGCAGTTCACCTGCTTCGTCAGCAACTTGTTTGGCAATGACACCAGCAACGCGGCGACCTTGACGGTGACGACGAATCAACCACCTACCGCGACAATCACGCAACCCGGCGTCGGCACGCTGTACACCGGAGGCGAAACCATCAACTTTGCAGGAACCGGAACCGATCCCGATCAAGGCACGTTGCCGGCGAGCGCCTTCACGTGGGAAGTCGTTTTTCATCACGACACGCACACGCATCCGTTCATTCCGCCCTTCAGCGGCGTGACCAGCGGATCGTTCGTTATTCCGACGACAGGCGAAACGGCGACGAACGTCTGGTATCGCATTCATCTGACGGTCACGGACGCGGGCGGTTTGCAGCATTCCGTGTTCCGCGACATCAACCCGCGCGTCGTGAATCTGACGCTGAATTCCAGTCCGGCAGGATTGCAATTGACCCTGGACGGCCAACCGGTGGTTTCTCCGCACACCGAAGCTTCGGTTGTCGGCATTGAACGCAGCATCGGCGTCGTTTCGCCGCAAACCGTCGGCTCGACGACGTACACGTTCAACAATTGGTCGGACGGCGGAGCGGCGACGCACACGATTTCGACGCCGGCGACAGACACGACTTACACCGCGACCTTCAGCGGAGGCGGACTTGTGTTTTATCCGTTGCCTCAACCGATTCGTTTGCTGGAAACGCGCGCCGGAGAGCCTGGATGCGACGCTCCGGGAGCGCCGATTGTCGCTGGCGTGGATCGCACGCAACTTGCGCGGCGAACGTGCGGCAACGTGACGATTCCGTCCAACGCGCTGGCCATCACTGGAAACATCACCCCTGTGCCGAACAGCGGCGGATTCGTGACCTTGTATCCCAGCAATGCCAGCCGTCCGCTGGTCGCCAATTCGAATTTCGTCGCGGGCGAAATCGTCAACAATGTCTTCACAGTAGGATTGGGGCCGGATGGTGCGTTCAAGATTCACGCTCAAACGACAACTCATGTCGTGATTGACGTGACCGGATATTACGCTCCGCCGGGAGCTGGAGGCTTGTACTTTCATCCGTTGCCGCAACCGATTCGTTTGCTGGAAACGCGTTCCGGCGAACCCGGCTGTGATACGCCGGGCACGCCGATTCCTGGTGGCACGTCGCGGGTTCAACAGGGACGCGTGACTTGCGGCGGCGTGACGATTCCAAATGCGGCATTGGCTTTGGTCGGCAACGCGACAGTCGTCAATCCCGCCGGAGCCGGATTCATCACGTTGTATCCGAATCAGGCGAGTCCGCCATTGGTGTCAAACGGCAATTACGTCGGCGACGACATCGTCAATACGCCGTTCAACGTCGGGTTGGGAGCGGGTGGCGCGTTCAGGATTTTTTCGCTGGCGACGACGAACATCGTCGTGGACGTGTTGGGTTATTACAGTCCTGATGCCACAGACCTGAACGGAGCCGGGTTGTTGTTTTACCCGCTGGGAGCGCCGGTTCGATTGCTGGATTCCCGGCCAGGCGAACCGGGATGCTTTACGCCTGGAACGCCTTTGGTCGGCGGCGTCGAATACAGCCAGCAAGCGCGCGGCATCTGCGGCGGTCAAACCGTTCCCGCTGCGGCGCTGGCCGTGGTTGGCAATGTGACGACCGTCAATCCGGTAGCCGGATTCCTGACCTTGTGGCCGAGCAACGTTGCGCGCCCGTTGATTGCCACGTCCAATTTCACCACCGGGCAAATCGCCAATCGCCACTTCACCGTCGCGCTGGGGCCGGACGGAGCCTTCAAGTTGTTTGCTCTGGGAACGACGGATTTGGTGGTTGACCTGTCCGGTTATTTCGCGCCTTGAGCTTGGTTGGGGAAAACATCAAGCTCAGTGTTTACCGCTTATTCAACAATGATCGTAGTTATTCAGTACAAATCACACACGGAGTTTTCATGATCGCCAAACATCGTCCGATCTTTTCATTGCTTGCTGTCACTTTGCTCCTGGCACTGTTCGCCGGGGTCGCCATTTTTGGCTTGATGCGAAGTGAAACCGTCGCCACTGCCGCGCCTGCCTGGCAAACCAAAATTTCCGATTGGGTACTGGCCAACACTGCCGACGGAAAAGAAGCGGAGTTTTTTGTCGTGTTCGCCGATCAGGCGGACCTGGCTGAAGCCAGCCGGTTCGATGCCAAAGAAGACAAAGGCCGATTCGTGCGCGATTCGCTGCTGGCCAAAGCGCTGGCGACGCAGGCTCCGGTGATGGATTTGTTGACCGTCAGAAAACGTCCCGCGCAATCGTTTTATATCGTCAACGCCGTGCTGACTTCCGGAGGACGTGATCTGGTGGAAGAACTGGCTGCGCGTTCGGATGTCGCCCGCATCGAAGGCAATCCGCAAATCCGAAACAATCTGGTTGCACAGCCGACAGCAGAAGAATTGAACGCGGCCATTCGTGCGCTGACTGCGCCGAACGCTCCTGATGCGGTTGAATTGGGCGTGACTTCGATTCGCGCGCCTGAAGTCTGGGCGCTTGGGTTCACAGGACAAGGCATTGTTGTCGGTGGAGCCGACACGGGCATTCGCTGGGATCACAACGCGCTGAAAAACAAATATCGCGGCTGGAATGGAATGACTGCCGATCACAACTACAACTGGCATGACAGCGTTCACAGCGGCGGAGGCGGTTGCGGCGCGAATACGACTGCGCCTTGCGACGACAACGGGCATGGGACGCACACGGTGGGAACAACGATTGGCGATGATGGCGGAACCAATCAAATCGGCGTCGCTCCCGGAGCCAAATTTATCGGGTGCCGAAACATGAACCAGGGCAACGGAACTCCGGCGACCTATATGGAATGCATGGAATGGTTTTTAGCGCCGTATCCGATTGGCGGTACTCCGGCGCAGGGCGATCCGTCGAAAGCTCCGCACATTACGATCAATTCGTGGGGCTGTCCGCCTTCCGAAGGATGCAGCGTCAACACCTTGCAAGCCGCCGTCGAAGCGCAACGCGCCGCCGGAATCATGATGGTCGTCGCCGCAGGCAACAGCGGGTCGGCGTGTTCGACAGTCAGCGATCCACCTTCGTTTTACGCGGCTTCGTATACCGTCGGAGCGATCAGTGCCAGCACGGGAACCATTGCCAGCTTCAGCAGTCGCGGCCCCGCCACCGCCGATGGCAGCAATCGGTTGAAACCGGAAATCACTGCGCCCGGCGTCAGCGTTCGCTCGGCGACCAACAGCGGGAATGCCAGTTACAGCCTATCAAGCGGCACTTCGATGGCGACGCCGCACGTTGCCGGAGCGATTGCTTTGCTGTGGTCAGCGCGTCCGGCCTTACGCGGACAGATTCAACAAACGATTGATCTGCTCAATCAGGCGGCGGTGGATGTTGCGTTCACCGGTTGCAGCAGCAGCGGCGTGCCGAACAATGTCTACGGTTGGGGACGGTTGGACATCAAAGCCGCTGTGGATGCCTCTGGTTGCAATTACACCTTGAATCCGAGCAACGCGAATTATTCTTCCGCAGGCGGGAACGGTTCGGTCACGGTGACGACGGATGTGGCGTGCAACTGGTCGGCGTCGAGCAACAACAGTTGGATTCAGATC
>CAYYDG010000019.1:0-41977 GCA_964470555.1 uncultured Heliomicrobium sp.
GCTTGGTTCAAGTTTTGCGGGTATTCCATACAGTGACCTGAAAACCGATCTAAGAAAATCGCGGCGGGGTAATGGTGACGAAGACATATTTTCAGTAGAGATTGGGTCAGGCGCTGATCCGCTCAACATTGGCTAAGCGAGTGACATTAAATTCATCACGATGCTGTTCGGCTTGCCACAGATCATATTGCACTTGCTGATTCATCCAGCTTTCAGCCGTAGTGTCGAAAGCGACGGATAGCCGAACGGCCATTTCCGGGCTGATTCCCGCGCGCCCCTTCAGAATGCTTGAAAGCGTCTTGCGGCTGACCCCCAATGCTTTGGCAGCTTCGGTGACGCTCAGCCCCAAAGGCTCAAGGCATAGATTCTTCAAAACTTCCCCAGGATGGGGCGGATTGTGCATACGCATAAGCTTTTACCTCAATGATAATCCTCGTAATCAACGTTGGTGACATCCTCTCCGACAAAGCAAAATGTAAGGCGCCAGTTCCCGCTCACTTTTACTGCCCATGTTCCTTTCCGGTCACCTTTCAGTTCGTGAAGGTTCAGACCGGGCAGGTTCATATCCTGTGGACAGGTCGTGGCGTTCAACCGACCTAGGATCAACCGCAGGCGTTCAGCATGTTTGGCTTGAATCCCCGTTCTTGTGCCCTTGGCAAAGAACTTTTCCAATCCCTTGTGTTTGAAGCCTACGATCATGTTTTGAGCGTAACCGACACGATCACAGGCTACAAGTCGGCATTGCTTAACATGTCAGAGCGACTTAGAACTGTCCTGTTTTTTATCTGATGAAGGCTACTTCTTCCTCTCATTCCAGTAAATCTTGACGTTCTTGGTGCTGCGGCCTACGCCGATGATGTCAATTTTGCGGTCGCCGTTCAGGTCGGCGCAGATGATGTCTTCCACGCCGAGGCCTTTGGCGTCGAGCACCTGTTTTTCCCATTTGGAACCTGCGCGGTCGAGCGGGTGGAAGAGATATACCATCGCGTCTTCGATTTTGCCTTCGGGGACGCCGCGAAAGCCTACGACCAGAGAGTCAACGCCCTTGCCGGTCAAATCCGCCGTCCAGACAGCGTGGCCGCCTTTGTGGTTTTCGACGAGAACTTGTCGTTTCCAGAGTTGGCCGGGTTTATCGGGCGGCGTGTACACAACGGCTTGATGACCGTGCCAGGGTTCAATAGTGGCCAGGTAACGCTTGCCGCCGGGCAGCCGCCCAGCTTTGATTTCGCCCGCGCCGCGCTTTTCCGGGTCACCTTCGCCAAGTTGTTGCTTGTTCCAAATTCCGGCAGCGGTTCGTTTGAACAGAAACACGCCTTCATATCCGGCGGCCAGAAGTTCTTCTTTGCGATCGCCATCCCAATCCACAGGCCAGACGTTGTGCGTGATGTGCAATTCGTTGCTGATGATTTCGCGCGTCCACGGGTCTTTGAACGGATTGGCGGGACGGCGCAGCAAGTACAGCGAAGCGCCATCGCCCTTCCACCATTCCGGGCTTTTGTTTCCGCGCCCGTGCAGCGGTGAGCAGACGAGTTCCTTGCGGCCTTTGCCCTCAAGGTCAATCAACCGCATGCGGTGCATTGTCGGCTCTTCGTTGATTTTGATCGGTGTCCACGGCTGGTTCAGATCAGCGGGGCGTTGCAGCAACCAGACTGAGCCGCCCGATGCGGTGTTCGATGGTTGCCAATCGGCTCCCAAAATCAATTCGACTTTGCCGTCACCGTCCACGTCCAGCGCCTGCACGCAGACCGGCAGCTTCGGAAAGCCAGCCACAATGGTTCGCCGCGTCCACGAAGGATTTTCGTACCAGACCACCTGATCTGGATTTTCGGTGACAACGACTATGTCGGGTTTGCCGTCGTGATTGATGTCAGCGACCGTCACTGCGTATCCAACGCCTACGTTCGGGTCAATGACCTGTTCTTTGAAATTGAATTGTTTGGTTTGAGAAAACGCAACGGATGAGAGCAGCGCTATACAAACAAAGAGTCGGCGGAGCATCGTGTCTGTCCTCAAAGGTAGAGCAGGTTTTCCAACCTGCTCGTGTTTTGCAATTGGCGATTGATAAAAGCCGTAACGGATTTTCCAATCGGCTCAGGCATCACAATCGGCGACTGATGGAAACCTGAGCAGGTTGGAAAACCTGCTCTACGTCATCCATCAAAATTGATTTTGAGATTCGGCGCAACAGGCAGACAGCTCAGCACATGCAACTTGGCGATGCCGGTGCGGGTGTCGTCTGTGTGCCAGATGCGAACCCAGAAGTCGCGGGTTTCGCCTTGAATGACGAAAATGGAATCGCTCTGCACCATCGGCGCGGGATCGGCCCAGCAGCCTTCGCGCAGTTCGTAAAACAATTGCGGCAAATGTGGACGAAATTCTTCGCGTTCGATGGTGGCATTTTCTTCGTCGAATTCGGCGGGCGGAAGCTCGACCGGTTCCTTTGATTCCAGCAGCACACGCGCCACAGAGCGCCCGGATTCTTCGCGTCTTTTGTGTAAAGCCATAACTCAGTTCTTCTTCTGCAAGAGTTCCAACGGCACGCGTGCGCCGTATTCGGTCGAACGGGCCAACCGCGCAAAATAATCGTAAGCCAGCTTGGCGACATTGGCGATGGCGTCGTTGGCGTTGGCGGTTTCGCCGTTGTAGTTGGTCATCACCGAAATGGCGAACGGGCGACCGGGAACGTAAACCACCGCCCAGTCGCAAACGACACCTTCGATGCCGCCGGGTTTGTTGGCGATCACGACGGTTGATGGGATCAACGCAGGAATCGGCGAACTCTTGCGAAGCTTCAACACTTTCAGCACGTCATCGCTCAAACTGCGATTAACAACTTCGCCGCGATAAAGCTTGGCCATCAACTCCATCGCAGCAAACGGCGTGGCAATGTTTTCGTCGCCGCGTGCGGAAGCCGCCACATCAATCATTTTCCGGCGAAGCCGAATGGCTTTCAGGCCAATTTGATCGAGCGTCGCGTTGACGTTGGTCATCCCCGTCTGGTCAATCAGCATGTTCGTTGCCGTGTTGTCGCTCAACACAATCATCAGCACTGCCAGATCGTTCAAGCTCAACTGCGAAGTGTGATCGCCGAAATTGTTGATGATGCCGCTGCCGCCGACTTTGTCTGCGCGTTCGACCCAACGTTGATCCGTCAGCTTGTATTTTCCTTCGGAAGCTTGTTTGTGCAATTCGATCAGCACGGGAATTTTGATCGAACTGCCGGTCGGAAAAGTCAGGTTTGGGTTGACCAGAATTTCTTCGTCCGTCGTCAAATCACGAATCGCCACGCCCATCACGCCGTCAAAGCTGTTGGCGATTTTTTCGATTTCAGTTGTGAGCTTTCCGCGAAGCTGAGCGCGATTGGCGTCTTGAGCGAAGGCCGTTACAACGCAAAGTTGCAACGCGATGATGGGGAGAAGAATGAATAGAGATTTCAGCGAGCGGGTAAGAATCATTGAGTCTGCCTCCGGGAAAATGTTCGGCGTCAGAGATGCCGCACTACATCGGAAGGCAGGGTAGGAGATCGTTTTGGGATGTGCAAGCAAATGCCTGGCGAACCACTGAATGCAGGACAGGTTTTCGGCCTGCCCTGCAAACGAAGAACACTACTCAACATTCAACAAAGCCCGGTTCGGCTAAATTGACGCTGACAATGCCAAAAAGAGTGCAAAAGCAGCCATCAGCAATAACAACAGCAGTTGAGCAGGTGTGAGGGAAGTTCTTTGAGAGAGCATGCGATAAAACTCCAATGATCAAATCTGAATAATAGACAGATCGTTTGAAGGGGCGTTTTTGAGGGGATCGAAGCGGTAGTGAATAACTCACTTGCCCAGGGATTGACTTCAGCAGTGAGACTGAAACCTGGCTAAGACGGGTAAGGGCAAAGAGGCGAAAATTCTAAATTCAAATCGCGGCACCAGAGCAATTTGCTCCAGTTTTCAGTTCGCGCGGAAAATAACTTTTTGAACCTGAGCCGTCAACAACGTTTTTGTTAAAACTGCCGCCGAAAATTAGAGCCATAATCGTTCGACGGCTTGTTTGCACTGGGAAATGGTTTCGGGATTTCCATCAATGTGAGGTTCCAGCGAAATCGGGCCATCGTAGCCAATGCGTTTCAACGCATCGAAGTGCGGGCGGTAATCAATCATTCCTTTACCGGGCACAACCCACGTCGGCATTCCGCTGCCGCGTGGCGCGTCCAATTGATCCTTGACGTGAACATTGGCGATGAATGGTGCGACCAAATCAAATTCGTCAATCGGATCACGTCGGAGCATCCAGGCGACGTTGCAAGGATCGTAATTGATGCCTATTGCTGAAGATTTGGCCTGGCGAATGAGGTTGACCGTTGCAACTCCTGTGTCTGCCCAACACACCGGTTCCGCTTCGATCAGTAATCGCAAACCGACTTCTTCAGCTTTGGTTCCGGCTTCGGCCAAACTATCTGTTACCCAGCTTGGTGGATGATCGCTTGGAATCAGGTCAGCATTTTCTTCGGTCGCTCCTGGTTTGCAAAAGCCAAAAATAATCAATGCCGATAAGTTCCAACGTTGAGCCAGTTCGACCGAACGCGGAAACACTTCATTCATTTCTTTTCTAAACTTTTCAGCCGAATCCGTCCATTTGAACAAGCCCGGCGATAAGGCTGTGATTTCAAGACCTTCGCCGTCGCAGATGCGTTCGATTTCCAGCAATTCGGCGGGATCGCACATTGGCGCCCGGCCAGATTGCAGGAAACGGATTTCATAACGGCGTAACCCGGCGGCGATTCCGATTTGCGAAGCTTGCCGAAAGTTACGGCTGATTTCGTCAGCGACAATTCCAAGATTCATCATTTACGCTTTCAGAACACCGGCTTTAACCAGTGCTTCCAGATTCCAGGTTGCCAGGAAAGGTTCGGCGATCATTTCGATCAGCGCGGCGCCGGTTTGACGACACGCCCGATGCCAGTTTTGCTGATGGCGAGCGAGAGCGTCTTTGTAACGCTTGATCGCCGCATCATCAATGAAAATTTCGCGTTGTTCTTCGGTTTCCGAATCCACCAAGCGCATTCGCCCGCGCTCCACGGGCGCGAGATCGGATTCCGACAGCAATTGCACCACAGTGACCGAAGCCGCGTTCAGCGAAAGTTGTTGCAGCAACTGCAAAGGTTCGCCAAGCCACAACAAATCGCTGATGAAAATGCGCTGTCCCTGGCGTCGCAGTTTCGGCGGCACGCGGGAAAACGATTCCAGAGGGTGCTGGCGAAAATCGAACTTCAACTCAGCCCACGTTGATGGACGCCCGGCGCTGTTGGCGAGCGGTTCGCAAAATTCACGCGCCATCCACACGGAATGCGAATGTCCGGCATTTTCTGCTGCGACTGCCAGCGCCGCTGCCAACGCAATTGCCGCCTGCGCTTTTGTGCCGGGTTCGATCGCCATCGAACGCGATCCGTCAATCAGCACATCCAAATGCGGCGTGATTTCTTCGCGAAACAGTTTGACGGTCAGTTTGTCCGAGCGGGCGAAAGCATTCCAATCAATTCGCCGCAAATCATCGCCCGGCTGATAATCCCTGTGGTCTTTGAATTCGAGCGAACTGCCAACGCGCTGCCCGGTTTGCAATCCGGCCAGCGTCGCCGCAGTCGTTTTGGGAACGGCGAGCGAATAGCGAAGTCCAATTCGCTCGCCTTCCAGCAAGAAGTTTCGATGGTTAAGGATCATTTGGCTCGTCGCATGATGCTGACGACTTCGCGCCCGCCAAAGCTGGTTTCCGCGACGGTAATGCCACAGAACTGAAATCCGTCCTGTCCGACCTGGTTCAGTTCTTTTTGCATGGTCGAAGTTCGAGCCGTCGCTTGCAGCCGATACTCGTACGTCGTTTTGACTTTGTCATTACGTTCCAGAATGACCACCACTTCGCGGCCACCAAATGCCGAATCGTAAATGGTCTGGCCGACGTAGGAAAATCCTTGTGCGCCTGCTTCGCTCAGTTCTTTTTGCATCGTGGAAGTTTTCCGAGTCGCCAGCACTTTGTATTGCAGTCGTTCGCTGCTGGAACTGGCGCGGCGCGACATGATGACGACAATTTCATTGCCGCCCCCGGCGGTTTCGCCGCCCATGGTTCCTTCAAAGCGGAAGCCTTCGGCAGCGGCGGCGTTCATCTCTTTTTCCATTGTGGACGTTTTGTTCGTCGCCAGTAATTTGTATTCAATCGGTTCGCGTCCGTTTTGAGATGTAACGGCAACCGGATCGTTGACCAGGCAAAGCAAGAGCGCAACAACAGTCATTAGCATAAAAATTCTCCTGAAATTGATTTGAAGTTCGGCAAGGGGGAAGCGTGTACGGAACGTCCATCGCTTCGGTTCTTGTAAAGCGACAACAGTATAAAAATTATGATGAATTCTTTTCGGAACAGTGTTACACCGTCGAGCGTCTACCGGCTGGAATGATACTCAAATTTCGCGGCATCTGGCCAAGCTTTCAGAAGAAATTTTAGAAGACTCGACTGATTCAACTCTGGTATTCTCGCGTTATGAAAACGACATCCTTATCGCCAAATATCGAGCCGACGACCAACTCTGCCGGAACCGGTCACGACGAATCCATTCGACTCTTTTTGCGAAAATTGACCATGCTGCTGACGCTGAAAAACTG
Organism: uncultured Heliomicrobium sp.; assembly: GCA_964470555.1. Taxonomy (GTDB): domain Bacteria; phylum Acidobacteriota; class Blastocatellia; order RBC074; family RBC074; genus RBC074. The sequence continues at coordinate 6,639 of CAYYDG010000019.1, forward strand.
GCTGATGATGGCGACGTTGTGGTGTTTTGGCTGGGGAATCGTTGCGTTGAGTTTGCGCGCCACGGTTGCCACTCCGCGAAAGGCGCTGCTGTTTGGGATTGTCGGCATTTTGGTCGCCGCCGTCGTTGCTGTTTGGAGGGCTAGTAAACAGTTGCCTTCTCACGCGGCTGTTCGTTCGTTGCTGGATCGTCAAAACGAATCTGGCGGATTGTTGATGACTGCCGGCGAACAACCGCTGGGAGATTGGGAAGACAAGTTGAGCGCAATCCAGCTTCCGCGATTGCGTTGGCGAAGCGCTCGCGCCTGGGGACTGATGGCGCTGTCGGTGAGTTTCGTCGCCATTTGTTTGTTGCTGCCGATTAAATATGTTTCGGGAATTGCGGGACGTTCATTGAATGTCGGCAAGGAAGCGGAAAACATCGCCGCGCAAATCGAAATGCTCAAAGAAAGCCAGATTGTCACCGAAGCCAAAGCAGAGGAGTTAAACGACAAGCTGGATCAACTGGTTGCCGAAGCCGCCGGAGAAGACCCGGCCAAAACCTGGGAAGCGCTGGATCATCTGGCTAATTCGGTCGAAAAAGCCGCTCAGGATGCCGTCGCCGATGCCGCCGGAAAACAGGAGCAATTGGATAAAGCCGAAGCTCTGGCGGAGGGGCTGATGGCGGGCAGCGATCAAATGGACGCTCAGTTGATGACCGAAGCTATGCAAACGCTTTCGACAATGATGCAAGGTGCAATGGCAAACAATGAAGCGTTGGCCAGCCAGCTTTCGCCGGAAACTCAGGAAGCGATCAAGAACGGTTCGTTGAATTCGGAGCAATTGAAAGAAGTTGCCAACGCGCTCAGCCAGTCAAAGCAAAAACTCAACCAGCAACTTTCCAAGTTGAATCAATCGGGAATGAATCGCGGCAACATCAATCCGAATTCGTTAAAGGGCGGAGCTTCGGCAAACAAGCGGGACAATTCCGGTTTGTCGAAATTCCTGAAAGACAACGCGCAGAAAATGTCTGTTGCTGACGCCGTGGGGCAATGGTGTGACGGCAATGGCGACAAATCTGGCAACGGGCCGGGAAGAGGCGGTGTCAGTCGCGGACGCGGCGATGCGGCAATGACCTGGACGGAAGGCTCGGATGAAAAAAACGCCAAATTTCAGGAAAAAGCCTTGCCGCCCGGTTCAGTCGCCGGTTTGCAAGACAGCCAATTGGTCGGCCTGAGCGCTTCAGCGCCCGAAGTGCAAAAAGGGAATTTGTCTGCTCACGGCGTATTGAACAATGCAGCCAAAGGCGGCGGTTCCGCCTACACGCAAACCGTGTTACCGAAACACAAAAACACAGTCCAAAAATACTTTGATCGAAAGTGATCGGTGATGGTCGTAGCTTTCTTTTCCGACCACCGACCACCGACCACCGACCACCGACTATGCAAACCATTCTCCAACCCGAAGAAATCAATCCGGCAATCGAACTTGCCAATCGAATCCTGACGCAGCTTGACCGCATTTTGCTGGGCAGGGCCGACCTGCATCGGTTGGTGCTGACGGGCATTTTGAGCCGCGGCCATATTTTGCTGGAAGGGTTGCCCGGCGTAGGCAAAACCGCGCTGGTCAAAACGCTGGGCGATTTGCTGGGGCTGCAATTCAAACGCGTTCAGTTCACGCCCGATCTGATGCCAAGCGACATTCTCGGTTCGCATATTCTGCAAGGTGATGGCGATGGGCGCCGCTCCATGGAGTTTCATGCCGGGCCGGTGTTTACCAATTTGTTGCTGGCGGATGAAATCAATCGCGCTTCGCCAAAAACGCAATCGGCCTTGCTCGAAGCCATGCAGGAACGATCGGTGACGTTGCTTGGCGTGACGCGGCAATTGCCCGATCCGTTTTTCGTGCTTGCTTCGCAAAACCCGATTGAACTCGAAGGAACCTACCCGTTGCCCGAAGCGCAGTTGGATCGGTTTTTGTTCAAATTGAACGTTGGCGGTTCGGACGTGGACACGCTGGATCAAATCATTTCAACACGGCGACGTGGCGAAGCGCCGCAACCAGAGTTCGTCGTGTCTGCTGACGAGCTTCGCGGATTGTTTGCGGTGATGGATCGCGTTTATTTGCCGAAACCCGTTTCGCGCTACGTTTCGCGTTTGGTGGCGGCGACGCATGCCGATTCTCCCGAAGCAACCGACGAAGTGAAAACTTATGTGTCTTACGGAGCTTCGCCGCGTGCGGCAATTGCCATGGCCGAAGCCGCGCGAGCTTTCGCTTTGCTGGCCGGGCGACCAACCGTCGGTTTTGAAGATGTGAAAGCGGTTGCCGCTCCGGCGCTGAACCATCGGCTGGTGCTGAATTACAAAGCCAAGTTCGACGGCGTAGATGCTCACGGTTTGATTGCGCGATTGCTCAGCCAATTGGACGAAACCGGAATCAAACTTCCCCGCGATGTGGAGATCGAAAAATGAATCGAACAGCTAATGCAATCCGAACTCTCAGCCTGGTGTTTTTGTTTGCGCTGACATTGCCGATCCTGGCGTTGGCTCAATTGCAAACTTACCTGGATGTGACTGTCGTTGTTGAATCGCTGCATACGGCCAGTGTCGGCGAAGGGTATGGAGAATTTCGCGCAACGGTCACCAATCATTCCAAAACACAGGCTCACAAAGTCACTCTGCTGTTGCCCAGTTACGGATACGACAGCGCCTGGGGAAGCGTCAGAGAAGTTCGCAAAACAGTTGAATTGGCTCCATTGTCCAGCGCGAACGTGACTTTGTTCAGCCCAGCGTTGCCGTCATACAGCAGTTTTGCAGATGTCATGATTGATGAAGTCAGGCAGTCTGAACAGGTGACGATTGGGAGTGCAAAAGTCGGAATCAGCCTGAGCCGATCCGATGTGAGCAGTCTGTTGCTCAGCCAACAAGCATACAAAAGTGGTGTGTTGAATGCCGCCAATGTTGAACAAGGGCTGAAAGACAGTTCGGGCGAATGGCGAATTGCTGTTCAATCGTATGAATTTCCTGTTTCGGAATGGAGCCAGAATTGGATGTCTTATGCTCGGTTCGGCGGAGTGTTGTTGCTGGCAGAGGAACTTGCGAGCGCGCCGGAAGCTGTTCGCACAGCATTGCTGCGATATGTCGAGCGCGGTGGTGTGTTGCTGGTCGCAGGGAATTGGCAACCGCCCGCTCAGTGGCAAGCCCGGCGCGGCAACATAGAAGATACGGCGATCAAAAAAGATGAATCCGATGAGGAAGAAGAAAACGAAGCTCAGTCTGCGCCAACCACAAAGAACAAACCAGCTTCTGTGCTGCCGATGTATCACATTGGATTTGGCGCAGTCGTTGTGACAGGCGCAGTTCGATTGCAAGACATCTCCACCAATCAATGGAAACAACTGCGGCACGCGATGAAGAATGCTTCGTTGGCTCAAAACAACTATTCCAGTCTGGCCACGATCAATCAGGAGTTCCCGGTCGTCGAACAATTCGGCGTTCCCATTCGCGGATTGTTCCTGTTGATGTTGGTGTTCGTGATTGTCATTGGGCCGGTGAATTTGATCTGGCTGGCGAAAAAGAAACGCAAAATCTGGATGCTGTGGACGATTCCGGCGATTTCATTGTTGACCTGTTTGATCGTCGCGGGCTTTTCGCTCTTTGGCGAAGGCTGGAACGCAACGACGAAAACCGAAGCGTTGACGATTCTGGATGAAACTACGCACCGAGCGACGACCATCGGCTGGGCTGGATTTTATTCGCCGATCACTCCCAGCGAAGGTTTGCACTTCAGTTACGACACAGAGCTTGCGCCGCAAGTCCCGCAGTATTGGGATTACAGGCGCTCGATGCCGGAACGCAAGATGGATTGGACGAATGACCAGCATCTGGAATCGGGCTGGATCGCTGCGCGTGTTCCTACCTTTTTCAGGTTGCGGAAAAGCGAAGCGCGGCGGGAGCGATTGAACATTCAGCAAACGGGCGATGGGGCGACGTTGGTCAACGGCTTGGGAGCCGACATTACGCAAGTTTGGTGGGCGGACGCGAATGGAAAAATTTATTCTGCCGAAAACATCGCTGCCGGAGCGCAGGCTTCGATGCGAGCGACCGATCTGAAAGCATTGGCTTTGCCTGACCGATTGCGTCAAGTCTACAACGGCGAATGGTTGAAAGAATTCAAGGCCTTTGCCGAAAAGCCTGAAGATGCGTTGATGCCGAACAGTTATCTGGCAGTGCTCAACGGCGCTCCGTTTGTCGAAGAAGGATTGAAAGACGTGAAGCTACGCGCGGCTCGCAATCTGGTTTACGGCGTCGGAGGTGAACGATGAAAGTCGAAGTCAGCAATCTGAAAAAGTATTTCGGTTCGACGCGTGCGGTGGATGACGTGTCGTTTTCTTTCGCTTCCGGGCAGGTCGTGGGGTTTGTAGGCCCGAACGGAGCAGGCAAAACAACGACGATGCGCATTTTGGCTACTCTGGATGAGCCGACCGCCGGGCAAGCTTTCATTGATGGCGTGTCGGTGATTGAAGAACCGGAACTCGCCCGCAAACTGGTTGGCTATGTTCCCGATTCGTTACCGACTCACAGAGACATCTCCGTTCACGAATACCTGGACTTTTTTGCGCGGGCGTATGGCTTGAAAGGCGCAAAGCGAAGGCAAACCGTTGACGGCATCGAAGAGTTCACTAACCTGAGCGGCATTCGAGACAAGATGCTGGTCGCTTTGTCGAAAGGGATGAAACAGCGAGTCACATTGGCGCGAGCACTGCTGCACGATCCTCCTGTTTTGATTATGGACGAACCGGCTGCGGGTCTTGACCCGCGAGCGCGCATAGAACTGCGCGAATTGCTGCGCGTGCTTTCGGGGCAGGGCAAAGCGATTCTGATTTCATCCCACATCCTGACGGAATTGGCCGAAATCTGTCACGGCGCAGTCATCATCGAACACGGAAAAATTTTGATGGCGGGCGGCATCGCTGATTTGCTCAGCGACAGCGTGCCGCGCCGAACGGTTTTGATTCGAGTGTTGAGCCGACAGGAAGAACTTCATCGAGAGTTGTTGCAGATGCACGGCATCGAAACGGCTCGTTTCAATGGCGAAGAAATTGCCGCCGAAGTCAGCGGAACCGATGAAGCCTGCGCCGAATTGCTTGCCGTTTTGATCGCCCGCGGCTATCGCGTCGTCGAATTCAAACAGCAGCGCGCCAATCTGGAAGAAATCTTCATGAACGTCACCAAAGGAGTTGTGCAATGACCGCCGAAGCCGAACTCAGCAACTCAACTCAAACGAAGCTAAAATTTGCCGAACGTTTTGACGATTGGCTCAACCCGATTGTCGTCAAGGAACTGCGACAGGCTGTGCAAAGCCGCTTTGTGATTACAGCTTTGTTGGTCCTGCTGGCGATTCAAATCATCGCCGTCGCCATTTATCTGATGACAACCGCCGACATCAGTTTCAGCTACGACGCCGGAAGAACAGTTTTTATGATTCTGTTCGGCATTATGTTGGCGGTGAGCATGTTGTTCGTTCCGCTTTACAGTGGCGTGCGATTGGCGGCGGAACGCTCAGAAACCAATCTGGATCTGCTGTTCATCACGACGATCAAACCGCGCAGCATCATCTTCGGAAAGATGCTGGCGGCTGTGGTGTTGACCGTCATGATCTTCAGCGCCTGTTTGCCGTTTTTGACCTTCACCTATTTTCTTCGGGGAGTTGATCTGCCTTCGATGGCGGTCGTGCTGGCGATTGGGTTCGTCTCAGTCACGCTGAGCGCGCAAACCATGGTCTTTCTGGCCTGCTTGCCGGTGGGACGAGCCTTCAAATTCATGCTGGGAGTCTTTGGGTTTATTTTGATGGTGATTGGTTATGTCAGCACGATGGCTACGGCGGGCGGAATGTTGTGGGAAGGAGTCGGCAGCAAAATCGGCAGCATGGATTTCTGGCAATGGGTCGGCATCATTGCCTTGAATTATGGATTTCAGATTGGGTTGTTGCTGGCGCTGTCAATTGCGCTGATCAAACCGATTTCTGCCAATCGCGCGTTGCCGGTCAGATTGTATTTGACCATCGTTTGGATCTTTGGCGGAATCGCGGCTTTGCTGGGAAGCTGGGTAGAAGCCACTCACGATCCTGTGGTTTACTGGCAAGCGTCTTTCAACATCGTGTTCGCATTTTCGATTTTCACTGCCATCAGCGAACGCGACTGGCCTGGAGCAAGTGTCTTGCGCACATTGCCGGAATCTTCGGGAAAACGATTGCTGCGATTTTTCTTCAGCAGCGGATCAGCGAACGGATTGGCCTGGACGGTTTCGATGATCGTTGCGACTTATGGCGTGTGCTGGATTTGGTGGAGGCTGTTTCCTAACGTCGGCAGTTTGGCAGAATTGGTCGGGTCAACACGCTGGTTGACTGTGATGAATTTGTACCTGTTCTGTTACGCACTGACTGCCGCCTTTCTCAGACGGCATTGGTTGACGCGAATCGGTACGAAATGGACTTGGGTGATTTGTCTGATGCTGGTTGCCATTGGCAGCATCGTTCCATTTTTGATCGGCTTGCTGGTTTACCTGAACGATTCTGATTGGTGGCGCGAAGATTATGGCATTTGGATGGTAGGCAATCCCTTTGTGTGGGATGTTGCCGCACATCGCAGCTTATATCTGAGCGTTGGATCGTTTTGGGCTGTGTTGGCTATTGCTTTCAACCTGCAATGGTTTCTCGAACGAATCAGAGGATTCCACGCGCAGTCATTGTCAGATAAAAATCAGTCCGAAAGGCTCGAATAAATTTGTTGACCGAAAAACTTCCGAGAGCCTAGAATCTCCAACGTTCAAGTTCAAAATTTCTCCGACCCCAATTCTTTTCAACAATTCGGCCACCCCTATCAAGCATTCGGTAATCGCTATGCAAATGAATCTTTTTGTCTCCAGCTTTTCCCTCAAGACGTTTGTCTTTCTGGCCACTTTGGCCGTTGCACTGTTGACTGGCGGGCAATCCAACAGCCAGCCGCAATTATCCCAGCCTGTTATGTTGCCAGGGGACGCGACCGTTGGCGACGCCGCAGGCGGGCAAGGCTCGCAGCGGATTTCCAAAGGGGCAAATGGATATTTAGTTGTTTGGCAGGATGCCCGTGCTGATCTTAGAGGATCATATTATATTGAATATGATCTTTGGCCTTATTCAGAGCTTTTGGCTGCGAGGATGGATGTAAATGGCAATTTAATTGACTATACGCCTATCTCAATTACCCGTAATCGGACTTTCTACTTTAAGCCGGATGTCGTTTGGAACGGGCGCTACTGGTTGATTACGTGGCAAGAAAGAGTGTTTGATCAAAGCAATTGTCCATGGTGTTTTGCCATAAAGGGAGTGCGTGTTTCTGCTGAAGGGATTGTTGTTGACTCTGTACCGATACAAATTGGCCGGCCTTATGAAGATTTTTCAGTGACTGATTTGGAGTCTGATGGATCCAATTGGGTCGTGGCAAAACTGCCGCCAAATAGTTTGGATGGAGGCGTTGTCCAGGCGATTCGTATAAGCTCAGATGGTCAAGTACTCGATTTCCAGGAGAGAAGTGTTGCTCAAGTGCCAAATAATTTGAGAGCAGTTGGATTGGATATGGCTTTTGCGGGTGACGAGTATTTGGTTATTTGGGGGGAAGGACGTCGTACGCCGCTTAGTGGAGTCAGCGCTCACACATTGCAGGCACAGCGAATATCTTTATCACTTGAACCCATTGGAGAGCAGTTCAGCATTGGTCAATCAAAACAGGCGGAAAATTTGGTAGTAAAACCACGTGTTGCCTCAGATGGAACAGACTTTTTAGTGGTTTGGCTAAATGAAATGAGAGTTGTTTCTCACAATGGTCAATTCATTTCCGAGCCAGTTTCTAATTGGGGATGGCCTAGTCCGCATGAGCTTTGTTGGGATGGAATGGAATATGTTGCTGCTGCACAAGCTAACACATCTGACAATTTAGAATTATTTTGTTACAGATTTAGTCGCACAGGAACATTACTCAGCATTTCAAATGGCATCAACCTCGCCAGAAATTATTTTCCTGAGACTTCAATAACGCCACGCTTCGGTGGTGGAGGGCAGCTTGTTTGGAATGTCCTAAAACCTACACCGCGAATTGATGACCCTGCACTTTCAATTTCCCTTGAGTCGGAGATGAAGACTGTTGGTGTGCGGTCAGATGGAACGGTTAGCGGGGAATTTACCATACCCAAAAGCGCTCCGCGCCAAAGTGAACCAAGCGTGAGTGCCGGCGCTCATGGTTTTGTAGTTGTTTACCGAAGTCAGGTTCTCGGTAATTCAAAAATTCTTTTACAGCGACTTGATGAAAATGGAGTGGCGCTTGACCTTGAGCCGATTGTTTTAGCTAGTGGCCATCCAAGGTTGAAAAATCCAAAAGTTGCTTGGAATGGAGAAACTTTTTTGGTTGTTTGGGAAAAATCCCAAACCCCTTCAGGTGTTCCAGGGTACGCTCTTGTCTATGGCCGTAGGCTGAGTTCAATTGGATTACCGTTTGGAGATGAGTTTGTTGTTTCACAAGGCGTAAACCCTAACGTTGCAGCTTTGAATGATCAATTTTTAGTTGTTGCCAGCCAGACCGAGACTGCCAGTGCTGTTAGAGTAGGAGCAGATGGAAGATTGTCAGGCTCAACTACGCTTCAAATTCAGGCATACCCAAATGTCATTGCGCTAAGGGATAACTGGCTGGTTGCCTGGACTAATGAAGAGGCGTCTTCTGTGAAGCCGATATCCCCGCCATGCGCTCAGGGCGTTTTCATTTCAGCAAACGGCGCTTCAACAAGCCTATTTAGCATTTCCGATTTTCTACCTGTTGCTGGTTGTCATGGGCTACAACTTGCGAATAATGGGAACGAAGTACTCGCCGTTTATGGCTCCAAAACTTTAACTGCTGACCCAGACAACCTTGGCGGGATATTTGGGCGCAGAGTAAAAGCTGATGGCTCTTTTGCTGGCCCCAGTTTTTCCCTTTCTTTGCAAGGCTTTTGGCCAGTTATTGTCGGAGAAGGAAGTTTTCTGGCTGCCTGGGTTGATCCTAAAAAAGAAGCTTTTTGGCCCACAAGGCGTGGAGATATTTATGGCACGCGAATAGGAGTTAACGGAGAGGTTCAGGATCCTCAAGGTTTTGCCATTGCTGATACTCCTCTTTCTGAAAATCATCCTACGATTGCTTCGCGCAATGGAGTCGCTGTTTTGGCTTACTCCGGTTATGTGCCGCAAGCGCCTTACAGCACTATGCGTATTCATTTGCGAGTGATTCGTGGAGCTTTGACCAGTCTGCCTGTCATTCCAACCAATTTGGCTGTGGTTGACGCTGACTGGAATCAAGTCGTTCTGACTTGGCAGGATGCTGCAAGCAACGAGACCGGCTTCAAAGTTGAGCGATGCACAGGGCAGAACTGTTCAAACTTCGTTGAAATCGCATCTCTTCCGGCTGATGCAACAAATTATGCTGATCGTTCCTTATCTCCAAATACCTTGTTCAGATACAGAGTCAGAGCGTTCAATGCTGACGGGGTGTCCGGTTATTCAAACATTGCACAGGCACAAACTCTCGAAGCTCCGAGCTTTTCTATCACCGGTCGTTTGACCGACCGCGACGGCAGAGGACTTGAAGGGTACAGCGTCATTTTAACCGGTTCGCAGGGAGGCTTTGCCCGAACAGATCGAAGTGGGTATTACCGGTTGAGCAGCATACCAGGCGGGGGCAATTATCGTGTAACCGTGCAATCACCTGGACCGCGCATTGGTTTTACGACTTATTATCCCAATCCGGGCTGGGTTGAATTCAACTACTTGGCAGCGAATCATTCGGCCAATTTTGTTTACAACCTGACTTCGCCCTGGGTTCCGCCCGGAGCCACACCGACGCCGACTCCGACACCCACGCCGACTCCAACACCGACTCCGCCAGTGGGTAATGACGGAACAATTCTGAATCCAAATTTCGATCAGGCTGGTGCGAATTGGACGACAATGGGAGCAGTCAGCTTTGCCAATGGAGTTGCGCGATTGACCCCGACTTCGACCTACTCTCCGGCTTCGATTCTGCAATGGGTGCGATTGACGCCCGGAGCGACGTTTGAAGTTTCAGCCGACATCACTGCTACTTCGACTACACGGTTGACCTTAGGCGTCAGGTTCGATGAAGGCGGAAACGTCGTTTCAGGGCCATCCGTTCCATTTACCAACATCACACGGTCAACCACTGTCCGATTCCAGTTTGTCGTTCCCGGCGCAGCCAGTCAGGTGGGCTTTTTCGCTCAGGCGAACGGTTCAGTGGCAAGCGGCAGTCTGGCCACTGTGGATAATTTTAGATTGGTGCGGATAAATTGAGTCGTGCGCGGTTACTTCTCTTTGCTGATTCGTTGGAGCAAGCGCTCGGCATGGTTGCGTGTAATGAGCGGGACGCCTTCATCCAGTTTCAGGTCTTTCAGCAACGGGACAAAACGGTTGGGATCGGCGATTCGTTTTGAGCGCAGTTCATCATCCAGCATTCGCATTTGAGCCGGAGTAGAAAGCGGATCGGTCGCGCGGACGGTTTCAAGTTCAAAAAAGCGTGTTTCCTGTGTGACGATATTTTGAAAAATCTCGCGCAACTGATTGATCGCCGGATTATCGGAGTAATTGAACTTGACGCTTCGTTCCTTGCCGCTTTGTATTTGCGAAATGGTGACGGTTCCCAGATGGGAAAAATCCTTTTTGTGCTGGTAATTTTCCTGGCTGGAAAGAAAATTCAACTGGCTGAAGAGAGATTGAATTTGGAAGAGAACAGACGAAGAGACCGTCAACTCGTTGACAATTTCTTCGGTTTCTTTCTTTTTGAAACGGAAATGCCCATGGCCATTGCCGTCGAATTCCAATTCTTGCAGCGGAACCACGAAGCGTTCGTTTTCGAATTTGTATTGGTAGATAACGGCTGCCGATGGATCGCCATTCGCAAGTCTGCTGGCCTGGTCGGATTTGACGACCACTTGCGAAGCGGCTGCGACTGTAAACGCAAAAAAGAAAAAAGTCAGAAAAAATGCCGAAAACGATTTACGCATAAGCGGTGAGGTGAAGCCAGCGTCAATCGCTGGCTTCCATGTGTTGTTTATCTGGTTTCGCTGCTCGAAGAAGCAGCTTTTCTTTTGCCGAACGGCTCTGCCAGAAACGCTTTGGCCGATTCCTGAGCGTTGTCGTAATTATTGCCATTGCTGATGGCCTTGTTGTATTCGGTCACGGCGCGTTCGCGTTGGCCGACCATGTCCCAGCAATTGCCGCTGTAAATGTATGACCAGACCTCAACCCAGTCAGGACGCAAATTGCCATTCAGCGTCTGTTCAAAAGCATCGAGTCCTTTTTTCCAATTCCGCTGCGCCATGTACAGCAAACCCAGATTGTACCAAGCCCAGGAATTGCCACGATTGAGTTTGATGGCAGCCTGAAATTGCTGTTCCGCTTCGATGTATTCCTGTTCGCGGAAATGTTCGATGCCGCGACGTACAATGACGCCTTCACGCAAAGTTTCTGAACTGCGCAGCAGTTTGGTGTCCGGATCAACTATCACTTCGACCGGATTGCTTTTGGTGATGATGTCGAAATCTACCGAAGTGCCTTTCAGGAAAAGTGTTTGTCGTTCGTTGCCTGCTTCAGTTTTCAGAATGATGTCCACCGGCATTTCAAACGTATCCAAATCCTGTTTGATGGTTCCCGGAATTCGGAACATTCCGTCTTTGGTTCTCAGCATGCGATATTCGGCGCGGAATTCGGGGACGCCGGTCGAATCCACCCATTGGCCGAAGAAAAAGCGCATATCTCGTCCGGCTGCCTTTGACGTGAAATCTTCGAAGTCATCCAGCGTGACATTTTGGCCGTTGAATTGCGCGTAATAATCGCGCAGCATTTTGTCGAATTTTTCCTCTGTCATCAGTTGCCGCAACATATTCAACACCAACGCGCCCTTGTGAAAGACGATGGAGCGAAAGGCCGGAGTCTGATCGTCAAGTTGTTTCGGCGCATTGCGGATCGAAGAGGATTGTTCAAAGGCCAGCGCTTTTTCCAATTCGGCTTGCAGCGCCTGTTGGAACTGCGATTCGTTTTCTTCCTTTTTCTGGTACATCAACGTGCTGAACTGAGCCAGCCCCTGCGACAGCCAGGTGTCGTCAAACGATTTCAAGCCGACGGCTTGTCCCCACCATTGATAAGCGACTTCGCGCGCCAGCTTTTCGTCAATGCCTGACGCCAAAGCGCGCGGTGAAATAAACATAGTGCCGGGGCCGGAATAGGTCTCCAGCGTGTCTTCGTCTGTTTCCGCGATAATCAGTTTGTTGCCGAATGCGTACCGACCGAATTGAGTCGAATAGAACTCCAGATGTTTGCCGACCACGTCCATTGCGTGATCCGCCCACTTTTCGTCGCCCGCTTTGACGTAAAAATCCACTGTAAAACCGCCGAAATTCGCTGTGCGAATCAGGTATTTGCCTGCGGCAAAGCTGCCCGGCAAGACCGGTTTTGCGCAAACGAAGGAATAGATCGAGAACTCTTCTTTGGTTTTCGCGTCAACCAGCGGGACGGCTGCGACAGGTTGTTCGCTGTATCCGGCGACCATAATGTCCTTGGGGACTTTGAGGGTGATTTCGTAAGTTGCGCGGTCGGCGGCGTATTCGTGGAATGGGAACCAGCGCGCCGCATAAAACAGGTAAGAACCAGCATCGCCAACGTAAGCCAGTCGCGTGGCAATCGGCCCGCCTTGAGCTGATTCCAGCGCGCCTTCGTATTCAAAAGCCAGCGTGACAGGTTTCCCGGCAGGAACCACACTGCCCAGATCAACTCGCACGTTCATGTTTTCGCGCGAATCCTGAATGAATTGCAGATCGGGAACTTCCTGAACGGCGTCCTTGGCAGCGGGCTGAGCGCCTTTTGGCGCAGGTTTCGTCTGTGGCTCTTTGTTTAAGTTGGTTTTTGGAGGATTGTTTGACTTGGTGTCTGTCACTCTTGCAGCGCCGCGAGCCAAAGTCGGAGCTTGTGACGCCCCCGCCGTTGAACTCGTTGTCGGCGTCGGCGGCGATGCAGCGTCGGTTCGCACAATGGTTTTAATTGCCAGCGAACCATTCATCTCGAACACGGCTGTGCGCGTGTCTGCTTGCGGGATAAATGTGACTTCGGTTTTGGCGCGCAGCAATTGTTCGGAAGGAATCAATTCAGCGTCAATTTTGTAATGCTGGACATCAATATCGGCAGTGCCTTTTTGCGCTTTTGCGCCAGGCATTGCCAAGGTCAACGACAGAGTGGCGATTGCCAACATCCCAAGCAAGAATTTCCTCTTCATCTCCTCGTCCCCATTTGTTAGATGTGATCGTTGTACTGCTTTTTTGCGCGCCGGGAGTATAACAACCTCCGCCCGCTTTTTGAATCTTCACTGCCTGCCTGAACGCTTGTGATGTAAGAACTTGCAAATTGGTGACAGATTGCAGGTTGCAGGCGAGTGGAACAATCTGGCAAAGATATTAGCCGGAAAACCAATCATTTCTTTGTGGCATAATCTGTCGCGCGTGAGGCGGCGAGATGAAACACCTGCTGAAGTTTTACCGATATATGTTCAATTGGGAGAATTACCTGCTACTGGCCAGGACTATTCAGGCTGCGCGTCTGGTCAAACAGGTTTTACCGGAACAGTCTTTATCTCCGCATTTTGCTTCAGCATTGTCAGTGGTTGACGGAATGTATTTGCCAAAACAAGCTGGTTGGAACATCTCCGATGATCGAAAGATCGCGCGTTTCGCCGCGTTTGTGACGAACGTTCCCACCGAGTGGGGCAAATGCGTGCAGCAATCACTGATCGTGTATCGGTTGCTTAATGGGTATGGCGTTCCGGCCAAAATTTGTTTCGGCGTCAGCCGCAATCCGAACTCAACCGATGGGCATGCCTGGGTCGTTAAATTGGGCGAGCCGGAACGACCGTTTGCCGAATCTGTAAACCCACACGAACGATTCACCTTGGTTTATGTTTCGCCGCTGCCGGGTGGAGAAACGGTTGCCTCGTCGGAAGAGCGCGCTGTGCTAGAATCCGCTCGCGTCAGCAAAACAACACAAGAACATCCAGCGCTTATTGACGACAAATTTTGATTCAAGTTTGAGGGAGACCGCGAACGAATGAGTTTTACCAGAGCCAGCGGGATATTGTTGCATCCGACTTCCTTGCCCGGAGGATTTGGCATAGGCGATCTGGGACAAGCCGCCCATGACTTTGTAGACTTTCTGGAAGAGACAGGACAAGGTTTATGGCAAGTCCTGCCTCTTGGGCCAACCGGATACGGCGATTCTCCTTACCAATGTTTTTCGGCCTTTGCGGGAAACCCGCTGTTGATTTGCCTGGAACCATTGACTGAGAGCGGTTTTCTGGCGCAATCGGATTTGATTGCTGCTTCGGGGCTTTCCGCTGAAGCAGTTGATTACGGCGCTGTCATTGAATTGAAAACTCGTTTGTTGACCAAAGCACACGCCTCATTCGTTGAACTTGCCGGCGAAGACGCCAAAGCCGATTACCTGAAATTTACTGAACAGGCCGCCTGGTGGTTGGAAGATTACGCGACGTTCCGCGCGATCAAAGACGATCACAGCGGCCAGGAATGGACGAAGTGGGAACCATATCTGCGCGATCGTGAAGACAAGGCGCTTCATTTTTTCAGGGAAAATCATGCGGTTGAAATCAGTCGCCATAAATTCTGGCAGTATCTGTTTTTCAAGCAATGGATGGCGCTGGCGGCTTATGCCAACGGCAAAGGCGTCAGAATCATCGGAGACATTCCGATTTTCGTCGCTCACGATTCGGCGGATGTCTGGGCTAACCCGCAGCTTTTTTATCTGGACAAGCAAGGCAATCCGACTTCGGTTGCCGGAGTTCCGCCTGATTATTTCAGTGAAACCGGGCAGTTGTGGGGCAATCCGCTGTACCGCTGGGAGCTAATGGCCAAGGACGGCTATCAATGGTGGCTCAAACGCATTCGCGCCGCTTTGTCGCTGGTGGACATTGTCCGGCTGGATCATTTTCGAGGCTTTGAAAAGTTTTGGGCGGTTCCGGCAACTGAAACGACAGCCGTCAATGGAACGTGGGAACTTGGGCCGGGCGCGAGTTTGTTTACTGCCATCAAAAACGCTTTTGCCGACGAAACCGGAGAATTGCCGATCATTGCCGAAGATTTGGGGTTGATTACGCCGGAAGTGGATGCGTTGCGCGAGCAATTCAATTTTCCCGGAATGCGCGTGTTGCAATTTTCATTTGGCGCTGACCCTGATGCCGACAAGTTGAAACCATATAACTTCGCCCGAAATTCAGTTGTCTACACGGGCACGCACGACAACGACACGACGCTTGGTTGGTTTTCGACGCAAGAAGGCAAGACGTCCGACAGCGAAGCCAAACTGACCGATCAGGAATTTGCGATCAAATATCTTGGCTCTGACGGCAAGGAATTGCATTGGGACTTTATACGGTTGGCGCTGGCATCGGTTGCCGATACGGCGATCATTCCGCTTCAGGATGTTCTGGGTTGTGGCAGCGAAGCCCGAATGAACACTCCGGCGCGCGAAAGCGGAAATTGGAGTTGGCGGTTTCGCGCAGAACAGTTGACGCAGCAACTTCGTCAGCGACTGGCGGAACTGACTGAAATTTATGGACGCAATCGCGCGCGATTGCCAATGACGACTGAAAGCATTGACGAAGCATGAGCCTGCCTGGAAAAACAATCTGGCTGTGTCTGACAATGCTGGCTCTGGCCGCAACGCCTGTGATCGCCCAGGAACCGCCAACAGCGCCGACTTCGGAAATCGTCAAGATCAATACAGACCTGGTGGTGCTGGACGCTCAAGTGCTGCGAAAAAAAGACGGCAAAGTAATCAGCACGTTGAGCCGGGATGATTTTGTTTTGCTCGAAGACGGCGTGAAGCAGGATGTGGTTCATTTCAGCCAGGATCGGTTGCCGCTTTCGATTTTGCTGCTGCTCGATCTGAGCGCCAGCGTGCGACCTGTGATTCAGGAAATACGCAACGGAGCCTTGCAGGCCTTGCAGCATCTGCGACCGGAAGACGAAGTCGCGTTGATGACCTTTGCCGATCAAACACGTCTGTTGCAGGGGTTCACGCGCGACCGAAAAAAGATCGTTGACCAGATCGGGAAAACTTTGGAAACGTCGTTTGTCGGCGTCGGCACTTCGATTCATACCGCGCTGAGCGAAGCGGTTTTGCAGATGGATAACGCCAACGACCGGTTGAGCCGCCGCGTCATCATCGTCGTCACCGATAACATCGCCACCATGCACAGTTTCACAAAGCCGACCGTCTCTGACGTCAACGAACGGTTGCTGGAACACAACGCAGTGGTTTGCGGGTTGACAGTCGGCGGAGTAAATTCCAGAACATTGAAGATGTTCATGCGCGGGCGAGCTGAAAAATACAACTGGACCGTTCGCGTAGATGATTTTGCCGAATCTACGGGCGGGGAAGTGCTGATTGCCGATACATTGAACGTCAATCAGCGGTTGGCGGATTTGATCAGCCATTTGCGAATTCGATACAGCATTGGTTACACCCCGGCCAACAACACGCGCGACGGACGCTTTCGCCGGGTCAGCTTGTCCTTAACCAATGAAGCGACGAAACGCGAAGGGGAAATGACCGTCAAAACTCGACAAGGATATTTTGCTCGCGAAAAACACCCTGCGGCGAAACCATGAAGCGGCAAGTAGTTTGAGTTGAAAAAGCCATTTCCTTGACACCTCAGAGAGCCGCATGCAATCCTCTGCGACTTTGAAGGGTACTGATAACTACGCTGACGCAATCAATACATCTCAAAGAACCCCGAAACCTGATGCGGAACGCCCTGAATGGGACTGTTTTCCGCGCACCGGGCAAGCTTTTGCTGGCTTGCTTTATTCAACCTGCTGAGGAGGCTTTTTAAGTGAAACAACACGGAAGTTTTTTGTTTACCTCTGAATCCGTGACAGAGGGGCACCCTGACAAAATCTGCGATCAAATATCGGATGCGATTCTGGATGCAGTCCTGGCCGAAGACCCAAAAGGCCGCGTGGCCTGTGAAACGCTGGCGACAACCGGCTTGATCGTCATCAGCGGCGAAATCACCACCACAGCGCGAGTGGATTATCAAAAAGTCGCGCGCGAAGCCGTTCGCAAAATCGGATACGACCGCGCCAAGTATGGTTTCGATTGCGACACCTGCGCGGTTATCAACGCCATCAACACGCAATCGCCCGACATTGCCATGGGCGTGGACACCGGCGGCGCCGGCGACCAGGGATTGATGTTCGGCTATGCTTCGAACGAAACGCCGGAATTGATGCCGCTGCCGATTCAATTGGCGCATCAACTGGTTCGCAAACTCAGCGATGTTCGGCGCGATGGCACGCTGCCGTATTTGCGCGCTGACGGCAAATCCCAGGTGACGGTGGAATACAAGGACGGCAAACCGGTTCGCGTGGACGCCATTGTGATCTCTTCGCAACACGGCCCCGATGCCACCACTGAACAAATTCGTGAAGACGTGATTGACCACGTCATCAAACCCACCATCCCGGCAAACCTGTTGGACGCCAACACCAAAATTTACGTCAACCCGACCGGACGGTTCGTCACCGGAGGCCCGCAAGGCGACACCGGACTGACCGGACGCAAGATCATCGTTGACACTTACGGCGGCGCGGCTCCGCACGGCGGCGGCGCGTTTTCCGGCAAAGACCCGACAAAGGTTGATCGTTCGGCTTGTTACATGGCTCGCTACATCGCCAAGAACATTGTGGCCGCAGGCATCGCAGATCGTTGCCAGGTGCAACTGGCTTATGCCATCGGCGTTGCCGAACCGGTTTCGGTCTACGTGGATTGTTATGGCACTTCGAAAATTGACGAAGGCAAGCTGGCGGAAATCGTTCGCGCCAATTTCAATCTGACGCCGAAAGGCATCATTGAAACGCTGGATTTGCGCCGCCCGATTTATCAGCAAACCGCTGCGTTTGGCCATTTCGGTCGCAGCGAAGATGGTTTTAGCTGGGAAAACACGGACAAGGCCGCCAAGCTGCGTTCTGACGCCGGGCTGAGCTAAAAATCATGCTCGTAGTCCCGCCTTCAGCCGGAATGCTTTCAATCAAGACATTCCGCCTGAAGGCGGGATTACGAGCTTTTTTCAATAGGGAGTACAAAGTGGAAGTACGTTGTGAAATCAAAGACATCGGCCTGGCCGATGACGGAAAAAAGCGAATTGAATGGGCAGAACGTGAAATGCCTGTGTTGCGAATGATCCGCGAACGGTTCGAGAAAGAAAAACCGCTGGAAGGATTGCGCATGGTGGCTTGCGCTCACGTGACGACGGAAACGGCGAATCTGGCGCGCGCATTTGCCGCCGCCGGAGCCGACGCTGTGTTGATTGCGTCCAATCCGCTCAGCACACAGGACGACGTGGCCGCCGCGCTGGTCAAACATTACGGAATTTCGGTTTACGCCATCAAGGGCGAATCCACAGACACTTACAGCAAACACGTTCGCATCGCGCTGGATCACAAACCGCAATTGATTATTGACGACGGTTCGGACGTGGTGGCGACGATGGTGCAGGAACGCCCCGAACTCATCAAAGACATCATCGGCACGACCGAAGAAACCACCACCGGCATCGTTCGCCTGAAAGCGATGATGAAAGACGGCGTGTTGACCTTTCCGGCCATTGCCGTCAACGACGCCCAGACCAAACACTTTTTCGACAATCGTTACGGCACAGGCCAGAGCACGCTGGACGGCGTGATTCGCGCGACCAACATTTTGCTGGCTGGCAAAAACCTGGTCGTGGTCGGTTACGGATGGTGCGGCAAAGGCGTGGCGATGCGCGCCAGAGGAATGGGCGCCAACGTCATCGTCACCGAAGTCAATCCGATCAAAGCTCTGGAAGCCGTGATGGACGGTTTCCGCGTCTTGCAGATCAATGAAGCGGCTCCGCTGGCCGACATAGTCATTACAGTCACTGGCAACCGCCACGTCGTAGACACTCCGCATTTCCAGAAAATGAAGAGTGGCGCGATTGTCTGCAATTCCGGCCACTTCGATCTGGAATTGAATCTGGTCGGATTGAAATCCATTTCGACTGAGGTGAAAACGCTGCGGCCTTTTGTCGAAGAATACTCGCGCAAGGACGGCGGCAGCATCATTGTGCTGGGCGAAGGCCGATTGATTAACCTGGCCTCTGCCGAAGGACATCCGGCCAGCGTCATGGACATGAGTTTCGCCAACCAGGCGTTGTCGGCTGAATATCTGGTCAAACACAAAGGCAAGCTCGAAGCCAGGATTCACGTTCTGCCCGAAGAAGTGGACAACGAAATCGCCAGCCTGAAACTTGCGGCGATGAACGTTGCCCTGGATGAATTGACGCCGGAAATGGTCGAGTACATGAACAGTTGGCAATCGGGAACTTAATCAGCCTCTGATGTAAAACATCGGCAGCCTGTGCAGCCACTCGGTAAAACAGGCAGTGTCAATTCATTATCGTCTCAAACGCACCGCCCGATTATGGGGCAAGCCGCCAGCTTGCCCCATTGTTTTTTGGAGCGCTGCGACTTGTCGTAGCTTTCGTTGAGCTTGCCTCGTGGAGGCTCACGCTGGTTGCTACAGCCGGATGCCACGAGCTTGTTCTGACTCAAGCCAATCGAGCCGTCAGCCCTGTAGTTTTGATTGGCCGAGCCGCTCAATTACTGGCCAACCCGTATTCGGAATCTGTAAGAAACACTTGAAGAGCTTCAGCGCCTGTTTCATCGCTTCCACCTTCACAAAAAAGCGCCTGACACTTTCTGACAGCAAAGTCAGATATTTTTTTTCGCGCCAGCGCAAAGAAAATTAGTGACAAGCCAGACTTCCTAATCTAGTATGCGCCAAAATTTCTCAGGCGCTTCAGACCGTATGCCCTGAAATTCTACTTGGTTTGAAGACCTCCAAATGCATTTCGCGAAGCCCGCAAGCTTGTATTCCGCGCCCTTCGCCCTTTGGGTGTTGAACAGATCGAAGACATGTCCCCATCTGCTCAGCCCATCAGCCGCGCCCCGAACATCGCCCTTGAAAATTCATGGCAAGCTTGCTGTAGCAGCCTGCCGAGACCGATTTTCCGTATGATGCCGCTTCGATAGCGCAAGGAAATACTTCGTTGTGGAGGAATGAACAGGAGATTTACAGTTATGCCACTGAAACTTCTAGCCTTCGACACAGATCGAATCAAAGATTATGTCTTTGCAACAGACACCTTAAAGGAAATTCGTGGGGCAAGTGCATTGCTTGATCAGTTAAATCGAGAGCGGATGCAACACATCATTGCTCAAATAGACTCTGGCGCGCGACTGATCTATGCGCAGGGCGGCGGTGGTCTATTTTTGGTGGCGGCGGACAAAGCCGATGCCGCGCGGTTGGCGGTTGAGCAAGCCTATCGTAAGTATTCTGGACAGGCGGCTTCAATAACTGGCGTGACGCTGGATTTACCCAGCGGCTTTGACGAACAAAGTCCTTCGCAGTCGTTACTCAAACTCCTTCAGTTCCGGTTGAGACAAGCCAAAGATCAAATACCCTCTGCACTATCGCTAACAAGTTTGCCTTACCTGCGCCATTGCGATGCTTGCGGGGAATTTCCGGCAGCCGACTGTCTAAATGAATTTGGCGAGCAGAAATTACTTTGCCGCGCCTGTCGCAATCGCCGCTTGGTCAAACGCGGAGTATGGGAGCGATTACAAGGCGGTGGGCTGTCACCAGGACGATTACCGCAAGATTTCAACGAGATCGGTAAGGCTTCCAATCCATCAGGCTACATCGGTTTGCTGTATGCCGATGGCAACGGGATGGGGCGAGAGATCGAAGCCTGTGCAACGTTGAGCAAAGTAAGCCAGTTTGCCAATGCTGTTGATGGCGCATTACATCGAGCTGTTTGTGATGTGATCTGTAATCATCTTGCGCCAGAAAATGGCGTCTTCCCTTGTGTTCCGTTGTTGCTCGGTGGGGATGACCTAGTGATGGTGACACGGGCACAATCGGCCATTGATGCAGCTATCGAACTAACCGAAAAGTTTGGCGAGTACACACAGCAGTGTCGCAATAAAAGGCTTTCGCTCTCCGTTGGCGTTGTGCTAGCACACGCCAAGTTTCCGTTTCGTACAATGCTCGACCTAGCAGAAAGTGCGTTGAAGTTTGCCAAGCGTGAAGCTGTCAAACGCCAATTAACGAATGACCGCAGCCTTATCAATTTCATGGTCATCAGCAATGCGAATCACCTGGACTTCAAAAGTTTTCATAGCGAGACACTGAAATACCAGCCTGATCCACAACAATCTGCCTGGTGGCGGACACAACGACCTTACACTCCGGCAGATTTACGGGAATTGGTAAGAACTGCACGAGTCTTGAAAGATGCGCCGCGCGGAAGATTGCAGGCGCTTGGCGAGTGCGTTTTTCTAACGCCAGAGCAGGCAAAGTTAGAAGGCGCGACGACGTTGATGCGCTGGCAGGGAAACTCGGAAAGTGGTCGCAACTTTGATCAGGTTAAGGCGGTAAAAGCTTTGCTGCCACAAGCGTCAGAATTTCCCTGGGACGTTTCCAACCGCAGCACACCGCTCTTTGACCTTGTAGAACTTTTCAATTTCGTAAAGGACGGAAAAGATGCCTGAACGAACTGACCGAATTCATCTGCAATACAACCTTATATTTGAATCGGCCTCTCACTGCGGCAGCGGCTTTCCGCGTCTGCTGTTGGATCGCGCTGTGCGACGTGATGCGGGCGGCGCACTCTTTGTGCCGGGTGCCACACTCAAAGGCGTGCTGCGGGAACGCTGCGAGCAGTTGGCAAAATTGTTCGAGTTGACAGCGCGTTCGCCGCACGATGAAGAGGCTGCTGTGGCCGAATACGAAGCGCCCGATTTGCTGTCTAGAATTTTCGGTTCGCGGTACCGCCCCGGTGAACTTTACTTTGACGATTTGAAGCTGTCGCAAGATTCGCGGCAGCTATTTCAAGATCGCACTGGGAGATCTGATTACCGGTTGCAAACGCAAGAGCGCACACAGGTCAGCCTCTCACGGCAAACAGGAACGGCTAGACCACAGTTTCTGTTTAGCAGCGAGTTCGGACTCAGTGATTTAGTCTTTGTGGGGGAAATTTCCGGGTATGTTAGCGATCTGCCAATAGATGCCGCGCCTGAAACGACCTATGCGATAGTGTTGCTTATCGCTGGGTTGCTATCACTTGACAGGCTCGGCGGCAACAAATCAACGGGGGCGGGAAAATGCCGTGTTGAAATCACCAACTTGAAATTGAATGGGCAACAACACAATCCAGCACAGTTGATTGAGCATTTGGACGAGTTGGAGTACGCCGATTTAATGTGGGAGGGCGAAGCGTAATGGAAAGCTTTCTGGTCACAACCAAATCGCTAACGCCGATTTCCCTGCGTGCCAGACGTGACAGTCGTTACGAGAGCACGCTGAGTTACATACCGGGCAGCGTGCTTTGGGGTGGGTTGGCAGCGGCTCATTTGCGTATGCGCCCGCAAGCCGAAGCCGAGTTTGCGGAGTTTTTCCTGAGCGAAAAGATCGTTTGCGGCAACCTCTATCCAGCGCAATTCTCATTGACCAACCGCGCCACCAATCCGCTTGAGAATGATCGCTCCGCCATTCGTCCGTTACCTCGCACGGCGCGCTCTTGCAAACGCTTCGGCGGATTCCAATTCCATGCAAACACTGATGATGATGCGCGGCATGGTGTGTGGGATAGTTTAATCTCGTGGGCAGTCTTCAGCCTAAGCCAACAAACTGATGCTACGGCTTTCGACTTGGGCGATTGTCCTATCTGCAGAGAACCGTTTGATGGCTTCACCGGTTTTTACCGGCGTGGCCGCGCAACCGGTCAATGGGGTGCGGCGAATGTAGCCAAAGGGATTTTTACTCGCACGAGTATCAGTCGGGCGCGCGGGGCTGCCGCTGAGGGGATGCTTTACAGCCGTGAGTTTCTGCGCGAAGGGAACCAATTTTGCGGTGAATGGCTTATTGATGGTGCGCTGACGCAACGTTTTCAAGTCTTCGTTGAAGAGACAACGGAAGATGGCTGGCGGGTCGGCCATAATCGCACACGGGGATTGGGGAAACTCGACCAGCTTAACCTCTTGCCACCTGCAATGCCGGATACCGCTGCAACGATTGAGACCAGAGCCAAATCATTCAATGCCGCTTTACGTGCCAAAGCCGGGGCGTATGCACGACACGCCTTTTATCTGCCCGTAACACTGCTGTCGGATTGCATTTGGCCAGATGCAGCTTGTCGTTACCAACTACAACTCACGCCTGCTGCGTTGGCTGAAATCTGGGGGATCAGTGACGCCGAGTTGATATATGCCAATGCGGATAAACGGCGTGTCAGCGGCTGGAATGGAATGTGGGGGATGCCTAAAGCCGATGAATGGGCGATGGCAATGGGATCAGTTTTTCTTTTCGGTTTAACAGCGGAACCGAACTGGCAGCGCCTGGCTGAGGCGCAAGCAGCGGGTTTGGGCATTCGGCGCGCGGAAGGTTTTGGCGCGATCAGATTTGCGGATGAAATTCATTGGGAGGCCAACAACGTATGAAACGGGAAATCTTATTCGTCAAAGAGATTGCAGTTCAGGCTGATAACCTTTATCCCGACGGTGAACGCTTTGGGGCTTGGGCGGCGCAAGCTTTCGCGGTGGATGGCCGCAGGCAAATTAAAGAACTGGAAAACATCGTCAACAGCAGCCTGAAAGTGTCAGACGTATTGGACTATCTGAAGAAACAGACAGCAAAGTCCAAAGCTGGAGAGAAGTGGCGGCACGGTCCTGAGCAAGATCAACTCGGCCCGGCATTGATTGGGTTCATCAGTGGTGACCTAAAAAACAAACGCAACACTGTTTCCAACAAAATCGGCGCAGATACTTCGCAGGCGGTAAGTGAGGCTGAAAAGCAGCAGGTCTATCTCGCCCTAATCCGGGAATTTGTGCGGCAAATGGCGGCGCAATACGAATTGAAGGGAGGCCGAAATGAATAGCGATGGAGAATTAACCATTCGGTTGCTGAGTGACGAGTTGCTTTACGAAGAAGCCGTGCGCTTTGCTAGCGGCAAGGAACTACGTGCCGCGCAAGTCAACGGCTTGCTTGCTTTCTCAAAAGGCGAATGGAGCGAATTGGAAAAGTTCGTCAATCATCAAGCCAGTCGCAATTGGCAAGACCTGAGAGACGGGCAGCCACACCCAACCAAACTCTTTTACTCCGAACTGAAAAAGAAATTGGCTTGGCTGAAGAAGCAAGCGCAGGAAAGCAGGCTGATTGCTGACGGCCCGACCAAGCAAGAATTGAAAACCCACACCGATGCGGCAGCCGCCAAACTTGCCCAGGAATTTATTCAGCACCTTGCTGCCGAGATGTTGTATCGCACAGGAGGAAATGACAATGCTCACGTTTGAACGCCGCTATTTATTCACTGGGACGCTGAAGCTGACTACGGCATTGCACATCGGTGGTGGGCGCGGCACGCTGTCGGCCAGTGACAGCCCGATTGTTCGCGGCCCAGACCTCAAACCGTTTATTCCTGGTAGCTCCTTCAAGGGTTCGTTTCGCAGCACCGTCGAAAAACTGGTTCCGGCGCTGCCCAACCTGCGAACGTGCGCACTGACGGATGGCGAAGGCGATGATGGGGAAGGACAAAAATGCCCAGGTGCTCCGGGAGAAGTGCAAAGGGAATTCAATGAATCGAAAGAAGGATGGAGAGAAGAGCGGCTAGTGGAAGAACTGGAAGCGCGGCTTTGCGACACCTGCAAGCTCTTCGGCTCAACCTTTCAGGCAAGCCGGATTCTGTTTGACGACTTGCAAATCAAAGGCAGCAATTGGGCGGGTGTAACGCAAGTGCGCGATGGCGTAGCGATTGACCGCGACAGCGAACGAGCCCGTGATGGGCTGAAGTACGATTTCGAGGTTGTGCCGCCGGATGCAGAGTTCGAGTTTCGCTTGACGCTGGAAGAGCCGACGGATGCCGATTTAGGGTTGGCCTGTCTGGGGTTGAGCGAATTTGTCGCAGGCTTCGGCGGCATCGGTGGCAAGCGTTCGCGCGGATTGGGGCGCTGTCAGCTTGAGGATTTGAAGATTTACGAACTGGATTTACGAGCAGGGCCAGACCGCGTTAAGCATCTCCGTAAATACTTGCTCGGTAAATCAGCGACAGAGAAGATGACGCTTGTGGCGAACACAGAAGCTTTTCTGCAAACCAACATCGTTCAATTGCTGGAAGGAGGCGCATAATGCTCAAACGTCTCGTCAATGAATTGCACTGCAAGTTGAAGATCACAACGACTGGCCCAGTGCTGGTCAAGTCGGGGCACGCTTCGGTCAGCGGCCCGGATATGACACCGGTCAGAACTTGGCGCAACAACCATTGGGAGGTTTATTTGCCCGGCAGTTCACTCAAAGGTGTCGTGCGCAGCCACGTCGAGAAAATCTGCCGCACGCTGAGACCGGGCATCGTTTGCAACCCGTTCGTTAAAGCCAACGATAACAATAGGGCCATCGCACAAGGCGCACTGTTAGCCTGCAATGAATTTGCCGACGTAGCCTGTAGCGACAAGTTTGAAGTCCGCGAGAAGGGGCGGCTTAAAGTCGGAAGCCAAATCTGGACGCGCGACAAAGACTATGATTTAGACAACGCGCGGGTTTACGCCGACTCCTGTCCTATCTGTCGTCTGTTTGGTTCGACCTCATTTATCGGGCGCTTGAGCATTGGGGACGCTTACCTGCCAGCTAACGCGCAAGGGCGTGTGGAAACGCGCGACGGGGTGGGCATTGATCGCCTAACCGGTGGAGCGGCCAATCGGGCGAAATTCGACCTTGAAACCGTTTCATCAGGCGTGACTTTCGAGACAGATATTCTGTTGCGCAACTTCGAGTGCTGGCAGGTCGGGATGCTGCTCGTTGCTGTTGCCGATTTGCGCGATGAACTCGTTCGGGTCGGTTCAGGACGTTCGCGCGGATTGGGCGCGGTCAAAGCTGATTTGAGTGAATTGACGATTCACACCTTAGCGCCGACGCCACAGCGCACACCCGATCAGTTTTGGGGGCTGGGAAAGTTTGACACCGCCGCCTACGGTACTTTTGCTGATGACTTGCTGACGCTTGCGTTTGCGCCAACGGAAAGCACACGGGGCTTGCGTCGCATCGCCACGTTCAGCGGCGACAGCCTGACGGCGCTGGAAACGGCTTCGCGTGAAGAATTTGTACGACGGCTGGATAACTGGGAAGTCGCGGCGGGAATGCAATGGCAGGCCGATTGGCAAAGAGGAGGCCAAAATGGCTGAGATCATTTTGACCGGCAAGGCTATTGATCTGCCCGCCATCATTGGCCTATTGACCGTGCCTGCCGACGCCTGGATGTTTCTGGAACGAGTTCCGCAGCAGCGACTCAACACTGCGGAACTCGCCGAGGGCATCAAAATGACGGCTTATGATCCCACGCTCAATCCACTACTCTGGGAACGCGGCAGAATCTTTTGCCGAAATTGGGAGCTTCGTTGGGAAAGTGGGCAAGCTGTCTACACTGGCGCGCAAACCGCATTGCCCGGCTTTGTCGCTAATCTGGATTTATCAGCGTGCGCGCGCCAGCCAGCGAGATACTACTTATGGGGTACGCGCGACGGTCAGCGATTCATTGAATTGCAAATTGCCCGCGCACTTCGTTACCCCTTCGCCAACGGTACAAACGGCCAGCGCATCAAGCTGGTCGTTGCCGAATGGTTTGATTCGGCAGGCCAACTGACCGCTTCGCGCTTTGTCGAATTGGAGGCAGCATAATGGGCAATATGAATCCGTATGATTTTGTCCGCGTGGATTGGGATCAGCCTCCGCAACGGCGGGCGGCTTTCCGTCACGACAGCTTCGCCGGATTGAGCGGGCGCATCGAAGCCACTTTGACGGCTGAGACGCCGCTGTTCGTGAAACGCGGAAACACGAACGAGTTTTTCACGATAAATAACCAACCCGCCATCGCCGGAAGCTCGCTCAAAGGGCTTTTTCGCAGCGTCGTTGAAACGGTGGCACAAGGCTGCTTCTGGTTCAGCGCCGAGAGACCACCGGATGCGTTCAAGCCCTGCTCACGTCTCGATGCTTTATGTCCGGCGTGCCGGTTGTTCGGATTGATTAGCCTGAGCAATAGAAACACTCTGCGTGCAGGCAACGTCGGCTTTGAAGACGCGACCTGCATAAACCGAGTTGATCATTCACCTGTCTACACCGCGATTCTCAGTAGTCCGAAACCTTATCACACCGCTTTCTATCGTGACGATGACAACTACATCGCCGGGCGGAAGTTCTACTTTCATCATCGTGAAGACAATCTACTCACCAAGAGCGGATGGGTGCCGACAGCGAACAAACCTCAGAATCAATACATTCGTCCGCTCGGTGTCGGCTCGGCTTTCACGTTCGCCGCCGAGTTCGTCAACGTCGCGGCAGATGATTTCGCGTCCTTACTTTATGCGCTGACGCTAGAGCCGGAGATGCGGCATCATTTTGGCTATGCGAAGCCTTGCGGGTTTGGGACGGTGCGCATTGAGTTGACCAAATTGACGCTGCGCGATGCGGCAGTACGCTATCGGCAGGGAGCAGGCGCGACGGAATTTGTCGGGGACGACTTGGCGGCTGAAATCAATCACCGCGTTACGCCTTTTGTCGCCACCATTCCAGCCTGCACATTGACTGACTTGCGCGACATCTGGCGCTGGCCGCCCGATCCAAACATCAATTATGACTATCCGACGCAAGCGCAGTTCAAGGCAAATTCCGACGAGCCGATTTCATCAACCCCAAGATGGCAGGAGGTTCGATAATGGCTGAAGTCCTCATCGCGCCCTTAGGCAATCATCCGGCAATTATTAGCGCAACGGCTCAGAAACTGCTGGAAGACGGCGTCGCCCTTGAGCGTGTTCACCTCCTTTGCCCGAATGAGCCGTTGATTCGACAGGGCGCTGAGTGGTTGCGCCTGGAGCTTGAAGACACGCTCCGGCTTTCAACCGAACAATGCGACCTGCCTTTTGCCGATGCCAATTCAGAGCAAGCGGCAATGGAATACCTACAGGCTTTGGCGGCAACGCTTCAGACTTGCGAGGCAATGAATGACCGCGTTCATTTGTTGCTGGCGGGTGGGCGGAAAAACCTGTCGGCGTTGACCGGAGTCATCGCACAGTTCTTTCCGTGCGTGCAGCATCTTTATCATTTGCTTGATGTTTACGAAGACAACCCACTGCGCAGGAATTTGTTTTCAGTAGACGAACTTTGCAGGATGAATGACGCGGATCGAAGGCTCAAGATGTTTCCGTCTGCCGCGTCGCTGAATCTGTTTGAGGTTCCTTTCCCGCGCTTTGCCGATGTGGCGGCGATTCGCCGCTACCTGCACGACCCTTTGGCGCAAGCGATACCGACGCTTTCACTCGACGCAGAAACAGAAGATTTCTACAAAGATATTTTCCAGCAGCGCCGCTCTGAATCACTATTTGATCTTCAGCTATCAGAGACGGCCTTTGCCGCTTTCAATGAACTATGGGAACGGGATCGCAATCGCGCAGAGGTCTTCCGCACCTGCTTTGAACAAATGAGACAACCGGAGCGGCTCAAAAACGGTGTGCATGGCACGTTTGGCACGTTCCATTTTTATAAACGGCGGCGGACGCCTGAAAGGCCGTTTTTTTACACGAAGCCCAACCCAATAGCTCTGTATCCGACAAAAGCGGTTAACCACGTAGTAGTTTGCGGGCTTTCGATTGAACAAGGGGATGGGCAGTACGACCCAACCGCAGATGAGTTACTGGCAAAGGCTGACAAGACTCCGCAACATTCATTCTCAGACCTGCCAAAGGCTCACAGGAAGATGGTCTTGCTAGCTCCTGTAGGCGATTCGCCGATGGTTGCCAGTCAGGCTTATACGCTGTTGCGTCAGGAAGGCGAAGTTCTCCGCACCGTGCTCTTGTCCCCAGAGGCCAACCAATCGCTGACAAACCAGGCACAAGATTTGAAGGCGCATTTCGAGCGCGAAGGGGCAATCTGTGAACTGAAGCCGATTCCCGATTTGGAAGATGTTATGTCAACCGCAGATTGCGAAGTTTATCTGCGGTTCGTCGCTCAAACCATCGCGGAGTTGCAGGAGCAATATCAAGACGCAGATATCAACCTGCTGCTTTCCGGCGGACGCAAAAGTATGGCGGCATTGAATCTCTTCGCCGCTCAACGAACAGGGTTGACCAAAGTTTCGCATACGCTGATCACCGACCCTGCGCTTGAGCTGCAAATTGAAGCTGACTTGAAGAACGCCGCATCCGCCAAAGCGCGCCGCGAGATTTTGTTCCTTCGCCAATATTGCTTGGATCAGTTCACCCTATTTTCTGTCCCTGTGTTTCCAATCGTATAAAAGAAAGTTGCAGCGCTCGGCAGATTCAAACAAAGAGTGAGCGAATAAAACGACAATGATCGTAGTCAACTTTTCACATCCACTAACGCCTGCACAGCAAACGGCGATTGAAGCCTTGACGCAGGAAAAGACAGGGCGACTGATCGAGGTCAAGACTCACTTCAACGAAGCGCAGCCTTATACCGAACAAGCCCGCGCGCTGGTGGAATCCGTCGGGTTGACTCCGGCGCAGTGGCAGCAGGAAAAGCTGCTTATCAATCCGCCTTCGTTGAGCGTCATCGCCGCGTTGGTGTTGGCGGAACTGCATGGGCGGATGGGGTATTTTCCTTCGATTATTCGCTTGCGTCCCGTGCCGGGCAGTATGCCGCCACAATTCGAAGTCGCGGAAATTCTGAATCTGCACTCGGTCAGGGAACAGGCGCGGTTGGAGCGGTAATCTGGAGTGCGCGCGACTTGTCGCCACTTTTCGTTCTTTGCCGGAAAGTTCGATGTCCCAGAAGAGTCTGCCGGAGAAAGCCAAAGCTGCGACAAGTCGCAGCACTCCAAAGTTCGCAGGAGAAAGCCAAAGCTGCGACAAGTCGCAGCACTCCAAAGTTCGCAGGAGAATTGAATCGTGCAACGCAACATCCTGTTATGTGTCGCGGGGTTAACGCCGCAAATCATCACCGAAACGCTGTATTTCCTGACCCAAAAGCGCCGCGAGCGTGTGGATGAGATTCGCGTCATCACCACGTTGCCGGGACAAGACAAATTGCTCAAAAGTTTGCTCGATCCGCAGGCGGGGAAGTTCTTCGCGTTTTGCCGCGATTACGGGATTGATCCGGCGAGCATTCAATTTGATCGCACTTCGATCAGCGCCGTGCAGACTTCGGATGGAAAAACCCTGGATGACATTCGGCTGAACGAAGAAAACAATCGCACCGCTGACCGCATTTGCGAAATCGTCAGGGAACTGGCCAAAGACGACAATGCGCGCATTCACGCTTCGGCGGCGGGCGGGCGCAAGACGATGGGAATCTTTCTGGCCAACGCCATGCAATTGTTCGGGCGGCGGCAAGATGCGCTCTCGCACGTGTTGGTCAATGAGCCATTCGAAAATCACCAGGAGTTTTTTTATCCACCGCCGCAAGCCGTGACGCTGGATTTGAAAGATCGCCAGGAAAACTTCATCGGGCAGGCTTCGACCGCTGACGCCCGCATCGAATTGGCCGACATTCCTTTTGTGCGATTGCGTGGCGTGTTGAAAGACTGGTTGGCAGAATTGCCGCACAGTTATGGCGAAATCGTCGAACGTGCGCAAACCGAATTGGATTTGCAGGACGCCGCACACGATTTGCGGCTGAATTGCGGACGAAAAAAAGTTGCGTTGTTAAATCATCGCGCAAACTTGTCCGAGCGTGAATTTTTCATTTATTTGCACTTTGCGCGCGCCCGTAAAGAACAATTGGGAGAGAATGGTTTTTTCAGTGTCGCTGAACTCAGCTACGACAGTTTGAACCAGACGTTTCAGGCGCTCAGCCGCGCTTGTGGCAAAGAGCGCGATATTGAAGATCATGGTTTCTTGTTCAAGGAAACCGCGCTAAACAAAATTATTACGCTGGTTAAAAAAGGAGATTTCTATAAGCTGCAAGAGGAAGTGTTGAATGAAGTCTTTTCCCGGATCAAAAATAAACTCAACCGGGCTGGCCTGCCTGAACGCTGCGCCATCATTCCAAGCGGCAAATATGGTGCGAAAAAATATGGTCTGAATATCGCGCCTGAACGAATTCACTGGTCATAACCTCGCCGTTTTCCCACCTGACAAACAACCTTGCTTGAATTCATAGCAACCTTGCCGAAAAGGTTGTTTAGAACTGCCCGTAAACCTCCTTACCCGGATACTTCGCCTCGTCGAAGGCATGGCAGTGAGTGCCGCTGTTTTGCTGTTCGACTTGATGTAGGTTCGGTTTTCGCACGAGGAGGAAGCTATGCAGACCAAACAGCTCAAACAGATTGAATCCAACATCACGCAGGGGTCCGTGTCGTCGCGGTTGAGGGCAGCCGAAGAGGCGATTCCCGATTTGCGGCAGGATTTGAAGCGGCTCAGCGAAACGGCGCGTGCCAAATGCACAGAGTACACGGCGACGTTCGAAGCGTGGACTTCGCGCGCGGTCAACGGCGTGATGCGTCCGCTGGCTATCGAACGCGATGTGCGCGATGCACGATTGGCCAATGTCGTCGCCTGGGGATTGACCGGGACCGAATTGGCGCTGAGCGTGTTTTTGGCCCTGATGTTTTTGGTCAATCCGGTGTTCGTGGTGTTGCTGGCTCTGGTGGGCATCTTTTCGATGAAATCGGCGTTGCTGATGATCTGGCGAGACGACGCGCAGCCGCAACGAACGCGCAGCAGGTTGTTGTGGTGGGTGCTGGCGCCTTCGTTGGCGGTGACGCTGCTGTCGTTGACGGTGTTGTTGTTCACGCGCGGCGTGATGGGATGGCTGGCATTGTTGCTGTTGCCGTTTTTGAACCTGGCATTGTTTGCGCTCAGTCTGGGCGTGATGTGCCTGGCCGCCGGGTTGTTCGCTCTGGGCTACTTGTTGTCGTGGAGCCGCCACGCCGAACAGAAATTCAACGCGCTGGAACGCGAAGCGGTGGAAACCCGTCGCGTGTTGCAAAAAGCCGAACAGGTTGTCGCGGAATTGCGCGGACGCGGCATCGGCGGTTCGAGCGCGGTTCAGGAACAATGGCCAACCACGCTGGATGTGTCGCAGGAAGTCTCCACGCAGATTGTGCCGGTGCGGCAATCGCAATCGGAACAGGCTTCGCCAAAACGTCGAACCGGCGGCAATGGATTTTGGGCAGCCGGGGTGATGTTGGCGGCGTTGTGGGGCGGCGGTTGCGATTCCATCGGCGCTTCGCCGTCTTCTCAATCTGGGCAATCTGGGCAATCTGGCGCTGTGGAATCAGTCAAACCAACTCCATCAACCAATGCCGCCGATTCGGCGACGCTGGAATTGTGGCTCGATTGGTCGCTCAGCGCCGAATCGCAACCGTATGACGAAGCCGTGCGCGGGTTCATTGCGGCTCTGCCGGAGTTGGTCAAACGACACGAATTGGGGCGCGTGACGGCGTTGCAATTCACCAATCGCGCCTGGAGCGCCCCGACGGTTTTCGATCTGTCGTTGCCCGTGCCGAACACCGCAATCGCGCAAAGCGAATCGGGTGTGCTGTTCGGCAAAATCTCCGAAGAGCAACGCACTCAGGCAGGCGAACGATACCGCGCCGAATTGGCCAACGTTTTGGCAACCATCACGCCGGAAAAACTGTTGCCTGCGGGCGTTGCCGAACCGCCTTGCACAGACATTCAAGGCGTGTTCGAACGCGCAGCCGTTTCAGGGCGAACGCAGCGGCGGTTGGTTTTTGTGGTGACGGACGGCGAAGAAAACTGTTCGCGCCAATTGCGTCCGGTTGATCTGGCGCAATCGAACGCAGGAATTGTCGTTGTGTTGTTGCCGGAAAAACAGACTGCCGGGAAACAAACACGCCCAGACGAACAATGGCGAGTGCGGCGAGATGCGTTGGCGCAAATTGCGCCGGGCGTGGTGGTGATTCCGCATTTCGGCGATTGGATTGCCGCGGCGGCGCAAGCCGGAAAACGATGAAACCCTGTTCAGAGCACAAGCTAAAGCTTGTCGTCCTGATCCTCAAGCTAAAGCTTGTACTCTGAACTTCTTTTCCAGAGAGGAACGTCAAATGTTGTTATTTGATTCAATGCAGGGCAAAGCGACATCGGTTCAATCCGCAACGACAAACGCCGCAACGGGGCGGCCTGTCGTGTGGCGGCGCGCGTTGGCCGCGTTGATTGACCGTCTGGCGCCGTTGCCTTTTCTGGCTTTCTTTGTTTCCGAATGGGCGTTGCTCGAATTACAAGCTCGTCAATTCGCCCGTGTCGTGATGGATGAAGAGGCGGTTTATCAACCATTTCAGTCGGTAGTCCGACAGGCTGCCAGCCTGTCGTTGGCTTCGTGAAGCGTTACATCAAAACCCTCGACAAGGTTGGAAAGTAGTCGGTAGTCCGACAGGCTGCCAGCCTGTCGTTGACTTCGTGAAGCGTTACATCAAAACCCTCGACAAGCTGGCAGCTTGTCGGACAGCTAACTTTTTATGTTCATCGTTCTGGCTTACGACATTCCCGATAACCGTCGTCGCGCGCGTTTGTTCAAAACCTTGAAACGGTTTGGATGGGCCGTGCAGGAAAGCGTCTTTGAATTTCACCTGAATGTCGGGGAATTCACGCGTCTCAAGCAGCTCATTCAAACCATCGTTGACCCGATGGAAGATCACGTTCGGTATTACCAGCTATGTCCAACCTGTCACGCACGAACCGAAATGACCCCGCCCAGCATTCAATCAACCGACCCGACGGCGGTGGTGGTGTGACGCAATTGTCGGCCTGGTGGCGACGCCAGGTTCATCCTGATGCGATTCGGTTGCTCACCACGCGCCGAATCTTTGATCGAGGGCTGATTTATTTCCAATCCGGGTGTGTTCGCTCTTTGCAAATCGCCCCCAAGGAGGTGATTGCCAGCGTGCAGGGAAGCTCTCTTTATCAGGTAAAGCTCCGGTGTCGAAAGAAGAGGGAACTGCAAACCTACTGTTCTTGCCCATTTGCGAGCGAAGGAGCCGTTTGCAAGCACTTGGTTGCTGTCGCTTGTGCGATTCACCATCTCTCAACTGCTGAACCAGATGTACCAGCCGAAAAATCGCCTTAACTTCTTTGTTTGCAATCAAGGCTGCTTTGGTAAATGTCTGCCTGATTTTGAAACACTTTCCGCTAACTACCTGATTGGCCGCAAGTTAACCTGCAAATGCAAGATTCGTTTTTAAGGGAGATGTGATCTTATTGAGACACAAGGCTTTAGCGCGATTTTGGCTCATTTTTTCTGGATGGTTTTAGCTTTTTTTCGGAGATGTGCAAAATCGCTACCGCAAATCCTCTTGATTGTGGTATTTACAGAGGCAAGAGTTGAAGTGCTGATCGAACCTGAGAGGAACTGAAACATACGTCCGCCGCCCCAAGGACCCCGCCGGCCCCCGTGGGTTGAAGTGCTGATCGAACCTGAGAGGAACTGAAACAAATCGGTGATGGCCGCCACGGACGTGGACGCCATGTTGAAGTGCTGATCGAACCTGAGAGGAACTGAAACGGATGAGTAGTACGCCGCGAGGCATACTACTACCTCGGTTGAAGTGCTGATCGAACCTGAGAGGAACTGAAACCCTCTTTCACCTCCTGATTATGAGCAGTCATTGTCTTGTTGAAGTGCTGATCGAACCTGAGAGGAACTGAAACTTGGAATCGCGCTTTTGGTGTGGTGGCTGAAAATATCGCCCGTTGAAGTGCTGATCGAACCTGAGAGGAACTGAAACAGTTGCATTGAATAATCCCTCAGGCGAATAGCGGCAAGAGTTGAAGTGCTGATCGAACCTGAGAGGAACTGAAACCTGGTCGTAATACCCAGAACAAGTATCACACTGGCGGGTTGAAGTGCTGATCGAACCTGAGAGGAACTGAAACTTTTTTGGCGTTTGACGCACTCAGCGTCACAGCCAAAAAGTTGAAGTGCTGATCGAACCTGAGAGGAACTGAAACTTAAGGCCGCCGCCACCTAGACGGAACAGAATCGTCTTGGTTGAAGTGCTGATCGAACCTGAGAGGAACTGAAACAAATTAACGATGCCGCTCCTGCGAGCAGCAAAATTAAGTTGAAGTGCTGATCGAACCTGAGAGGAACTGAAACACAGGGGTGGAAATTAACGATGCCGCTCCTGCGAGCAGCAAGTTGAAGTGCTGATCGAACCTGAGAGGAACTGAAACCCTCCTTCCTGCCC
>CAYYDG010000019.1:41987-98300 GCA_964470555.1 uncultured Heliomicrobium sp.
TCCATTGCAAGTTTGATGAGTTGAAGTGCTGATCGAACCTGAGAGGAACTGAAACTTTTTTGCCCTGGTTTGGAGTTGGCGGCAGTCAGGGTTGAAGTGCTGATCGAACCTGAGAGGAACTGAAACGCTATCAATGCCTGTCTTTCGATCAGGGGTTTGGTGGGTTGAAGTGCTGATCGAACCTGAGAGGAACTGAAACTTTATCCCCCCAACCCGCGCGTATGGCGTGTTGAAGTTGGTTGAAGTGCTGATCGAACCTGAGAGGAACTGAAACAAAGAGTCGGGAACAATTTGCGCATATATACCTCCGTGTTGAAGTGCTGATCGAACCTGAGAGGAACTGAAACTCGCATTTCGGCCAGCGCGAGCCAACTCTGAACGAGTTGAAGTGCTGATCGAACCTGAGAGGAACTGAAACATCATTTGAGTCCTCCACAGTCGCACCCTGCGCAGGTGGTTGAAGTGCTGATCGAACCTGAGAGGAACTGAAACAAGAATACCCAGGCCGCCTGGCCCAGGCCACGAATTTGTTGAAGTGCTGATCGAACCTGAGAGGAACTGAAACACAGCATCCGGCTATTGCCATTAGTACCCTCCCGGCGTTGAAGTGCTGATCGAACCTGAGAGGAACTGAAACTGTCTGCGCCAGGTGCAACGAGGAGAACGCGCAACAGTTGAAGTGCTGATCGAACCTGAGAGGAACTGAAACCTCTTTCCCCCACAGCACCTGTATAGGGGGGACAGGGTTGAAGTGCTGATCGAACCTGAGAGGAACTGAAACGCGTAGCCGCCCACTTGGGATCAGCCACACACTTGGTTGAAGTGCTGATCGAACCTGAGAGGAACTGAAACTCATGAGTAGCTCAAGCATCTCGCGTTTTGTATTTGGTTCGTTGAAGTGCTGATCGAACCTGAGAGGAACTGAAACTTTCTTTCGGGTAGACCATGCAGTGGATCGCTCTGTTGAAGTGCTGATCGAACCTGAGAGGAACTGAAACACGAGCAAGAATTGGTTTCTTCCGTCAAAGCCAGAAGTTGAAGTGCTGATCGAACCTGAGAGGAACTGAAACTAAGACTTCGCCATAGACCGCACACCAAGGTGTAAGTTTGTTGAAGTGCTGATCGAACCTGAGAGGAACTGAAACTCGTCGGGGTTTACTCCCGCCACTTTCATTGCACTGACGTTGAAGTGCTGATCGAACCTGAGAGGAACTGAAACCATCAGTTTGACGCCCGAGCCACGCTCATCCATCCAAAGTTGAAGTGCTGATCGAACCTGAGAGGAACTGAAACTAAAATGGATGCCGTCTGCCGCCTGGGCCGCTGCGCGTTGAAGTGCTGATCGAACCTGAGAGGAACTGAAACTTTTGACCGGAATGCACTTGCACGTGGCCGAAATACAGTGTTGAAGTGCTGATCGAACCTGAGAGGAACTGAAACTCAGGCTGTGCAGGCCGCTATTGTCCAGCAGCAGGCGTGTTGAAGTGCTGATCGAACCTGAGAGGAACTGAAACTCTTTGGTGAGGCGCTGCCCGGTAACATACGTGTGTTGAAGTGCTGATCGAACCTGAGAGGAACTGAAACCTCATTTTGTATGCCTACTTGAGGTGAGGGTTTGCCGTGGTTGAAGTGCTGATCGAACCTGAGAGGAACTGAAACCAAGGGTTCTAACCTTGTTGATAGTGCCGTTGACGCGTTGAAGTGCTGATCGAACCTGAGAGGAACTGAAACGGTACAGTTTCCCGATTTCAATTTTCATAAGACCTCCTAAGTTGAAGTGCTGATCGAACCTGAGAGGAACTGAAACTTGACCGAAATAAAATAAGCGGAATCGTCCTATGACGACCCGTTGAAGTGCTGATCGAACCTGAGAGGAACTGAAACTTTTGGTCCGGCTTCTTTTTCTTGCCATGATTCTCCTTGTTGAAGTGCTGATCGAACCTGAGAGGAACTGAAACTTGAAAAATACTTCGACAAGAAACTGAAAGGCGATTAGTTGAAGTGCTGATCGAACCTGAGAGGAACTGAAACTTGCAGCATGTTGATGGTTGTGCCGCTTTCGCCAAGTGTGTTGAAGTGCTGATCGAACCTGAGAGGAACTGAAACAATTCAGCCGACAATGAAACATGGTTGAATACGGTGGCGTTGAAGTGCTGATCGAACCTGAGAGGAACTGAAACGTAGCAAACAGAGGGTTCTGGTTCTCGCCTTCGTGTTGAAGTGCTGATCGAACCTGAGAGGAACTGAAACAAGGCAACATTGATATTAAGTAGGAACCGATTCCGACAGTTGAAGTGCTGATCGAACCTGAGAGGAACTGAAACCTAAACGTTCAAGCAAAGTCTGGCCGATGGTTTACGCTAGTTGAAGTGCTGATCGAACCTGAGAGGAACTGAAACTTGGTCAGAGCCTTGCGGCAGGCTGAACAAACATGAAGTTGAAGTGCTGATCGAACCTGAGAGGAACTGAAACTCAAGCCATTATCAGACTCGCGGAATATCTCATGAGAATTACAATCAAACTGAAGCCATTGCGATATCCGGCGGCGATTCCGATTTCGCATCATTCGTGGCAATCCTTTATTTATGAAATGGTAGAGGCAGTGAATCCGCAATTGTCGCAAGCGGTGCATGACAGCGGATGGGTTGCGCGCGGAGATGCGCCCACGGCCAAGCGGTTCAAGTTTTTCGTCTTTTCCGTGCCGGAAGCTCCGCGCGGATTTGTGTTTCAAGGCGATGAAAAAGTCTTTGAATCAGGCACAGTGTTTTGGCAGGTGTCTTCGTTGAGCAGCGAATTCATCACGTCGTTGGTGGCCGGAATGGCCAGTCAGCGAATTGTGCGAATCGGGCGCACGCAGTTCGAGGTGGAAGATTTGCAATTTGTCGCGCCGCCGGACTTCGGCGATGAAATGCGGTTCATAGCGTTATCGCCGCTGGTGGCTTCCAAGCCTGTCAACTTGCCGGACGGCAAAAGTCAAAAAGTGTATTTGCGCGACGAATCGGAATTTGCCGCAGCGATTGCGGAAAATCTGAAAACCAAATATCGCGCGGCGTTTGCGGAGCCGTTAGAAGACGAACGGTTTGAATTTGAATTCGATCAAGAGTATTTACGTCAGGTCGGCGGGTTTGACAGTCGCAAGGTGACTCGGATGGTTTACTTCGTCAAACGAAACTCGCAAGGTTCGATGGAACGAATCGGCATTCGTGGCATTCAAGCGCCATTTTGGGTGCGCGGCTGTCGTGAATTGATTGAACTTGGTTGGCAAGCCGGATTCGGAATGGCTGGTCTGGGTTAATCAGAGGCTTACACCATAAGGCCTCTTATCAGACGCAAAAGGTATTATCAAAACAATGGGGCGACATCGAAGACTGTTTCTTTCCCTTTTGTCCGAACTGTTTCCGGTTACGTTGGTGGCGTTTGTGGCGCTGACTTCGTTGGTGTTTGTTCAACAAGCTGGCAAATACTTCAACGTCATTCTGTCATTTCATTCTTCGGCTCAAGTCGCTGTGCAATTCATGTGGAGTCTGATACCGGGAATTGTGGTTATCACATTGCCGGTGGCTTTGTTGCTGGGAACGATCATCACTTGCAGCCGGCTTTCGACCGATGGCGAAATGACTGCGATGCAATCTCTGGGCATAGGCAAAACCAGCATTGCCTTGCCGTTTTTGTGCGTAGGGATTGCGGGAGCGATTTTCACTTCATACTTGCTGGCTCAAACAGCGCCGCGCGCCTTGAAACGATTGAAAAGCCTTAGAACCAAAGTTCTGGTTCAAGAAGCCAACGCCCAAATCACAGCCGGGCGATTCATCACACGATTTCCCAATTCCCTGCTGTACATACGCGACATTGACCAGAAAACCGGCGAATGGATCGGCGTGTTTTTATTGCGTCGGGAATCTGGCAGCGATCTGTCGCGGTTGATTACAGCCGAAAAAGGCCAGTTGAGAATCACCGGAGGCGAAGAAAATCAAAAACTTGCCGTTGAAGTCGAATTGCAAAAGGTGGTTTCTCTGGAAAGCAAAGTGGCTGCCGATGCGTTGTCCACCATGCCGGCCAGTTCCGCTTCGGCATCGGAAAAACTTTCCATCAAATTCACTGAACAAGGCAACAACAACGAAGACGCAACCAACGCAGTCGGGCCATTGTCGGAAATGACTCTGGGCGAGGTGACGCGGCAGATCACCGCTGCGCCTTCGATCAAAGAACGTCGCCAGGCCAACATCGAATGGCACAGGCGATTCGCTTTTCCATTCGCCTGCGTCACGTTGACGTTGCTGACGTTCATAGTCGCGTTGCAAGGCAGACGACTGGCCAGCAAGCCTCGCACTACGGTCGTTGTGTTGTTTCTGGCCATGTTCTTTTATCTGTTGCTGGTGGCGGGACAGAATCTGGCGGTGTCGGGCGCGGTTCCGGTTTGGCTGGGAGTCTGGTTTTCAAACCTGTTGTTTGGCGGATATGTCATTTACGCCTTTGCCAGAAATAAATCGGCATTCCGTTTTTCCCTGCCCGGAATGCGCGCTTCCAGTCCGCGCCAGAAAACAACGACCGGCGACGCAACTGTGATTGCTCAACCCGTCAGGTTCAGCTTCCCTGCCTTGAATCCATTCAGTCTGGTCAATTACCTGCTGGTCAGCGAAATTTTCAAATACTACCTGATTGCCGTCAGTGCGTTGGTGGTGACTTCGCTGGTGTTCACATTGTTCGATTTGATTCCGGCGATGAGCAAAACTGGCGCGACTATTGGCTATGCGCTGACTTATCTGGGTTACCTGGCGCCGCAATTCATTTATCAGGTTTCGCCGTTCGCCTTGCTGGTGGGTATTTTGACCGGATGCAGCGTGCTGGCGCGCAGCAATCAATTGGTGATTTTATCCGGCGCAGGATTAAGTCGGTTGCGCACGGTCGTTCCGCTGATGATGGCCGTTGTAGGTATCGGATTATCGTTGTGGCTTATGTCGGATTTCATGTTGCCGCACACCAATCGCGAGCAGGATTTTCGCTACAACAAAATCAAAGGCCGCCAGATGGAGCAAACGACCATCGCGTTCGGCAAAAAATGGGTCTTGGGGAAAAACGATACGATTTACAGCTATCAGCGAGTGGAAAACGACGACACGCTGACAAACGCCTCTGCTTACTTTCTTGACTCAGGCAATCATCTGGTCGAAAAGACCATGCACTTTGCGCAAGCTGCCCCGTCAGAGCCGTTAACCTGGATGGCCAGCGGAGGCTGGTTGGAAACCATCAAGCCGGACCTGACCGTCAGCAGGATTTCGCTGACCGAAAAACCGCAACCGATTCGCATCGAAGACGGCATCAGCATCTTCAAACGCACCGTCAACGAATCGAGCAAGATGGATTCGGAAGAATTGAAAACTTACATCAGCCAGTTAAAAAGTGTCGGAGCTTCGATCACCGCGGCTCAACTGGATTTGAAACGACGGCTGTCCTTTCCCTTCTCCTGCATGACGCTGGCTGTGCTGGCCATTCCGTTTGCGTTGACCAATCGAGGTCGCAAATTCAGCCCATTGCTGAGCGTTGCCATCAGCGTCGGCATTGGCTTGATCTTCTGGTTGCTGATGTCACTGTTCGAAGCCGCCGGTCAACAAGACAACCTGCCCGAAGACCTGGCTGTGTGGGGACCGCAGATACTCTTTCTAGCCATTGGGCTTTATCTCAATTTCCGCCAGCGCGCGCATAGTTAGTGGCGTGAACAACCTACCGGGCCGGCTCGCCGATGACGTAGCCACAACTTCCGATCTTGGCGCTCGACCAGCTTCAAGCGTTCATCGCGCGGCAGGATCGAGGCCAGATTTGTTTTTTGAGCCACACGACCTGCGTCCTGAGGCGTCCAATCTGAGCGTAGAGTTCTTAGAGTTGCGCCTAGTGCGTGGCGATCAGATCGGCGTTTTGCTATTTGTTGTCAAAGAGCGGCTGAGCTTCGGCTACGATTCAAAAGATTTGACCACCGACAACCACAGCAGTTTTGCACGAGTCATCAGGTTGAAAAATGGGCTTCCCTGCTCTTTCGCCAGTTGCAGCACAATGCGGCGAAGCAGCTTATCCAGCATTTCGCTGCCGCCGAAAAAGTTGGTCGAGCGAGACAGACCGATCAATTGATTCACCGCTGCGGAGTAATCGGGCGAATCCATTTTTCGCAGTTCATGCAGAACGCCGATCATGCGCCACAAATGGCGATCCCAATCGCGCAAGGTCGGTTCGTTGATTCGTGGTATTCGCTGCTCGGCTGCGTTCAGGTCGCCTTGCATCAAATCATCCACCGTCAGAAACAGCGCGTGCGCCTGAGTCAGATCGTCTGGTTGCAAATTCAAAGAGTGCAGACTGACTTCGCGCGATTCGTCATTGCGGCTTTCCATTCGCAGCGCGAGTGATAGATTCCACAGCATCCAGGATTCGGCGCCTTTGCGGCTGCGCCAGTCGGACATCCATTCAATCGTTCGCCCCACATCGCCCAGATTCAGCAAAACGTAGCCGGTGTGTCCCCAGGTCAAAACGTGATCGCGCAAGTCCGCTTCGACTTCTTTGATGAATTCCCGCGCCTTGTGTTTTTGGCCTGCGCGGCTCAGAGCTTCCAGATACGCATTGACCGCGCGACGCCACAATTCGTTTCGCTCAGGCAATGACAGTAATCGGCGATGACAATTTTCCCATTGCCGATTTGCCTCGCAAGATTCGACGTAAAACACGCCCAAGTTCGGATTGGCTCGCGGCGACCCCAGCGTTTCTTCCAGCACTTCGATTGCAGTAGCCTTCCAATCAGTTTCCATCTCGGCCTGAAGCGCCTTTGCGAGAAAAACAGGATTGTCTGTGTCGGACAAACAGAGCGACCGGAAAAGCTCGCGCGCTCGACCAAATTCTTTGCGCTTGCCGGCAAGTTGCAGCTCCCTGACCGTCGCAAGGTCTCCGCCGATTTGCTGGCGCAAAATCGCCAACGTTTCTTCGGCGGCGTCCAGTTCGTAATCCTGCAACTGCAAATCGAACAGCGCCGTGCTTGCAAATTCATAAGCGGGGTCGAGGGTCATGGCATAACGCAGCGTTTCTTTGGCTTCTTTGCGATGGTCGTTTAGCAACTGTGCGTCCGCCAGATAGCCCATCGGCACGGAACGATGCGGAACCAGCCGCACCATTTCCTGGGCCGCGTTCAGATAATCACCAAACGATTCTGAAGCGCGATACCAGTCAGCCAACAAACTCCATGCCGGGTAGTAATTCGGCTCGTCCGCCACCAGTTGTTTCAATTGTTCAACCGCCGCAGGCAAATCGCCGCGGTCGGCATCCACCATGGCTTCGGCGCAACGCAATTCCGGCGGCAAGTTGTCGCCATAAACTTCCGGGCGGCAGGCGGCTCGCGCTTCGTCGTAACGCTGCAATTGCGTCAGCAATCGCGCGCGTAAACTATGCGCTTCGACCAGACGCGGATCGAGTTCATTGGCGCGATCGAGCGCCTGCAACCGTTGGTCGAAACTCTGTCCTTCGGTTTGAGCCAGAATCAGATAAGAGCGTGCCTGCCCGGGACGTTTTTCCGTCAGATTGCGCGCGCATTCGAGCGCCAGTTCCGGTTTGCCCGCAAGTTGCGACCATTCACGAAGCGCGCGCCAGCCCCAATCGTAACCAGGTTCCAGCGTCACAGAATGTCTGATGCGCTCGAGCGCCAATTCGCGTTGGCCCATCTGCCAAAGTATGTCGGCCAGATACCCGTAATTCGTATGATCGAGCGGCGTGTAGGCAATCGCCTGTTCCATCAACTTGCGCGCTTCTTCAAAGCGCCCGGCGTGCTGGTGAACTTCCGCCAATTGCTGGGTCGCTGTCCCCCAGGCCGGATTGATCCTGAGCGCATGTTGCAAGGCGTCAATCAACCCTTTTTCGTCCAGCCTTGCGCGTTGCACTGCCGCCAGGTCCAACCAAACGCGCGGAACCAGCGGGAAGCGTTCGGTCATCTGTCGAGCAAGCTGCAAGGCATCATCAAGCCGCTGCAAATCCAGCAGCGAATACACGACTGCCGACCACGCGTGCCACAAGTCCGGGCGCGCATCCAATGCCGCCTGCTGCAATTGCAGCACCTCTTCGGCCCCTGCAACCATTCGCGCCGCCTGCCGATAAGCCAGCAAACCGTCGCCATAAGTGACTTGACGAATCAGTTCTTGTCGAATGAATTCCAGTGATTCGCGGCGCTCTGCGGCGGAATGCGAATTGTTCATCAATTCATTGATGGCGAATTCCATGTCAACCGACAGTTTGATGGCTTCTGAAAACGCCTGCCTCGCCAATGGGAAATTGCCCATTTCGGCGTGAATCACGCCAATGGTGCAATGACCATAAGGACTCAATGGCTCAAGCTCGCGTCCGGTGACGGCTTGTTCCAGAGCTTCTTCAAATCGGCGTTGCTGGGAAAGACAAAACGCCAACTCCCTGCGCGCCCAGGCATTGGCGGGTTCGATTTCGACGATGTGGCGTAACGACTTTTCATTGGCTTCAGGATCGTCGCGCAACCAATCCACCAGCATTTGATGAACCGGCAGCGAATGCGGAA
This sequence comes from uncultured Heliomicrobium sp., assembly GCA_964470555.1. Lineage (GTDB taxonomy): Bacteria > Acidobacteriota > Blastocatellia > RBC074 > RBC074 > RBC074. The sequence continues at coordinate 50,542 of CAYYDG010000019.1, forward strand.
ATCGCGCCACAACGGAGCGAATGAATTCCAGAGCTGTTTCGTGACTTGAGGTTTCGGCCAGCAACTGGGCGACGTTGCGATTGGCGTCAATCGCCAAAGGTTCGGCTTCGACAACGGCTTGCCAAAGGCTCAGTGATCTCTGCAATTCTCCCTGATACGCGGCAATCAAAGCCGCGCCGCGCTGCCATTGCGTGGTTGGCGCTTTACCTTCAACTTGTTTCAGCAAACGAGCCGCTTCGGCAAAATCGCCATGTCGCGCAAAAGCTTCTGAAACATAAAGCAACAATTCTCCATCATCGGGGCGCAGTTCAATCGCCTGGCGCAAAACATCCAACGCTTCCGGCGATTGGCCTGTCTGTTCGTAAGCCCACGATAGCGTTCTGGCCGGAAAGCCGGAGCGTTTGCCGAAGCGTCGAAACCTTTGCGCCAGAAATTCCATCGCTTCCTGTGTTCTTCGCAAATGATGCGCGGCGATGAAATACGATTGCACATACTGTTCATTGACATCTTTCAGACAGGCGGCAAACCGGTACAGCGGCAAAGCTTCGTCAAACTGCCGCTGCGACCAGCGAATGTTGGCCAATTGATAAAAGCTGTTGGCATCGAGCGGACGCGACCGCAGCGTTTTATGCAACAGCCGCAAGACTTCCTTGTGCTGGCGCGCATCTTCGCTCAGCTCCTGAGCGAGTTGTTGCCAGAACAACGGATCGGATTTTTCGTCATCGCAAACAGTTTTCAGATATTCCAACCGCTCGCTTCTACGCGCCAGAGTTCGCAGACAAAGGATTTTCTGCATCTTCATATTGGCGTCTTCGGGAAACTGTTCGAGCAGTTTTTCAACACAAGCCAGCACCTGAATCTGATCGTCGTCATACCACGCAATGGCTATGCGCGCGTAAAGCGTCAAACGGTGGTCGGCGGCTTCGATGTTCATCTGCTGCCAGACCGTAAAAGCTTCGTCGCGGCGATGCTCAAACAACGCACGCTGTATGATGTGCTGTTTGTCGTATAGAGAAGCTTCTTTCAAATTCAAATCGCTGAGCAGCGAAGCTTTCTCATTGGGAACCAGAGCCATGCCGCGCGGCCCGGTCGAGCGGTAATGCTCCAGCATTTCCGGCGACAAGCCTTCACCCAGACTGCGAACGTAAGGATCGCGCATCAACAAAGAGCCGCGCGCCGCATCGTAACCAATCACCGCCTGCAAATGTGCATTTCCCGGCTCAACTGTCGCCAGAGTAAATGGGACTCCGCGATCAATCAGCTTGACTGTGTCTTCCCAGTTGACGCAAAACTCATGCGCGGTCCAGCCGTTTTGCTCCGCCCACTTCCGCTCGCTGTGATCGGTCGTGCCGCCATAACAGATTTGCTCTGCAATGTTCAGATGCTCGGCAGGCATCTGCCAGAACCGGCTGATGGTTGTCAGCGTAGCAGGCGCACACGTCACATGATGTTGGCGAATGAAACCGACCGGCAATAGAATCCTCTTTTGATCTTCTGTCGCTTTAGCCAGCCGCTCGGCGATGGTTTTATAAAATCCATCGCCTGCCTGATTGAAGAGTTCAACCGCCTTGTTTTTGTCTCCGCATAAATAAGCGGCTTCAGCCAAACGCCCGTTCAACCATTCTCGCATTTCAGGTTCGAGCAATGACGAAAGCTGCAAGGCACGCTCGAAGTTTTGCCGCGCCGCCTGAAAATCTCCGACATCCACTTGAAGCTGCGCGAGTTGGATCAGCAACGGCAGACATTCCAGATTTTTGACTGCATCTTCCAGTAATGCGCACGCTTCGGCTTCGCGGTCGAGAATCGCCAATAAATGCGCCAGTGATTGAATCGCGGGACGATAAAATGGTCGAAGCTTCAGCGAATGTTGCGCGGCGGCCACCGCATCGTCATAGCGGTCTTCGGATTCAAAAATAGAAGCCTTTTCCACCCACAACCATGGACTTTCCGGCGTCAACGCTTCTGCCTTGGCGATCAATTCGTCAGCGGCGTCAAAATCTCTCAGCAAGCCGAACAAACCAGCTTTCAACCCCAACCAGTCCGATTGCATGCTGATGTCTGCGTCCGGCAATTCTTCTATGCGACGCATGAACATCCAAGCTCGCCAGGGGCCGCGCCAGTCCAGAATCGCTCGAGCATAATAATAAATGGCTTCGGGATGGGCGCGGTCTTCGCGCCAGGCACGCAAATGAAGCCGTCGCATCAATCTTGGCGCGCCCAACATTCCTGCCATGCGTCCGGCCAGCAGCAACGCCTCCGTTCCCTCCCATTCGTTGAGCGGAGCGAGTTGCGTCGCGGCGGCATACGCCTGCAAATAAAATCCACGATTGTAAAGTTCCTTGATTGGCTGAAGTTGTGTCGGCGAAATCATCATTCTAGTTGTAGCTGTAGCTGATTGTTGATTGCCAAGGCAAACGACCTTACGAGAAGGCCTTGATTGAATTTGCTGAGTTATGCCAAACGCCTGGCTGCATCCTCCATCTTTTTCAAATAGGCGGCGCTTTCCAGTGAACCTTCTTCCGGTGACCAGGTGGCAAAATTCTTGTCGCGCTCCAGAACGAACCCGCCTGCCGGATGACCTTTGACTTCATAAATGATGGCGTCTTCCAATGCGACCAGACTGTGCCAAATTCTCGGCGGAATATCCATTCCAAACAGGCCATCGGCGGGTGAAAGTGTGCGACTACTGGAAAAATCAACATTTCCTTCTTCATCAAAAATCAAAAGCGCCAGTTTGCCGCGCAACAAAATGAATGCTTCGCTTTGATGATCGCTGTCGTGGCGATGCGGACGCACATACGTTCCCGGCGTCAGCGCATTGAGCATTCGATGGCAATGTTCCCAGTCGCCGCTGTGTAAACAATGAATGGATCGAAGTCGCGAGGAGCTTCTGGCTCGCACCAGTAATTCATCCAATAATTCGTTCGTGATGGTTTGAATCGGTCTTTGATTCATCGTCGAGCGTCTCCTGACCTGGCCAAGCGGGAATTGACGGCGGGCACTGTAGCGCAGATTGCTGAATTGCGCTACCTTTTGGGCAATGAAGAACTTACTGCTACCGCCGGAAATTGAAGAATATCGAGACAGGCATTGGCGACGAGATGAAAGCTTGCGAGTCGAAAGTGTTGCCGATGCCGAAAGTTTCATTGAGCAGGTCGGCTTTGCGGCTTGCTTGACCGATTCGCGCCAGCCTGGACCTTCTCTTTACATTGCGGTTTGTGGTCGCCGCGATGCCGTCATGCCGCACAATGTCCAAAAAGACCCTGAAAGTTCTCACACCTGGGTGTTGAAAGACGAACTGCTTAGACGCGGCAAAGTTTATTATGGAAAACTGGCTCGCGGTAAAACCATGTTCATCGCGCCGCGAATGCTTCCTTCTTTTTTTGCCATTTGGGGAATGACGAAACGCGAAGAAAAAAAACGGCTCAGCAAAGAGGCGCTGACCATATTGAAAGTCTTACGAAAAGAATGGGAGATGGGAACCGCCGACCTGCGACAAGAAGCAGGAATCAATGACAGAAAAATTTTCTCGAAAGCCATTGATGAACTTCAGGCGACAATGATTGTGATTCCCAGCGATGTACTTTATCAGCCAAAATTTACGTACATCTGGACTCTTTCTGAAACGCGGTTCCCTGAATTACTGATCACCAAAGTGGACAGAATTATTGCGCTGAAAGAAATCGCCAGGTGCTTTCTGGCGAATGCAGGCCTGACAATGCCTGGCGAGCTTGCCAGATTCACCGGTCTTTCACGACCAGATGCAGGCTTGGGAAATCAGGCTCTGGTTAAAATGGAACTGGCTCAGCGACTAGACATTGGAAAATACTTGTATTCATCATTGTAATGATTTGATTTTAGGTTTAAGGGTCAGTAGAATGCGCCCCGTCAAAAACTGTATGACTTTACCTAAATCTATTCTGATTTAGTCTTTTTCGATTTTCACTTTTGTAATACCAATTACGCGATCTAAGAACATCTCCCATCAGGTGTTGGCGTAAAACACCTGAATCGTTATAACTGAATTATTTATGTTGGGAAACCTATGAAAGATAGCCAACCAAAATCAAGTGGTCACCCACCTGAAAAACTAATCGCAGCGTATGCAATCGGCAAATGCAGCCCAATTGAGCAGGCTGAAATTGATGAACACTGCTTTACGTGCGAAAAATGTCGAACAAGACTTTCAATCCTGCTTCGGCTTTGCACGTTAGACGGCAATGATGAAGAACGCCGTGAACTGGAACGATTGTTTCCACTTGGCATGGAGGTTATTTCCCAGATTCGGCATCCTGAGAGTGATCTTGTCCATCAATCGCCGACAAAAGATCGCCAATCAGCTCAGCACGCCGAACAGTTCAGACGCCTGACGAGTGCAACTACTGCAGGCGATTTGTTCAAGGGCAAGAGCAAACACCCTCTTCGTTATGCAGTGGTTTCTGTTCTTGTTCTGGCAATTGCAGGCGCGATATATGCTTGGTATGAAAACAGTAATTCTGTCTTGCGAAACAGTTTGTTAGCCATGCAGCGCAGCTATCCGACAAGTCGCCCTCTCGAATCACGAATGACAGGAAACTTTGCGTATAAACCTTATGCGCGCACACGCGGCGAATTAGATAACCAGGATATCAATCGCGATCAACTCAATTACGCGCTTGTTGAATTGACCAGGGTTGTCGCCTCGACGCCAACTCCCCAGGAACGACACGCACTCGGGCGATTGTATTTATTCCTGGGCGAGTTTGAAAAGGCGGAAAGCCAAATGAAACTGGCGCTCGAAGGCCGCAGCACAGACGCCAAGATTCTTACAGACATTGCAGCGCTCTATTATGAACGTAGTAAATATGCCGATTCTGACTCCGAACTGCTACTAACCAAGGCGGTTGAGTACTACAGACAGGCAATTTCAATTGAGCCACAATTGGCGGAAGCCTGGTTTAATCGAGCGTTGTGTTATGAACATCTGGCTTTGTACTCCAAAGCCAAAGAGGACTGGCAACAATACCTGAAGATTGATTCCGAATCTGAGTGGGCGAAAGAAGCGAAGGAAAGATTGAAAAATCTGGAAAACAAAGCCCAACAATTGACTTCTCCTCCAAAGCCGGCGAATAAAATACAGGATGCTGCCAAGTCAAAAAATAATGAACAGTTGAAAGAACTGATCAGCCAGAATTTCGTTGAGATTAAACAGTATTCTACTGGCCAATTATTCGATGATTATTTAACTGCCGAATTAAATGGAAACCAACAGTATGCTGAACAATGTCTCAACACATTGAAGCTCATCGGCAATTTCACCGCAGAAGTAAAAGGAGACAGGTACATTTTGGATTTGGCAACGCTGGCGGCAAGAGCTAGTCCGAAAATGAAAAGTGGGATGCTGGATGTCCGTCTGATGCTGCGGCAGGCGGACAATGAATACGACCGCAGCTCCCACGATACAGCATTCAAACTCTACAAACAGGCATATAACGCTGCTGAGCGTATCGGGGACAATCTGCATTCAGAACTGGCCGCGTCTAAATTCATACGCTATTCCAATTCCCGCGCCCAAACTGAACCTCTCATAACTCTAGGTAATCGTTTACTCGCCCAAACCGAACAGCGACGGCACCTGCACCTCCAAGCGGTCATCCACGCCTCATTAGCTAACGGTTTTTTAGCCTCTCAACAAGGCTCCCTGGCGCTTGAAAATGGCTTGCGCGCAGCGGAAATTGCGAAAAGCCTGGGGGACGTTAATACAACAATCAATGGTTTGATGCTTGCAGGCAGCGCCTACACTCGTTCAGGAAATTACGAACGCGCATTTAACAAAAGCTTTGAGGTTTTGTCCTTGCTGGGCGAGCATCCAATTGATATCAGAAGAAGTTTTCAGGCTTACCAACAAGCCTGGGAATCATTGTTTCGTATCGGAAATTTTCACTTGGCAATGGCCTACCAACAAGAAGCGATGGGGGTCGCCAAGAAAACAGGCAACCAGTTAATTATTACAGGCACTCTCGGCAGGTTAGGACTAAATTCCTGGAAGCTAGGCCAAAACAATGAGGCCAGTTTACTGCTCCAGGAAGCGATTGAAAAAAGCAATTCCATCAACGATCAAACCTCACGAAAGTTATTGCAGGCTGACTTGTACACTGTATTAGGCGACATAGAATTAAGTCTGGGCAAATACGAAAAGTCTCTGTCGAATTACCAAAATGCCATGCAGTCTGTGGCAGAAAGCAACAACTCCGTATATCTCGCAGCAATTTCACAAGGCAAGGCTGCCGCCTTCCTGGCGCAAAACCGAGTCAGCGAAGCGGAATCGGAACTTCAAAAAAGCATTTCCCTAATTGAAAATGATCGCAACCACATATTTGATGCCGGAGGGCGAAGTATTTTTTTGGTGCGCAGCCAGAATGCATACAACGCTATGATTGATCTTCAATATAAATACAAACAAAATCCCTCACTGGCATTTAATTATGCTGAAGTCGTTAAAAGTCGGGATATTCTGGATAGCGTGACCAATCGCGCATCAACTAAAGAAATTGATGGCAGACTTGAAGTCGCGCTATCAGGCAGCGCGCGCCCACTTAAATTGCACCAGATACAACGTTCGTTACCTGGCCATCTTCAAGTCTTGTCCTATTCAATAACAGAAAACGACCTGATCATCTGGCACATTACCAACGATACTTTTTCTTCCACAAGCGTTAGAATTCCCGTAAATCAATTCAAAAAACTTGCTACCGACTATCTCTCAAGTATACGTTCAAAAGCCGATCTGAATAAAACGAAGCGCCTGGCTTCGGAACTCTATCGTTATTTGATTTTTCCTGTAGCAGACAAACTTGATACCAACCGCCAACTTTGCGTAATACCAGACACGGCCTTCAATAAATTACCATTTTCGTCACTCTTCTCTACTGATAAAAATCGCTATTTGGTTGAAGACTATTCAATCATAAACAGTCCCAGCGCCAGCATACTCCTCGAAACCATCAATCTGGCCAAAGGAAAACCGGCGTTACCAACCCAATCATTCATTGGCTTAAGCAACCCACGCTTCAGCAGTCGCCGTTTTCCCGGCCTGCCAACGCTTCCGTCTTCCGAAGAAGAGGTTGCAAAAGCAAGCCAACTCTACAAGCAGGGGAGTTACTTTAGCCAGGAAAACGCGACTGAGAGCCAGGCAATTCAACGGTTTGGTCACAACAATGTTGTGCATATTGCCAGTCACACGTTGATCAATGAGCAAATCCCATTGCTCTCGGCAATACTTTTATCTGACGAGAAACTACCAACAATCAGTTACAAAGGTAAAAGTGGAATTGCCCTTGATGGAAAACTACAAGCGGCGGAGATTTACCAACTGAATTTTCCGCAAACCAGACTTGTAGTTCTCTCCAGTTGCCGTTCGGCGCTTGGTAACAATAATCAAGGTCAGGCAATCGGAGCTTTAGCTCAAGCCTTTTTTGCAGCTAAAGTGCCATCTGTAATTGCCAGTTTGTGGGATATTGATGATGCTAAATCTGCGGAGCTGATGCTTGCTTTTCATCAATACCATAAAACACAACTATATGGCTTTAGCCAATCTCTCCGATTGGCTCAATGTTCCTTTCTGTATGGCAACGACCTAGACAAACGGCATCCCTATTATTGGGCAGCTTTTCAACTCTTTGGCTGTGATAGCGGAAATTTGGCAATTAACGATTAAACGATTTTTCAATTTTCAGTTTTACGTTCTTAGCTTTAGTTGGCCCCCTGAAGCCAGGGTTACGTCAGCTAGAATTTCAGATCGTGGGTTTATTCTCCCGATCCCCGATAGAGCTACTCTGCGATTGGAGGAAAAACTAAATGAGCATGATAAGTTTTACGTTTGAAGATCTTTGTGCTTTTTTCACAAAGCATTCATCAAGAGTCATGGTTGGCATGATTTCAACAGATAACGAATCTCCACAGGATGTCCATCGTCCTCATATCATTATCAAGGAAAACGGCGTCGTAAAACGCGAGTATTCAGGTTTTACCGAAATCAATGGTGATATTTCTCTGGACGTTTATCCCCAAGCCGAGCCATTGACTCATTACATCCCGCGCTCGTCCCGTGATTCTCGTCAATCTTTCAATACCGTTGTGGATTTCGAGAAACAGCTTTACCCAGAAGGCACATTTAAGGTTGACGCCAAGCGTTGCCGTGCCCGCTTGCATTTTGCCAACGGGGAGTTGTATACCTGCGCTCACGCTGTAAACGCTTTATTCGCTGATGCGAAGAATCACACACCCCACTCTAAGATTCCGACCATTGGCACCAAGGCTGGATTGGATGTCAAGTTGCCCAAAGATGGTTATGCAGTTCTTCACTTCAACAACGACACTGAGGATTTTGTTTTCAAAGGCGGTCGCAATTATCAAGTGGAAGTTGTCAATCGCGCTGACGCAGTTGATTTCAACCATTTCCGCTTTTTCTACAACATCGTCAGTCCAAAACCCAAAAATAAACTGATCCCGATTTCTGCTCAGGGAGTCGGAGCCAATTTAAGGTTTGGAGATTGGGTATGCCTGGTTGGGGCGTTTGGGAATGCTGACTACAATCTGCCAGGCAACAAAAAGAAATAATCCTTGGCTGGTTTGAATTGAGGTTTGTATAACATAAAGGCTCGTCATCTTGCTTAAGCTGGCGAGCCTTTCATTATCAAGTTTAGGTCGTTTACTCAAAGTTCAAGTGTCAAGTTTGGTGATGTTGGTTTCCCCTGTTTAAGCAAAGGTGTTTGTCAGTGCATTTTGAACATTTTATTCCCCCCTGATTTCGTGAAAAAACATGGCTTGCAAAGCCAGAAAAAAAAGCGGAACGGCGAACACTCCCACAGTCGCCTTACTCTCGCAAACTACCTGGGTCACGCAACAACTTGATCAAGCTTCAGCGCGACACATAGGGCAGATTGCGAGAAAAATCGTCCATGAGTTAAGCGAAAGAGAGTTGCGTGCATTACCTGCCGATCTACGCCAGCGTCTCTTAAGCCACATAAAAAATGGACGGATTACCACAGCAGATAGAAAAGCCGTCAACAAGCTGCTGACGGCCGAGCAGATTGAAGTCAGATATCGGGAAACCATCACAATCATGGGGTCAGGTGAATTTACCGACACAACCAAAACCCACCTTTCTCAATTGGCTAAAATGCCGATTGGCCGCAAATTGCTGGACAGAATTTGTCAAAGCGGCAAGTCCGTTACAATTGTCCATACTGACCGAGTAAGCGAAGCCCCACCAAGCGATTTCAAAGCTGCAATTCCCAAAGGAAAGATGTTGAGATGGTTCGATCTCTGGGGCAATGAAAAGAACATTCGCGGCACGGGAAAAGGGTCAGACACCGTCATTAAATACAACCCTTCATTTACCTGCTCGACTCAAGCCAAAGATTGGAAAAAAAATCCTCCCGAAATCACATTGGCACATGAGCTTATACACGCGCACGACTCGGCTTATGGACAATTAGACCCTGATGAGATTGATGGAGTGCGAAATTACGAGAGACAGGCGGTTGGACTCGCGCCTTACGAAAACAGGGAGTTTACAGAAAACAAGTTTCGGCTGGCCTGGAACAGACCATTGCCATTGAGAATATGTTACTGATTGGAAGAATTAGTTTCATCCAGAGCTTTCTTTTCCAGTGGAATGCGAACTGAAACAGTAGTTCCTTTCCCTTGAACCCCTCGAATGCTGACTTCCCCACCCAACAACAAAGCTCGCTCGCGCATTCCAAGTAGCCCAAGTGACTTGGGATTGGAAAATTCACTTGCCGTTATGCCTCTTCCATTATCCACAGCTTCGAGAAACAACTCTGAATCTCGTTCTTCGATTTCAACGTTCACTTCTTTCGCTTGAGAATGGCGCGTAACATTGGTCAATATCTCCTGAAAAATGCGGAAAATTGCAATCGAGCGATTTTGATCCAAAACGATATTCTCATGTGGAAATTTCAATTTGCACTTGATGCCCGTGCGTTTTTCAAATTCCTTGGCCTGCCAATCTATTGCAGCCATCAACCCAACGGCATCCAACAATCCCGGCCTCAATTCGATGGAAATTTTCCTGACTGTCAAAATCGCAGTATTGATGGAGTTGGAGATTGACTGAGTCCGATCCTTCAGCAGTTCCCAATTCTTTTGAGCAGTCGGCTCTGCCATCTTTTTCCCCAACGACACGACATCAATCTTCAACCCGGTCAGTAGTTGCCCCAATTCATCATGAATTTCACGGGCAATTCGCATACGCTCTTCTTCCCGAACTGATTGCAAGCGGGCCGATAATGCCCGCAATTCAGCTCTGGAATTTTCCAAATTCTCAGCCGATCTTCGGTGGTCAGTAATGTCGTGAGCGACCACCACCACACCACTCAATTCGCCAGCCTGATTTCGATAAGGAGTTTTGGTAAACAGAAACGCCCTGGTCATTCCTTCAATCGTCAGGGCTAATTCATTGACAACAATTACGCCATCCCTGGCGGCTTTTTCATCCATACTCAGAACTCGACCGGTGTCTTCAGGCGTCCCCAATTCCGCATCGTTTTTACCGATGACTTCACTGATGCCACAGCCAATCAACCGCGCTCCGGCATTATTCACCAGCAGATAACGCCCTTCACTGTCCTTTACAAAAACGGCATCGGGGATTCCTTCAATAATGCCCTGCAACAAGTCATGGCTATACCGAGCAATTTGTTCATTCCGTTTATATTTCGTGATGTTGTGAAATTGTGCGAAGTGGGTAATCGAACGTTTTTGATTATCTCGAATCGGAGAAACAATCATGTTCATCCAAACGGCCTGCCCGTTTCGATTTTCAAAACACCGTTCAAACTGGCGAGTGTCTGTCGTTTTTACGAAATGCTGAGCCAGGCGATTCCAATCAAGATACTCGCCAGTATGCGAAAGCTCGTGAAATCCCTTGACCAAAAATTCCTGAGTTGAATATTCAAGCGTGTCACACAGCGACTGATTGACTCTTAAGAATTTTCCCTCTGCCGAAATCAGTGCAGCCCCAATTCCGGCGCGGTCAAGAGCCACAAATAAAATGTCTTCATCGCTTTTGGCAACTGGCTCAAACTCCATCAACTGGCCAACGCCGGTCACAGAGGCAGAGGATTTTTTTCCCAGCCACATTCGTTTCAGCCACCCAAATATCCCGACTGCTGATGAACTCATCATATATTGACAGCAAACTGAAGCATTATATTGGTGAGCCAGACTGGCAATTTCTGGTTTTTCACGGCGACTTTCGTCAGGCCGATTGCTTTTCTTTTCTTCTCGCCGCGAGAAGAAGGCCGATGGCAACGATCAAAATTGGCCATCTTCCAATGCCCAGGTCCCAATTGATCGCACCTCGAACTCTCAAAATACTTATCGAGACAGAGACCAACACAAGCGCAATGGCGATTGAACGCATTACTTGTGGCTTCAATTTCCGAAACCTCCTGATTCGACCAGTTGCTTTTTCAATAATTGGGGTATGCAAACGAATCCTATGTTTTGACCATCACCCTGTCAACATTTTACAGAGTATGAACTATACTTTTGCCAGAAGTTAATCTTTACAAGTCAAAGGCTAATTTTTCTTGTAAAGCATCTCTTTCATGACAGTTTTCCAGTATTGCCGAATGAACACTTCAAAACGAAATTTCCTCAAATTGGCGACAGCAACGAGTTGCGGATCAGCCTTTGATTTCCTGACTTCATTTCGCCCCGGTTCTCTCAACGCATTCAACGGCGCGCTGTGTTTCTTTTCCAAGCATTTGCCATCAATGAACTGGCAGCGACTGGGGCAGACCGTCAAGAAAATCGGTTTCAACGGCGTTGATCTGACGGTTCGGCCTGGCGGGCATGTGTTGCCTGAACGCGCTGCTGAAGATTTGCCGAAAGCTCTTGCTGCCATTCAAACCGAAGGCTTGTCCGTGCCGATGATTACTACCGGACTGACTTCGGCCAATGATCCGACCGCCAAACCGATCCTCTACACCGCAGGCAAGCTGGGCATTCCTTTTTACAAGCCGGGCTATTACAAATACGAATTCAAAGACGTACGCCGCGAATTGGAAAAATTCAGCTATGAATTCACAGCCTTGATCGAACTCGGCAAACAGACCGGCGTCCAGTGCGGATTTCACAATCACGAAAGTTATCTGGGCGCTCCGCTCTGGGATGTGGCCACGATCATTGACCGGCTTGATCCGAAATGGGCTGGCTATTATTTCGATGTGCGACACGCCGTGGTTGAAGGGGGCGGCGCTGGTTGGAAAATTGCGCTCAATTTAATTGCTCCGCGTCTGAAGATGATTGCGGTCAAGGATTTTTACTGGGAAAAATCTGTCAAAGGCTGGCGCGTCGTAAATTGCCCACTTGGTGAAGGGATGGTGGATTGGAAGCAATACTTCAAACTGCTCCGCCAAGCCAATTTTCACGGCCCCGTGTCGCTGCATCTGGAATATGAAATTCCCGGAACAACTGCATCATCCAAAGAAGACAATACAATTGTAGCGGCGCAACGTGATCTGGATTTTTTGAAATTACAGCTTTCGGAGGCTTACAAATGAGCATCTTTTCGCGGCGTGATTTCCTCTTTGCTTCCGCAACTGCTTCGACAAGTCTGGTTTTCAATGTTCGAGCGAATTCAGGCCAATCAACAGATGTCAAAGTCGAAGAACTCGACTTTGAATATGAAGAGCATTTGTATCGCACTCCCTACAAATTCGGCGGGGTTCCTGTTGATCGCGCGACGATCATCAACGTCAATGTCACGGTCAAATCCCGCAGCGGCAAAACGGCAAAAGGATTTGGCTCTATGCCGTTGGGCAACGTCTGGTCGTTTCCTTCGCGCGAAATGTCGCCTGCGACAACGCTCGGCGCAATGAAATCACTAGCTGAGCGCATCGCTAAAATCACGCGAAGCTACAACGAATTCGGCCATCCGATTGACATCAACTTTGCGGTCGAACCGGATTATCTGAAAGCCGCCGCTGAAGTCTCGAAAGAATTGAATCTGGCAGCGCCGATTCCGAAACTCTGTACTTTGGTGACAGGCAGCGCTTTTGACGCCGCCATTCACGATGCGTTTGGAAAATTGCACGGACGGAATTGTTATCAAACCTATGGGCGGGATTTGATGACGCACGATCTTTCGCGTTATCTGAGCCAGGATTTCAAAGGCGAATTCCCTGCTCAATACATTCTGACCAAACCGAAACCGCGCGTGGCCATGTTTCATTCCGTAGGCGGAGCCGACGCCGTTTTGCCGTCCGAGTTGGAAAAACGAATCAACGACGGTCAGCCGGAAACGCTGGCTGAATGGATCAAGTTCAACGGTCTGACTCACATCAAGATCAAATTGCAGGGCGAAGATTTGCGCTGGGACATAGAACGAACAATCGCCATTGATCGCGTGGCATCTGAAACTCGTCCGCAGACCAAATGGCAATACTGTGTGGATTTCAACGAACGCTGCCCCAATGTGGATTACGTGTTGGAATATCTGCGGAAAGTGAAAGAACAAGCTCCGAAAGGCTTCAATCGAATTTTGTATCTTGAACAACCGACTGCGCGTGACCTGCAAAGCAATCGTCAGAATGTCATGCATCAGGCCGCAAAGCTTCGCCCGGTAGTGATTGACGAATCGCTGGTTGATCTGGAATCGCTGCTGGTGGCGCGCGAGATGGGTTACACGGGCGTCGCGCTGAAAGCCTGCAAAGGCCAATCGCACGCGATGCAGATGGCTGCGGCGGCTCAGAAGTACAAAATGTTTTTGTCTGTACAGGATTTGACCTGCCCAGGCGCCTCGCTGCTTCATTCGGTCGGCATAGCCGCTCGCGTCCCTGGAGTCGCGGGAGTCGAAGCCAACGCTCGTCAATATATGCCGGCGGCAAACAAACCCTGGGAAAATCGTTTTCCGGGAATTTTCAAAATCACTGACGGCGTTTTCCGAACAGCCAACCTGAATCGTTTGGGCTTGGGCGTCACTCAACCGTGAACCGTATCAAATCCATTTCATCGAAATCAGCAAAGTCAAAACCGCCAGACCGACAAAATAACAACCCGCAAGCGCCAATCCAATTCGCATCACCCATCCCGGTTTGATCCGGTCAGGCAATAGAGCCAGGTTCACGTATAGCGCGTGAAAACAACTGACACCGAGCGCCAGGCTGCCTACGTTGCTGTACACCACAATCAACCACCGTGGACTGGCGACTGAAAGAAAGATCACCGCAACCACGAAATACGCGACCAGAATGCCGAAATACAACTGGCCGATTTTGCCTGGGTCAATACTTCGCATCCATTTGGTGGACGACCATCCGACATCCACCCAACGGCGCATGAAGCCGTCGGCGTTCGTCGTCGAATTCGGCAGCAAGGCCAGGAAACCGCAGAGCAAAATCATGTACCAGCAAAACGCGCCCAGCGCGCCACCCACACGATTCATCACACCGTCGGCAGTCATTCCTGCCAGCACCCAGTTGTTGGCGACGGTTCCGCGCGGCAGAAATTCAACGGACAACATTCCCGGCAAAGCCAGACCGATGAATGCCGCGGGCATCCACAAAGCCAGTTGATCACGGCGAATGTGCTTCATCCAGCGCCGCCAGCGCGGCATTGATTCGTCATTGACTTCAAAGACCATTCCCGAATGCGATAACTGCAAATCGCGCCCGCCGATGATGCTGGGAATCGCGCCGACTTTCGCGCCCATTCCCCACCCTTGATCGCGCGTGTAATTGCTGATCGAAGTTTGCGCCATCCCGCCTACGCCAGCGATAGCGGCAAAGGAAGTCAGCAACGGCAAGGCTTCAGGATCGAGCTTCGGCCAGCCTTCGCCGCGCCACAAAGCCGTGAAAATGTTTTTGACGCCTGTGCCGTCAACAGCATCCGGCGATGGCACGTTGCCGAATTTGAAAAAGCCCGTGAACAATTCAATCCAGGTTTGCGCCGATGTGAAAAAGACGCCCAGAAAGACCAGAAAGCCGAGCACGACGACTATCTTCACCGTGACGATGGCCTTCAGCGAATTGTAAATCTTGCCGCCGAACAACAGCGGGATCAGCGACACGACCAGCATCACATAAGTCAGCCAATTCAACATCGAAGCATCAGACACATCCAACGGGTTTGGAATTCGCCCCAACCAGACTGCCGCGACGGTCGTTGCCACGTTTTGAATCTGATAAGGCAACAGCGCGCCAATGTCCAACAGCAGGTAAAACCACAACCAGAAAGCCGGGCCAGGCAAAGTGCGAAACTTGCCATTCATGATCGGTTCGCCGCAATACAGCGTGTAGCGGCTGATTTCGATGTTGTAAAACACTTGCGAGATGATGCTCAGGGTCGTGACCCACAACAACGCGCCGCCGAATCGAGCCGTCACCGCCGGCCCCAGCAACCATTCGCCAGCGCCAATCGAAGCGCCAGACATCAACAATCCGGGGCCAAGCAAAGCCGCCCAGTTTTTCATTGTGAAGCGCGGAGCGTCGTCCAGTTCACCGCTGTTCCAGCGCGGCATCTCCCTTGAGCCGGGCCACGGCGCGACAGAGTTTGTATTTTCCATGTTGTCTTTCGTTTGAATTGAAATGTCGTTGGCCGACGGCGATGAAACCGCCGTCAATGAATCGGCGGCCATTGTAAAGACTTCTCAGCCAAAGTCACGGCGCGAAGCGATTTTCTTCTCAACGATCATTTGCTCTGTTAGATTCCACACGGCTGTTCAACCCAAAAACCAACCCACAATTCAAAGGAGATTCCAGTGAACGACAAATCGTCTCAACAACCTTCGCGCAGAGATATGCTGAAAACCACTGTCGCATCCGTCGCCGGAATAACCGCAGCGACGACTTCGACTGAAGCTGCGGAACCATTGCCAGCGCCTGAACCGATTACAGCCATCGAACCAATTCAACAACCACGACCAACCATACGCGAGTCAGTGAAAATCACGCGGCTGGAAACATTTTTGGTCAAACCTCGCTGGCTGTTTTTGAAGGTTCACACCAACGCAGGAGTTTATGGACTTGGCGAACCAATTACCGAAGGGCGCGCGCTGACCTGCCAGACGGCGATCAAGGAAATGGAATCGTACCTGATAGGCAAGGACCCGCGCGCCGTCGCTCATCATTGGCAGGCGATTTACCGCCACGCTTTTTACAGAGGCGGTCCGATTCTGACCAGCGCGCTTTCAGGCATTGACCAGGCGCTTTGGGACATCAAAGGAAAATTGCTCGGCGTTCCGGTTTATGAACTGCTGGGCGGGCCGACTCGGCAACGCATTCGCGTGTATTCGCACGCTCGCACAGTCGAGCAAATCAAAGCCGCCAAAGCGCAAGGTTTCACGGCGTTCAAAACCGGCCCGGCCAGATTGAACAATCGCTTTTCGCGCCCTGTGGACAATCGAGCTTACGTCGAAAACGTCGAAAAGCATTTTGCCGAACTGAAAGAAGCCGTCGGCAAAGACGGCGACCTGGGTATAGATTTTCATGGCGCGATTCAACCCGGCACAGCCAAATTGTTGATGAAAGCGCTGGATCAATATCAACCATATTTTTACGAAGAGATCATCAACTGCCAGAACGTTGATGTGATGGCTGAACTGGCGAAACAGACGCATATTCCGATTGCCACCGGCGAACGTATTTTCACCAAGTGGGGCTTCCGCGAAATTCTGGAAAAGCACGCGGCGATAATTTTGCAACCCGATTTGTGCCACGCCGGAGGCATCACCGAAGTTCGCTTGATCGCCGGAATGGCCGAAGCCTATTACGCGACGATTGCGCCGCATAATCCGCTGGGACCAATTTCGCTGGCAGCGGGTTTGCAAATCGCCGCGTCAATTCCGAACTTTTTATGCCAGGAGCAAGTCAGTCTCGGCGAAGGCTACATCAAAAATCCGTTCAAGGTTCGTGACGGATACGTTGATTTGCCGACCGGTCCAGGCTTGGGAATCGAACTCGATGAAGAAGCGATGAAAGACAAGATCGGCCACGACTGGAAAAATCAGGAAAGCTACGATGCGGATGATGGCTCGGTGGTGGACTGGTAGGTGAAAGCTTTTTGCTGCTTAAAGCAGGCAGGAGCGCAGGCGGTTCGTCGGTTTTGCGCTCCTGATCGGTTTAGGGAGTCTTGTGATAATTTTGCCGAAGCCATTCTCGGAACGCTGGCGCCGCGATCCATTCGCCTTGTTTCAATCCCTGCTCCAAAAAAGTCGAAAGCGTTTGTGAAGTGAGTCCCGGCAAAACTGAACTGGTTTCGGATTCTTCGTAGCGATTACCAGCCAAAACGAAAATCTGCACTCTGGATTCGACGATCCGCCAAATTTCCTGCACGCTCAATCCGACATAAATCGGGAATTTATCCAGGGAGGCATTCGTATTATCTACTTCGACAACGATGTCTGGCGGCGGATCAGTCGTCAGATCAATTTGAGTTTTATTCAGAAACTGTCCTGCATTATGGATGTAAAAGCTGTCATCAGGCTCGGCCCCTTTGGCGTTTTTTTCCAGCTTCAATGTTGAAGAACCGAATGAGATGACAGGAATCTTCAATTCTTCGCTCAACGCGCCAACCAATCGGTTGACGATGACTTTCGGTCGTTCGTGATCTGGCAAAGGCGGCACAATCCACATCCTTCCCTGGTCATAAAACACTCGCACCGCAGACTGCGGGCCCAGGTCTTCCAAAAACTGTTCGTAATCTCTCCACGACTCTTCACGAACCAGCATTTCCACGCGGTCCGGCAAAATCGGCAGAGCTTTCATAATCTGACTTGCAGTTACGGCCATCGAATTTGCCTTTCATTCCTCAAGAGGTTGGGCGCAACTGTAACAATCACAGTCGCGCCCAGCAAACATTGCACATCGAGGCTTAATCCTCTTCTTCTTTCCTCACACGCCCAGCGGCCACCGCTTCCTGCACGATCTTTTGTGAGATGTGCGCGGGAGCTTCGTCGTAATGAGAAAACTCCATGTGATACGAACCGCGCGCGCTGGTGATCGAATTCAGCGTTTGCGGATAGGTCAACATTTCGGACATCGGAACTTCGGCTTTGATGATCTGATTGTTGCCTTTGGTATCCATGCCCTGGATGCGGCCACGACGAGAATTCAGGTCACCCATGATGTCTCCGGCGCATTCCTGCGGAACGACGACCTCGACCTTCATGACCGGCTCGAGCAAAGTCGGACGCGCTTTTTCGATCATTGCCTTGAAGGCTTTGCGACCAGCCATCTGAAATGACAGATCGTCCGAATCCACAGTGTGATAAGACCCGTCAATCAGTTCAACGCGGAAATCCACCATCGGATACCCGGCCAAGGCTCCACGCACAGCAGAATCCCTGATTCCCTTTTCCACCGCCGGGCGATAGTTCTGCGGAATCGCTCCGCCGAAGATTTTGTCCACAAACTCGAACCCACCGCCGCGCGCCAAAGGTTCGAAGATGCACTTGCAATCGCCGAACTGGCCTCGCCCACCGGTCTGTTTCTTATGGCGTCCCTGGACTTCGACGCGAGCCTTGATCGTTTCGCGGTAAGGAACTTTCGGCTGATGCAACGTGACTTCGACGTGATAACGGTTCTTGAGTTTTGCCACCACGGTTTCGATGTGTTGCTGACTGCTGCCGCCAAGTTCGAATTCCTTGGTTTCGGCGTTGCGCGTGTAATGCAACAGCGGGTCTTCTTCCACCAGTTTATGAATCGCACCGGACAACTTGTCTTCGTCAGCGCGGGATTTCGGTTCGATGGCGAAATGAATGGCGGCTTCGGGAAACTTGACCGTATCGTAAAAGATCGGCGAAGCCTTGTCGGCCAGCGTGTCTCCGGTCGAAGTGTCTTTCAACTTGGTGACGGCGACGATGTCACCGGCGTGGGCTTCCGTGATTTTTTCCAGCGCCTTGCCTTGCATGACGTGCAATGGGCCAAGTCGTTCCGCTGAACTCTTGCTGATGTTTTGCAACGTCGCATCGGATTTCACCACGCCAGACCAGATTTTCATGAGCGTGATTTTGCCGAAATTTTCGACCACCGTGCGAAAGACATAAGCTGCCGGAAATTCGCTGTCGCCCACGTTTCGCACCACGTCGTCTGAAGCCGGATCAACACCGGCGTGCGCCTTGACTCCGCCCAAATCAGCCGGGTTTGGCGCGTAATCCACAATCGCATCCAGCAAAGTCGAAATGCCGATCATACTGGCTGACGACACGGCAAACACCGGCGTCAGGTTTTTGTTGATGATCGCCTTTCTCAATCCATTCAGAAATTCTTCGTCGGTCAGCGTGCCAGCGTCGAAGAAATGTTCCATCAACGTGTCGTCCGATTCGGCGACGGCTTCGATCAATCGTTCGTGCGTTTCGTCAATGTATCCACGCCCATCATCAGGAATCGGAATTTCCCTGGGCTTGCCGTTCGCATCGAACTCGTAAGCTTTCATGTGAATGACATCCACCACGCCGCGGAAATTTTTCTCCGTGCCAATCGGCAACGTCAACGGAATGCAACTGTTGCCAAACGTTTCGCGCAAAGCGTTGTAAACTGCGCCGAAATCCGCGCGCTCCTTATCCAGTTTGTTCACCACAATGAAACGCGGACGCGGGCGATTGAGTTCGTCGGCATATTCCCACGCTTTCTCGGTCTGCACGCCGATGCCGGTGACGCCGTCAATGACAAACAGCGCGGTTTCGCAAACCCTGAGCGCCGGTTTGGCATGCGCAATGAATGCAGCGTATCCAGGCGAATCAACCATATTGATTTTTGCGCCTTTGTGTTCGACGTAAGCGGTGGAAATGTTAAGGCTGATTTTGCGGGCAATTTCTTCTTCGTCGTAATCGGTGGTAGTGGTTCCATCATCAACTTTTCCCAGGCGGTTGGTCGCGCCGGTCGCAAATAGCATTGCGGCGACGAGGGAAGTTTTCCCAGCGTCGCCGTGACCTACAATGCCCAGGTTTCTGATCTCCTGTGTCGAATAGACTTTCATGGACATGTCTCCTTTGGAAAGATGGACTCAAGTTGCGAGTTCAAGTTGTAGATAGGAAGCGTTCGTGGCGATGAACGCTTGTTGATTCGGGCGCATACTAAATCAAATTTTTTGGGATTGAAACAGATCGAAATCGCCTGAAACTTTTTTGAAACTGAGAGAGTCTTTCAACGTCTTAACCGCCGCGATCAGTCATCGCATCTCAAACAATCAATTCAGATTTTGACAAAGACAAACCTGGCGAAAGATGAAACCGGAACATCACGGAATCACTATTCGCCGCTTTCCATTCAAGGAGTGAAAATCATGTTTAGCCCAAATCAAATCATTGCCTGTGTCGTGCGCCAGTACGGCACAGGTCTGTATCGAAGCTGTGTCAGCCTGAACAAAGGCAGCACGATTTGTCTGAGCACCCACGACGACGAACAAAGCGCTTCAGACACCATCAATCAGTTTTGGGAGGCTTGCAAAAAAGGCGAAATCAAACAGCCTGAAGATGTGCCGCTCTTCCTGAAATCTCTACGAGGCGATCTTGCTCTGGCAACTTGACCGTCCTGGTCAACGCCTTCGGCATTCAATCATTGTTGAAGGCGTTGACCATTCCGCAAAAAATCCGGTTTTAATCATCCGCACAAATCCGAAAGTTTCTCTGGATCGTAAGCAACGAAGAATGATCTCAAGTGCCTCGCAGAGTGAATTTGCCCTTTTCGTAATTTAGCCTTGAAGCTCAAGGTCGCAGGTTGATTGATGACCTGTCTACATAGTGTGACCTTTCTTCTCTCACCAAAGAACACGCTTCCCCCGCCGTCTTTGACGCATCCCATTTAACCTCAACTTTTTTTGACCGGCAGGATTCCTCCAGCCGCTGGCCATATTGCGTCTTTTTGCCCATGCAAGTGGGCGCACCTCGAATTTGGAGAACTTACAGTTATGAGAAATCCGCACACAAAAAAATCGTTTACCTTTTTGACAATGATTACTTTGGCTTTGTTTCTTTCGCTGACTTTCGGGGATTCAGAAATCCAATTGGCGGAGCTTCAACTTTCCAATACCAACAACACCGTGGCTGCTGCCAGTGTTATGCAAAACACAGGCGTCACCTTGCCCAGAACGAACATTTACGTCCTGAATTCTGACAACACAATTTTTATCCTTACGCCGGGAACGCTGAATTTTCGCCAACTGGTGCGCGTCAGTCAGGTCAGAGGCAATTTGATCGGAATTGATTTTCGCCCAGCAGACGCAACCGGCAACACCGTCTACGGCCTGACGGACACCGGCAATTTGTACACCATCAATTTGACGCCTCCGAATCTGGGAGCGGCAACGTTGGTCAGCACATTGACCACGCGCTTTGCGGGCGGGTTCCAATCCCTGATGGATTTCAATCCGGTCGTCAACGCGCTGCGTTTGATTGGCAGCAACGATCAAAACTTTGCGCTGGTCAATTCAGGCGGCAATTTGAACGTCACGGCGGCGCAAACTCCCATGACTTACGCCGCTGGCGATGCGAATGCCGGAGTAGACCCAAGCGTTTCGGCTGGCGCTTACACCAATAACGTTGTCGGCGCGCCGAACACTTTGTTTTACGGCATTGATTACGATTTGGACACATTTGTCACCATCGCCACCGTCAACGCCACCGGCAGTTCAAATACCGGCGGCGGCCAACTGAAAACCATTGGTCCCATCGTGGACTCCAGCGGCAGGCGGATCAATTTTTCGCCAACCGCCGACTTGGACATTTACACGGATTCCAACGGTGTAAATTCACTGGTTGGAGTCAACGGAAGAATGTTGTTCACGCTCGATCTCGCCCAGATCAACCCTTCGCTGGCGTTGGGCGCAACACAAAACATCGTCGTCAAAACAATCTTGCTGGATGAGTTGAAAAACTCCATTGATATTGCGCTCTCGACTGTTCCGCCAGCGGTCGTGCGAAAAGGGATTTTCTCTTTTGACAACAGGCGCTAAAAACGTTGAGAGCACAGCTCAGCGGTGAATCGCTACCCGACAAACTTGTAGCCCATTCCGTGAACCGTCAGGATGTAAATCGGATGGCGAGGATTTGGCTCCAATTTCTGACGCAGCCAGGCGACGTGAACGTCCACCGTTCGCGTCGTCGGCATCGCGTCGTAGCCCCACACTTCGTTCAGCAACTCGTCGCGGGACAACGTGGCTTCGCGGTGTTCGATGAAATACCGCAGCAGTTGGAATTCTTTGGCTGAAAGTTCGATCTTTTCGCCATCGCGATCAACTTCTGCGCGACGAAAATCAATCTTGATCGAATCGAATTGGTAAGTCTCGGCAGAAGAAATTGCAGGAATCGTTGCCGGCGTAGCCGCCCGGCGTAACAAAGCTTCGACGCGAGCCAGCAGTTCCATCATCTCAAAGGGTTTGGTCAGGTAATCATCCGCGCCCAGCTTCAAGCCAACAACTTTATCCACAATCTGCCCACGAGCTGTCAGCATCAAAATCGGCGTCGTCACATTCCGCTGCCGCAAATCTCGACAAACGTCAAAGCCATTCTTTCGCGGCAACATCACATCCAGAATAATCGCATCAAAGGCTTCATTCCCAGTGGCTGCTGAAGCACGCTCCAAACCTTTCTCGCCATCGCGGGCGGATTCCACTTGATAGCCTTCGCTGGTCAGCCGGTCGGTCAGCGTCAAAACCAAACCCGGTTCGTCTTCAACCAGCAGAATTCGTTTGCTCATATATTTCCTGAGTAACCTTTGCCGTCACAAATTCCTGAATTGTTGCGATTGGCAAAAGCAAAGTGAATTGACTGCCTTGACCAGCGTTGCTGGAAACCAGCACTCGCCCTTGATGCTCGCCAACAATGTGTTTGACCAAACTCAATCCCAGGCCGTTGCCGTGAATCTGGCTGGCGACGACTTCTTTGCCACGATAGAACGGTTCGAAGATATGCGACAGTTCGGATGGCGCGATGCCCAGCCCTCGATCAGAAACTTTGATCTGCACTTCTTCGCCGTTGTCGGTTTTGACGGATTCGGCGCTCAAGCCAATCCAACGACTGTCGCCGCTGTATTTCATCGCATTGTTCAGCAGGTTTTGAATCGCGCGACTCAAGGCCGCGGCGTCGGCGTTGACCATTGGCAAATCAGCGGGAACGTTTTTCTCAAGCTCGAAACCGCCTTCGACCAGTTGGAGGTGACAAGCAGCCACAGCGTCTTCAATCACGTAGTTCAAATCCGTAGGCCGCAGTTCATACGTTTTACGTCCGGATTGCGCTCCGGCAAATTCCAACACCTGTTCGACCATTCCCGTCAAACGGCGACCTTCGTCGCGGATCAATCCGCCGTAGCGTTTGATCTGGTCGCGGTTGTCAATTACTCCATCCGCCAGATTTTCTGCCGCTGAACAAATCACCGCCAGTGGTGTGCGAAGCTCGTGCGAAACTCCGGCGACAAACTCCATTTGTTGCGCGGCCAATCGTTCGGCGCGACGGCTGGAAATTACGATGAAGCCGACGCTCGCCCCCAACAGAAGCAAAATGCCAAAACTGATGGCCAGATTACGACGGCGAACATTGCCCACCGCCGCTTCCAACGAACCATCACGATGTTTGACCAACAATCGCCAACCGCCATCTTCAGACATCAATCCTGGTAAATGCTTCGGCAAGCTGAATGCCTGTTCGACGCTTTCTACTTTCTGAAGTTGATTGTTCTGGCTGACCACATCGGCTCGTGTCACGCGCACGGCATATCCTGTCGAGCTTGATGTCGTTCCGGGCGCAGGCGGCGAGACAGGTTCAGGCGGAAGAGGAACAGACCCAACGCTACGAATCATTATGCGGTCAGCATCGTCCAAACGAATTTTGAAAAAACTCGTTTGCGCATCGCTTTTCTCGAAATCGTTCAGCGAAGGCGAAGCGCTGGATCGGTAAATCAGGTTCGCCGGATCGTTGCGCCGAACCACTGCCAGATTGAATTCGCTGTCGCCGTCTACCGAAAAGTATCGTTTAGCCAACGAAGGCAACAGTTCGGTTGTGATGAACTCTTCGTTCAACACGACCACAGTGTTGATGGATTTCCGTTCCAGAACGGGAGGCAGATTGGGCAGATGCGCATCGGGAATGACCAGCGCAGGAATATCGTCGGCAGTCACACCGTTTTGAATCTTCAGGAAAAAGCCTTGTCCTTTGCCGAGCATTTTCAAGTTGTCTTTGCCGTTGAAGATGCTGCGAATGGTAGCTTGCGCGGCTTCCTTAGATTGGCGTTGGGCTTCGAACCGCTGACGCAATTGCAGCAGCTTGTCCGGCCAATCGCTCGATTGAAACGTTCCCGAATCGGGATCGAACACCGCCAACGCCAATTTTCCGCTGGCGTCATCTCCGATTCGATACACATTGCTGATGAGTTTGGTTTTCGGATTCCCTGCCGCCCAATGGCTGTATCGAGCCGCAAAGACAGGCGACACCAAATCGTTCGGCGCGTTGGTTGGCTGCTTCAAATCAGGTTCGGTCAGGTTTTGAATCTGCGTGTAAATGACCGTCAGTTCGCGGTCGAAATCCGAACAAAATCGTTCGGCGCTTGTTTTCAAATTCGCCTGCATGCGTTCGCGTTCGGCGGCGCTGACTTCGCCCAACCAGCGATATTGCAACACCGCCAGCAATGGCAACAGAACCAACATGGCTGCCACCAGCGACCATATCAACCAGGTTTTTTGCTTCCAGAATTTCATGACGACTCCCCTCGACGCGCGGCATCTTAGCACAGCAAAACCGGCCTGAAATCGCTGCAATGGCAGATTTAACATCCTTTACAAACTCTTTGCCGCAGCTTAACCAACTTTACCCATTGGTCAGCGAATATGATTGCGCGAAACGAGGCAGAACAAGCTGTCAGCCTGTCCCGGTTTCGCCAAACATTTATCAAAAGCCAGTCGTCAATACGCCTGGCAGATCAAACTGACAGCTTGATCTACAACTTCAGAGGAGAATTCATGCGAGACAAAGTTTTGATCGCGCTGTTGTTCGCGGCGGTCGTGATGGCGGAACTGTTTCCCAACGCCAGCGCCCAGGAAGCCGCTGACAAAGCACAACAAATTCTGGCAGCGGCGCGCGCAGCCATCGGTGGCGAAAAATTGAAATCGCTGCAAACCCTGAGCGTCGAAGGCGAGTTCCGTCGCACAATGGGGCCAATGGAAACTTCAGGCAGTTTCAGCGTTGACCTGATGACGCCGGATAAAGTGCTGCGAGTGGAAACCATGAACATGATGGGCAACATGGAAATCACGCGGCTTGAATGTTTGAACGGCGACAAGGTGTGGGAAGATCAGCAGCAAAGCGGCACAGGAATGGTCATGATTCGTCGCGGCGGTCGCGCCAACGACCCCAAAGCCGGTGAAGACCTGATTCGCGCCGAAGCACTGAGAACCAGTCTGGGCTTTTTGCTGAGTTCCCCATCCACACTTCAAACGGCGTTTTCTTACGCAGGCGTAGCGGAATCGCCCGATGGCAAAGCCGATGTGCTGGATGCCAAATCTCCGGTTGGCCCGGCTTTGCAATTGTATTTCGATCAGAAAACCCATCGCCTGCTGATGCTGACATACAAAGGCAAACGCCCACGCATGATTACTCAAACTCGCACGGACGGTCCGCCCAGCGAAGAAGAATTGCAAAAACGCATCAAGGAAGCGGAAGCAGAAGCCGCCAAACAGCCGGATGTCGAATATCAAACCCGCTATTCAAACTACAAGGAAGTGAATGGCATTTGGTTGCCGCACACTATTTCCAAAGGTATCGAAAACGAAACCAGCGAAGAAATGACCGTCACCAAAGTGAAGATCAACCCTTCGCTCAAGCCTGAGAAGTTTGTGAAGAAATAATTCCTCCTGGATGATTTGGCTGCTGTCACAAGGTGGCAGCCATTTTTCCAACCTGTGAATCCGCCTGTCATTAACTGCTTTTTTGCTGCTGAACCCAATAATTGACGCAACCCGGAGGGAGAAGAACGATGAAAAAACGCGACTCACTTTTGCTCAAGCAACTGGCGACTTTTTTGCTGGCCATTGGTCTGGCGTTACCGGCCTTCGCGCAAACGCCTGCTCAACCCGTTTCAACGATTGACGCGGCGATTCGCACCGAAGCTGTCGAAGGCGCAATCAAAGCATTGAACGATGCGTATGTGTTTCCAGAAGTCGCACAGAAGATGGAAGCTGCGATCCGGGAACGGATGCAGCGCAAGGAATACGACAACATCACCGACGCGATGCAATTCGCGGCCAAACTGACCAGCGATTTGCAAGCCGTCAGCAAGGATAAGCATCTGCGCGTTGTGCTCAGCCAGGCTTCGCGCTTTGGAATGAACCAGCAGCAACAACGCGAAGCCGCCATCAAACGAAATTTCGGATTTGAAAAAGCCGAACGGTTGAATGGCAACATAGGCTATCTGGATTTGCGCGGCTTTGAACCGGCAGCGCTCGCTTCGGATACGGCAGCAGCGGCCATGAACTTTATGGCCAATGCGGATGCGCTGATTTTCGACTTGCGGCAGAACGGCGGAGGTTCGCCGGATATGGTGGCGTTTCTGACCAGCTATTTGTTCGACAAGCGCACGCATTTGAATTCCATTTATTCGCGCCTGACGAATCGAACCGAAGAGTTCTGGACGCGAGAAGATGTGCCTGGCAAAAAATTCGGCAACAAACCTGTGTTTGTGTTGACCAGCAATCGCACTTTTTCCGCCGCCGAAGAATTCACATACAACCTGCAAAACCTGAAACGCGCGACAATCATCGGCGAAACCACAGGCGGCGGAGCGCATCCTGTACAAGCGCGTCCGTTGGGCAAACTCTTCACCATCACTGTTCCATTTGCGCGTTCGATCAATCCAATCACGAAAACCAACTGGGAAGGCACGGGCGTCAAACCCGACGTTGCGGTTTCGGCAGACAAGGCTCTGAAAGTCGCTCATCTTGCGGCGCTCAAAGCAGTGGAACCAACCGTCACCGATGCTCGGTTGCAAGAACAATTGAAGGGCTTGATGGCCAGCCTGCAAAATGAAGTCGGCGATGTTGCTTTGCCCGCAGCACAACCGGCGCGATCACAAACCGCAACGAATGCTACGCAAACTCAAGATGTGAAACTGCCGGATACCGCCGCTGGAAAAACATTTGCCGAGTTTTTGAAAGCCTTCAATACGGGCGATCTGGAAACGATGAAACGCTTTCATCGCAATCACGGCAATCCCGAAGACAACGCCGAACAGGATGTCGGAGCGTTCAATCAAACAGGCGTGCTGACGTTGCACAGCGTCGCCAATTCCACCAACACGGAAATTTCCGTCATCGTCAAAGGCAGCAAGTCAGACCGCTGGTTGAAATTCACATTTGCCGTGGATGCCAATCCGCCTCATCCAGTCAGAGACATTCGCGTGCAACCGACTGAAGCTCCGAGCGGTGAAAAAACACAACCAGCTTCTCCACGCAAAAGCGAATCGGAATTTCTACAAGGACTTTCCGGCTGGCTCGACAAACAATCTGCCGAAGACACCTTCTCCGGCACGGTTTTGATCGCCAAACAAGGCAAACCGATTTTTCAAAAAGCCGTCGGCCTGGCGAACAAGGAAACCAAAGAACCGAATCGGCTGGACACCAAATTCAATCTTGGTTCGATCAACAAAACCTTCACGCGAATCGCCATCAACCAATTGATCGAACAAGGCAAACTGGCTTGGGAAGACCGGCTAGGCAAATTCCTGCCGGATTACCCAAACCAGGAAGCGAAAGAAAAGGTCACCGTCAAACATCTGGTTGAGATGCAATCCGGCATAGGTGATTTTTTCGGCGCGAAATACCAGGCGACGCCGAAATCCAAAATCCGCACGATCAACGATTATTTGCCGTTATTTGCCAGTGACAAGCTGGCGTTTGAACCAGGAACCAAACGCGCCTATTCCAACGGCGGCTACGTTGTGCTCGGCGCGATCATAGAAAAAGTCACCAACCAGAGTTATTACGATTACGTCCGCGAACACATTTTCAAACCTGCCGGGATGACCAACACGGACTGCTTTTTCAGCGACGCGAAAACTCCGAATCTGGCTGAAGGCTATCGTCGCAACGAACGCGGCGAACGAGTCAACAACCTGGACACTCGCCCGGCGCGCGGCAGTTCAGCGGGCGGCGGATATTCGACGGTTGAAGACCTGCTGAAATTTTCAACGGCATTGCTGGGTAACAAATTGCTCAGCGCCGAAACTACTCGACGATTTGTCGGCGGTGGATTGGGCGTTGCGGGCGGGGCGCCAGGCATCAATTCGGAACTGGAAATTGATCCGGCCAGCGGATACACGATTGTGGTCATGGGAAATTACGATCCGCCGAATGCCGCCAACGTCAGCCGTCACATTCGATCAATGCTGATGCCCGGCAACAAAGACAATTGACCATTAGCCATTGCCCATTGCCCATTAGCCGACAGGGTAAAACTTTTACCCAGAAAGACAATGAGCAATGCGTAATGGTCATGGGTAATTTTTTGAAAGAGCCAGAAAAAATTGTTCAGAAGGAGCGAGGATATGAAGCCGTGTTTTAGAGCTTTGAATTTGGCGCTGATGGCATTGCTGGCGATTCAGCCTGTGTTGGCGCAAATCAAAAAATCTGCTGACGCCAGTCTGCGAATCACCGTCGTTGACCCAAACGGCGAAGCGATTCCGAATGCTCGCGTGCTGATTGCCAAACAAACCCAGGAAGCTATAACCGGTTCGCGCGGCGAAGCCGCGCTCACGCAACTGACAACTGGAAAAGTCCAGATTGATGTCTCAGCCAACGGTTTTGCCACTCGCATAATCAAGGATTTCAACCTTAAACCCGGCGCAAATCAGATTGAAGTAAGATTGCAAATCGCCGCCGTCGAAGAATCCGTTGTCGTTGAACAGGACAAACGCGAAGCCAAAACCGATCCGCGCGGCGATGCGTTCACGACCATTCTTACGGCAGAACAAATCGCTGCCTTGCCCGACGACCCGGAAGAATTTGAACAGGCCATTCGCAACATGGCTGGCCCCGGAGCAACGTTTCGCGTCAACGGATTTCGCGGAGGCAAATTGCCGCCGAAAAATCAGATTCGGGAAATTCGATTTCGCACGAATGCCTACGCCGCCGAAAGCCATGAATCGTCATTCATGAGCGTGGACATTTTGACCAAACCCGGCATTGACAACTGGCACGGCAGTTTCAATTTCGGATTTCGTGACGAATCGCTGAACGCTCGCAATGCTTTTGCGCCGTTTCGCGCGGCAGAGCAAAATCGCCGCTTCGGATTTGAACTTGGCGGGCCAATCTGGAAAAACCACACATCGCTGTTTCTGTCTGCGGACGGCGTGAATTCATTCGAAGCGAGAACGATTGTCGCGGCTTTGCCCGATGGCAAATTCTTCGACGTGAATCGGCAACCTTGGCGCACGTTGAACATGACTGCGCGGTTGGAGCACTTACTTACTAAAACTCACACTGCCCGTGTGGAATATCAGCGCAACTCCACACGGCGCGACAACCTTGGAGTTGGCAATTTCGATTTCCCTGAACGCGGCTACACCAGCGACAGCGCCGAACACATCGCGCGCTTTGCCGATTCGGGAGTCGTCGGCAAAAAACTGTTCAACGAATTCCGCTTTCAAGCTCGCTGGCAAAACGTCGCTCTGGATTCGCTGTCAGATGCGCAGACGATTCAAGTTCTGAATGCCTTCACTCGCGGCGGCGGACAGATCAACAGTTCTCGGCGCGAACGTGAATTCGAGATCGCCGACAATCTGGACATCACATTCAAAAAGCACACCGTCCGCACGGGGCTGCAATTGGAAGCGTCGAATTTTCACAGCGACGAGCTTCGCAATCTGAATGGCACATTTATCTTTTCCAGTCTGGATGCCTTCAACGCTGGCCGCCCGACGACTTACACGCAACGCCGCGGAATCGGCCAGGTGGATTTCAATCAATATCAATTCGGCTGGTATGCACAAGACGATTGGCGCGTCGCCAAAAGCCTGACGTTCAGTTATGGCTTGCGCCACGAAATGCAAACCAATCTGCGCGACAAAAACAACGTCATGCCGCGCATAGGTTTTGCGTGGTCGCCATCGAAAAAAGGCAATTCGGTGATTCGAGGCGGCGCGGGAATTTTTTACGACTGGTTCGCTTCGGAAACTTATGAACAGGCGCTGCGCGTCAACGGGCAGCAACAAAGCGACCTCATCATACGCGATCCTGGATTCCCGAATCCTTTTTCCGGCGGAACTTCGGTCGTCCTGCCCGCCAGCCGAATTCAAATTGATCCGAATCTGCGAATGCCTAAAATTCAACGTGCTTCGGTCGGCATTGAGCAAACCATCCCCGGCGGTTTGCGTGTCATGTCGCATTACTTTTTCACCAAAGGTTCGCACCGGTTGCGCGGACGCAACATCAACGCCCCGTTCAATGGCGTTCGCCCAATTCCTGATGCGGGCAACATCACGCAAATCGAATCGTCTGCCAGTTCGACCAGTCACACGTGGATCGTCAACATGAACTGGTTCAAGATGGGCAAATTCATGCTTGGCGCGAATTATTCGCTGTCGAAAATCACAGATGAAACCGACGGCGCACTGAGTTTGCCCGCCAACAACTTCGAACTCAGAGCGGAACGCGGGCCGTCGCTTCAAGACATTCGCCATCGTTTTTTTGCGATGGGCAATTATCGGCTGACCAAATCACTGGGCTTGAGTTCGATTTTCCAGGCAAGCTCCGCCGCGCCGTACAACATCACCACAGGATTTGACGACAACGGCGACACGATCATCAACGACCGTCCGTTCGGCGTGAGTCGCAACAGCGCACGCGGCGCGGGAATGTGGGATATGAGTACACGACTGAGTTACAGCTTTGGATTCGGTAAAGCGCCCGAAGCGCAAGGCGCAGGCGGCCCGCAGGTTCGTGTCATTCGCGGAGGTTCAGACAGCGGCGACATGCTCGGAGCGATGAGCGGAATGCCGGGACAACAACCCAAACGATTCCGCACGGAATTTTTCATCCAGGCCACCAACCTGTTCAACAACGTCAACCCAATCGGATTTTCCGGCGTGCAGACTTCGCCCTTTTTCGGCCAGCCGATTGCGGCAATGCCTGGGCGAAGACTGGAAACCGGGATGCGGTTCAGCTTTTAGTCGCCCGAAATTGTGTTTGAATGCAGAGTCAGGCCTTTCTGCATTCAAGCACACAAATCAATTCTTTCTTCGGCAGCAAGAAACCATTACTCGCGGGAAAAACTGTCGCCTTCACACGGTTTCCGACATTTCCACCAACAGTGACGATCTCCGTGTCGCTGACTCTGATGACAATGTCGCAATGCGAGGGATAGAAATCATCCGGCTGCTTGTCGAAGGTGATTTTAGGGTCTGGAGCGCTTGCTTTTGGTTTTCTCCACTGGGCAATCATATCGCCCGGCTTGGGTTTATATTCGGCGATTCGACGCCCGTAATATGCCTTACCCGGTTTATTTTGTTTTGTGTTGTTGATGGATGCGCGGATGTAGGCGTGATGGCCAGGGTTAAATT
Organism: uncultured Heliomicrobium sp.; assembly: GCA_964470555.1. Lineage (GTDB taxonomy): Bacteria > Acidobacteriota > Blastocatellia > RBC074 > RBC074 > RBC074. The sequence continues at coordinate 82,089 of CAYYDG010000019.1, forward strand.
GAAATTCCGTCAACGGCATTCCGGCTTTCCGCATGCAGAAGCAAATGAAAGCCGCCGACCACGCAACTTTGGAACATCCGTTCAGGTTGTTGATTCCCAGACCTTCGACCCAATAGTCGCGAACGAGTCTTGATCCGTCTTTTTTGGATGCGCTGGGTTCGCTGACGCATTCAAAAAACTTCCCTTCTGTCCATCGCGTTAATTCCCCAACAGTAATTTGAACCAGTGAATCTTGGAATGGCATTGTGAATCTCCTTTTTTGGCTGTTGATTGGCTTTTGGCTTTTGGCTTTTTACGGCTAAGTTTGACTACGGCGCGGAGTATAGTGACGCCCCTGGCGTATGGCAATTGTTTTTTTCGCGCCACAATCCAGACCAAGTCAATTATTGACCGGGAGTTTGAAACGACTTAGACTCAGTCCGGCGCTGTGGACGCGGATTCGCGGCGATGCCCCGTAAAATCAAACAAGCGAACTAACCGGCCTATCATTTAATAAGCCAAGGAGGTTTCCATGAATACCTCGCGCAGATTCTTTCACGCATTGTTTTGCCTGACGTCAATGCTCGCTTTTTCCCTGACCGTCTCAGCCGCCGATCCGGGAAACATTCAAATTGACCTGAGTTTGACCAAATCGGGTCCGACCACAGTGGTGGCTGGAACTGATCCAACGTATACGCTGGCGATCACCAATCCGCATCCACAAGTTCCGGCGCTCGTCACAGTAACAGATACACTGCCATCCGGTTGGACGCTCGTCAGCGCCACTACGCCAAGTGGAGGTTGCCTGGGAACCGGTTCGACAGTCGTTTGCCAGGATGTAAACGTGCCTGCGCAAAGCACTATTACGATCAGCCTCACTGTCCACAGTCCGTTCCTGTGCCAACCATCAACGGTGACCAATTCAGCGACAGTGGCTTTGTCGCCAGGACCATCGGTAATTGATCCGAGCTTGAGCAACAACACATCCACTATCAACATCGCTGTTTCGCAAACAGTTCCCGGACCGGGATTATGCTATCCGTCCAGTTCGGAAATCAGCGACGATAAACCCGGATCAATACTTTTCTACAATCTTTACACGTCGGCAGCCACCAGCAATGATCCGCAAAACAACACCCGAATCAGCGTGACAAACACCAATCAGAGTCAGGGAGTCGCCGTTCACCTGTTTTTCGTGGATGGTTCCAGTTGTTCGGTCGCTGATGCTTTTTTGTGTTTGACTCCAAACCAGACAGCGTCATTTTTGATGTCCGATGTGGATCCTGGGATCACGGGATACATAGTGGCGATAGCCGTTGACGGTCCGCCCGGCACAGCCGACGGCAACGGCACTGGTTGCCCGATCAGCTTCAATTATTTGATTGGCAGCGCTTTCGTCAAAATGACCATGTCTCCGCGCCGTGAAGCCGAACTTGCAGCGGAAAGTTGCGCAGCGGAATTTGGCAGCCCTGTTCCTGGTTGTAATCCTAACAGTTCGACGGTGGTCATCAATTTCAATGGACAGCCGGGCGGATACAACAGGCTGCCGCGCGTGCTGGCCGCATCGGGCATTCCGTCCAGAGCCGATGGCAATTCCACCTTGTTGGTGCTCAATCGAATAGGCGGCAATCTGGGAACCGGCGCGGCAACGCTCGGCACTCTGTTCGGAATTTTGTATGACGACGCCGAAAATTCCGCCAGTTTTCAGATCACAGGCAGTTGCCAGATTCGCAGCGAATTGTCGAATAATTTTCCGCGCACCACTCCGCGATTTGAAAACTTCATTCCTGCCGGTCGAAGCGGCTGGTTGAAATTGTGGAGCACGAATGACATCGGCATACTCGGCGCCACCCTCAACCAGAATCGGAATGCCAACACATTGTCCAATGCTTTCGATGGCGGCCATAACCTGCACAAATTGACCTTTGCAGGCTCTGTAACCTTGACGATTCCATTGTTCCCGCCATCGTGCTGAGAAAAGACGTAAAGTAAGAGGGATTGAGGAGCAAGACAAAAATCCTCCTTCCCTCTTTCCCAAATCCTGCTTGCCAACCTCCCTGACCAGGCGCATCATCTGAGTCTTCGGGCTAGAAGCACACAAGCCGATCCCAACATGGAGTTTTCAACATGCGCATCAGGTTTTCGCCGCTGATTCACGTTCGCCTTTATCCATTTGCATTGATCGTCGTCTTATCTTTCCTTCTTGCGTCGTTGACCGCCGACAAAGCGTTTGGGCAAGACTTGCAACTGACTTCCGGCAAGTCCGTCGAAAAAACACTTTCCAGCGGCGAAACTCATCGGTACAGCGTTTCGATCAACGCTGGACAGTTCGTTCGCGTGCTCGCCGAACAGCGTGATGTTGACCTGAAAATCACCATCAATGGAACCGACGGCAAACAGCTTGCTGAGATAGACCTTCAGTCAGAATCGAACACAGTGGAATTGGCCTGCTGGATTGCCGAAAAAGAAGGCAATTTTCAGATCGTCATTGCCTCAAGTGAGAAAAACGCTCGCGGACGATACAGTCTGACGCTCGAAGGACCGCGAACACCATCCGACAAAGACCGCAATCTGTTTGCCGGTCAGCAGACTTTTTACCAGGCTGAAACGCTGTTTGCAGAAAACAAGCCGGAATCCCGTCGTCAGGCGGCGGACAAATATGTCGAAGCCGCCGGGCATTGGCGAGCCGCCGATTACAAAGCCGCCGAGGCTCTGTCGCTTTACAACGCCGGAGACACGTTCAATCGCCTGCGAGAATTTCCGACAGCGTTGAACTGGCTGAATCAGGCATTGTCGGTTCAACGCGAATTGAACAATCGCAGCGCCGCTGCGGCAACGCTGAACAATCTGGGCGCTGTCTATTCGGCCATGAACGACAAAGCGAAAGCAGTGGAGTTGTTCAATCAATCGTTGGCGTTGCGCCGCGAAGTCAATGACGCTGCCGGCGAATCCGTCACACTCGGCAATCTGGCGACAACCTATTCCGATCTGGGCGAACGGCGAAAAGCTTTGGAAGCCCACAAACAGGTTCTGGCCATGCGCCGTTCAACAAACAACCGGCGAGGCGAAGCATTGACGCTCAACAACATCGGCTCGACGTATCTGAGCCTGGGCGAAAAACGAAAGGCTGTGGATCAGTTTCAGCAGGCTTTGAAACTCTGGCGCGCCTTGAACGACCGATCCGGCGAGGCGTTGACGCTGAACAATCTTGGAGCGGCATATTCCGATCTGGGCGAACAGCAAAAAGCGCTGGATGCGTTTAACCAGTCCATACGGCTGCGACGCGCTGCCAACGATACACGCGGCGAAGCCATCACTGCCGTCAACCTCGCCCGCAGTTACGACATTCTGGGCGCTTCGCAGGAAGCGATTACCATTTACAACCAGGCGCTGACGACATTGCGCTCAGTCAAAGATCGTCGCTGGGAAGGCATCGCGCTCAACTATCTGGGGCTGGCGTATTGGGCTTCAGGCGAATACCGACAAGCGCTGAGCGCATTTGAGCAGGCATTGCCGATTCGACGCGAGTTGAAGGATGTGGCGGGCGAAGCCGCGACATTGAACAACATAGGCCTGACGCAGGATTCGTCAGGCGACCGTCAAAAGGCGCTTGAAGCCTACAACCAGGCCTTGCCGCTGCTGCGCACTGTGGGCGAACGGCAGGGCGAAGCTCGGACGCTCAACAACCTGGGCTTTGCCTACGACGCGCTCGGCAATAAAACCGAAGCGCTGAAATTTCACGAACAGGCGTTGAAGATCAGCCGCGAGGTCGGCGACCGGTTGCGTGAAGCCAAAGTTCGTTATGGCATTGCGCGCGTCGAAAGCAGTCGCAACAATCTGCGCACTGCGCGTTCGCAGATTCAAGACGCGATCAAAATCGTCGAATCGTTGCGCGCCAACCTGTCCAGTCCTGAACTTCGCGCTTCCTATCGCGCTTCGGTCCAGCAGTATTACGACTTGTACATTGACGTGTTGATGCGAATGGGTAAGCGCGTGCCTGGAAGCGGATTGATCGCTGAAGCCTTGCAGGTCAGCGAACGCGCGAGAGCGAGAAGTCTGATCGAATTGCTGACCGAAGCCAGCGCGGAAATTCGCCAGGGAGTTGATTCTGCGCTGGTCGAACGCGAACGCGAATTGCACGAACAGATCAATGAAAAAACCACAGAGCAGATTCGTCTGCTCGGCAATCGCTCAATGGCCAATCAGGTCGCCGAACTCGGCAAGGAAATTGAACAACTGAACGCAGACTTGCGAACAACGCAGGCCGAAATTCGCAACACCAGCCCACGATATGCCGCGTTGACTCAACCGCAACCGCTGACGCTCGCTGAAATTCAAAAACAGGTTTTGAATCCCTGGTCGTTGTTGCTGGAATACTCGCTCGGCGAAGAGCGCAGTTATTTGTGGGTGGTCGGCCAGAATTCAATTCGGAGCTTCACGTTGCCGAAACGAACGGTCATCGAAGCTGCCGCCAAACGTTTTTACGACGCTCTGACGGCTCGCAATCAATTCGTTCCGCGCGAAACGGCGCAGCAAAAACTGGATCGCATTGCCGCAGCCGATGCCGAAAGCCAGAAAGCAGGCGCTGCGTTAAGCCGCCTGATTCTTGCTCCTGCATCGCCTTTGCTGGGCAACAAACGATTGATTGTCGTCGCGGATGGCGCATTGCAGTACGTTCCCTTCCAGGCGTTACCGATCAATCCGCAATCGGCAAGACCACTGGTAAGTCGCCACGAAATCGTTTCGTTGCCTTCGGCGACAACGCTGGCGGTATTGAGAACCGAAACCGCCAACCAGTCCAAAGCCGCCAAAACCATCGCCGTCATTGCCGACCCGGTGTTTGAAGTCAAAGACGACCGCATCAAAATCGTCACCATCAAGGCCGACGAAAAAGCTGCCGATCAAAAAGGCAGCAAAGGCGATGCCGCTACAGACAGCGATCCTTCGCGTATCTTGCTGGTCAAATCCGCCAAGGATTCCGGCGGCACGGATGCTGAGCTTCGCATTCCGCGTTTGCCGAACACGCGCCGCGAAGCCGAAGCGATTCTTTCGTTGACCGGTTCGGAAGCCAGTAAATCTGCATTCGATTTCGCCGCCAACCGTGCCGCAGCCACCGACGAAGACCTGAGCCAATATCGAATTCTGCATTTCGCAACGCATGGTTTTTTGAACAGTCTGAACCCGGAGCTTTCCGGGTTGGTCATGTCGCTGGTGGATGAACAAGGCAAAGCACAAAATGGTTATCTGCTTGCGCCGGAACTGTACAACTTAAAATTGCCCGCGACTGAACTGGTAGTGCTCAGCGCCTGCCAGACAGGTTTGGGAAAGGAAATTCGCGGCGAAGGAATTGTAGGTTTGACGCGCGGGTTTATGTATGCCGGTTCGCCGCGCGTGGTCGTCAGTTTGTGGAACGTCAATGATCGCGCGACTGCCGATTTGATGAAGAGTTTTTACGAAGCAATGCTGGCCAACGGCCAACGACCAGCGGCAGCCTTGCGCACTGCCCAACTCGCCTTGCTCAAACAGAAACAATGGCAAGCCCCATATTTTTGGGCGGCCTTCGGGCTTCAGGGAGAATGGAGATAATTTCGCTGCCTGTGAAGCAGGTCACAGCACATTGACGTTGAACCGCTATAATTGCGCGCAATCGTCAACACAAGGAGGAAAACAGTATGTTCAAGCAAAACGAATTCAATCGCTTCGTGACCGGCGTCGCGCTGATTCTGTTCATCGGCGTTTCGTCGGCGCTGGCACAGGATCAGGACGTAGAGCGCCGATTCTGGCCGCCGAATTATCGTCCGCAAGCCAAAGAGTCTTCTTCAAAACCTGCGACGCCAAATCCTGGTTATAGACGTTCGACTCCTGCGCTGCCTAAAAATGCGATTCCAACAGCCGCCGAACGGAATTCGATTGTTGGCATCACCATCTGGCGTTTGAAACCGTTTCAGGATGTCGCCAGCAATACCTCAAAAGATCAAGACACGGCGCGAATTCTGGTGGTTCGCAAAGGCAAAAAAACAGATATGGCGGCGGAGCGAGTCCAGGCGTCAACAGCCTTTTCCACCGGCCAGATGCTGCGTTTGAGCATAGAAGTTCCGCGTTCCGGTTATCTTTATCTGATTGACCGCGAACAATACGAAGACGGAACGGTCAGCGCGCCATATCTGATCTTTCCGTTGAATCCGGCGCTTGACGACAACAAAGTCACGGCTGGTCGTGTGATTGAAATTCCCGGCGGCGAAGAACCGTTCTTCGAAGTGCAGCCGCTGAAGCAGGACAATCCCAAGCTGCAAACTGCCGAATTGCTGACTGTTTTGATTTCACCAACTCCGCTGACCAATCTGCCAAAAGCGCAGCGCGACGACGAAGGCAATTACCTGCCCATCGAACTGCCGCAAGCGGAAGTAGAAAAATGGGAACGGTTGTGGGGCGCTCAGGCTGAACAACTGGAACTGGAAGGCGGAGCCGGGCAGACCTACACACGCTCTGAACAGGCCGCCGGAACTGACAAGAAAAAACGTCTGACCGCCAACGATCCACCACCGCAAACGCTTTTCCGCGTCGCCGCCAAACCGGGCAAACCGATGTTGGTGAAGTTGCCGTTGAAGATTTCCAAGTGACACGGAAAAACAAAATCAGACGATTGTTAATGGAAAGCTGTGTTGTTTCGTTTTAGCGCTGACTTCTGTTTTCTTACCATCGCCGGAGATCGAACTATGAAACAACACAGCAGACTTGTTTTCTTTTTCACGCTTGTTTTCTCTTTCGCTGCAACCGTCTCAGCGCAAACGGACAAGGTTGACGATTATGTGAAAGCCGAAATGCAGCGGCAGAAAATATCCGGCATTTCCATCGCAGTTCTGAAAGAAGGAAAAATTCTCAAGGCCGAAGGTTACGGTCTGGCAAACGTCGAACTCGACGTTCCGGCCAAGTCTGAAACCGTCTACAAAATCGGCTCCGTCAGCAAACAGTTGATCGCTGCGGGAATCTTGATCCTGATGCAGGACGGCAAACTTGGACTCGACGACAAGATCAGCAAGTTTCTTGAAGGAACGCCGGACACCTGGAAAGAAATTACCGTTCGCCACCTGCTGACTCACACATCCGGAATTATCCGCGAAGCACCCGGATTCGACCCATTCAAAATTCAAAATGATGCAGACGTAATCAAAACGGCCTATTCGTTGCCGCTACGTTTCGCGCCGGGCGAGAATTGGGAATACTGCAATGTAGGCTATTTCATTCTGGCGGAAATCATCAATCGTGTTTCCGGCAAAAGCTGGGAAACGTTTCTGAACGAGCGCATCTTCGCGCCGCTGGGAATGACGGCAACGCGAACGACCACGACAAAAGAAATTGTGCCGGGACGTGCCGCAGGTTACGAATGGAATAAAGGCAAGCTGCAAAACGCCGTCGAATTCCTGGCATTGCGTCCGAGCGGCGCATTTCTTTCCACCGTGCTCGATCTGGCCAGATGGGATGCCGCGCTTTACTCCGAGCAGATTCTCAAATCCTCCACGCGCGAATTGATGTGGACGCCGGTCAAATTGAACAGCGGCTCAAGTCATCCTTACGGTTTCGGCTGGGAACTGGATGCCGTCAACGGTCACAAGCGAGCTAATCACGGCGGCTCGCTTCCCGGTTTTCGCGCCATGCTCTCTCGTTATATGGACGACAAATTAACCGTCATTGTTTTGACGAACGGGGACAACGCCAACCCAGGAGCGATTGCGCTCGGCATCGCCGAAAATTACATTCCCGGACTGATCCCGCAGAGGAAAGTCGCCAAGGTAGATTCTAAAATCTTTGACGCTTACGTCGGTCAATATCAACATCCACAGGTGGTCTTCACCATCACCCGCGAAGGCGAAAAATTGCTCTTGCAACAAGGAACGAACCCGGAAAAACTTGACCTGTTGCCGGAAAGCGACGGCAATTTTTTTACAAACCAGAACCGGCGTCTCACCTACAGCTTTGTCAAAGACGAACAGGGACAAATCGCTTATCTGGTAATTCAACTGGAAGGCAAGGAAACCGGAAGAGCCAGGAAAATCAAATAAGCCGCATCAACTTCGGTGGCGCACGCCGAAAACAATTCCTTCCCCCGAAAAGCCACAACCTGCCAATAATTTTCCCACTTTGCTATTGCCTTGCCATACAAGCTGTGTCATCCTACCTATACCTTCCCAATAGGAAGAGGTAAATATCAGGAGGCAAAAAAAACGATGAGTGAGAAAACCGATGTCTGGCAAGGCACGCTGGCGCTGATGGTGCTCAAGACGCTGGAAGCCCTGGGGCCATTGCACGGCTACGGAATTGCGCGCCGCATCGAGCAGATCAGCGAGGACAAGCTGGCGATCAATTACGGCACGATCTATCCAGCGTTGGTGAAGCTGGAACAGGAAGGCTACATCGCGTCGGAATGGGGCGCATCAGACAATAATCGTAAAGCCAAGTTTTACAAGCTGACGCGCGCAGGCCGTAAACGACTAGCGAAGGAAACGGAGAAATGGGAGACGACGACGGCAATTCTGGCGCGCTTTTTTGTGCCACCACAGGAATCGTAATGGAGATGCGAAAACTACGCGGCTGGTTGGTGCGACTCTTTGGTTTGCTTCATCGCAAACAACGCGAGCAGGAATTTGCCGAAGAGTTGGAAAACCATCTGGCCATGCACATCGAAGACAAGCTGCGCGCAGGGATGTCGCCGGAAGAGGCGCGTCGGCAGACGCTCATCAAACTTGGCGGCGTGACCTTGACCAAAGAACTGCACCGCGAACAAGTAGGTTTACCAATGCTCGAAACACTGATCCAGGACTTACGATTTGGGCTGCGAATGCTGAGAAAAAATTCGGGTTTCACTGCCGTAGCCGTGTTGACACTGGCGCTTGGCATTGGTGCGAACACAGCGATTTTCAGCGTGGTGAATGCGGTGCTGCTGCGCTCGCTGCCATTTGCGGAAGCGGATCAGTTGGTGATGATCTGGGAGACGCAACCCGACGTTCGCGGTCCGGTCGGAACCTATCCTGATTTTCTGGATTGGCGTACCGAGGCGCAGTCGTTTCAGAAAATGGCGGCCTTTTCAAATAAACGTTATGGGAAAGCCGAGTTGAGCGGATATGGCGAAACGTTAGAGGCTCTGGGCTGTCTGGTTTCGCAAGACCTTTTTCCGCTGCTCGGTCTTAAGCCGATACTCGGTCGCAACTTTCTACCTGAAGAAGAACAGCTCATTAACAATCGTGTGGTGATCCTCAGCCAGGCGATCTGGCGTCGCGGCTTCGCCAATGATCCGGGAATCATCGGCAAAAGCATTCAACTCGGCGGCGCGAGCTTCACGGTTGTTGGCGTAATGGGCGAGCAATATCCGCTGGAGACTGATTTCTGGCTGCCGTTGTCGCATCTTCATCCCACCGATCTCACCAGCAGAAAGCACCATTCGGTGCAGGCCATCGGACGACTCAAGCCCGGCGTGACCATCGAGCAGGCGCGCCAGGAGATGGAGACCATCAACGAGAGACTTCGGCAATTGTATCCGGCGACCAACAAGAACATCGGCGTTGAACTGACGCCGATGCGCCATCACCTCGCTGGCAATCTGCGCCCTATCGTTTTGCTGGTCTTCGCGGCTTTCGCGCTCATCCTGCTGATCGCCTGCGCAAACGTCTCCAACCTGCTGTTGGCGCAATCAGCGGCGCGACAGCGTGAGTTGGCGATTCGTGCAGCAATCGGCGCCGGGCGTGGCCGTCTGGTTCGGCAGCTTTTTATTGAAAGCCTGTTACTGGCATCGCTTGGAGGAATCGCCGGACTTGCGCTGGCGGCTTTGAGCCTCCCGGTATTGCGGTCGGGCTTGCTGGGAATAGTGACTGGAAAGATTCCAGGTCTTGAAGCGACAGGGCTTGATTGGCCCACGCTCGCGTTTGCCTTCGGCATCAGTTTGTTGACGGGCGTTTTGTTCGGCGCGCTGCCAGCGTTGCGGATTTCGCGCATTGACCTCAATCGAACATTGAAGGAAGGCGGCAAGGGGGCAGTCGGCCTGGGGCGGCGCAATCCAAGCAGCGTACTGATAATGGCCGAAGTCGCGCTGGCGGTCATCACGCTCGTCGGGGCCGGCTTGCTGGTCAGAAGCTTTCAAAAACTGTTGCAGGTTGATCCAGGTTTTCGCGCCGACAATCTCCTCAGCTTGAAAATCGAACTGCCACGGTCGCGCTATCAAAGCGGTGAACAAGTCAAAAATTTCTATCAACAACTGACAACGCGCATTCAGGCGATTCCCGGAGTGCAGCAAGTGGGATTTATTGACCGGTTGCCGTTGGCTCCATCCTTTGCCATCTCAAAATTTGTAGCGGAAGGTCAGCAGCCGGAGCCAGGCAAAGAGCCGATCGCGCAAATGAGAAGGGTGGATCATCGTTTCTTCGAGATGATGGGGATTCCTCAACGCGGCGGACGGCTTTTTGACGAAAATGATGCCATTGCCGACAACAACGTCATCATCAACGAAACGATGGCGCGAGACTTCTTTACAAATCAGGAACCGGTGGGCAAACGCATCTTTATGCATTTCGGATCGGGCGAACCCACTCCAGTTCAAATCATCGGCGTCGTGGGCGACATCAAAGACCTAGGTCTGGACGCGCCGGTCGAACCTGAAATTTACTGGCCTGGCGTGGGAGGCGAGGCAGTTATGTTGACGCGCACCACTGTTGAGCCGCTGAGCCTTGCCTCGGCGCTCCGCCAGGCCATCCAGTCAACTGATCCCGCATTGCCAACACAGCACGTCAGAAGCGTTGAGCAAATTCTCGACGCCACACTTGCCAGCCGCCGTTTTACCCTCGATCTGCTTTGCATATCCGCGCTGCTGGGGCTGGGACTGGCGGCAATTGGCATTTATGGGGTGGTCGCATATTCGGTCGCGCAGCGCAGGCATGAAATCGGAATTCGTCTGGCGCTGGGCGCACAAGCGAGCGACTTGCTCAAGCTCATCATTGGGCGCGCAATCGCTACTGTGTTACTCGGCCTGGCATTGGGACTGGCCGGAGCGTTTGCGCTCTCGCAGTTGCTGGCGCGTTTGACTGCTGGTTTGTTGTTTGAAATCCGTCCCACTGATCCGGCGACGTTTGCCGCAATCGCCTTGCTGGTGGTGGTTGTCGCGCTGCTGGCTTGCTATTTGCCCGCGCGTCGCGGAACTCAGGTTGACCCGGTGACGATACTCAAACACGAGTGAAGGTCGGCAGCAGAAATTGAAAGTTATGAACGTCACCTTCTCCCTCAGCAAGTGACCGATTGGGCCCTCGTAACCCCATCAACAAGTAAACACCCCTCCTTTCTCCACTGTACCCGTACCTACCCTTCACTACTCATTGCGCGATAATTACACATTGATAAACAATAAATATATGATGTAAAATAAGAGCATCAGTGATGTTCAAGAACCATTTTCTGGATAGGAAGAACCATTATGAAACGAAGCTCAACGATATTTCTTCAGATAGTCATCGTGCTCATCGGTATCGGCGCTCTAGCCCTGATGCTCTGGGAACCTCACCTTGAGGGCAGAAATGCGAACGCCACGCCCTTTGAGATTTATTTCAAAGACCCATTCCTGGCGTATGCCTACACTGCGTCTATTGCCTTTTTCGTCGCACTCTATCAGGCATTCAAGTTGTTGGGTTACATCGGCGCAAATCAGGTATTTTCGCCACGCGCGGTGAAAGCCTTGCGAACGATCAAATACTGCGCGCTGACGCTTTTCGCTTTTATTGTGGGAGCAGAAGCCTTCTTTTTTATAGTTCAGCGCGGTAAGGAGGACATCGCGGGCGGTGTGATGATTGGTCTTATTATGATGTTCATCTCAGCCGTCGCCGCCACAGCCGCAGCCGTGTTTGAGCGACTTTTACAAAGCGCCGCAGAGATAAAATCCGAGAACGATTTAACGGTATAAGGAGATCAGCATGGCAATCATCATTAACATTGACGTCATGTTGGCGAAACGGAAAATGAGCGTCACCGAGCTTACTGAAAAAGTCGGCATCACGATGGCGAATATCTCCATCTTGAAAAACGGCAAAGCCAAAGCCATACGGCTCTCAACCCTGGAGGCGATTTGCAAAGCGCTGGAGTGTCAGCCTGGAGATATTTTGGAATACAAAGAAGACCTTCCGTCATAAATGAGGGCATACCGCTTCGCCATCGGTCACGAAAGCGCCTCAAACTTTCCAGTCTGAGGCGCTTTTTCAGTCATAACCTCATCGGCCATCTGACGACTTCTTTTTACTTTTCATTGCCTTTGATCCTTTGGTGACTCCGATAGGCGGAGCTGGTTTGAATTTTTTGGGCAATTCAGTTCCGGTGGCCGCTGTGTCGTATTTGGATTTGACTATGTCTTCTTTCAACGCCGCCAATGCGCTGAGCAATTCCCTTTTCTCCTGTTCGCCAACTTTGAATTTGTCCAGCGATTTCACCAGGTCTTCGACCAGCGCGTTGAATTCCCCACCTGTCACTCGCATGTGCCTGTGAGATTCCTTCATGCTCAAGCCTTTGTATTGGCAAGGGCCGCCCGTTGCAAAACAGACGAAGTCTTTCAGATTGGCGACCAAGCGAGTCGCATCGCTGCGCGCGAATTTTTTGCTGATGCGAATATCGGCCAATACGTTTCCGACGAAATCATCCACGACGGCGGAAATCGCGGGCATTCCACCCAGGCGGTCATACAGCGAGCCGGTTTTGGGCGGCGCAGGTGCAGGCGAAGTCGAAGCGGCAGCAGCGGGCGCTCCCAGTGGCGGAGCCGGTTTGAAATTCGCGGGCAACGCTGTGCCGGTCGCCGTGGCTTCGCTTTCGACGATGTCGCCGCGCAATCCGGCCAACGCTCCCAGCAATTCTTTCTGCTCTTTTTCCGGCACTTTGAACTTATTCAGAGTCTTCACCAAATCTTCGACCAGCGCGTTGAATTCGCCTGCCGTCGTTCCCATGTTTTTGTGGGATTCTTTCATGCTCAGCCCTTTGTACTGACACGGGCCGCCGGTCGCGAAGCAAACGAAATCTTTCAAATTGGCCAGCAAGCGCGCCGGATCGCTTTGGGCAAATTTCTTGTTGATGCGTGGATCGGCCAGCACATTGTTGGCAAAGTCTTCGACCACTGCCGAGATGGCTTCCTTGCCGCCGAGTCGTTCATACAGAGATTTCGATTGAGCCAATGCCGATCCGAACAGAGTCATCACCAAACCAAGGCTCAGGACAATAGCTTTCATGTGTTTCACGTATTTGTTCCTCCAAGAAAAATGAGTGCCGCCGGGATTCAAGCCCCGGAGCAATAGAAATCGAAGCCGCGATGGATTTCAGCCGTTCAGACGGCGGCGATTCGCCGATCCGCCAATGACGGCAAGTGCGGAATCAGAGACACGACTTCGGTGATCGCCTGGCAAGCGATACAACAGCAGAACCAAAATTTGCCGGGGCCAATTGGGTCGGGGTCATTCAGATTGGTGAGGAGGGGAAAGAAGGAGGAGAACGAATTGCTGAGCAGGTTGGGAAATCTGCTCTACATTGGTGAAGCAACGCCGGGATACTACACCAACGAAGCCATTTGCGAAACTTGAAATCTTGGTTAACCGGCAATTTGCTCAGAAGGAAGACTCACACCGTGTAAGTCTTCCAATGATCTTCGCACAACCAGAGCCAATGACCTTCGGGAGTCATCCTGCGCCGAAGCTTGCCCCAGACGCGGAGTTCGTCTTGGCTTTCAAGCACTTTTCGCAAACCGCGAAGTTCATATCCGGCGACTTCGCTTACATGATGCGCTTCCTGGCGTCGTCCGAATTTCGACGCCGAGCTTTCTTCCAACAATTCCGGCGCGTTTTTACCAAAGGCATCAGCCAGCTTCACCCAGCGATCCACATCTTCCTTCAATTGTTTTCTGTATTGCTCAGCCTGCCCGCTGGTCAATCCGGGTAACACAAATCCAGCCAGCGGCGCTGCGCATTTCATGATCTTGGCCAGTTTCAGCAGATACGGCCCGACAGTTTGCAAAAATTCCGAATCCGCTTCGATTTGGTAAAGTCCGGTTTCCACGTCTTTTTTGCCTCGTTCGTATCCGACTGGATGCCAATGGCCGGGTTGTTGGCAATACAACTGCAATTCCAAAGTTTGCCGCCAAAAAGTTTCGCGGATTTTGTCCATCATTCCCGCCGAGCGAATCGGTTCCAGCAAACCGATCAAATCGCCGTCGCTTCGACCCGATCGTAAAGCAAAAACATTTGGGCAGGCGGAAAATTCTTTGGATTGTTCGGCGTTGAATTCGCGCGTGAATCCGGCATGAACAACAGCCGTCAGTTCGGCGATGTTCATCTGCAAATAAGCAATGTCTTCACGAGCTCCTTTTGTTTCGACCAGCGTTTCATCCTGCTTGGCCAAAACTTCATTCAGCTTGGCAATGGTGTTTTCGGGACGAATGCCGACCAGCAAATCCGCCACCGAAACCATCTTGCGGCTTTTGCGACATTGGATTTGAGATTCGCCGTCTTCGACAAAGCCGATCAAATCGGTCAGCTCAAACTCTTCGGCGCAAGGATTCCCGTTGTGACCTTTGCAAGGAATCAGGCGCTTGCAGCCCATTCGTTTGAACCGATTGAGCGTCAGTTCCAGGCCAGACCGCAGCACATCGAAAAAGTAATGCGGCGCGGGACCTCGAACGCTCAAACGCACTTCTCGATCCGACGGCAGCGAACGAACCAGCCCCAGACATTTCTTGGATTCGTCCTGAAACAGCACGCCGTGTCGCCAGTGAATGCCAATCGAAAATCGGTGTTGCCGGGCAATGAAATATGTCGGGATGCCGGCGGGCATTGTCAGATCGAGCTTGTATTTCATCGAAATTTCGTTGGTGTTGGCGGTTCGTGCGATGGCTTCCCATTTTTCTTCGTAGCGTCTGTCTTCGTCTTCGGACAGCAATTCCACGATCAGGCTTTTGTCTTTGTCTTCCAGCGTGCGGTATGAAAGATCGAATTTTTCCATCAGTTGCAGCAAGGTTTCGTGGCTCAGGTCAACGTCGCGCCACAATTCGCGCATGCGTGGTTTGGTCAGAATGGCGTTGTTGGCTTCGGTTTGTTTGCAAGTCACCACACGGCTGATGACTTCTGTAACCCATTGCGGATCGAGAATGACAAGGTCGTCAATTTCGTCATCGTCGCGGAAATACAGAATCTCGCCCAGTTCGTGCAACCAAGTGGACAACACTTCTTCGCCTTTGCCGGTGACATTGTGTTCGGCCAGCAATCGCCGCCATTTGTTGGCCGTGACGTGCCGGTCAACCGCGGCATTTTTCAGAACGGCATCGGCGGCGGAGCGCCATTTCACCGGCCAGCGTTCGTTCATCAAAGGCATGTTCGCAGCAGTTTGCCGAATCACTTCGCGCAGGTTTTCAATGCCGTCGCCGGATTCGTTGCTGACGCAGAACACGTTGTCGCCATCGGTAATCAGGTTCGGATGTTTTTCCTGCAATTCGGCCAGCCGGACGTTGGGCGAGTATTTTTCCGTATGAGTCGCCACCAAAATGACCGGCGAATCTCCGGCCAGAGCTTTCAATTTATCCAGCCAGTAATCCAGCTTGCCCTGGTCGTGGCCTTCGCGGGCGCTCCACACCACGACATACAACGACCGCTGAGTCAGAAAGAACTGGTGCGTCGCGTGGTAAATTTCCTGGCCGCCGAAATCCCAGGTAATCAGCGTCATGGTTTCGTCCAGAGTCGGATGTTTCAGCGGCAAGGTTTTGCGCTCCATGCCGTGCGTCGTTTCCGAATTCGGATCAAACCCTTCGCCGCGCAATCGTCGCAACAAACTGGTTTTGCCTACGCCGCCCTGCCCGACCACCAACATTTTGGCCATCCACAATTGCTTGCTGGTTTCCAGCAGATATTCCCGAATCGCCAACCATCCTTGCTCGACAATTTCCGGCGGCAGCGCCGTCAATGGATTTCCATCCACTTGAACGTCAGTCAGCTTTTCCAACTTCACCAGCCATAGCGGCAACTCGCTCAGTTGATTGGAACTGAGGTCGAGCGATTGCAGGTTCTTGAGTTCGGCGATGACCGGCGGCAACTCGCTCAGTTGATTGTTCCAGAGGGAGAGCGATTGCAGGTTCTTGAGTTCGGCGATGACCGGCGGCAACTCGCTCAGTTGATTGTTCATGAGGTCGAGCGATTGCAGGTTCTTGAGTTCGGCGATGACCGGCGGCAACTCGCT
>CAYYDG010000019.1:98400-117850 GCA_964470555.1 uncultured Heliomicrobium sp.
CGATTGCAGGTTCTTGAGTTCGGCGATGACCGGCGGCAACTCGCTCAGTTGATTGGAACTGAGGTCGAGCGATTGCAGGTTCTTGAGTTCGGCGATGACCGGCGGCAACTCGCTCAGTTGATTGCCTAAGAACATTCCCCACTTTGGATACCAACCACCGAATTTCAATTCTTGAAGATTGGCCAACCGGCCAATCCCGTCAGGCAGGGTTTCAATTTGATTGCCAGCCGTTATCAGCCGCTGAAGCTTATGCAATTGCCAGAACTCTGCGGGAAAGCCGGTCAGACGATTTTTGTGCAGCGTGATGCGTCGCAATTCCATCAATTGCCCGATTTCCGGCGGCAAGGCGGTCAATCGGTTGTCTTCCAGCCGCAAGGATTGAAGCTGGCGCAAACGGCCAATTTCCGGCGGCAATGTTTCCAGCCGATTGCCAGCCATCCATAAGACACGCAATTCGGTCAGCTCGCCAATTTCCGGCGGCAGTTCGGTCAATTCCAGATCGGATAAATTCAATCGGCGAGCGCTGGTCTGTTTGGCTTGGCGAATCAGTTCAAGTGCGCGTTGTTGGCTCATGCGGTGTCCTTTGTGATTCTGATGATGTGGCCGCGCAAGATTGAAGCAAAACCATCAGAGAAGCAATCGTTATGAAGACGATCTATGTGGTGATGGTTCCTTTTCGTCCTGAAAGGACGGTAGAAAATAGCCGGTGGTAAGCGAAGCGTAACCACCGGAACGACGTTCAGTTTGTTTTCAAGCCCTGAAAGGGCGACAGACCAATTGTTCTCTATCGCCCTTTCAGGGCTTGGGGTTTTGGGGGCTTTTTTCCGGTGGTTTCGCAAAGCCTCACCACCGGCTACTTTCTATTACGCCTTCAGCGCAAAAAGCTTTGCTACGAACAACCACAGTTATGTGCCTTTGGTGCAACAAATCGCTTGCTCGTTGAAGTTCGATTCCTTAAGATCACGGCCACATGAAAGACGACAAAAAATTAGTCGCGGAATTCCTGACCTTGCTGCGCGTTGAAAAAGGCCTGGCGGAAAATACGCTGCTGGCGTATCGCAACGATTTGCAGAAATTGTTGACCTACGCCGCCAACAACCACAAAAGCCTGTTCAGCCTGGATCGCAGCGATCTGGTTGATTTGATGGCAGTTTTGAAAGAATCAGGCGCGAATTTCACCAGCATTTCGCGGATGGTGTCGGCCATTCGCGGCTTTTATAAATTCGCCTTGACCGAAGGATTGACCAAACACGATCCGACGGCGCATCTGGAATCCAGCAAACCCTGGCAAACGCTGCCGCACTTTTTGACGCAGGAAGAAATCGAAGCCTTGCTGGCCCAGCCCAAGCTCGATTCCGATTACGGATTGCGCGACCGTGCAATGCTCGAAACGCTGTATGCGTCGGGGCTGCGCGTATCGGAACTGGTGCATTTGAAAATGTCCGACATTGATCTGGATTCCGGCGTGTTGACCTGTTTTGGCAAAGGCAGCAAACAACGCAAAGTTCCGCTTGGTCGTTCAGCCATCGCTTTTCTGAAACGCTATTTCCCTGCTAGACTGCGGCTTCTCAACGGCAAACTGTCTGACCTGCTCTTCATTGAATCGAATGGACGGCTGATCACACGGCAAAAGTTCTGGAAGCTGATAAAACAGTACGGCGATGCGGCCAACATCAAATACATCACGCCGCATTTGCTGCGCCACAGCTTTGCGACGGTTTTGCTGGCGAACGGAGCGGATTTGCGGTCGGTGCAATTGATGCTGGGGCATAGCGATATTTCTACGACTCAGATTTACACCCACGTCACCAACGATCAACTCAAAACCGCCTACAAACAATTTCATCCACGATCTTAACGTTCAGAGTTCACGCTTCAGCGTGCATCTATTATCTACACGCTGAAGCGTGAACTCTGAGCGCTGACCTGAACTAACCAAAATGAAACTGGGAGAACTAGCGAACCGACTCAACTGCAAAGCCGTCGGCAATTCCGAACTCGTCATCACGGGACTGGCTCCCATTGAACTGGCCGAATCCAGCCACTTAACGTTCCTGAGCAACAAGAAATACAAAAAACATCTGGCTTCGACGGCAGCGGCGGCGATTATTCTGAGTGATGCTGCCGACTTGCCCGAAGGGAAATCCGGCATCATCTCCGCCAATCCGTACCTGACCTTTGCCGAAGCCATGTGGTTGTTTTATCCGCCGTTGGACTATCCCAAAGGCATTCATGCAACGGCAGTTGTCGCTTCGACCGCAATGATAGGCGACAACGTTTCCATCGGCGCATTTACGGTCATCGGCGACGGCGTCAAAATCGGCGACAACGTGACGATTGCCGATCATTGTTCGATTTATCCACAGGCAGAAATTGGCGACGGCAGCTTGATTCATTCCCATTGTGTGGTTCGGGAATTTTGCCGACTTGGGCGAAACGTGATCCTGCAAAACAACGTAACTATCGGCACGGATGGTTTCGGATTCGCCAAACGCAACGAAGGCGGTTGGTTCAAGATTCCTCAAGCCGGAATTGTTTTAATTGAAGATGAGGTCGAAATCGGAGCCGGTTCGACAATTGACCGGGCGACCATCGGCGCAACTGTCATCGGCAAAGGAACCAAACTCGATAACCTGGTGCAAATCGGTCACGGATCGAACGTTGGCGAAAATACGTTGTTGTGCGCTCAGGTCGGATTGGCCGGAAGCACAAAAGTCGGCAACGAAGTCATCTTGAGCGGACAGGTCGGCGCTGCCGGGCATTTGGAAATAGGCGACCGCGTCATTGCCACAGCGCAAACTGGGATTCCAAATTCGGTCGAAGCCGGAAAAATCATTTCCGGTTACCCGGCGATTGATAATCGCGACTGGCTGAAATCGTCGGCAGTGTTCGCACGATTGCCTGAACTGCAAAAAGAAATCCGAGTCTTAAAAGAAGAAATTCAAAGTTTGAAAGCACTACTCGAAAAGGAACCCAAGAGATAATGGCCGTTAAAATCGAAAACAAATCCAACATCAAACTCCCGTCGAAAACAGAAGCGACGATCAACAGCGTTCTTGATTGCGTTCCGCGAGAACACCTGCGCGGGCTGAACCGTGTGGTTCTGGTAGATCGAATCGTTCCCGATTCCAGAATACAGTTGCCGAACGCGACTGAACTTCCAGGCCTTTACCATCCGCGGCAAGGGACTTCGCAGCCGTTTTTTGAAATTGCGCTGAATGCTCTGTTGATGCCAACTGAAGGATTTTTCAAACGCCTTGCCGCTCGAATGAATTTCAAGGCGAGTCTGGCGTACCTGACTTTGTCGCTTCAGGCGCAGCATTACCATTTCACGCTTTCGCACGGATTGAAGAAACACCAGTACGAAGGCGCGATTCGGTCTTATGTGGACAAGCATTTGGAAAGTTGGCGGGAATCTCAGGGCGGATGGCGCGTCAAACTGTTCAAACCGCTTCGACCATTCCTGGAAAAATGGTCGAAGAAGTTGAAGAAACGCTACGAACAGGAACAGAAGAAAAAATAAAAAAGCGAGAGGAGCGATCAAAATATCGCCCCTCTTTTTTATTGACCTATTTTGCTTAACTCTTCAAGCGTGGTTCTGACCGCCTGAAGCAATTCGTCGTGCTCGACCGATGAACGCTTGAACTTCACTTCAATCGTGAAGTCTTTGGCTGGCGATTGAAACCGATAAACAAACGGTTGGGCGCGAGTCTGTTTATTTTTGCGAGCTTGTCGAGCTTCGTCACGATTCAAACCTTGCGCGGCAACTCGCTGCACAAAACTGACCATGGCTTCTTCGTCTGTTTGGCGTGCGACCTGAAGCAGCAAAGATTTAGAGTTGATGTTCGCGGCTCGGCATTTGTCGCGGACGCCGGTCGGAATCGCCGCAATCGTCAGCGATTCGGTGACGGTCGAACGGGATTTGCCGATTTTCTGCGCGACTTCTTCATGCGTGTAGCCGAAGCGTTCGATCAACGCCAAAAATCCTTCGGCTTCTTCATACGCAGTGAGGTCTTTGCGTTGCAGATTTTCGATCAGGGCGATTTCCGCCACATTTCGATCATCCACATTCATTTCGATGCAAGGCACTTCGCGCAACCCGGCTTCGAGTCCCGCACGATACCGACGTTCGCCGGAAATAATCATGTACCTGCCGCCGACATCCGCCGGGCGAACCAGCAGCGGTTCCAGAATTCCCTTTTCCTTGATCGAAGCAATCAGGTCTTCCAGTTCTCCCATATCTATCCGCGGCTGTTGCGGATTCGGCTCCAATTTTTCAATGGCGATCATTTTGCCAATCGGAGCACCACGTAAAGAAGCCAGTTCTTCCACGTAATGTCGGTCGTGTCTCATTTTCAGGGTTGAAGGTAGTCCTCGTTTAATTGGCACGTCGTATCACCTCGTCACACAAGCTGGCATATTCGATGGCACCGCTGGAAGCAGGCGCAAAAGTAAAAATGGATTCCCGGTAGGCAGGACTTTCTTCCAACCTGACGGATTTGGATATGGTCGTCTCGAAAACCTTATCACCAAAAACTTGACATATTTGATCGTAAATATCACGAGATAAAGTCGTTCTTCGATCGTGAAGCGTTACCACAACTCCCAAAACCTCAAGTTGAGGATTAGGTCTGGCTTTGATTCGTTCTATCGTTTCCAACAAATCGTCCGTTCCTTCCAGGGCAAAATAAGACGATTGAATAGGGATAATCAGATGCGTTGAAGCCACTAAAGCGTTCACCGTTATCAGCCCCAGGGTTGGAGGTGTATCCAGAATGACGACATCGTAATTGTTGGCAATCGGATCAATTTTGTCCTTTAGTCGAAATGGAGCATCGAGTTCGCCTACCAATCTGGATTCGAGCTTGGCTAGATTGATTCTGGAAGGAAGTATGTCCAAGTTTTCGACCTTCGTTTTTTTCACAATGTCATTGAAACTGACTTCCGGGTCACTCAACAAGTCATACACCGACATCGTGATTTCATCAGCGCTCAGAAATGAAATGGTGCTGTTGGCTTGGGGATCAAGGTCTGCGAGCAAGACTTTTTGGCCCTGCTTGGCCAGGGCGGCGGCTAAATTGATGGCCGTAGTCGTCTTCCCTACGCCTCCTTTTTGATTGGTAATGGCAATTTTGATCCCTTTCAAATTTCCCCCTTGTGACAACAAGTAACGCTATCTGTCATATCTTTCTACATTTTGAAATCGCTGACATCATCAATTTCTTCAGGCCATTCGACTTCTTCGTCAAAATCGAATTCGTCTTCTTCAACGACCTGATTGATTCCGTCAATGCGCGAGGATTCCAACACCGACTCTTTTACGAAGATCGGACAATCCACACGAAGAGCCAACGCAATGGCGTCGCTCGGACGAGCATCAATCAAGACGGTGTCTCCATTCGCCACGATTTCAATTACTGCAAAAAACGTGCTGTCACGAAGGTCGGTCACGACCACACGGCTGACTTCTCCGCCCATTTGTCGAATGACATTTCGCAACAAGTCGTGAGTCATTGGCCGTTGTGAAGCCATTTTTTCGATTTCAGAAGCGATGGAGTTCGCCTCATACGGCCCCACCCAGATCGGCAACATCAAATCGCTCGACACATCTTTCAATAGCACCACCGGCGAATTCGTCGTCGGATCAATCAACAATCCTCGAATTTTGACTTCTTTCTCCATTTCTACCTCTTTCGCTTAAACCAGGTGACCGTAAAGGCTGTGATTTTTCGCCTGAGTCACTTTCACATTTACAAGGCTTCCGATCAGATGTTTTGGAGCCGGAAAATTAACGACTTTGCTGCAACGAGTGTGGCCAAAGCAATCTTCTGCCGACCGTGCGCTTTCTCCTTCAACCAACACTTCAACTGTTCGGTTGACGTAACGGCCATATCGTTGCGCCTGAATTCTCATTTGCAATTCCTGCAATTTCAGGAATCGTTCGGTTTTAACTTCTTCAGGAATCGAATCTTGGTATGCAGCCGCCGGGGTATTGGGGCGCGGTGAATACTTGAAAATGTACAAACCGTCGTATTCAGTCTCAGCCGCCAAGCTCAAAGTTTCATTGAAGTCTTCTTCGGTTTCGCCTGGGAAGCCGACAATCATATCCCCAGTGATGGCCATATCTTTTTTGGCATTTTTGATGGCGGCAATTTTGTTTAGATATTCTTCCCGCGTATAGCCTCGCCTCATCGCGCGAAGGACTCGATTGCTACCGGATTGGGCAGGAAGATGAATCCATTCGCAGAGGTTTTCATGTTCATCAATTACTTTAACTATTTGTTCGTCGAAATCTCTGGGATAGGAAGTAGTGAATTTGACGCGAGGCAGGCCGCTTTCTTTTGCCATTCTTTCCAATAACTTAGCGAATGTCACTTCATCTAAAGCATTCGCATCTTCGTTGATATAATTTCCATGATACCGTCCGCTCAGACCATAACTATTCACGTTTTGCCCTAGCAAATGGACTTCCTTGAAACCGCGCTCAGCCAGGCTTTTCGCTTCCGCAACGATCTTATCCGCCGGGCGACTTCGTTCTCTGCCGCGTGTGAATGGGACGATGCAGAACGAGCAAAACTTATTGCAGCCTTCGGTGATGGTGATAAATGCGACGTGTTCGGTTTTACGAACATCGGCATCAAGCTCGAAAAACTCCGCATTTTTCGTCAATCGAATATCAATCGCTCGGCTGAATCCATCTTCGATCTGCGAAACCAGTTCTGGAAGCTTGCCGATGGCTTGAGTTCCCAAAACAAGGCGGATGTCCTTATTACGGTCAAACATGCGGTCGGCTTCTGCCTGAGCCACACATCCCATCACCCCAAAAATCGGTAATTCGGCTGATGAAGCTTTCTCTACCAAATACTGCCGTTTCAATTCGCCGATCCGCGAATAAACTTTCCGAGCCGCCTTTTCCCTGACCATACAGGTATTCAGCAAAATCAGGTCAGCTTCAGTAGGGATTGAAGTCAGTTCATATCCAGCGCCAGCCAGCGCAAACGACGCTTTTTCGCTGTCATGCACATTCATCTGGCAACCGTGAGTTTCTAAATAAAGCTTCTTGGTCATATTCGTCTTTGCAATGTCAACTCATTGCATCTGCAAAAGTTCACGCGCGTGTTTTCGCGCAGCAAGCGTTGCTGTTGAACCGCCAATCATCCGCACCAGTTCATCAATTCGTCCATCTTCATCCAGAGTCGTCAATCTTGTCACCGTTCGGTTCCCTGAAACTTCTTTCGACACAAGCAAATGCGTGTCGGCGTAACGAGCAATTTGCGATTGATGGGTGATGCACAACACCTGATTGGTTTTGGCCAGTTTTTTCAGTCGTTGTCCTACGGCTTCGGCGACTCTGCCGCCTATGCCGGAATCAATTTCATCAAAAATCAAAGTTCGCGGGAAAAGCGTCGGGGCAGTGACAGTTTTCAAAACCAACATCAATCTGGACAATTCGCCACCAGAAGCAACTGATTTTAGCGGTTTCAATTCTTCGCCTTTGTTCGCAGTGAAAAAGAACTCGACAGTTTCTTTGCCAAGTCTGCCAAACTCATCCATCGTCCGTCCTAAATACTCGGAAAGTTTGGCGCTGACATGGCTTCCATTTTGACTGGAAAACTGAACAGAAAACTGCGCCGATCCCAACGCCACAGCCGATAATTCCCTGGTCACTGCTTTTTCCAGCTTTGCGACAGCTTGGCGGCGTAACTCACTGATTTCATTAGCAACTTTCTGGTATCGTTCAAGCGCTTTGGCCAACTCACTTTCCAGCATTTTCCCTGTTTCCTCACTATGCAGTAGCGAGCTTTTTTGTTCAAGCAGTTTGTCGCGCACAGCAAGAATTTCCGAGATCGAAGCGCCGTATTTTCGTTTCAAGCGGCGAATCTCTTCTAACCGATCTTCGATAAACTGCAAGCGTTCAGGCGAATGCTGTATGTTTTGGGAATAATCGCTGATGACAAACGAAATATCGTCAAGGATATATTTGACGTTGGCAAGCTGGTCAAGCTGCGATTGGAAAACAGGATCAAGCCCAGCCAGGTCGCTTAATTTACGATGCACGGCGGAAATTCTTGTCAAAGCTGAATTCTCTGCTTCATAAACGTGCTGATAAATTTCATCGCACAAAGTGGTCAGTTTCTCCGCATTCGCCAATTTCAGTCGCTCTGTTTCCAGATCAGTATCTTCAGACTCTGTCAGATTGGCCTGTTCAATTTCGCCCAGTTGAAAATCAATCATATCCAGAGCTTTGAGCCGCTCAGACTCACTCTGCCGATTGACTTCTAATTCTTTCAGCAACCTGGAAAGTTCGTCATAAGCCTGAGAAACGCTGGCCCGCAATGAACTCGCCCCGGCAAAAGCATCCAGCACGTTCAAGTGTGTGTCCGTAGAAAGCAGGCTTTGCTGTTCGCCCTGACCGTGAATATCCACCACATGCGGTTGAATCGCTTTCAACAGACTCAGCGTAACTACCTGATTGTTAACGAAAACGCGGCCACGTCCATTGGAGGTAATTTCTCGCCTGATAATCAAATCTTCTTCTGAGGTTTCGATGCCTGAATCCGCCAACAAAGTCATCAGAGGGGTATTTCCCTGAAATTCATAAACCCCTTCAACGAAGGCTTTGGTTTCACCTGTACGAATCATATCAGACGTTCCGCGCTCGCCCAGCAGAAGCCCCAAAGCGTCAATGATGATGGATTTTCCAGAGCCTGTTTCGCCGCTCAAAACATTTAAGCCTGGCTGAAACTCTATCTGCAAACTGTCTATCAGAGCGAAATTTGCTATGTTGAGGAATCGAAGCATAAATTCGACTTAGAAATGCGTTTACGCAGTCAGCGGGAAGGATTATACTTTCCGCGTTTTGAATGTATTGCAGCCTGACAAAAGAGATTATTGCCGTCTCGATTTACAAGTTTATCAGCAAGAAGCGCGAGTCAGCAATCCAATCTACAAACTTAAAACCAATCACAGGAGAGAAAAAATGGCTTCGTTCAATAAAATTGTTATTGTGGGTTATCTTGGCAGAGACCCGGAGATCAGATACCTGCCTGATGGAACCGCCGTCTGCAATTTTTCTGTGGCAACTACGGAAAAAAAGAAAGATCGCTCTGGCGAATCCCAGGACATAACTACATGGTTTCGAATCAACGTGTGGGGCAAGCAGGCGGAATCAGCCAATCAATACCTGAGCAAAGGAAAGCAAGTTTACATTGAAGGCAGATTGTCTCAGCAGGAATACACTGACCGGGATGGCAATCGCAGAACATCGTTGGACGTGCGCGCGACAGATGTTCATTTCCTTGGATCAAGAGGGGACGACTCTTCGTTCTCAGGCTCACCAACATCATCAGGGCCAAGGTCAGCACCGGAATCTTCGTCGTCGGGAGTGAATGACGATGGGGAAATACCCTTCTAAATAAATGAGTTAAGGGGAATGTCGGCGTGCCGACATTCCCCTTAACTCATTCTCCGACATAAAGTATCTAACTATTCTTCAATCGCTCCCATCAGGCGAAACTTCTGATAACGCCTTTCCAGACGCTCATCAAACGACAATTCGGAGGCCTGTTTGAGCACGGTTTCCAGATGGTCACCCAAAATCTGTGCGGCAGCATCCCAATCTTCATGAGCGCCGCCTTCAGGTTCTGGGACGACAAAATCAATCAGTCCAGCTTCGCGCAGGTTTTTCGCAGTCATTTTCATGCTTTCCGCTGCCTGCGGAGCCAGCTTGGCATCCTTCCATAAAATGGCTGCACAACCTTCGGGAGTAATTACAGAATAAACAGCATTCTCCAACATGCTGACGACATCGCCGACCCCAATCGCCAAAGCTCCGCCGGAACCACCTTCGCCAGTGACAGTGACAATGATTGGAACTTTGAGTCGCGCCATCTCTCTGAGATTGAAAGCAATCGCTTCGGCCTGTCCTCTTTCCTCTGCATCAATTCCGGGGTAAGCCCCAGGCGTATCAATCAAAGTGAAAATAGGCCGGTTGAATTTTTCAGCAATCTGCATCACACGCATCGCTTTGCGATAGCCATCCGGTTTAGGCATTCCGAAATTTCGCGTCTGACGCTCTTTCAGGTCTCTGCCTTTTTGGTGAGCGACTATGGCGACAGGCCGTCCACGAAAATTGGCCAACCCGGCAACTATAGCCGGATCGTCGCCATATTTTCGGTCGCCGTGAATCTCGACGAAATCCGTAAACAAGCGTTCAATGAAATCCAGCGCGTAAGGCCGCTTGTCATGTCTGGCCAGTTTGACGCGATCAATCGCTTCGGTTGTTTGCAGTTGAACTTGAGTCATAATTTGTTGTGTTCCTCGCTTTTAAGCGTTTTTACAATTCAGCCGGAAATTCGTTCATCATCAGCTCAACTTTCCAGCCAGGGGCAATTTTTTCAATTTCTTCGATCAGTGAATTGGTTGCGGCAATTCTGAAAAACTGATTCGGTCGAAGCCGAACGACAAATCCATTTTCAAGTGCGATGTCGAAAAATATCTGCGCCGTACCGGAATTCGAGCCAACAAGGTCATTCAATTTTTTCAAGCTGCCGGGATTGATCGAATCCTCTTTCATTTTGATCACCATCCCGCGCGCTGCTTTGGCCTTGGCGCTTTCCAGTTGAATGATCTCCTGAACTATGATCGAAGCGTCAGATTCGTCATTGATTTCAAGCTTCCCTTTTACCAGCAATGCCTCGTCATTTTGAATCAGGTTTTTGTATTTGTTGAACTGTTCCGGCCAACAAACAATTTTGACCGAGCCAAACTGATCTTCCAACCTGCACAGAGCGAACCGGTCACCTTTTTTAGTTGTTTTGACAGCAGTGTCCAAAACGATTCCGCCCATCGAAACTATTTCGCCATGCTGAAACTCTGCAATGTTGCCGCTATCGGCTTTGGCCATAGAGCGAATCGAATCGGCGTAATCCTCCAACGGGTGTCCGCTTGCGTAAAAGCCCAAGGCTTCTTTTTCAAAAGTCAGCATTTCCTTTCGAGACCAGTTTTTTACATTGGGCAGGGGCGGCTCATTATTGGACTCCTCATCGGCAGGCAACAAGCTGGCGAACAAGTCTGTCTGGCCTGACAATTTATCTCGCTGCGCTTTTGCGCCTGTTTCAATGGCTTTATCCACCATCGCCAGCAATGCTGCGCGGTTTGGCGAATAAAAATCGAAAGCGCCGGATTTAACCAGCGACTCCATTACTCGCTTGTTGACTGCTCGCTGGTCAACGCGCTCTGCAAAATCGAAAAGCGATTTGAAATTTCCGCCTTCCTTACGGGCGGCGATAATCAATTGCACTGCCGAAGAACCCAATCCCTTGATCGCCGCCAAGCCAAAACGAATCGCTTTGCCCACCGGCGTAAATCCCTCGTTGCTGGAATTCACATCCGGCGCCAGCAGACTGATTCCAAAGGTCTTCATCTCTGCAATGTAACGGCTGAGCTTATCGGCGTTGGAAAGTTCGTTGGATAAAACCGCGGCGTAAAAATGAGTCGGATAATGTGCTTTAAGGTACGCTGTCTGATAAGCCAGATAGGCGTAGGCAAAAGAATGCGAACGATTAAATCCGTAATCGGCAAACTGCGCCATCAACGAAAAAATTCTGGAGGCCTTTTCTTCAGGGATGCCGCGCTCAACCGCTCCCTTGACGAACTTCTCTTCGTGGAGCGCCATTTCTTCCTTTTTCTTTTTCCCCATTGCGCGGCGCATCAAGTCTGCTTCGCCAAGCGAATAACCGGCAAGCTGTTGCGCCAACTGCATAATCTGTTCCTGATACACCAAAATGCCGTAGGTGTTTTCCAGAATGTCCTTCATCTGTGGAACTATGTAAGTCACTTTTCGGCGTCCGTGACGACGTTCTATGTAATCGTCCACCATTCCTCCATCCAGAGGTCCGGGACGATAAAGGGCGTTGAGCGCAGACAAATCTTCCAGACTTTCAGGCTTCAACTTGCGGCAAATTTCGACCATGCCGGAGCTTTCGAATTGGAAAACGGCGTTGAGCAATCCGTCGGCGAATAGTTTCAGGGCAGCGTCATCGGTCAGAGAGATATTAGCCAAGTCAGGACGTTCGCCGGATTCCTGCTCTATGGTTTTCAGGCAGTCTTCAATGATGGTCAGCGTGGTCAGAGCCAGAAAATCCATCTTCAGCATTCCGGTCTTTTCCAGGTCGGACATAACAAATTGAGTAATCAATTCGTCGTTTTGACCTGTGCAAACCGGAATCAATTCGTGAAGCGGTTTTGGCGAAATGACGACTCCAGCGGCGTGAACGGACGAATGTCGGGCATTGCCTTCCAGCTTCCTTGCCACGTCAATCAACTCTGCAATACGTTCGTCCGTTTCAATGGCTTTTTTCAGATCGGGATTCTGTTCGATTGCCGCTTCAATGGAGACATTGCGACCTCGAACAGGCGGCGGAATCATCTTGGCGACTTTTTCGACCTCAGCATAACTGATGACATCGGTTCCCATCGCGCGGCCAACATCTTTGATTACAGCTTTGGAGGCCATCGTTCCGAAGGTGATGATCTGACAAACATTCTGGCGTCCGTACAAATCGCTGACGTAATTGATGACTTCGCCTCGGCCACGAACACAGAAGTCAACGTCAATATCTGGCATAGTTACGCGCTCTGGGTTCAAGAATCGCTCGAACAGCAATTCATACTGTATCGGATCAACATCGGTGATTTTCAGACAGTAAGCAACAAGACTTCCTGCTGCCGAACCACGTCCAGGACCGACAGGAATTCCCTTTCGTTTGGCGTAACGAATGAAATCCCAAACGATCAAAAAATAACCCGAATAACCCATCCTTTTGATGGTAGCGATTTCGTGCGCCAGGCGGTCTTTGTACTTTTCCATCGAATGGCGCAGATCGCCCGAAGCTTGAAGCGGCGACCAGATTTCTTTCAACCGCTCTTCGAATCCATCCCAGGTCACCTTTTCAAAATAACTGTCAATCGTGTGGTCTTCAGGAACGGGATAAACCGGAACCTGGTCAATTGTCTTGGGAAAAGTCAGATCGCATTTTTCGGCAATTTCCAGAGTTCTAAGCAGCAAGTCAGGCTCTTCGCCAAAAACCTGCCACATTTCTTCGGCGCTTTTCACGTAAAACCCTGGAGCGCCGTAAGTCAGAAATTTCGGATCGTAGGCTTTGCCGCGACCTATGCAGAGCAGCATTTCGTGAGCTTTCACATCGTCCGGCATCAAATAGTGGGAATCGTTGGTGGCCACAATCGGCACGCCTGTTTTTCTGGAAAGCTCGATCATAGGCTTGCGGACTCGCCGCTGAGCGTCAAGCCCGTGTTCCTGAATTTCCAGGTAATAATTCCCTTTGCCGAAAATGTCCTGAAATTCCAAGGCTTCCTGGGCGGCTTCTTCGAATTTATCGCGCAGCAACAGGTAAGGCGGCACACCACTGATACAAGCCGAAAGTCCGATCAAACCTTCGCTATGCTTGGCCAGCAACTCCTTGTCAATGCGCGGCTTTCGCCAAAAACCTTCGGTGTAAGAATAAGAAGAGAGTTTGACCAGATTGTGATATCCGGCCAGGTCTTTGGCCAGCAAAACAATATGATTGGTAGCTTTGTCGCCGGGCTGAAGATTGCCTGCTCCTTTTTCATGACGACTGCCACGAGCGATATAAGCTTCAATCCCAATAATCGGCTTCACACCTTCAGCCTTCAGCTTATTGTAAAACGCCAGAGAACCGTACAGATTGCCGTGGTCTGTTATCGCGGCAGCGGGCATTTTCAATTCCGCGAGTCGTTTGGCCAATGGGCCAATCTTGATCGCTCCATCCAGAAGGCTGTAATCCGTATGCAAATGCAAATGTACAAACTGCTTGTCCATATTTGTTTTAAGCCAAAGATGCCCGGCCTATCCGCCGCTTTAAGCCTGTTTATTCTTGCTTTAATCACAATTAAGCTTAGCGATTTCAATGATTAACCAATTGCCTAACTAAGTGCTTATCAAGAAAAACAGGAATGTTTATGCTTAAGAAGTTTCGATAATCTACTGTTTATTCCCATTCAATGGTGCTTGGTGGTTTGGAGCTGATGTCATAAACCACGCGGTTGATCCCGCGCACTTCGCTGACAATACGGCGGCTGATATTTTCCAGAACATCGTAAGGCAATTTCGCCCAATCAGCGGTCATACCATCAGAACTTTCAACAGCGCGAATGGCAACGGCATTTTCGTAAGTTCTGTAATCTCCCATAACCCCAACCGTTTGAATCGGAAGAAGAACTGCAAAAGCCTGCCAAAGCTTTTGATACAACCCTGCACGTTTAATCTCTTCCATCACCACGTTATCAGCCTCTTGGAGTAGGCGAACACGATTTTCGTCTACGGGTCCCAGAATTCTGACTGCTAATCCTGGTCCGGGAAATGGCTGGCGATTGATAAGCATTTCCGGTAAACCCAATTCTCTGCCGACAGCGCGAACTTCATCCTTGAAAAGCTCGCGTAAAGGTTCAACCAGCTTAAGCTTCATCTTTTCCGGCAGGCCGCCCACGTTATGGTGACTCTTAATCACCGCCGAAGGACCTTTCACAGAAACCGATTCAATCACGTCAGGATAAAGAGTTCCCTGAACCAGAAAATCCACCTGGCCGAGCTTGGCAGCTTCTTCCTGAAACACTTCGATGAATTCGTAGCCAATGATTTTTCGTTTGCGCTCAGGATCGGCGACGTCTTTCAATGCCATCAAAAATCGTTCGCCGGCACCAACTCCGCAAACTTTGAGTTCGCCGTAATTGCGGAATGCTTCGAGAACCTTCTCAAATTCGTTTTTTCGCAATAATCCGTTATCCACAAAAATACAGGTCAGACGGTCGCCAATTGCCCGAGCGACCAGAGCCGCGGCAACTGAAGAATCTACACCGCCCGAAAGTCCACAGATAACGTGGCCGTCACCAACCTGTTCGCGGATTCGTTCGATGGCCGATTGCGCAAACGAAGCGGGAGTCCAATCGGCGTGACAACCGCAAATGGTTCGCACGAAATTTTCCAGTACCTGCTTACCATTCGGCGTGTGAGCCACTTCTGGATGAAACTGCAAGCCGTAAAGCCGCCGCGAATTGTCTTCGATTGCGCCGAGCGCGTTGTCAGTTTGAGCAATAACCTCAAACCCGGTTGGCGGCAATGTGACGTGATCGCCGTGACTCATCCAGGCTTGAAATTCCGCAGGCAAACCAGCCAGAAGCCTGCTTTCGCGCAACTGCCTGACCTGCGCCGCGCCATATTCGCGGCGGGAAGAAGATTCCACATTACCGCCTAGAAAATAGCTCAGTAACTGGACTCCATAACAAATACCCAGCACCGGCACGCCCAGATTCAGAACGTCTGGCGAACAGTGCGGCGCGCCATCCTCGTAAACTGAACTGGGTCCGCCCGATAGCACCAGGCCCTTGGGGTTCAATCGCTGAAGATTTTCGATGGAAGTATTGAAAGGGTGAATTTCGCAGTAAACGCCGACTTCACGAATTCGGCGGGCGATTAGTTGAGTATATTGCGAACCGAAATCGAGAATGATGACGGTTTCAAAGCCTTTGGACACAGAATCGCTCCTCAATTGAAATTAGTTTTTTGGCTCGGCGGGCACGGGGGCGGACGATTCATCTGACTGGCGCCGAAATGGGCGGCTCAGCAAATTCCACAGCTTCATCACTGGCCCGTGCGAAACATAAATCGTGGCCAGAATCAGCAACACCCATTTCGAATAAAACCAGATGCTGGCAACCAGCAATGAAAGCAGGGGCAAGGTAATGAACGGCTTATTGCTTTTCGGACCGATGTTTTTGAAGCTGGTGTAACGAAATGTGCTGACCATGAGCACGGCCAGAGACGACATGCCGACAATCAGCGCCCAGCTATACAAATGTAATTGCTCTGGATTTAGCGTCGGCAGTGGGCGAGGCACAAAATGAATGACTGCGGCCAACATCGTTGCTGCTGCCGGGATAGGCAATCCAACAAAGTATTTTTTGTCGAGCTTGGGCGATTTTCCGGTATCAGAAAACCGTGGCGCTCTGGCCATCACGTTAAACCGAGCAAGCCGCAGCGCGCCGCAAATCAAAAAGAAAAATGAAACTCCCCAGGCAACTCGCTGTAGCCCTGGCGTCGAACCATATCCCCAAGTGTAAGCCATAAACGCCGGAGCAATGCCGAAGGTCAGAACATCCGCGATGCTGTCGAGTTCGACGCCAAAATCGCTGGTCGCTTTGGTCATTCGGGCAATTCTGCCGTCCAAACCGTCCAGCAAAAAAGCGATGCCGATGGCTCTTGCGGCATCGTCAAAAAGCTGCGTCGCTTTGGGCAGGCCATTCGGCTGGTTCAACAATTGATACGCCAGAGCCGAATTGATGACGGCATAAAATCCACACAGAATGTTGCCAATCGTGAAGGCGCTCGGAATGATGTAAATGCCTTTTTTGATCCCACGCCGCGGCGGATTGACTTGAAGTTCTTCGCTGAAGTCGCTCATTCGGAGACCTTTCCCAAAATGGTAACGCCGCCCTTGGCGCGCTGACCTTTTTTAACCAGCACCATAACTTGCGGCGGCAGAATGACATCCATACGCGAACCGAATTTGATGTATCCGATGCGTTCGCCACGCTTGATCTGATCGCCCGTTTGTTTCCAGAAAACGATGCGACGAGCAATCAATCCGGCAATCTGTTTGAAGACGATTTTGGCGTAGCGATTTTCGACGGTAACGATGGTTTGTTCATTTTCAACAGAAGCTCGCTCCTTGGTCGCCACCAGAAATTTTCCGGGTTTGTATTCGTAATTCGTGATCGTTCCCGCCATAGGCGAACGATTGACGTGAACGTCGAAAATCGAAAGAAAAATGCTGATCAACGTTCCAGCCTGAGCGTCATGCGGATCAACCGGTTTGACGACGACCACCAAACCATCAGCGGGCGAAACGATTGTTTTTTCGTCAGCGGAAACTTCTCGCTCTGGATCGCGGAAGAAAAAGGCGACAAACGCCGCCAGAAACAGCAAAATTCCGGCCCCCCACAACAACGGCGGCGCGATTATCCAACCCAAAAGCAAAAAAGTGAGTCCCGAAATTCCAAGCGGTACGATGAACAGATATGCGTCTCGAAGCAAAGCCTGGCTCCTGAAAGTGAAGATAAGTTATGAGATTGTTTGACGAACCCAGAGATTATCAGGCCAAACGGCAAAAGAAAACGGGAACACATAATTGCGTCCCCGTCTTCTTCTGTATATTCGTTTTGACTGAGTTGATTTGCTTTATCAATGCGACGTTGCGCTAGCCTTATAGCTTCTTGCAATCATCTCCATTTGATCTTTCAAGAAGAGCTTTTTCTTTTTCAAAATGGCTTCTTCGATTTGCTCATCTTCGCTCGGATGTGGAAGTGACGTGAGTTCGCTCAATCGTGCATCATATTTATGGTGCTCATCAGCGAGTTCTCGGTATTTGTCGTCGTGATTAATCAGATAGTCCTTCAAAGCTGCCTCACTAGCTAGAATGCTCATTGGCTTTTCCTCCTTGGAAGATAGAGTTGCCTGTGTTGTGGTAAGTTGTTTACCGGTTATTGCTTAGCTGGCAAGGATAGTAATACAAAGCCAAAGTGGCTTCAAGACAGTTTCTCTGTGCCAAAAGAGATTTTCGGTTGAAATTCCAGAGCCATTATCAAGGCGTCATCTGGTGGGTTTTGATAGTAATTTTTCCTTCGTCCAGCGACTATAAACCCAAATTTCTCATACAACATGCAAGCCGGTTGATTGTTCGACCGCACTTCCAGAATTGCCCGATATGCGCCTTTTTTTTGAACAGCTTCAAGGGCGTCTGACAGCAGCCTTGAGGCGATTCCCTGATGCCTGAAAGTCGGCGAAACAGCGATGTTGTCAACCTCAAACTCTTCTGCGACAAACCAACCGGAAAACACCCCAACGACTTGTTCGGCTCCATCGAGCGCAACCAGCAACACGGAATCTGGATTTTGCAACAGATTCAGATAACTTTCTGCGCTCCTCGAACTTAAATCGCATTGGCGTTCCAGCAAAATCACCGCCTGAATCAATTCAGGCTTCATTGATAGCAGCCGAATTTCCAAATCAGTCAGGCCTTTCTTTTGATCTCGGCGTCCGAAGCGCGAACATAATGTGGTCGCAAGGACCCGGCAATTCCCGCCACCAGAAGTTTGGGAGCATACAAGGCAATTTCTTCGGCGAGTAAAGATTGCGCCGATTGAAAGTGTAAATCAGGTCGTAAAGAAAGAATCGCTTCTGGAACAGCGCCGGTCACAATGTGTCCGGCTGGAATAGCCTTCAAAAGCTTTTCGGGCGGGCCAACAAAATCTTCGCCGATTGATTCAACCCAGCCAGTTTCCGTCACTCGGCGAAACCCGAAATACAATTCGTGGCGACCAGCTTCAATCAACACCGCCACCTCACCGACAACCTTTACTGATAGCGCCACGGCATCAAACGAATTGACTCCCAACAGCGGCTTGCCGAGCGCGTGTGCCAATCCCTTGATCGCTGCCAATCCGACTCTAAGCCCTGTAAAACTTCCCGGTCCTGTGGCCGCGGCAAAAAGCTGGACCTCGTTCAAACTTACTCCGATGGAGTTCAACAGCTCGGTGATTTGAAGAAAAAAAGTTCGTGAATGCGGCACAGACGAATCGCTTTTGATCGAAGCAAGCAGACTTTCGCCGCGCGCTAACGCGAAGCCGGCTGATGCAGAGGAGGTATCAACAGCCAAAATCAGAGGTGAAGTTGTATGAACAGGTTCGAGGTTTGACATAAATTGAGCGCGAATTATATCTTCCAATCACGGGCTAACAAGTGACACTCAGTCCGTTCCGAACCATTCAACGCATCTTATTGAAAGGCACGACCAAATGTCATCTGACAAAACCGCCGGGCAGCTTACGCCCATGCTGCGCCAGTTTTACGAAATCAAAAAACAGTATCCGGGAACGCTGCTCTTTTTTCGAATGGGCGATTTTTACGAACTGTTTTTTGATGACGCAATCATTGGCGCTCGTGAAATGGAAATCACGTTGACCGCCCGGCACAAAGAA
Source organism: uncultured Heliomicrobium sp. (assembly GCA_964470555.1). GTDB lineage: Bacteria > Acidobacteriota > Blastocatellia > RBC074 > RBC074 > RBC074. Next base: position 117,475 of record CAYYDG010000019.1, read on the forward strand.
CGCGGGGTTCCGATTCCGATGTGCGGCATCCCACATCACTCGGTAACCGGTTACATTGCCAAATTGGTCAAGAAAGGCTTTCGCATTGCGATTTGCGAACAAACCGAAGACCCCAAGTCCACAACCAAACTGGTCAAACGCGAAGTTGTGCGGGTGGTTACGCCCGGAACGGCTCTTGAGAGCCAGCTACTTGAAGCCAAGCAAAACAGCTACTTGGCGTCAATCTGTGGTTCGGGACAAGGAATGGGCGTCGCGCTGCTGGACCTTTCAACCGGAGAATTTTTAGCGACACAGTTTGAAGGAGAATCAGCCTGGCAAAAGGTTTTAGAACAGATAGAGATTTTTTCTCCACGTGAAGTCATTTATCCCAATTCCC
>CAYYDG010000020.1:0-117373 GCA_964470555.1 uncultured Heliomicrobium sp.
GTCGGACAGTCGGGCGCAGCCGTTTTCATCGTTTCAGGGCGTTGTCGCAAACGACCTGTCAGACTCCTTTGTAATTGGGTGATGAATGAACCGCGCCGCATTCTACCTCACGGTTTGACGCTGCAAAAACCGAAGTGTAGGCTTCGCCCTTGATACGGTCACATGACAACTGGGCAACAACATATCCAATCAACAATTTCGAAGGGAGAAAATCTTATGAAAAAGATTCTGAGCATTTTGTCTGTGTTTACTCTGGCCATGCTGGCCATATTGAATGTTTCTGCGCAATCGCCTGCTGCGGGTGATTGGGCTGTGGCGATGAACACTCCAGGCGGAGTCCGTAACTTTACCGTCGCATTGAAAATTGACGGCGAAACGCTGACCGGTGAAATCAAGGAAAACAAAACTCCGTTGAAAGGCACGGCCAAAGGCAGCGATGTGCAATTCGGTTACACCGTAAATTACAACGGCAACGATTTGGCCATCACCATGACCGGCAAGATCGAAGGCGACGCCATCAAAGGCACGGTCAGTTTTGGCGGAATGGCCGAAGATGAATGGAGCGCCAAGCGCGTTGGCGCGGCTTCGGCTTCTCCGGCTTCCAGTGCTGCCGTAGACCTTACCGGGGCGTGGGATGTGGAAGTGCAAACCGATCAAGGTTCAGGTAATCCGGCTTTCATATTCAAACAGGAAGGCGAAAAGCTGACGGGAAGTTACAAAGGCTTGTTGGGCGAATCCGCGCTGACCGGAACGGTCAAAGGCGACAAGGTCGAGTTTTCGTTCAAAGTCAGTGGCCAGCTCGAAGGCACAGTCAGCTACACCGGCACTACCGACGGCAAAACCATGAAAGGCAAAGTCTCTCTGGCCGGAATGGGCGAAGGCACGTTCACCGGCAAGAAGAAATAGGGTGTTTTTGATTGGCTTGCGAATGTTGTGGAATGCCTTTGTGGCTGTTCAAGCCGTAAGCAGTATTGATCGGTTTCGCGTCAAACAGGTGTCTTGAGCGGCCTCACCCTGCATAGTAGTATGGCCGCGTTTTCACGGCGACAAGCCGTAAACCAACCACAGAACAAAAATAGCTTTAGGAGAGCATCAACTATGAATTCAATTACTCGTCGTCTGTTGCTGGCCTGCGCCCTGATTGGCGTTTTCGCACTGGGTGTGGCGGTCGGGCAGAATAAATTCGGAAAACCGACTTCGGTTGTTCACGTCGTCACGTTGAAATGGAAAGCCGAAGCAACGGCGGAACAACGCCAGAAAGCCATTGATGGCGTGGCGACAATGGCTGGAAAGATCAAAGGCATCAAAAATGTCTGGTTGAAGACCTTGCGTGTCCAAAGCCCGTCACAGGACAACCCATTTGACGCTGCGTTCGCCATCGAATTCGAGAGCGAAGACGCTGCCAAAGCCTACGCCAACGATCCGGCTCACAAGGAATGGGAAGGCATCTACATCCCCATTCGCGCGGAAAGCCGTTCCCACCAGGTTACCAACTAATCACATTGCGGATTGCGGATTGCGGATTGCGGATTGAATTCGCAAATCCGTAGTCCGCAATCAACTGTCCACAATTCCTCGAATGAGCACTCCCGCCAGCGCACCAGAACCTGCCAAAGACGCCGCGTCCGCGTCGGATGTAGCCTGTGAAATCGAGCCGAAGAAAAGCACGCTGGCCAGAGTGTTTCACGCTTTTACTTACCGGGAATTTCGCCTGCTCTGGTTTGGCGCGTTCACTTCCAGCGCCGGAACTCATCTTCAGGAAGCAGCGCTCAACTGGATCATTTACCAGCTTACGCATAAAGCTCGTTACACGGGCATTCTGTCGTTTGCGGCAACCGCGCCTGTTCTGCTGTTCACACTGATTGGCGGAGTGCTGGCCGACCGGATTGATCGGCGACGAATTCTGCTGGCGTCGCAATGGACGCAACTGGCTTGCGCAATATCTCTGGCATTGCTGACGTTTATGAATGTTCCGGCCATGATGCTGGTCTGGAGCGCAGTTGCGTTGTCGTTCGTCGCCGGATGCGCGCAATCATTCGGCGGCCCGGCGTATCAGGCGTTGATTCCGACGCTGGTGGAAAAGAAGGATTTGCCGAACGCCATCGCGCTGAATTCGATACAGTTTCATCTGGCGCGGGTCATAGGCCCAACGCTCAGCACGATTCCGTTTGCGATGATGAGCAACCAATTGCTGGCGGCTTCGATCAGTTTCGGTTTCAATGGGCTGACGTTTCTGGCAGTGATTTTTTCGCTGATGACAATGCGCGTCGGTTACATTCCATCAGGCAAAGGCGACGGCATGCGCGTCGAAATGCTCGAAGGGTTGAAATTCGTCTGGCATCAGGAAGCTCTGCGCTCGCTGACTTTTTTGTCTTTTGGGGCGACTGCGTTGGGAATGCAGGCAATGGCGTTTTCCGCCGTCCTGGCGACCGATGTATTTCGCACCGGCCCGGGCGGCAACGCGACGCTGATTGCCATTTCCGGAGCCGGTTCGGTCGCTGGCGCATTGATCGTCGCCGGGTTGAATAACATCAAAAATCGTGGTCGCACATCGCTGTTGATGCAGATTGCATTCGGGTTGACGATCATCGCTTTTACGTTTGCCAAAGCTTTGTGGCTGGCTTATGCGCTGATTTTTCTGGCCAGCGTTTTCATGATGTTCGTCTTTTCGATGATCGCTTCGCTGGTGCAATTGATAGTCACGGACGAAATGCGCGGGCGTGTGATGAGCATTTACATGCTGTCGTTTCGCGGCGGAGCGCCGCTGGGCGCGCTGGCCACAGGGTTTCTGGCGGAGCATTTTCCTTTGACTCAGGTCTTGATGGTCGAAGGCGCGCTGCTGTCACTGCTGGCTCTGGGCTTTTTACTCTCGCCGTCCAAAGTCAAAGAGCACTGAAATTTTCTTTTCCTGAAACCGAACATTCCTGCCCGTTCGCTCCTCTTTATCAGTGAAGGAGGGAGATGGAACTTTCCAAGCCGGAAATCTTCTTGGTGTTGCGCGCTCAGGCTGGAGATAGAGAGGCGCTGGACGAATTGCTCGAACTCGTTCAGGAACCGCTGTATCGCTACATTCTCAGCCTGGTCAGCGCGCGTTCGCTTGCCGAAGACATTCTGCAGGAAGTGTTCATCCTCATTTATCGCAAATTGTCCTGGTTGCGCGAACCGGAATTGTTTCGTCCCTGGGCCTATCGCATCGCTACGCGCGAAGCTTTCAAGCAGTTGAAACGTGAACGCCGATGGACGGAATCCAGCGTTGATGAAACGGCGTTGGAGGATTTGCCAGCGCCTGTACGTGACAGCTTAACGCCGGAACTGGTTTCGCAATTGGTCGAACAGGTTTCGCCAGCCAGCCGCGCAGTCATTGTGCTGCATTACCTGCACGAAATGCAGTTGGATGAAATTGCCGATGTGCTGGGCGTAGCGCTCGGCACGGTCAAATCGCGGCTGGCTTATGGGCTGGGCAGTTTGCGCAAACTGATGGCTAATCAATGAAAGGACTATTTATGCAACGAACTTTGCTACTCATCACGATCATTTTGTTTGGAGCGCTCAGCGCGGTGGCGCTGTGGCAACACGGTTTCTGGGGCATCATCGCGCCGCACTTTCAGAGCTTTGGAGCAGGCCAGGTGTTCGCGGACTTGGTTATTGCATTAACTCTGGCCATGGTGTGGATGTGGCACGACGCCAAGGCGACCGGGCGCAATGTCTGGCCCTGGATCGTCGCCACGCTGGCGCTCGGTTCGTTCGGGCCTTTGTTTTACCTGCTGACGCGCAAATCCTCCCCGGAGAAAAGATTGGCCTGAATACCGCAACATGAAACTGCCAGTTCGAAGATAGGAGTCATCAATGGCGGAAAATCGTCTCAATGAAATTCGCGGCAAGGCGCTCGACCGCGTTGAAAAGAGTGAGCGAAACCTGAAACTCGGCATCATCGCCTTCCTCATTCTGGACACGGCTTTTTTCATAGTGTTTTTGCTGGTCATGGATTTTTCCAACAAACTGCACGTGCTGATTTTCATGGCCAGCGGAGGTTTTTATATGTTGCTGCTGATCGGGTTGATCGTGCTCGGTTTGCTGATTCGACGCGATACGCAACTTCTGTTGCGAGCGATTGATTTGATGGAAGAACGGCTGACCGAATCGCGCCGGTAACTCAAAATCAATTTCGATCATCGCAGCGTTCAATCCGGCGAATCGCTTTTCTTCGGCTGATTGCAAAGCCCGAACTACGGCATATAATTGCTTTCGACTTATGCAGTCAAAAGAGAGCGAATCCCGATGAACGTGATTGCGGATCAACAGATTGAAGACGGCGCAGAGGCAGACGCAGATTGTCAGCTTCAACGTGCCAACAAACAATTTCAGCGTTTCAACGCGACAATTCAATAGCGGTTTATCCAGACAAAGCGCCAGTTCCAAAACTGGCGCTTTCACTTTTTGGCAGGCAGTTATGGAGATCATCACCAAAGCGGCGAAGATGCGGTTAATTTCCCGCAAGTTATGGATGGAAGAACGGTCAATCGGTTTTGTGCCGACGATGGGCGCATTGCACGAAGGCCATTTGAGCATGGTTCGCGACGCCCGGCGGTTAGCCGACGCCGTGGTCGTTTCCATCTTCGTCAATCCGACTCAATTCGATTCCGGCAAGGAGTTTGAACAATATCCGCGCGATCTGGCTCGTGACGCCGACCAGCTTTCGCCGATTGATGTGGATTACATCTTTGCGCCAACTGCCGAGGAAATGTATCCACCGGGATTTTCCAGCTACGTCGAAATCGAAGGGTTGAGCAACAAGCTTGAAGGCCAGGCACGCCCCGGCCATTTGCGCGGCGTGATGACGGCGCTCAACATTCTGCTCAATATCGTTCATCCGCAGTTCGTGTTTGTCGGGCAGCGCGACGCTCAGCAGACGGCGATGGTCAAAAAAATGGTGCGCGAACTTCAAATGCCGCTCGAAGTCGTGGTCACCGCCATTGCCCGCGAAGACGATGGATTGGCGTGTTCTTCTCGGAATGAACTGCTGTCACCGGCAGAGCGCAACGCCGCGCCGGTGTTATATCGCGCTTTGCATCTGGCTGAAGAACTGTTCGCCAATGGCGAACGCAGCGCCAGCAAAATTCTTAAAGTCGTTCGCAAGGAAATCGAAAAAGAACCGCTGGCCAAAATTGATTATGTCGCTCTGACTGACACCGAAAAGCTGGATCCGCTGGACGATCTGGAAGGGCAGAAGGCTTTGGTTTCCGTCGCCGCTTATTTCGGCAAAACCCGGCTGATAGACAATGTGGTGTTGAAAGACAAGGTGAAGGGAAAAACCGGAATGCTGAAACTTTGATGCTGGGCACGCACGCGAGGCGCGTGCGTACCGCTTCACCTTACACGTTAAATCGAAAGTGCATCACATCGCCGTCTTTGACGACATATTCTTTTCCTTCTGACCGCAGCAAGCCTTTTTCCCGCGCCACTTTTTCGCCACCGCAAGCGATGTAATCGTCAAAGGCGATCGTTTCCGCGCGAATGAAGCCGCGTTCGAAATCCGTATGAATGACTCCGGCGGCCTTCGGCGCAGTGTCGCCCTGATGAATCGTCCACGCGCGGACTTCTTTCTCTCCGGCAGTGAAATAAGTTTGCAATCCCAACAGGTGATACGCCGCGCGAATCAACCGATCCAGTCCCGCCGATTCAATGCCCAACGACGCCAGAAATTCCGCGCGTTCTTCTTTCGACAATTCCGAAAGCTCGGCCTCGATTTTGGCAGAAAACGTCACGACTTCGGCGGGTTCGCCTTCGCGTTCGATCACTTCGCGCAAGGCTTTGACATGTTTGCCTTCTTCGCCTGAAAGTTCGGCGTCTACGACGTTGGCTGCATAAAGCACCGGTTTGGCGGTCAACAGACTGTACGATTTCAACGAAGCCAACTGGTCTTTATCCAGCTTCGCCGAGTTGATCGTTTTGCCTGCGCTCAAAATTTCCAGCACCTGTTCCAACGTAGCCACTTCGGCTTTGGCTTCCGCGCCGCCGCTTTTGGCGGCTTTGCGAGCGCGATCCAGACTTTTTTCGACCGTCGCCAGATCGGCCAGCGCCAATTCCAGATTGATGGTTTCGCGGTCGCTGACCGGATCAACCTTGCCCGCGACGTGAATTACGTCTTCGTCTTCAAAACAACGAATGACGTGAACGATGGCGTCGGTTTCGCGGATGTTGGCCAGAAACTTGTTGCCCAGGCCTTCGCCCTGCGAAGCGCCTTTGACCAGACCGGCAATGTCCACGAATTCGACGGCGGCGGGAATGACTTTTTGCGGATTGACGATGGCGGCCAGTTTGTCCAAACGCGGGTCTGGAACTTCGACGATGCCTACGTTGGGGTCAATCGTGCAGAAAGGAAAGTTGGCGGCTTCGGCTTTGGCCGAAGTCAGAGCATTGAACAGAGTGGATTTGCCTACGTTCGGCAATCCCACGATGCCTGCGCGTAACACAGATAATAATCTCCAGAAGATGATTTATTGATAAGCAAGCGGCACTGTAGTGGATGCTCACCAATGTTGTCCAGCGCCCGCCACCGTCGCCTTAAAGCTCTTTCAGCGACGAAATGGGTTTCTTAAAAGATCACTGATTCGAGGCCCTTCAACGCGGAAACGCAGGGCTTTTACATTGTGATGATCGGGATAAACGCGCTCGAATATATCCAACCAGGAACGCGCTGTGTCGCGGCGGCCTTCTTTCAAGGCCAGTTCAATGTGAACGGTGCATAACATCGCCATTTCGCTGAAATGCATTTTCTTGAGCATTGAAAGCGGTACGAGCATTTGGGTGGCTTCTTCAGTTTGGCCACGCTCGATCAACAGTTCGGCCATTTGAGCACAAGCGAAAAAATAGTCCGGGTCTTCAGCGTAAATCTGCTCGATCATACGTTCATATTCAGCCGTGCGCCTTTGCAGTTTGTAGGTCGCCGCCAGATTGTTGCGTAATCGAATGTCGCCTGGTGCAAGTTCCAAAGCTTGTTTGAGCAATTGTTCCGCCTCAGAGCCTCGCCCTTGTCGCAATTGCTTCATGGCTTTCTCGGCCAACTGCCGGGCTTGTAGTGGAATTTTCCAGGGAACTGGTTCGCCAGTGATTTCGGTATTCAATAAAATAAAAGTAGTTTGCTTGCCTTGATGCCACATGCAGATTTCGCCGCTTGGCAACAGGCCGGCTTTAACAGCCATTTGTGCCGCTTGAAAACGTTGTTGATCGGAGCCTCGCTGACCGAGAGCAAAATTCTTGACGGCTTCCATTAGCTCAGGATTTTGCGATGCGTTTGCCAGCATCAAAACAAGCTCAACAGCCGCTGGATCGCATCGCTCCAATAATAGAAGGGTCAATTGACGCAGATCGGAGCGTGATCGCAGAAAGTTTTCGACGATGCGTTTAAGCGCTGTGTCATTCGTTTTTTTGGGAGACATCTGCCGAATCAGGTCTTCAATCGTGGCACGTGGTAACCAGTACCCCAGGTCATAAGCCCACGCCCCATGCCGCTCGCCTATGGGCTTTTTGAGGTCTTCCAGATTCTTACGCGCCAACTCAAATCCTGGCGACAGCGCCAATGCCTTGTTCCAATATCGCTTCGCGTCAGATTCGCTCCCTAATCGTGCTGATGCCACCGCCGCAAGATGGTAAATAAGCGCAGGGTTGGGCACTTTGTCGCTTATCGTCAATTTTTCTGCTTGCCGAAAGGCTGTGAGAACTGCTTCGTCGTCACCAAGAAAGCTAAAAGTCTCGGCCTGCTTGACCCAGAAGTCAGGATTATCCGAACGTATTTCCTTGAATCGGGCGGCGACTGCAACAGACTCCTCGCGCTGGCCATTCAGAAATAGATACCGCGCCAGATTACCTGTCGCCTGAAAGTTATCTGGATCGAACGAAAGCACGTGGCGCGACACGGCAATGGCTTCTTCGATGCGACCAGTCAGATGAAACATCAGACTGAGGTTGTTATGCGCGGGGGCAAATTGCGGATGAGTGGCAATCAGCTTGCGCGCCATTGTTTCCCCCTCTTTGTAACGACCGTCATGCAACATCACCTGAATCTCTTCGTGCATCATCAATTTCGCCAAACCTTCCTCGCCTGCCAAACCAGCTTCGGCCAGATATGACTGCGCGTTAGTTTCAAGCAGGACGACGTCTTGGCGAATTCTGGGAGCCTCTTCGTGATCCGGCCACTCTGCCAGAAAGTCGCGGTAAACACGCAATGCCAGCATTGGGCGAAAATTCATCGCGTAGGCGATGGCCAACGCCAACAGGTTTTCGGCGCTCTTCGGCGATAACTCAACCAGTTTTTCGCAGTAGGTCAGGTAAGACGCCAGGTCGCCCAATTGATGACAAGCGTAAGCCAGGTTTTGCACCACATCACTGCGCGAAGGGTGCTGGCGATGCAACGTTTCCAGCGCTTGACGCGCTTCGTTCATTTTTCCGTCATCCATCAGTTCATCCGCCATTTGTAACCCAGCAATGGCTTTGAGGTTACCAAGCATGGCAGAGGGACGTGATTGCGTTTTTTTACGATGTTTGCTTTTTGCCATTTGAAAATGTTCTTCAACAAGTTGTTTGCAATATACGAATCGTATCCACGGATTCGCTTGTTGATCCTAACAATCCATATTCAATTTGCCAGGAATTGTTGCAACTCGGCCTCCGTCGGCAAGCCATCGCGCGCGCCCATTTCGCGGCATTGCAGCGCGGCAACGGCGTTGGCGGTTCGCATGGTGTCTTCTATGCTTTGGCCTTTGCACACGCCATAAATGAACCCGGCGCGGAAAGCGTCGCCTGCTCCAGTTGTGTCTTTGATGACGGGCGGGCGAAACGCCGAGGACGCGACAAACTGACCTTCGACAAAGGCCAGCGCGCCGCGCGAACCTTGCGTCATTGAAACCAGATAACAGCCGTATTTTTGGTTGAGTGTTTTCAGCGCTTCGCGTTCGTCCATCGTTCCGGCCAGTTCATTCGCCAAACCTTGCGAAGTAATCAGGCAATCCACCAGCGGCAACAATTCGTCAATTCCGGGATAGGCCGTGTCCAGATCAATGGTCACCACCATTCCGGCTTCGTGCGCCCAACGCGCAGCTTGAATTGCCGCCGCCGTGTCGAAACCGTCCAGATGCAGCACTCGTCCACGGACGATTTGTTCGCGCTTCAATTCTTCGGGGGAAATGCGTGTGCCGTCATCGTGATACCAGAGAATGGTTCGTTCACCAGAAAACTGTTCGATGATGATGACCGCGCCCTGCGTTTTGGCTCCGACGGCGATTTTGACGCCCGTGCAATCCACGCCTTCTTTTTGCAGCGATTCGATCAACATGCGGCCTTCGTTGTCGTAACCGACTTTGCCGATATAGCTCGCCTTCAAGCCCAGCCGCTGCACGCCGACCATCGCCGACGAAACCTGTCCGCCGGACATTTGCTGGTGATCGCTCAAGCGGACTTTGGTGTTGAACGAAGGAAAACGCGGAATCGTCACCAGATGATCCACAGCGTTCAGCCCGAAGCCGACCACGTCGAATTCTCGATTTTCAGGGAGAGTGAAAGAAAAGTTCATAACTGCTTTTTAGCGCAACTCGGCGAAATCTGCCAATTGTGGTTTACTGCGAACCATGAAGATCACGTTCGTTCTGCCGATGTTCCTGACTTCGCCTTCCGGCGGATTCAAGGTCGTGTACGAATATGCCAATCGGCTGGCGGAACTTGGGCACGAAATCGCCGTCGTGCATCCGCGGACGATCGAACCTCAAACAGGATTGGTCGAAGCCGTCAAAAAAGGATTTTGGAAACCCAAGTTGCGAGTGATCAATCGTCCGTTGGTTCGCTGGTTTGAAGTGAGCGACAAGGTGAATCTGATTTTGGCGACCGACTTGAGCGAGCGGAACATTCCAGATGCAGATGTGATTTTCGCAACAGCCAGCGACACGGCATTCCCTGTAGCAACTTATTCGCCTGCCAAAGGTCGAAAGTTTTATCTGATTCAATCGTATGAAACTTGGAACTTGTCGGAAGAAACCGTCATCGCCAGTTGGAAATTGCCGATGCACAAAATTGTCGTGTCGCGGCAGTTGCAGCAAATCGCCAACGGCTTGGGCGAATCGCAACGAACGACTTACATCCCGCTGGGAATAGATGTTTCGCTCTTTCGATTGCTGACGCCGATCAACGAACGCCGCGAATTGCGAATTGGCATGCTGGCTCATCCCAACGAAGTGAAGGGAACTCGTGACGGTTTGGCGGCTTTGGAACTCGTCAAAACGAAGCATCCTGAATTGCAAGTGGCGTTGTTCGGAACCGAACCGCGTTTGGAGTTCATTCCCGACTGGGTGAGTTACGATCAATTGCCGACGGCGGAACGACTGGTTGAGTTCTACAACTCGTGCCGCATTTTCCTGAATCCGGGAAGAGCCGAAGGCTGGGGCTTGCCCGCCGCTGAAGCCATGGCTTGCGGATGCGCAGTGGTTTCCGCTGACAACGGAGGCATTCACGAATTCGCTGTTGACGGCCAAACAGCTTTGATAGCGCCAACTCAGCGTCCTGATTTGATGGCGGAACAGATTCTGAAACTGATTGAAAATGATGAACTGCGCCAGCGTATTGCTTCAGCCGGGCATCAATCCATACAACAGATCAACTGGCATCGAGCTGTTGATGATTTGAACAAGTTATTGGTTCAATAACCGGACAGAGCCTGAACTGTTTTGTCAGAGCCTTATGAAAAAAGGCCACAAGAAATCGCTTCTTGCGGCCTTTTTTTGTGCGTAACCTTATTACTCGTCGTCTTCATCAAACGCGAATTCCGGATCAGCAAGTTCATCATCGAATTCGGCTTCGGGTTCAGCGTCCACTGTTTCGTTGAATCCGCCTTCGTCTTCGATGCCGAAGCCCAAATCTTCCAGATCGGTTTCATCGGGTTCCGGTTCCGGCACAGGACGGGCGCTGGCGGCGGCTACCATCTGTTCGATGTAGCTTTGCGTGTCGTCCATTTCCTCCGCCGTCATATCCTTCATCGTCGGATCGTAGGCGACCTTGACCTTGCGATAGAACTCCATGCCGGTTCCGGCAGGAATCAGCCGCCCCATAATTACGTTCTCTTTCAGTCCGCGCAGGTAATCCACGCGACCCGAAATCGCCGCTTCGGTCAGCACGCGAGTCGTTTCCTGGAACGAAGCCGCCGAAATGAACGATTCGGTCGAAAGAGACGCTTTGGTAATGCCGAGCAGCAACGGTTCGGCAGTCGCCGGTTGGCCGTCTTCGGCTTCGACGCGGGCGTTTTCGTCGTGGAAGCGGAAACGATCCACCTGTTCTTCCAACAGGAATTCTGTGTCGCCGACTTCTTTGACGCGAACCCAGCGAAGCATCTGCCGAACGATCACTTCGATGTGCTTGTCGTTGATATGCACACCCTGCAGGCGGTAGACCTCCTGAATGGCGTTGACCAGATAACGTTGCAACTCTTCCATTCCGCGCACAGCCAGAATGTCGTGCGGATTGAGCGGGCCGTCCATCAACGGTTCGCCGGCACGCACGCGGTCGCCTTCCTGAACATTGATGTGTGTTCCGCGCGGCACGCTGTATTCGCGCTCTTCGCCGTTGTCGCCGACGATGACGATCTTCTGCGAACCTTTGGTGATGTTGCCGAATTTGACGATTCCGTCAACTTCGGACATCACAGCGGTTTCGCGCGGCTTGCGCGCTTCGAACAATTCGACGACGCGCGGCAAACCTCCGACGATGTCTTTCTGGCGTGTGACTTCGCGCGGAATCTTGGCGATCACGTCGCCCGGTTCGACTTCCTGATCTTTGACCACCATCAGGTTGGCGCGAATCGGCATCGGATAAGCTTTGATGACCTTGCCCGCTTCGTTTTTGATTTCGATGCGCGGCTGGCGTTTTTCATCAGGCGAATCCATGACCACCGAACGCGACAGACCTGTGACTTCGTCGGTTTCTTCGTGAACGGTGACGCCTTCGATCAGGTCACGCCAGGCAATGGTTCCGCCGACTTCGGTCAGCATGGCGAAGGTGTAAGGATCCCATTCGGCGATCTTCTGGCCTTCTTCGCAACGCGCGCCGTCGGGAATCAGCACGATTGTGCCGTAACCAATCGGGTAACGTTCGACTTCGCGTCCGCGGTCGTCAACGATCAGCAAGCTGCCATTGCGATTCATGGCGACGATCTTGCCTTCGCGGCTGACGACGGTGTTCAAATCGGCGTACTTGATGGTTCCCGCCACGCGAGCTTCGTGCGAAGACTGTTCGCTGACTTTGGACGCCGTGCCGCCGATGTGGAAAGTGCGCATCGTCAATTGAGTGCCGGGTTCGCCGATGGATTGCGCCGCAATGACGCCGACTGCTTCGCCGATGTCAACCACCTGGCCTGTTCCAAGATTGCGGCCATAACAACGAATGCAGCATCCGCGACGCGATTCGCAGGTCAGCACCGAACGAATGCGAACACGCATGATGCCCGCGTTCTGAATTTCGGTGGCGATGTCTTCGGTGATTTCGTCGTAAGTTCTGGCCAGAATTTGCCCGGTGATCGGGTCTTTGACATCTTCCAAAGCCACGCGACCGATGATGCGTTCGCGCAGACCTTCGATGATGTCGGAACCTTCGGTGATCGGTTCAGCCCAAATGCCTTTGACCGTGCCGCAATCGAGTTCGGAGATAATCACATCCTGCGCCACGTCCACCAGACGGCGAGTCAGGTAGCCGGAGTCGGCAGTCTTGAGCGCCGTGTCGGCCAGACCTTTACGAGCGCCGTGCGTGGAAATGAAGTACTGCAACACGTCCAGCCCTTCGCGGAAGTTGGCACGAATCGGCGTTTCGATGATTTCGCCTGAAGGTTTGGCCATCAACCCGCGCATGCCTGCAAGCTGGCGAATCTGTTGTTGGTTACCGCGCGCGCCCGAATCGGCCATGATCAGAATTGGGTTCAGTACCTGGCTTTCTTTTTCGCGACGCCCCATTTCCTTGAACATTTCATCGGCAACGCGTTCGGTCATTTCCGACCAGATGGCGACGACTTTGTTGTAGCGTTCGCCATTGGTGATGACGCCGTCCTTGTACTGCTGTTCGACCTTGATGACTTCGGCTTCGGCGTCGGCCACCAGACCGGGTTTGCTGGGCGGCGTGACCATGTCGTCAATGCTGATGGACAATCCGGCTTTGGTTGCGTACAGGAATCCGGTTTCCTTCAGTTTGTCGAGCATTTCGACCGTTGCAGCATGGCCCAACCGCAGGAAGCAATAATTGACCAGACTGGTCAGCCCCTTTTTCTTGAGCATGCCGTTGATGTACGGCATTGCTTTCGGCAGGCTGTCATTCAAAATGACGCGGCCAACCGTGGTGTTGATCGTGCGGTCAACTTCGTGAACCGTCGCTTTGATGATGTCCTGCGAATCGCGCTCGTGCTCCAAATCAATCAAGCTGCCTTTGTATCGCAAACGAATGCGGGTTTGCGTCGTCACTTCCTTGGCGTCGAGCGCAATCAGCACTTCGTTCAGGCTGGCAAAAGCGCGGCCTTCGCCTTTGGCTCCGTCCATGGCGCGAGTCATGTAATAACAACCGAGCACGATATCCTGCGAAGGAACTGCAATCGGTTGTCCCGAAGCAGGGGAGAGAATGTTGTTGGAAGACAACATCAGCACCTGTGCTTCGATCTGGGCTTCGGGCGAGAGCGGAACGTGAACCGCCATCTGGTCGCCGTCGAAGTCGGCGTTGAACGCCGTGCAGGTCAACGGGTGCAGTTTGATCGCCTTGCCTTCGACCAGCACCGGTTCAAAGGCCTGGATGCCCAATCGGTGCAGCGTTGGCGCGCGGTTGAGCAAAACCGGGTGATCTTTGATGACCTTTTCCAGAATGTCCCAAACCACGTCGTTCTGGCCTTCGACCAATTCCTTGGCCTGCTTGATCGTGGCAGCGTGGCCTTCGGCTTCCAGCCGGTTGTAGATGAACGGCTTGAAGAGTTCGAGCGCCATTTTCTTCGGCAAACCGCACTGGTGAAGTTTCAGTTCCGGACCGACAACAATCACCGAACGACCGGAATAATCCACGCGCTTGCCGAGCAGGTTCTGGCGGAAACGGCCTTGTTTGCCTTTCAGCGTGTCGGAGAGCGATTTGAGCGGGCGATTGTTGACGCCGCGCAGCACGCGACCGCGACGACCGTTGTCGAACAGCGCGTCCACGGCTTCCTGCAACATGCGTTTTTCGTTGCGGACGATAACTTCAGGAGCTTTCAACTCCATCAGCTTCGACAGACGATTGTTGCGGTTGATGACGCGACGATACAGATCGTTCAAATCCGAGGTCGCAAACCGTCCACCATCCAGCGGAACCAGCGGGCGAAGTTCCGGCGGCAGCACAGGGATCACATCCAGAATCATCCATTCCGGTTTGTTGCCGGATTTGCGGAACGAATCCACGACTTTCAGCCGCTTGGAGAACTTGAGTTTTTTCTGCTGGCTGGTTTCGTTCTTCATCTTGTGACGAAGGTCTTCCGCCAGTTCTTCGATGTCAACGCGCTGCAACAGGTGTTTGATCGCTTCCGCGCCCATTCGGCAAACTTCATCCGTGAATTTGCCTGGGAACTCCTGTTTGAGCTGACGATACCGGTCGTCCTGCACCATTTCACGCTCTTTCAGCGGCAGGCCGAGTTCGTCAATCTCTTTCTGGTCGGCGATGACGATGTAATTTTCAAAGTACAGCACCTTTTCCAGTTCGCGCAGCGGAATGTCCAGCAAATGGCCGATGCGGCTGGGAAGGCCTTTGAAAAACCAGACGTGCGAACAGGGACTGGCCAGTTCAATGTGGCCAAGTCGTTCGCGGCGAACTTTCGCTTGCGTGACTTCTACACCGCATTTGTCGCAGACCACGCCGCGATGCTTCATGCGTTTGTATTTGCCGCACAAACATTCCCAGTCAGTGACCGGGCCGAAGATGCGCGCGCAAAACAATCCGTCGCGCTCCGGTTTGAAAGTTCGGTAGTTGATGGTTTCGGGCTTGGTTACATGCCCGTGCGACCATGAACGAATCTTTTCCGGCGACGCAAGACTGATGCGAATCGCCTCGAAATCCGGCGTCAATGTTTTTTCACCTGAATATCTAAGCACTGCTTTTCCCTCCAATCGTGCGAGGACTGAGGACTGAGGACTGAGCGAAACACTCACTCAGAACTCAGCGCTCAGCACTCAGCACTTGAAACTAGGCTTCCTTCGGTTCTCGCTGTCGCAACTCGACGTCCAGGCACAACGATTGAAGCTCGCGCACCAGCACGTTGAATGATTCGGGCAAGCCCGGTTCGAAGTCCGATTCGCCTTTCACAATAGATTCGTAAATCTTCGAGCGTCCGGCCACGTCGTCCGATTTGCAGGTCAACAATTCCTGCAGAATGTGCGCCGCGCCGTAGGCTTCCAGCGCCCAGACTTCCATTTCGCCGAATCGCTGACCGCCGAACTGCGCTTTTCCGCCCAGCGGTTGCTGGGTAATCAGCGAGTACGGGCCAATCGAACGCGCGTGAATCTTGTCGTCCACCAGGTGCGAAAGCTTGAGCATGTAGATGTATCCGACGGTGACTTTCTGTTCGAAAGCGTCGCCGGTCATACCGTCAAAAAGAGCCGTTTTGCCGGTCGGGCTGACCATTTGCGGCAACCCCTCTTCGCGTATTTGTGAATCGGAATCTTCCAGATAGCGTTTGATGTTGCTTTCAGTCGCTCCGTCGAAAACCGGCGTAGCGAACCGTAAACCCATCACGCTGGCTGCCCAGCCGAGGTGCGTTTCCAGAATCTGACCGACGTTCATACGCGACGGCACGCCCAGCGGGTTGAGAACGATCTCGACCGGAGTGCCATCGGGCAGATACGGCATGTCTTCTTCGGGCAGGATGCGTGCAATGACGCCCTTGTTTCCGTGACGACCGGCCATCTTGTCGCCGACCGACAGTTTACGTTTCATTGCCACGAAGACCTTGACCATCTTGATGACGCCGGGCGAAAGCTCGTCGCCTTTCTTGATCTTGTCAATCTTCTCTTCGTACAAATGATCGAGAATCGCAACCTGACGCTCGGTGCGCTGTTCCAAATCCTTGATTTCCGTCGCCACGTCGCGCGCTCCGCTGACTTCGACACGTTTCAACGCGCCAATGTCCATGCCTTCCAGCATATCGCGCGTCAGCTTGGCCCCACGTTCGGCGATGGTGCGTCCTCGGAAGACCAGATCGGATTCCAGCTTGCGTCCATCCAGCAATTCGTAAATCCGTTTGTTGCGCTCTTCTTCGACGATGCGGATTTCGTCTTTCAGGTTCTTGCGCAGCTTTTCTTCTTCGGCGGTTTCGATGTCCAGGCTGCGTTTGTCCTTGTCCTGCCCTTTGCGGGTGAAGACTTTGACATCCACGACCGTTCCTTCGATGCCGGGCGGGCAGGTCAGGGAAGCGTCGCGCACGTCACCGGCTTTTTCACCGAAAATCGCGCGGAGCAGTTTCTCTTCCGCCGTCAACTGGGTTTCGCCTTTCGGCGTGACTTTGCCGACCAGAATCGAACCGGGTTTGACGTAAGCGCCGATGCGAATGATGCCGCTTTCGTCCAGATCGCGCAGCGCTGCTTCGCCGACGTTCGGGATGTCACGGGTGATTTCTTCCGGGCCAAGTTTCGTGTCGCGCGCTTCGATTTCCAGTTCTTCGATGTGAATCGAAGTGTAGTAATCGTTCTTGATCATCTTTTCTGAGATCAGAATCGCGTCTTCGAAGTTGTACCCGCGCCACGGCATGAACGCCACCAGCACGTTGCGCCCCAGAGCCAGTTCGCCGCCGTCCGTGCAAGGGCCGTCGGCAATGACCTGACCTTTGGCCACACGGTCGCCCGCGCGAACAATCGGTTTCTGGTTGATGCAGGTGTTCTGGTTCGAGCGTTTGAACTTGATCAGCGGATAAATGTCCGCCGTCACTTCGCGCGAAAGCGTGCCGTCCACATTGTGGTCAACGCGAATGATGATTCGTTCGGAATCCACCTTGTCCACAACGCCGTCGCGGCGGGCGACGACCACCGCGCCGGAATCCTGCGCGGTTACTTTTTCCATTCCCGTTCCGATCAGCGGAGCCTGGGCGCGCAACAGCGGCACGGCCTGGCGTTGCATGTTCGATCCCATCAACGCGCGGTTGGCGTCGTCGTTTTCGAGGAAGGGAATCAAACTGGCGGCCACTGACACCAACTGTTTCGGCGAAACGTCCATAAACTGAATTTCGTCGCGTTCGGGCAGAATGAATTCGCCCGCCTGACGCGCGTTGACGCGCTCGCCGATGATGTTGCCGTTTTCGTCCAACTGAATGTTGGCCTGACCGATGATGTATTTGTCCTCTTCCCAGGCCGACAGGTAGAACGGGTACGGTTCGTAAGACGCCTTTTTCTTGCCATCGCCAAGTTGGGTGTTGGTGTTTTCGGCTTCTTCCTGTGGAACGTGATCGTTCGGTTTGTAATGCGTATCGCCCGGATTGAGAATTTTGACGTAATCAATCACGCGGCCTTTTTCGACCTTGCGGTAAGGCGATTCGATGAAACCGAATTCGTTGATGCGCGCGAAACACGACAGCGACGAGATCAGACCGATGTTGGGACCTTCCGGCGTTTCAATCGGACAGATTCGTCCGTAATGCGTCGGGTGAACGTCGCGGACTTCGAATCCGGCGCGTTCGCGGCTCAGACCGCCCGGCCCAAGCGCCGACAGGCGGCGTTTGTGCGTGATTTCCGACAACGGATTTGTCTGATCCATGAACTGCGACAATTGCGACGACCCGAAAAATTCACGGACGGCAGCCGTCACAGGCTTGGCGTTGATCAGGTCGCGCGGCATGGCGGTCTGCATTTCGGTGTGAATGGACATCTTTTCCTTGATGGCGCGTTCCATTCTGACCAGACCGAGCCGGAACTGGTTTTCCAGCAGTTCGCCTACGGCGCGGACGCGACGATTGCCAAGATGGTCAATGTCGTCATCGCTGTAAAAAACCATGCGGCCATCGCGGGTTTTTTGTTCGCCGGTGACGCGCTTCAGTTTCAGCACGTAATCAATCACGTCGAAAAAGTCCTGCGGCGCCAGCAGCGGGTCTTCCAGACGGTCGCGTTCCGGGCGTCCCATCTTGATGTTGAACTTCAACCGTCCGACGCGCGAGAAATCGAATTTGCGAGCGTCGAAAAACATTCCGTGAAAAAGCTGTTGCGAAGTTTCCAGCGTCGGAGGATCGCCCGGACGCATCTTGCGGTAAATTTCGATCAGCGCTTCCTGAGTGGATTTGATCGTGTCTTTTTTGACGGTCTGGCTCAGCGTGACGCCTATGTCGTCTTTGTCCGGGAAGTAGATTTCAAACGAGTTGATACCGGCTTCAACGGCTTTGGCCAGAATTTCCGCCGTCATTTCCGAGTTGCTTTCAGCCAGCACTTCGCCGTCGCTGACGTTGACCAGATCGTTCAACGTGTAGGCGCCGGTCAGGTCTTCGACCTTGACAGGGATTTCCGTAATTCCTGCCTCCAGAATCGCTTCATAAGCCGACTGGCCGATTTTCTTTCCAGTCTTGACGATCACTTCGCCGTTTTTGGCAACGATATCCGAAGACGCACGCGAACCGATGATGCTGGGGCTGACTTGCCAGAGCATTTCCGCGCCTTCAACGCGAACCTTGTCCACAGTGTAAAAGTATCGAAGGATGTCTTCGTCGGTTTTCAGTCCCAATGCGCGAAGGAAAATCGTCGCCAGGAATTTGCGTTTGCGGTCAATGCGCACGTACAGCAGGTTCTTGGCGTCGTATTCAAACTCCACCCACGAACCGCGGTAGGGAATCAGCTTGGCCAAAAAGTAAGTGTTGTTTTCGCCCTTCTCGAAAAAGACGCCCGGCGAACGGTGCAACTGGGAAACAATCACGCGCTCCGTTCCATTGATGATGAACGTGCCGTTTTCGGTCATCAGCGGCAAATCGCCGAAATAAACTTCTTCTTCCTTGATGTCGCGGATGGATTTCTGGGCGGTTTCTTCGTCCTTGTCCCAGACGGTCAGGCGGATTTTCACGTGCAGCGGCACGGAGTAGGTCATTCCGCGTTCCTGACATTCCTGCACGTCGTATTTGTGTTTCAAACCGACCGGCTCGCCGCAATTGTCGCAGGTATTGACGACGTTTTTGTTGTACGTGCCGCATTGGCCGCAAATCACATCATCGGACGACAGCGGATTGATCTTGATGACAGCCGCGCACTGGCGACAGTTCGAGCGCAGATGGTGCAGCCCTTGCAACTGACCGCATTTACATTGCCAGTTGCCCAATCGGAACTCGACAAATTCCAGCGAAGAGGTTTCGCGGAAATCCGAAATCGGAAAGGTGGATTTGAAAACTGCCTGCAAGCCGACCAGGTCGCGTTCGGGCGGCAACAAGTCCATTTGCAGGAAACGATCGTAACTGTCGCGCTGGACTTCGATCAGATTCGGAATTCGTACGGAGGTGCGAATCTTGGAAAAGTCGTGACGCGGTGGTTTCACTTTACCTTCACTACCATTGTTTACGAATGTGCTCATTTCAGTAGTCATTTGCGAACGTCCTCAGGCAAGCAAACCGGAGCAGAGGCGGTTCCGGCTTGATATTCCTTTAAGTTAGCCCCTCAAACCGAAGCCCGTGTCTCAAGTTTTCTGATAAGACAAAGCGGCGGCGGGAGACAACACGTCCCCCGCCGCGCGCCACGCGGTTGTTTTTGAAAATTTGTGTTTGCAGTTTGCCGATGTTCTATATATACCCTGCAAGTGAGTAAGTAAGACTGCCAGAGCCGTTAAGCAAGGAAAGCTGATGATCCTTTGATCGCCGAGACTGATTTCGATTCAGAATCAAACAATCACAGGACCGCTTCAATCTGCTGAGATCGAAGAGTTCGTGCCCGCTCCTTGCCTCAGCTTTTTTCGGCATTGCTGCCGACGGCAAACCAATCAGGTCAAGAAAAAGCTTGTTGAATCCGGGAAAGCCAGCCCGAAAGGCGAACCGGCTTTCCCGGATGTTCTCTATCTTACTTCAATTCGACCGATGCGCCAGCATCAGCCAGAGCTTTCTTCATTTTTTCGGCTTCATCCTTGGAAGCGCCTTCTTTGACGGTCTTCGGTGCGCCATCAACCAGATCTTTGGCTTCTTTCAAGCCCAGGCCGGTCAATTCACGAACGACTTTGATGACGTTGATCTTGTTCGCGCCGGCTCCGGTCAGAACCACGTCAAACGTGTCTTTTTCTTCCGCAGCAGGGGCTGCCGCCGCCGCCGCACCAGGAGCAGCAACTGCAACCGCCGCCGCCGCCGCCGAAACGCCGAATTTCTCTTCCAGAGCTTTCACCAGTTCGGAAGCTTCCAAAAGGGTGAGGCCGCCAATTTGTTCGACAATGTTGTTAATATCCGCCATTAGTTTAACTATTCCTCCAAAAGGTCTCTGTCCGCTCAATAGCTCAGGACAGAATCATAAATTGTTGACTCTTACGCCGCCTTAATTCGCTGCGACGCTGCCATTGATTGACTTCGGGCATCACTCCGTTGTGAATCGCTGGCGACGAGCGACCGGACACTGACAGGCACCCGATCAAAAATGCAATTTCTAAAAAACTTCGTTCGTGCCGGTTCAGGCAGCTTCGGCTTTTTTCTCGCCAATCTGTTTGACGACGATTGCCAAATTGCGCGGAACGGCGTTGATAACCGTGGCCAGTCGTTGCGCTGGCGCGTTCAGCAAGAACATCAACTTGCTGACCAATTCTTCCTTCGACGGCATCGAAGCGAGGGTATCAATATCTTTGACATTGATGGCGCGCGCATCCACAACGCCTGCCTTGAAGGTCAATTTCGGATTTTCTTTGGCAAACTTGCTCAGCACTTTGGCCAAACCGACCGGATCGTTGTCCGAATACGCCAGCGCCGTCATACCCTTGAACTCGCCTTTCAGCGGTTCAAGCGGAGTTCCTTCGACTGCCAGACGGCCAATCGTGTTTTTGATGACGCGATATTTCAAATTCGCGGCTTCCAGCGCGCGGCGCAGTTCGCCGTCTTTTTCAACCGAAAGCCCCTGAAAGCTGACCATCATCGCGTGGCCTGTGTTCTGAAACTCTTCTTTGAGTGCGGCAAGGTCCAGGTGTTTTTGTTCTTTCGTTTTCATGAATCAATCTCCAGAGTTCAATGGAATCTTTTATCAAAAGGGAATCGCTCAGGCTCCAATCGAAGTCGGGTCAACCAAAATTCCGGGACCCATCGTTGAGGCGACATTCACTTTTTTGACATAACGGCCTTTCGCCGTCGCAGGCTTGGCTTTGATCACGGCATCAATCAGCGACTTGGCGTTTTCGGTGATTTTTTCAGCCGAGAACGACACTTTGCCGACCGGAACGTGAATCACGCCAGTCTTGTCCACGCGAAATTCCACTTTACCAGCCTTGGTTTCCTTTACTGCGTTGGCCACATCCAGCGTCACGGTTCCCGTTTTCGGATTGGGCATCAAGCCGCGTGGGCCAAGCACTTTGCCGAGCGTACCAACGGAACGCATCATATCGGGAGTGGCGATCAGGGCGTCGAAATCCAGGTAGCCGCCTTTGATCTTTTCGACAAAATCATCGCCGCCAACTTCATCGGCGCCGGCTTCCTGCGCTTCGCGCTGCTTTTCCGGCGTTCCGGCAATGACCGCGACCTTTTTCGATTTGCCGAGTCCATGCGGCAGCACAATCGTGCCGCGCACCATCTGATCGGCCTTGCGCGGGTCAACTCCCAGCACCATGGTGACTTCAACCGTCTCGTCGAATTTCGCAAAAGCGACTTTTTTCGACAGAGCGATGGCGTCAGTCAAAGGGTAGAGTTTACTCAACTCAATCTGAGCGAGCGCCGCCTTAAACTTTTTTCCTGCCATTGATGATTTCCTTTCAGGTATTAGCGTGAAACTCAGTGGATTCCGCGAAATTCGGACTGAGTCACTCCCTCTTAGGATTGCGGTTTCAGATTGCTGCCGACGGAACAACGCCCGCAGCAACCCGCAATCGGAAGATTATTTGATTTCCAGCCCAAGGCTCTTGGCTGTGCCCTCGATGGTGCGAATGGCCGCTTCGAGATTGGTCGTGTTCAAATCAGGCATTTTCAACTTCGCTATCTCTTCGATTTGAGCGAGAGTCACCGAGCCGACTTTTTCGCGATTCGGTTTGCCGGAGCCTTTTTCCAGCTTCAGAGCTTTTTTGAGCAAATCGGCTGCCGGAGGCGTCTTGGTGATGAAGGTGAATGAACGATCTGCGTAAACCGTGATGACGACCGGAATCTTGATGTCGCCCATATTCGAGGTTTTCGCGTTGAACTGTTTGCAGAACTCCATGATGTTCACACCCTGCGGACCCAGCGCCGTACCAATCGGAGGAGCGGGGTTCGCCTTGCCGGCGGGAACCTGGAGTTTAATCATTGCGGTAACTTTTTTTGCCATAGTAAGTATTGGTTATGATCGGACGCCAAAAACGTCCTCCCAATTTATTGTTCTTCTGCGAACGAAACTTTTTCGACTTCCAAAAAGCCCAATTCGACCGGAGTCGCCCGACCGAAAATGGTCACGTTGACCTTGAGCATATTCTTGTCGGCGTTTATTTCTTCCACCGTGCCCATAAAGCTGGTGAAAGGACCATGCGTGATTCGCACAGTTTCCCCGCGCTCAAAAGTGAACTTCGGTTTCGGTTTTTCTGCCGCCGTTTCCACGTGATGAACGATTTGATCCACTTCTTCCTGGCTCAGTGGAGTCGGTTTCTGGCCGCCGACAAAACTGGTGACCTTTGGAGTGCTTTTGATTAAATGCCAGGCGCGATCGGAAATATCGGCGTTTTCAGCGCATTCAATCTCTACAAGCACGTAGCCCGGAAAAAACATCCGTGTGCTTTCAACGCGCTTTGAGCCTTTCATCTCAACTACTGTTTCCGTAGGAATCAGAACTTGAGTGATTTCCTCGGCCATTCCGAACGCCTGAATGCGCGAATTCAAACTGTCCCGCACTTTGCGCTCATAACCGGAATATGTGTGAATGATGAACCACTGCTTCGCCATAATCTGCGGAATTCTCCGAATCTATGCACGACAATTCTAAGCCGACTTCGCTTAGAAAACCTTGCTTGCCACCCAGTCAATTCCCTTGATCAGATAAGAGAAGACGATGTCGGCAGAGAAAAGATAAAAAGCAAAAAAGAAAACGGCGATCACGACGATAATGGTTGTATTCACCACTTCCGTGCGCGTCGGCCAGGAAACCTGTCGCATTTCTCGCGCGACTTCGCGCCAGAATTGACGAACATTTGCCAACCAACTGGCTGGTTTGGCGACTAACGATTGTTCATTTGATTCTTCTGTCATCGCCGCAGCTCCTTCGCGCGTGCTCGATGTTGCCATTATGTTCACCTCGGTTGTCGGTGGATTTGATTCAATTTCAAGAAACTGGCAGGGGTATCAGGATTCGAACCCGAACTTTAGGTTTTGGAGACCCACGTGCTAACCGTTAACACTATACCCCTGAATCAAAACTGCCGACCTGACGTTACTTGGTCTCTCGATGCGGCGAGTGCTTGCGGCACTTGCGGCAAAATTTCTTGAACTCAAGACGCTGCGTAGTCTTTTTCTTATTTTTTGTGGTGAAGTAATTGCGATCCTTGCACTCAGTACATTGGAGAACGATTTTATCTCGCATAACAGTCTTCCTGAAAAATGAGGTCGCTTGAGACAGACAGGCTTCTAAGTGACCTGAAATAATTTACTCTATGATTTCGGAGACGGTTCCGGCGCCGACCGTGCGGCCACCTTCACGAATCGCGAAACGCAGGCCTTTTTCCATAGCGATCGGAGCGATCAGTTCAATCTCCATCGCAATGTTGTCGCCAGGCATGATCATTTCCACGCCTTCCGGCAGTTTCGCCACTCCCGTCACATCCGTCGTGCGGAAGTAGAATTGCGGACGATAGCCAGTGAAAAATGGCGTGTGGCGCCCGCCTTCTTCTTTCGTCAGGATGTAAGCTTCCGCTTTGAATTTCGTGTGCGGTTTGATCGAACCAGGCTTGGCGATGACCTGACCGCGTTCGATTTCCTTGCGATCCACGCCGCGCAGCAACAGACCCACGTTGTCGCCCGCGCGTCCTTCGTCCAGCAATTTCTTGAACATTTCCACGCCCGTCACCACTGAATTGCGCGTGTCGCGGATGCCCACGATTTCCACCGGTTCGTTGACCTTGATGATGCCGCGTTCGACACGACCCGTCGCCACCGTTCCGCGACCTTGAATCGTGAAGATGTCTTCAACAGGCATCAGGAACGGTTTATCAATCGCGCGTTCCGGCGTCGGAATGTAGTTGTCCACCGCCGCCATCAATTCGTCAATGCATTTTTCCCAATCGCCTTCGCCGTTCAGCGCGTTGAGCGCAGAGCCGCGAATGATAGGGATTTCGTCGCCCGGAAATTCGTACTTCGACAACAGTTCGCGCACTTCCAGTTCGACCAGGTCGAGCAGTTCGGCGTCGTCCACTGCGTCCACCTTGTTCAGGAACACGACCATCGCAGGCACACCCACCTGACGAGCCAGCAGAATGTGTTCGCGCGTTTGCGGCATCGGGCCGTCGGTCGCCGCCACCACCAGAATCGCGCCGTCCATCTGAGCGGCTCCGGTGATCATGTTCTTGACGTAATCGGCGTGACCCGGACAGTCCACGTGCGCGTAGTGGCGATTCGGCGTTTCGTATTCGACGTGCGCCGTCGCGATTGTGATTCCGCGCGCCTTTTCTTCCGGAGCGTTGTCAATCGAATCGAAGCTGCGGAACGTGATCTTGGGATTGTGCTTGGCCAGCGTCTTGGTGATCGCGGCGGTCAATGTGGTCTTGCCATGGTCAACGTGACCAATCGTTCCGACGTTGACGTGTGGCTTACTTCGGTCAAATTTCTCTTTCGCCATAACTACTGTTATTCCTGATTTAGGGTTGGTTGGCCGTGTTACCCGCGACCAAAAACTGAAGCCCACAACCGGACTTGAACCGGTGACCTCGTCCTTACCAAGGACGCGCTCTACCTACTGAGCTATGTGGGCTTAAACTCAACTGAACTTTCGAGATTGAGTACAAATTGAGAACTAATGGAGCGGGCGACGGGACTCGAACCCGCAACACCTAGCTTGGAAGGCTAGTGCGCTACCATTGCGCTACGCCCGCTTAATTTTCAAAACTCTGATTGTGATTGAACCTTATGCAGGGGGTAGGATTCGAACCTACGTACGGCGTTAGCCGGCCGGGTTTACAGCCCGGTGCCATTAACCACTCGACCACCCCTGCGAAAAATCAAATAAGAGCCGGTGACAGGACTTGAACCTGCGACCCTCTGATTACAAATCAGATGCTCTACCAACTGAGCTACACCGGCGGAAAAACGACTTCAACTTCCTTATGGATATGCTCGGTATCAAAATAGCGAGGCCGTCAAAACGCGCATACTAGCAATCAGGCTTTTATTTTGCAAGGATCAGCGCCATTCTTGATAGTCTAATTTGAGATTTTTTGTTGCGCACACCGTAATTCACTTTCTGAGTTTAATCAGTCCTTTCAGTTCGTTCATAAATTCGGAAACGTCCTGGAATTCCAAGTAAACGGAGGCGAATCTGACATAGGCGACTTTGTCCAGGTCTTTCAGGCGGCGCATGATCATTTCGCCGATCTTCGATGTTTGGCGTTCGCGTTCCGGCGACGCTTGAACATAAGCTTCGACAGCATTGACGATGGTTTCAAGCTTGGCGGTTGACACGGGGCGCTTTTCGCAAGCTCTCAGCAATCCAGCCATGACCTTGTCACGGCTAAAAGGCTCTCGACGCCCATCTTTTTTGACAACCATATACGGGATTTCGTCAATGCGTTCATAGCTGGTAAAACGGCGCTCGCATTTCAGGCATTCGCGACGGCGGCGTATGGAATCGCCCTCACGCGATTCGCGGGAGTCAACAACTTTATCTTCCAGATGACCGCAAAACGGGCACTTCATAAAATGTGTCCTCCAAAACTCACAGACCGAACGAGCCAGCAAAGATAGAGAAGCCACGATCAAGGCTTAACTTCAGTCAGCGCCTGGGACTTGTTTTCGCTGGCAATCATTTCGCGCAACTGATGAAAGCTGATGTCATGATGGATTAAGTAATACAATCCCATCACGAACGGTGGCCCGAAGGCAATCAAGTGATAAACAATGGCGACACTGGCCGACAGATTCGGCTCCGTGCCTAAAAACTCCAAAGCTTTAGCCGCTGCTGCGTGAAAGGCTCCAGCCGATCCGCCCGGGGTGGGAACTACTGAACCAACCAGTCCGAATCCCAAAATGAAAATGATCTGCTCGATGGAAAAACTCAGCCCAAAGGCATACAGCGTCAACCACGTTGCCGAGGTGATTAATCCCCAGACAACCAGAGTGTAAAAAACCGTCACCAGCAGTTCTTTCAAATCAAGCAGGATGGACAATCCGTCTGCCAGGTGTTTCACAAAATTCAGAATTGGCTGAACCAGCTTTCTGGGAAGCCGCGTTGACTGCCGCTCGAACCATGACAAAATTGGATCAGCTTTCAACCGAAGCAAGATAAGCACAAAAATTCCTAAAACAACCCCGGCCAGCAATATCGTGCCGAAGGTTTTTGTGCCGCCGACTTTTTGCCACGCGACAGCCTGGTCAGGCGGAAGCTCAAACAGCAACAGACAGATCGAAAATAGAGTGGCGACGGTTGCTGTGTCGTAAATGCGTTCAATCAAAATCGTGGCGAATGTGGCGCTGGGTTGCAGCTTTTCGCGCAAGCTAAGCACTGTTGGTCGAATGATTTCAGCCGCTCGACCGATGACGAACAGTCCGCCGAACCCGACTGCCGTTGCCGCAATCAAATTGCCCAGTCCGACTTTGGCAATTGGTGCGAGCAACACCTGCCAGCGAAGACTGCGAACGATGATCGTCAGGTTGATGAGTACCGCAGCCAACGCTAAAGGCCACAAACGAGCATTTCGCAAGTGCATTGCGACGCTTGTCCAATCCAGGCGGCTGAAGAACCAGTACGCCAGTCCGATGCCAATGGCCAAAATGAAAATTGCTTTGAACCGTTTTGTCACAGAAAACCATGCCACAAGATATTGTACAGAAGCGCCAAGCTACAACAGATTATCGGGCGAATCAAGATGAAGGGCATTCCGGCTGAACGCTTTGAAGTTTGGAGTTTCACGGGTAAAGTGGCGACCTTCTTTCGCAACTCTTCAACTCGAATCGGGTATTGCAATGAAAGTTTTTGTAGTTGGTTCGGGCGGGCGTGAGCACGCATTGACGTGGGCGCTCAGCCGTAGTTCGCAGGTCAAACAGATGTATTCCGCAACGACCAATGCGGGGATTTTGAATTTGACGACCGCCGCCGAGATTGATGCTGGCGATGTTCAGGCTGTCGCCGAGTTTGCCAAGCGTGAGCAGGTTGATCTGGTTGTGATTGGGCCAGAACAACCGCTCGTCGAAGGATTGAGTGATGCTTTGGAATCGCGCGGAATCGCCGTGTTCGGGCCTTCGCAGGCGGCGGCAAGGTTGGAAGGTAGCAAGGTGTTTTCCAAAGAATTCATGACTCGCCATAACATTCCAACGGCCAGATATATGGTGGTTGATGCTGCTGCTGAAGCATTCAGGGTAGTCAGTTCGTTTGGCTTTCCGGTGGTCATCAAAGCCGATGGGCTGGCCGCAGGCAAAGGCGTGGTGGTTGCCGCCGATGAAAACGAAGCGAAGCAAGCCGTGCAGGATTGGATGGTTGATCGCAAATTGGGCGAAGCAGGAAATCGGCTGGTAATTGAAGAGTGCCTGGTTGGACGTGAACTGTCGTATCTGGTTTTCAGCGACGGAAAAGATTTTGCCGCAATGCCGGTGGCGCAGGATCACAAAAGAGCCTTCGATGGCGACCGTGGCCCGAACACAGGTGGAATGGGTGCTTTTTCCACGCCGGGGCTGATTGATCCCGAATTGGAAGCGCGAATCGTAAAAGAAATTGTTGCGCCTTCGCTCGAAGCCACACGTGTGGACGGGTTTCCTTTTCGCGGAGTGTTGTATTGCGGCTTGATGCTGACGCCAGACGGGCCGAAAACGCTGGAATACAACGTTCGATTCGGCGATCCTGAAACACAGGCAATTTTGCTAAGACTGGAAAGCGATTTTGCCGAACTGGCGTTGGCTGTCGCGCGGGGTGAACTGGCTGGTTGCAAACCGGTTTGGAGCGATGAAACTTCGACATGTGTGGTGTTGGCTTCGGCGGGGTATCCCGGTGCTTATGAAACGGGCAAAGTCATTCACGGTCTGGAAGCTGCCGAGCAAATCGAAAGTGTCGCGGTTTTTCATGCTGGAACGAGATTGAACGCTTCGGGCGAAATTGTCACATCTGGCGGGCGAGTGCTTGGCGTGACGGCGCGAGCGGCGAATTTGGCTGAAGCAACGAAGAGAGCTTACACAGCAGTCGAGAAAATCTCGTTTGAAGGAATGCAATTTCGAAGAGACATTGGATTGCGGAACGCAGAGTGAACCTGCGTTCCGCAGTCATTCTAATCCGCAGTCAGATCATGGTCTGCATTGTCCATTGACGGCAGTCCAAATGTCCGCCAGCAGGAACATATCGGCGTGCCGGTTTTGTTTTATTGCCAGAACCGACTGTGTGTTCAATGTGTCGAGCAGCGAGCTTGGAGCCAGCGTGACGCCATTGCTCAAAGTTACTGGAGCGAAAGAAACGTTTGAACAGGACAGTACGCTCCAGAAAGCGTTGAACACGACCGGTGATCCGCTGCCGCCGGAAGCAGCCATACTTAATTGAGCCGTGACGTATTCCTTGTTGATTCGTTGCATCGCGCTCGAACCGCCCTGCAAGGCTTGTCGAACCGCAGGCAGGTTTTGCTGAATGCCGACCGGATTATTGGCATTGACGCCAGAAATCAGCACGGTTCCTCCCGGCAGGTACCGAAAATTGCTGATCCAGTGTTGCGTGGTGCGCCAACAAAGTGTGTCGCACTTGTCCAGGCATTTTTCGCCAAAGTTATAGTTTGTGCAGTCAGCTTTTTCGGCGACGACAATTTTTGTGATGACATCATTGCCGACATCTCCCCCACAAGTTCCCGCTGCGTCTTTTCCATCCATAATGTTAGTGGCGGTTGGCTGAATTTCTTTGACGCCGTAAACACCTGCTTGGACCTTGAAGGAGTAGAAGCCGCTGGCGTCCGTCTTCGTCTTTTGGTCTGTAGCATTTCCGTTGGCATCAAGAAGAACGATTTCAACCTCAGCCAATCCGTTTTCTCCAGCCTCTTTAATGCCGTTGTCATTGCTGTCGCAATAAACATAACCTGAAATAGTTCCTTTCCCCGGCGGCGGTGGCGGAATAGGCTTGCACGGCCAGCAAACGAATTCGCACACTCTGCCGGTCGGATACCAGCCGAACTGGCCGGTGTACTGGCCTGTGCCCATACTGACGTATTGGTCATGTTCCTGTGCCATGCGCTTCACATTGACATTGTTCAGCACAACGGAAACTTTGCCGATGCCACTGGATCGTTTGATTTCAACGGCAAACTGGAAACAACCGCTGAACGCTTTTGAAGACATGGAAAGAATGAAGGTCAGCGGATAAGTCTTGTATCCAGCGCTGCCAGCCCAAAGAAGAAATTGAGCATTGTGGCCGATTCCCTGAGTGGACATGCCATTCGATTGCATTTTCACGTCCTGGTGCATTTGCGTTAGTTTGGCTGCACCACCGGTAATCGTGAACATTGCCAGTTGTTGAGCGACTGTTTTGTCGGGATTCAACAATTTGAGCGTCACCATGTCGCCTTCAGTAAAGCCGTCGCTGGCGAGTTCCAGTTCGGCATCCCACAAGCTATCCGAACAGGAAAGAGCCTGTACTGTCGAATTCGGAACCGAATACGAAAAACCTTCTACCTTCGGAGTGTTGTTGCCTACCAGCCGACCGAACGTTTGTTGGCCAACAGAGAAAACGGAAGCCTGATCGGAATCAAGCGTCAGTACCATGGGATCGGACAAGAAAAACGCGTCGCTTTCGCTGGGGAAACCAAAAGTGGTCCCGTTGACGAGTTGTGGAACGCGGACTTGTTTGGGCGATGGATTTTGGAAGAAGTAACTGCCAAAGCTGATTACGTCGTTAAATGCGACTGTATACAAACAGGTGTTCGATCCGGGCGAAACCTGACTTTGACCTGGGAAGGCCATTGCCTGAGCCAATCGAAGTTTCGCGCCGCCAATTGTGATGGAACCATTAATCCCGCCCCGCGATGGAGAAAAGCTGGTGACAATTCCGCAAACCTGCGCAATGTTCTGGCCAGTGGTTGGTGCGTCGTCGTTCCCGGTGATTTGCCCGCTGTTATCGAAGCAAAAGTTGAAGCATTGATCCTTGTTTACATCAACGCCTTTCAAAGATGTTTTGGGAGCGATGACGTAAGTTATTCCGCCGATTCTGATTGAACCTGCTGCATCCTGTGTTGCGGGAATGTAGATAGAAACCATGCCGCAAATTCGCGCTCCGTTGGGAGGCGGCGCAAACGCCGAAACCGTTTTGATAATCAGTTGATCCACCATTGAAATAAGTCCTGAAGCGGACAACGACAGCGCGACTAAACAACACACAAACAGTGCGAGTTTGGTTGGTCTTCTCATGTTAAGTCCTCCGAAAAGAAGCCAGGCGTAAACAAGCGTTCGACTTGCAGTCTTTCGCCATGTTCACGGATGAGTTTGTTGAGAAAAGTAGGCTCTTCAGGGCTTGCGCGAAGAAGGGCTAACGGCTGACGGCGCTGTGCCCCAGTGAATTGATTCAGCGCCTGTTTCTTGCTGTGAAATCAAACCCAACAGCGAAGGCGTGAGGCTTCGCTGTTGGGTTGGTTAGTGGTGAATGAAATTGACTGTTGCCGATTAGCAACGTCCATTGAGCAATGCCAGGATTTGCGCCAACGCAACCATGTCTTGCGTGCGATTTTCCTTGATTGCCAGCACGCTTTGCATAAACAGCGTGTCGAGCAGGGAATCGCGATTCAACGTGACTCCGTTCGACAGCGTCACTTGCGTGAAGTTCAAGCCGGAGCAGCGCAACGGACTCCAGAAGACGTTGAACACGACCGGCGAACCCGTTCCGCCATGAGCCGCGAAGCTCATTTGCAAAGTGACAAATTCCTTGTTGAGCTGTTGCATTGGGCCTGAACCGCCTTGCAGCACCTGACGAATCAAGGCTTCACTGCGTTGGATGCTGATCGGATTGTTGAAGTTCACGCCGCCGACCAGGATTGCTCCGTTCGGCCAACGATTGATCGGAGCCAGTTGCCAGTAAGATGCGCCACGGAAGCAGATGGTATCGCACTTGAACGGCATTGGCGGCGGAGTTGGCGTCGGCGTCGGAGTCGGCGTCGGCGTCGGAGAAGGCGTTGGAGTCGGGGTTGGTGTCGGCGTCGGAGTCGGCGTCGGCGTGGTCGGGGGAGTTGGAGTCGGCGTCGGCGTCGGAGTTGGAGTCGGCGTCGGTTGGAGGAAACAACCATCGCAGATCACTCCGCAAATCGCGCCGCTCGGATACAACCCGATACCGCCAGTGGTGATACCGGAACCTTCCACTTCGTCTCCCATACGTTTGACGATGACGTAATCAATCGCCACGCTGGTCATTCCCTGGCCGCCAACGCGTTTGATGTCAACGCCGAGTTGGAAGCATCCATTAAGCGGCGAAGTCGGGTCCATTGAAAAGATCATGGTGATTGGCGGCGTGCGCAATCCGGCTGAGCCGGCTGGGATCATCAATGGAATGAACTGACCGACGCTATACGGGCCGTTATTGTTGACCAGCATGCTGATACGCGGATGAATCTGGTTGATGACAATTCCGCCGTTTTGAACCGTGAACATCGCCAGGACTTGCTGGTAAGTTCCATTTGGGTTCTGAGTGAAGAGCGTCACCATATCGCCTTCAGTCGCGCCTTTTGAGCCGATGGAGAAAAAGATGTCCCAAAAGCTGTCTGTACAGGAAATGGCGCGCACCGTGGTGTTTGGCGTCATCGCCATAATTCCCTGTGGAGTCGTTCCGTGGATTGTCGGGCGGAAGCCGAAATTGGTCTGGTTGGCGGTGAACGCCGAGACACCTGCCGAATTCGACGACGACACCAAAAAGCTCAGAGGACGAGGCAGGAGAAAGTTGTCGTCTTCTCCGTTGACCGTGCCGTGAACGGCCACGGGCGTCGAAAACTGCGAACAAGGCGAATCGCCAATGCTGAACACCGATCCGGGAGCGACCTGACCATTGCTCAACACCAGCGGCGCGATGCAAACATTCGATCCGATGGCGATGCCGCTTTGTCCCGGCAAGGCGATTCCCTGGACGATTGGCAGAGTCACGCTGCCCAGCGTGATCGAACCCTGAATGCCGCCCAGTGGAGCTTTGAATTGCGTCACAACGCCGCAGACTTTGGTTTCATTCGCAGCATTGCTGCCAATCGAACTTGGCGCAACAAGTCGTCCGTTGATGTCCAAAATCCCGGCCATGCACTGACTGGTTCCGACATTGACTGAACCAAGACTGACTCCCTGCGCAATCGTGAAACTCATACCGCCGATGGTCAGCGATCCGGTTGAATTCGCCGTCGCTGCCAGATGGTTGGTGACAGGGCCGCACGCAAAAATCGGCGACGTCACGTTGACCACAATCGCGCTGCCGTGAGTGACCTGACCGCCTGCATTCAAAATTGCGGTCAAACACATGTTCGAGTTGGGGTTGATGTCCATCTGGCCCTTGAGCGTGACATTGGGAGCGATGACGTAATTGGACGCGCCAATTGAAATCGCTCCGGGCAATGCTTGCGTCGCGGCCTTGAAGCTGTTTATGCCGCCGCAAACCGTCACCACGTTTCCGCTCACAGCGCTTGGCGGAACGATCTGGTTGGAATTGTTGAACACGGCATCAATACAGATATTGACTCCGGCGGCGATGATCACTTGTCCGGCGATTGTCGTGCCTGGTGCAATTGTATAAGTGGTTCCGCTCAAATTGATTGAACCCGCCGTTGTGACGGTGGCGGGATTAAATGACTGCACGAATCCGCAAATCGCTGCTGACGTTTCAGCCGCTGCGGGCGCGGGTTTCCACCTGGCGATCGCAATCAGGCAAAGCGTCAGACAAAGAGTGAGTATCGTAGTTTTCATTCGCATAGAACTGTCTCCTTGAAGAAGGTCGGGAGGACGGTCAATGAATTGACCAAATCCATGTGAGGTTCTTGTGCCTGCTATCCGAGTCCGTCTTCGGAAAAACGCAGATAATTCAGTTTTGAATATGTCGTTCCAAACGTCGAAGTCCTTTCAAGAGCCATCACTATGAGGTAGCCCCATTGAAGAGAAGTGACGTTTGGTGAGGGTTATAGGTATTGGTCGGTCGTCGTAAGCAAGATAATGCCAGCGCTCTTGCTAGGCAGCGAACCGAACCCTGAACAAACAAATTGTCAATAATTGTGAGCCGCAGCGAAGTCCCAAAGTATGCGACTCAGTCAAACACGCCCAGATGATTGAAAAAACATCTGCGGCTAAAAGCGATCAAACCCAGTGATTGGTTATTTTGATTTCGTCGGAAAGACGTTCGTAATCAAGCACGCTTCAGACGCCCGTAACCAGATAGAGGTTGGCCAAAGAATTCAAGAATCAGCCTTTAACGTCACTTAAATTCTTTGCGCGACAGGTTTATTCAAAACATCAATGACCGGTTGCCATCTGGCGGGGCGTTGATAAGGGATTTTTTGAGGGAAGTCACAGCAGGCGAGTGACGGTTTGCCCTCCGTTAATCCATTGACTTAACAGATGAAACAGCAACGCCACAACCAGACCGTAAGACTTGAGTTTGGATGAATTACCTAATGTATTGAGGCGATTGTGAGGTATTCATCCGGGGACGGAGTGTACGCATTTTGACAGCGGTCGTCCATAGGTTTATGGCCAAGTGAACAAATTTAATCTTTGATTATCAATCACTTGGCCATTTTGAATGCTTCATTTTGTCTTGCGCAGTTGGTTGGAAACCCGCTCTACATCGCCCATCAGCCTGACTGTATTCAGTCCCAGAATTTTTTTGATGTCAGATTCCTTGTAGCCTTTTCTTAGCAGAGCATCAGTGATTTGAGGAAGTTTTGTGCAGTCCTCCATGCCCACAGGCATCGAACCACCATCGAAATCAGAGCCGAGTCCGACGTGATCCACGCCAACCAGTTTCACTGCGTGGTCAATGTGTTCGACGATGCGTTCCCAACTTGCTTTGGGCGGCGCGCCGAATTGTGCAGCCAATTCTTCGCGGATTTTCGGCATGAAGACTTCACGCGATTCGTTTTGATATTTCTGCATCAATTCCCGGCGCGCTGCCTGAGTCTTCTGCGTGTAAGCGAACAAATCAGGATCAATGAAACTGTCCAGATAGTTGATCTGAATCACGCCGCCTTTGGCCGCCAGAGCTTTGATCATTTCGTCCGTCATGTTGCGCGAATGGCCGCTGATTGCTCGGCAGGAAGAGTGCGAGGCGATCATCGGCGCCCGGCTGACTTCCAGCGCGTCCCAAAAGGTTTTGTCTGAAACGTGAGAAATGTCCACCATCACGCCCAACCGGTTTAATTCGCGCACCACGTCTTTGCCAAAATCACTCAGACCATTGTGTTTGGGCTGGTCGCCGGAAGAATCTGCCCACTCGGTGTTGACGGAATGAGTCAAGGTCAAATAGCGCACGCCAAGCTCAGCGTACATTCTCAACACCGGCAGACTGTTGTTAATCATGTGGCCGCCTTCCATTCCCATTAACGCAGCGATTTTGCCTTGCCGATGAGCCAGTCGAACATCAGCCGCCGTCCGGCAGAGCATGATTTGATCGGGCATGTCTTCGGCGAGTTTATGAACCGCCGCAATTCGTTGCAGCGCGTCATTGACGGCTTTAGGGCCAGTTACAGTGCCGGGCATGTAGATCGAAAAGAACAATCCATTCAACCCGCCCTCTTTCATGCGCGGCATATCAATGTGGCCGGTCGTGTGGCGCTCATCGAATTTCCAAGCGCTTTGCAGCTTGGGGGTTACGTCAATATGCGTGTCCAGCACCAGCGAAGAAAAATGAATCTTCCTGGCTCGCGCAGCGATGGCGTCGTTGGAAGGCGTGGCAGAGTTTGTGGTTTTGGATCCATTTTGCGCAAGCAACGACATGCTGCCCAGCACCGTGAACGCTAAAACCGGTAACAAAACAAAAATTCGTTTCATAGGAAAAAATCTCCAAGATTGATAATGAAGAATCGAATTCAACGGTCTATGCTCCGCATTTCACTCGAAGCGAGCCAATCTGGCAAGCCGAGACGGCTTCACGACAACATTTTGACGCCGATTGTTTTCGTTGTTTGTCATCACGTGTCGTCAGTTGGCGACGAATTGGCGACTGACTGCAAACTAAAGAGCCGTAAAGATTAATCTGCGCCGCTTGAAACAATAATCTGTTGACAGCCATGTGAGCCTCGCTTAGACTGCCGCACGAGTGATCGGCTCACCTCACCGAGTGAGCAGCAATTGAATGAATCGTAATCTTATTTCTGCCTCGTCTGACACAACGCCTTCCCCGTCAAGCAGTGTCTTTCATCAAGCTGCTTCTCAACGAGCCGACCTTGAGCGGTACCCCGTCATCAAGCCGCACTTTAATGTTCAAGCAGGCGAACTTAATACGCAGTTACATCATCACTGGGCCTGTCTTGAGAACTCAATGCGAACCTAACCAACGTTTGAAAATTCAACGTGACTTGCCTGCTCGCCTGATTCAGGCGCACGAACGCCCACAGGTTGTCATTGGTGCCCTCCACATAAATCAATCATCGGCTTTTCCTGATCCCCGAAATCGGCTAAGCCTCATCTTGGCACAATAGTTGATAGTCAATTGTTGGACACAATTGCAATAACTTTAAGGAGTATGTACACAATGCGAACCTCACGCTGTTTCACCTTGATATTTACCACTCTGGCTGCACTCATGATGCTGGCCGTCAGCTCACTGGCGGCGGATCCAGGCGCCTTGTTTCCGGTGGATGGTGTTGTGAGCGATCAAAAAGCCGGTTCGGTTTTGATCTACAACGTCTACACTTCCAGCGCGACAAGTCCGGCGACGGAAAACACTCGTATCAATATCACCAATGCTTCGGACACGCGCGCCGTCGCTGTTCACCTCTTCTTCATTGATGGGGCTTCGTGCAGCCCGGCAGACAGTGTTATGTGCTTGACCGCTCGTCAAACGGTCAGTTTCAAAGCTTCGGATTTCGATCCGGGCACAATGGGTTATCTGGTTGTCGTGGCGATTGACAACAATGGCTGCCCGGTTGTTCATAACGCCTTGATTGGCGATGAATATGTCAAATTTTCAACGGGACACGAGGCCAACCTGCAAGCCGTTGCCGCTGCCGCGAGCACGGTTCCTGTTTGCGACGCTGCGACAACGGATGTGACACTGACATTCAACGGCATTCAATACGATCAATTGCCTCAGACCGTGGCGATTGACAACATCACCAGCCGCGTTGACGGCAACGACACGATGCTGGTGCTGATCAATCCTTCAGGCAACATGGGCATCGGAGCCAACTCCATCGGAGCGGTCGCCGGCATCATGTACAACGATGCTGAAAATGCCTACAGCTTCACCTTCAGCAGCAGTCAATGCCAGTTGAAATTCAGCATCACCAACACGATACCGCGCACGGCGCCACGCTTCACGACGGTTGTTCCCAGTGGCCGAACCGGTTGGTTGAAGATGTTCAATTACTCTGGCGCGCCGTTGCTGGGATCGGTCATCAATTTCAATCCGGCGGCTTCCGCTTCGCCGACGGCCTTCAATCAAGGACACAACCTGCATATTCTGAGACTGGCTCCTACCGCTTCAATGCGTATTCCGGTCTTCCCGCCGAACTGCTAAAAGTTCGCTGTTGCATCCCAAACAAAGCTCAGGCCGGTCAATGTGACCGGCCTTTTTTTATGGAAATTACAGAAACACGATTTATCGCGCCACGCGGGCGCTGCCGCCTTTCATCACCTTTTCCACTTCGGCCAGTGTCGCCATCGAAGTATCGCCCGGCGTAGTCATCGCCAACGCTCCGTGAGCTGCGCCATATTCGACGGCGGTTTGCGCGCTTTTGCCTGTCAACAAACCGTAAATCAATCCTGAAGCAAAAGAATCTCCGCCGCCAACGCGATCATAAATTTCCAGATTCTCGCGCAACCTCGCTTCGTAAAACTGGCCGCTTGAATAACAAATCGCTCCCCAATCATTGATCGAGGCCGTCTTGGCATTTCGCAAAGTCGTGCCAACCACTTTGAAGTTCGGATATTCAGCAACCGCGCGTTCGATCATCTTTTTGAAGCTCGTCGGATCAAGTTCCGATAAATTTTCATCCACGCCTTCCACCTCAAAGCCCAGCGCAGCCGTAAAGTCTTCTTCGTTGCCGATCATCACATCCACCAGAGACGCCAGGCCGCGATTGATTTCGCGCGCTTTTGCCTGACCGCCAATGCCTTTCCATAAAGATTCGCGGTAATTCAAATCGTAGCTAATGATCGTGCCGTGACGTTTGGCCGCCTCCATCGCTTCTATGGCCACCAGCGGAGTCGTTTCTGAAAGCGCCGCGAAAATGCCTCCACAATGAAACCAACGCGCGCCTTCCTGTCCGAAAATCTTTTCCCAATCAATGTCGCCCGGTTTGAGTTGCGACACCGCCGTATGCCCGCGATCCGAACAGCCAATCGCCCCACGCGCGCCAAAGCCGCGCTCGGTGAAGTTCAATCCATTGCGAACTTCGCGGCCTACGCCGTCATATTTCACCCAGTGAACGTGCGATTGATCCACGCCGCCCTGATAAATCAAGTCTTGAACCAGCCGCCCGACTGGATTGTCGGCGAAGGCCGTCACCACAGCAGTGTTCATTCCAAAACAGCGTTTCAATCCGCGCGCGACGTTATATTCGCCGCCGCCTTCCCAAGCCTGAAAGCTGCGCGTCGTGTGAATACGCCCATCGCCCGGATCGAGCCGCAACATCACTTCGCCCAACGCCACCAAATCCCAGCGGCATTCTTCTTTTGGTCTGATTAACAAGTTCGTTTGCTCCTGTATTTGAAAGATGAATCAAGCGGCAAAACTTTACCCGCTGCCTGACGAGCGAGCAACGGTCTGGAACTGTTTGATAAAGATGGTGTCAAAACAGCGAGCAGGAAACGCATTCGCAAGCAAATGAACGCCACTGCGTTCATTGAACGCCAACAGCTTTTTTGCCCTGTCAAAAACGAACCATCAACGACATCACGTTCAAGGAGAAAACCATGCAGTCACTTAGTTTATCTAGCCGTTCCCTTATCGCAGCCTTCATCGTGTTGACGATTTCTCTGGCCGCGTTGGCGCAAAACTCGCGAAGACCTGTCGCCAAGCCGCAACCAGTACCAACCGCTACACCAAATCCACAATCCGCAATCAAGGCTCCGCAATCAAGCTTGCCGCTGCGTCGAGTCATTCTATACAGCAACGGCGTCGCTTACTTTGAGCGGCGCGGCACAGTCAGCGGCAAAGCCGAAATCAATTTGTCCTTCAAACAATCGCAGGTTGACGATGTGTTGAAATCGCTGGTCGTGCTCGACCTGGGCAAAGGCCGCGTCGGCGAAGTCAGCTATAACTCCTCGGCTCCGCCTTCTGCGCGACTGAACGAAATACCGTTTTCTGTCGAAGCTTCGACCGGCAGCGACTCCACGGGGGGATTGGCAGGCGTGCTGGAACAACTGCAAGGCGCGCGTGTCAGCGTTACGGCCAACAATCGCTCGGCGACGGGGTCAATCCTGACCATCGGCGAACGCCAGATTCCCGCTACGGAAAAGGACAAGCCAGCCGTCAAAACGCACACGCTGGTCATTGCCACCGAAAGCGGAGAGTTGCAGAGCTTCGATCTGTCGGAAGTGCGCGGCGTCAAATTGCTGGACGAAGGCGCGCGACAAGACATCGCGCAATTTGCTGATGCTTCGGCTTCGGCGCGCCGCCGAGACGCCAAGACAATCACCATCAATTCCGATGGAGAGGCCCAGCGCGAAATGGTGGTTAGTTACACCGTCGCCGCGCCGATCTGGAAAACGACTTATCGCGTTGTGCTCGACCCGGCAGGCAAACCTTTCTTTCAAGGTTGGGCGGTTGTAGACAATGTCGGCGAAGAAGATTGGGAAGGTGTTTCACTGTCGCTGGTTTCCGGCACTCCGGTGTCGTTTATTCAGCAGATTCAAAAACCGCTTTATCGGTATCGTCCGGTCATTCCGATTCCCGAAGATTTGAACCTTGATCCGCAGGTTTATGATTCTTCAGTTGAAGGTACTGCTTTTGGAGTTGCAGGCGGTGTTGGGGCTGGCGGCAGTGTTGCAATGGGGCACGGATTTGGCGTTGCGCCTCCTCCGCCAAAGCCTTTGGCGAACGCACAGCTCCAACAGAACGGCAGAAATTTTTCGATGGTGGAAAACTCGACCGGTTTCGCTCGCCCGACCACCAGCGTCAGCAGCGCCATGACCAGCGGGGAATCCGGCGTGGAAACCGCGGCCACGGGCAGCGAAGTCGGCGAGTTGTTTGAATATCGCGTTGAACAACCCGTCACCGTTCGCCGCGACCGCTCGGCGTTGATTCCCATCTTGCAAACGAAAATGGAAGGCGAGCGCGTATCCGTCTACAACGAAGCCGCTCGCAAAGATCGCCCGATGACCGGCATTCGTTTGAAAAACACTTCGCCGCTGACGTTGGAAGGCGGTTCGCTGACCGTACTGGACGGCGACGCTTACGCCGGCGAGGCCTTGATGGAACGGCTGAAAGCAGGCGAACAGCGCTTTATCTCGTTTGGCCTTGACCTGAGTACGCTGGTTACGACGAAGTTCAAAAGCGAGCGCCGTCCGGTCTTTCTGGTTCGCGCGCAAAAAGGAATTTTTGAAGCGCACTATTACCGCAGCGAAAAGAAGACCTACACGCTGATTAACCAGACCGACAAAAAGCGAACTGTTTACATTGAACATCCGCTACGCGAGGGTTGGACGCTGTCCAGCGATACCCAGGCGCCCGCGTCAAAGACCGTCAACCATTACCGATTCCGCGTCGAACTGGAACCACGCCAAACTCTGGAATTTCCGGTCAACGAAACTCAGGCGTTGATGGACAGCTATCAAATCAGCAATTTGAGTTCGCGCGACGTGGAGCTGTTCGTTTCCAGCAACTACATTGACGCTGCGATCAAGGCCGAATTGGAAAAACTGATCGAACTGAAAACGAAAATCTTTCAGGCTGAACGCCGCGTCAAAACGCTGGAAGAGGAAGCCGAAG
This sequence comes from uncultured Heliomicrobium sp., assembly GCA_964470555.1. Lineage (GTDB taxonomy): Bacteria > Acidobacteriota > Blastocatellia > RBC074 > RBC074 > RBC074. Next base: position 40,401 of record CAYYDG010000020.1, read on the forward strand.
AAATCAGTGACGATCAAAAACGGTTGCGTGACAACATCGGTGCGTTGAAAAACACAGCCGAAGCCAAACAACTTGTCGCTCGTTACATCGCCAAGGCAGGCGAACAGGAAACTCGATTGGAAGCCATCGCCAAAGAAAAGAAAGAGGCTCAAGCCGAATTGGATAGATTGAACGCGGAGTTTGGCCGGTCGGTGGGCGCACTGAAATTGGAACGAAAACTCTGAAGAGCTTCTTACGGCGTCCAACTCTTTCGATAAGCGACCGTTTCGGACAGCACGTTGCTCAACAGTTTTTCGAGCGAAGTTTGATCCAGACGGTCGCTGGTCTGGGCTGGACGGGAAATGCTGACGCGGCCTTTCGCGCTGATCGCAATCTCAAGCTGGCCGCTTTGTTGAAACCATCGCAACCCATACCGAATGGCATCGTCGCGTTGAGCCATCGCGGCTGCCAACTCCTGAATGGTTGTTTCGCCGCCTTTGGAACTCAGCGCGAATTTCAACAAACCGCCCAGTCGCTGCAAAAACGATTCAAGCGAAAGTTCAGCCGGACTCAGTCCGAAGAACATCACGCGACGAGGTTTCACCGTTTCCAGCGCGGCATTCCATTCATCCGGGCCCGGCGGCGAAGTCCAAACTATCAAGGTTTCGGCCTGGCGAAGTTCAGTTCGATTGCAACCTGCCAAGGATGAATTGGCTTCGCGCCAGACAATCGCGTCTGTATGAGTTGACAGAATTTCAGCCAGCTTGGCGTGCGGATCGTCGTTGCGGCAATCTTCGATTTCATAACCGACGGTTTGATCGCTGACTTCAATCGGTTCGCTTTCGCGCGCTTGCAGATCAACAAATTCCAAAACCAAATCAACTTCGTCTTTGAACCGGCTCAGTCGCAAATTGTACGCAAGGTCGAATCTTCCACCGGGCAATTCGCGCTCGCCGGCGTTCCACCACAACACGCGCTGCTGATTGCCTGCATCGTCTGCAACGATCAATTCCAGATGATCGCCTTTGCGGCCAAGCTTGCGTTTGCGAACCATTCGCAAATCCGTCGTTGCCAACGTCAGCGCCGGGTTGCCGTTGCCGAACGGGGCCAATCGTCGAACATCCTGTTCAAGTTCTCTGGTGATTTCGTCCAGGCGTAGAAACCCGTCAATCTCCAGCATCGGTTCTTCGATTTCCGCCGTCATCGAACGAACTGCGCGCGACAACAAACGGCGAAACTCGAACACGTTTTCGCGGCGCAGCGACAAGCCCGCAGCCATCGCGTGACCTCCGAACTTCGTCAGTTTCTCGCGGCAGGCTTTCAATGCGTCGGTGATGTTGATGCCCGCCACCGAACGCGCCGAACCGAAGGCATTTTCATTTTCTTCGCACAACAGCACGACCGGTTTGTGATACGCCTCTGCCAAACGATTGGCGACGATGCCTGCGACTCCGCCTTTCCAATCGGGATGAGACAAGACGATGGCGGCGTAATCCAGCAACGAAGGTTCGCGTTCCAGCAGGTTGTGCGCGCTGTCTTCGACCAACTGCGATTCCAATTTTCGCCGCGCATTCATTTGTTCAAGCTGATACGCCAGATCCGCCGCGCGTGCCGCGTCCGAAGTCGAAAGCAATTCAACGCTGTCGGCGGCGTTGCCCATTCGCCCTTGCGCGTTCAATCGCGGAGCCAGTTTGAATCCGATGTCGCTTTCGTCCATCGCCAATTGATTGACTTCGGCGGATTGCAGCAATGCCAGCAAGCCCGGTCTAATCGTCGCGCGCATCATCGTCAAACCGCGTTGCAGCAAATAGCGCGTTTCGTTTTTCAATTCGGCTACGTCGGCGACGATTCCCAGCGCCACCAAATCGAGCAATTCGTCGCAGCTTTTTGAAGTCAGGGCGGCAATCAGTTCATACGCAACGGCAACGCCCGGCAATTCGCGCAGCTTGTGTCCGACGGGCAAACGCATAGGATTGATGACGGCCAAGGCCGTTGGCAGCGTGTCGCCCAGTAAATGATGGTCGGTGATGATGACGTCAACTCCGGCGGCGGAGGCTACATTGACGGCTTCGTGCGAAGTGATGCCAGTGTCGCAGGTTATGATTAATTTGATGCCGCGCGTCAGCCATTCGCGCAATTTCGGCAGATTGATTCCGTGCCCTTCACCATCGCGCAGCGGAACGTGATACTGCACGTTGGCTCCCAAATCGCGCAGCGCCGTAAATAACAACGTCGTTGCCGTTTGCCCGTCTACGTCGAAATCCCCCCAGATCAAAATCGGTTCGCTAAGCTGAATGGCGCGTTGCAAGCGTTCGACAGCTCGATCCATATCCGGCAATTCAAACGGCGAAGTCACTGCATACGCATTCGGATCGAGAAAGGCCCTTGCTGCGTCCACATCCGTGATGCCGAAGCGCGCTATTCGCTCCGCCACAATCGCATGTCCACCGACGAAGCTTCGCACTTCTTCGGAAACTGAAATCGAGTGTGGGATTTGCCATCTCATTGCTTGGTCTCAAACGGGTAAACTCAAATCGGCGTGTAATGCAGAATCATTTTAATTCTTTGGCGCTTTACCGATGATTCGAAGAATGACATTGATGGCAATCAATGCCAAATTGCCTGAAGCTTGTTTGTAATTCGATACCAAGCCAGTCGTCTTCGCTCTCTATTTCGTCTAACGCTACCTGACAGCGGTATTTGGCAAGCCTTTTACCGCTGTCTTCTATGCCTGACACGATTCCAATTAGTCTAAACTCGAATGAGCAGGCACAAAAAAATAACCAAACGCAGCCAAAAAATGACTGCGTTTGGTTTTGGATGATTGGTTTTCGGTTGTGGTGAATTACTTCATGGCGGTTGTGTTTTTGGCGCGTTCGTTGTCCGCGGTGTAATCCATCCAGCCGATCATCATTTCGTCATACGTCGGTTCGCCATACCGAACAGCTTTGGTTGGATCAGGGTTGAATTTGTTTTTCACGGAGTTGTCGAAATACCCAGTGACCATGATTTTCGTGCCTTTGGGAACGGCTTTCGGCTGTTTGAAGTAATAAGCCGTTTGCCACGAAAAATCGTATTCCGGCACGTTCAGCAGGATTTCGGTTTTGCCGTCTGGATAGAAAGCTTTGTATTCGACGGCTTTGCCGCGCAAATGCATGTGCGGCATGAAGTTGATGATGTGAATGTCGTCTTTCGCCGTCCAGCAAGCGGTGACTTTGTGATTGTCAGCTCCCGCCGGGATCAAAAAAGCGTTGTTGGAAATGCCGTAAGTGTGAACCAGCTTTTTCGGTTCAGCTTTGGCGAAAATCAGCCCGATGCTGGAACGGTCTTTTTGCACCGTGCCAGCCACTTTCGAATAGTGCATCTGAAAGACGATCTTCGATCCGGCAGGAATTTTTTTGACCGTGCCCGGTTCCCAAATGGCTTGGTTCATTCCCGGAGCATAACCCGCCAGCAACTGGCCATTTTCCATGTCCTGTCCGCGATCCACTCGGCCCAGTCTGCCGCCGGTCGGCGCGTTGCATCCATCATCCGTGACGGGCGCGTCCATTTTGGTGCGAATCAGGAAGCCTTCGCGATACGTCGGCGAATTCTTTTCCATTTGGGCGCGCAGTTTTTCGATTTCTTCCTTGCTGTATTTGCTCAGGTCGAAGCGCGGTTTGTCGCTCGGAGGTTGGATAAACGCGATGATGTGATGAACGATTTTGCGATTGTCCGGACGGGCTTCAGCGCTCTGAACGTAAACGTCTTCTTTGAAGCCCGGATCCACCGTGAAGTATTGGTATTCGTCCGGACCGCTGGCTTCCAACGTGAAGGTTTCCGGCATGGGAATGACCATATCCGGCGTGCCAATCGTCCAACCGTTGGTAAATTTCGGCGTCGGCGGCAATTCTTTCGGGTCGCCTTCTTTGGCGCCTGTATTGGTCCAGGCGACGATGGTGTCAATTTCGCTTTGAGTCAGGCGGCGGTCATTGGCCCATACGCCGTAATGCGGATCAGCGTGCCATGGCGGCATGGTTTTCAGCGCGACTTTTTCCTTGATGGATTTCGCCCAGGGACGCACTTCTTTGTAACTGAGCACGGAAAACGGTGAGCCTTCGCCAGGACGATGGCATTCGGCGCAACTTTTGAAAAAGATCGGCGCAACGTCTTTGCTGAAAGTCGGTTGTTCAGGGACTGTGCCATTGGCGTTGCTGGTTTGTTGAGCGAAGAAAATTCCAGCGATTGTTACAGCCGTGACAGAAAGAATCGTGATGATGCGTTTCATAACTTGTGCCTCACTCTGCCAAATTTTGGCCAAAAATTGATGATGGTTGAATTGCGACAAGCGGAAGAATCCGCGCTCTAGCTGCGAAGTTTTCCCGGATTGAGAAAAATTCCCCCTTGCCACAACCCGATTTCCAGATGATTTCCCGCAGTGAATTGCTTCAGTGAACCTGTTTGAAAATCCTTTTGTTTACCAACATTTGAGACGAAAAGCTGTTGAAGTCTCATTTGAATTCTCAGTGGCGGCGAACCAGAAACTGCGAAGCTGATTCTTCGCCGAGCTTTGAAATCAGCAAACGAGATGCCTGAGCGCGACGTGGCAGACTGCTGAGTGACAGACCAAAAGCCATTTGTTATAGTCTCGCGCCTGCCGCGCGACACAACTCTCCATCAGCGCAAGCAGGAATCATCATATTCATAATCGCTCGCCCCGAAGCAGTGTCTAAATGCTTTTCAGGCAATCTTAAGGAGGCAAAACAGTGGAAGTTTGTGTTGTTGGAACCGGATATGTCGGTCTGGTGACCGGAACTTGTCTGGCTTATCTGGGACGTTCGGTTGTTTGCGTGGACATTGACGAACGCAAGATTCAAATGTTGCGCGAAGGCAAATCGCCGATTTACGAACCGGGGCTGGATCAATTGATTATCACTGGCATTCAACGTGGAAACCTGCGCTTTTCGACCGATCTGGCGTCAGCCGTCAAAGAATCCGAAGTGATTTTTATCGCCGTCGGAACCCCGCCGCTGCCCACCGGCAAAGCTGATTTGTCTTATGTCAAAGCTGTTGCGCAATCTGTCGGACGTGCGATGGATTGCGAACGCCGACGCATCGTCGTCAACAAATCAACCGTGCCGATTGGGTCCGGCAACTGGGTCGAAATGCTGGTCAAGGAAGGGTTGCAGGAAAATCCGGCATATCGTGAGCGACAGGCGGTCGCTGCCGCCGGTCAAGGCGGTTCTGCGACAACGACCGTCAGCCGAAAACTGAATGGAATCAAACCTGAAGATGTCTTTTTAGTCGCTTCGAACCCGGAATTTCTGCGCGAAGGTTCGGCCATCAACGATACGTTTTATCCCGACCGCATCGTCATTGGGGCCACGGACAGTTATGCTGCCGAACGGCTGCGCGCGCTGTACGAACCGATTGTCGAACAGACATTCGTTCCGCCCGCGTCGGCTCCAAGACCGTCCGGATTCACGGCTGTGCCGGTGGTGACGACCGATCTGGCTTCGGCGGAAATGATCAAGTACGCGGCCAACGCTTTTTTGGCGACGAAGATCAGCTTCGCCAACGAAATCGCCAATATCTGCGAGCGCGTCGGCGCCGACATCAAAGAAGTCGTTCGCGGTTTCGGCTTGGACAGTCGGATCGGCCCGAAATTTCTGAACGCAGGCGTTGGCTGGGGCGGTTCGTGTTTTGGCAAAGACGTTTCGGCGATCATAGACATCGCCAATGAATACAGCTACGAACCGGAATTGCTGCGTTCGACGGTTTCGGTCAACAAACGACAACGCCACGTGCCTGTGCTGAAATTGCAGGAAGCGCTGAAAATCATCAAAGGCAAAACCATCGGCTTACTGGGGCTGGCGTTCAAACCGGAAACCGATGACATTCGCGACGCTCCGGCCCTGGAAATCGCGCGCGAATTGCTGGAAATGGGTGCGCGCGTCAAAGCCTACGATCCGATTGCCAACGAAGTCTGCGCAAAACAATATCCGGATTTGAAGATCGAATACGCCACTGACGCCATCAGTCTGGCCGAAGATTGCGACGCCATTGTCATTGTCACCGAATGGGAAGAGTTTCAATATCTGAACCTGGAAGAAATAGGCGAAGTGATGAATACCAAAGTTCTGGTGGATGGACGCAACGTGCTCGATCCGGCGGCGGTCGAAGCGGCGGGATTCAAATACAGAGGAATAGGACGATAGCAAAATGCGAGTTCTGATTACCGGCGGCGCCGGTTTTATCGGCAGCCACATGGCTGACCGGTTGATTGCCGAAGACCATCAGGTCATTGCGATGGACAATCTGGTGACAGGCGATTTGGCGAACATCGCTCATCATCGCTCGAACCCCAACTTCGAGTTCATTCACCACGACATCAGCAATCACATTCATGTCGCAGGGCATTTGGATTGGGTGTTGAATTTCGCCAGTCCCGCCAGCCCGATTGATTACATGGAATTTCCCATACAGACGTTGAAGGTCGGCGCGCTGGGAACTCACAATGCGCTCGGTCTGGCCAAGGCGAAAGGAGCGAAGTTTGTGCTGACTTCGACTTCGGAAGTGTATGGCGACCCGCTGGTGCATCCGCAGCACGAGGATTACTGGGGCAACGTCAATCCCAACGGCCCGCGCAGTTGTTACGACGAAGCCAAACGTTTTGCCGAAGCGATCACTTACGCTTACCACCGCGCGCACGGCGTTGATGTCCGAGTCGTCAGAATCTTCAACACCTATGGCCCGCGCAATCGAGTCAATGACGGTCGTGTCGTGCCGACGTTCATCAATCAAGCTCTGCGCGGAGAGCCGCTGCCTGTCTTTGGCGAAGGCCAGCAAACGCGCAGCTTTCAATATGTGGATGATCTGATCGAAGGCATCCGGCGATTGATGGATTCTTCATTCACCAAACCGGTCAACATCGGCAATCCGACGGAAATGACAATTCTGGAATTTGCCAAACTGATTTTGCGACTGACTGGCAGTCAGAGCGAAATCGTTTATAAGCCATTGCCTCAGGACGATCCAAAAACGCGCCGCCCTGACATCACACGAGCCAAAGAAGTCTTGGGTTGGGAGCCGCGCGTGCCGGTCGAAGAAGGGTTGAAGAAGACGATTGACTGGTATCGAACGTTATTATGAGCCTTGCGCAAAGCTGCAAAATTTTGTGTCGCTTGATTGCCCGTGGATTGAAGCGTAATCGTGAAGAACTTATCGCCGGATCGTCTCAATTTTTAGTTTTGGTTTGAGGGCAGCGATGTTGATGGTTGACTGAAATGGCTCTTTCAGGTAAAACTTAGCCCGCACTTGATCCTCGTGGTAAATTTTAGTTGTAGCAGGAATTTAAGACTGAATAGTGCTTGCCGGTTTTGGTCGGCATACGTTAAGCTGCAACTCCGTTTGAGCCGGTTCAGGCTCTTTTCAGAAGTTCTAGCAATCAAGTAAACATTCTCACCTTGGGCATGGAGTTCAGGGTGATTGAAACGAATCAATAAGTTCACGGGAGGAACCATAATGCGTAAGCCAACTATGTTTCGGAAGGCGTTGACAGTTGCTTTGATGATGGCTGTTGGCAGCTTCTATTCGTTGGTGACTACTTCGGCGCTCGCGCAAACGGCTGCCAAATCGGCAGGTGAACTGTCGGTGACGGGCAGCGTCTCGATCAACGGCACGCCAGCGATTTCCGGCGCGACGGTGTTCAGCGAGAGCAAAATCAAAACTTCGCGCAATGGAATGGCGACAGTCAATTTGGGCAAATTGGGTCGCGTTCAGCTTGGCCCGGAATCCGAAATGACGTTGAGCTTTGCTGATGGCAAAGTCGGCGGCAATCTTTCATCGGGTCGCGCTGTGGTCAGCGCTCCGGCAGGTGTAGCGATCAATGTGGCTACCGCCGAAGGTATTGCGACCGCCGATGGCAAAAACGCCGCGACTCTGACTGTTGATGTGACTTGTGGCAACACTCGCGTGGCGGCCAGCCGCAGCGATGCCAAAGTTTCTTCGGGCAGCAAGGTTGAGTATGTCGCTGCTGGCAGTGAAGTTTCGGTTGGCACGCAAGCCGCTCCGCGGTGCGCGCGCCTTTCCACTGCCAACCAAGCTTCGGGTCTTAGCCCCGGCGCGATTGCAGCATTGATCATTGCCGGTGTCGGCGGCGCAGTGGCTGGTATCGTCGCTGCTTCGCAATCGGACAACGTTACACCCAGTTCCATCGTGGTGAGCGGTTTCCGCCCGTAATCGCAATTCAATTCTGAAGAAAAACGCGATGCGCCGGAGTCACTCGTCGAATGACTCCGGCGCATTATTTCAATCACTTGATCTTTTTTGAGTTGACGCCGCCACTTTCTGAGAATCCAGAAACGTTGGCGCAGCGTAAAACACTAATGAACAGCCGAACCGGCTGAAATGTGATGTCGCCCCTCATTGTTCTTCTGACACCGTGCCTTACAGACGCGCGTCGCTGCCCACCCTCACCGATTCGGCTGCGCGTCACTTTCAGGTCTTTCCACCATGACGTTTCGTAACCATTCTTTTCTTCGTTGTGTGCTCTCGTGTGTTGTCCTGTGCATTGCCGCTTCGGCAATTTTGGCTCAGCAGGAACAGACGCTGGCTGCGGTGTCTTCCGCGAATGGCGCAAAATCAGGCAATCGGGATTACCGCATTGGTCCGGGCGATGTGTTGAGCATCACTGTGGCCGGTGAACCGGATTTGCGAGGCGTCAAGGCCAAGGTTTCCCAGGAAGGCACAATCGAACTGTTGTACATTGAAAAAAGCGTAAAGATTGCCGGGCTGACCGAACAGCAAGCCACCGAATTATTGCGAAAAGAATTCACCGTCATATTGAAAGAGCCGCAGGTGACAATCTTCATCGAAGAGTATCACGCCCAGATGGTGTCAATTGCCGGAGCCGTCAACCGACCGAAACAGGTGGCGTTGAACCGCGAAATGCGCGTTTACGATCTGATCAGCGATGCCGGCGGTTTGACCGACAAAGCCGGAAATGTGATTCAACTTGTCCGGTTTCAACCGACTGAGAGCATGGAGATCATCAGTTTGAGCGACCTGATTCGCAAACCGGAATTGAATCGAGTGTTGCGCGATGGCGATTTGATCAACGTGCCTGAAGCCGGAATCATTTATGTCACCGGCAACGGCGTGAACAAACCCGGCGCATTTCCATTGAAAGAACCGATCAAATTGACGGCAGCGATTGCCCTGGCGGGTGGATTCGCTCAGGACGCCAAAAAGAAAGAAGTCCATCTGGTTCGTTCCAACGGGCCGGATCAGGCCGCGGCGACGGAAACGATCATTAACTTTGCGGAAATCGAAAAAGACGCAAGCAAAGACATTGTGTTGAAGCCTTACGATGTGGTGATGATTCCGGAATCCACACGCGGAAAACAGACGCGATCTTTGATACAGGCATTTGCCGGTGGATTATCCAGCGCTTTGGGCTGGGGTATTTTTAGATAAGAAGCGACAACGCACTAATGAACAATTACGACGATAACCAAACTGCTCTCACCAGCATTCCCCAATCGAATCGAGAATTAAGCCGAGAGTCCAAACGAGTTGGTGGGTATCCTGCTTACAGCCGCTATCCGGCTGTCGAAGTCGAAAAGAATTCCGTCCGCGAATATTTCCGCATCATTCGTCGCCACAAATGGATTGTGCTGGCGACTCTGGTGGTGTTGACGACCATCGTCACCATCGGAACTATGTTGACGCGCCCGGTCTATCGCGCCGAAGCCAAGCTGGAAATCGGCAGGGAAACGGAGCGCGTGGGGCAAGGCCGCCAGATTCTGGAAAATGAAAGCGCCACTGTCTTCAATCCGTTTTTTCTGCAAACCCAGGTAGACATTTTGCACAGTCGTGATCTGGCGCGTCGGGTGATTCAGAAACTGAATCTTCCCGAAAACGATGAGTTCAAGCCGAAAACCCCGACAACGCTTCAGGAAAACGAACGCGAAGTTCGGATGGTCAACGCCTTTCAAAGCCGTTACGACGTGGCAGTGGGACGCCAAACGCGCGTTGTTTCCCTGACTTTCGATGCGTACAACCCCAAACTGGCCGCCGAAGTCGCCAATGCCATTGCCGATGAATACATCACCTGGTCAATGGAAAGCCGCTTGCAGGGCGTCAGCAGCGCCAAGGATTTTCTGGCCAAACGGGTTGAGGAAGCGGAAGCCGCGTTGCGCGATGCCGAAAATGAACAGCAGCGCTATCTGGCAGAACACAAAATCATCTCGGTCGAAGACAAGGGCGACATCACGCTGGCGCGAACCGTCGAATTGAATCGTCAGTTGACCGATCTGGAAAATGAACGGCGCACCGCCGAGGCAAATTACAATCGCAGCAAAGAAGTTCCGGCGGAGGAATTGCCGCAAGTCATCAACGACGCAACCGTCCAGAATCTTTCCCGCGAATTGAGCAAGCAGCAACAGGAACTGGCCAATTTGTCCGCCAAATATCAGCCGACATATCCGGCGGTCAAACAGGTTCAGGAGCAGGTCAAGCAATTGGAAATTCAGCTTGCCGCGCAAAAAGCCACCATCGTCAAAAACATCGAAACGCAGTTTCAGGTTGCCAGAAAGCGCGAAGACGACTTGAAAGCGTCATTCGGCAAATCCCGCAACGAAGCCATTCAGCAAAACCGCGAATCGTCTGAACTGAGCCTGATCAAACAAAAGATCGAAACCAATCGCAAAAATTACGAGGACCTGTTGGGCCGATTGCGTCAGGCAGAGGTCGAAAGCGATTTTCGCCCGTCCAACATTCGCAAGGTGCAGCAAGCCGAGATTCCGATTGCGCCGGTGAAACCGAACAAGGTGTTGAATATCGGCTTGAGCGTGTTGATTGGGTTGGCGTTGGGAATCGGGCTGGCGTTTTTCATGGAATACCTCAACAACACTATCAACACGGCTGAAGACGTTGAACGGATAGTGATGTTGCCTGCGCTGGGTGGCATTCCTTCGCTGCAAAGCCTGGCCAAAAACAAAATGCTGGGCGTCGGCCTCAATCGAAATGGCAATGGAAACGGCAATGGCAAGAAGGTTACTGCGCTGACCACGCTTAATAACGAATTGCTTTCCGGCCACGACCCGCTTTCGTCCTTTGCGGAAAGTTATCGCGCGCTGCGCACATCGCTGCTGCTTTCGTCTGCTGAACATGCGCCGCGCACGATGTTGATTACCAGCAGTCACCCGGCAGAAGGCAAAACGACGATTGTCGCCAACACGGCCATTTCACTGGCGCAGACCGGAGCGCGCGTGTTGGTGCTGGACGCAGATATGCGCCGCCCGCGTTGTCACAAAATTCTGAGCACTAAAAACGACACAGGGCTTTCGACTTATTTGTCGCGCGATGTTTCGCTGGACAAGGTCATCATCCAGCACGACATTCCGAATCTTTATGTGATGCCAGCCGGGCCGGTTCCGCCAAATCCGTCGGAACTGCTCAGTTCGGTCAAACTGGGTTATCTGGTTGCGGAACTGCAGGAACAATTCGATCACATCATCATTGATTCGCCGCCGGTGATTCACGTGACGGACGCGCTGATTATTTCGCCGCATGTGGACGGCGTGGTCATCGTCGTCAAAAGCAATCACACGCCGCGCGAAGCCGTGCAGCGCGCCAAACAGGCGCTGGCCGATGTCAATGCCAAGATTTTCGGTGTCGTGCTCAACTGCATTGATCTGAATACTGAGAGCTACTATTACAACTACAAGTACGCTTACTACCACAGTCACGAGGAAAGTAGTTCGTGAAAATCAAAAGGCAAAAGGCAAATCTCAAAAGGCAAAATTTCTGCTCCAAGGTTTTTTGAACTTTTGATTTTTGCCTTTTGCCTTTTGCCTTTTGATTTATGTCCAAGCGCCTTCCTTTGCTCATCACCGTTCTGGCTCTCGCGGTTTGGGCTGGCAATTTCATAGTCAAAAACTTTTTGGCCGTTTCGCTGGTCGCTTATGGTCAGCGAGACGGCAATCAGGTGGAAAGCCTGAACGCAGGGGTCGGCTACGCTCCGGCGAATGCCGAAGTGTTGGCGGCGCGCGCGCGGTATTGGCTGAATCAAGCCGATCCGCCGCGAGTGGCCGAAGCCATCGCCGATTTGCAACAAGCTGTTCAGGCCTCGCCGCGGGATTACCGTTATCAATTGGAACTTGGCAAAGCCTACGACGCCAATGGGCAAAACGCGGAAGCTGAAGCCGCGTTGCAGCGCGCCGTCGAACTGGCTCCGCGATATTTTGAAGTCTGGTGGGCGCTGGCCAATCTGCGATTGCGGGCAGGGAAGACTGAACCGGCGTTGGAAGATTTTCGCCAGGCAGCGCTGTTGTCCGGTTCGCTGTATGGCAATGCCGCGCCGCCGCCGGATCGCAACGCGACGTTGAATGCGTATAACGCCATCGCCGGAGCCTTGGGCATGAATCTGGAAGCGCTTCGCCGCGTTACGCCGCCGGACAATGCTGCCAGAGGCTATCTGGCGGAATTTCTTTCCAATCACGACGCATTGGATCAAGCGCTGGAAATCTGGCGACAACTTCCAGCGGAAAATTCCATCGCATACCGAATGCTGATCGCGCAATTGACGCGCGAGCTTCAGGCGAAAAATCGTTTCAACGACGCCCACGCCGTCTGGCAAAAGTTTTCCATCGCCGAAGGTCTTACAGCCAGCGCCGAAAACAACCTGATGACCAACGGCGGATTCGAGCAAACGCCGTTGCGCGAAAAATACGCGGAAGACGTTGATCTTGGCGAAACCTTCGATTGGGCGATTCGCCGCCACCCGGAAGTTCGCGTGCTGCGCAGCACCACTAATCCGCACTCCGGTTCGCTTGCGCTGCATCTGACATTCAATTCGACGATGAATTCCGGCTTTGGCGAAATTTCGCAACTGATTGCCGTCGAACCTTTGCGGCAGTATCGGCTCAGCTATTTTGTCAAAACGAAAAACATTTCTGCTTCACCGACCGAAACGCCATTCATAGGCATCACCGACGCGACGAATCCTGCGCTGTTCAATCTGAATTCCGTCGTGCCAAACGGGACGAACGATTGGCGCGAACAGACGATCACGTTTTCCGTGCCGGAAACCACGCGCGGATTGCGGTTGACGATTCACGCGCCGCAATTGAAGGTGATTGACAGTCTTCGCATCGCCGAACTGTGGCTGGATGATTTCAGACTGAACCAGCAATGAACTCAAACCGCTCAAAACTCGAAAGCTTCATCTTCGCCGATCTGGTGGTGACGGTGATGTTTGCCGTGTTGGCTTACGGAACAGTTGAAGCGTGGTCACTGGCGTTGCTGGAACTGAATGCGTTGTTGTTGGCCGTGATGTTGGCCGTTCGATTTACCTTTGATGAACAGGCCGAATTCAGAAACTGGCGATTGGCGTTGCCGCTGTTGGCGATCACCGGCTGGGGAGCGATTCAGGCTGCCGCATTTTCTCTGGATCGCCACGCGACCAAAGAAACAACGGTCAAATGGTTGGCCATGGCGATTTATTTTCTTGCCGCGCTGCACGTCTTGCGAAGCTCCGAGCGACGCAGAAAAGTTCTGTACATCTTGACGGTGTTTGGCTTTGCCGTTTCGCTGTTCGCCATCGTGCAACGGCTGACGTACAACGGCAAAATGTATTGGGTGCGCCCGGTTTCACCGTACATCGCGCCGTATGGGCCTTATGGAAATTACAACCACTTTGCCGGACTGGTCGAACTGATTTTGCCGCTGCCGCTGGCTTACCTGCTGTTTGCGCGGATCAAGCTGGAAGAGCGGTTGCTGTGGTTGTTCAGCGTGGTGATGATGGCGGTCGCCTTGCTGTTTTCAGGTTCTCGCGGGGGGATTCTGGCGCTCGGCGTTCAGGTGTTGGTCATGATGATTGTCGCCATCTGGATGCAACGGCGCGGTTTGAGCGAAGGATTCAATCCAGCCGGAAATAAAATGATCGCCGGTGGCGCGTTGGCGGCGGTCTTGCTGCTGGTGTTGTGGATCGGGTACGAACCGCTGGTCAAACGCTTCAGTCTGTTGCAACAAGGCGCGAGCGAATACTCGCTGGTGACGCGAACCGAATACTGGCGTGGAGCCTGGCAAATGGTCACAGACCATCCGCTGACCGGCGTGGGCTTGGGCGCGTTTCCGGCTGTGTATCCGTCTTATGGTCGTTCTTCGGTGAAAAACGAGCGGCTGGAACACGTTCATAACGATTATCTGCAACTGCTGACCGACGGCGGATTGATCGGCGGATTGATCGGGCTTTGGTTTTTTATGGAGTTGATTCGCATCGCTCGGCGACAGTTTCAACAACTTCCGCGAACGCGCACACAAGATCGCGCTGTGATGTTTGGCGGATACGTCGCCTTGCTGGGAATTGCGGTTCACAGCTTTCTGGATTTCAACTTGCAGATCGCCGCCAATGCTCTACTATTCCTGTTCGTTCTGGCTATGACAGTTTCTACAGGAAGCACGAAAGAAGAATTTTGACGATGAAAGTTCCTTTGCTCGATTTGGTCGCGCAGCACCAAACCATCCGCGAAGATGTGATGGCGGTGGTGACGCGCGTTTTTGACTCTCAACAGTTTGTGATGGGCGCGGAAGTCGCCGACTTTGAACGCGAAGTTGGCGAGTATTGCCACGCCAAACATGCCATTGGATGCGCTTCGGGATCGGATGCGCTGTTGTTGGCATTGATGGCGTTGGGCGTTGGCGAAGGCGATGAAGTCATCACGACTTCGTTCACGTTTTTTGCGACGGCCAGTGCCGTCACTCGATTGGGCGCGCGGCCCGTGTTCGTTGACATCGCGTACGACGATTTCAATTTGAACGTCGAATTGTTGGAACGCGCCATCACGCCGAGCACCAAAGCGATTATGCCGGTTCATTTGTTCGGCCAGTGCGCGCGCATGGACGTGATTGCCGACATTGCCGCCAAACACAATTTGCCGATTGTCGAAGACGCCGCCCAGGCCATCGGCGCAGATTTTCAAACTCGGCGTGCGGGCACGATGGGAGCGATTGGTTGTTTCAGCTTTTTTCCGTCCAAGAACCTTGGCGGAGCAGGCGATGGCGGGTTGATGACGACCGAAGACGATGAACTGGCCGCGAAGCTGCGCATCTTGCGCGTTCACGGCATGGAGCCGAAGTATTACCATCAGGTCGTAGGCATCAACAGTCGTCTGGATGCGCTGCAAGCCGCCGTCTTGCGCGTCAAGTTGCGGCGTCTGGACGATTGGTCAGAAGCGCGTCGCGCCAATGCCGCGCGGTATGAACAGTGGTTCGCGGCTGCCGGAGTTGAAGAAATTGTCTTGCCGAAAGCGCACGACTACAGTCGCCACATTTACAATCAATACACGATTCGTTGTCAGCGCCGCGACGAACTGAAAGCGCATCTGCAAGCCGCGGGCATTGGCACCGAAGTGTATTATCCGGTTCCGCTGCATTTGCAGGAATGTTTTGCATTTCTGGGTGGCAAGCTCGGCGATTTGCCGGAAACGGAACAAGCGATGCGCGAATGTTTATCGCTGCCGATTTACGCCGAACTGACCGCCGACCAGCAGCAATACGTCGTCGAAAAGATCGCCGAATTTTACCGGGCTTGAAGGAAGGCGATTGAATGGCTTCGATTGGGTCGGTCGTCAAACGCGCGTTTGAAATGGTTGGATTGGAACTCACCAGAGCCGACCGCAGCCCCAGCCGCACGTTGCTGGGTTTGCGGCATCTGCCGATTCGAACCATCGTGGATGTTGGAGCGAACACTGGGCAATTCGCTCGACACATCATTCAATTTTTCCCCCAAGCCAGATTGTTTTGCTTCGAACCGCTGGCCGAACCGTTTGCGGAATTGCAACGTTGGGCCGCGGCTCAATCCGGTCGAGTTCATGTGTTCAACGTCGCGCTCGGAGCCGAAGACGGCGAAGCGCAGATGTTTCGGCATACCGAACACAGCGCGTCGTCTTCGTTGTTGGCGACGACAGAGGTTTGCAATCAGTTGTATCCGCAAACGCGCGCGCAGGACAACGTGCCAGTGAAACTGACGACGCTCGACGCTGCGCTTGGCGGACAATCGTTGCCACCGGAACTTTTGATCAAACTTGACACGCAAGGTTACGAACGGCAGGTGATTGCGGGCGCCACCGAAACGCTGCGACAAGCGCGCGCCTGCATTGTCGAAGCCAATTTGTACAAACTTTACGACCAACAACCCTCGTTCATTGAACTGGCTGTATTGCTGAACGATTTGGGATTTCGGTACGCGGGCAATTTGGAGCAGACTTGTTCTGCGACAGGCGAAGTGGTTTACGTTGATGCTGTGTTTTTGAAATAGTTTATGGATCCGTACCCCGACAACAAACACACACGATTGATCGAACGATTAAACGCCGCCGTGCGAACGATGGAGCGAGGCAAAGTCCGCCGCACGCTCAGCCGTCCGCGCAAAATGATTTATCCCAAGATGCTGCATTGGGCAGGCAATTCGGCAGAAGTCACCGCCATGACCTTTTGGGGCGAACCGATTCTGGTGGTGCTGCCGGAACTGATTTCACTGACCATCTGGCGCTATGGTTTTTTTGAAGAAGATGTCTGCCGCTTTCTGCTGCGCGTGTTGAAACCCGGCATGAACTTCATAGACATCGGAGCGCATTTCGGATTTTTTACGCGCCTGGCTTCATTTTTGGTGGGCGATCACGGACGCGTGCTGTCCTTTGAACCGACGCCAAACACCTTTGGCCAGTTGATGAGGAATACTGTTGGCAACGACAACGTGTTGATTCACAACTGCGCCGCGTATAGCAGCGAAACCGAACTGACGTTGCGCGATTTTGGCCTGGAATATTCTGCGTTCAATTCGGCGTTCGGCATGCGCGACGAAGACACCAAACACGCTCCCAAAGGCATAGAGTTTCAGGCGCGCGCTCGCAAAGTGGACGATGTTGTCAAAGAACGCGGCTTGCCCGAAGTGGATTTGGTCAAAATTGACGCCGAAAGCTCCGAGCTTCACGTCTTGCAGGGAATGACCGAAATCATCAAACGCGACCATCCGCGCATTATTCTGGAAACAGGCGATTTTGGAGTGGCGGGCGTCCCCAAAACCGCAGAGCTGATCGGATGGTTGCGTGACCACGGGTACGAACCATTTGAAATTAGCCGCGACAACGAATTGCGTCCGGCGACAAACAGGAAGCGCGATTCTGTAGGCAGCAACCTGCTTTTCAGCACTACAGGGTTTGAGGCTTAATGGCTGGATGCTGGAAGATTTATATAAAGGCACTGAAACGAATCGAAGCCGCCGCCGGTTTCTGCGAGTAGGGTTGACTGGCGCTGTGACACTTGCTGCGCGCGGGATGACGGTCTTGATTGGTTTGGTGACGTTGCCGCTGACTTCGCATTATCTGGGCAAAGAACGGTTTGGGCTTTGGCTGACGCTGAGCAGTTTTATCACTTGGGTCAGCATTGCCGACCTTGGATTATCCAACAGTCTGATCAACTCGCTTTCAACTGCGGACGGCAAAAACGACAAATCGCAAGCCCAACTTGCCGTCGCCAGCGCATTCTGGATGACCTCGGCAGTTGCGACAGTATTTATTTTGACCGTGATTTTGACCGTGCCTTTGCTCGACTGGCCCGGAGTTTTTAACGTAACTTCGCCGGAATCAGCCCGCGAAATCGCCCCGGCTTTGCTAGTTATTTTTCTTTTTTGCGCGCTGCGTTTGCCATCTTCGATTATCAATTGTGTGTATCAAGGTTATCAGGAAGGTTATGCCTATCAACTTTGGAACGGCCTAAGCGGAGTGTTGGGAGCAGTTGGATTGATTGTCGCCATCAAGTTACAAGCTGGCCTGGCTTGGTTGGCAGTTGCTTTTCTGGGAAGCATGCTCTTGGCGGATTTGTTTTCAGCGATTTACCTGTTCGGCTGGCGGCGGGAGTGGTTGTTGCCACGATGGAAATTTTTTGATTGGCGACAAGCTAAATGGTTGTTGCGGCAAGGCGGGCAATTTTGGATCGCTCAGATGTCGGCGGTCATGATGCTGCAAACCGGGTTACTGATGGTTTCGACGATGTTCGGAGCCAGTGAATCTGCCGGATTCGGAACCACATTGCGATTATTCGGATTGGTCGGAGCGGTTCAAACGGCTTTTGTCGCCCCGCTTTGGGCGGCTTACGGCGAAGCGGCGGCCAGGCGCGATTACGGCTGGCTTTCCCAGACTTTCAAACGATCAATCAGAATCAGTTTGTTGTGGTCGTTGCCCGCTTCGTTGGCAATGTTTGTGGCTGCGCCTTTGTTGTTCAAACTGTTGGTGACGGCGGATGTAACATCGGATTGGCATCTTCGATTGGCGGTAATGGCGATGGAAGTGCTCAATTCGATGGCGCGCTGTGTTTCAACCTTGCTCAATGGTTTGGGAGCGGTTCGGTCACAAGCGGTTTTCGGCCCGGTCGGAGGCGTCGTCAATCTGACGGTGGCCTGGCTTTTGGCAAAATGGATTGGCATTCCCGGCGTGGCCTGGGCGGCGGCAATCTGCTTGTTGCTGTTTTGGATCGGTGTGATGGGCAGCGAAGCGCGCGCACGATTGCGAGTGATGAACGAAGAGGTGCGCGATTATGCAGCGTGAGGATTTGGCCATTGTGCTGACCGGAACGATTGTCCCCAACGCGCCATTCACCGCGCACAACGACCCGCAGATTCGGCGGCGCGAATACCTGGAAGCCATCAATTTTTATCGTAAATTCGCTCCTGTTTACTTTCTTGAAAACTCGACTTACGCGCTTTGTGACGACGCCGAGTTTAATAAGCTCTCGAATGTAATGCTTCGGAAACGCCCGGTTTCCAGTTCGCCGGAACGCGGCAAAGGCTATCAGGAATTCGAGATGATTGACGGTTGGCTGCTGGATGAACCGAAGCCGCCACGCTGCTGGATGAAGATCACTGGGCGGT
Source organism: uncultured Heliomicrobium sp. (assembly GCA_964470555.1). Lineage (GTDB taxonomy): Bacteria > Acidobacteriota > Blastocatellia > RBC074 > RBC074 > RBC074. The sequence goes on from CAYYDG010000020.1 coordinate 59,293, forward strand.
ATATGTATCGTAACTTTGCCGATCTGTTCGATGATTGTTGTCGGGCAGGACAGGCACAAATCATTATTGACCGGTGCGCGCTTTCGCAAATCGCTCGCAGCTATCTGTTTTGTGTTGAAAGCGAGTTTTATCAAAAACACCTTGTTGGCCTTTATAGGGAATGTGATGACGAAGCAGGGGAATGGGTCGAGCGAGTGCTTTATCGCCGTCTGGATACCCTGACTAAATCGGCTGCTCGCCTGTTTTCGCTTGAGCCGCGCCAGACTGGAATCAGTGGAACAACAGGTAGCAGCATTGAAACCAAGCTTTCTCGATACCAGATAAAGCGAATTTTGCGAAAGTTGAATTACCTGCTGGATCGCCGCCAGCTTTGGTATACACGCTAATGAATTTGCCGAAAATTTCTATCATCACGCCTTCGTTTAATCAGGCACACTTTTTGGAACGTACGATGTTGAGCGTGCTTAGCCAGAACTATCCAAATCTGGAATACATCATCATTGACGGGGGCAGCACGGATGGCAGCGTCGAAATAATCAAAAAGTATGAAGACCGACTGGCTCATTGGGTTAGCGAAAAAGATCGCGGTCAGTCACATGCCTTGAACAAAGGTTTTGCTCGCGCGACGGGCGACATCATCGGTTGGTTGAATTCGGACGACTTATACTGCAACGATGCGCTGATGCGCGTTGCTAAAGCCTGTTTGGCTTGTCCCGAAGATGAAGCCTGGTACGGAGGCATTTATATTGCTGATAGTGAAGATCGAATACTGAATGCTTTGTGGCCGCTTGATCCTGATCCGGCATACACGGTTCTGGTTGGCCTGGATATTCATCAGCAGGCTTTGTTCTGGCGGCGCGAACTGATGCAGCGAGTCGGGATGACAGACGAATCGTTGCATTTTGCGATGGACTGGGACTTCATCATTCGGCTGCTACTGGCTGGGCGATTCAAACGTATAAGACATCAACTTGGGATTTTTCGTTTGCACGACGAAGCCAAGACTACCAATCAGTCTGAAGTTGGCGAAAAGGATAAACAGCTTCTGTTTGAGCGTTACGCGCATCATTTCCAGGCGTCCCGGTGGCACGAAATCACGCGCTTATTGCTTCGTAGCAAGCGATTGATCAGGGTTGCGCTGGATGCTCCGACATCCTACCTGATGTTCAAACTACGGCGCAGTCTGGGGTTGCCTGCCGAACCTGGCTGGCATGAAATCAAAGAGGAAGTTCGTAGTAAATGAGGGCGGATCTAAGTCAAATTATCTTACTCATGATCGCCATTGGCGTGCCACTCGTTCTATTCCGGCTCAAGCGTTACAAAATACTGCTTGGTTGGACCTGTCTTACACTCTTTGTCCAGCTTTTCGACACAACGATATTGACCAACTTGCCTGCGCCTCGCATTGTCGGATTGATGTATTTGCCAACAGCGATTAGCAGTTTTCGTGAATGGTGGGGGCTAAAACCTGTAAAAGCTTGGGTAATCAATTACCTCTATCTGCTGATCCTCGGCGTTATTTTCGGGTTCCTGTGGCCGTGGCCGGACACGACAATGATGCGTCCGTACACATTGACCGCTCCCGGACGAACAATTATCTATTCATTCCGACTGATCAGCGATCTCTCACTGACTTTGTTTGTCGCGACGCAGCTTCGTGTCGCCGGTAATTTGTACTGGATAGGTCGTGCGCTGGTGGTGGGCGCTACTCTGTCAGCGTTGGCCGGGTTGTTAACACTGTTCACCGGATTCGATCTCGTTTACGCCATCACCAACTTTGAAGACCAGTTCCTGACAGCCGAACGCGCGCATGGCTTAAGCGCGGAACCGCGCGGGTTAGGGCTGGCCTGTGCTTACGGATTGATGATTCTGTTAATCGGTCAAAAGCGATTGTTCAAGCTTTGGCCGGTGTTGCTGGTGATTAACCTAGCCGGTTTGCTGAGCACGGTTTCTACCAGTGCGCTGGCTTTGTTGTTGACTGGGATTGTGACCGGATGGCTTTTTTTCTCGAATCGGACTCGAGGAGCAATTCTGGGGCTAATTCTGCTGGCGGCGATTCTGTTATTTGGCGCTTCTGTGTTCATGCCGATGCAGTTTGATTCCGCTGTGCAGACGATTGGAGCGCGCATTGACCCATCCCAAAAATTGAGCGGTATTCCGCCCGGCACGTTTGGTCAGGAAGTGGCGTACCGATTAGATGTTTTCGACGCCAGCGCTATGCTGTTTTTACTGGAAGAGCCTTTTTACGCGCTGCTTGGCACAGGTCCTGGGCTAATATCGTTGCCTGCCTCTTTGCACGTGCCCCCAGGACTTTACAGCGCAATCTGGACCCCAGAAGTCGGCGTCAACAGTTTGCCTTTTCACGGCATTTTGCTGGAAATTTCAAATGGAGGCTTGCTGGGCATTATGCTCTGGCTGTTTCAAGTGATGACCTGCTGGCTGGCATTACGTTATTTGGCCAATCGTCAGAAAAGCTCGCTGGAATCGGAAGAATGGTCTTTTGCATGGGGCGTTTTTTTGATCGGCACGGTTTTTTATCTGGTGCAAGTCAGCATCTCACCAGTCTGGAGCGTAATGTCGGCGATGGGGTGGGCGGCAGTGAAGCTGGCGATGGAATACAACGCTACCGACATCAGCAAAGCAAAAGAACAATTCCGGCCCCAGCGATATTTTGAACAGCCATCCGGCAGTGCCAGTTTGCCTTAGAGTGTGTACGGAAGCTAAAAGCGATAAGCGATGAGAGCAGATGCCAAGCAAAGAAAGGCATACCGACTTTCAAGGCTCTTTTCCCAGTTGCTGACCAAGCGGCGGAAACGATCGAACCAAGCGAGAGTCCGTTCCACGACCCAGCGTCGAGCTTGGCCGCCTGGGTGGAGAATGGCATTGTCTGCTCGTCCTTCTTTGGGAGCAATATGTCCAATATAGTTCTCGCGGCAGAGAATGGTTCGCGTTTGCTACGTTATCGTAGGCCGCATCCAGGCAAAGATGCTGTGGCTTCGCAGCCTTGGGGCGAGGCCTGACGATTGGCGAGTTGTTCAACAAGGGCAGCAATTCCAGATGATCATTTCGATTGGCTTTGGTCGTCAAAACCGAAATCGGGACTCCGCGCCCATCTGTTAATATCTGATCTTTCATTCCTGGTTTGCCTCGATCTGTCGGATTCGGCCCATTATCGGGGACTCCAAGCGGCGAGCGGGCATAAGTGCCATCAGCGCTTTGCCACTCCCATTCAATGCCCTGTTGCTGATCGTAATAGTTGAGAGCGATACGCCAAAAGTCTTCAAAGACCTTGGCATTGCGCCACTCTCGAAACCGTCCGTAGACCGTTGACCACCGGCCGTAAGCTTTAGGCATTTCGCGCCAAGCCGCTCCTGCCCGCAAGATGAAAAAGATGCCATTGAATAAAAGCCGGTCATCTGCTGGTTTTCGCCCTCCGTTTGAACGCGGTGGGCGAGTGGGAATGAGAGGTTCAATCTCATTCCAGAGGTCGTCGGGAATCTCTCGTATCGTTGACATGACACGAGTTTACCGACGACCTTAGTTTCCGTACACGCTCTTATCCGGAGAGGAGCCGGCTCAAGCAGAACAAAGTGCCGTGGCGGTGAGAAAACTCATCGCCACTGCACTTTTGTTCTTGCGCAGCCGAACTGTGTTCCGAAGGAAAAAGCTTTCATTCGTGGCGGTGTCTGTGTTGAATCATCGAAGCAACTTGGCGAGTACACGTCGGGCTTTTCCCAGCAAGCTCAAGTTAAAGTTGTGAGATTGCGTGTACTGATCGGCTTGTTCATCTCGTGTAACTTCTGGTGGATGGGATAATGGAAATGTGAGAGGAGCAACGGCCATATTGCTGAAATGGCTTTGGCGTTTTGTGTGCGTAGCTTGATTACCAAATCCTATGTTGGAAATCAGATTGGTTCGCGGCAACGCCGCCAACCCATTTCGCTGCCAGCAGGCGTATGTCCATTGATGATCCCAGGTGTCAATGCTGCCGTCATAAACTGCTTGAAATGTCTCCTGCCAAAACTTGACGGCTTTCGGGTCGGGCAGAATGTTGCTCAACCAATTGGCCTCAATCATCTGCGGCCAATTGTGCATTGTCACGTCGTAGTGTTGCCAGGCGCGACGCCAGGTTGCCCAACCCCAAACGTGTGGATAGCGTGAAAAGTAGTAACTGAATTCCGACCGATGATTGCCGAACTGAAAGTTGTCGCCGGAAATTGCCATCACGCGCTCGTCGTCTTTGTAACGTTCCAGGAGTTCATCGCAGAAGCGAAAGAAACTCGGTTCGGGGACGCAGTCATCTTCCAGAATGATGGCGCGGTCAAATTCGTCAAAAACCAGATCAAGCCCGCTTGAGACTCGATTGCGGCAACCGAGGTTGTTGTCAGCGTAATGCCTGACGACTCGGCAAGGCCAATCCACATTTTCTGTCACGATGCGTGCAGCTTGGCAAAGTTCCGCTTCGCCCTTGCGACTGGTTCGTGCTCCGTCGGCGATGACCACCAAGGTTGTTGGGCGAGCCTGCCGAATGGATTCAAACACTTTTGCTGTCGGTTCGGGACGGTTGAAGATAATGAGCGCGACGGGCGCATTAACGGAGCTGGAATTCATGAAAACAGCGGGCGAAGACCTTTCAGCAGCGACATTGAAGTAAGGCGAAGTGTAATCCATTGCCTCACTTCAGGCCATAGCTTAAGCTCTCGCCGTTTTTGAACCCATTATGAAAATTGTCATTGACGCCACAGCCGCCATCAGCGGCGGCAAGCTGTATCTGGAAAAACTGTTGCCGCAATTGGCTGAGCTGGATTCCGGGCATGAGTTCATTGTTTTCCACGCCGGAGATTTGGCGCCATTGGCCGCCGCTGTCACCAAAGGATCAGTCCGGTTTGTTCGCGCGGCGATTCCGTTTTTGCGCGACGGACAATGGGCCGGAGCCAGCATCATGCGTGTCTTGTGGCGAAAGTTCGTGTTGCCCATTCATCTGTGGCGATTGCAACCGGACATGCTCTTTTCCAATTCCGGCACGGTTCCGTTGGCCAAACCGGCGAAGACGCGAACCGTGATAGCGCTGCATAATTGCATGCCGCTGGATCAAACATTGATTGCCGAAGAGCGCTCGCCCGTGCGGCGTTGGCGGTTGCGAATGTTGCGGCGGCAGATGCAGCATTCGCTCCGGGCAGCAGACGGTTCGATCGCGTTCAGCGAAGACACGCGGCAGCGGATTCAGGACAACTTTGGCGAACTGGCGCATGCGCCTGCGGTCGTGCATCACGCGATTGATTGGGGCGAAACCGAGCGGCAATCCGTTGTCGGTGCCGACGAATTGCGGCGTGTGGGCATCAAGCGGCCTTACCTTCTTTACGTGTCTCAATTTCATCGGTACAAAAACGTCGTCCGATTGCTGGAAGCGTTTGCCCGGCTGGCGGCAAATCATCCGCAATTGCAATTGGTGCTGGTCGGTTCGGCGGCTGACGGCGAATACTGGAACGAAATCACCGAAACCATTGAATTGCTGGATTTGACAGAGTGTGTCATTGATCGTCCGGCGATGCCGCGTCAGCAGTTGATTGCACTGTATCGGAACGCACTCGGTTTTGTGCAGCCTTCGTTGGCGGAAACCTGTTCGTTTCCCTTGCTGGAAGCTCTAGCGATGGGAGTTCCGGCGGCGGCGGCAAACTCAACAGCGATGCCGGAAATGGCAGGCGACGCAGCGATCTATTTCGATCCGCTGAATGTGGACGAAATGGCCGACGCCATGGAGCGATTGGTGTGGGATGAAAGCTTGCGCGGCGAATTGAGCCAGAAAGCGATTGCCCAGGCGGCAAAATTCACTTGGGAAGAAACTGCCCGGCGGACGCTGGCAGTTCTGGAATCCGCAGGTTGACTCGTTGTTTGGCGTCGGTTCACTTTCAACCGTCATATCGCCATTGCGAACACGCGATTTTATCAGCCGGTCATTGACGCTTTGATTTGATTACAGTGAATCGGGGTCAAGACCGAGTGCGCTCAATTTTTCCGCCAGCAAGTCTGCGCGTTGTCGTTCCTGTTCAGCGCGTTGTCGTTCCTGTTCAGCGCGTTGTCGTTCCTGTTCAGCGCGTTGCCATTCCTGCTCAGCGCGTTGTCGTTCCTGCTCTTCGCCTTCTTCTGGCGTCGGAACCAGCAAGCCGTCGGCGGTGAAGTAACGCAATCTGCCGCCTTTTACGCCCAGATACAATTTCAGCCGGTCGCTCCACAGCCAGCCGCGCTCGTCTGGTTCGATTCTGACGTAACCTTCGCCGCGCAATTGCCATCCGGCGAATTCCTGAGTGTCCACCGAAAACCAAAAGTATTCAAAAGTGCGGAATCGCTCCTGGTAAATTTCCTTTTTGATTTTGCGATCAATTTCAGCGGTGGAATCCGAAAGCAGTTCGATAATCACATCCGGGTATTTGCCGTCTTCTTCCCAGACTACCCAGGAAGTGCGCGGGCGACGTTCCGTGTTCAGGGCGATGAATACGTCGGGGCCGCGGAAGTCATGAGTTTTGAGTTGGGCGCGGCTGAAGTAAATGCTCAGATTGACGCCGATGAAAAAATCGTGGCGATCTTTCCACCAGCGTTCGAGTGATTTTTCCAAAATGACTGATTGTTCGTGGTGCAAAGAACTTTCCATCTCCGGCTCCTCGCTGAGCAATCGTGATGCGTCAGGCATCAAGGCTGCGATCTGTTCTCTGGTCGAAATGGGAGCGATTGATTGTGCTGTGACTGCGGCCATTCCTTAACCTCGCTAAGTCGAAAGTGAGTCCGATTGAATTGGAGCGACGGCGCGGATTATAACACTGGCCGAATTTGTTCCATCAAAACGTTTGAAGGAGAAAAACTCGATGAATTTGATTCAACGTCCGCGACGGTTGCGGCGCAAGGCTGCAATCCGTGAAATGGTGCGCGAAACGCGGCTCGATCCCGCCAACCTGATTTATCCACTGTTCGCTTGTCCGGGCGAAGGCGTGCGCAAGGAAATCAAATCCATGCCCGGTGTGTTCAATCTGTCTGTGGATGAACTGGTCAAAGAATGCGAAACCGCACGTGCGTTGGGAATCCGGTCTGTCATCTTGTTCGGTTTGCCAGAACAGAAAGATGAACAGGGAAGCGACGCATTTGCCGAAGACGGAATCACGCAACGGGCGATTCGCGCCGTCAAACGCGAAGTCAAAGATTTGGTCGTGCTGGCCGACACCTGTTTGTGCGAATACACCTCTCACGGACACTGCGGAACGATTGTGGATAACGACGTGGCGAACGATCCGACATTGGCGACACTGGCGCAAACCGCTGTCAGCCAGGCGCAGGCTGGAGCCGACATCATTGCGCCTTCGGGGATGATGGACGGGATGGTGACGGCCATTCGCGGCGGATTGGATGCAGCGGGTTTCCATCAGATTCCGATTTTGTCTTACGCCGTGAAATATGCCTCGGCGTTTTACGGTCCGTTCCGTGAAGCCGCCGACAGCGCTCCCCAATTTGGCGATCGTCGTAGTTACCAAATGGATCCGCCGAACATCCGCGAAGCCTTGCGCGAAGCTGAACTCGATGTCGAACAAGGCGCGGATATGTTGATGGTCAAACCCGCGCTGGCATATCTGGACGTGATTCGGGCGGTGCGCGAACGCTTCAATCTGCCGCTTGCGGCTTACCAGGTGTCAGGCGAATACGCGCAAATCAAAGCTGCCGGGCAACTTGGCTGGATTGACGAAGAGCGCGTGATGATGGAATCTCTGATTGCGATCAAACGCGCGGGGGCAGATTTGATCCTGACCTACTTCGCAAAAGATGTAATCAAACGGCTGTAATTTCGGAGACAGGCGCAATGGCAACACCACAAACAAAACTCAAATTGCCGAAGCCGAGGGCAAAGTCCAGATGGTCAGAAACTTTGCCAATTCGTGTTCCATCTCAATTGCTTGGAGACTTCTTTCTTGAACTTGATGTCGCAATGACAGACAAGGAATTTGAAGAATTCGTCCAGGCAAATAGTGAAATGCGGATTGAACGAAGCGCAAAAGGAGTGATTGAAGTTATGCCCCCAGCCAAAAGCATGACAGGATTTAAGAACAGTAAAATCACCAGCCAGTTAGAGTATTGGGCTGACAACGACGGTTCGGGGCTTGTGTTCGATTCCTCGTCAGGTTTCAAGCTTCCAAACGGAGCGACACGTGCGCCGGATGCCAGTTGGGTGAAGCGGGAGCGATTAACCACTCTGACTCAGGATCAATTGGATGATTGGCTGCCGCTATGTCCGGATTTTGTGGTTGAGCTTCGCTCTTCGTCTGATCGTATCAACCGGTTGAAAGAGAAAATGGAAGAGTACATTGCCAATGGCGCTCAGTTGGGCTGGTTGATTGATCCAATTGAGCGGCGAGTTTATGTGTATCGCCCAAATACCGAAGTCGAAATTCTGGAAAACCCTGCCTTTGCCTATGGTGAACCAGTCTTGTCGGGGTTTGTTCTGAAGCTTGATAAGATTTTTGACTCAGATTTTTAGAAAAAGGCCTTGACTGATTCTCAGTTTAGAATTAGTCTAAGTTTCGTGATGGCGAGATTGCAAGCACAAACAGTGGAAACAATGGTTACGTCCTACGGGTTGAAGATGACTCCCCAGCGGCGTGCCATTGTTGATTTTCTGCAAGGCTCGCACAGTCATCCGACGGCTGATGAAGTGTTGACGGCTGTCAATGAAAAGTTTCCTATGACTTCGCGGGCGACCGTTTACAACACATTGAACTGGTTGAAAGGGTCGGGATTGGTCAGGGAAGTCTTTGAAGGCGGGGTCGTTCGTTACGATCCGAATGTTTCCGATCATCACCATTTTGTCTGCCGCGTATGCGGCAAAGTCGAAGACATCGAATGCGATGCCGTTGGCAATGTTCAAGTGTGTTCCTTGCCCGGCAATCCAAAAATCGAAAACTATCAGGTAACCGTGCGCGGCATTTGCGCCGATTGCCTGATACAGAAGTAAACGCACAGCGAATCTTCGTTGTGCTATTTTTTTGATCTGTCACTTAGACTCAATCTTAAACTGGATAAAAACAAGGAGAAAAATCAATGCTTACCATTGGAGACAAGTTTCCGAACTTCAATTTGACCGCTGCGGTCAGCCTGGAAAAAGGCAAAGAGTTTGCCGAAATCAACAACGGCACATACAAAGACAAGTGGCTGGTGGTGTTTTTCTGGCCGATGGATTTCACGTTCATCTGTCCGACGGAAATTGCTGAATTCGGCAAACGAAACCGCGATTTTGCCGACCGCGACGCTCAGGTTTTGGGAGCGAGCACGGATTCGCATTACGTTCATCTGGCGTGGAGAAACGCTCATCCTGAACTGAAAGACCTGCCGTTCCCCATGTTGGCCGACATCAAACGTGAACTGTCTTCGGAACTTGGCATTTTGCACAAACAGGCGGGCGTTGCGTTGCGCGCGACCTTCATCGTTGATCCGGAGGGAACCATTCGCTGGGTGAGCGTCAACGATCTGTCGGTTGGCCGCAATGTGGATGACACCCTGCGCGTGCTGGACGCTTTGCAAAGCGGCGAACTGTGTCCGTGCAATTGGGAAAAAGGCGAAGAAACATTAGGCAAGGCCTAAATCAGGTTGTCGAAGTGGCGAATGAGAGGGGATGACACAGCTTTGCTGGGAGAATTATGCAAAGCGACATTCGCCACTTCGATCACAGAAATCAGAAATTCAATCAAGTAGAGAAGTGAGGGAGAAAAGATGAGTCAAATCGAAAAATTGCGCGAGGCGTTGCCCGACGCAACCAAAGACACACGTTTGAATCTGCAATCGGTGTTTCAATCGTCAACCTTGAGCGCGGAACAGTTGTGGGGAACCGCCGTGGCTTCGGCAATTGCGACGCGCAACCGGGAAGTCGCCCAGGCGGTTTTCGCCGACGCGCAAGGCAAAGTTGACGCCTCTGTCATCGAAGATGCCAAGGCGGCTGCGTCCTTGATGGCGATGAACAACGTGTATTACCGGTTTCGCCACATGGTCGGCAAGGAAAGTTATTCGACCAAACCGGCGCGATTGCGAATGAACTGGATAGGCAAACCGCTCGGCAGCAAGGCGGATTTCGAGTTGTTTTGTCTGGCGGTCAGCGCGATCAACGGTTGCGAAGCCTGCGTTCGTTCTCACGAACAAGTCGTCGTTGACGGCGGTTTGAGCGAAGACCAGGTTCACGACGCCGTGCGGCTGGCGTCGGTGATTCAAGCGGCGGCGGTGTCGTTGGAAATCGGAGATTTGGCGGATCAACAGTTGGCGATGACTGCCAACTAAAAGAATCGTGAAAGTGAGACAAGTTGGCCACGGATTGAGCTTGGTTTAGTTCTATCCGTGGCCAATTTCATTTGGTGTCACTTTTTCAGTTTCGCCAGAAACTTCTGCCTTGCTTTGGCGACTTTCGGCGCGACGACGGCCATGCAATACGGTTGATAAGGATTGTTGGCGAAATAATCCTGATGATAATCCTCCGCCGGATAAAACACCGGAGCGGCAGTGATTTCCGTGACAATTGGATTGTTCCAGATGCCAGCGGCTGTCATTTCGGCGATGACCTGTTCGGCTGCGGTTCGCTGTTCTTCGGAGTGATGGAAAATCGCCGAACGATATTGCGAACCAACATCCGCCCCTTGCCGGTTGAGCGTCGTTGGATCGTGAATCGTGAAAAACACTTCCAACAATTCCCGGAACGTAATGGTCTGCGGATCGAAAGTGATTTGAACGACTTCGGCGTGGCCTGTGTCTTCGTAACAAATCTGTTTATAGGTCGGATTCAACGTGTGACCGCCCATATAACCGGAGACGACTTTTTCGACGCCGCGCAGTTCGACGAAGACCGCTTCCAGACACCAGAAACAGCCGCCTGCTAACGTTGCAATTTCTTTGTTGGGTTCCATAAACAAATCATAGCACGCTCAACCGTGAGGTGATTGACACTTCCGTCAGTTTGCAAAACCGAAGGCGATGGCCGATTCTTCGCGCTCCGAAAATCACTTCAACAATTCCCAAACAGCATGAGATTCACGAACAAAATTGCGATTGTCACCGGCGGAGGCGGAGAAATTGGCCGCGCCACCGCCAAGCGTTTGGCTCGCGAAGGCGCTACTGTTGTCGTTGTGGATGTGAATTTTCAACTGGCCGAACAATCGGCGGCAGAGATCGTTGCGGCAGGTGGAGCGGCGTGGGTTTGGCAAACAAACGTTTCCAAACGAGATCAGGTTCAGGCGATGGCGGATGAAGTTCTGCGGCGTCACGGGCGAATTGATGTGCTCTGCAACATCGCGGGCATCGCTCCGCCAGCGCCGTTTCTGGAAACGCCGGACGAAAACTGGGACGCGACGATTGATGTGAATCTGAAAGGCGTTTTTTTCTGTTCGCAGATTATTGCGCGTGCAATGGTGGCCGGGGGAGTCAAAGGCAACATCGTCAACATGGCTTCGACCAATGGCCACGTTGGAGAAATCGGCCTTGTCGCCTACAACGCCTCCAAATTTGGCGTGGTTGGCATCACTATGACGACGGCGATTGAACTGGCTCCGCACGGCATTCGCGTCAATGCGGTAGCACCCGGAATGATTCGGACGAAACTTTCCCAAGCCGTGCTCGACGCCGATCCCGAATTGGCGCGAACGTATTTCCATGACAAGATTCCGATGGCGCGGTTTGGCGAACCGGACGAAGTGGCGGCTACGGTCGCGTTTCTGGCTTCGGATGACGCCAGCTTTATCACGGGCCATTCGCTGGTGATTGATGGCGGCCAATTGACTTTCTGAGATTCGATCCGTTGACACTCTCAGCAACTCGGTGATATTCAACAGCCATCCTGATGATCAGGAAAAATCGCTTTGCTGGTTGCCCAAATTACACGACACACACAACGACAATTGGCCTCCGAGTTGTCTCCATCTGAAAAAGCAGTCCCCCATCTTTAATAACGACAATTGATCTCTCATTGGCAAGTGTTTTCAAGCCGATGGCGCAAGCTCGCGTTGGCTGATGAACCTTCAAAACTGCAAACCGAAAGAAAGGGAAGTCGAATTACCTATGACAAAAAATCCGCTCAAGATTTCTGTGTTCTTGTTGTTCTGTGCCTTGTTTGTAGCCTTTGGGCTGAGAGGCGCGCGCGTCAATGCCAATGTCGGCGGGGCGCCGCCGAGCCGCACTGGCGCGCCAGGCGAATTAACCTGTGCAATTGCTGCCTGCCACATCGGAAGCGCTGTCAACACGGATGGTAGCGAGTTCACTATCAATGGATTTCCTTCAAACTACACGCTTAACCAGGAATACGACATCACGATTACGCTAAGCCGTAGCGGACGTCAGCGTTTTGGCTTTCAGGCAACAGTGATTGACGATATGGGAAGAGAAGCCGGAACGCTGACTGCGACAGACAACAATCGTACACAAGTTTTTCCCGGAGTGGTTGGCCCCAACTTGCGGCGTTATATCAGTCACACGTTAAATGGATCATCGGGATCGAATCAGATTTCCTGGACGTTTCGTTGGAGAGCTCCGGCAACGGATGTCGGGCGAATCACGATTTACGCCGCGGGCAATGCCGCGAATAACAATGGTTCAGCGGACAGCGGTGATTTGATTTATACCAGAAGCGTCAGCGCTCAACCGCCGGTTCCAGCAGTGGCGACGGTTTCGGCGGCCAGTTTCGCGCAGAACGTTTCTCTGGCGCAGGACATGATCGTCGCCGGATTCGGAACGGGATTGTCAGTCAACATCGTTTCGGCAACGACCAATCCATTGCCGGTTGAGTTGGATGGAACGGAAATCGAAGTCCGCGACGCCACCAGCACGACTCGCAAAGCCGGATTGTTTTTTGTCGCTCCCAGCCAGATCAACTATGTGATTCCGGCAGGAACCATAAACGGCGTGGCGACCATTTCCGTGAAACGCAGCGGGACGACCGTTGCGCAAGGCAATGTCACCATCGAATCTGTTTCGCCGGGAATTTTCACGGCCAACTCTTCCGGATCAGGCATTCCGGCAGCCGTCGGTTTGCGAATCGTCAACGGAGCGCAAAGCTTCGAACCCATTTTCACTTCGCCCGAAGGAGTGCCCACGGCGATTCCGATTGATCTGGCGAATGGAGATTTTTATTTGATTCTGTTTGGAACCGGAGTCAGAGGAGCGGCCACCAATGCCGTGACGGCGACCATTGGCGGTACGCCGACGCCGATTCTGGGCTTTGCAGCAACCGCTGAATTCGTAGGCCTGGATCAAATCAACGTTGGGCCGATTCCGCAATCATTGGCTATGCGCGGCAACGTCAATGTCGAATTGATGGTGGGCGGAAAACCGGCCAACGTCGTCACGATCAATATCAAATAAGCTTTGGAGCGCTGCGACTTGTCGTAGCTTTGCGTTCTTGATTGCGAAACGTTCAGGACAGCAAAATTTCGATCAGAAACGAAAAGCGGCGACAAGTCGTGCGCACTCCATTGTCCACAAATGCAAAAACATCGTTTCCACGCTTTCCAATCTCAAATTTCCGATTCTCAAATCCGGCTGGATGCAGACGAAGCGCATCATCTGTCGCGCGTGTTGCGTCTGAGCGAAGGCGACCGCGTGTTTGTTTTCGACGGCGAAGGCAACGAATGGGAATGCGAAATTGCCCGCGTCGGCAAACGCGAAGCCGATCTGACTATTCTTTATCAGTTAAGCAATGAAGTGGAATCACCGTTGCGATTGACGCTGGCACAAGCTCTGGTCAAAGGCGACAAGTTCGATTGGATTGTCCAGAAAGCGACGGAACTCGGAGTGACGCGCATCGTGCCGCTCATCACCGATCACAGCGACATCAAGCGCGTAGAAGAACGCGCCGAACAAAAGCTGGAACGTTGGCGACGCATTTCGCTGGAAGCGTTGAAACAATGCGGACGCCGCCGGTTGGTGGAAATCGTCGAACCAAGAAGCTTCACGAAGTTTTGCGAAGCTGAGTCGGATGCAAAGACGGTTTTGTTTTTTTCCGAACGAACTGCTACTGGTGGTTGGGGAGAATACTACTGGTTATGGAGTGGTAGCTCACCGCCATCCTCACTTACTTTGATGGTTGGTCCCGAAGGTGGCTGGAGCCAGGCGGAATTGGAATTGGCGGAAAAATATATGTTCGTAAAGCTTTCGCTCGGCCCAAGAATTTTGCGAACCGAAACCGCAGGCTTGGTTGCTGCTGCTTTGACTCAAAATCTGTTTGGTGACATTCGGTGACCCCATCACCCCCATCATTTCTTCTTCCTGTTTTTGCCTTCTTCTGTTCGATACGCTTTGTGCGCCAATGCCAGATGCTCATGCATGGCCGCGCGCGCTTCTTTGGGATTTCGGGAACGGATGGCGCGATAAACGCGCTGGTGCATTTCTACAGATTCCTTGAAATCGTGCGCGCGGCCAATGGTTTCTCGACGTTGGTCGTACATCACTGCTGAAACCATTTCGACCAGCGTCGCCAGAATAGGATTTTCCGACGCAGCGGCAATCGCACGATGAAACTTGATGTCGTGAATCAGATATTTCTGCGGATCATCCAACGCCGCATACATCTCCGCGACTTCTTCGGACAACGTGGCCAGATGTTCGGCTGTCGCGCGTTCCGCCGCCAACCCCGCAACCTGGACTTCCAACACCTGCCGCGCTTCGAACATCTGGTCAAAGGTGAATCCATGTAAATCGGCCAGCAAGCTTAACTGCTCGCTGTCCAGCGATGGCGGTCCATCAGCGACATAAGTCCCAGAACCATGTTTGGCGTGCAACACGCCGCGCGCGACCAGCATGCGCAATCCGGCGCGAATGCTCGGACGACTGATGCCGAGTTGTTTGGCCAGTTCACGTTCAGCGGGCAGCCGGTCGCCCGGACGCAAATCTCCTTTGGCGATCAACGACCGAATTTGTTCTACCACCTGTTCCGCTGTCGCTCCGCTGTGGGAGGGGGCAGGGGCTGGGGTTATGGATTTTGCTTTGGGCATAATCGGCGTCAGAGGTTTTACCAATTTTCACTATCAGCGGTTGCCGTGTACCATTCGCTTGGAAAGCCTGTCAAGCAATGCTGCCAACAACGTTTGCCCGAACCTATGGTCGCCGGTTGGCAACCTTGACGGTATTTTCAGCCGCGTGCTATAAGCCACGCCGTTCTCGCCTATTGGTAAAGCCAATTTTTATCGAACATCAACAGACGCGGCAACACAGCGCCGAGAGAGCTGTTTGCCTGAAGAATTTCACCACCCGACGGTCGCTTGTTCGGCGGCTGATCGAATAGGAGCAGCAATGATCGAACGAAGAACCATTCTGAAAGGCGCTGGCGCAGCGCTCACGACATCTCTTTTTACCGGTCGGGTCAAAGGCGCAAACGACCGCATCTCTGTCGGTCACATCGGCATCGGCGCAATGGGATCGAGCAATCTGGGCTTTGCGCTGAAATTATCCGACGACGTGGAACCTGTCGCCGTCTGCGATGTCTACCAACCGCATTTGGAAAAAGCTGTCGCCGCTGCGGCCAAAGCCGGAAAGACCGTCAAGGCCATCAAAGATTTCCGTGAAATTCTGGCTGACAAATCCATTGACGCCGTCTGCATTTCGACGCCCGATCATTGGCACGCTTACATGACCGTCGAAGCCTGCAAAGCGGGCAAGGATGTGTTCGTCGAAAAACCGGCTTCGGTTTACGTCGAGGAAGGTTTGAAGATGGTGCAGGCCGCTCGCAAATATAAACGCGTTGTTCAGGCGGGCACGATGCAACGTTCCGGCGGGTACTTTCTGAAAGCGGCGGAACTGGTCAAAAGCGGAATTCTCGGCGAAGTGACCTTCGTTCACACCTGGCAATCGGGCGCTACGAAAAAAGAAGGCTGGGGCAAACCGGCGGACGGCCCCGTTCCAGAAGGCCTGGATTGGGATATGTGGTTGGGACCTGCGCCCAAAGTTCCATTCAACAAAAACCGTTGGGGAGTGGGCGTGACGACGTTTCCGACGTTCCGATATTTCTGGGATTACGCCGGAGGTGCGATGACCGATTGGGGCGTTCACCTGATTGATCCCGTGCATCAATGCTTTGGCGAACCGATGCCTTCGGCGATTTCCACGCAAGGCGGCAAGCTGTATGTGAACGACAATGTGGACACACCAGACACGATGATTGCGACGTTCCGCTATCCGAAATTCATGCTGACTTACGAAAGTCGCACTGCCAATCCAATGCCGATGTTTGCCAATCAAGGCGCAGGTACTGCCATTCATGGAACCGACGCCAACATCATAGTCACTCGCGGCGGTTGCTGGTTGATTCCCAACCGAAATTCCAAAGTCGAAGCGCAGACGTATGAAAACAACCAGGCGATGCGCGATCTGAACATTCCGCACTGGAAAAACTTCATCGAGTGCATCAAGTCGCGCGAAAAACCGATCAGCGACATTGAAACCTGCGTGCGCTCTTCGACGGCCTGCATTCTGGCCAATCTTTCCATGCGGCATAAAACCTGGCTGGATTGGGACGAAGCGAATTGGACGGTCAAACAAAACAACGTCAGACCGCACCTGAAAGCGAAGTACCGTTCGCCGTGGAAGCTGGAAGTCTGAAGAAGAGAAAAGAGGAATTGATGGGCTTGGGGGGAACAGTTGATTGAACTGTTTCCCCAAGCCCGTTTTATTAGTCGGCGCTGGCTTTGGCCTCCAATGGTTCTCGGCGTTGAAACGACGAAACCAAAGCGATGGTTGCCACGACGACGTTGGCGACAATCACCGGCGGAGCCTTGATGATGAAGCCATAGCCAATCCACAGCAGCGCCGCCAGCGCCTGTGTGCGGCGAAGCAACGCAGGTTGGCGACAAAAATACGAAACGGCGAACACGGCGGTCGCTATCCAACCGATCCACTCAAACATGACTCACCTCCGTCGCTCCTGCTGTTTGCGCCAGCGATTTCGGAGGCAGCGCGCGAATCGTCAACCAATCGGTTTTAACCTTGTCCCATTCCTGAATCTGCAACCCGTGCGATTCAAACAACTGTCGAATGCCGGCCGGGTCGGTCAGCCCTACGATTTCTTCCAGCACGGGAATCAGCGGACTCAGCGCGTCTTCGCTCAGGATCGTGCGTTTGGCAATCGGCGTCAGATATTTGTTTTCTGAAACGGCCACCGTGAATCCGTCGCAACGGTTGACGTGCAACATGACGTGAACGTCGGAACTGCCATCTCCAACGTACACGACGTGATCGGGACTGAGTAGTAGTTGTTGTTGCAATTCGCCCAGCACGGCGACTTTGCCGTATCCGGCGGGAACGCGAACGATGGATTCGATTTCGCCCGTCGTTGGATGATAACGAAAGCGCGTGCCGAAGATGTGATCAGGCGGCACAATGCCTTCCAATGCCGATTGCACGACTTCTTCCGGCGCAGCCGAAATCACATAAAACGAAAATTCATAACCTTCGATGCCGTCATGCAAAATTCGCGGCAACAGATGAATGTTTTGTTTGAGCCGTATGCGTTTGCCGACTTCGATTAAATGTTCGCGGCGCACGCGGCGAAATTCAGGATCGTGCAATAACAGGTAGGCCAGTTCGCCGCCCTGTTGCACCAGATTGATGCGCGCCATTCCGGCGACGCGCTCTTCAAAATCTTCGATGCCGAGCAGTTCGCTCAATACAAAGCCGGAATCGTTGAAACTCAAGGTCTGATCAAAATCACTAGCAAAAAGATAATTCTTCATAAATTGGTACCTCTAAACCCCGCAGCCGAATTGCCACGGTTGAAAACACGATGTTAGCTGATACGCATTAAATCGGTTTTCAATCGGCGAAAATATTCCTACCGATGCACCTCTTTGGACTGCAACTTCGATGCCGTGTGCTGGAAAACCACAGGTAACTGATTGTCTTACTATGAGTTCATGGAATTGGTTGAACGTGAATAGAAGTTCTGAATTAAGGCGCAAGGTTGCAAAAATGTCGGCTGAGTGTCTCTGGCCTACGGAATTGTCGCAAAAGCTTTGGCTTCCACCTGCAAATTGAACATTGCGCATTGGCGATGGGGAGTCGAAGACCTGATTTACCAATTCTTCAATGCCCAGCGTTCAATGCACAATGTTCCCGGTCAGAATCGTTTCTGATGCCCCGAAATGGCGACACAATTTCATCGTTTGAAGATCAGGCTTTCGGCTTCCAGTCTAACTCTTCAGCGATGTGAGCGACCATTTGTTCTTCTTCCTGAACGACTTCGTGACCCCACAATCGGCCAAACAACGCGTGCGCGATCTGGTTGCAATGCGCCAGCAAATCGTCGCGTTCGTGTTTCCGCTCTTCGGGCGGCAACGCTTCCAGAATCAGCCGGATTGCGCGCAATGATGCGCCAAACAATTCGTCAGAAGGTTTTTCGTCTATCCACTGCATCAGCTTTTCATCCGAAAGGCTGTTTTCCTGAATGCCACGCATACGCGCGACTTTCAGAATCGCCGCGCGATGTTTTTCAGTCATCACTCCGCTTGCCCAGGCCACTTCGACCAGCGGCAGCATGTGCAGCAATTCCACTGTGTCCGACGTGTAGCCCAATTCCTGTAAAGCCGCGATGGTTTCGGCGTCGTTCAATCCCGTCAGTTCGGCGATTCGCTGTCGGTCGGCTTCCTGAGCTTTCTGTTGATGGATTTGCTCGATCAACAGTTGATCTTGTTTGCGGAAATACTCTTCTTCCAGCCAGCGTTCGCGTTCAGCAAAAATGTTCTTTTCGGACATAACCTGCCTCCTGAAAATTAATCGGTTGGAGAGGTTTGTCGGGGGGCGTTTTGCGCTGAACAAATTGAAACAAATGACGATTTTGAACACAAGCCACAGGCTTGAAACGCCATGGTTCAAACTCCCGAAAGCAAAGTTTGACAAAGCAAAACACGGTCGTTAAAGTCCCGTTTTTCGCGCATTTGACCAATTTTCACCTATCTAAAACCCTTATGACTGGAAACGAAGTTCGCAGCATCTTTCTGAATTATTTTGCCAGGCAAGGCCACAAGATCGTCAAATCTTCGCCGCTGCTGCCCGCCAACGATCCGACGTTGCTCTTCACCAACGCCGGAATGAATCAGTTCAAAGACGTTTTTCTCGGAGCCGAAACGCGCGATTACAAACGCGCGACGACTTCGCAGAAGTGCGTCCGCGCGGGCGGCAAACACAACGATCTGGACGAAGTCGGCAAAACCGCCCGGCATCACACGTTTTTCGAGATGCTCGGCAATTTCTCCTTCGGCGATTATTTCAAGGAAGACGCCATTCGTTTCGCGTGGGATTTGCTGGTCAACGAATACAAGATGGATCCGCAACGGCTGTGGTTTTCCGTTTTTGAAGGCGACGCCGAAGTCGGCGCCGACGAAGAAGCCGTCGAATTGTGGGTGAAAGTCGGCGCTCCGCGCGAACGGGTTTTGCGCTTCGGTCGCAAAGACAATTTCTGGCAAATGGGCGAAACAGGGCCTTGTGGGCCGTGTTCGGAAATCCATTACTACATGGGCCAGCATCCCGAAGATCCGAACTTCAATAAAGCCGAATACGTCAACGGCCCAGGCGATGACACAATCGAGATTTGGAACCTCGTTTTCATGCAATACAACCGCAGTGAAATTGCGCCCGGGCAATACAAACTCGAACCGCTGCCTGCGCCCTCAGTGGATACGGGGATGGGCTTGGAGCGCGTTTCAGTCGTCTTGCAAGGCGTCAAAACGAATTACGACACCGATCTGATTAAACCGATCATCGAATTCGTAGCGAAACTCTCCGGCAAAGAATACAAGGCCGATACGCAGGAAGGTTTTGCCATGCGTGTTGTTGCCGACCACGCAAGAGCAACGACGTTTTCCATCGCGGATGGAATTATGCCGGGCAATGAAGGCCGTAATTACGTGCTGCGCAAAATCATGCGGCGCGCAATTTACAACGGACGCGAGAATCTCGGATTCAAGGACGAGTTCTTCTTCAAGGTATGCGACTTCGTGATTGATTTTATGAAAGACGCGTATCCCGAATTGGATTCACAGCGTGGCTACATCGAAAAGATGGTGCGGCTGGAAGAACAACGATTCGGCACGACACTTACGGTCGGATTGAAAAAGCTGGATGAATTGGTTGAGAAAAGCCTTGGGAATAAAGATCGTGGCATTGAAGTTATTGAACAAGCCAGACTGTATGACACTTATGGAACGCCTATTGATCTTATGTACGTTGTTCTGTCTCAACGAGGTTATAAATCCATCGAAGAGTTGGGAGAAGAAGGTTACAGAGCGACGATAGAGGAGCATTTGAAATTACTTCAGCAAGGCAGCCTCGAAAAGCAAAACGTTGAAGGAAAAAAAACGAAGCCTGCTTATGTGGCGTTACAACGCAGGAACGACACCAAGACTGAATTCAAAGGTTACGAAACCACGCAAGTTGATGATTGCAAAGTCCTCGCTCTGATCAAAGGCGATGAAGAGGTGAAGTCGTTGAATGAAGGCGAGGAAGGCGAAGTCGTTTTGAACCAGACTCCGTTTTACTCCGAAAGCGGCGGACAGGTTGGCGATGTTGGTCACTTCTTTCGGGAAAATTTGACGGCTGTCGTCGAAGACACCTACTCACCCGTTCAAGATTTGCGCGTTCACAAAGTCAAAATCGAAAAAGGAACCCTGAAGATTGGCGATGTGGTTTCAGCGCAAGTGGATGTCGAAAAGCGCGACGCCACACGGCGAAATCATACAGCTACGCATTTGATGCACGCGGCGCTGCGCGAAGTGCTCGGCACGCACGTCAAGCAGGCGGGTTCAGTCGTCGAGCCGAACTATCTGCGCTTTGACTTTTCGCATTACCAACCGCTGACGCGCGCCGAAATCGAAGAGATCGAAAACCTGGTCAACTATCACATCTTGCGCAACGAGCCTGTTCAAACTGATGTGCTGGCGATTGAAGACGCAATGCGGTCAGGCGCGATGGCCTTATTTGGCGAAAAGTATGGCGAAAAGGTTCGCGTGCTGACGGTGAATGGTGTTGACGGAATCTTCTCAAAAGAACTCTGCGGCGGCACACACGTTCGCGCGACGGGCGACATCGGTTCGTTCAAAATCACCAGCGATGAAGCCATCGCTTCCGGCACGCGCCGCATTCGCGCTGTTACGGGCCGCGGAGCGTTTGAACGCTTTCAGCATTCCGAAAACCTGCTGGCCGAAGCAGCCGCGAAGATCAACGCTGCTCCGGCGAAATTGCCGAGCGAACTTGAACGATTGCAATCGCAACTGCGCGATCAGCAAAAAGAGATCGAACGATTGAAGTTGAAACTGGCGCAAGGCGGCGGAGGTTCCGAAGATCAAGTCACCGACATCAACGGCGTCAAGTTGCTGGTTCGCAAAGTCGAAGACCTGGGCAAAGACGGACGCCGACAGTTGGCCGATTCGCTGACGCGCAAAATTGCTCCCGGCGTCGTGGTCATTGCTGACGTGGCTGAAGGTAAAGCGTCGCTGCTGGTCATGGTTTCCGCTGATGCGACGGCAAAAGTCAAAGCGGGGAACGTCATCAAGCAAATCCCCGGCGCTCGTGGTGGCGGCAAACCGGATTTAGCGGAAGGCGGTCTGGAAACAGATCAATTGGATGCTGCATTGAGCGCTGTCCCACAAATTGTCAAACAAATGCTGGAGGCCTGAAGTTTATGGAAGCTCGCATCCGACAAATCGTAGACACTTTATATGTTCCGCTGCCAGCGGAAATAGTGTTGGAAGCCAATCTGAAACCTGAATCAGTTGTTGATTTGGCCGTGGTTAATGGGAATGTGATAGTTCATCCAACGACGGGGAATTCGTACTCGTTTGAACAGTTGCTCGCTGGCATAACCGAAGAGAACATTCATAAGGAAATAGATTTTGGAGCGGCTGTTGGCAAAGAGGTTTGGTAATGGCAGTTGGTTATATTCCAGAACGTGGCGACGCTGTGTGGATTGATTTCAACCCGCAAGCCGCACACGAACAAGCAGGTAGACGCCCGGCAATAGTTCTGTCGCCTTCTGCCTACAACGGAAAAGTTGGTTTGGTGATTGTGTGCCCAATGACAAATCAGGTGAAAGGCTATCCATTTGAAGTTCCA
Organism: uncultured Heliomicrobium sp.; assembly: GCA_964470555.1. Taxonomy (GTDB): domain Bacteria; phylum Acidobacteriota; class Blastocatellia; order RBC074; family RBC074; genus RBC074. Next base: position 81,397 of record CAYYDG010000020.1, read on the forward strand.
ATACCAGCGGGGCTGTCGGTTAAGGGCGTAATTCTTGCCGATCAGGTCAAAAGCCTTGATTGGCAAAGTCGCAATGCTCAATTGATTTGTCCTCTGCCTTTAACTCTTGTTACTGAAGTTTTGGCCAGACTGAAAACCCTACTCTAAAAGCGAAATGAATAACCTTGTTGCCTCGAATTTAACTCATCATCCCGGACGCACAGCCGCCAGTGTTGTCGGCGTTGCGGTCGGAGTCGTGCTGGTCGTGCTTACTGTCGGATTGGTGCGCGGAGCTTTGCGCGAACGCGGACAGCGCGATGCCAATATCGGCGTGGAAATCATGCTGCGACAGGGTGGGCAGGGGATTTCACTGACTTCTGCGGATATGACGATTCCTGCCGAAGAAGCCGCGTTGATTCAATCTGTGCCGGGTGTTGCTGTGGCCACTCCGGTTGGGCAGAACTTGCAAATGGGAGCCAGCGGCGGGCTGGGAATCCAGCAAGTGGACGGCATCGTGTTCGACCAGTTTGTTTCAGCGACCAAGCTGCGAATCACCAGCGGTCAGCCATTGCCTGAATCCGGCGACGTCGCCATCGTGGATTGGAAATATGCTTCGGATAAAAAGGTGAAGCCCGGCGACAAGATCAGATGGTCTGAACACGAATTGACCATCGTAGGCATTTACGAACCGGAAGCGGGCGCGCGCATCAAAATCCCGTTGAGCACGATGCAGCAGAAACTCGGCACTTCGGGGAAATGTTCGATGATTTTCGTGAAATGCGAAGACCCCAGCCAGCAGGAAGAGGTCGCTCGCCGAATTCTGGAAAAACACACCGATTACAGAGTTCTTTTTACGCGCGATCTGCCGCAACTGTTTGCCGAAGGTTTTTCGGCGTTCAACATCTTTCTGGACGTGGTCAAAGGCCTGGCGACGGTTATCAGCTTGCTGGTGATTTTGCTGACGATGTACACGACCGTTGCCGAACGCACGCGGCAAATCGGCATTTTGAAATCTCTCGGCGCGTCGAAGCTGTGGATCGCCTGGACGTTTGAAAAAGAAGCGTTGCTCATCAGCTTGCTGGGCATTGTCGGCGGATTGTTGTTTGCCGTCGTTGCGCGATTCTTTCTGGTCAACAATCTGGGTTGGAAGATCGAATTGGAACTCAACACGATTCTTTTTGCCGCTGCCGCCGGATTGATCAGCGGATTGTTGGGCGCGCTCTATCCTGCCTTGCGCGCCGCCAGCCAGGACCCTGTGGACGCCTTGAGCTACGAATAAATCAAAAGGCAAAAGGCAAATATCAAAAGTCAAAAATGAAGAATTATTCGCAACCGACTTTTGGTTTTTGCCTTTTGCCTTTTGCCTTTTGATTTCTTATGAAATCTCGCCTGCTTGCACTCATCTCAGCCGTCATCGGAATTGCGTTATTTGTTTATGTCATTCGGCAAACCGGACTGGAAGAAATTGGCGCGCGGATTCGTCAACTTGGCGCGGGCTTTGTGTTGATTCTGGCGATTTCGGCAATTCGGTATCTGGTGCGAAGCCTGTCGTGGTTGCGCTGCATGACGCCCGAAGAACGGCACATAGGATTTTGGGCGTTGTGGCGAGCGCGTCTGGCGGGCGAAGCCATAGGCGATTTGACCGCAGGGCCTTTGGTGGCCGAACCGTTGAAAGCCCTGGCGCTGGGCGACAAGGTGTCGCTGGCTTCGCGCGTGTCGTCGTTGACGGTCGAAAACATCACTTACACCGTTTCCAGTTGCGTGATGGTCATGGCGGGCGCAATTGTTTTGTTGACGAATTTTGGCCTTTCTGGTTCGTTGCGCGTGGCGATGCTGGCTTCGCTGGCGGCAGTGGTGGTGGTGATTGTGGCTTCGGTGATTGTCATCGGGCGACGCTGGAAACTGGGTTCCGGCATCGCCATCTTGCTGGCGCGAATGCTGATCCGCGACGAAACGAAACTCGCTCACATCGAATCGAAGATCGTTCATCTGGCGGAATTGGAAGAATACATTTTTGATTTCTTTGCCAAACGCCCGGCAGATTTCTTTCTCGTCATCTTGTGCCAGATGTCATTTCACTTTTCCGGCGTGATCGAAATTTTCGTGACGATGAAACTGATCGGCGCGAATCTGAGCCTGGCGACGGCGTTTTTGATGGAATCGGTCAACCGCGCGTTGAACATCGCGTTTGTCTTCGTTCCGGCGTTGGTCGGCGTGGATGAACTCGGCACGCGCGAACTGGCGAAGGCGCTGGGCTTTGCCGGAAGCGATGGTGTAGCGCTGGCCGTCATTCGCAAAATCCGCATGTTTTGCTGGATTGCAGTCGGCCTGGTTTTTCTGTTGGCAACTCAAAAGACAAATTTCAAAAAGCAAAAGGCAAAAATCTGAAAAGCCTTTTTCACCATTTTTGACTTTTGAGATTTGCCTTTTGCCTTTTGATTTATGCGTTATCTGATCGTCAATGCGGATGATTTCGGGCTGACTGCGGGCGTCAATCGTGCGGTCATCGAAGCCCACTCGCGCGGCGTCGTCACCAGCGCAACGGTCATGGTCAACATGCCAGCGTTTGACGAAGCCGTGCGGTTGGCGAAAGCGCATACATCGCTCGGCGTGGGGCTGCATTTCAACATCACGCAAGGCGCGCCCGTCGCCGAAACTTCGCGCGTGAGCAGTCTGCTCAACGAACGCGGCGAATTTTTCGGCGCCAGCACGGCGCTATTGCGACAAATGTTGACGGGCAGTTTGCGCGTAGCTGACATTGAAATCGAACTTCGCGCGCAAATTGAAAAAGCTCTTCAGGCCGGATTGCGACTGACGCATGTGGACAGTCACAAACATTCCCACGCCTTGCCGCCGGTTTGCGAAATCATCGCCAACGTCATTGGCGATTACGGCATTCGCGCCGTTCGATTGCCGCGCGAAGCGTGGCGGCTTCCAACCCGTAACTTATCTGTGAAATTGATAAGGCAGTGCATCGGCGCTTGGGGCCTGGCGCAGCTTTGCCGGTTCAGCGAATCAAAACTGCGAAATGCGGGCGTGAAAACAGCAGATGCGTTTTTCGGCGTGACGCACACAGGATTTTGGTCGAAACAATGGTTGCTGGAATTGATCGCTACCTTGCCCGAAGGCGTCAGCGAATTGATGACGCATCCGGGCTATGACGATATGGAGTTGAGACAGGCGGACACGCGCTTGCTTGAATCCAGAGCGACGGAGTTTTCGCTGCTGACTGATCCCGAAATTGTCGCCGCAATTCGTAAAAACGGCATTCAACTAATCAACTATTCCCAGCTTGAAGACATTGCCAGCCATCGCGTACAAGGCTAAATCAGAACAAGCAACATTGGGGCAGAGTGTAAGAAAACAGGATGAACAAGATTTTTGACAGGATTGACAGGAACATTAGTGTTTGGGGCCAACCCGCCAAGCCTGAATCCTGTTCATCTTGAATAAAATCCTGTCCATCCTGTTTCAAAGTTTTTTGCTTCGATTTAGGATATGGCGCGTTTTTGGAACTTGCCTTCCGCTTTGATCGAAACCATATACTCAAAAAGGTCAGGAAAAATGTTGAGAACTAAACTTGGTTGTCTCTTGCTGCTTTGTGTCAGCGCAAGCGTTTTGCTGGCGCAGGAACATACGCCGGAGCGCGATAAAAACCCGTTTGCCGGAAAACCCGAAGCCGTCGAAGCCGGAAAACGATTGTACGAACAAGCATGCCAGGCGTGTCACGGAACGGATCGCGCGCCGGCGCTGTCGGGCGCAATGAAGCGCGGCAATCTTGATGGCGAAATCTTTCTGAACATCCGCAACGGCATTCGCGGAACACAGATGCCCGGTTTTTCGCGGTTGACGGCGGATCAAATCTGGCAACTGGTGTCGTACATTCGCAGCCTGAGCAATGCGCCAATAACAAACAATGAACGAATTGCCGGAAACATCGCCGCTGGCGAAGACCTCTTTTTTGGCAAAGCCAACTGCGCCGCTTGTCACGAAATCAATGGACGCGGAGCCGTCATCGGCCCGGAGTTGTCTGCCGTGGCCAGTCTGGACGCGAACACGTTACGCCAGAAAATTCTCGATCCGACGACCAGCACAAACTCCGCTGCGCGCGGCAATCGTCGCCGCACATCGCGCGGAATCGTCATCGTCAAAACCAAAGACGGTCGGGAAATTCGCGGGCTGCGTCGCAACGAAGACACCTACACTTTGTTGCTGATGGATGTCACCGGCAAGCTGCACGCGCTGGACAAACAAAAGCTCGCTGACATTCGCACCGAAGACGGTTCGTTGATGCCCGCCGATTACGGCAAACGGCTGAGCGAGACTGAAATTCAAAACCTGATTGCCTATCTGAAAACCTGCAACGGGCGCGATTTGACGAAAACCGCCAATGCTGCAATTGCGGGCGGATTGACATTTGATCGCATACGCAATTCTGCCGCCGAGCCGCACAACTGGTTGAGTTACTGGGGCGATTATCGCGGCCATCATTTTTCGACGTTGAAGCAGATCAACACGACGAACGTCGCGCAGTTGCAATCTCGCTGGGCGGCGCAAATGCCCGGCGACACCTTGCTGCAATCAACGCCCATAGTCATTGACGGCGTCATGTACACAGCCGGAATGCCGGGCCAGGTGTTTGCGCTCGATGCGCGCACAGGCATGCAAATCTGGAAATACGAACGCAAACAGAAAGTCGTCAATCCTTATGAAAGCAATCGTTTCAGCCGCGGCGTGGCGGTGTTCGGCAATCGGGTGTTTTTCGGCACGCTCGACGCGGCGTTGATTGCGTTGGACGCGCGCACGGGATTGCCGTTGTGGGAAGTGCAAGTCGCCGACACCATGCTCGGTTACAGCATCACGTCGCCTCCGCTGGTGGTCAAAGACAAGATCATCGTTGGCGTAGCAGGCGGTGAATACGGCATTCGCGGATTTCTGGAAGCTTATGATCCGGCGACCGGCAAACGCATCTGGCGCTTTGAAACCATTCCGGGACCGGGTGAGTTCGGCAACGACACCTGGCCGGGCGACACCTGGAAACGCGGCGCTGGCGCGACGTGGTTGCCGGGCAGTTACGACGCCGAACTCGACGTGTTGTATTGGACGATTGGCAATCCTGGGCCGGACATTGACGCAGACATTCGCAAAGGCGACAACCTGTTTTCCGATTGTGTAGTCGCGCTCGATCCCGACACCGGCAAACGCAAATGGCATTATCAATTCACGCCGAACGACAGCCACGATTGGGACGCCAATCAGGACGTGGTGTTGGTTGATCGAGTTTGGCAAGGCCGACCGCGCAAGCTGTTGATTCAGGCCAATCGCAACGGATTCTTTTATGTGCTGGATCGCACGGACGGAAAATTTCTGCTGGCCAAACCATTCGTGAGGCAAACCTGGAATGCAGGCTTCGACGCCGATGGCCGTCCGATCTTTGCGCCGAATTCGCAATCCACGCTGGAAGGCGCAGAAGTGTATCCGTCGTTGGTGGGCGGCACGAATTTCCAGGCTCCTTCGTTCGACGAATCGAGCGGTTTGCTGTATCTGGTCTTTTCGGATTCCGGCAACCGATACATTCGCGCGCCAGCCGAATTCGAACCGGGCAAACAATACTGGAATGGCCGTACAGAACCTGCCTCTCAACCGCCCATCGCCGGCATCAAGGCGATTGATTCCGCGACCGGCGAGATCAAATGGGAATATCGCATTTCAAGAGGCTCGCTGTCCGCCGGTTTGTTGGCCACGTCAGGAGGAATCGTCTTTGTCGGCACGAACGAAGGAAATTTGATCGCGCTGGAAGCCAAGACCGGCAAGTTTTTGTGGCGATTCCAAACCGGCGCAACCATCGCCGCTTCGCCGATGAGTTACGCGGTGGACGGAAAACAGTTCATCGCCATCTCGGCGGGTGGAGTGTTGTACAGTTTTGCGTTGCCAGAATAAGAAATAGAGTCAATTCAAATTGCCATTTACCGCAGAGGCGCAGAGAACGTGGAGGAGACGCAGAGGCTCGACCAAAAATCTCTGCGTCATCTCTGCGGTGCTTTGCGCCTCTGCGGTGAGAAAGCCCGGCTTGGTGACATAATTACGAGCTCCTTCAAACTTGGAATTTCATGACTGAGCATTCATCACTTTCGCGCCCGTTGGCGGGAATCACAGTTCTGGATTTGACCATCGCGCTGGCCGGGCCGTTTGCAACGTTGTTGTTGTCGGGGTTGGGCGCAAAAGTCATCAAGGTGGAAAACCCGCTCAAAGGCGATCCCGGACGCGAGAACTCTCCGTATATTGGCCGCAACGGCGCAAAGCTGGTTCGAGACAGCGCTGAAGATATTTCGGTGTCGGCGCTCAATCGGTTGCGCGACAAACTCGGCGTGACGTTGAACCTGAAACATCCGCACGCCCGCGAAGTGTTTGCCGATCTGGTCATGCAAGCGGACATAGTTTTTGAAAACTTCAGTCGCGGCACGATGGACAGGTTAGGCTTCGGATATGAATTTGTGCGACAGGTGAATCCGCGCGCGGTGTATTGCGCGTTGACCGGATTTGGCAGCGACGCCGAAGCGCCTGACGGAAAGGCAATGGATACGATTGTTCAGGCGTTGAGCGGCGCTATGCACACCTCCGGTAATCCTGACGATCCGCCGATGCGCGCCGGAGTTCCATTTGCCGATCTGATTACGCCGCTGTTTGCCATCATCGGCACGTTGGCGGCATTGCGTCAGGCAGAGCAAACCGGCGTAGGGCAGTTCGTGGATGTTTCGATGTTGGGCGCAATGACCGGATTGGTGGCCAGCGAACATTTTGACGTGCTGGAACAGTTGGGCATTCCCACGCGGACAGGAAAGACCGCGCCGCGATTGGCTCCGTTTGGCGTTTATGCCGCACGCGATGGATTCGTGGCGATTTGCGCGCCGCAGGATTCTTTTGCTCTCGGTATCTTTCGCGCTATGAATCGGCCAGAACTCATCACCGACGCTCGGTTCACCACGCGCGATCTTCGCGTTCGACACGACAAGGAACTCGACGCGATGATCGAAGCCTGGACTTCAACGCTTCCACTGACGGAGTTGCTGGCAACGCTTGAAGCCAATGGTGTGCCTTCCGCCGAAGTCCGCGATCCGCGTACTGCCGTCAGCGATGCTCACGTCGTGGCGCGCGGCGAAACGATGCCTTTGAAGCATCCGAAGTTCGGCGCAGTTGTGGAAGCGTATGGCATCGGAATGCCTATTCGCTTTTCGGCGGCTTCGACCGGATACGAATTGCCGCCACCGGAAATGGGCGAACACAATCAACTGGTGTATGGCGGAATGTTGGGTTATTCGGATGAACGGATTGAAGCGTTGCGGGCGGAAGGCGTGATTTGAAAGTAGGGCAGATTTTCCAATCTGCCCTGAATCTCGCGTTTGAGATAACGTGGGCAGGTTGGAAAACCTGCCCTACAGATTCGACTACAACGTCCAGCCTTTGCGATATTCGCGTTGCAGGTACTGGTTGGCATCGGAGTTGTTGGTGATGACTCCCTTGTCGCCGTCGTAGTAAATCTTCTTGCTCTGGCCGACTTTCATGGCCACCACGCCGAGCAGCATCGTTTCGGTCAGCCGCGAAGCGTATTCAAACGGACACGTCGCTTTTTCCTTGCCCTTGATGGCGTTGATCCAGTTCATGCGGTGTTTGGCTTGCGCGAACTGGCCTTCGCCGGATTTTTCGACGCGGAAATACGTCTTCGGCACTTTGGCTGCCGCTTCCATCAACGACACCGGGAAAAGCTTCGGATTCGAAGCATAAGTGCCGTGAACCAGAATGCCTTTTTCGCCGATGAAGATTGCGCCGCCGCCCGGATCGAGCTGCACGTCATCCGGCAATGCCTCCGGTCGAGCGGGCATCAATCCGCCATCGAACCAGGTCAGTTTGACCGGCGGTTGTTTGCCGCGGGCAGGGAAGTGATACACGACGTGCGAACCCATAGGATAGCTGACGCGATTGTTTTTCAGGTCAGTGCCCCAGGGCGTGAAGGTAGCTTCGACGGTGGTCGGGTAGGTTAATCCCAATGCCCAATACGGATGGTCAATCAGGTGCGCGGCCATATCGCCAATCGCGCCGGTTCCCCAATCCAGCCAACCGCGCCAGTTGAACGGATGATAAATCGGGTGATAGGCGACTTCCGGCGCAGGCCCCAGGAACAAATCCCAATCCAGTCCTTGTGGAATCGGGTATTCGCCATCCATTGCGGCTGCCAGCGCGCGGTTGACCTGGCGCGAATTCCAATCGGTTCCAAAACCTGAAGGAGCGCCCTGTGCCGGAGCGCTCGGTTTGGCGGGACGCGGAACGCCTTGCGGCCAATAACCAAGCGGACGATTCGTCCACACGTTGACTTCCTTGATCTGCCCGATGATTCCAGCTTGCACCCATTCGTTGACCAGCGCAGCGCCTTCGCTGGAATGCCCCATGTTGCCCATCTGCGTGACGACTTTGGTGCGCGCGGCGGTTTCGCGCAGTACACGCGCTTCCTGAATGGACCAGGTCAGCGGTTTTTCGATGTAGGCATGTTTGCCAAGCTCCATCGCCGTTTTGCCGATTACGGCGTGGGTGTGATCGGGCGTGGCGACGACAATCGCGTCAATGTCTTTTTGCGTTTCCAACATCTTGCGGAAATCGGTGTAACGCTTGGCGGTTTTGTAAGCTTCCTGCAACCTGGCGGCCTGCCTGGCGCGCTCTTCCATTGCCTGCTGCATGCGCTGTTGCTGTTCCGCAGTCGGTTGTTGCCCACCGGCGGCTCCGCCTTGTCTGCCGCCGCCCGGACGTTGTTGAGTCATCCTGGCGACTTCGCGGTCAACAAATCCGAAGTCCACGTCGCACAGTGCGACCATGTTCTGGCCACCAGCGACCAATTCGCCCGAATCGGTTTTGCCCTGTCCGCCGCAACCGATCAGTGCAAAGTTGACGGTATCGCTGGGCGCGGTGAATCCGACTCCGCCCAGCACGTGACGCGGAACGATCATCGCGCTCAGCGCAGCGCCGGTCGTTCCGGCGACAAAGTTTCTACGTGTGATTTTGTCCTTCGACATTGTTCCTCCGTTGAATGAATCGGTTCGCAAACCGACGTTGAGTTTCTAGGAATTTCAAATTACGCCAGCGCGTCTTTGATGAATTGAAAACATTTGCGGACTTCCGCCACCGCATCCTCGCCGCGATATTCATATTCGATATTGGCGGGAATGTTGTATTTCTTTCGCTTGAGCAATTGCAACACTTCCTTGATCGGCGTTTCGCCCTGTCCCCACGGCAGATTCGCGCCGTGGTTTTTCTTGCGATCTTTCAGATGCAGGTTGGTGATGCGAGCGTGATTTTCCTGAATGTAGGCAATCGGATCGTATCCGGCGGCGATGAAATGGCCGATGTCCAGGTTGACGCCGAAGTATTTCGACATCCCCAATGCCGCCGCAAAACTTTCCGGTTTGGCGAATTCATTCGGATCAACCAGATTGTCGTGGTTGTGCATGGCCACGATGATTTTGTGTTTGTCGGCAAACGGAGCGACGCGCTTGGCGGTTTTCAATGTGGAAGACGCCGTAATCAATTTGACGCCCAACGCCTTGGCCATCAAAAAACCGCGATCAATTTCTTCGTCTGTGAAATTGTCATTGAAGCTGAGATTGTAGGCTTGAAGTCGAATTCCCGCCGCGTCGAACTTTTTGCGAACGTCTTTGAAATGATCCAGCGACACGGTCAAGCGCCATTGGCGAACTTCTTCCTGACGCTTTCGCATGGCTTCGCGCATTTCGGGCGTCATTTGGCGACCGCCGCCGCCCGGTGGAGGGCCGCCTGCTGGCGGAGCGCCCTGCGGAGGTCTGTTGCCGCCCATTCCGCCGCCCGGCCCACCTTGCGGTCGAGGTTCAACGTGGCCGGAAAACAGCTCACATTCACCAATGCCTATGTCTTTCATCGCCTTGATGGCGTCGTCCAGCGGCAAGCTGCGAAAGCTGTAAGATTGAATGCCGATGCGAACACCGCTGACTTTGGAGTTCACCTGTCCCTGAGCCAGCGCCAGCGTGAATGGCACGCTCGCCAGAGCCAGTTTCCCGAACTCTCTTCGTGAATACATAAATCTCGCTCCTATGGTTGAAAGATGAGCCAGCAATCGTTTTGTTGCTGGCGCTCGTTTTTTCTGATTTCCGATGCTTGGTAAAGAAGTGTCTGTGAAGGCTTAAGGCGTAAAACACACCGGGATGGTTACAGCTAAATGAGTCCGTCTTCAGAAACTATCAGTCGAAATCGTCGAAATCTTTGATGAGCACGATGTTGGTCGCCCACAAACCGCGAACGACCGCTAATCGTTCGCCGTCGGGCGACCAGTCAAAGCCGAAAATCCGATCCGACGCAAACTCCGTCAGCAGTTTTGGTTCGCCGCCTTCCACCGGTTGAAGCCACAGTTTAGCCGGGCCGATGGGGTTATCGTCATACGTCAGAAAGCGGCTGTCGTGTGTCCAGCGAATCAATGGAAATCCTTCAGCATTGTGGGAAAAGGTTTTGATTGGAGCGCCACCATCAAACGTATAAAGGGCAATCCCCCAGGGCATGTTGGGCGCTGAATATCCACAGGCAATCCACTTTCCGTCAGGCGACACTGCCGGCGAAGAAGTAAACTCGTGAGTCAATTGCTGTGGTTCGCCTCCGTCAATTGAAACTCGCCAGATGGTGGGACGGTCAATTCCTTTGCGCTCCAATCGCGTGTAAACCACCCAGCGACCATCCGGCGAACAGTACGGGCTGTCTTCGCCGTCGCCATTGGTCAATTGCATCAAATTGCCGCCGTCCATATTCATGCGCCAGATGTTTCGCGTTCCGGTCGCTTCCGACGCAAACACGATGTAACGGCCATTTGGCGAAACATGCACTCGACCGGTGTAGGCTTTGTTGGATTGTTCGCCGAGCAGAAGTTTTTGATTGCTGCCGTCGGCATTCATCACTGAAATCGTTGCGGCGTTGGCTGCTTCGGAATCGAACACGATTCTGCCGTCAGGAGTCCACGCCAGTCTGCCGCGATAACCGCCTGCGCCAAACGTGATTTGTTGGGCGCGTTGAGGTTCGTTGCGAGGAATCATCCACACGTTCGTCACTTGTTTGATCTGCGACGCCAGAATCGTTTTGCCGTCGGCGGAAAGGCTCAGGCGATTGTAGGTATTGCTGTCGTTGGTCACACGGCGGACTTCGCCGGTTGCGTAATTCAGACGCCAGACCTGGCGAGTTTGAGTCGGTTCTTGATTGGCGACCAGCATCACTGCGCTGGAATCCGGCAACCAGGCCAGTTGGCCGATCCAGCGAAAGCGTTGAGCGGACATGGGTTTGATGGCTCCGTCATCAGCGCGAACGGCGATGACGGAATTGTTTGCGTTGCCGTCCGGCTGGCCAACGGCACAGGCGATGAGTTTGCCGTCCGGCGACCACGCCGGGTCGCCGATTCCTTCGGGATATTTGATCGCTGCGAGTTCCTTTACGCCGCTGCCGTCGGCATTGGCGATGAACAGCACTGCTTCGCGGCGATCATCAATCGCGCGGCGAAAGACGAAACGTGAACCGTCCGGGGAAAAAGAAATTGCCGTTTGCACATCGTCCAGCAGCTTCTTCGAAGCTCCGCCAAGCGCCGAGACTTTGAACAACGTGCGAGGCGATTGGCTTTCCCGTGCGACGTAATAGATGAATTGTCCGTCGGGCGAAAAAGTCATTGCGTGATATTGCAGTTCCGCCGGAGCCACGATTTGCTGCGCGTTGAGCGATGCCAGTTGCATCAACCATAAACTGCTGCGTTGTGGCGTTTCAGTGACCGCATAAGCGACAAACTTGCCGTCCGGGGAAATTGCCGAACTGGCGACATTGCCCGTCGTAGTCAGATTGGTCAGCGTCAATTTGCCGGTGGAATTATTCGTAAACAGATTCCAGCCTGAAGAATTGCCCAGCCAGATCAAACTGCCCACCGAACCCAGAAACAAAACCGCTAACGTAACGACCAGCACCTTGTGCCGACTGATGGAGTGCCGCCAACTTTCCTCAACCGGTTGGCGAACAGTAGCGCGATGCTCTCTGGGAAATTGCACGACGACTGAATTGGACGCCGCCGGTTTTGAGGGAAGAATCCTGGCCGCAGGCGATTCAGGGATGACCTCCGGCTGAAATTCTTTGTGTTCGCTGACGGTCGAAACAAACCGATAACCGCGTTTGGGAATGGTTTTGATGAAATCCTGTCCGTCGTTGGTCTGTCCCAGCGCTTTTCTCAGCGTGTAAATGTTCTGGGACAGGTTTCCTTCTTCGACAAACGTGTCGGGCCAGACCAATTCCATCAATTCTTCCTTGCTGACGATTTGCCCGCGCCGTTCCACCAGCGCCAGCAAAACATCAAACGCCTTTTGAGTCAGGGTGACGATTTCGCCATCGGAAAGCAGCACGCGTTCGGTGGCGTCAATGCGAAAGCGGTCGAAGTCGTAAAAGTGTTTGCTGGAATTGGACATAAGCCGTTTGAAAAGTCTTTGAAATCGTTTTGAACCCAGGTTTTGAAAACGATTTGAGAACAGTTTGAGTTCGCTCTCAAGATTTTCTGGCGCTTGCCGATTAAGTTTCAGCCCGCGCCAAACGCTGGCGCAAAACGATTGCCGATAACAACAAGAATTTTGGAGGGAGTTTATGACGATCAATAACAAAGTGAAAGTTTGTCTGAAAAGTATGACCTTGATGTTGATGTTCGCGCTGGCGCTGGTCGGCGGGGCATCGGCGAATCCGGGCGGCGCTGGCTCGTCGGAAAAACGAGAGATGACGTGCCGTGTTGAAGGCAACAACATCAAACAGGTGCTGGTCACCAACCACACCGACCGTGTGATTGCCAAAGGCACGCCAGTGAAATTCGACAGCTCAACGGGCATCGAAACCACCAAGTTGATGCCGAAGAACCTGAAACCGGGACGCACCGCCATTATTTACAGCGGCGTTTTCAAAGGCTCCAACTGCCAGTGCCAGATCAACCAGCAGTAACTCAACGCACGAGGCAGGTGTCAATCCTGCCGCAATTCAGGATGGGCAGGTCAAAAACCTGCCCTCTTCATTTTCTGAAGGAGTCTGACATGTCGTTTGCGACAACGCCCTGAAACGATGAAAACGGCTGCGCCCGACTGTCCGACAAGCTGCCAGCTTGTCGTTGACCCTAACAAGCGTCAAATCGAGACCACGACAAGCTGGCAGCTTGTCGGACATTTTCTGAAGGAGGAAAGATGGCTCAAGCAATGAAAGCAACATTCAATGAAGCGAAGGCTGACCAATTTACCGAGCGCATGCTTGGCATTCTGAACAATTCGGCCACGGCGTTGATGGTCAGCATCGGCCACCGTGTGCGCCTGTTCGACGCGATGGCCAAATTGCCCGCAGCGACCAGCGTGGAAATCGCCAAAGCTGCCGGGTTGAACGAACGTTATGTGCGGGAATGGCTGGGAACCATGACCACCGGTCGAATTGTCGAATACGACGAGGCGACGGCGACCTATCGTTTGCCCGCCGAACACGCGGCGTTTCTGACTCGCGCCGCTTCGCCGAATAACCTGGCCGTATCTGCGCAGTTCATTCCCGTGCTGGCTGGGGTCGAAGATCAAATTGTCGAATGTTTCCGCAACGGTGGCGGAGTTCCTTATTCGGCTTATCCGCGATTCCACGAAGTGATGGCCGAAGAAAGCAATCAAACCACCGTTGCCGGATTGTTCGATCACATTTTGCCGCTGGTTCCGGGGCTGACGGAAAAACTGCGCGGCGGCATAGAAGCGCTGGATGTCGGCTGCGGACGAGGCCGCGCGCTGATTCAAATGGCGCAGAAATTCCCGAACAGCAGCTTCACCGGCTATGACCTTTCGGCAGAAGCCGTTGCCGATGCCAATCGGGAAGCGATGGAAAAGAAATTGAACAACATCGGCTTCGAGGTGAAAGACGTTGCTGCGCTCAACGGCAGATTGCGGTTTGATCTGATCACGGCCTTTGACGCCATTCACGACCAGGCGAAACCGGCGGCGGTGTTGAACGCCATCGCCAATTCCCTGACCGATGACGGCGTCTTTTTGATGCAGGACATTGCCGGTTCCAGCCATGTGCATAAAAACATGGAGCATCCACTGGGAGCGTATATGTACACGGTTTCCTGTCTGCATTGCATGACTGTTTCACTGGCGCAGGACGGCGCAGGATTGGGAGCCGTCTGGGGCGAGGAATTGGCGCAGCAAATGTTGGCCGAGGCCGGATTCAAGTCGGTAGAAGTCCAACGACTGCCACACGACATCATCAACAATTACTACATCAACCGTAAGAGTTGATTGCGGCACGAATGGTCGGCGATCAATCCGATTGCCGACCATTCACGCCAACGAAAAAAGGAGAAGGAGAATATGATTCATAAAACGCTTTCGATATTGTTTTTCGCATCGCTGATTTCGGCCATTGGCATTGGTTTGGGGAATCGCGATGCCATTGCCACGGCGCTGAATTCGGAGTTCATCACTCAGAATTCGAGCGTCAGGTTCAGCTTCACGGAAATTTCGCTGTCCGGCACCAGCGAGGTTCCGTTGATGCGCGTCAGTTGGGCGCCTGCCGGATTCAACCCCGGCGAAATCCGAATCGAAGGGTATACGTTGACGGTGGAATTCAGCGGAAACGGAGAAACCGGCAAAGTCGTCCAAACGCCGAGCGCCAGCGGCATTTCAGTTTCCGTCGGATTGCTCGGCATTCCGAACGATCAACGAATCAAATTGTTCGGCGGCAGTTCTTCGATTTCAGCGGCAGTCACACTGAAGGCGCGGTTCATTCAAAACGGACAGCGCAAAGAAGTGACGGAACGAAGTACGACCAGCTTTCGCCCCTTGCCGACTCCCAGATCATCAGCGCCGGCGCCAGGAACTCCGGTTCCTGGCAAGCCGCTTCCCACGCCAGTGGCCAAGCCAACGCCTGTAAAACAGCTTCCAGAAGATGGGAGGAAACGGATCATCAATCCGGTGGAAAGAGTTCCAACGCCAATTTTGGCGCCAATTGTGGAACGTCCCAGACAGCCGCGTTCGACTCCCACGCCTGCGCCGGAGTTTCGTCAGGATCAGGATGTTCGTTTGCTGCTCAAAAACATTCTGCCGGTTGGCGTGAAGGGGAATCCATCTGCCGTTCTGGTCAGTTGGAGCGCGGAAGAGCGGCTTGGCGTCAGGCTGGAGGGGTTTGAAGTTTCTCTGGAATTGATTGGCGACGGCGTCACCGAACGATTGACGCAATCAACCGATGCCAAAAGCATCTCGCTGGCGGTTTCGCTGGATGGAATTTCGGCGGCGAAACGCGCGAAGATTTTCAATTCGCGTTCGGGCGGACGCATCAATGCTGTGGTGAAGGCGATTTACACCATTCGCGGGCAGCGCAAAACCGAACAGGCGCAAAGTTCGCACACCGTAACACCAACTGTCTGATCTGTTCCCAGGTGGAGCGGCTTTCTGGGTCGCTTCACTGATTTTTGAAGGAGGGGTTTATGATTCGCAAAATTCTGTTTGCTGTCGGATTGGCAGCCATGTTGATTGGCTCTTCGGTTTTGTCTGAAAGCCTGGCGGAGGTGAAAAACGTGGCGGCAAAGCCAGTGATCAAATCTGCCAAACTTTCGACCGGTGTGAGGCTGGAATATGCCGAACAAGGGGATCCCAACGGCGTGCCACTGGTTTTGCTGCATGGGTACGGAGATTCTCGGCGATCTTATGACCTGGTGCTGTCGCGTTTGCCGAAATCAATTCACGTGTATGCGCTGACGCAACGCGGTCACGGAGATTCCGAACAGCCGGCGTCGGGATACAATCCGCGGGATTATGCTGCGGATGTGGCGGCATTTCTGGATGCGGTGAAGCTGCCGAAAGCCGTTATCGTCGGGCATTCGCTGGGCAGTTATATTGCACAACGGTTCGCGTTGGATTATCCCGAACGGGTTCGTGGATTGGTGTTGATTGGTTCGTTTGTCACGGTTCGCGGAAATTCGGGAGTGCAGGAGCTTTGGGACACGACCATTTCCAAACTCCCGGAATCAGTGGATTCGACTTTCATTCGGGAATTCCAGCAAAGCACTTTTCAAAAACCGATACCGCTGGAATTTTTTGAAACAGTCGTTCGAGAAAGCGCCAAAGTTCCGGGACGAGTTTGGCGTGCGGTTATGGCAGAGTTGCTGAAGACGGATTTTTCTGCCGAACTTGGACGAATCAAAGCGCCGACGTTGATTGTTTGGGGAGACAAGGATTCGTTCTTTCTTCGTGCCGAGCAGGAACGATTGGCAAAGGCCATTGCCAATTCCAAACTGGTGATTTACGAGGGAATTGGACACTGCCCCAATTGGGAATCCCCGGAACGAGTCGCGGCTGATCTGACGACTTTTGTCGAACGGCTTGGCCGTTGATTTTGGCTCCACACAACCCCAGAAAAACGTAGAGCCGACCGGAAGTTTGGGACTTCTCGGTCGGCTCGAAAACTGCTGATGTCCTCACCCCATCAACAGTCAGATTGCCCGTATTTTTGTTCCGTCAGAGTTTTGCTGTCAAGCACAAAATTAGAATTACAAACTTCCTACAACCGCTTTACAGCCAAAGAAATCCGGTTTGACGAATTTGGGGGGCTTATGTAATATGCCCGTCGTTTGACGCCAGAATGTAAACAGCGTCATCTTTTTCAGTGACCTAAAGCTTTTTCCTCCACATTGCCTCCTAATGCTTTCGGGTCAGCGTCACAGCGAAAGCCGACTTAGCTCAGTTGGTAGAGCGACTGATTCGTAATCAGTAGGTCACCGGTTCAAGTCCGGTAGTCGGCTCCATTTATCTGGCTCCAGTTATCTGAATAATTGATGCCCCAGAAGGCGAACAAAGCCAACCAACACTTGTTAAGCCACAGGCTCTCCTGTTGATGACAACTCACACACGTCTGCAAACAAACGAGATGAGATACTGACCTTTGTTTAATCGCTGGCAATGACCAGTTCTGGTATTCGTACTGCCCTAAATCACCTAAAGGAGTTGTTGATCTATGTCATTTCTGAGGGGCTACCTTCGATTTTCTCTTAAACGTTTCACGAACCAACCAAACCACTCACGATTGATCAGCGTTGCTTTGATCGCCTGTCTGATTTCCGGCGGAATGCTGTTGGGAAACTGGTCGGGACAAGCTGAACGCGGCGCAGTAACGGGAAAAACAACCGTCATTTCTTCATCTGCGACGAGCGCAAAACCTGAACGAGTCTCAACCAGTCAGGATGATCCGCCTGCGCAACCCGATCAAAGTTGCACGGTGGGTTGTGATGCCACGGTTCCCGCCAGCGGCGCGGTCAACGCCACCATCAACTTCACTTCGTCGGCGACCACCAATGGATGTTCGACGCAACCAACCTTTGAATGGAATTTCGGCGATGGAACTCCTCGCTCGAACCAGCAAAATACCTCTCATATTTATTCCGCTGCCGGAATCTACAACTGGTCGCTGACGACTTCGGTCAGCACCGGAACTACGATGATTGACACGGTGGCCGGGGGATTGGGCGAAGGCAATCTGGCGACGCAATCGCCTTTCGGCATATTGGTCGCTGCCGCGCGAGACCCGCAAAATCGCGGCTTGTATGTGGTGGATAACCTTGGCGGAAATGCCTTGATTCGCTTCATCAATACGACCAATACCTCGGTGACGATTGCCGGCAAATTGGTTCAGGCGGGAACAGTGCGAACCATTGCTGGCGGAGGCCTTGAACTCGGAGTGGGAATTCCGGGAACGCGAGCCGACCTGGGCATCGTCACGGGACTCGACATCAGCTCGGACGGAAACCTGCTCTACTTTTCGGCTCAGATTGACCAGGAGGTTCGGGTGCTGAACGTGTCTTCCAACGCGATCACCGTGGTTGGAAACTCCATTGCTTCGGGCAATATAGGATTGGTGGCTTCTGGATTTGGCGACACGCTGGGCGGATTGGTGGTCAACAATTCCAACGGCGAAGTATATGTCGCCGATGCGACGCCGGGAATCAACAAGGTCTACCGAATTTCAACCACCGGGACGGTCACGACCATTGCCGGAAACGGAGCGAATGCCAGACCGGATGATCCGTTTGTCGCCGGACCTGCATTGAATACGCCTCTGTTGCAACCGCGCGCCGTCGAACTAGATAGCTCCAACCGCGTTCTGATTGCCGACACCGGACACGGACGAGTAATTCGCGTTGAATCGAATGGGAATGTCAGCCTGGTCAGCCAGTTCACGATTTCAGAAGGAACTCCGAATCCTTTTCCATCCAATCTGGCAGTGCAGGGCAACAACGTCTACGCCGTGCTCGGCAACCAGCAGACCGTCGTTCGTTTGAGTGGTTCGCCAGTCGTCGTTGCCGGACAAACCGGCCAATTGTGCGATTACTCCATTTCCAATTGTGGCGATGGCGGAGCCGGAACGAGCAGCGCTTTTGGATTTTCCGGCAGCACGGGCAACCCGCCTCTGACTGGAATCGCCAGCGACAATACAGGAATTTTCATTCTCGACCAGGGCATTACCGGTCGTGGACGAATTCGGTTTTTGAACACGTCGGGAAGTTCGGTCAATCTGGCTGGAGTCAACATTGCTCCGAACGCCATTGATCGCATCGGCGGAAATGGGTTGTCGAATCCTTATGATGGAGGGTTGGCGACCAGCGCCAATTTCAACACTCCGGTCGGAATGGCTGTGGATGCCAACGGCAATTTATGGATTGCCGATCAACTCAGCAACCGGCTGCGTTTCGTCAATCGCGGGACGACTTCCGTCAGGATTTTTGCCGGAACCGCCTCCGAACAAACTGTGGCTCCCGGAGTCATTGTCACTGTCAACAGAAACGCTGGCACCGGCCCCAGCGACAACGTCCCTGTCATACAGGCCGGATTCATCAATCCACAAGGCCTCTTTATCACCAATCAGGGAATTTATGTGGCTGATTCCAAGGGTGGGCCGAACGTGCCCATGACTCCCACAGGACGAATTACCAGCACATTACGGTTCATCAATACCACTTCCAGCACGGTCACATTGTTTCCAGGTTCTGCGACGCCGATTTCTGTTCCGGCAGGGCAAATCGCCAAAATCGCTGGCGGCGGTGAATCGCAGGCCAGCACTGGCGACGGCGGATTCGCCCTGAACGCCAAGTTCATAGGCATGTCGGATGTCGTATTGGATGCGAACGGCAACATCATCGTGACGGATGTCGGCCATAACGCCGTTCGCCGGATCAATGCGAACAACGGCCTGGTGTCCAGCATACTGACCGGCAAACAGTACACGGGTTTGGGCAGAGGACCGGACAATCGCGTATACGTCGCCAATTACACAGACGGAACGATTCTGCGCGAAAACGCCGCTGGCGGCGGAACCTTTGGCGGTTTGGTTTCGGGATTGAACAAACCCCGTGACGTGGCCGTGGGCGCGGACGGAACGGCTTATGTGACGGTCGGCCCGGCGACTGGCGTCACCGGCAATAACCAGATTGTTCAAGTAAGTTCCGGCGGAACGGTGACGGTCATTACCGGTTCCACAGCCGGATTCAGCGGTGACGGCGGAGCGGCGATCAATGGACAAATCAGTATTCAACCTTCGCCGCTTGTCGTCGGAACCGGCCCGACCAATCAATTGCCCGAAACGGTCAACATCGTTGTCGGAGCCAGCGGAGAAATCTTTTTCACTGACAGCAACAACAATCGCATTCGTCGAATCAGCCCAAGCACTGCAACCTGCACCAGAACGGGCACGATCAACGTCACAGGCAACAATCCGGTTCCAACGTTGACGGTGTTGAATCCGAACAACGCTCTGGTCGGCGGAGGCGCGTTGACGATGACCGTCGAAGGCACTGGCTTCGTTCCTACGTCGAAAGTTCGCTGGAACAATCAGGATCGAACGACTCAATTCATCAGCAACACTCAATTGTCGGCTTCGATTCCCGCCACGGATTTGCTTTCCGCAGGAGTCGTCAACGTCACAGTGTTCAACGATGCGCCCGGGGGCGGCACTTCCAATGCGTTGCCGTTCACTGTCAGTTCGCCGAATCCAATACCGTCCATTGCCTCGATCACGCCCAACACAGCGGTTGACGGCAGCGCGTCCTTTACGCTGCAAGTCACCGGATCGGGATTCATCGCCGGTTCGATTGTTCGCTGGGACGGGCAAAATCGTCAGACGGAATTCCTCAGCGATACGATGTTGCGCGCGCAGATTGTGGCTGCCGATCTGGTCGGAACCGGACAAGCCAGCGTGACGGTGTTGAACCCACCGCCCGGCGGAGGCGTTTCCAACATCGTTTCGTTTTCCATCACCGCCGGACAAAATCCTTCGCCTAACCTGACCGGCATCAGCCCGAATTCGGCCAATGCCGGTGGCGCGGCATTCACGCTGACGGCAACTGGAATGAATTTCGTCGCCAGTTCCAAAATCCGTTGGAACGGCCAGGATTTGGCGACGCTGTTCAACAGCGCCAATCAACTGGTCGCCACTGTTCCCGCAAATCTGATTACTACACAGGGCACGGCGCAGATTACCGTCTTCACGCCCACGCCCGGCGGTGGAGTTTCGACTTCTCAAAACTTCACGATCAACCCTGGCAGCGTCCCCAATGTCGCCAGCGTGTCAGCCGCGAGCTTCCTCGGCGTTGACATTGCGCCCGAATCCATCGTGGCGGCTTTTGGATTGAATCTGGCGACTGGAATCGCAATCGGAACCACCGTTCCGTTGCCGACCAACCTGTTGGGAACCAAAGTCAGTGTCAGGGACAGCGCAGGAACGTCGCGCGATGCGGGATTGTTCTTTGTGGCTGAAACCCAGATCAATTACCAGGTTCCGCCCGGCACCGCCGAAGGCGATGCCACGGTGACCGTCACGATCAACGACACTGTCGTTGCCATGGGTTCGATGAAAGTCGCGCGGGTTTCGCCGGGATTGTTCAGCGCCAATTCCAGCGGGCAGGGAATCGCTTCCGCCGTGTTGCTCCGCGTCCGCAATGGCGCGCAAACCTTCGAACCTGTGTCTGACGCTGAAATTGATCTGGGACCGGCAGGCGATATTGTCTATCTGTTGCTTTATGGAACGGGGCTGCGCGGGCGTTCTGCTCCGGGCAACATCTCTGTCAGTGTGGGCAACGTCACGAAATCGCTCAATCCGAACGAATTCGAAGACGCCTTCGCCGCTCCGGGTTTCATCGGACTCGATCAGGCAAACATTTTATTGCCGCGAACCTTGATCGGAGCAGGTTTGGTCAATCTGACCCTGACGATTGACGGCAAACCGTCGAACACCGTTCAGCTCAGGTTCAAATAAAGTGTCCTGCTGCATACTTCAGAATACCGTTCACCGATGGCTATCTTGGCTGTTGGTGAACGGTAGTTTTTTTTGCCGTCTGACGAAAGATTGCGCCGATGCCTCTGGCGGTCTTCCGCTTCTTGCCTGATCGCGCTAATTTTATTGCATGACGCTGGACGAAAAACTCGACAAACTGCCGACACAGCCCGGTGTGTACATTCACAAAAACATCAAAGGGCAGATCATCTACGTCGGCAAGGCAAAAAACCTGCGCAATCGCGTGCGACAGTATTTTCAGAGTTCGCGCGCCATGGATGCCAAGACGCAGGAACTGGTCGCACGCATCGCCGACCTGGAATACATCGTCACCGACACCGAAATCGAAGCTCTGGTGCTGGAATCCAACCTCATCAAACAGCACAAACCGCGTTACAACGTGATGCTGAAAGACGACAAGTCTTACCCGCATGTGAAACTGACCATTCACGAAGAATTCCCGCGCATTTTCAAGACCCGGCAGGTGGAAAAAGACGGCTCCGCTTACTTCGGGCCTTATTTGCCCGCATCGCTGGCCGACAAAACCGTCAAACTGGTCAACCGCGAATTTCAGCTTCGCACCTGTTCCGACGAAGTCTTTGAAATCTACAAACGCGCCAAACGGCCTTGCATGGAATTTCAGATCAAACGATGCGCAGGGCCGTGCCAGAAAGATTTGTGCAAACCCGACGTGTACCGCGAATCGGTCAACGATGTTCAGTTGCTGCTCGAAGGCAAGGACAAGGAACTGGCTGCCAAGTTGGAAGAGCGTATGTTGCAGGCGTCGGAAGAATTGCGATTCGAGCAGGCGGCCAAATATCGAGACCTGTTGAGAACCGTCAGCGCGCTTGGCGAAAACCAGAAGATGATGACGATGCCGGATTTGGACATAGACATTTTCGGTTATCACCGCGACGGCAATCAGTTGGCCTTGCAACTCTTCACCATGCGCGAAGGCAAGATCATAGGGCGGCGCGAATTTTATTGGGAAGACATTCCGCTGGACGGGTTCAACCCCAGCGAATTTCTGGGCGAAGTGCTGGGGCAGTATTACACCATAGGCAATTACATCCCGCTGGAAATTCACGTGCCGGTGGATTGGGAAGATCGCCAGTTGCTGGAAGAGGCGCTGACCGAAAAACGCGGACGGCGCGTTCGCATTCTCGATCCGCAGCGCGGCCATAAACGCGAAATGATTGATCTGGTAGAAAAAAACGCCAGGATCGGTTTCGACCAGCGTTTCCGCGTCATCAAACCAGATTGGTCGAAAGCTCTGATCGAGTTGCAGGAATTGTTAGGGTTGCCAACCGTGCCCAATCGCATCGAATCGTTCGACATTTCGAACATTCAAGGTTCGGAAAATGTCGCCGGAATGGTCGTTTGCGAAAACGGCGAAATGAAGAAAAGCGATTACCGCAAGTTCATCATCAAGACGGTCGAAGGCGCGGACGATTTCGCTTCGATGCGAGAAGCCGTTTTTCGCATGTATTCGCGGGTGTTGAAAGAAATAAGGCAGTTGCCCGATCTGGTGTTCATTGATGGCGGCAAAGGCCAGTTGTCTTCGGCGTCGGCGGCAATGCACGAATTAGGTTTGGCCGAAGTGCCGATGGTGGGCATAGTCAAACCGCGCGGGCGTCACGAAGACATCAGCCATCTGCTGGTCAAAGGCCGCGAAGACGAACCGGTCTTTCTGGAAAAGAATTCGCTGGTCATGCGGTTGGTCAGAATCATCCGCGACGAAACTCACCGTTACGCCGTCAGTTTTCATCGCCAGCGCCGAGCGATGCGCGATTTTCAATCCGAATTGACTTCGATTCCCGGCGTCGGCGAAAAGCTCAAGGATCGTTTGCTGCGTAACTTCGGCAGTCTGAAACGGGTCAGCCAGGCCAGCGTGGAAGAATTGAAACCGTTTGTCGGCCAGCAACAAGCCGAACGCATCGTCGAACATTTTCGCCAGTTGTCCCAGCCAGAAGAATGACTCACTTTTGTTTTTGCATTTGTTCCAGCACTGCGCCCAGTCGTTTGAGTTCCTCGCCATATCGTGCCCAATCGCCTTCGCGCTGAGCCTGGATGGCCCGATCGTAATGTTGCTTGGCTTGCGTCGTCAGACTGTCTGAAGTTGGCGGCGGTTGAGCTGGCAAAGCCGATGTCTGCGACTCCCCAGCGGATGGTTGCGGCGTCGGCGTTGACGGCGCATTGCCGAAGATTCGCGCCAGACTTGTTTCCAGCGTTTCTTCCATGGCGATTTTGTCTTCGGTGGCGACGATGACCCGTTTCAGTTCCGGAATCTTGCCGGTTTCCGCTTTCAGATAAAGCGGTTGCACGTACAGCAACGATTCCTTGATCGGAATGACCAGCAAGGTTCCCTGAATGACTTTGGAACCGCGCTGATTCCACAGCGAAAGCTGGCGCGAAATTTCCGCATCCTGATTGATGCGCGCCATGACCTGTTTGGGGCCGAAGACCAGTTTTTGTTTCGGGAACCGGTAAACCACCAATTGCCCATAATTATCGCCGTCGGCGCGCGCCACCATCCACGAAGCCAGGTTGTCCTTGTTGCGCGGCGTGAACGGCAGCATCTGAATGAACTCTTCTTTCTTTTCGCCGGGCAGTTTCATGATCGTGTAATACGGATCGAAGGCTTTGGCCTGGTCTCGTTCCTCAGAGGTGGAAGCGGCTTCCCATTGGTCTTCCTTGTTGTAAAACACCTGTGGCTGATCCATGTGGTAAGTGGAATAAACAGCCGTTTGAATTTTGAAGATGTCTTCGGGATAACGCAGATGAGCGCGCAAATCGGCGGATATCTCGCTCAAAGGACGCATCAAATCTGGGAAAATACCTGCCCAGGTTTTGATGAGCGGGTCATTTTCATCAGCCAGGTAAAATCGCACTTCGCCTTCGTAAGCATCCACCACTGCCTTGACCGAATTTCGGATGTAATTGATGCCGCCAAAGCGCTCCGAATATGGGTAACGATTGCTGGTCGTGTAAGCGTCGGCAATCCAGAACAATCGGCCTTCGGAAATCACCATGTAAGGATCGCGGTCGAAACTCAGAAACGGAGCAATGCGGCGCAATCGCTCCTTGATGTTGCGGTGATACAGCACGCGGCTTTCCGATGAAACGTCGTTGGACAACAACAGCTTCATGTCGCCAAAGCGCGTGGCAAACACCAGCCGCCGCCAGAACGAACCGATGGAAACTCCATCTTTGCCTTCGTAACTGGTGTAGACGTTTTGTTCGCCCGCCGGATAATCAAATTCCTTGGCGGAGGTTTTGATGTAAACCGGATCGTGTGACAACTCGCCGAAGTAAATTTCCGGTCGTGTGATGTTCAGTTCCGGCACGGAAGAAGCCGGCGGCAAATCCTTGATGAACAGAACCGGCAAACCTTGTGGCGTAACCTGGTTGACAGGTCCCAGCGTCAGCCCGAAGCCGTGTGTGAAGGTCAGTTGCTCGTTGATCCAGTTGCGATTCGGCAAGCTGGTCACAGCCAGTTCGCGCGGGGAGATCATCGTTTGCCGCAATTCGCCGCCGATGTTGTAACGGTCGTTGTCCACCGACTGAAATTCGTAGTAGGTGCGTATTTCCTGAATCTGGGCGAACGTTTCCAACAGCGGCCCGTGATCCCATAAACGGATGTTGTTGATCGTCGGTTTGTTTTCCTGAATGTCCTGCGAGGTCAATCCGGATTCGCCTGCCAATTCGCGTTCTTCTACCTGATCGAGCGCAAAGGCTTTGCGCGTGGCGGCAATGTTGTTGATGAGGTAAGGCGTTTCCTTGACCAGTTCGTTGGGAGCGACGGAAAACCGTTGAACGAATGCAGGGTAGGCCCAGCCTGCAACCAACGCCAGAAGGTAAATGGCCGCTCCGGCCAGCAGCAATTTGATACCGTCCGTGAACATGCTGGCGATGGCCAGCACGGCCACCAGCAACGCCGCGACGGTTTCCACCCAGAACATTGGCAAACGGGCGTTGATGTCCGTGTAGGTCGCTCCATTGACGACACCGTTGGTGGAAAGCAACAGGTTCGGCATTTCCAGATATGCCCGCCAGGCCAGCGCCGCAAACAGCGCGGCAACCAATGCCAGCAAATGACGGCGAGGCGCACGTCCCACTGACAATCCATCGCCGACCACTGTGATTTCTCCGCGCAACCCGTACAGCGCAACGGCTCCGGCCAGACAAATGACGCAGAGCAGAAACAGAAGCTGGGCCGCCAGTTCCAACATCGGCAACGTGAACACGTAATAGGCGATGTCGCGTCCGAACAGGGTGTCGGTTTCGCCGAACGGCACGTGATAACGATATTGCAGAATCACTTCCCACGATTCCCAGACGTTCAAACCGAAAATCACTCCCAGCAGCAATGCCAATCGAATGCCCCAGCGTTCGACAAATCCCGCTATGTCAGGCACAGGCACGCGTTCGTTGTTGAAGGTGAAATACTGAACCATACGCGAACGCGCCCGGCTCAGCCCCAAAGTCAGTCTGAAATTCAGCCAGATCAAAAAGCCTGCAATCAGCAAGGCAATCGCGCCCAGCCAGACCTTGGTTCGCAGCGTGGTTAAAAATACGTTTTCGTATCCCAACTGCTTGAACCACAGCCATTCGGAATAAAATCCAGCCCAGCCCGGCCACAACAGCAAGATCAGCAACAGCACGGCCAATAAAATCAGCCATCGCGGGCGAATAAAACTTCTTGGTTCGGGTTCCAGAACTTCGAAATCTTCTTCCATTGGGGCGTTGTTCATGAATGGTTCTCCATCAACAGGTTTGTCTGGTTACAGCAGTTTTCATTTGAACGAAGAGTCGGTTCACCGCAAAAGGCACAAAAACACGAAAAGATTATTGGGATCAGTTTTTCGACTTCTACGCTTTTTGCGGTTGCAAGTCTTCTTGCTCAACTGCCAATCAATGTAAGTTCACAATTGGATTTTCGCTACGTTCTGAAAGACAGTGTGCGTCATTGTCGTCAGGCAGGCAAGCCGGGATGAGTTGCGGCGTGGATTCGGATTCGACTCAAACCAGGCATTGACAATAAATTCGCTTGATTTCGGGTTCTAATCTATGGTCTATTCTCGCCCGTAGTTAATCAGTTCAGCAGTACTTGGTGCCCCAACATTTAAGACGAAGCATTCCTACCTCGACCCCACCTTTGATAAAGAGGCATTACAGCTAACCGTTATTTTGACACCGTATGAATAACTTTCTTCCATTCGCTCTTCCCGATATTGGGGAAGAAGAGATTGCCGAAGTCGTGGAATCTCTGCGTTCGGGCTGGCTGACGACTGGACCGAAAACGCAACGTTTCGAGCGTGAGTTTGCCGACTTCATAGGTTCCGATGTGCAAGCGCTGGCTGTCAATTCGGCGACTGCCGGATTGCATCTGGTGCTGGAAGCATTCGGCATCGGGCCGGGCGACGAAATCATCACCACACCTTATACCTTTACCGCCACCGCCGGAGTCGTCCGCCATTTGGGCGCTGACCCGGTGTTTGTGGACATTGATCCGAAAACCTTCAACCTCGATCCGGCGAAAATCGAACGCGCCATTACTCCGCGCACCAAAGCGATCATTCCGGTGCATTTCGCCGGACTGGCTTGCGACATGGAGCCGATCATCGAAATCGCCCGTCGCCACGGATTGAAAATTCTGGAAGACGCCGCGCATGCCCTGCCCGCGACGTATCACAATCAATTGATTGGAACGCTGGACACCGACGCTACCGTGTTCAGCTTTTATGCGACGAAAACCATCACCACGGGCGAAGGCGGAATGATCGTCACGCGCGACCACGCCGTTGCCGAACGTTGCCGCGCCATGCGATTGCACGGCATCAGCCGCGATGCCTTTGACCGTTACACTTCTACAAAACCCTCATGGCATTACGAAGTCATCGCTCCGGGATTCAAATACAACCTGACCGACATCGCTTCTTCCATCGGATTGCAGCAGTTGAAAAAAGCCTGGAATTTTCAGGAACAGCGGCAGTGCATGGCGGAACGTTATGATGCGGAACTGGCCGGATTGCAGATCACGTTGCCGCCGCAACCCGAAAACGGCGATTTGCATTCATGGCATTTATACGCCGTCCGGCTGAACGACAACGTCGCCATCAGCCGCGAAGAATTCATTCAACAAATGTCGGCGCGCGGCATTGGGTGCAGCGTGCATTTCATTCCGCTTCATCTGCATCCGTATTGGCAAAAAGCCTACGATTTGCAGCCGCATGATTTTCCGATGGCCTGGCGGGCGTTTGAACGTGCCGTCAGTTTGCCGCTTTACACGCGCATGACTGAAGACGATCAGACGCGTGTGGTCGAGGCAGTCAAGGATGTGTTGGCTGGAAATCTGGTTGAAACGATGGGATCGGTAATCGGTGTTTGATAAGAATTATTTGCAATCACGGACAACCGATAACCCGACACCGACAACCGAAACAGTCTCTGACATGATTTCAATAGCTTCAAAAAACACGTTGACTGAAAACACCGTCGCCATTTCGGCAAGTCGCCGGATGCTGGATTTATTGCTGGCGATTCCGGCGGTGATTCTGTTGCTGCCGGTTTTGGCCATCGTCGCTGTTTGGATCAAGCTGGATTCGCGCGGGCCTGTGTTTTTTTTGCAGGAGCGCGTCGGATTGGGCGGACGAACATTCCGTATTTTCAAGTTCCGCACTATGGTTACAGACGCCGAACAGCGTGGAACGCAAATCACCATTGGCCGCGACCCACGCATTACCCGCAGCGGCCATTTTCTCCGCAAATATCGGTTCGACGAATTGCCGCAGCTTTTCAATGTCCTGAAAGGCGAAATGAGCGTTGTCGGGCCGCGTCCTGAAGTGCCGCGTTATGTCGCGTTTTATACCGACGAACAGCGGCAGATTCTGGCCTTTCGTCCGGGCATTACCAGCCCGGCCACCATAGAGTTCAGCAATGAAAGCGAAGTCCTCTCGCAGCATGCTGACCCTGCCGACCCTGAAATCTATTACCGCGCCGAGTTGATGCCGGCGAAACTCGCAATTGACCTCCAGTATTCGCGTCAGGCGACTGTGTGGAGCGATTGCGTTGTGATCGTTCGGACGTTGGCGCGGCTTCTCAATTGAAAAGTTTCCAGTCTTCAGTTTCCGGTTTCCAGTTGGCTTGCAACTGTGTCGCTGCACAATGCGGCAGGTTCTGGAAATTGAAACCGAAATTTGCCAGCTTTGCCGGGGCAGGCTAAGATGCGCGCGTTGTCCGCCACCTCGCCAATGACATCTTGCTTTTGACTTCCTGGAGAACTGGCCGATCAAGGGTCTATCGAATGAGTTTGAGTAAACAACTTTTTCCGCAATCAGGTGATTCTGTTTTTTCGCAACAGTCCAAGCCGAATTTTTCGCAACGTCTGGCATCGTTGATTCCGAAGATGGTTATGAAACACTGGGTGCAAAATTACATGCTCAGTCGCGGCACGCAGATGGCGGTGGACGCTTTTATCATCTTGACGTCGTTCGTTCTGGCGCACGTGCTGCGGTTTGACGGATGGCCGCCCAAATTGGACGCTCAAAAAATGATTCTGGCTTTGCCGTATGTGGTCATGCTGCAAGTCGGCGTCAATTATTTCGTCGGCATGTATCGCCGGGTCTGGCGATACGTCAGCGTGCCGGACACGGTTCATCTGGCTGGCTCTGTGGGCGTGATTTCTTTGCTGATGCTGGTATTTCGGCTGGCTATCGCTGATCCGCGCAGCATGTGGGTGTTTCCTATTGGTTCCATCGGCATCAACTTTTTGCTGGCGACGGCTGGGATGTTGGGCGCGCGCCTGGCCTGGCGCGTGGTCTGCGAAAAAGCCGCCCGCGCAAAAACTCAGGCCAACGGCGTCAAGCTTCGCACCTTGCTGGTGGGCGCGGGCGACGCTGGAATTATGACCGCGCGCGAAATCACCCGCCGCCGCGATCTGGGGTTGCAGGTATGCGGGTTTCTGGACGACGAGCCGGGAAAAATCGGGTCGGTTATTCAGGGACTGTCGGTGCTCGGCCCGACGTATTTGCTGCCGGAAATGGTCAAAAAACATCGCATAGATCAGGTCATCATCACCATGGCCAACGCGCGACGAAAAACCGTTCGCCGCATTTTGGACTTGTGCGAATTTGCCGACATTCCGGTCAAAATCATTCCCGGTTTGTACGAAATCCTGGGCAATCACGTCACGGTCAGCAACGTGCGACCGGTGGAAATCGAAGACCTGCTCGGACGCGACACCATCAACATCGAAGCCTGGCTCGAAGCCAGCCAGAGTTCTTATGTCGGCAAACGCGTTTTGATTACCGGCGCGGGCGGTTCGATTGGCCGCGAGCTTTGTCGCCAGATCGCCACGCTCAATCCGGCTTCGGTGATATTGCTCGACAAGGATGAAAACTCCGTCTTTGAAGCCGAGCGCGAATTGCGCGCTGCGTGCGAAAACAAAAAGATCGAAATCGTTCCGGCCATCTGCGACCTGCGCGTGAAAACGCGCATGCATCAGGTGTTCGCCAGACATTTGCCGCAGGTCGTCTTTCACGCGGCGGCTCATAAACACGTGCCGCTGATGGAAAGCAACGTCGCCGAAGCCATTTTCAACAACGTCGTCGGTTCCCAGCGATTGCTGGAATGCGCGGCGGAATTCGGCGTCGAACGCTGCGTGATGGTTTCAACCGACAAAGCCGTCAATCCCACCAACATCATGGGCGCGACCAAACGCGTCGCCGAATTGATGTTTCAGGCACAAGCCGTAAAACTGAATGGCGGGCGTCATTATTCCTGTGTTCGATTCGGCAACGTGCTTGGCAGTCGCGGCAGCGTTGTTCCGATCTTCCGCGAACAAATCAAAAACGGCGGCCCGGTGACGATCACGCATCCCGAAGTCGAACGTTATTTCATGACGATTCCAGAAGCCGCGCAGTTGATTATTCAAGCCGGAGCCTTGGGCCAACGCGGAGAAATTTTCCTGCTCGACATGGGCGAACCGGTCAAGGTGTTCGATCTGGCCAGAGATATGATCAGACTTTCGGGGTTGACCGTCGGCGAAGACATTGACATAGAATTCCTGGGATTGCGTCCAGGCGAAAAGTTGAAAGAGGAATTACTGATCGCCGAAGAAGGCGCGGAAACAACGCGATACGAAAAGATTTTCGTCGCGCCGCCTTTGCAGTATGATTTCGCGCGACTCGAAGCCTGGATCGCCAACTTGACTGTCGCCGCTGAAAAGGGCGACGAAGACGCGATTTACAGAATCTTTTCCGCAATGAACATCGGCTTCCGACCGACCAACTGGAAGCCGAAGGAAATGGCTGCAAAAAGTAGTCAGTAGACAGTAGTCAGTAGACAGTAGATGTGCTGGCCGCCGAAAACTGACGACCGGAAACTGCTCAACAGAAAACTGGAAACTGACAATGCTCAAACGATTTTCGATTTACTTCCTCCTGTCTGCCGTTTTCCCGTCGCTGTGGTTGCAAACTTCCCCCAATAAGTTTGTGCCATTCGACGGGATTACTGTTTCTGCCAGCCCGCTCAGCCCGACTGGCGAATGGAACGAACAAGCCGCCGCTCCCGCGCGAACCCAGACCGGCAACAATTTACAGGAGCGCAAACTGACCATCGCCAACACCAGCACTTATGCCACCAGTTCTGCGTCTAAACCCCGTCGCAACATAGGGCGCGCGTTGGGCAAATTGCGACGAGGCGGACCGGTCACGGTGGCGTATCTCGGCGGTTCCGTCACTATGGGAATTGGCGCCAGCAACGCGGAAAAAACATCGTATCGCGCGCTGGTGACTGGTTGGTTGCGACAACGATTTCCACAAGCGGAAATTTCCGAAATCAACGCCGGATTGGCAACGACCGGTTCGCTGTATGGCGCGATGCGCGTGCGCCGCGATGTGCTGGCGCAAAAAGCCGATCTGGTGTTTGTCGAATTCGCCGCCAGCGACGGCAACGAAAGCATCGAACAGGAACTGGCCGTCAAAAAAGCCGTCGAAGGTTTGTTGCGCCAATTCCTGATTGTTCCTTCGCCGCCGGAAGTAGTCATGATTTACGCGCCGAATACAAAGAAGACTTCGCGCGCCGAATGGCACGATCAGGTGGCCGCGCATTATCAGGTTCCGGCGATCAATTTGCTGGAAACGGCTCAGCCTCTCATCGAAGCCAGAAAATTCAACTTTGCCAAAGACGGCGTCAATCCGAATGACGCCGGTCACAAGCTCTATGCCGACGCGATCACTGCGTTTCTGGCCGAACAGGAAAAGCAGGAAGCGTCGCCGATTTTGCGCCTGCTGCCTTCGCCGCTGGTCAGCGACGAAATGAATTACGGCGAGCTAAAAGCATTCGCCGAAATTCGTCCGCCCAAAGGCCACGAAACCAGTTGGAAAGTCGAACCGAGCGCAGATCACGCCTTGCCGGCAACGCTGCTTTCCAGCGACAAAACCAACGCGCAAGTCGAGTTTTATTTTGAAGGCACGGTCGTCGGCATCACCTTTCGTGCAAGTTCGGACGCTGGAATGATTGAATGCCTGATTGACGGCAAACCCGTCGCCGCGCAGATGGGCAAAGTGGATGCTTACAGCGCTTCGCCGCAACTCAGCGCCAAAATCTTCGGCGGATTGTCGCCGGGCGAACATCGGCTGACGGTTCGCGTCACCGGCGAAAAGAATTCCAAAAGCTCCGGCGCGTACGTCCGCCTGGGTTATTTGATCGTCGGCGGTCAACGGCCTGAGCGTTTGTGAATTGGCATTCTGTGCGATGGCTGGCGGAAAAATGACCGCCAGTCGTGGCGCGGAAACAAGTTTGTAACTCAACCTTCCTTTGCTTCGTACCAAGCTGCAACCATTTCAAAAATTTTTACGACGGCTATTTTGCGCAGAGAACAAGGATGTTCAGTAGATGGAAACTGTTTGTTTGTAAGCTCGATAAAGCGGCTTGGTCGGTTTTTCGGCAGAGACAAATTCGGCAGATGCAAAACTGGCAGAGGCCAAATGAAACACATCCACTGTTCCAAGAGCGTGTTGGCAAGCCAACTGGTAAGCGTTGTCATATATGGCTGTCGGGTCAATCCAGATGTGAACACGGCTGAAAAACGTTTCGTAAAACAAACGTTCTTTTGTACGGCCAAAATGAATGGCTAATGGAATGGCCTCCATTCGGGAAAAGAGGCTGGAGACAAATTGTCGGTTGGGATCGGTGATGATGGCCAGTGCGCGCATTTGAATTGCGCGGTCGGCTCCAGTTGCGGCTTGAACCAGGAAGTTGCTGTCAAGATATGAGGATTGGTGGAGTCATTTCCACGCATCAAATTGATTAACTGATTGATTTCTTCCGTTGTGCGAGTGCCTTGCTCTTCGGCAATTTCCGCCGCCAGCTTGACCATCTCGCGTCCGAATTCAGTTTCGGTCATATAGCTGAGATCGTCCGGGATTTGAGCCTGACGAACTGTTTCCAGTTGTTCGACTTGCTGTTTTGCCGTTATGGTTGCCATATAAACTTCCTTTCAACTGCATCATAGACTACTCGCAGTCAGGCTGCCAAAACGTTTAGTTTTATTCACGGAAAAAGAGAGAACCCACTGATGAAGAAGATTCTTGTGTTGTTGTTTGTCTTGTTTGTGATTGCCCCATTGACTTCAGGCCTTGGGCAGGAAGCCGATTTACGTTCGGCGAATGATGCCTGGTCGGATGGCAAATACCCCGATGCGCTTCGCACCTATTTGCGAATGCTGAAGTCGCCTACCGGCGATCAATTCGTCGAAACAATCGCTCGTCAGACAGGAGAATTGTTTCATACCGACGAACTCACTGACGACGGTCGCACGCCCAAGCTGAGCGCCGACGGCGGTGTTGTCGCTTATGAAACCGGAACGCCGGCGATGACGCGAGTGGTTTCGGTCGCCAATCGTTCGGTCGTCGCTGAATTGGCCGGAACCGGCGCGGCGTTGTCGCCATCGGGCAGGAAAATCGCCTACCTGAAATTGCCGCAACACGATGAATTGAAAAAAGCGCAGGCGGATTTGGACAAAGCCCAAGGCACGGCTCGATTCGCGGCGCTACAAAATCTCAACTATTTTCAGGCGAAACACGCGGTCGTTGCGTTGCGTAATCTGGCGACCAGTCAGGAAGTCGAATTGCCGGCCAACGGATTATTGAAAACTTCGCTGGCATTCGGCGCAGATGACGAAACGGTTTATTTCGTCGGCGCGCGCGAAGGCGAAACGGCTCGCAACGACATTTATGCGGTCAAAGCTTCGACGGCAGCCGTGGCCGTCACTTCGGGCGAAGGCTTCAAAATCCAACCATCGCTCGACCCTTCGGGAAAACTTCTGATTTATGCAATCCCGCTTTCCAATCCATTTCCCGCGCCGCGCCAGCTTGATGGCGGGGCTCAGACACAAGGTGGGCAACGAGGGCAAGGCGGCCCGCCTGCCGGAGCGCCATTAGCAGCAACCAAATTCGGCGTCATGGAATTGGCCAACGGCAAAACAACCATCGTCAATGGGCTGGCGTTGAACGCCGCCGCAGATGGTTCGGCGGTGACCTATCTGGTCAGGGCAGGGCAGGAAACGAGTTTGATGGCGCAACCCATCGGCGGCGAAGCGACGACTGTGCTGAAAACGACTGACCGAGTGGATTCCCCTGCGTTTTCGCCCGATGCCCAGCGGCTGATTTACGCGCGAATGACGAAAGACGATTGGGAACTGTTCCTGATTGGCCGCGACGGCAAGAACGAAACACGGTTGACGCGAGAAATCCAGCACGACATCCAGCCGCGCTTTCTGGCCAAAGATCGCGTGCTGGGTTTGATCGGCGAAGCGCGTCATCGCCGCGCGCATCTGTACGATTTGACCGACAACACACGGACTCAGCTTTTTCACAACAACTCGGTGCGGACGATTTCGCCTGAATACGTCTGGCAACCGAGCCGCGACGGTTCAAAGCTGATGATTCAAGCCGACCGCGACGGCAACACCGTTTCGCCCGAACGCGGAGTTTACATCGTTGACCTCAACCGAAAAGTGACCAAAGCCGAATTAATCGCGCGGTTGGAAAAACAACTTGCCGACGAAACGGCTTTGCGTGCGGAAGGGCAGCGCATTTTCACGCCGATTGCCGCCGAAGTTCGCCGCGCCTTGGAGCAGGGTTCGGTCAATCGCGTGTACGAACACGAAAAAGCGTTGTTTGATTTCGACTCGAAACACATTTCACGTCCCGGCAACAAATTGGCGATTGAGTATTTGACCGCTGCCTACAAATCGTTTGGCTACGATGCGCAACAGCAATGCTTTGAAAATCGCACGGCTTTGGGCGGGAAAACCTGCAACGTGATTGCCAAATTGACCGGCACGGAAAACCCGGAACTGGTTTATGTCGTCAGCAGCCATTTCGATTCTGTCCAAGCCGGACCCGGAGCCGACGACGACACTTCGGGAACCGCAGCCTTGCTGGAAGCCGCGCGAATGCTGGCCAAACATCCGCAACCGGCGACGATCATTTTCGCTTCGTTCACCGGAGAAGAATCCGGCTTGCTGGGCAGCCGCGAATTCGTGCGTGTCGCTCAACTCAATAAACTGAACATCGTTGGCGCGCTCAATAACGACATGATCGGGTGGGCGAACGACAACCGGTTGGACAACACGATTCGGTATTCCAACGACGGCATCCGCGACATTCAACACGCGGCGGCGTTTTTGTTCACGCGGCTGATTACCTACGACGCGCGCTGGCATCGCGGAACCGATGCGACTGCATTTTTTGAAGTGTATGGCGACATCGTCGGCGGTATCGGTTCGTATCCGGTGTTGGGCAACCCGCACTATCACCAAGCCACCGATTTGCTGGAAACGATCAATCATCAGTTGATTCTGGAAACCAGCAAGACGACTGCGGCGACGTTGATGATGCTGGCGTCGAGTCCTTCGCGGCTGAAAGACCTGAAGGTGGAAAGCTACGACGGCGCGACGGCGGAATTGTCGTGGGCGGCTTCGCCGGAAAAAAGCGTGCGCGGATATTTGGTCAGTTATGCCGGAGCGAAACAACCGATCAAAGTCAGCGCGCCGCGCGTGAGTCTGAAAAACATCCCGCCAGGAACCGTCGTCAGCGTCAAAGCCGTCAATGCGCGCGGACTGGAAGGCTGGGATTGGGCGCGCGTGACGGTGAAAACCAGTAGCAGATAACCTCAGACCGCAACCTCGCAAATTCAACAGGCTGGCGCTTTCGTAAATGATCGCCAGCCTGTTTGTTTGAAACCAGTCTCCAATCCAACTCAAGTCACAAGCAATTCCTTGGTCAGGTGAAAAAAATGGTTGACAGTTTGAGAAAAAAAACTACACTCCAGCGCGTCAGACAACTTTCAAACTACGCATCAGATAAAAATCAACTGTTCGAGTTCATTGCCCTTCAGCGCTGGTTGTAGCCAACAGTCAAGCTCGCTCAACTCCTCTGCGCTGATTTTCCTTCTTTTGACAAGTCAACAGGCTGTCAATTGTGCGAGCGGCGTGAGGGTTCTTTCGCCTGCAAACAAGTGGCTTCTGCGTCTGCCAACGACCGGGCAATTTTCACCCTTTGATTGCTAACAGATTGCTCTCTTTCACAACTGAACAACAAAGACTACCGCAAGGTGTGTCAACCAGGGAGAA
>CAYYDG010000021.1:0-117206 GCA_964470555.1 uncultured Heliomicrobium sp.
GCATCTCAGGCTAGTCAAGGGTGTCAGCGCGTCGTCCTAAAAGAGCCGCACCCAAAGACATTCACGAATCTTACCGATTGCGTTACCGGCACAATGTTGTGCTCGGCGCGGTCAGTTACGTCGGCAGCCATTTGCTCAGTCTGGCGTATTTGCTGCGGTATGGGCGTTACCTGTCAGACACGCTTTCGGCGGTCAGAGCCATTCGGACTTCGTATCTGCGCGACGAACAACTGGACGTCAATGATTCGTGCTTCAATCAAAAACTGCTGTGCCTGTTGCTGGAAGATCAGGCCGAAGTGATTGAAACGCCAGTGCAGTTTTTCCCGCTGTCGCCGGACAAGGTGAAACGGACGACGGTGATTGACGGGCTGCGCTCGCTGTTGACCGTGTTGCGCGGATTGGCGAAGTCGCGGCGACGCAAAGGCAGTAAGGAGAGCGTGAGCGATCTAAGCCTTCCTGAATATGTTTCTCGCGGTGGGGCAGGTCGCTAACGCTTACCGCACTGAACCCGGTATCAAATGATGACTGATTTTGATCTGCTGATTTTCGATATGGACGGCGTCCTGGTGGACACGACCGAATGCCATCGCCGCGCTTACGACGATTTGTGGCGATTGGTGGGTGTGGCCGGTTGCGTTTACGAGCAGATTGCCGGACGAAAAACCGTCGAGGTTGTCGCCGAACTGACAGCGGCGTTGAACCCAACGGCTGAACAGGTTGCCGAATGGGTGGCGTTCAAACAACAGCGCGCGCGGCATTATTTGAAAACGGAAAAAATTGTCTTTCACGATAGTCTGGAATGCATTGGGCGGTTGGGGCGACAAAGCAGCGGTTTGCGTCTAGGCATTGGCACCGGAGCTTCGCGCGAAACGACGGCGATGGTATTGGGACGGTTTGGCTGGGGCGAAACTTTTTCGGTGATTGTCACTGGCGACGATGTTGTCGCGGGCAAACCTGAGCCGGAAGTTTATCTGTCAGCGATGGAGCGCGCAGGCGTCGCGCCGCATCGAACGCTGATTATCGAAGACAGCCAATCCGGTTTGACCGCCGCTGTCGCTTCGCGGGCGTACACGGCTTCGGTGCGAAGCGGCGTCAAAAACGATCACGAACGCTTCATCGGCAGCTTCCCGGATGTGCGGTCGCTGCTGGCAAATTTGAGTTACTCAGAGCAATAACAGATTTCTCCCACGAAGCCACACGAAGAAGGGAAATAGACAGGATTTACAAGATTGTTCAGGATTTGTTTTCACTTGCTTCAGCTTGGTTCGCGCATATTCAGCATCCTGTTGAATCCTGCAAATCCTGTCAAAAATTCTTCGTGTCTTTTTCGTGTGTCTTCGTGGGCAGAAAAAAATGATGAAAAGATTGTTGATTATTCCGGCTGCCGGTTTGGGGACGCGGCTTGAATCAGAAACGCCGAAGCTGCTTTATCCGGTCAATGGCCGACCGATGTTGAATTATCTGTTCGATCTGTACGCGCCGGTTGTCAACCGGTTTGTACTGGTGTTGCATCCGACGACGGTCGAACGGGTCGAACAACATTGCGCGGCGTTGCGCTTGCCGGTCGAGTTCGATGTGCAGGTTTCGCCGACGGGAATGCTGGATGCGATTTTGATTCCTCGTCAACGAGTGGAGCGTTATCAACCCGATCAGGTCTGGATCACGTGGTGCGATCAAATCGGCGTTCATCCACGAACCGTTTGGCGATTGGCAGAAACGGCAGGCGACGCAGAACTGGTCATGCCTACGACAGTCAAGGCCGAACCGTACATTCATTTCGAACGCGACCAGCAAGGCCGCATCAATGGTTTGCTCCAACGGCGCGAAGGCGATCACATGCCAGAACGTGGCGAAGGCGATCTGGGATTGTTCAGTTTGTCGCGCAAAGCGTACCTGGAGTTGCTGACTCGTTTTTCCGAAAACGCAGTCGTTGGCGGAACGACAAAAGAGCGAAACTTTCTGCCGTTCATTCCCTGGCTCGGTGCGCAGGGAGCGAGTGTTCGCACTTTTCCGGCGCACACTGAAATGGAATCGGTCGGCGTCAACACCAAAGCCGATCTGGAATTGATTGCTGAATATCTGGCACATGGTCACCAACAAACTCTCCGTCATCATCCCGGCGTTTAACGAGGAACAATTCATCGGCGCGTTGCTTGAAAAGGCGCTGGCCGTGGATTTGTCGCAGTTCAATCTGGGCAAGGAAATCATAGTCATTGACGATTGTTCCAAAGACCGCACGGCGGAAATCGTCCGTCAATTTCCTGAAGTGATTTTGTTGAGCCAATCGCCGAATCAAGGCAAAGGCGCAGCCGTTCGAGCGGGCATTGCGCGAGCGACCGGCGATTACCTCATCATTCAAGACGCCGATCTGGAATACGATCCGAATGATTACGTGCCAATGTTGGCGGCGATGTTGTCGAACGGAACTGGCGCTGTGTACGGCAGCCGATACCTGAAACATCCCACGCGCGGCAAGCTGGTCAATTTGCTGACCGGCAAACACGCGCGGCAAAGCTGGCCGGCTTATTTGGGCGGTCAAAGTTTGAGTTTCGCTTCGCTGATTTGCACGGGCAATTATCTGACCGACACGGTGACGGCTCTCAAACTGTTTCGCCGCGAAATCATCAAATCGCTCGAATTGCGAACGAGCGGATTTGAACTGGATCACGAAATCTCCGCGAAAGTTCTGGCGCAGGGGTGCCAGATCAAAGAAGTTCCCATCAGTTACTTTCCGCGTAGTAAAGAAGAGGGAAAGAAAATCGGCGCAAGAGATTGGTTCGTTGCGCTGAAGACGTTTTACCGTTTTCGCAACGGTTGAGTTTGGCAGGCATCGCTTCCCGCGTGCGATGCTTGAATGGGACTGAAATCGTTGCCTGGCCGAATCGAGCAGATTGGAGAACTCAAGTGTGTGATTCCGAAAAAATGAAATCTGTCAGTGAACCGCCAATCCAGACGCCGATGTTGTCGGTGGTTGTGCCGGTTTATAACTCGACGGAGTATTTGAAAAAATGTCTGGCAGCGTTGGCCGAATCCGATTTCGCCGATTTCGACGTGCTGGTGGTGGATGACGGTTCGACCGAACCGGTGGAACCGATTGTGGCGCAATACGGGTTTGAGTACATGCGAATTGAAGGACCGGGAGGCCCGGCGCGCGCGCGCAATCGCGGCGTGGCCCGGGTCAAGGGCAAATACGTCGTGTTCATTGACGCCGATGTCGTCGTTCACCGCGACACGTTGAGACAGTTTGCCCACGTTTTCACAGTGGATTCGATGATTGACGCCGTCGTCGGTTCGTATGACGAAACCCCGGCGGAACCGAGTTTCTTTTCGCAATACAAAAATCTCTTTCACCATTACGTTCACCAGATGAACGCCGGGATGGTCAGCACTTTCTGGAGCGGTTGCGGCGCGATGCGACGCGACCTGTTTCTGGCCTTCGGCGGATTTGACGAACAACGGTACAGGCGTCCGGCCATCGAAGACATAGAACTGGGAACGTGGGTTTCCGCCGCCGGATTTCAAATCGTGCTGGCTCCGCAGGTCAAA
The DNA here is from genome assembly GCA_964470555.1 of uncultured Heliomicrobium sp. Classification (GTDB taxonomy): domain Bacteria; phylum Acidobacteriota; class Blastocatellia; order RBC074; family RBC074; genus RBC074. The sequence goes on from CAYYDG010000021.1 coordinate 3,547, forward strand.
GCCACGCATCTGAAACGCTGGACTTTGTGGAGCATTCTGAAAACCGACATCTTTGATCGCGGCGTGCCGTGGATACGGTTGATGTTGCGCGCCGGAGCGGCGGCCAACACGCTTAACGCAAAATCTTCGCAACGCATCTGTGTGGCGCTGACCTGGCTGGCTTCGGCGTTGCTGCCGCTGGTCTGGTGGTGGCCCGTGGCGGGAATCGTCGCCTTGCTGCTGCTGTCGCTGGTTTCGGCGCTGAACTTCGATTTTTATCGTTACTTCATCGCGCATTCCGGCGTGTGGTTTACGCTCAGAGTTTTGCCGATGCACTGGCTTTATTTCTGGTATTGCGGGTTGTGCGTGATCTGGGGAACGGCGGCTCATTATCTGGAAAGCTGGTGGGGCGGATACTCATCCGGCGAAAAGCCTCGCGCCGTGACACGTTTGTGAACACAGATCAAAAATGGAATATGCAAAATGAAACTGCTGAGAATCTGATTATGCCGATTCCGAAACTTTCCGTAGTCATTGCTTCCTGTGTGGGAGCGCCCTTTATCAATCGCTGTCTTGAATCGTTGGCAGGCCAGCGTCATCAGGCCGAAATGGAATTTATCGTTGTGGATCGCGCAGGTGACGAGATTGCCGCGGGAATCGAACGAGATTTTCCCTGGGCGCGATTGGTTCGTCGCCCGGCGGGCGAAAGCGTGCCCGATTTGCGTCGGCGCGGCATCGAACTGGCTCAAGCGGATTACATAGCCATCATCGAAGAGCATTGCGTCGCGCGCGAAGACTGGATTGCGACGATTCTGCGTTGCATCGAAACCGAAGGGCACGGCGAACGTCCAGTCGCGGCTATTCGCGGAGTGGTGGCCGACGCCAATTACGACCGGCTGATGGATTGGGCGGTTTACTTCACGGAATACAACTCTTATATGCCGCCGTTGGAACGCGGAGCGACGGACGATGTGTGCGCGGCCAACTGCGTTTATCGCCGCGACCTGTTGATGCGGTATTTGCCCGAAACAGGCAGCGGATATTGGGAAGCCGTGTTGAATCAAACGCTGCTGGCCGCAGGCGAACGATTTCTGGCTGAACCCGACCTGGTGGTTTATCACACCGGGCCGTTCGGATTCGGGTATTACCTGTGGCAACGATTTCTGTTCAGCCGCGCCTTTGCCGGCGTTCGCAGAACATCTGTTTCGGTTGTATTTCGGCTGGTGTATTTGCTGGCGGCTCCATTGTTGATTCCGCTGTTGTGGGCGCGCACGGCATTGCGCGTGTATCGCAAACGCCACCGAATGGACAAGTTCATTCAGGTGCTGCCGCATCTGGTTCCGGTGACGGCGACATACGTGGCTGGCGAATGGGTTGGCTTTCTGGCTGGCCCCGGCGACAGCTTGTCAAAGATCGAATAGACGATGAACAACTCCACAAATGAACAACCTCAACTGTCCGTTGTCGTCGCCATCATCGCAGGCGGTTCGACGGCAATGACCAACTGCTTGACCGCGCTGGAAACTGGCGCTTTGGAGCTTGGCGCGGAATGCATAGTCCCTTATGACGACCGGCTGGATGGCGTGGCCGAATTGGCGGCGCGATTTAAATGGGTAAGGTTCGTGGATGCGCGGGCAAAAGTGGATTCCAGCCATTTCGGCGATTTCAGCCGTGAACATCACGACATTCTTCGCGCCATTGGGTTGAATCTGGCCAGCGGGCAAATCGTCGCGTTGCTCGAAGACCACGCCGCGCCTTCGCCGGGATGGTGCAGGGCGATGATCGAAGCGCATCGCGGCCCTGAAGCGGCGATTGGCGGAGCCGTAGAAAACGGAGTGGATCGGTTGCTGAATTGGGCTGTGTACCTGTGCGATTTCGGGCGTTACCAAAATCCAGTGCCGACAGGGCCGGCGGAGTTTTTGAGCGACAGCAACATTTCGTACAAGCGGCAGGCGTTGGAGCAAGTCCGCCATCTTTGGCAGAACGCTTTTCACGAAACTCCGCTCAATTGGGAATTGAGAAAACGCGGCGAACGATTGCGGCTCGATCCAGGAATGATCGTTTATCAGGCGCGATATGGATTGCGGTTTAGACCTGCCTTGCGCGAACGATTTGTCTGGGGACGTTCGTTCGCTGGCACGCGGGCGAAGGATATGAATCCGGTTCAGCGCGCGGTTTTCTGCGGTGTGTCGTTCCTGCTTCCGGCATTGCTGACGTTGCGAATCGTCCGATTGGCGTTGAACAAACGCCGTCATTTGAATCGCATCGTTCCGGCGTTGCCGTTGGTGGCGTTGTTGCAGACGTTTTGGGCGGCGGGAGAATTGGCCGGTTATCTGACAGGTCGAACCGGCGGCCCGGAATTTATTGCTGCGGAGTCAATTGGTGACGGTCAACGAATCGAAAGCTGAATTTGCCATTTCGATCCTCATCACAGTGATCGGCGGCCAGGAAACCATGCGGCGATGTTTGAGAGCATTGCGACCGCAGGTGCAATCGCTGGCCGCTGAAATCATAGTGCCGTATGACGAATGGGCGGAAGACATTGGCGAATTGAAATCGGAATTTCCCGACGTTCACTTTCCGTTCATCAACGATCTGGGAATTGCCGCCAATCCAAACGTGCCCGCGCACCAACATCGGTTGTGTGACCGTCGCCGAGCCGTTGGGCTGGCGCTGGCTCGCGGGCGAATCATTGCCATGACCGAAGACCAGGTAGTTCCGGCTGAAAACTGGGTAAGTGAAATTCTGGCGGCTCACGACCGATTGCCCGATGCGGTGATTGGCGGTTCGATTGACAACGTGGTGGATCAACCAGTGCATTGGGCGGCGTATTATTGCGACCACGGACGTTATGGCAGCCCGCTGGCGGAGACCGAAGCCGAGTATGTTTCCGACCTGAACATTTCCTACAAACGCGAAGCAATTGAAGCTGTGCGCGATGTCTGGTGCGAAGCTTACAGCGAAACGATTGTTCATTGGGCGATGCGAAATCGCGGCATGAGCTTGCGGCTAGACCCCGCGTTGAAAGTGTTCAAACATCGTCCGCCGATCAACTACGTTCATTCGCTGAATGAACGAGTCGAATGGGGGCGCGTATTTGCCGAAACGCGCGTTGCTTCGATTGGGATGTGGCAGCGATTGTTGCTGGCTGGGATGACGCCCGCGTTGCCGATATTGCTGTTGCTGCGAAACCTGAAACACATGCTGCGGCAAGGCCGAACCGTCGGGCAGATTGCCCTGATGTTGCCATTGAGCGCCGGGTTGTTGAGCGCCTGGTCGTGGGGAGAATTGATCGGTTACGTTTTGGGCGAACCGAAGGCAGAGCAGTTCAAACCTGTGGCGCAATTGAATGCAAAGGCTTCACGAGTCGAATAAACGATGCTGGCAATTCTCACTTATCACTCGATTGATGACAGCGGTTCGGTGGTTTCCATCGCGCCGCGCGTCTTTGCCGAACAAATGCGGGCGCTGGCCGACGCCGGAGTTCGCTGCATTTCGATGCGTGAAGCATTGGCTCACCGTCAAGTCAAAGGACGCTGGCCGGAACATTGTGTGGCGCTGACATTCGACGACGGTTTTGCCAACTTTTACGAATCGGCGATGCCGGAAATTGCCAAACATGATTTCAGCGCGACGGTATTTGTCATCAGCGGTCACGTCGGAGGCAAAAACGATTGGGATGCTCCGCCCGCAGGTTTAGGTTCGCAACGTCTGCTGACCTGGACTCGGATCAGGGAATTGGCCGAGCAGGGAATTGAAATCGGCGCGCACACGCGCACGCATCCCGATTTGCGCCGGTTGTCCGAATCGGAAATCGAAGAAGAAATCGCCGGATGTTGCTTTGAAATCAGCGACCGCATTGGCCAGCCGGTCGAAAACTTCGCTTATCCTTATGGGTATCTGAACCGCCAGGCGGAAGAAGTCGTCCAGCGAACCATGACTTCAGCCTGCACGACGGAATTGCGACGAACGAATGACGATCCGCTGCATTTGTTGCCGCGCGTGGATATGTATTACCTGCAATCGCCGCCGCAGTTGCAATCGCTGGTGGCGGGGAAGCTTGACGGGTATCTGACCATCAGGCGTTGGGGACGAACCGTGCGTCAGGCGTTGGGCGCGCACTAACTTTTGAGAGGGAAACCAACATGGATTTATTGAACCGAGTTGCCAAACACGCAAAATTGAACTGGCAGAGCCTGGCAATCCCGGATGTGCCCAGCCCGCCGTTTCTGATTCTGTTCATCAATTCGATCTGCAATATGAAATGCGAGCATTGCTTTTACTGGTCGAGCCTGAACAAACGCGACGATCTGAGTTTCGACGAAATCGTCAGCTTGTCGAAAGAGCTTGGCCCGATTGAGAACCTGAACCTGTCCGGCGGCGAACCGTTTTTGCGAAAGGAATTCGGCGCGATCTGCCGCCAGTTCATACAGCAAAACGGCGTCAAGGAAATTTACGTCCCCAGCAACGGCTGGTACACGGACAAAACCATTACGCAGATTCGGGAAACGCTGAAAGAAAAAAGCCTGAAGATTTTTGCCATCGAATTGTCGCTGGACGGCATGGAAGAGTTTCACGACCGGTTTCGCGTTTCGCCCGGCGCGTTCAAACGTTCGATGGAAACTTACGACGCCCTGGTTGAATTGCAGAAAGAAGACCCGCGGTTGCAGATTCATTCGATCTCGACGGCGACGGCGGAAAACATGGACGAGATTCGACGACTGACGACTTACCTTTACGAACGTTGTCCGCAAATGTCGCATCACAATCTGGCGCTGATTCGCGGCGACCGGAAAAATCCTTCGCTGCAAGGGCCAAAGCTGGCTGAGTATCAAAAGCTGTATGAATACGTGCAACGATTGTGGGCGCCGCGCGAAGAGAGCCGATACGGCAGCATAGTCGAACCGATGTTGCAATGGGCGAAAGTAGAAACCGCCAAACAGCAGCGACAGGTCGTGCCTTGCCGAGCCGGCGTGTTGAGCGTCGTCGTCAACGCCAACGGCGATGTCGGATTGTGCGAACAGCACAAACCGATCGGCAATCTGCGGCAAAAATCGTTTATGGAAATCTGGCATTCGGAAGAAGCGCGAAAGCTTCGCGCTTCGATCAACGCCAAAGAATGTTATTGCACGAACGAAATTTTCATGTGGCCGAGCATCACGTTTCAGCCGGTACAACTGGCCAAGGCAATGGTCGGCGCGAAAGTCTGGCAAAAACCTGAACCTCTGCCGATTGGCGAACGCGCCGATTACAAAGCAGGCGGCAAAGTGTCGTTGCCTGTATTGCCTTCGCAAAGCTGAGAAATGGAAATGGCGATTCACCGCAGAGAACGCAAAGGAAACGCAGAGATATGTCCAAACCTCTGCGCAACCTCTGCGGAACTCCGCGCCTCTGCGGTTGAAAAATTGTCGGCAGTAATTGCCAACGAGTTTTGACCTTGTTCAAAAATTTCCTGTCATTAGCCGGAGCCGAAATTGCAGCAAAGCTGCTGACATTTGCTGCGTTCGCTTATCTGGCGCGAGTGGCCGGCCCCGATGGGTTCGGTTACATCGAATTCGCGGCGGCGGCGGTGATGTGCGCAGGATTGATCGTCGAACAGGGGTTCAATCCTTTCGGCGCGCGCGAAATTGCCAAAACGCCGGAACGAACCGAAGCGCTGGTTTCGGAAATCGTGCTGGTGAGAATGCTGTTGGCGATTGGGTTGTATGTTGCGTTGTTGGCGTTCGCGTTGGCGGTTGGGCGCGCAGCCGTGCAGACGAGGCTGTTGCTGGTGTACGGGCTGAGCTTGCTGGCGATGCCGTTGTTTCTGCAATGGGTGTTTCAAGGGCACGACCGCATGCAGACGGTCGCGGCGATTCAACTCGTCCGGCAACTGGTCTTTGCCGTCGTCGTGTTTGCGCTGGTTCGTGACGCTTCGCAAATCTGGATGGTTGGTCTGGCGGAAACTTTTGGCGCAACAAGCGCGGCAATGATTGGGTTCTGGTTGTATCGCCGACAACTTAATGGAACGTTGACCTTGCGCTGGCGATTTTCGTCGCAACTGCTGCGAGAAGGCGCAACCATCGGCCTCGGCCAGATTTTCTGGGTGGTGAAAATGAGCGGCGCGACCTTGATTCTGGGATTGATCGCTTCGGCGGAAGAGGTGGGATATTTCGGCGGCGCGATGCGAATTCTGATGGCGTTGCACACCTTCGTCTGGCTCTATTTTTTCAACCTGCTGCCTTCGCTGTCGCGGGCGTGGGTAGCGGGCGACGGTTCGTTCGCCGCGTTGATTGGTCGTTCGATGCGGTGGGTTTTGCTGGCGGTGGTGGTCGGAGCAGGCGCCTGGATCGCTGCCGCTCCGATGGTTGTGCGGGTTGTGTACGGCGACAAGTTCGCATCGGCGGGCGTCGCCTTGCAATGGTTCGCCGGGGTCTGCGCCGTTGCAGCCATCAGCGGGCATTACCGATTCGGCTTGATCGCTGCCGGACATCAAACTGCCGAAATGGCGACGGCGTTGATCGGAGCCGTCGCGGCAATCATCTTGATTCCGGTTGGCTATTCAACGTCGGGCGTCGGCGGAGCGGCGGCAGGATTGTTTGTGGCTGAAGTTTTGATTGCGGTTAGCGCATGGTGGTTCGCGCGTCGTCGGTTTAGCTTGGCCAGCGGAGTGAATTTGCCGGGCAGGGAATTGTCGGAGGTCGTTCATTGATGATGGAGCGAAAGGCGACGGTGTCGGAGATTGAAAGCTGGCGATTCACGACGCGCGGTTTGGCGTGGCGATTGTTTGTGACCTGCTGGATCGTGTACGCGCTGCATTTTGCGACGAACACCGTGCGCGAAATTTATCCGGCGTTGTCGTTGAGCGATCATTTTTCCTTTCGCGTGGACGAATACGCCAATCTGCATCCCGACCTGTTTGAAAAGCCCGGTTACGGTTGGCACATCAACAACAACCCTGGAGCTTCGATGGTGGCCGCGATTCCGTACGCGCTGTTGCGTCCGGTCGTCAATCGCATCGTCGCGCGAGTTCAACAACAACGCATTGCCAGCGGAGCCACCGAACCGCCCAATTACAATTCGCCATGGCCGATGGCGCAGGAATTTTTCAAACAATCGTGGCTGCGCGGGTATGATATCAAATTCGGATTGGCCGCAATTATTACGCAGATGCTCTGCATGGCTCCGATTTCGGCGCTCGGCGTGGTGGTCATGTTTTATGTGTTGCGGCAGTTGTTCGGTTCGGACAAGACGGCTGTCTGGTTGGCGTTGTTGTACGCCTTTGGCACGCCTGTGTTTTTCCGAACGGGGTTTTTGAACCAGAACATGCTGATGGCGAACGCGGCATTTTTCGGCCTGGTGTTGATGTGGAATCCAGCGGGCAACGAGAGTTGGTCATCGCATCTGCGGTTTTTTCTCGGCGGCGTGTTCGGCGGATTGTCATTGTTGATGGATTACAGCGGCGTGGTGATGTTGCTGGGTTTGTTCGTTTACGGACTGGCCAAACTCTGGCGCGAAGCTCCGCTGGCCGACACAATTCGACACGGCGCGTGGTATGTGGCGGGAACGCTGCCGCCGGTCGGGTTGTTGTGGTTTTATCAGTGGCGGAGTTTCGGCAATGCGTTTTTGCCCGCTCAGCATTGGATGCCGAAAGTCGCTTACATCGAACAGGGTTATCAAGGCTTCAGTTTGCCGCAACCGGATTTGTTGCTGGCGTTGCTGGTGGATTACCGATACGGACTGTTCACCAGTTGCCCGCTGTTTTTGCTGGCGCTGATGGCCTGGTGGGCGCATCGGCAGGAAAAACGGCTGGAAGCATTTCATTTGATCGCGCTGGCATTGCTGTGTGTAGCGCTGTGGATTTTCTTCAGTTGCGTAGGTTATTCGCGGCTGCAATTCAACAGCGGCATACGATATTTCGCTCCGGCCTTTCCGCTGCTGTTCATTCTGGCAGCGACGGTCTTGATGAAATTGCCGCGCGCGATTGCCTATTTGATCGTGGTGGCGACGGTGACTGAATCGTGGTGTCTGGCGATGTACCGCGATGTCGAACGCGGTTTTGGAGTGCTTGATCCGGTGTTGCATGTCTTCATCGGCGGATTCAAATTGCCCGTGCTGACGACGCTGCAAAATCTGGGCAGCCAGTACGGAGGATTTTCTGCGCAGGGAGTTTCGCCGTTGCCGTTGTTTGCACTGACGGCGGCAATTCTTTACGGCATCTGGTCAGTGCGATGGAGCCAGCAAGAGCAGTCAGCAAGATGATTCAACCAACCTCTGCAACTCAGGCTGAAATCCCTGTTCCTAGACGCGGAAGTTTGCGCGCGTTGTGGGTTTCGATGCGTCCATATCAATGGACGAAAAACCTGTTTGTGCTGGCGCCGCTGTTGTTCGGGCAAAAGCTGGGTGATGCGTCGGCGGTTGGATTCGCGTTGCTGGCGTTCGTGGTGTTTTGTTTGATTGCCAGCGCGTTGTACATCATCAACGACCTGGCCGATGCCGAAGCCGACCGGGCGCATCCCGAAAAACGGTTTCGCCCGATTGCGTCTGGCGAATTGACGACGGCGTTGGCCGTGACGGTTGCGGTTGGATTGCTGGCGTTGGCGTTTGGATTGGCGGTTGTCATCGGCTGGCAGTTTCTGGCGCTGGCAGTTTGTTACGGAATGTTGACCTTCGGATATTCGTTTGCGGTCAAACACGTGGTCATTCTGGATTGCATGACCATCGCCACTGGATTTGTGCTGCGCGTGGTAGGCGGAGCCGTGGCGATCAGCGTCATGCCGACGCATTGGTTGATCGTTTGTGCGTATTTGCTGGCGCTGTATCTGGCTTTTGCCAAGCGCCGACACGAATTGTTGTTGTTGTCAGAATCGGCGCATGCCCATCGGCAAGTGTTGGGCGAGTATTCCGTCGCCTATCTTGAACAGGTCAACAACATTCTGGTTGGCGCGACGATTGTTTGTTACACGCTTTACACAGTTGCGCCGGAAACCGTCGTGCGTTTTGGGACTGACAAACTGATTTACGGAACGATTTTCGTGGTGTACGGAATGCTGCGGTACATGGTCTTGACGCATAAAGCCGAAAGCGGTGGCAATCCCAGCAAGGTGTTGATCGGCGACAAACCGTTGATGCTGGCGATTCTCGGTTGGGCGATTTACAACGGTCTGGTGATTTATCGCGACGCGCTGGTTGTGATGTGGGAGCGATGGCAATGAATAGGCGATCTGTGGTTTCTATGCTGTTTTTGGCGCTTGGCGGATTGCTGCTGCTGTTTGCCGCATTGATCTCAAGCGCCGATTATCATCACGCTTTGCTGACAAATACATCGCGGTCGCTGTCGTGGGGGCCGACATTGTTTCGTGTCTTGCTGGCTATTCACGGCGCAGCATTGATCGTCGCGGGAATTGTCTGGCGGCGAAATGTTCAGAGTCCCGGCTTCAGCCGGAAATTCGAACTGCCGGATAAACAAGCTCTTGCTGTTCTAGCTGTGCTGACCGTCGTCGGACTGACCTTGCGAATGTTTCGGCTGAACACCGATCTGTGGTTTGACGAAATTCTGATGGTGCTGGATTTCATTCGCCAACCGTTTGGCGAAATGCTGACCAGCTTTCCGTCGAAAAATCAGCATTTGCTGTATTCGATTCTCGCGCATCTTTCGGCAAGCTGGTTTGGCGAAAGCGCTTGGGCGGTTCGTTTGCCTTCGGTGATTTTCGGCGTCGGCAGCATCTGGGCTTTGTTTCTGGTTGGCCGCCACGTTTTCAACCGTCGAGTCGCCTTGCTAAGTTGTACGTTGCTGACATTGTCTTATCACCACATTTGGTTTTCGCAGAACGCACGCGGATATATGGGGTTGATGCTGTTCACGACGCTGGCGACCTGGTTGTGGCTGGAAGCGTGGGGGCGGGGATTAGGTTGGTGGATCGCTTATGGCGCGGTGACGGCCATCGGCGCGTGGGTTCACATGACGATGATCTTTGTCGTCGCGGCTCATGGATTGTTGTATCTGGTCTGGCTGGTTGCGCCGAAACTGCTCGGTGCGCGCCGACTGGAAGGCAAGCATCGCTGGTATCCGTTCATCGCCTGGGCGTTTTGCGGAACGCTGACGCTGCAAGGTTACGCGCTGGCGTTGCCGGAATTTTTGGGAACCGGCATTCACGAAGTGTCTGAACCTTCGGAATGGGTCAGTTTGTGGTGGTTGGTGACCGAAAGCGTGCGCAGTTTGCATCTTGGATTTTCCGCTGTGATCGTGTTGTTGGCAGGCGGCGTCATGGTGTGTGTGGGCGTGTGGGGATTGTTGCGGCGGGATTTGATGGCGCTGGCTTCGATGATTTTGCCGCCGGTGTTTGCAGGAGTGACGACTCTGTTGTGGAGTCACAACTTCTGGCCGCGGTTGTTTTTCTTTGCGATGGGTTTCGGATTGTTGATTGCCGTCAACGGCGCTTTGCAATTGCCGCAACTGTTGCGTTGGGTGATTCCGGCAGAAAAACTTTCGGATCGTTCGTTGGCGACGGCTGGCGTGGCGTTGGCGGTTTTGATGATTGCGGCTTCTACGGCTACGATTCCGCGCTGTTACGCGCTGCCGAAACAGAATTACACAGGCGCGCGAGATTTTGTCGAAAGCAATCGTCGCAACGGCGACGCCGTTGTCGCAGTCGGATTGGCGGGCGTGGCTTATGGAAAATACTTCGCGCCGGAATGGGTTGCGGCGCAGACTCAGATAGAGCTTGACGCGGCGCGGCAAGGGCGCAGCAACGTCTGGCTGGTTTACACGATTCCGATTCAGGTCAAAGCCTATCGCCCGGATGTGTGGCGCGTAATCGAAAATGATTTTGAAGTGGTGAAAGTTTTTCCGGGAACCCTGGGCGGCGGCGAAGTGTTTGTCTGTCGCCAACGAGTCAGCACAGCGGCCAGCAAGGAGCGGGTGTTATGAGAGACGCGCTTCTGACTCGTCCCGTTAAAGATTACGAAAGAGGTGCAATGAGCAAAGAACCTTTGCAGGTTTCGATTGTGATTCCTGCCTTTAATGAAGAAGCGGCGGTTGGCGCAGAAGTGCGAAATGTTCGGAAGACATTGCAGCAGGCAGGCATAGAACATGAAATCATTGTCGTGGATGACGGGTCGCAGGATCGCACCGCCGACGAAGCCGTGCGCGCGGAGGCGAGAGTGTTGAAAAGTATGATGAATCGCGGTTACGGCGCTTCGCTGAAAACCGGCATCACCGCCGCCCGCTACGACATGATCTGCATCACAGACGCCGACGGAACTTACCCGGCAAATCAGATTCCGGCCTTGCTGGAACAATTGCGGACGGCGGATATGGTGGTCGGCGCGCGCGTCGGACAAAACGTCAACATTCCGCTGGTTCGCAAACCGGCGAAGTGGATGTTGGGCTGGCTGGCTGAACGCATCGCCGGTCGCAAGATTCCTGATTTGAATTCCGGGCTGCGCGCGTTTCGCCGCGAATTGGCGATGCAATACTTTTCGGTGTTGTCGAACAAGTTTTCCTTCACGACGACAATCACGCTGGCGTTGATGGCGGACGATTATTCGGTGCTGTATCACCCGATTGATTATTACGCTCGGGTCGGGCGGTCGAAGATCGTGCCGCGCCATTTCATGGATTTCGTGATTCTGGTGTTGCGAATGGCGATGTTGTTTCAACCGTTGAAGGTTTTCATTCCTGCAGCGCTGACATTTGGTTCGTTGGGCGTGCTGAAAGTGATTTACGACATTGCCACTTCGCCGTTGCGTCACCCTGAACGAGATTGGTCGGTGTTGTACACGCCCGTGCTTTCGACTTCAGCGATTTTGCTGTTGTTGATCGGATTGCAATTTTTGCTGATCGGAATGGTCGCCGACGGAGTCGTTCGCCGAATTGCGTTGCACAGTGGGCCAGTGGCCAGTTCGCGTGCCGTGGCCGTCGCTGAAATCAGCAGCCGGAGTGAAGAAGTGGGATGAATGGTTCGGAAAGTTGGTTTTCAAGAAATGTTCTTTCACCGCCGAGACGCAGAGTGTCGCAGAGGTTACGCAGAGACTCTTGCAACAGTCTCTGCGCTTCCTCGGCGTTCTTTGCGCCTCTGCGGTGAAATTGAATTGTTTAGCAATCTCGTTCCTGAGAATTATTCACGATGATTTTTTTACGTCTGTACCTGCTGGCGGGTTTGATTGCGCACAAAGCCGTTTGGGAAATCCTGAAACGGCGCAAAGCTCCTGCTGGCGAACGGCCAGCTCCCAAGCCGCAGCCGCTGAGCGTCAAGCTGGTCAAAGCCGTCAAGGTCGCCATCTTGCTCGGAATCGTCGCGCAAACGATGTTGCCGGAAATTCTGCCGATCAGCGCGGAGCCGTTTGGACTGCGTGTGGTTGGCGTGGTTCTTTACACCGCCGGATTGCTGATTGCTGTCATCGCGCGATTTCAACTCGACAACAACTGGTCGGACATTGAAACGGCGCAGGTGCTGTCGCATCAGCAAGTCGTTTCCAATGGCATTTATGGTTACGTCCGCCATCCGATTTATGTCGGAGACATTTTGCTGTTGTTGGGCTTGGAGCTAAGCCTGAATTCATGGTTGGTTGTGGGAGTGGCTTTGATGACGCCTGTGATCTTGTTGCAGGCCACACGCGAAGAAAAAAAGCTGGTCGAGACCTTGCCGGGTTACGACGTGTATTGCCAACAAACCAAGAGGTTCATTCCGTTTGTCGTCTAAAATCCATTCTCAATCAAACATCGCCAAACCACGCGTCGCAATTTTGGGTGCAGGCCCCGCCGGATTGGGCGCAGCCTGGAAATTGGCTCGCAGCGGCAAAGCCGATGCTGTCGTGATTGAACAGCGCGGCGATGTCGGCGGTAATTCGGGCAGTTTTGAACTGGACGGCATGTCGTTGGATTACGGCAGCCATCGGTTGCACCCGTCTTGCCACCCGGAAATTCTGGCGGATTTGCGCGACTTGCTGGGCGACGATTTATTGGATCGCCCGCGGCACGGGCGAATCAGGTTGCGCGGCCACTGGATTCGTTTTCCGTTGAAGCCGGTTGATCTGGCGTTGCGTTTGCCTAAATCATTCGCTGTTGGTGTTGCGACTGATTCGATTCGCAAATTGATTGCATCGTCGTCAGCCAACGGTCACGAAAGTTTTGCCAGCGTCTTGGAACGCAATCTGGGTTCGACTATTTACAGAGATTTTTATCACCCTTACGCCAAAAAGATTTGGGGCGTTGAAGCGGATCAGCTTTCGGCGATTCAGGCGTATCGCCGCGTTTCAGCCGGTTCGCTGTTGAAAATGGCCAAGAAAGTTCTGGCGCTCGTTCCGGGATTGAAAGCTCCCGGAGCCGGGCGATTTTTTTATCCGCGAAAAGGCTTCGGGCAAATCAGTCAGGCGTTGGCGCGTGCCGCGCACGACGAAGGCGCGCAAATTTTGCATCACACCAGCGTCCGCAAAATTCATCTGGGATCGCCGCATCGAATTGAAGTCGAGCGCGACGGTTCCGCGCAAAGCATCGAAGCCGAATATGTCTGGTCAACGATTCCGATCACGACGTTGGCCAGATTGGTCAATCCTCCGGCGCCCGCTGAAATTCTTGAAGCGGGCAATGGCATCCAATATCGGGCGATGATTTTGATTTATCTGGTCATCGCCCAGCCGCAATTCACGGAATTCGACGCGCATTATTTCCCGGACGCGGATGTCGCGTTGACGCGAATTTCCGAACCGAAAAATTACAGCGCTCGCACGGAGCCTCAAGACCGCACCGTGCTTTGCTGTGAATTGCCCTGCGATGTGGATGACGAACATTGGCGACAGTCGGATGAAGAACTGGGACAACTCGCCCGACAGGCGTTGGAGCGAAGCGGGTTGCCGATCCAGGCTCACATTCTGCAAGTCGTCACCAAACGGCTCTCGCACGCATACCCCATTTACCATCAGGGATACGAAACGCATTTCAACCGGTTGGATGAATGGGCGGCGAAGCTGGACAGAGTTCTGACTTTTGGACGCCAGGGATTGTTTGCGCATGACAATACGCATCACGCGCTGGCGATGGCCTACGCCGCGGTAGACTGTTTGAATGACTCAGGACGTTTCGATTCGGCGCGGTGGAGCGATTATCGCGCCGAATTTGCCACACACACCGTTGAAGATTAACCAACGATTCCAACCATGTCCGACGCACCACGAAGGAGAAGTTTTATGCTGAAGATAGGGTTATCTGTCCTGGCCCTTGCGGGGTTGTTTGCTGTGGCGCCTTTGCCGAAATCCTTTCGCAAAGTGATTCCTTTTCAACAAGCAACGATCACGCTCGACCCAAACACGAGCTACCAAACCATTGTCGGCTGGGAAGCCGTCGCCCAGGCCGGTCAAATTTCTGAAATCAACTCTGTCACCAATCGCTCAAACGTCAGTCCGGCTTTCCTCAATTACAAAGATCAACTGTTCGATGCCGCCGTCAACGATCTGGGGTTGAACCGAATCCGACTGGAATTGAGAAGCGGGCTGGAAAATTCTGTGGATTACGGCGAGCGTTACACCAAAGGCCAGATCACCTACAACGAATGGAAGGTTCATCGGTACGAAATCATCAATGACAACGACGATCCGCAGATGATCAATCCGGACGGGTTCAAATTCTTCGAACTGGATTTCAACATTGAAAACGTTGTCATTCCGTTTCGCCAGCGATTGGCGGCGCGCGGAGAAAAACTCTATTTGAATTTGAATTACGTGGATTTTGCTGATACGGCTTTCGAGCACCGCAACGCGGCGGAAGAATACGCCGAGTTCATTCTGGCGACGTTTCTGCACATGCGCGACAAATACGGCTTCACGCCGGATGCTGTCGAAATCGTGTTGGAACCGGACAACACCCCCTGGCGCGGAACGCACATCGGCAACTGCATGGTCGCCACCGGCAACCGATTGCGAGCGCACGGATTCAACCCGGATTTTGTCGCTCCGTCCTGCACGAATATGTTCAATTCACTGCCGTATTTCGACCAGATGATTCAGATTCCCGGTGTGACGGAGTTCATCGCCGAGGTTTCTTATCACCGATATGGCGGCGCCAGCAACACTGCTTTGCAGAGTTTTGCCAGTCGTGGTGCGCAATACAAGATTGATACGTCGCATCTGGAATTCATCGGGGCCACGCAACACGATCTGCACGCCGACCTGACGATTGCCAACAACTCCTCCTGGCAACAATTTGCCCTGGCATTCCCGCTCGACAACGACGATGGCAGCGTCTATTACGTGATCAACGAAAGCAATCCCAACAATCCGACAGTGACTTTGGGCAGCCGGGCGAAATTGCTGCGACAGTATTTCAAGTTCATTCGTTACGGCGCGCTTCGCATCAAAGCGACCAGCAGTTCCGATACATTCGATCCTGCGGCATTCGTCAACACGGATGGCAAATTTGTCGTCGTCGTCAAAACCTCCGGCGGCGGCAACATTACGTTGCAGGGATTGCCCGCCGGAACCTATGGCGTCAAGTTCACAACGCCCAGCCAGTACGACATTGACACCGCGGACATCACAATCGCTGCCGGGCAGGCGTTGAACACTTCGATTCCGCGCGACGGCGTGATTACTATTTACGGCAAATCCGCTGCCAACGTCGTGTCTGTGGACGCTTCCAGTTACGCGCGCGCCAGTTCGCCGGGCCAGATCGAAGCGGCGTTCGGCGTAGGGTTTCCGGCAGACGCCAACGTGACGGCTTTGGCGACCACCACGCCGTTGCCAACGAAACTGTCGAACGTTTCAGTGCGATTGAACGACATTCTGGCTCCCCTGTTTTTTGTCGGAGTCGGCGGCGCACAGGGATCGGGCGCGTTTCAGATCAATTATCAGGTTCCGTATCAGCTTCAACCCGGATTGGCGAAGCTGGAAGTTCTGAACAATGACGTGGTCGTCACCACCGGTTATGTGATTGTTGGTTCTGTCGCGCCCGGCGTGTTCACCGCGACGGCGACCGGAAAAGGACAGGCAGTGGCGGTCAATCAGGATTTTTCGCTCAACGGCGACCCGGCGCAAACGCCGACCGCCAAACCCGAAGCGCGAGGCAGAATAGTGACTTTATTTGCCAACGGCCCCGGCGGGCAATTCGTCAATCCGGCAAACGGACAAGCGTTGATGCCTGCTTCAGGCGCGCCGATTCCGGCCAGCCCAATCCATGCCACTGCCAGCGCCCCCATCGTCACGATTGGAGGAATGCCTGCCACAGTCACCTTCAGCGGATTGACGCCCGGATTGGTGGGGTTGTGGCAATTGAACGTGATGATTCCGGCCAATGCTCCGGTCGGCAACGCCGTCCCGGTCGAGATTAAATTGAATCGGAAAATCGCAAACCAAACGACGATTGCGGTGAACTGAGGTTTGATGCAAACACTGCAAGGAATCTGACAGGCGCAATCAAACAGACAAACCTTTGTTTGTCTGTTTGATTGTTTTTGATGTTCAACCTTTTTTACTGAAGGAATTGGAAAAAATCGGGCGATCCGAAAAACAGCAATTCGTTGGATCGCCCAATCTGAAAAACTCTTACAAATTCAAACAGTTTTTGTTCTTATAAGGTCGTCTTGGCCAAGTACAAAAGCCGAGTGGAATTTTCTAAAGTGATGAAGTTAGGGTTCACTTTACTTTCCATTGCGATCCTTTTCGCATCCGCGCTCGCTTTTTTCACTTTTTCGCCCAGGCTGAAAACGCAACGTCAATGGCTTATACAGCAGCCGTTCGTCCGCTTTTTCCTGGATAGAGTGAACAAACCGGCATTCGTTCTTTCCAGTCTTCTGGCGCTGGGGCTGTTCTGCGTGGAAATTTTTCTGTTTCACCGCTCTTATTGCAGCCAGTCGAACGGAAATACCTACTTGAACGAATTGGCAAGACATTCGTTGTTGTGGGAAATATTCTTTCACGCAATGGTCGTCAGCAGCTCTTTGGTTCTTTTTGGCATGTATGCCTATTGGGCTCTGATTTCTCGGCTGGCTTGCAGAGCGCTCTATTTTCTGATTTTAGCGATTCCTGTCTTTGCGGAGTATTCCTGCCAACGGTCGCTTTCTCGATTTACAGACGCCGAAGACATCAGGCTGTTCATTCTGGTGACGAATTTCGAGATG
This sequence comes from uncultured Heliomicrobium sp., assembly GCA_964470555.1. Lineage (GTDB taxonomy): Bacteria > Acidobacteriota > Blastocatellia > RBC074 > RBC074 > RBC074. The sequence goes on from CAYYDG010000021.1 coordinate 20,616, forward strand.
CAGACCGATGCAATAAAAATGTTCTTGAGCTGGTATGGCCTCTTTCCTTGTGCTGCTTTTGCCTTGTGTCTGCTCTTTTTCAAAGTCCCCAAACGAAGTTCAGGCGTAACAGGGCTGGTGGTTATTCTGATCGTCGTCTTTGGGTTTTATCTGTCGTTAGGCCGGCAAGACGTTCTTTACAAGAATTACGTCAAATACCCTGTGGTGTCTTTCAATGCGTTTTTCAGGACACTGGCGGATTACGCCAAATTGAAGGCGTCCACGCGCGACAAGGTTCGAGAAACCCTGGAAGCCGCTCCTGTCTCGCAACGCCCGGCCAACAACATCGTTTTTGTCGTTGACGAATCTGTGCGGGCAGACCATTTAAGCCTGAACGGATATGCCCGAAAAACGACTCCTTACCTTGAAGGCTTGTTTGACAAAGGCGTCTTGCAAAATTGGGGAATCGCCACCTCCGTGATGACGTGCAGTGAAAGTTCAGGACTTTTGCTGATGACGGGCCTGACGCTTCAAGACCTGCCTGACGTGTCGGGCAGGGCTTATGAAAATCCCACGATTTTTCAATACGCAAAAGCCATGGGCTATCGCACATATTTCATGGATGGGCAGATGGATGTTCTATGGAGTTTGAGGCCAGCAGACATGAAGTATATTGATGAATGGTGGAATTTGAACCGGTTTCTGGAAATTAACGACGACCGCCAGCAGGTGGATTTTGTGATGGCGGAAACAGCCAGGAAAATCGTCGAAACCAGCACGGGAAACTTTATCTGGATTATCAAGTCCGGAGTGCATTTTCCTTATTACAAACGCTTCCCTGAAAACGAAGCTGAATGGACTCCTTTTTTCGACAGTGATCGGGGCGGGGAACTGGTTCCAGATCAACTGACAAATTCCTATGACAACGCCATCAAATACAACCTGGACAGGTTTTTTCGGAATTTGACTCCTGATTCAAAACCTCTCGCCAACACAGTGGTGGTTTACACCTCTGATCACGGACAAACTGTCGGCCAGAACGGAGACCCCAACTTCCATTGCGGAGTGACCAGATTGGAAGTCATGGTCCCGCTTTTCATCATTGGGAACGACCGAACCGACATTGACACTAAATTCAAGGCGAGCCACGAAAATATATTTGCCTCATTGCTGGATTTTATGCAGGTTCCGCAGTCACTACGAAAACGACGGTATGCACGCTCATTGCTGGAAGCCAGAGAAGCAGATTCCGCGGCAAGGTTTTATGTCGGGCCAGGACTGCTCAGTCAGGACAAATTTCGTTTCGATTAACGTCGCGAAGTAACCGCTGCCACACAGAAAAAAATCGGACTGGATCCATAACACTTCAATTGCCCAAGCATTTTCGCTTTCCAAGTAAAATGAGGCTTACTGAATTCAAATGAAAAATCCGCACGAACAGGCGCTAGATGTCGAAGCGTTTTATGACCGGATCATCAGATATTACGATGTCTCCTACAAATTCAACCGATATAGCCAGTCGCTGGAGCAGTATTTGAATGATTGGTTGCCGGTTCTTCCCAACAATCCGCGAATTCTGGACGCCGGATGCGGGACTGGATTGTTGACTGAAGCTCTGCTGAAAACCATCGGTTATCCGGCCAGGATCGCGGGAATTGACCTGTCCGCGAAATCAATTGGAGTTGCCCAAAAAACAATTGGCAGAGACAGCGATTCAACCAACAAGATTCAGTTCATTCAGGCAAATCTGTTGAATATGCCATTTCAGGACGAATCATTCGATTTGGTCGTAACCAGCGGAGCGCTGGAATATGTTTCCTTGCAGATGGGATTGGCGGAAATTGACAGAGTGCTGGCGCCGGGCGGGTATTTGATTTATTTGCCGCTCAGGCCTTCGTTGGCAGGGTATTTTCTGGCCATCACCTTTCGCGCGAAGGTGTATTTGCGGGACGAAGTTCTGGAAGCGTTGTCCGCTAGATTTAGCGTCATCTCTGAGCACGGCTTCAAGGCTTCCGAACCCATCGGTTGGTCGAAAACCGCAATGCTTTGCAGGAAGCTGCGATCTTGAAACAAAGATGAATCATATTTCGCCTTCCCAAACAGCAAGCAGTCTCAGTTCCGCGCAAATTGTTGTGCTGGGAGCCGCCGGTTTCATCGGTCGCTGGGTTTCACGACGACTTTGTTTTCACGGAGCGAAGCCGGTTCTTGTCGTTCGGGATGTTCAGACGGCAAAAGAAGTTTTTGCCGATTACGAAATCAATGGCGAAATTATTCAAGCCGATTTTCAGCGGCTGGATTCAGTGACGGAACTGATCGGCGGTTTCAAACCGGATGTGGTGTTCAATCTGGCCGGTTATGGCGTTGATCATTCCGAACGTGACGAAGAAGCGGCGTATCGAATCAACGCTCATCTGGTTGAAACGATCTGCAAGGCGATGGCGGTGCATCGAAATTCTGATTGGCCGGGACAAAACATCGTTCACGTCGGTTCGGCGTTGGAGTACGGCGAAATCGGCGGCAATCTGGCCGAAGATTCCGCGCCCAACCCGACAACCCTGTATGGCCAGTCCAAACTGCTGGGCACGAATCTGTTGACACAGTTTTGCCGCAAACTCGGCGTCAAGGGACTGACTGCACGGCTGTTTACGGTTTATGGACCGGGAGAACACGAAGGGCGGTTGTTGCCTTTGTTGTCGGAAGCAGCAAGAAACAGCGCGTCCTTGCCACTGACTGCGGGACAACAACAACGCGATTTCACTTTTGTCGAAGATGTCGCCGACATACTGATTGAGTTGGCGCTGGCTGAAGCTTCGCCGGGAGAAATCGTCAACCTGGCAACCGGCAAACTCACCACCGTTCGCGGCTTTGTTGAAATCGCAGCCGAAGTGTTGCACATCCCCAAAAAACACTTGAACTTTGGCGACATTCCGGCCCGCGCCGAAGAAATGCGACACGAAGCCGTCACCATTGACCGGTTGCGGAAACTTTTAGGCCCCAGGCTGAAAACGCCGCTCACAGACATTGCCGAAGGGATTCGTCGAACGAAAGATTTTAACGGGCGCTTGGCGGAGCGCCTGCATAACAGACAGGAGAGAACATGCGCGTCTTTTTAGCCGATCTCGGTCATAACCAACTCACATACAGTTCCGATGTTTACCCGCTTGGAGTCGCCAATCTGGCGACCTACGCGCGCGAATATCTTCCCGACAATCTGAGCGCCAAACATCCTTTGGACATCAGGATTTTCCGCGAACCGGAGGATTTGAAAGAGGCGCTCGATCACGATTCGCCGGATGTGCTGGCGCTGAGCAGTTATTCGTGGAATCACAATCTGGCGCTGCATTTCGCCGATTACGCCAAAAAGCGGCATCCCAAAGTTTTAACGTTGATGGGAGGGCCGAATTTTCCGCTGACGGTTGTCGAGCAGGAAAGTTTTCTGCGCGGCATGTCGCAAATAGACATAGCGGTTCGCGGCCCGACTTATGAAGGCGAACGCGCGTTCCTGAACATCATTCGCCGCTTTGCCGAAGTGGATTGTCGGCGCGAAGGCGTTTTTGAAGAATCGGTTGCCGGAAATCTGTGGATTGATCCCAGCACGGGCGAATTCGTTGTCGGCGGCGAAGTCGAGCGCATACACGACCTGGACGAAATTCCCTCGCCGTATCTGGCCGGGTTGCTGGATGATTATTTCAAAACCGGTTATTTCCCGATGATGCAGATCGCGCGCGGTTGCCCGTTCAGTTGCACGTACTGCAATTCCAGCGTCGAAGCCAACAGCAAGATTTACGCGCATTCCGTCGAAAACGTGAAAGCCGATCTGCTTTACATCGCCCAGCGCATCAAACCGGAAATTACGCTGTGTTTCGCCGACGACAATTTCGGCATGTACCAGCGCGACGAAGAAGTCGCCGATTACATCAGCTACCTGCAAGAGACTTACAACTGGCCGCAATACCTGAGAACGACGACCGGCAAAAATCGCGGCGAGCGCATCATCAAAGTCATGCGGAAAATCAAAGGCCGTTTGCCTATGACCGCCGCCGTGCAATCGCTGAATCCTACGGTGTTGAAAAACATCAAGCGGGCAAATATCAGTCTGGATACTTTTGCCGATATTCAAAAAGAAGTCATCGCGCAAGGCATGCAATCGTATGGCGAACTGATTCTAAGCATGCCGGGCGAAACCAAGGCTTCGTTTATGACCGCCGTGCGCGATTTGCTGGAAACCGGAGTCAAACGAATTTCGGCGCATCAGTTGATGCTGCTGCACGGCGCTCCGCTCAGCAATCCGGAAAGCCGCGAACTGTTTCAGTTCAAAACCCGGTTTCGAGTCGTCGCCCGCAACATCGGCGATTACACTGGCGAGCCGATCATCGAAACCGAAGAAATGGTGGTCGAAACGCCAGACTTCAGTTTCGAGGAATATCTGGAAGCGCGCGTTTTTCATCTGTTGCTGACGATCTTTTATTACGAAGGCAATTTTGAAGAAGCGTTCGAATACGCGCGGCACGAAGGCATCAAACCTTATGACGTGATGGTCCGCATGCAACGGATGTTGGACGACGCGCCGCCCGCATTTCGCGCGATGATTGACGATTTCCTGAAAGAAAGTCAGGAAGAACTTTTCCAGACGCGCGAAGAGTGCATCGAATGGGCGAAACAGAATTTCGCCGCTTTGGTGGACGGCAGTCTGGGCGGCAATCTGCTGAGCAAGTATTCGATGATCGGACGGTTTTACCTGACACAGGAAGCGATAGAGTTTCTGCAAACTGTGATTTCGTCGGCGCAGGACGAAGCCGTGTTGAGAACCGATCTGGCGCAGCTTCAAGCGGTGACGGATTATCTGCGCTGCATTTTGCTGCACGTGCCGTTTGCGGAAACGCTGGCAGAAAACCCCGAATGGACGACTTCTTACGATGTCGAAGCCTGGCACAAGGACAATTACAAAGACCATCTGGATATGTATGCCTTCGATCAGCCGCGCACTTTCGCCACGACGATTGATGCCAACAAACGAGCTATGATCGAAACACGCATCGCCACGTTTGGCGAACATCCATCGGGACTCGGAAAATTCACCCGAACGATGTTCGCGCAAGACCTTCGCCGCACGATTGTCGCGGCGAAATCCGCCAACGGAGCTTGATTATGAAATCACTTCCCAGAATTTCAGACCCAGAACTTTCATTCGTCATGCCTTGTTACAACGAACAGGAGATCATCGGTTATACGATTCCGCGATTCACTGCTGCTTTCAGAAATGCAGGGATCAAACTGGAATTGATTGCCGTGGACAACGGTTCGCGCGACCGCACCGGCGAAATGATCCGCGAAATGGCGGCCAACGATCCGGCGATCATTTATCACCGCGTCGAAATCAACGAAGGATACGGCAACGGCGTGCTCAGCGGCCTGACTGTTTGTCGCGCTCCCTGGGTTGGCATTATTCCCTGCGACGGGCAGGTTGACGCCGAAGACGTGGTGGCGTTGTTCGATGCGATCAAAACCACTGATGGCAACGTGCTGGGCAAGGTCAGGCGGCGATTCCGCATGGACGGACTTTGGCGAAAAATCGTTTCGGTCAGTTACAACCTGATGGTGCGCGTTTTGTGGCCGCGACTCGGTTCGATTGATGTCAACGGCAGTCCGAAAATTTTGCCGCGCGAAGCGATTGAAGCGATGGATTTGAAATCGAAGACCTGGTTTCTCGATCCTGAAATCGTTATCAAAGCTCATTACATGGGCTTGCGTGTGCTGGAATTCAATGTTTTCGCCCGCATGCGCGGCAATGGGCTTTCGCACGTTCGCGTCGGAACGTGTTGGGAATTTTTGCGAAACCTGATGATCTTTCGCTTTTCTCCTGCAATGCCGAAATGGCGTCGAAAGCTGAACTCGACGCTGAAAAACGACGAGACGCAAGCTGCCGCAATTAGCCATTAACCATTTGCCGATTAGCCATTAACAGTCGGGTGGAAGAACGTTTTTACTCCGACGGTCAATGGCAAATGGGCAATGGTCATTATGTTGATGGAGGTTATGGTGAATCCCAGGATGTCCAAATCACCCGTTTATCATCGGCGAGAAACATGCCGAGCCTGCGGCGAACGAAGCCTCAGGCTTTTTCTGCCTTTGGGCAATCAACCGCTGGCCAATTCGTTTTTGAAATCGCCGGAGGAATTCGTTGATGAACAATTCTTTCCGCTCGACACTGTGTTTTGCGAAATCTGTTCGCTGGTGCAGATTCCCGATGTGGTTGATCCCGAAGTGCTGTTTCGCCATTACCTGTATGTGACTGGAACCTCGGAAACCATTGCCCAACACAATCGCGCTTATGCTCAGACGGTGACCGATATGCTGTGGCTGACCCAAAACGATCTGGTGATCGAAGTCGCCAGCAACGACGGCAGCCTGCTGCGCTGTTTTCAGGAGTTGGGCGTCCGAACGCTTGGTGTTGATCCGGCGACGAACGTGGCGGCGATGGCTCGCGCCAATGGTGTCGAGACGATCAATGAATTTTTCAATCACGAAGCGGCCAAACGGATTCGCGCCGAACGCGGCCCGGCCAAAGCCGTCATCGGCAACAACGTGCTGGCTCATGTGGACGACACTCAGGATTTTTTGCGCGGCTGCAAGGAAATCATCGGCCAGGACGGCCTTGTCATCATCGAAATGCCTTACCTGGGCGATCTGCTCAACCGCACGGAATACGACACGATTTACCACGAACATCTTTGTTACTTTTCGGTCAATTCGCTGATGCGATTGTGTGAATCCGCCGGATTGCGCATCGTCCGCATGGATCACGTGCCGATTCACGGCGGTTCGCTCAGAATGCATGCCGGACACGTCGAAGTTCACGGCAATCATTCCGCGCAAGTCCTGGATTGGGCGGAAGAAGAAAAGAGCAAAGGTTTCACCAGATTTGAACGTTACGAACAACTGGCCAAAAGCGTCGAACGCAGCCGCGAAACTTTGATGGAATTGCTGACCCGGTTGAAAGCTGAAGGCAAAACCGTCGCTGGTTATGGCGCGGCAGCCAAAGGCAACACCTTGCTGAATTATTGCCGGATTACGACGGACTTGTTGCCTTATGTGGTGGACAAAAATCCATTGAAGCTGGGAATGTATACGCCGGGCATGCATATTCCGGTGCTGCCGGTTTCGACCTTGCTGGAACGGCAACCGGATTATCTGCTGATTCTGGCCTGGAACTTTGGCGAAGAGATCATGCGCCAGCAGAGCGAATACAAAGCGCGCGGCGGCAAATTCATTCTTCCGATCCCGGAAGTGACGGTGGTCTGAAATGCAGATTGTGATTCTGGCAGGCGGGCGCGGAACTCGCCTGGCCGAGGAAACGACGATTCGTCCGAAGCCGATGGTGGAAATCGGCGGCAAGCCAATGCTGTGGCACATCATGAACATTTACGCCTTTTACGGTTTCAAGAATTTTCTGGTGGCGTGCGGTTACAAAGGCGAAATCATCAAAGAGTACTTTCACAACTTCTTCATTCATCACAGCGATTACGTTATCAACCTCAGCGACCGTTCGATGGAAATCGTCAACGCCAATCGGCTGGATTGGCGCGTCGGAGCGATTGACACCGGATTGGACGCAATGACCGGCGGTCGGGTGCTGGCGTTGAAACGATTGATCGGCAACGAAACTTTTTCTGTGACTTATGGCGACAGTCTGGGCAATGTGAATGTTCGCGCGCTGGTGGAGTTTCATCGTTCGCACGGAAAGTTGGCGACGGTGACGGCTGTGCGACCTCCGGCGCGATTCGGCGAATTGATTTTGGAAGGCGATAACGTTCGGGAATTTCGGGAAAAACCGCAAACCGGCGAAGGTTGGATCAACGGCGGTTTTTTCGTCTTCGAACCGGGCGTATTCGATTATTTGACCGATGACCAAACCGTGTTGGAACGCGAACCGCTGGAACGATTGGCCGCCGATGGGCAATTGATGGTTTTTCGGCACGAAGGATTTTGGCAGCCGATGGATACCCTGCGCGAAAAACATTTATTGGAATCTTTGTGGAACGAGGGGAGAGCGCCTTGGAAAGTTTGGGAATGAGTTTCTGGAATCGTCGCAATGTGTTTGTGACCGGAGCGACGGGCTTGCTCGGTTCGTGGATGACCGAAGAATTGCTTCGCCGCGGAGCTAATGTCACCTGTTTGATTCGGGATTGGGTTCCCGAAAGCCGGTTGGTGGATTCCGGCGCGCTGGCGCAAATCAACGCCGTGCGCGGCGAATTGGAAGATTATTCATTGCTGGCGCGCGCGCTGAACGAATACGAAATTGATTCGGTCTTTCATTTGGGAGCGCAGACGATTGTCGGAACTGCGTTGCGCGCGCCGCTCTCGACCTTTGAAGCGAACATTCGCGGCACTTGGAATCTGATGGAAGCCTGTCGCGTCAACTCCAAAATCGAGCGCGTTGTCGTTGCTTCCAGCGACAAGGCTTACGGCGAACAGGAACAGTTGCCTTACACCGAAGACGAGGCGCTGAACAGCAAATATCCTTACGACGTTTCCAAAGCCTGTTCGGAATTCATTGCGCAATCGTATTTTCACACTTACCAGACTCCGGTGGCGATCACGCGATGCGGCAATCTGTACGGCGGTGGCGATTTGAATTTCAACCGATTGATTCCGGGAACGATTCGTTCGGCGTTGCGCAACGAAGCGCCGATTATTCGCAGCGACGGCAAGTTCATCCGCGATTACTTTTTCGTGCGCGATGCGGTGGACGCTTATTTGACACTGGCCGAACGTCTGCCCGATGCGCAATTCAATGGCGAAGCCTTCAACTTCAGCACCGAAACCCCGCTTTCCGTGCTGGAGCTGGTGGATGAAATTTTGAAGCTGACTGGCAAAACGCAACTGACGCCGAAGGTGATGAACGAAGCCAGCCGCGAAATTCCCAAACAATATCTGAGTTGCGAAAAAGCCAGACGAATGCTCGGCTGGCAATCGAAATTCACGCTGGATGAAGGATTGCGCGAAACGATCGAGTGGTATCAAAAACGACTGACTCTGGAGCGCGCATGAACTTACGAAGACTTTCGGTTGTGGCGTTGTCACTGGCGTTGCCGATTGCGCTGGCTGTTGTCGCGCTTGGGCCGAAACGGATTGTCATCGGCGGCAAAAAAAAGCTGGAGCGCGGATGGTTGATTCTGATGGGCGAATTGGTTGATGTCGGCGGTCACCGTTTGCGCCTTGAAAGAATGGGAAGAGGAACTCCGACGGTGGTGTTTGAAGCCGGACTGGCTCAACCGCGAACGACCTGGGGGCGAGTGCCCAACGATGTCGCAGAGTTCGCTCAAGTGGTGATTTACGACCGCGCCAATCTGGGAGACAGCGATGAGATCAACCAGCAACGAACCAGCAAACAAACCGTCGCTGATTTGCGCGCGATGTTGAACGCGGCGGGCGTCGCCACTCCATACGTGTTGGTCGGGCATTCCTTTGGCGGATTGAACGCGCGATTGTTCGCCAGCCAGTTTCCTGACGAAGTCGCCGGAATTGTTTTGGTGGACGCTTCGCACGAAGACGAATATGGACGTTATGCTGAATTGATGACCGAACCTCAGCGGACGGACTATTTGAAACATGAAGGCGGCGGAAATTACGAGAAAATTGACTTGCTGGCCAGCGCCGAAGAAATTCGCGTTGCTGTCCCGATAAAGCCCTTGCCATTGGTGGTTGTCAGCGTGTCTGGCAAACGGGAAACTGCGATCAAACACGACCGTGAAAAAATTCATGATGAATTGCAGCTTCTGCTCAGTCGGCTGTCTCCATACGGCACGCAGATTCTGGCTGAAGACAGCGGCCATTTCGTGCAACTGGATCGCCCGGAACTGGTGACCAATGCAATCCGAAACGTGGTTGAGCAAGTTCGCCAGGCTCATGGCAAGCAGTGAACAAACGCCCCGGCAGTTAAAAAAGGAAACCAAAAATGAGAATCGGGGTAGATGCGACAAGCAGACAAAACAATCGCGGTTATGGGCGCCACGCGCGGGCGTTGTTGAATGCGCTGATTCCATTGGACGACGAGAACCGGTACACGCTTTTCGTTGATTCATTGGACACGGACGACAAAATGCCAGCCGAAGCCGATGTTCGTCTGGTCACCACAGACGCCCCGACCGCCGTGGCCACTGCCGCCAACGGCCGTCGTTCGGCGATGGATATGTTGCGAATGAGCCGCGCACTCTCCGATTCCAGTTTTGACCTGCTGTTGTTTCCCACTGTTTACAGCTACGTGCCGGTGTTCAGTCGCGCCAAAAAAATTGTCATGATTCACGACGTGATTGCCGAAACTTATCCGCAATTGACCTTGCCGAGCTTCACGGCGCGGCTGTTCTGGAAAAGCAAAGTCGCGCTCGGTCGTTGGCAGGCCGACGCCATCGTCACAGTTTCCGATTATTCGCGGCAGGGAATTTTGAAGCATTTCAAAACGCAACCGGAGCGAGTCTTTGTTGTTGGCGAAGCCAGCGATCCTGTCTTTCGCGTTTTGCCGAATCCACAGCCGACACCGCGCTTGTCAGAGTTGTGTATTAACGGCGCGGACCGCACGGTAATTTACGTTGGCGGATTCAGCCCGCACAAAAATCTGGAATCATTGGTCAAGGCATTTGCCAAAGTCGTTGAACATCCTGGCTTCGCCGACGCGAAATTGGTGATGGTGGGCGAATATCAGAAAGAGGTCTTTCACAGTTGTTATTCGTCCATCAAACAACTGACTGCTGAATTGGGCATTTCCAGTCGAGTGATTTTCACAGGCTATTTGGCAGATGAAGAATTGGTCGTGTTGTTGAATCTGGCCAGCGTGCTGGTGTTGCCTTCGCTGATCGAAGGGTTTGGCTTGCCAGCGGTCGAGGCTGCTGCCTGCGGTTGCCCCGTAATTGCCACGACGGCCAGCCCGCTGCCTGGCCTGCTGGGCGAAGGTGGCATCTTCATCAATCCTGCCAATCAGGAAGAACTGGACGCAGCGCTGAATCGCGTTCTGGAATCGGAAACATTGCGTCAACAAATGCGTGCGGCGGGGTTGGCGGCGGCTGGCAAACTGACCTGGGACGCTGCGGCGCGACAAATGATGAATTTGATTCGGCAGGTGACCGCGTGAGCAATCGGCCTCTGAATTTCCTGCACCTCACCACGTTTTATCCGCCTTACAGTTTTGGCGGCGATGCCATGTACCTCTACAGGCTTTGCCATGCGCTTGGCGACGAAGGACATCAAGTGGACGTGGTTCATTGCGTGGATTCATATCATTTGCTGCATCCGGGCGAACCGGAAATCCAGTTTGCCGATCATCCCAATGTTAAGGTTCATGGTTTGCGCAGCGGCTACAAATGGCTTTCGCCGTTGCTGACACAGCAAACCGGGCGGGCGTACCTGAAACGCCGCCCAATACGCGACTTGCTGGCCAGCAAACCCTACGACGTGATGCATTATCACAACACCTCTTTGCTGGGGCCGGAGGTTCTGACCTGGCAGCCAGAGCAGGGAAAGGCTGTCAAACTTTACACCACGCACGAACATTGGCTGATTTGCCCAATGCATGTGCTTTGGAAATTCAACAGCCGTCCCTGCGAAAAACCTGAATGTCTTCGCTGCACATTGCACGGCAAACGCCCGCCTCAGCTTTGGCGGTATACGGGGATGCTGGAACACGCGAGCCAGCACGTAGATCAATTTGTTTCGCCTAGTCGGTTTACAGCCAACATGCATGCCGAGCGAGGTTTTCCGAAGTCAGTCGCGCACCTGCCTTATTTCATTGATCGCGCTGACCAGGATTGGCAAAACCCCGGCCCTCGGCCACAAGAGCGACCTTATTTTCTGTTTGTCGGGCGGCTGGAAGAGATCAAGGGACTTCAAACTTTGATCAACGTCTGGAAACAAATAGACAAATACGATCTGCTGGTCGCCGGAACAGGAAATTTCGGCGAACAATTACGCGCTCAAGCTGCCGACAATCCACACATCAAATTTCTTGGCGCTTTACCTCAACGAGAACTCGGCGCTTTGTACTTTCATTCTCTCGCCTGTGTCGTTCCCTCCTTAACTTACGAAACCTTCGGCATCATCATCATCGAATCCTTTGCCCGTAAAACCCCAGTGATCGTTCGCGATTTGGGCGCTTTGCCTGAAGTTGTTCAAGATAGCGGTGGCGGTTTTGTTTACCGCACTGACCAGGAGTTGTTGTTGGCACTGGAAAGTTTGGCTACTTCTACAACTCAACGTCAGGAACTTGGGCAGAAAGGTTACGAGGCTTTTCTACGCTGGTGGTGTAAGGAAGCTCACCTGAAACTGTATTTTCATTTTCTTCAGCAAACCGCAATCCACAAATTCGGCAGTCTCATATAAACAGGAATTTGGACAACGTCTCAGAGCGGCGTCGTAAGTTCTTTGTTATCAATACCTGCGGCTGTTTCTTGATGGAATCTTACAAGCTCGCATTGCGTCCCAGTGGCTTTCAGCAATTTTTCGAGGCGCAGCCGGAAATTTTGCCAAAGTTTCCGGGATTTCAATGTTTTGGTCCCGTTGAGGTTAATGCGTTGGGCCAACAGACTCAGGCTACTTTTCCAGCGTAATTTTTTTAATTTTGAGTCTAATCTAAGCTGATACAGGTTTGTAGGATTGACTGGGCATTGTGTAGTCATAAAGCTTACATTTTGCTTGACTGTTGACTACAATAGGACTACATTGTGAAAGAAATATGGGTGTTGACGAAAAAGGGCAGGGAATTGCTGTTCGGAAACTCATGGTTGAGCATAAGTATTTGCTATTTTAATACTTTATTCAGTTTTTCGGTGTCCATTCTAATACGTTTTAAGCATAAAACTGATCCAACATGTCTGTAGGAATACTGCTTGAGAAAACTAAAGACTCTCCACTTTTGCGAAAGGTCCAAGCTGGAGAATCAGGTAGCCAATATCTTTCAACTGTGGCTGATTTGAGCAGTATGCAGCTTCAGCGCCAGTTTGAGATCGTGCGTGAAGCAGAGAGAACGCGACTATCCAGAGAATTACACGATCAAATAGGTCAGGATTTAGTTGCTATATCACTCGGGCTGACTTCTTTGAAAAAAAAGATTGATATTCAGTCGGAAGCCTTCTCTCAATTGAGACAAGTGCAAGAAATTGTTGCACATCTTGACCAACGTATTCACGATTTCGCCTGGGAGTTACGCCCTCTGATTCTGGATGATCTGGGTTTAAGAGTCGCACTATTAACCTTGATAGAACGTTGGGCCAAAAGAAGCCATATAAAAGCAACTTTTCATTCAATTGATCTTGATCACTTGAATCTGTCTGGAGATATGGAATGTGGAATTTATCGTATTGTGCAGGAAAGTTTGACTAACATCGCAAAACATTCAAAAGCAAGCGCCGTGAGCGTAACTGTCAAGTTTCAATCAGATGTTCTGCACATAATAATCATAGACAATGGACAAGGTTTTGATTTCAGGGCAGTACAAAACAATTTTTGCAATGAGCAAAAGTTTGGAATTTTAGGAATGTCAGAGCGTGCCGAGTTAATGGGTGGAACCATAAATATAGAATCAAAAAAGGATTGTGGTGCCACAATAAAAATAAGTATTCCTGTAACTCCTAAGAAGAGCGGTGATGCCAAAACTTCGCATTTTTCTTGTTGATGATCACCCTATAGTGCGCAAGGGGTTGAAAGCATTGATAGTAGAGCAGTCTGATATGGAAGTAGTAGGAGAGGCTGGTGATGGTAAGACAGCATTATCGCAAGTCAAAGAACTGCAGCCTAATGTAATGATTCTTGACTTTAGTTTGCCGGACATGAACGGATTTCAAGTGGTTGAGCGAGTCAAGCAAATATGTCCAGGCACCAACGTATTAGTGCTTACCATTCATGAAGCAAGCGGATATTTGCGTCAAATGTTTCAAGCCGGAGCGTCGGGTTATTTACTGAAAAGAACAGCAGGTGAAGAACTGGCTCAGGCATTACGCATCGTTGCTGCCGGGGGGGCGTATTTAGACCCAACCCTGGCTGGCAGAATGGTTTCCACGCTTGTCAATCAGAGCGTATCAAAAAATAAGTCTCTCGTTGTTGGTAGTAAGCTTAGCGATCGTGAAAGGGAAGTTTTAAGGCTTATTGCCCTGGGTTATAGCAACAAGGAAATTGCTATTCAGCTTGATTTGAGCGCCAAAACCATCGAAACATACAAAGCGCGGCTAATAGAAAAGCTGGGTTTGAGTAGTCGTTCCGAACTGGTTAGATATGCACTGAACCAAGGGTGGCTTCAAGACTAAGTCAGTTACAAGCCAAAGTTTGTTTGTAAATTTAGCTATCAGCTCTGTAGTAGTCCCCGATCAAGTAGTCCTGAGACCATAACGTCCTAAAATTGCCCCACAACACACACACACTGTTTTGAACCACGATCGAGTTTTTAGTAACTCAATAAATTGTTTAGGAGGCAAACCTTGAAAGCTGTGGAGTCCCCCATCCAAAAACCAATAAATGTGCTCTTGATTCAAAATCAAGAATGTGTCAGATCAGGTTTACGCTTATTAATTGAAAGCAAGCCTCAAGTGGAAGTTATCGGAGAGGCCTCAAATTATTCGCAAGCTCTGTCCGTCATCAGCCAGAATTCACCTGATGTTATTCTACTCGACCATGAGCATGGTGGAGACTGTAGTATTGATACCATTCCTAATTTGTTGTTTGCGGCTAAAAATGCACGAGTGCTGGTGTTTACTGGTGAATGGAATCCTGATGCGCACTACCAGGCTTTTGGGCTTGGTGCTATGGGATTGGTGTTCAAGACTGATTCACCCGGTGTGCTGATAAAGGCCATTGAAAAAGTGCATTGTGGGGAGGCTTGGATCGAGAGTGTGACTATGGCTCGCTTATTGAAAGAAATGTGGCAGGGGAAGGTCAAAGCAGGTGAGAAAGATCAGCCGAAACAAGGTAGGCGGAATGTACATAAACTAACAGTGCGGGAACGGGAAGTTGTGGCGTTAATTGGGGAACGTCTCCAGAACAAGCAAATTGCCGACAGGCTTTTTGTTTGTGAAGCGACCGTTCGCCATCACCTAACTTCGATTTACGACAAGCTAAACATTAAAAATAGAATTGAGCTTGCACTTTATGCCTATCAGCACGGATTGGCTAAACAGCCTTTCTTGGACGGGGAATAGAGTAGTGCTTAACACGCAGCTTCAATTATCGGCGAGAATCGAACAGAGACAGACAGTTTGTTTATTGAGTATAGAGAAGTAGTTTTATGGCCAGTTTAAGACCACGAGGAATAGCTGAATATTTGCAGATATTGTGGCGGCGTAAGCTGATTATTGTTTTATTCGCTGCTGCCATGATGATTGCAACATATACTGCAATGGCTCCCATACCAAATGTTTATGAAGCTAAGTCGCTGGTGGCCATAACAATACACTCCGGAGAAGAGCGTGAAACTGTTGACATACAGGTTGCTTCGATAAACCAATATTTGTTGAGCCGATCAAATTTAGAACCTTTGATTGATAAATATAAATTGTATGGCGACAAGATTGATCTTGAAAGCGCAATAGCTCGGCTAAGGTTGAACGCGAACATAGAGATGAAGTTGCGCGATTATTATCCTCAATACCCCGTCTCGTTTACAGTAGCTTTCAAGCACAGCAACCCAGAATTGGCAATGCAGGTTGCGAATGAACTTGCTTCTTATTTCAGTAACACCAGTGAAATGTTGGAGAAACGCGCAGCAGAAGAAGTTCGTGTTTTGAATGTGACAATCGCTGAACTTGAAGGACGGCTTAAGCAAATAAACCAGCAGCGACTCGCTAAATCTTCAGGTAATAAAGACGTGATTCGTTTACAGCGAGCAACCTTAGTAGCATCCATTGATAATCTGACTGATAAGGAATTCGGTCTGAATCAACGGTTAGCGCAGCAGAGGCGTCAAATCGCAGAGCAGGAAAAGATAGTAGCGTCTTCACCTGCTTCGGCTGCTGGAGACTACGGCAGAGGAACGAGCGCTTATGGGATTCTGCTGTCGCAGAAAGCGCAATTGCTGGCTCAGTTAAAAGATCAGACTGCTCAATATACGGAAAAAAACTCAAAGGTTATTCAAACACGTAATCAAATTGCTGAATTGGATCGTCAATTAGCTCAGTATGAGGCAGGTCGTGGAGAACAATCTGGTGCGACTGGATTCTCTCCGGAGATGAGGGAATTGCGAGCGCTACAGCGAGAGCTGGCGAATATCGAAACGGAAGTTGAGTTAAACCAAAGAGAATTATCCAGGAAGCGACAAGCTTTGTCCTTGTTGCCGTCTGTCGAAATAACCCCTGACTCCCTGGCTTCTGCTGATACAGGGATTGTGGCTCCGGCTATTGACAATATGGCAAGCCTCGATGCAGGGGATGAATATAGCTTGATGTTCAATCGTCTGAGCAAGCTTTCCGAACGCAGAGATTCGCTGGTACGACTTGGGGTTGCGAAATCAGGCAGCGGTTCTGCTCTCTTTCAAGTTGTTGATAAAGCAGTTCTACCTCAATTTCCTATTGCCCCTAACAGATTGAGATTGATGTTGTTGGCATTTGCCTTGTCGGTTGGATTGGGGTTGGCGGCAGCGGTAATTGTCGAGTTGCCAAGGCTGACTTTGATCAATGATGAGCGTGACATTCAGTATTATTTGGGCGCTCCGGTTGTTGGTTTGATCCCAGAAACTCTGACTCCGTCCGAGAATAATAGAAAGCGAAAGTTTGTTGTCGTACGAGCATTGCTTATTTTGTTATTCGTTGTTTCGTTGGTGCCTGTGTTGACCATGCTCTTTACGAAGACTCAGTTTTTCCAGATGTTCGCAAAGTAGCAATTGGTTAATGGATTAGCGATTAGGAGTAAAAAATGGACAAGATGTTAGAAATGGTGACAAGCAAGGTTGCAGAGCCACGTCGCACCAAGCCATTTCGTGATGAATCAAGAAGTCAGGAAGATGGAGGACAAAACCAATCTTTGGAGAAGCTTGATTTCAAATACTATGCGTTGTCAAACAGCAGCTCCAACAAACTAGAAGTGCGGGAGGCCAATGGTTTGAGGTCCCGGCGGGAAGCATTGGCGCAGCCTTCCCGTGAGGTGTCGCTCAATTTATTTCATGTTGCTCCTAATCTGGTTACTTTGCACGAGCAGGACCTGAAAGCATCAGAACAATACGACATGCTGGCTTTGAGGCTGATTTCCGGGACTACCGAGCGAATGTTCAAGCGGGTGTTGATTACGTCTGCACAAAAAGGCGAAGGTCGCACCAGTGTCTTGCTTAACCTGGCCGGATCGCTGTCAAAAGCGGGAAAAAAGGTGCTGGTGATTGATACAGATTTGGTGCGCCCATCCGTTGTTCGGTTATTGGGAATTGAATCTCAAATCGGACTTGCGGAAGCCTACCGGCGCGATTTACCTCCTGGTGCGGCTGTTATACGTGTGTTACCAGGAGGGTTTCATGTTTTGCCCACACGTGAGCGAGTTGATAATGCGGTTGAGATTCTAACGTCACCGGTTTTTCAGGAAATGCTGGAGATTCTCGATCCAGAGTATGACTTCATTCTGTTTGATTCCCCTCCGTTATTGGAGCGGGCGGATTGCAGTATGTTGATCCGATTGGTTGACACTGCTCTGCTTGTTGTTCGACAAGGGCAAAATCGAATGACGCAGATGGCAAAAGCGATCGGATTATTATCTGAAGAGGATATTTTTGGCGTTGTATTGAATCGAATAACCGACAGTTAATTTTGGTTGTAACAATGGAATTACTGGAAGACATTTGGAAGCAATCCTGGAAGTTTCTGCTTCTGGTGAAATTTGTGCTCTGCGTTTGTTTGTCAACGATGGCTGCGGGATTCGCCCAAGCTCAGACGACGGTTGAAAATACTGTCAATTCGGTCGGAGTGAAGAATGATGCTCAGGTTGTTGATCCTGAAGAGGGGTATTTCAAAAATATCTATCGTAATTTTCACGCCAGCTATCGCCTTGGGCCGGGCGATGAAATCGCAATTCGTGTGCTTGGGCAACCCGATTATTCGTTTCCAAAGCTGAAAGTTTCACCTGTTGGCAGAGTCTATCACCCGCTTGTCGGTGACGTTGAAGTTGTCGGCATGACAGTGCCACAACTGGAAAAGAAGCTTACTGCGGATTTCAGCGAATACGTTATTGATCCCAAGGTGAGTGTTTCTTTGGAAGAGGCGCAAAGCGCAAAGGTTGGAGTGTTGGGCGAGGTCAAGGCTCCGGCAATTTTAGTGATTTCCAGGCCTTTAACCGTTCTTGAGGCAATTAATTCGTCTGGCGGATTTCTGGAAACAGCCAATCGCACTGAAGTTGTATTAATGCGGCAAGGCAGCGATGGGCGACTGGAAAAAAGAATTGTGAACATGAAGAAATTTATCGAAGGAAAAGTCGGGCCTGAAGAAAACATCACGCTACGTGCCGGTGATACGGTCATTGTAAATGGCAATACGCGCAAAAAAATGGAGACTGTGATGACCTCGTTGGGGTTTGTCAGATTTTTGTCCTTCGTCGTTTTCGGGAGAGGTTTGTGATCGTGGTAAAGGGCGAATTCAGGTGGTTGATGGTTGTTTCGCTCGAAAATTTTCTGATCCAGCGACACGTCTGAATGTCATGCCTGGCAATTGCCAGATGTTACTAACAACATTGATTACAAGGAGCAAGGATAGCCGATTTTTCAATTAGGTTCGGTTCCCCCTGTCAAGACCTATGATTATTGAAATTGTATTTTGGGCATTCGTTGGCCTGATTATTTATACCTATCTCGGCTATCCCCTGGTGGTGTTTCTGCTGAGTCGCTTGTTTCCGCGTCCAATTCGGAAAGACGACTTTACGCCCAGCGTCTCTATCATCATAGCTGCTTATAACGAAGAGCGTGATTTAAGAGCCAAGCTCGATAACATGCTTTCTTTGGATTACCCTGAAGAAAAACTGGAAATTGTAGTTGCTTCGGACTGTTCAACTGACGACACCGATGAAATCGTTCGCAGTTATGCAGAGCGGGGCGTAATTCTGCACAGACAGGAAATCCGTCAAGGAAAGACGCGCGCCCAGCAACAAGCGGTCAAAATTTCTAGCGGTGAAATACTTGTTTTCTCTGACGCGACCACCATCTTCGAACAGGATGCCTTGAGAAAGATTGTTCGCAGTTTCGCTGATCCCGAAGTCGGTTGTGTGGCCGGTCAACTGGATTATGTGGATCGCGCCTCGACTGCCGTTGGCAAGGGGTGTCGTTCGTATTGGGGATACGAAAAATTTCTGAAGAAGTGCGAAAGCCGGTTGGGATCGCTGATTGGCGTGAGCGGGTGTTTGTATGCCGTGCGGCGGATATGTCAGGCGCGGCTGGCCAATCAAATGATTGACGATTTCGTCATTGCAACGGAAATTCATTTGCAGGGGCTTCGCACGGTTTACGAACCTGAGGCGATTTCGACGGAAGACACGAATAACAAAGGTCAGGATGAATTGCGGATGCGAGTGCGGGTGATTTCGCAAACGCTTCGCGCCTTGAGTCGTTACCGCGAAGTGTTCAGTCTGGCCACGCACGGAATGTTTGCGTTCCAGATGTTTTCGCACAAGTTGCTTCGTTACGTGGTTCCGGTTTTCCTTTTGGGAGCATTGGTATCCAACTGGCTGCTGATTGAGAAATCGGCTTTTTACCAATACGTGTTTCTGGCGCAGGCGGTGTTTTATTTTTCGACGGCGGTTGGCTGGGGCGCAGAGCGTTTGAAAGTCAAGATCGGGCCGCTTGCCATTCCTTATTATTTCCTTCTGGTGAATGTCGCTTCGGTTGCCGGGTTCTTTCGCTTTATCGGTGGTGGAACCCAAGTGGTTTGGGAACCTATTCGGGAAGGCCGAATATCGAAGCCTGCAAAAGATACCCTGGTTGAAGCACAGTTGGTTGGCAAGGGAACTTAAACGATTTTGCTTCTTCTGAAGCTCGCGGATCGCGTGCGCATCGCGTGTCGAAATGGGGGCGGTGCGCTGCGTGGTGAGGTGGTTTATCCTGGGCTGGGGGAGATCCCGGAATATCACCTCACCGGTTTTACTCAACAGCAAACCCACAATGCTGATGCGCGCAGCAATTGCGCGACGCTCAATAAAAGACGTGGCGCAAGCTTCACCGCACGCTTACTGAAATTGCGCAGGTGTTGAAAAAGCTTTGCCAACGTCACCAACCTGAGACAGGCCCCACGGCTGGCTAAGCATCATCAAATTCCAGGGTGATAACGCCACGCGAAGTTGAATCGAGGCGGGTTGAAGTGTCTTCAAATTTAATAAGATCGGGAATGATTGGGTGATCAGAGTGTGACGAAGATGGTTGGCTCTCTTAAAAACCTGAAAAAGCTGCGCGGCAAAAGCCTGCGAGAAATTCGCGTTCGCGGCAGCCAGGAACTGGCTATCTTGCGCGAACAGTTTCTGGTGTGGACAGAAATGAGCGACGCACAGTTGTTGCGCCAACTTCAACCTTCTGTCAGCCGATTGCCTGGACAGAATTTGCTGTCAGGTGAAAAGGCTGCCTCAGATGTTGCAGCCCGGATTCTCGAGCGGATCAAAAATGCCGGAGTCCAGACGTTTTTTCCGTCGCTGGCTCACAAGGCAGAAATCAATGTGCTGATGGCCAGCCGTTTTGCCGAACAGCGCAAAGCGATTATCGCTCGCGCCGAGCGAGTCATTGCCGGGAAGTTCGATCTGCTGGGATTCACCGGATTGAAATTCGGCAACCCGATTGATTGGCATCTGGAGCCAGTTTCCGGCAAACGAACGCCATTGGTTCATTGGAGCAAAGTTGATTATTTGAACCCGGAAGTCGCGGGCGACAAAAAAATCACCTGGGAATTAAACCGGCATCAGTTCTTTGTCACGTTGGGTCAGGCATATTGGTTGACGGGAGATGAGCGATACGCCGATGCGTTTGTCGCGATGGCGCTTTCATGGATGGATGCGAATCCGCCCGGACGCGGCATCAACTGGGCGAGCAGTTTGGAAGTGGCCTTTCGCGCGATTTCGTGGTTGTGGGCGTTGCATCTGTTGGCAGGTTCCAGCCGTTTGACGCCGGAGTTTTTCGCGCGCGTGCTGAAATTTCTGGCTGCCTTTGGGCGGCACGTCGAAACCTATCTTTCGCATTACTTCAGTCCGAACACGCATCTGACGGGCGAAGCGCTTGGTTTGTTTTACCTGGGAGTTGCGTTGCCGGAATTGAATAGGGCAGAAATCTGGCGGAAGAAAGGCCTGAAGATTCTCAGCAATCAGTTGTATACGCAAATTCGCGGCGACGGCGTTTATTTCGAGCAGGCGAGTTATTACCACCGGTACACGGCAGATTTTTACACGCATCTGCTGACGCTGGGAAAAGCCACGCGCGCCACATTGTCGCCGGAATTGGAAGCCATGCTGGCGCAGATGCTCGATCATTTGATGTGGATTGCGCGGCCAGACGGATCGTCTTGTTTGATTGGCGACGACGATGGCGGGCGATTGGTGATGTTGGGCGTTCGCCGCGCAGATGATTTCCGCGACACGTTGGCGACAGGAGCGGCAATTACCGGACGCGGAGATTGGAAATTCGTTGCCGGAGAAGCGGCGGCGGAAACTTTATGGTTGCTGGGGCCGGAAGGGCTGGCCAATTACGACCGGATCAAAGCGGTGTTGCCCGCCGACCAGTCCAGGGCATTCACCGAAGCAGGTTATTTTGTGATGCGCGACGGATGGTTGCCGGAATCCGGGTACGCGCTGATTGATTGCGGTCCTCACGGCAGTCTGGCTTGCGGACACGCGCACGCCGATTCGCTTTCGCTGGAATTCGCCGCCGTAGGAATCAACTGGCTGACCGATTCCGGCACGCTGACGTATACGGGCAAGGCGGATTTGCGCGAATACTTTCGTTCGACGGCGGCTCACAACACCGCCGAAGTGGATGGCCAATCGCAATCCGTCACCGCCGGGCCGTTTTCATGGAACCACATCGCCGAAAGTCGGCTGGACGAATTCAGCGTCAATGACAACGTTGGTTACTTTTCCGGCGCTCACAACGGGTATCAGCGTCTGGCTGACCCGGTGAAACATCGGCGCGAAGTGTTGTTTCTGAAATCCGGCGTCGAATCAGAAATGCCGCCTTATCTGATTGTGCGCGACCGATTCGACGCAGTTGAACAGCATCGTTACACGATCAATTACCACTTTTCTGCTGATTGTGTCGCCGAAATCATTGGTCAATCCGAACGTGCTGAATTGCCAGTTTCTCGATCCGCGAATACTTCGGTAAGCGAAGATCGCCGACGAATTCAAGTCACCGCGCCCGGCGAAGAAGGATTGACGCTGGTGTCGTTCGGCAGCGCTGAACTGAACGTCGCCATCAGGAAAAACTGGGTGTCGCGGTGTTACGGCCAATATCAATTCGCTCCGATGGCAACGCTCTCTGCCGAAGGAAAGGGAACTCAGTCTTTCGCCTCGCTGATTATTCCCAACAGTACGAAAAAACCGATCAGCATCGGTCAACTTGCCGTGTCCGAACTTGGTGAAGGTGGTTTCAGCATCGCCTATTCAAAAACGCAGGACATTGTGTTGCTCGGCGATCAGGCCAGTCAGCTTGGCAGCGGCCCTTTGGCTGCGACCGGAGCCATGTCCTGGTTGCGAATAATCGGCGGTCAACCGGCGCACGCCGGATTGATCAATGGACATGAATTGCTGATTTCCGGGTGTCTGGAATTTCGGTCCCCGATTTTGACTGGCCAATGCGCAATTGAGTTTCGCAAGGAATGGCTGGAAATCAGTGTGCGAGGAACCAGACAGTTCGATCTGGTGTTGAATGCGCCGGTCAAAAAAGTCGTCATCAATGGTTACAGCTTTTTGCTGGAACGCCGAACTCGTCGCGCCACTTTTGAAGTGGAAGAAACCGGCTGGCGATTGAAGCTGGCGCAATTGGGCATGAACTGAAACGGGAAAAAACCATGTGTGGAATTTGCGGCATTGCCTTGCCGAAAAAATTGAATCGCCGGGTTGATGAAGCGCAGCTTAAACGTATGCGCGACACGCTGGTTCACCGCGGGCCGGACGATGCTGGCAGCTTCATTGACGGCGGTATAGGGCTGGGACACCGGCGGCTTTCCATAGTGGATTTGGGTGGCGGTCATCAACCGATGACCAACGAAGACGGCCAGGTTCAAATCGTCTTCAACGGAGAAATCTACAACCACCGCGATCATCGCCCGATGCTGGAAAGTCGTGGACATCGGTATCGAACTTCCAGCGACACCGAAACGATCATTCATCTGTATGAAGAGTTTGGAATCGAAGCGGTGCAGTACCTGCGCGGAATGTTTGCCTTTGCCATCTGGGACGGCGGCAAGCAGCGATTGGTAATTGCGCGCGACCGGCTGGGCGTCAAACCGGTTTATTACGCCTTGTCGCAGGACGGCGAATTGTTTTTCGCGTCGGAAATCAAAGCCCTGATCGAAGCGCGCGCCGTCAAACCGGAATTGAATTATGACGTGCTGAGCGATTTCGCCGCCAACCGGTACACCTCCGGCGATGAAACGCTGTTTCGCGGAGTGCGCCGCTTGCCACCCGGCCACACGCTGGTTTGGCAGGGAGGCAAAGTCGAAATTGCGCGGTTTTGGGATGTCAGTTTCGCCAAGCACGAATCGCCGCTCAGCGACCGGCAATACATCGAACAGTTCGATCAACTGTTTCGCGAATCCGTTCGATTGCGGTTGATGGCCGATGTGCCATTGGGAATGTTTTTGTCCGGCGGCATTGATTCGACGGCCATTGCTGGCGTCATGAGCAAACTGGTCAGCGATCCGATCAAGACGTTTTCGGTCGCCTTTGCCGAACGCGAAGCCAACGAACTGGAATTCGCGCGTATGGCAGCGCGAGCTTTCAAGACCGAGCATCACGAAATTGTCGTCAGTCCGAAAGAGTTTTTCGACGCTCTGCCGGCAATGGTTTATCAGGAAGACGAACCGATCGCGCATCCGTCCAGCATTCCGTTGTATTTCGTTTCCAAACTGGCCGCCGACCACGTCAAGGTCGTGTTGACCGGCGAAGGCAGCGACGAATTACTGGCTGGATACGACAAATACCGAAAGACGATTTACAACCTGGCGCTTGGCCGCGCGTACAACAGCGTCATTCCTTCGCCGTTACGCGGCTTGGTCAAACAGGTGATTGAAAACGGAAGCGGTGCTTTGACCGTCCGGCAAAAACTTGCCCGAACGTTTTTGTGCGTGCCGTCGGACATCGAAAGCATTTATTTCGATAACTTTTCGGTTTTTTCGCGCCAACGGCAACAGAGTTTGTTCACTGCCGAAACTCGTGCGCGCATCGCGGAAAGCAATCCGTATCGAACGTCGCTGGCGCTGATGGGCGAAGCCGATGCTGTGACTATGCTCGATCAATTGCTGGCGGCGGATATGAAAACCTATCTGCACGAACTGCTGATGAAGCAGGATCAAATGAGCATGGCTGCTTCCATCGAAAGCCGCGTGCCGTTTCTGGATCACAAACTGGTCGAATTTGCCGCGCGATTGCCCGAACGAATGAAACTGCGCGGGCTGACGACGAAATACATTTTGCGGCAGGCGATGGCCGGCAAGATTCCTGCCGAAATTTTGACGCGCAAAAAGATGGGCTTTCCGGTTCCGGTCGGCGCCTGGCTGCGCGGCGATTTTCGTCCCTTGCTGGACGAATATGTGCTCGGCGCGCGCGCGATGGAACGCGGCATCTTCGAACCGGACTTCGTTCGCAATATGGTTGCGCGCCACGAAGCGGGCGAAAACCACGCCGAACGGTTGTGGATGTTGATGAATTTTGAAATCTGGCAACGCCGCTTTCTCGATGGTCAAGATCATGAACTTGCCGAACCGGCAAAGCAGGCGACGCGCGTTGCTTATGCGGCGGCTTAGAAAAGGAATGTTTGAAGATACTCTGGATCAAAACTGAATTGCTTCATCCCGTAGACAAAGGCGGCAAGATTCGCACCTACGAGATGTTGAAACAGCTCAAGCGCGAACATCACGTCACTTATTTGACGCTGGATGACGGAACAGCTCCGCCCGACGCGCATGAACAAGCCAGCGAGTATTGCCACAAGCTGGTGACGATTCCGCACCGATTGCGCGAAAAGTTTTCCGCAGGGTTTTACCTGGAGTTGTTTGAAAATTTGTTTTCCCGACTGCCTTACGCGGTGAACAAATACGAATCGCCCGCAATGCGCCGGGAGATTCAGCGGCTGGTCGAACAAGACAAACCGGATGTCGTTGTTTGTGATTTTCTGACGCCGAGCGTCAACGTGCCGGAAAATCTGGGATGCGCCACGGCGCTGTTTCAACACAACGTCGAAGCGATGATCTGGCAGCGGCATTACGAAACGCAGACCAATCCGCTGAAACGGCTGTACCTGTATGGTCAGTGGTTGAAGATGCGCGCGCTGGAAAAAGCCGAATGCCATCGTTACGACCACGTCATTGCCGTGTCACGCGAAGATTGCGAAATGATGCGCCGGGATTACGGCGTCGAATCGGTTTCCGATGTTCCGACCGGTGTGGATACGGAATTCTTTCGTCCGCAAACCAACGACGCGCCCGAACCGGCGAGTCTGGTGTTTACGGGTTCGATGGACTGGTTGCCGAACGTGGACGCGATCAACTGGTTTTGCGATGAGATTCTGCCGCTGGTTCGCGCCAGCATCCCCAACGTCAAATTGACCGTTGTCGGGCGAAAACCTGGGCGCGATTTGCAGGAACTTGGCGAACGCGATCCATTCATCACTGTCACCGGACGGGTGGACGATGTCAGACCGTATATCGAAACCGCTGCCGCCTACATCGTGCCGATCCGCATTGGCGGAGGCACGCGGTTGAAAATTTACGAAGCTCTGGCGATGGAAAAGCCAATGGTTTCGACCACCGTCGGCGCGGAAGGATTGCCTTTGCGCGATGGCGAAGAGTTGTTGATTGCCGATGAGCCTCAATCGTTTGCGGATGCGGTCGTCCGTGTGTTGAACGATCAGACGTTCGCCCGCGAGTTGGGCAAACGCGCGGCAACCAACGTCCGCGAACGGTTTGGCTGGTCGAGCGTTGCTGCGCGATTTGCTGAAATTTGCCAGAACCTTTGTGTCGAGCATTCCCCGACGACACGATCAGCGCAGACTTTCTCGATGACACATCGGGTAATAAAGAATGATGGAGCGCTCAAACGTGTATAAATCGGCGACTGCTTATTCTGACCGCAACGGCCTGCTTGAAATCAGGGCGCTTGAATCGGCGCGTTGGTTGCCGTTGGCGGCGGTGTTGGCGGTGGGAGTGTTTTATCTCTTCACCATTCGCGCCGGGCATGAATGGGGCGATGATTTCAGTCTTTATTTGATGCACGCCCGGAACATTGCCGCCGGATTGGATTATCGCCCGGCGGCGTATTTGCACTATTCGCCTTACATCGGCCCGGATGCTTATCCGCCAGTGTTCCCGCTTTTATTGGCGCCGGTTTTCTGGCTGTTCGGATTGAATCTGACAGCGATGAAGGTGGTGGTAATCGTCTCGTTTGTGGCTTCTTTGCTGGCGTTTGGGTTGATGTTGAAAGAAGAAATGTCGCCGGTCTGGCGGGCGGCTCTGCTTCTGGTCATAGGATTTTGTCCTTACGTGTGGGATCAAAAAGACCGGCTGACTTCCGATCTGGTATTTCTGATTTTTGCCTATCTGGGAATGTGGCTGGTGAAAAAAGCGTATCCGGTGAACCAGCCTGATCGCGCGAATGAATGGAATGTTCAGCGATTGAAACTGGCGTTGGCGACCGGACTGGTTTTTTACCTGGCTTACGGAACTCGCAGCCTTGGATTGCTGTTGGCGCCGTGTCTGCTGCTGTTTGATCTGGTTCATCGGCGCAAATGGTTGCCATCGCGGTTTGCCAGTGTGGCGACTGTGGTGACGGGCATTCTGGTTCTGCTGCAATCCAGGCTGCTTCACAGCGACCGCGGATATTACGATCAACTGGCGACCAGCTTTAGTGATTCACTGAGCGCGTGGTTGCAATACATCAGCGGAAACGTGTTCGGGTACGGAATGGCGCTGACCGAGATTTGGGACAATGGATACAACCGCCCGGCGCGATTGGCGCTGGCCACGGCAATGACGGTTTTGATGGCGGTCGGTTATCTGGCGCGCGTGCGCAGAAAGCTCGATTACCCCGAACTGTTCGTGGCGGTTTACCTGATTGCTGTCTGCGTAGTGCCGATGGATGGCGGCGGACGATATTTGATTCCACTGGTTCCGTTTTTTGTGCTTTATGCCTGGCAGGGATTGACGGCGTTGCCGATTGGAATCGGCGCTCGAAACGCAATCGCCGTTGCGCTGGCAATAGCCATTCTGGGCTCGTATGCAGCCCGCTACACCAAACTCGATCTGCGAAACTTCCCAGACGGCATAGCCAAAGCCGAAGCGGTGGAGTTTTTTGATTACGTCAATCAGCGCACGCGATCATCGGATGTTTTCATCTTCACCAAGCCGCGCGCGCTGGCGTTGTTTACCGACAGGAGGTCTTCGTTTTATCCGCCGAGCCTGAATGACCAGAATCTCTGGGAGTATTTCCAGCGGATCAACGCTACGCACATCGTGTTGGGGCCGAAAGGCATTTCGCCCGAAGAGCAGGAATTTCTGGCAGCCTTCGTCGGCAAGTATTCCGCCAGTTTGCGGGAAGAATTTGCCAACAGCGATTTCGTTTCCTATCGCATTCTGGAAATCCCGCAGGCCAGCGGACGAACGAATTATAAGAGAACCAGATTGACCGATCCTTTGCCTCAGGAATGAGTCCGCGTTCGCTTCTGAGACAAAGGCCGGGATAACAGACAAAAAACAATTGCGCGGCAAAACAAGGCATCGTATGCAGCCAACGAAAGAGTTCCTGAAGCCCGAAGCGATTTCTTCAATCGCCGTGAAATCCAGTCATTACGTTTGGCTGGCCATTTTGGTGATAGGCGGTTTTTACCTGCTGACGATTCGGCAGGGGCACAATTGGGGAGACGATTTCAGCATGTACATTCAACATGCCAGGAACATCGTCGCTGGCGAGAAGTACAACACAACCGGACACATTTATCTGCCGCCTTACATCGGGCCGGATTCTTACCCGCCAGTGTATCCGTTAATGCTGGCTCCGGTGCTGTGGCTTTTTGGCGAAAGTCTGACTGCCATGAAGGTGGAGTTGGCGCTGTTGTTCATGCTGGCTCTGTTTCTGCTGGTCAAGTGCGTGAAGGATGTTCTGCCCGTCAACTGGCAAGTGGTGTTGGTAGCCCTGGTTGGATTGAACCCCTATTTCTGGACTCAGAAAGATAATGTGCGGTCGGAAATACCGTTTTTCGCTGCGACCTTTCTGAGCATTTATCTGGTTCGGAAATCTTACGAAGCCTTTGAATCAGGCGCGACCGGCAAGGTCAAGCTCGGATACGTGTTGGCGACCGGAGTTTCGTTTTATCTGGCTTACGGAACCAGAAGCATCGGGTTGGTGTTGTTGCCAAGTCTGGTTCTGTACGACCTGATTCGTCGCCGCAAATGGTTTGTGCCGTCGTGGTATGTCGTAGGAGTTGCAGCAGTGTTGTTTGCGTTGGTGGCCGTTCAATACGTTTTGTTAAGAAGCGACCGCGCGTATGCCGAGATAGTGATGGTCGAATCCGGGAGTTTTCTGCGTGATTGGATGCGGTTCATTTTGCTGAACGTGCCGCGTTACCTGAGTTCGCTGACGCAGATTTGGGACAACGGTTACAGCGAATGGCCACGCATCGGATTGACGTTGGCGATGACGGGACTGGCCGCCGTCGGATTCCTGGCGCAGGTGGTAAAGAAGATCACCTTCATCGAATTGTTTGTGCTGCTCTACACCGTCAGCGTCCTGATTGTGCCGATGGACGGCGGCGTACGGTATTTGTTGCCCGTCGTGCCGTTTTACATCTTTTATTCGTTGCAGGGGTTGAGGGCATTGCCGGAATGGAAAGGATTCCAAAAGCTGGCCATCGGCAGCGTTGCCGTGGCGGTTTTGGCGACATACGCGGTCGGGTTTACCAGATACGATATGGAAGAAATTCCGAACGGCGTGACCAGCAAGGAAGCAGTCGAATTTTTTGATTACGTCAAACGGCAAACTGCTGAAAACGACGTCATCATTTTCACCAAGCCTCGCGCTCTGGCTTTGTATACAGGTCGAAAAACGTCTTTTTATCCGATGCTGATGGATGATGAAGAAATGTGGGCGTATTTCCAGCGCATAGGAGCCACGCACATTGTTTTGGGGCCTAAAGGCGTAGAGCCGTATGACCAGGAATTTTTGAGCGGGTTTCTCAACCGGCATCGAGGCTTGCTTCAGGAAGAGTATTCGAACGCGGCTTTTACGGTGTATAGAATCACCAGTCTGCCCAAACGCGAACAGTTGAGCAGGTCTGAAGTCAATTCATCAGGAGAACATAAATGAAGGTCAGTGTGATTGGATTGGGATATGTCGGCTGTGTGTCGGCGGCGTGTCTGGCGCAGGCCGAACACGAAATCATCGGTGTGGATGTCAGCCAGTTGAAGGTGGACATGATTAACGACGGGCGCAGTCCGATCATCGAACCCGGAATCGGTGAATTGCTGGCAGCCGCCAAAGAGAACAAACGATTGACGGCGACCGCCGACACTGTGGCCGCTGTGAAGGCGACGGACTTGTCGCTGGTTTGCGTTGGCACGCCCAGCCAACCGAACGGAAGTCTGGACCTGACTTACATCCGCCGAGCCTGCCAGCAGATTGGCGAAGCCTTGGCGGCAGTGGATCGTTATCACGTGGTGGTCATTCGCAGCACGATGTTGCCGGGTTCCATCGAAGGAACCGTTGTGCCTGCGCTCGAATCGGCTTCGGGCAAACGCTCAGGAATGGATTTCGGCGTCGCCATCAATCCTGAATTCCTGCGCGAAGGCAGTTCGATTTACGATTTCAACCATCCGCCATTCACATTGATCGGCGCGGATGACGAACGAGTAGCGGAGCAGGTCGGCCAGTTGTACGCGCAACTCGATGCGCCAGTCATCACCGTCGGCATCAAGGAAGCCGAAATGGTCAAATACACCAGTAACTGTTTCCACGCGCTGAAAGTGGCTTTTGCCAACGAAATCGGCAACCTCTGCAAAAAGCTGGGCGCGGACAGTCACAAGGTCATGGAAGTGTTCTGTCAGGACACCAAGCTGAACATTTCGCCCGCTTACTTCAAACCCGGATTCGCGTTTGGCGGATCGTGTCTGCCGAAAGATTTGCGCGCCATCAATTACAAGGCCAAAGAGCTTGATGTGGAGGTTCCGGTGTTGAGTTCGATTTTGCCCAGCAACCGGCAGCAGGTCGAACGCACAGTCGAGATGGTGCTTGGCACGGGGCGCAAAAACATAGGAATTCTGGGATTGAGTTTCAAATCGGGGACGGATGATTTGCGCGAAAGCCCGATGGTCACTCTGGTCGAAACGCTGATTGGCAAGGGATTGAAGCTGACGATTTACGACCGCGACGTGCAACTGGCGCGACTGGTCGGCGCGAACAGGGAATACATCGAACGCGAAATACCTCATATCTCGTCATTGTTGCGACGGGAACTGGATGAAGTGGTTGACGCTTCGGAAGTCGTCATCATCGGCAAAAAAGAAGACGAATTCCGCAATCTGGGCAACAAGCTCAATAACGGTCGGGTATTTATTGATCTGGTGGGAATGCTGAAAGGTTATCGCCACAACGGGAGTTATCACGGCATTTGTTGGTAACGATCCTGCGCGGCGAGGAAAACGATGAGGTTTTTGAAGACGACAACCGAACCGCAGGGTTTTGCCAGACAGACTCTGTGGCTGGCAACGGCCAAAGGGATTGCCTTGTTTCTGGCGATGGTCATGCCTCTGGTTCTGGTTCGCAAACTCGTTCCCGAAGAACTGGGTCTGTACCGTCAGTCGTTTCAGATCGTGACGACGATGGTGTCGCTGCTCTGCCTGCAGGTCAGCGCCAGCGCTTATTACTTCACGCCGCGCGAACCTGAACGCAAAGCGCAAATCGCGCTGCATATTCTGTTGTTTTACCTGGTCGTCGGCGGAGCGTTCGCTCTTTTGCTGGTGGTTTATCCGCAAGTCGTCATGTTCACGTTCAAGGGCGACGAACTGGTTGGGCTGGTTCCGATGGTGGGAATCGTGACTTTGCTCTGGCTGGTTTCGTTGAATCTGGAAAGCGTCGTGATTGCCAACGGCGACATTCGCTGGGCTTCGGTGGTGACGGTGTTGATTCAGCTTTTGAAAACGTCGTTGCTGATTGCGGCGGCGATGATCGGCGGAACCGCCCGGTCGGTGGTGATTGCAGCCCTGGTCATTGGCGTGGTGCATTTTTCGATTTGCCTGGTTTATCTGAAACAACGGTTCGGACGGTTCTGGAGCAAATTCGACTGGCCGTTGTTCAAGATGCAACTGGCCAACGCCTTGCCGTTCGGGATCGGCGGCATTGCCTACATCGTGCAATTCGACTTTCACAACTTTTACGTCTCGAAGCATTTCACGCCGGCGGAATTCGCTGTGTATTCGATTGGCTGTTTTCAGTTGCCGCTGTTGCAGACGTTGATTGACGCGGCGGAAACCATCTTGCTGCCGCAAATCGCCCGTTTGGAAAAAGACGGTTCGTTTCATGGCATCTGGCAGGTTTGGGCCGGGTCGGTGCGTTTTCTGGCGTTCTTTTTCTTTCCCGTCTGCGCCATGTTTTTTGTGCTGCGGCGTGAATTCATCGTCACTCTGTTCACGGAAACGTATGTTGCGGCAACGCCGATTTTCGCCGTCAACCTGTTCAACCTGCTGCTGTACATTTTTCTGGTCGGCACGTTGTTGCGGGCGTTTCCCGAATTCAAATTTTTCCGAATCAAGTTCTGTCTGGTGTTGTTGCCAGTGACCTGGTTGGCGCTGTATGTCGGCGTCGGCGCAAACGGTCTGGTGGGAGCCATCTGGGCGGTGGCATTGACCCGATTGCTGGACGTTAGCGTGACGATGTTCGTCATTGGGCGAAAGCTGGGCGTGGCCGGAAGCGACCTGAAACAACTGGCGCCGCTGGCGCGACTGGCGTTGGCGACGGGAATTGCCGTGTTGGTCACGGTTTTGCTGAAACTGGCGATCCCGAACCATTCGATGCAGTGGGTGTTGGCGATTGGCATGGTTGTTTTCGGGTTGAGTTATGTCGTCGCACTGTTTGCCGTCAATGCCGTGACGCCGCAAGAAAAATTGCGATTGCGCGAATTGTGCCAGCGGTATTACCGCTTGGGAGCGATGCGCATCGGGTTTTCGTCCGCGACCGGAGCGCAATGATCCAATGATGGGCTGGTTATGAATCTGATCCGTTCAACGACAAATTTGGTCAGGATTCCGTCTGCCGCAGGTGGCGACCAGAATACGGCTACGCCAATGACCGGAGGCGTGTCGTTGGCAGTTGGCAAACATTCGGCAGCGTTTGTTGGGGTTTACCTGTTTTCGCTCTTCTTGTATTTGCGCCCGAATGAACTGTTCCCGGAAATTTTCGGGACTACGCCTATCATCAAATTCATCGCCATTTTCACAGTTCTGGCTTACACCGCCTCCAAGATGAGCAGTGGCGAACCGCTGACCATCTGGCCCACCGAAGTGAAGATGGTTTTGGTGCTGGTGGGGATAAGTTTCATGCTCATGCCGTTTTCGCCCGCGCCGAGCGAAAGCTGGACGTTTTTCAACGAAACGTTCAGCAAGGTGGTGATTGTGTTCATTTTGATGGTCAATCTGCTGGATTCACAGAAGCGGCTTTTTTCCCTGTTCAATCTGGTGTTGGCCGGTGGTATGTGGATCGCTTATGGCGCGATTCAAACTTACATCGAAGGCAAGTACATGCTGAAGGCCAAGGGCGTGACGCGAATTGCCGGTGTGGGCGGAGGAATGTTCGGCAATCCCAATGATCTGGCGAATGCGCTGGATATGTTGATTCCATTGGCGATTGCAATGGGATTGTGTCGAAAAGGCATTGCCCGCTGGATTTATTTTGGTTGCGCCGGATTTCTGGCATTTGCCGTCTTGATCACATTTTCCCGCGGCGCGTTTCTAGGTCTGGTGACCATCGTCGCGTTTCTCATGTTGAAATTGTTTCGAGGCAAGCGAATCAAGATGGTTTTCATCGGCGTCCTGGTCGTCATGTTTTTGGTGGTGGCTGCGCCCGGCGGATTCGGAAGCCGCATTTCCTCGATTTTCGACAAGGACAAAGACGCAACCGGATCGTCCAGCGAACGGCACGAACTGCTCAAGCGTGGGTTGCTGATTGCCGCCGCCAGACCGCTTGGTGTGGGATTGGCCAATTATCACATGTATTCGCTCAAGGAGCAGAAAGCCCACAATGGATATATCGAAATCTCCGGCGAGTTGGGGCTTCTGGGCTTGCTGGCTTACTTGACCATTAACTTCAAACCATTGAACCGTCTGAGAAAAGTAGAGCGCGAGTTGCAGACAACGGAAGAGGGCAAGTCGAGCAATACATATTATCTGTGTATCTGCATACAGGCAGTCCTGATCGCTTACGTCGTTTGCAGCATGTTCGCCTCAATTCAGTACTTCTGGTACCTCTATTACCCGGTGGCATACGCCATAGGGTTATGCCGTGTTCATGAGCGCGAAGGGATTTCTGCGAGCGCGAATCTGTCGTTGGTCACGGCGTCGCAGAACAATCGTCGGGTTTCAGGCGGAACTTTGTGGAAGACCGATCATCCGATCGGCGCTTTGTGGAAAATGGGTGGCAAGTCCCGGCAGTCAACCGGAGGCGGAAAATTACCGATCTGATCGTCGGTCAAAGGCAATCAAGCAATGTGTGGAATCGCAGGTTATTTTCAATCCGGCGCAGTAATGGCGTCATCCGAAAGCCAGCAACTGGCCAAACGGATGTGTGACGTCATTACTCACCGCGGCCCGGACGATGCGGGGTATTACGTCGAAGGCCGCGTTGCCATCGGGATGCGGCGACTTTCGATTATTGACATCGCCAGCGGTCACCAGCCGATTTCCAACGAAGACGGATCAGTCTGGATTGTCTTTAACGGCGAGATTTACAACTTTGCGGAATTGCGCGCCGACCTGATTGCGCGCGGACACAGCTTCAAAACTCACAGCGACACCGAAACCATCGTTCATCTGTACGAAGAAGAGGGCGAACGATGCGTTGAACGGTTGCGCGGCATGTTCGGTTTTGCCATCTGGGATCGGCGGGAAAACAAATTGTTTCTAGCGCGCGACCGCGCAGGCAAAAAGCCGCTGCATTACACGATGGTCGGGGACACGCTGGTCTTCGGTTCTGAAATCAAATCGCTGCTGCAATTCCCTGGCGTCGAACGTCGCGCGAATGCCGAAGCCATTTCCGATTACCTGTCTTTTGGATATGTGCCCGATCCGCAAACGGCGTTTCGCGGCATTCACAAACTTCCGCCCGGCCACACCATGACCTTTCGCGAAGGGCGTGTGACGACAAGGCAATACTGGAATTTCCAATTCGAC
Organism: uncultured Heliomicrobium sp.; assembly: GCA_964470555.1. Lineage (GTDB taxonomy): Bacteria > Acidobacteriota > Blastocatellia > RBC074 > RBC074 > RBC074. The sequence continues at coordinate 55,160 of CAYYDG010000021.1, forward strand.
CGAACGCAACAATCGCCGCGCGAAGAGCGGTTTTACGTCGAACGGTTGCGCGAATTGATTGCCGAAGCGGTCCGCATTCGTCTGGTCAGCGAAGTTCCGCTGGGCGCGTTTTTGTCCGGCGGCGTGGATTCCAGCACGGTGGTGGCCATGATGGCGCGCGCGATGGATCAACCGGTCAAAACGTTTTCCATCGGATTCAGCGAAGCCAGTTTTGACGAGTTGAAATATGCGCGGCTGACCGCCGAACGGTATCGAACCGATCATCACGAATTCATAGTCACGCCGGATGTTTGCCGTCTGGTCGAAGAAATCGTCTGGCATCACGATGAACCGTTTGCCGATGCGTCCAGCATTCCGACTTACGTCGTGTCGAAAATGGCGCGCGAATTCGTGACTGTGATTTTGTCCGGCGACGGCGGCGACGAATTGTTCGCCGGTTACGAACGATACCTGATTCATCAGGCGCGAAACCGGTTCGAGCGAATTCCGCGCTGGTTTCGACGCGGCGTGATGTTGCCGCTCAGCCGGGCATTGCCACGCGCTGCTTATGGAAAACAGCTCCTGCGCAATATTTCGTTGTCAGATGGTGCGAGGTTTGTGGACAGTCTTTCGTATTTCGGCGCAGACGCGAAGCGCGGGCTGCTGGGCGAAGCCATCAAGCGCGAACTGAACGGACACGATTCTTCGGCGGCGTTTGAAAACCTGTTTGCCGAACTGCGCTCTGCCGATCAGATTGAGCGACTGCTTTACCTGGACAGCAAAACGTATTTGCCCGGCGACATTCTGACCAAAGTGGATCGCATGAGCATGGCGCATTCCATCGAAGCTCGCGTGCCGTTGCTGGATCACGAGTTGATCGAATTTGTCGAAACCATTCCGTCGAATTTCAAGCTGCGCGGTCAGACGACCAAACACATTTTGAAACAGGCGATGGCCGACCTGATTCCGAAGGAAATCGTTCATCGCCCGAAGATGGGGTTCGGCGTGCCGCTGCGCAAATGGCTGAACAACGAATTACGCGAACTGCTTTACGACACGTTGACCGACCGTCGCGCACGCGAACGCGGCTTGCTCAATCCGCAAGCGGTGCTGGCATTGCTGGACGAACACGCACGCGGTCGTCGTGACAATTCGCTGCATCTGTGGGGACTGTTGAATCTGGAATTGTGGCATCGGTCGTTCATTGACCGGCAGCCGGAACCGAGTTTCGCCGGAGCCAAGCAAGTGGCATTGCGGCAATTGGCGGTTGGCGCAAGCGTTTAGAGTAAGGGTTCAGAGTACCGTCTTCAGGCGGCAGCGACGGCTTCAGCCGCCAGTCAGGCGTCGTAAGCGACGTGCTTTCCGCCTAAAGGCGGCACTCTGAACATGAAAAAAGATGACCAAACCACGCGTCTTACAACTGATGGACAGTTTCAATCAGGGCGGCTCTGAGCGGCAGGCCGTGCAACTTACACAACTGCTGCATCAAAGCGGCGAGTATGACGTGCTGGTGGCTTGCCTGGACGGGCGCGGAGTGTTGCGCACAGAGATCGAAAAACTGGGACTGGACGAAATTCCAGAATTTCCGCTGACCAGTTTTTACGACGCCAATTTCTTTCAGCAATTGATCCGCTTTGTGCGGTATTTGCGACAACAGAACATTGCCATAGTCCAATCGTCGGATTTTTACACGAACATTTTCGGGATGTTCGGAGCGAAACTGGCTGGAGTTTCGGTTCGCATTGCGGCTCGGCGCGAATCGGGAAAACGCTCTGCGTTCAAACGGCGCATAGAGCGGTTGGCGTATTGGCAAGCGCAAGCCGTCATTGCCAACTGCGAAGCGGTGCGCGACGAACTGATTGTCGAAGGCGTTCCGGCAAACAAAATCCTGACCAGTTACAACGGGCTGGAGTTGGAGAGATTCAAACCGCGCCAGGAATCGCAACGTGATGAATTGCTGACTTCGTTCGGTTTATCAGCAGTGGCCGGGCGACGGTTGGTGACGATGGTGGCGAATCTTCGTCCAGTGAAAGATCAGGCGACGTTTTTGCAGGCGGCGCGCCTGGTGCGCGAGGTCGTCCCGGATGTCGCATTTTGTCTGGCGGGCGAAGGCGAATTGCTGAATCCGTTGCGCCAGCAGGCGGCTCAACTCGGACTGGCCGAAGATGTGTTTTTCAACGGGCGTTGCGAACGTGTGGCGGAATTGTTGTCGGTTTCCGACATCGGCGTGTTGAGTTCTGCGTCGGAAGGATTTTCCAACGCCATCATCGAATACATGGCCGCCGGATTGTCTGTGGTGGTCACCAATGTCGGTGGCGCGCGCGAAGCCGTCGTCGAAGCTGAAACCGGATTTCTGGTGCAACCCGGCGATGCCGACGCGATGGCTCGCCGGTTGATCGAATTGTTGAACAACCCGGCGCGCGCTCGCGCAATGGGCGAACGCGCGCGGCACATTGTCGAAGAGAAATTTTCCTCCGCGGCGTTGTTGGAGCGAACGCGCCGTTTATACGAACGATTATTGTCGTTGCCACCGTCGGCGAATTCTTCGGGATTGACTCCGGCGCTGATGGATTCGAAATCGAGAGGTTTGAGCAGGTGAAACCAAAGCTGTTTCAAAAATCAAAAACAACTTCCGAAGATGCGCCGCCTGTGCGCGTTCTGATTGCCGCTCCCTCGCTGGATATTCTGGGCGGGCAATCTCGCCAGGCCGCTATGTTGTTGGACTGGTTCAATCGAGAACCGGAATTGCACGTGTCTTTTGTCCCGCATAACCCGCGACTGCCGGGACCGCTTCGGTTATTGCAGAAAATCAAATACGTTCGGACGGTGGTGACTTCGCTGTGGTATTGGGGATTGCTGCTGATTCACGTTCGCCAGTGCGATGTCCTGCATGCGTTTTCGGCTTCTTATTATTCGTACATGCTTTCGGTGATGCCGGCTCTGTTGATCGCCAAACTGTACGGTAAAAAAAGCGTGCTCAATTACCGCAGCGGCGAAGCCGAAGATCATTTGTCGAACTGGCCGATTACGGCTCAGCCGACCATGAAATGGGCGGATGTCATTGCCGTGCAGTCCGGTTATCTGCAGGAAGTGTTTGCGCGCTTCGATCTGAAAGCCACGATCATCCCCAGTTCCATCAATCTGGAGCGGTTTCATTTTCGCAAACGAACGCCTTTGCAGCCGGTTTTTCTTTCCAATCGTCTGTTCGAGCCGCTTTACAACGTTGCCTGCATTTTGCGGGCCTTTGGTTTGATTCAACGTCGTTTTCCCGAAGCACGATTGATTGTCGCCGGTGAAGGAACCGAATACGCGAACCTGGAAAATCTGGCGGCTACACTTGAATTGAAAGGCGTGGAGTTTGTCGGTCCTGTCGAATACGACGACATGCCCGCGCTTTATGATTCTGCCGACATCTATCTGAACGCCACCAGCCTGGACAATCTGCCAAGTTCGATTCTGGAAAGTTACGCCGCTGGATTGCCGATTGTCACCACAGACGCGGGTGGCATTCCACATATCTTATGGCACGAAGAAACCGGGCTGTTGGTTGGAATTGACGACCACGCAGGTATGGCAGTCAGCGCCATTCGTTTGCTGGAAGACCAGGCGCTGGCGGAAAAACTCGTCTATCGAGGTTTGCAAGAATGCGCCAAGTACACGGCAGAAAAAGAACGTCGTACCTGGATCAAGTTGTACCAAACCCTGCGCAACGAAAATTCACCTTCAACAGGCGCGCAAGCCGCGTTTTACAACAATGGAATCGGGGAACGGGAACGTTCACCGCATTAAGGCCGGGATCGGCGACGGATTTTTACAGGAGGAACCAATGAATTCATCAATCGCTAAAATGGCAAAACGGTCAAAGACGGCCATCATCGCCTTCAAAATCTACGACAACTGGCGCATCAAACGCGCGGCCAATCGCGGCGTTGCCGAAACCTTGCACGGTTCGACGCACAGCCACAAAGCGCTGGCCGACAGTCTGGATTACATCAACGTCCAATATGCCGACTATCTGCAATACGGCAATCTGACTCCTGAAAGTTTGCGCGGCAAACGCATTTTCGAACTCGGATTTGGCGACAACATCGGAGTGGCGCTGAAATTTCTGGCCATCGGCGCGGCACGCGCGGTTTGTCTGGATAAGTTTTATTCCAAACGCAACGCCGAACAGGAACGGAAAATTTATCTCGCTCTGCGCGAAACGCTCAGTTACGAAGAGCAACGTCGCTTTGACAGCGCGATTGACCTGACCAACGGCATTGATTTGAACCCGGAAAAGCTGAAGTGCATTTACGGATCGAACGTTGAAGACACGACGGAACTTCCCGAAGCGGAACCGTTCGATTTCACGATTTCGCGCGGCGCGATTCAGGATATTTACGATCCAGGCCCGGCGTTCGACGCGATGGATCGGTTGTTGGCGCCGGGCGGCGTTGCGTTGCACAAGATTGACCTGAGCGATCAGGGCATGTTCCGCGATCACAACATGAATCCGCTGACGTTTTTGACTGTTTCCGAACCGGTGTATCGCCTGATGGCGCTCGGGTCGGGCAAACCCAACCGCAAGCTGAAAAGTTATTACGAACAAAAGCTGACCGACCTCGGATACGACACCAGGTTTTTGATTACCAGCGTGGTCGGTCGCGGCGGCAAAGGCGATTTGCACCCGCACAAGGAAATCATCACCAAAGGCATTCAATACACCGACGCCAATCTGGATTACGTCAAACAGATTCGCCCGTCACTGGCCGAAGAATTTCGCCATCTGTCAGACGAAGAATTGCTGATTGACGGCATTTTCGTAGTCGCCAGAAAATGCTGAGTTCGAAGCTGCATGAATCAAAAAACGTACAATTCAGTGGCTCCCGGAAAATTCGACAAGCTGATGGTTTGCTTGCCGTGGATGGCGCGGTATCCGGTTTGGCGAGCAGGGGAATTGCTGCGACGAGCCGCTTCGTCCGGCCCAAAGCATTTGATTCTGGTCGTCGGCAATCATTTCGAACCTTCGTGGAAAAGCAGTGGTGGAACCTGGGATTGGCCAATGCAGGAAAAACGTCTGGAAGAGTGGCGTCGCAAGGCGGCGGCGATTGGCCGCGCCGTGACCGACAGCGACGGCACGCCGTTTCGCCACACGAACTTTTATCCGGCGGAGCAATATCACGAAGGGCTGCTCAACCAGCTTGCCGAATTGCAGGCCGATGGATTTGGCGAAGTCGAGATTCATCTGCACCACGGCGTCGAACGTCCCGACACCGCCGATGAATTGCGGCGCGCGCTGGTGGAATTCCGCGACGTGATTGCCGAACGGCACAAATTGCTGTCGCGATTCGCGGACAGCGAATTGCCGCGCTACGCCTTCATTCACGGCAATTTTGCGCTGGCCAACATGGACGGCGGACGCAATTGCGGCGTTGATGACGAGATGGCGATTCTGGCCGAAACCGGTTGTTACGCCGACATGACGTTGCCAGCGATTCCATATCGCGCGCAGGCTCCGCGCATCAATGCGATTTACCAGTGCGGGCGACCGCTTCATGAAAAAGCTCCGCATTGGCATGGCCCAGACCTGGCGGTCGGCGATTCGCTGACTTTGCCGATTTTGATGACCGGGCCGCTGGTCTTCGACTGGCGCCGCCGCCGTCACGGGATTCCGTTTCCCAGAATTGACGACGGAGCGTTGGCGGCAAATTACCCGCTCGATCTTGGCCGGTTGCGGAACTGGCGCGACGCCGGAATTTCCGTGCGCGGCAGAGCGGATTGGGTGTTTATCAAACTGTATTGTCATGGGTTTTTCGATCACGACACCGACGCCGTCATCGGAGAAACCATGCGCCGCTCGCTTTCGGAACTGATGGAGCACGCCGAACGCAGCGGAGAATTCAAACTTCACTTCGCCAGTGCCCGCGAAGCGTTCAACATCGCACTGGCAGCGGTTGACGGGAAAAACGGTAATCCCCATCTATACCGTGATTACAAACTTCGCACGATCATGCAGAGCGAACCTGCTGTTCCCGCGATAGATGTTGCCCGTCGAATGGAAGCCTCTGCTTAGACAGAATCCGCGGCTGCCATCGGTTTACTCATAACTCCACACACGATATGGCATGGCCCCAGAGCTGTATCTCTGAACACACTAATGGATACTCAATTCACGACAGCTCAAAAATCTTTTGCGGATGCCCGCGTGGAAACCATAGAACAGGTCAATCGGTTGGCGGTTTGGCGCGTTTACGGATACGCCGTTTCGGTTTACCTGTTGGCGACATTGACAACCGATGCGTTTTTCATGGGCGATGCCAACGATTACGTGGAATCAATCCTTGCTTATCGGCGGGGGCAGTACCTGTATTTCTGGGAATTCGGCCATCTGCTCTGGCGCCCGTTTGGTTGGTTGATGGCAGAGTCATTGCAACCGGTCACGTCCCGTTTCGTCGGCGTTTCGCCGCGAGCCAATGTCATGCTGACGCTGGTCTGGATCAATCTGGTGGCGGGGTTGTTGAGTGTCGTTTGTCTGACTGGTTTGTTGCGCCGATTTTGCCGCAGTGAGTTGGTGATTGGCGCGGTGACAACCGGCTTCGTCTTTTCACAAGGCGTTCTGAATTTTTCTCAAACCGGCAGTTCGTACATTCCCGGACTGGCTTTTTTGTTGTTGGGACTGTGCCTGGTCACGGCTCCGGCGACGACGAAACGCCGGCGAATGTGGAATGACATTGCCGCCGGGCTTTGTTTTGCAGTGTCTGTGGGATTCTGGTTTTTGTTTATCTGGGCGTTGCCTGCGGCGATCCTGCTGCCGTTGATTCTGGAAAAGGTAACTCTGGAACGAGTGAAGCGGGCTGTTGCGTCTTCGGTCGCTTTTTCGGTTTTTGTCGGGGCGTTTTATCTGATGGCGTTGGCGGTGTTGCGCATCACCGACATTGCCGAAATCAGAGCCTGGATCGTCGAAGCCGGACACGGAATTTACGTTCGTGGCGTGTCTCGTTTGGTTTTGGGATTCGCCCGGTCGTTCATCAACATGGGAAACGACGGCATGTTGATGAAACGGTTTTTGATTGGCGACCCCTACAACAAAGTCACGATCTGGCAACTGGCGCAATTGAGTTTGTGGAAAATCGGGTTGTTTTACATCTTTCTGGCGTCGGTGATGTGGATGTTGTGGCGGTCAGAAAATCGAGTCAGATTCTTTCTGCTGTTGGCCGCGACTTTGCCGGTGTTCGGTTTCGCATACTTTTTCGGCCCAGGCGATATCGAGCGTTATCTGGCTTGTTATCCATTTCTGGCCTTGCTGGTCGCCTTGGCGTTGGAATCGCCCAAATCTGCGGCGCGGATGAGAATCATTCCCTGCGTTTTTCTGTTGGCGATTGTGTCGGTCAACTTTCACGCTATGTTTCGTCCCAGCCTGATCAGGCAGCAGGAACGAATTGCCGCGCGATTGGGAGAATTGCCGTTGACGCTGCCGCAAAGCAGCGAATTGGTTGCCGTCAACTGGCAGGACGATCTGGTCAATTTTTATCGCAGCTTTCCGTTTCACCCTCTGAATCTGAGCGAATCGTATATTGTCGCTGCCCTGGTCACACCTGGAGTCGAGGATTCAAAACACTGGCGCGAAGAATTTGCCAGACGCGCTTTTCGAGTCTGGTCAGCGGGTGGCGACATCTGGTTGTCGAATCGCGCTTTTGCGCCGCGACCGCAACCCGAATGGAACTGGGTGGAAGGCGATGACCAATATGTTTCATGGAGTGAGTTTTCGGAATTTTTCACCAATGTGAAACTCGGAGAATCTTCAGGCGGAACGGATGGCTTTCAACGGGTTTTGCCTTCGGAAGAAAACAAACAATTTTTGCAACACTTGGTACCCGGCAAGTAAGTCTCTGCCGACTTGCCTTTGGCGACTTTCGGATAAACGCATTCGAAAGCTGCTCGAAAGAAAACAGTTTTTTTGCGAAGTCCGTCGCGCGCAATCGGTCATCGAGCGTGACGGCCTTTGCCAGGAGACGGCCATGTCTGTTTTCGACAAGAGCTACGTGTCTATGGTCAGATCAGCCAATCTTGCGCTTCAGCGGATAATAAATTTCGACACGGTATCGGAAGATGCCAGGCCTGCTGCACGACTGGGGTATTTCCGGTTGCGGTTGGCGTTGTGGGGACTTGCCGCAATACTGGGATTTGTGCAGGCCTGGGCCAATCGTTATGAACTTCTTTCGTCGGATGCTCTGCCTTATCTGGATATAGCTACAGCCTATCTTCATGGCGATTGGGACGTTGCCGTCAACTCTTATTGGAGTCCGCTGTATTCCTGGTTGCTGGCCGCCGCTTTGTGGATCGTCAAGCCGCAGCCTTACTGGGAGCTTTCAGTGATAAGACTGGTGAACTGGGCGATTTTCCTTTACGCCATGATCTGCTTCGATTTCCTGATGCGGGAATTTCTGCGCTGGAAACGATGGCAGGCCGCAGATTCGCTCAATGAGAATCAGCCTGCTCCGCCAGACTGGGTATACGTGATATTTGGTTACAGTTTGTTTGTCTGGTTTTCGATTTTTCAGATTCAGGTTGCGTCGGAGCATCCAGATATTCTGCTCTCCGGTTTTATCTATCTGTCCGTTGGGATATTGCTTCGGATTCAACGGAAAGAAGCGAATTGGTTGACGTTTGCCGCTTTTGGGCTGGTGCTCGGAGCAGGGTATTTGGCGAAGGCGGTGATGTTTCCCCTGGCCTTTGTTTTTCTCTCGATGAGTCTGTTTGCCTTCGGCAATTTCAAAAAAGCCATGGCTCGTGTCGCGCTGGCAACGATTGTCTTTTTGATTGTCGCCGCTCCCTTTGTCGCAGCCATTTCAAAGTCAAAAAACCGTTTGACCTTTGGCGAGACGGGAAAACTGAATTATGCCTGGTTTGTAAATCTGGGATGGGAATCAACAGGACACACCACGCTTTACTGGGAAGGAGAAGTTCCTGAAACAGGAAAGCCAGTCCACCCGTTGAGAAAAGCGCATGGCCATCCGGTGATTTATGAATTTGCAGAACCGGTCGGCGGAACATATCCCCCCTGGTACGATCCCAGTTACTGGTACGAAGGCATTCGTCCTCACTTTGAACTTTCCGGGCAGCTTCGCCGATTGGCTCTGAATTTTCTCGGCTACTACGAAATCTTTTTTTTCAGCGCACAATTCGGTCTGATGGTGGGGATGCTGACTCTTTATCTGATGAGCGAAGGGAGACGGATTGGGTGGTTGGCGAGGCGCTGGATATTGATCGTCCCAGGCATTGTGATAATGGCCTTGTACTCGTTGGTTTGCGTAGAGCCACGGTATGTTGACGCATCTCTGGTGATTTTATGGCTGGGGCTTTTTTCCGGCGTGCGCCCGTCGGAAAGATGGCCTTCGGCCAGATTGTCCGCCAACCTGGCTCTGGCCTTTGCCAGTCTGATTTTCATCCTGTCAATTGGGTCAAGCTCCAGCGAGATTGTCACCACCGCACGGTCATTCATCAAAGGAGAAAACATCGAGGCTCACCAGCATTGGAAAATGGCTGTTCGATTGAAAGAAATGGGAGTGCAGCCCTCGGACAAGCTGGCAATTATAGGCAGGGGTTTTCACGCCTACTGGGCGCGTCTGGCAGGAGTGAAGATCGTGGCTGAATTGCCCTTCAGAGATTCTTTTTGGGGCGCGGATGAGGCCGCTCGCCAGAGAGCGTTTTCTGTTTTGGCGAAAACCGGGGCGAAGTTTTTTGTGGCGGACAATATGCCAGTGAGCTTTTCAAAAGTTGGCTGGGAAAAAGTGCCTGATACGAAGTATTACGTTTATCGTCTGCCTGTGGAGGTCGAAACAGGGCAGTCGAATGGAAAATGAAATGAAAGAAGCCAAATTGCGATTTCCGTTGGAAAAGACCTGCCTTGTCTTGATGGTTGGCGCAACTTTCCTTGCTGCGTTGAGCTGGCCGCACAAACAAATTGCGCGAACGCTCAGCCAGACTGTGGCGGCAATCGCCACGCCGGAATTGCCGCGCGTGACGCTGGACACCGAATTTCCGTCGCCTGCCGGAAAAACCATAACGGTTGCTGCCGGTGGCGATTTGCAAGCGGCGCTCAACCGAGCGTTGCCCGGCGATGTCGTCACTCTCAAAGCCGGCGCGACATTCACCGGCAATTTTGTGCTGCCCGCCAAAAAAGGCACGGGTTGGATTGTGATCAGGACTTCCACGCCCGACGCCAATCTGCCGTCGCCCGGTGTCCGCATCACGCCACAACAAGCTGGGTTGTTACCGAAAATCATGACGCCGAATTCGGACGCCGCGCTTTCGACCATGCCGGGCGCTCATCATTACCGATTGGTCGGGCTGGAAATTGGCGTGTCGCCAAACGTAAAAACCAATTATGGCGTCGTCAAACTCGGCGATGGTTCCAATGCGCAACGTTCACTGGCGCAAGTCCCGACGGATTTGATTGTGGATCGTTGTTACATTCACGGAAATGAAAAAGGCGATGTCTCGCGCGGAATCGCATTGAACAGCGCGCGAACCGCCGTCATTGATTCCTACATTTCAGATTGTCACGCCGTGGGAATGGACACTCAGGCCATTTGCGGTTGGAACGGCCCCGGGCCATTCAAGATCGTCAACAATTATCTGGAAGGCGCCGCCGAAAATTTCATGCTCGGCGGAGCCGATCCTTCGATTCCAGGCTTGGTTCCTTCAGACATAGAATTTCGCCGCAATCACGTTCACAAACCTCTGCGCTGGAAAGTCGGCGATCCAGCGTATGGCGGCATTCACTGGTCGGTAAAAAACCTGTTGGAGTTGAAAAACGCCCAGCGAATTCTGATCGAAGGAAACGTGTTCGAAAATAACTGGGGAGACGCTCAGGATGGGTTTGCGATGGTCATCAAAAGCGTCAATCAGGAAGGTAGCGCTCCTTGGTCGGTCACGCAGGACGTGACCATCATCAACAACTTGATTCGCCACTGCGGTTCCGGAGTCAATTTGCTGGGACGAGACATGAGCCAACTGGGAATACAGATGAGGCGTGTGCTGGTGCGCAACAATTTCTGGGATGACATCAATGGCGCTAGATGGAAGGCGGAAGGAAAATTCCTGCAAATCAGCGACTCGCCGGATGTAGTGGTGGATCACAACACCGTCTTGCAAACCGGAAGCCTTATCATGACTTACGGTGCGCCTAGCCGAAATTTCGTTTACACAAACAATATCGCTTACAACAATCAATACGGCGTCAAGGGAGATGACGCCGGGAGTGGGAACGGAACCATCGCGCGATATTTTCCAGGAGCCATGTTTGTTCGCAACATACTGATTGGCGGAAACAGCAGGGATTATCCAACGGGAAACTGGTTTCCAAAAACATTTGCCGAAGTCGGAGCGCTGGAACGCGAGGGCGATTTACGGCTGAGCCTGCTCAAACCATATTTGGCGAAAGGAACGGACGAAAAAGACATTGGATGCGATCTGGCAAGTCTGGCGAAAACCATCGCCGGAGTGACGACGGTTCTGCCGGTTGAAGCCCGCAGGTAGTTGGCGCACAATACGGCGCAGCAATCGAAACCGACCGCGCGGTAATTCATCAACCAATGAGAAAGGAAACGTCTGTGAAACCGGTTTTCCGTTTGGTCATATTGTTGTGTTTGATGCTGACCGGCGCGATCAACTCATTTCTCGGAGCGCGCGCGCAATCAGTCAAGTCGCGTCCGCCGCTCAGAACGACTGAAGCCGCAACTGGATCGTCGGTGTTGCCGGAATTGCCGCGTGCGTATCTAAATACTGCGTATGTCGAACCGACTGGGCGAAACTACCACGTTGGACAGGGAGGAAATTTACAGGCAGCGATCAATGCCGCTCAGCCGGGAGATGTCATCACACTGCAACCCGGCGCGGTATTCATCGGGAACTTCGAACTGCCCGCCAGAAGTTCTCAAGCCAACAGCGCCAGTGAATGGATCGTCATTCGACCGGCAGTGTCTGATTATTGTCTGCCCTTGCCGGAGAATCGAATCACGCCCGAATACGCTGCGATTTTGCCTAAAATCATTTCACCGAATGCCACCGCCGCTATCAGAACCCGACCCGGAGCGCATCATTACAGGTTAATCGGTCTGGAAATCAGTCTTGCCGACCACGTGGAGTTTAATACCGGGCTGGTTCTTCTTGGCGACGGATCGGGAGCGCAGAACCATTACGAATCCATTCCACACGATTTGATCGTTGATCGTTGTTACATCCACGGACACAAATCGGCCAATCTCTCGCGCGGAGTGGCGTTGAACAGCGCCCAAAGCGCGGTTATTGATTCTTACATTTCCGAAATTCACGGCATTGGATTCGACACTCAGGCAATTTGTGGATGGAACGGTCCAGGCCCGTTCAAGATTGTCAATAATTATCTGGAAGGCGCTGGAGAAAACATCATGTTCGGAGGAGCCGACCCTTCCGTATTTGAACTGATTCCATCAGATATTGAATTTCGAGGCAATCACCTGTTCAAACCGACGCATTGGCGTGTCGGAGCGCCGGGTTACGAAGGCAAACACTGGTCGGTCAAAAATCTGATGGAATTGAAAAATGCGCAGCGAGTCCTGATCGAAGGCAATGTTTTTGAAAATTGCTGGGGAGACGCCCAGGATGGTTTCGCGCTCATTTTCAAAAGCGTGAATCAGGATGGAACCGCTCCCTGGTCGGTGACGCGCGACGTGACCTTCATCAACAACATTGTGCGAAATGCCGAAGGTGGCATCAATCTGCTGGGGTATGACACCGATCAGCCCGGCGGATTGATGCGGCGCGTGTTGGTCAAAAACAACCTCTGGGAAAACATTGACGGCACATACTATGGTGGACACACGGGAAGATTCGTGCAAATCAGCGATGCGCCGGACGTGATTGTGGATCACAATACGGTTTTGCATTCCGGCACTGTCATTTCAACTTACGGCAATCCGAGTCAGAATTTTGTCTACACCAACAATCTGAGCGCTCACAACGAATATGGTGTAAAAGGCGATGGCGAAGGTTCAGGCAATCCAACGCTGAATATGTATTTGCCGGGAGTCGTTTTCACCAAAAACGTGTTGGCCGGTGGGGCGAGCAACATCTATCCTCCCAACAATTTCTTTCCTGCCGTATTGGAAGATGCCAGATTCGTCAATGCCGACAATGGCGTATACCGACTGGCTTCGGATAGTCCATACAGGCTGGCCGGAGCGGACGGAAAAGACCTGGGGTGTGATTTCGATGCGCTCACCAAAGCATTGCACAAGAATGTCGTTTTACGGTCTTTATCGCGCACAGACCAATCGCTGAAGATACTTTGCGGCAGAAGCGGGATCGTATTTCCTCCCGTGTCGCCGCGTTGATTTTGCTGGCAGTTATAAGCTGGAAAACCCTCACTGATGCCCCATTTCATTGATTCACCCGCTCGAAGAGCGTGTCTGTGGTTGTTGGGCTTCGCGTTTGTCGGCGCTTTGCTGGTCTGGTTATACCCCGACGCCGAACAACAGGACTCGGCATATCATTACCTTTTTTCACGCTGGGCTGCGATTCATCCTTTCTATTTTGTCAGCGTATGGGCGCGACCATTGTTCACGCTGATTTATTTTTTCCCTTCGCAATTGGGTTATCCGGCGGCCAAGCTCATGACCGTCGGCATCGGTCTGGCGACTGCCTGGCAGGGCTTCCGGCTGGCGGAGCAGGTCAAACTGCGGCGTGCGGAACTGATCGTTCCGCTGCTGTGGCTTCAGCCGGCGTTTTTTGCGCTCAGTTCCGAAGTCATGACGGAAATGCTTTTTGCATTGCTGTTCGTCATTGCGCTGAGGCTTCATCTGGCCGGACGCATTATTGCCGGAATGCTGGTTGCTTCGCTGTTGATTCTGGTCAGACCGGAAGGGTTTTTCATCGGCGTTCTCTGGGGATTTTGGATTTTGGATTTTGGATTTTGGATTGGGCGGGCAAAGGATCAAAACAAACCATATCAGAAATTCGCAATCCGCATTCTTCAATGCTTGCTGCTGGGCAGCGGAATGGTTTTCTGGTGGTTGGCTGCGCTGGTCATCACCGGAGACAAGTTATGGATAGTTCACAACTGGCCGCCTGATTGGCAAATTGACGGGAAAGCAAACGGCACTGGGCCTGTCTGGTGGTATGCGGCGCAACTTCCCTTGATCGTCGGTGTCCCGCTGGTTGCGCCATTTCTGGTCGGATTGTGGAAACTGTTGCGCCGCCGTGAACTGGGTTTTGCCACCTCATCCTTTTTGACATTGTTTCTGCTGCATTCCTTGATGTTTGCGGGTGGCTGGTTTGGCTCTGCGGGTTATGCGCGTTATTTCGTTTGCATTGCGCCGGTGACGGCCTTGATCTCTCTGATTGGTTGGAATGAACTGACGGCCAATCGTTCTCGACGCTTACTGCAAGCTGGCGGTTTGGCGTTGGCGGCGCTGACGTGTTTTGTTTACGTGGACAGCATTAGATTCAGCCGCGATGCTTTTGCGATTCAGGAAATGTATGACTGGATTGGCAATCATACGTCGTTGATTGATCCTGGTTCTGCTGCGTATCACAAACGGCTGGTTACGAGTCAAGCTTACGCTCGGATTCTGCTGGATCGAGACCCAATGGAAAATCTGGCGTTTACGGCTGATCGGCAGCACAATTTGGATTTGATTCGACAATCGCCCGAAGGCACATTGGTTTTCTGGGAAGATGACACTGGGCCGAACTGGTACAAGTTGCGAGCAGAAGATTTTCAAGCGGCAGGGTACGAATTGTTGAAATCGCAAGAATTCAAGCTGCAAGGGTATTTTGTGCGGTTGCAGTGGGCGCGTTGGGGCGGTTGGCGGTGGCAACGAATGCACTGGTTGTACAAGCGACCACAGTTCGATCCGTGATTTTGAGCCGACTGTCGGAAGTAATTTCTCGAAATTCTACAAATCAACCAACCCGAAGGCCTGTTGGTTGCAACAAAGGCTTCGGGCGTAAGAGATTGACCTGAGCAGAATTAAAACCATTGCCAGTCTGTCAATCGTTTGTGTAAGATTCGCTGGCCGCAAATCAACAGGTATCGAAAATTGTGGCGAATAAAAGAAGTTGATTCACTTCAAAATCAACTCCTCACACTGCAAATTCAAATGAATTTTGTTTTTTTTCCGAGTTTAGAAAAAGATTCTGCTCGGTTTGTACCAATGCTCTCTCGCCCCAATTGACCGACCCCGAACCGTTGGTCGGTTCATAGCAAATTGAAAAAGATTCAACGACTCATCAGGCCGGTGCAGCAGATTGTTTTATCTTGCGAGCCTGAGATTTCGCCCAAGATGTTTGTTGCCGATCAGTTGTTGTGACAATGACGCCTCTTTTTTCGGCGGCGACTTCAAAATGTAAACGCAGCGCTTTTTACCCTGGAAGGACTATTTATGATCCAGAAAACTTTTCGACGCTTTATCAACCTCACGTTAGTCATTTGCGCCCTGGCAATGTTCAGCACAGTGGCGTTTGCCCAGTACCCGATTGGTCAAAGCAGCATTGGCGATATGAAACCCGGAAGCGTGCTGTTTTACAGCCGCTATTCGAGCAATCCTGCCAACCCGGCGATGGGCGACACGCAGATCAACATCACCAACGTCAGCCAGAATGCCGCGGCCAGCGTGCATTTGTTCATGGTGGACGGCGCGACTTGTTCGATTGCCGATTCGTTTGTCGGGTTGACGCCCAACCAGACGGCCAGCTTTCTGGTCAGCGATTACGATCCGGGCATCAGCGGTTATATCGTCGCCGTGGCGGTTGGCGGCGGTGGAGGCGGTCCAACGCAATTCAACCATCTTATCGGCTCGGAATTCATCCGCGAAACCAATGGCGTGACTGCGTATCTGCAGGCGATGACCGTGGCCAAACGGTCTCCTGGCGGTGTGGAACCTGACGGCTTAGGCCAGACTGTTCTCAATTTCAATGGCGTTGATTACGAACAGCTTCCGAGTTCCGTGGCAGTCGCGACCTTCAATAGTCAGACTGTGGATTCCAACATGCTGTCTCTGTTCAGCCCCTCGACCAATTTGATGATTGGCGGCGTGACTTCGACCAGTGTGTTCACGCTGCTTTACAACGACGCTGAGGTTCCGATTTCGAGCAGCTTCACGGTCAACTGTTACCTGTACAATTCGTTCACCAATCTCTTCAATCGCGGTGGCGGCATCAATCGCCATGTTCCATCAGGACGAACCGGCTGGATTCGTATGACGGCTTCCGGGCGTCCGATCCTGGGTTCAGTGCTTGGCAGAGGCCCGGTGTTCGTTGGCGGACACAACCTGCACGCGCTGTCGCTGCTTGGGTCTTACTCGATTGTCGTTCCCGCGTTCTAACAACAAGGGGGCAAACATTATCTGCAAATGCGGGATGAAAAGTTTCGACTTTTCATCCCGCATTTTTTTGGTCTTGGATCATCTCGGCGTTTGGGCAACACGGGACTGCCTGATACTCTTGGCCGCAGAGGAAATTCCATGAACTTTATCTTCAATCTGGCTTACCGCGAAATGCGCGCTTCGTGGCATCGGCTGTTGTTTTTTTTCATCTGCATCGCCATCGGAGTTGGTTCGATCGTGGCGTTGCGATCACTGGTGCAAAATCTGAAAACGGCTTTGGTCGGCGACGCGCGGTCGTTGATGACGGCGGACGTTCAGGTGTCAGCGAACAATCCCTGGAACGAAGAAACCAAAGCGGCGCTGGAACGAGCCTACACTTCGCCATTGATCGAAGCGCATATTGATGTTTTGGAAACGGCGACCATGGCGCGTTCCGGCGAAGACTGGCTGGGGACGCCGAAGATGGTCGAACTGAAAGCCGTCCAGCAAGGGTTTCCTTTTTACGGAGAAATGATTCTGGCCGATGGGCAAAAATTTTCCTACGAACTGTTGAAAGATCGTGGCGCGCTGGTCAAGCAGAATTTGCTGACCGCGCTGGGGCTGAAAATCGGGGAAACGCTGAAGATCGGCGAACTGGAGTTCACAATTCGCGGAGTGATCGAACAGGAGCCGGGCAACACCATGAATGCGTTCAGCATTGGCCCGCGAGTGATAATTGCTTATGAAGACGCAGTCGCCGCAGGGTTGACGACCTTCGGCAGTCGCGCGCGTCATCGTGTGTTGTTCAAAACCAAAGAAGGCCAGATGGATCGGCTGGTGACCCAGCTTCGCAACGAGATCAAATCTCAGCCCGGCGTAGTGGTTCGTTCGTTTCGATTTTCCCAGGACAGGCTGACCGAATCGTTGAATCAAGTGGAAGATTATCTGAGCCTGATCGGGCTGGTGATTCTGGTGCTGGGCGGCATAGGTATTTTCAGCGTGACGCGCGTCTTCGTTCAGCAAAAGATGAAGACGATTGCGATTCTGAAAACTCTGGGCGGACAAAACTCGCGCGTGCTCGGCGCGTATCTGGTTCAGGTCATGGCGCTCGGCGTGGTGGGTAGTTTGTTCGGATTGTTCTTGGCTCAACTGCTGGCCTGGATTCTGCCCAAGTATTTCGTTGGGATTTTGCCGCCCAACGTTGAAATCCGGCTAACGTGGCAAGCCGCTCTGCAAGGATTGAGCATTGGCTTGCTGGTGTCGTTGCTGTTTTCGTTGCTGCCGCTGCTGCAAATCCGGCAGATCAAACCGATTCTGGTGTTACGAAGCTCGGAAGTTCCCAGAGGACGAAAATTCGACTTGTTGAAAATTGTCGTTAGCATTTTTGTCGTGCTGGGGTTGCTGGGCATATCGAGCTGGCAAGCCGGTTCGTTGAAAATCGGCGGCATTTTTTTGATCGCCTTGGCGGTAATGACGCTTGTATTGAATTTGACGGCGACCGGATTGATGAAATTCGTGCGCGGGTTTCGCCGCATTCCTTCGTTTACCGTTCGGCAAGGCATCAACAGCCTGTATCGTCCGGGCAATCAAACGCGAATCATTTTGATGGCGGTCGGCCTTGGAGTTTTCTTTGTGGTGGGCGTGCGGTCATTGCAACTCAATCTTAGGGAAGAACTGGGCGTTGATCTGGAAAATTTCAAAGCCGATATGTACCTGATAGACATCCAGCGCGATCAGCGACCCGTTGTCGAAGAAGCCATCGCCAAATTCACTGGCGAAAAGCCTGAAATCATTCCCACGATTCGCGCTCGCATTGCGGCGATCAACGGCAGCGAAGTGAATCTGGATAGTTCGCGGTCCAACGAAAATCGCCGCGAAAATCGTGGCCCAAATGCCGGCATGCTGGGCCGCGAATACGTGCTGACGTATCGCGCCAAACTGGACGACAACGAAACAATCATTGCCGGGAAATTCTGGACGCCGGAATCATCGCCCGAACCGGAAGTTTCCATCGAAGAATTGATGAATGAAGAACTCGGATTGAAGGTTGGCGATGTCATGACCTTTGATGTGCTTGGACGAAAAATAGCGGCGCGTGTCACCAGCATTCGCCGTGTGGATTGGCGCAATGCGCGAACGGGGTTTCTGGTCGTGTTTCGTCCGGGCGCGTTGGACGACGCTCCGGCGATGTACATCACTGCGATCAAAGGCCCGGCAGAAACCGCCGCGCGCGCCCAGTTGCAACGCGAACTGGTGGATAAAGCGCCGAACATTTCCGTGGTGGATGTCCGTGACATCATCGAAATCGCTCGCGGCATTGTGCAAAAAGTGTCGCTGGCAGTTTCCTTTGTTGGTGGTTTTGTTTTTTTGAGCGGCTTGCTGATTCTGATCGGTTCGATTGCGATGACGAAATTCCATCGCTTGTACGAATCGGCGATCCTGAAAACGCTGGGCGCGAAAAAGAAACTGATCATCTGGACGTTGCTGGTCGAATATGGCGTGCTGGGATTGCTGGCCGGATTGATCGGCTCGGCGGCGGCGATTGGCTTGACGTGGGCGATTGCCGAGCAGGCGTTGAAAATCAATTGGCGCTTCATTCCGTCGGTCAATCTGATGGGAGTAGTAGCCACGCTGGTGGTGGTCATTCTGGTTGGCGTCATTTCAAGCTGGGACGTGATGATCAAAAAGCCGCTGGGGATTTTGCGAAATGAATAGAGAGCTGACGCTGCAATTGCTCGAACGACATCAGCCTGCCGATGCGCACGAAGCGCAAATGCTGGACGACATCAAAGCCTTCGTGCGCCGATACGATAACTTTCATTCGCGCCGGCAACTGGCTGGACATCTGACCGGTTCGGCGTGGGTTGTCAGCGAGGACCGCACGCACGCCTTGCTGACTTATCACGGCAAATTCGATTGCTGGGTGCAGCTTGGCGGCCACGTCGAAGATGATGCAGATATGCTCCGCGCCGCCTGGCGCGAAGCCTGCGAAGAATCCGGTTTGCCGAATGTGACGCCGCTGTCCGATCAAATCTTTGACGTGGATGTTCACGCGATTCCCGCCAATCCCAAAGAACCAGCGCACTTTCATTACGACATTCGGTTTTTGTTTTCAGCGGATCGCACTGTGCCGCTTGTTGTCAGCAGCGAATCCAAAGACCTGGCCTGGGTGGAAATCGAAAAGATCGCTGAACTCACTTCCGAAGAATCCGTTTTGCGAATGGTTCGAAAAACTGTCAGTCAAAGAATCGTTCAATTCGGAAACTGAAAAGAGATTACGGAACAAATGGAAATAACGGAATAAACTGAACCTCCAATCAAGTCGTATCCTTTCCGTCTTTTCAGTTGTTTCCGTTTGTTCCGTAATCTCTCCCAATGTCTTCTTGCGCGCTTGCTTTGTTCAATCAACTATCTACAATCCGGTTCTCGCACGTAACTCCAAAAAACAACTTCTGAACTTTCACAGCATGACTTTTGAAACCTGGTTCCAATCCATTCACGCGGACATTCCTGTCCAATCCGCAAACGCAGTTTTGGCGCTTACCGAAGAAGGCGGCACGATTCCGTTCATCGCCCGGTATCGCAAAGAACAAACCGGCAATCTTGACGAAGTCGCCATCGCCAACGTCATTGACGCCAAAGAGCGTTGGGACGAAATCATCAAACGCCAGGCCTTCATACTGGAAGAGATCGAGCGGCAGGGAAAACTGACCGACGAATTGAAGGAAAAAATTCTGGCGGCATTCAATTTGGACACGCTGGAAGATTTGTATCTGCCGTACAAACAAAAGCGCAAAACCAAAGCGACCGTGGCCAAGGAAGCGGGCTTGGAACCGCTGGCCAACTGGATTTGGGACATCGCACACGGCGCGGCTGTGCCGGAAACCGGCCAAACGCTGGAAGCCTTTGCGCTGGCGTTTTACAACGCCGAAAAGAACATCAACGATGCGGCTGCGGCCATCAATGGCGCTCAGGACATTTTGACCGAACGACTGGCCGAAACGATTGAGTTGCGTGAACACACTCGCAAAACGGTTTTCGAGCGTGGCGTTGGCAAAACTGTCAAAGCCGAAAAAGCCAAACCCGCCAGCAAATTTGAACGCTACTTTGATTACTTCGAACCGATTCAATCGCTGCTGAAACCCGAAGCGTCGCATCGTTATCTGGCAATGCGACGCGGATGGATGGAAGAAGAATTGACTTTGACCATCGGCGCCGGGCCGGAAGACACGGACTTTGATTTGATTTTGCAGGGAGCCTTTGACGCAGAAGCCTGCCCGGCCATGGTGGAATGCGAACAGCCAATCAAGGATGTATTGCAGAAAGCGTCGCGAATGGCGCTGAAGGCTTATGTGCTGCCAAGCATAGAAACCGAAGTCCATCGCACGCTCAAGGATGTCGCCGACGAAGCCGCGATCAAGGTCTTTGCCGAAAACGTGCGCAAGCTGCTGCTGGCCGCGCCATTCGGAGCCAAAGCCGTACTCGGCATTGACCCAGGCATTCGCACCGGCTGCAAGCTGGCTGTGGTGGATGATTCCGGCAAATACGTCGCCAGCGATGTCATTCATCTGCAATCGCAGCACGAACAGGAACGCGCGAAAAAGTTGATTGCCGAAGTGGTCAAAAACGCCAACATCCGTGCCATCGCCGTCGGCAATGGAACCGCCGGACGCGAAACCGAAAGTTTTGTCCGCGAAGCTTTGAAAGAAGCCGGACTGAACACGCCTGTGGTGATGGTCAACGAATCAGGCGCGAGTATTTACTCCGCCAGCGATGTGGCGCGCGAAGAGTTTCCCGATCTGGATTTGACCGTGCGCGGAGCCATTTCCATCGCGCGGCGGTTGCAAGACCCGTTGGCCGAACTGGTCAAAACCGATCCCAAGAGCATTGGCGTTGGCCAATACCAGCACGATGTGAATCAGCCTGCGTTGAAAAAGTCATTGGATTTGGTGGTGGATGTTTGTGTCAACTCTGTCGGCGTGAATTTGAACACGGCGTCGTCGCATTTGCTGGCGCGGGTTTCCGGCATTGGCCCTTCGATGGCGAAGAAGATTGTCGAACACCGTGGAACCAAAGGTTTGTTTGAATCGCGCCAGCAATTGCTGGAAATTCCTCGCTTCAGCGCGAAGGTATTTGAACAGGCTGCCGGGTTTTTGCGCATTCCGAATTCCGCGCATCCGCTCGACAACACTGGAGTTCACCCGGAACGGTATCCGGCTTTGGAACAACTGGCCGCGCGTTTGGGCAAAGGCGTTGGCGAATTGACCGGTTCCGGCGTCGGGCTGGTCAAACAGGCCGAAGACCTGAAAGCAGAAGTCGGCGAATTCACGTTTGCCGACATCATCGCCGAATTGGAAAAGCCCGGACGCGATCCGCGCGAAGAGTTTTCGGCGTTCGCCTTTCGCGAAGACGTTCATCAGGTCAGCGATTTGAAACCGGGAATGACTTGTCCCGGCATTGTCACCAACGTGACGAACTTCGGCGCGTTCGTGGACATCGGCGTGCATCAGGACGGCCTGGTTCACATTTCGCAACTGAGCAACAAATTCGTCAAAGACCCGCGAGAAATCGTCAATCCGGGTGATCGCGTGACGGTGCGGGTGCTGGAAGTGAACCTGGAGAAAAATCAGATTGCCTTGACGATGAAAAGCGATGCGGAAACTTCGCGCCAGATGCCGCGCGACAGCCGCGCCGAAAATTCCGAACGTCGGTTTGATCGTCGCCCAAATCAAAACCGGGATCGCCGTGACAACAAACAAGACAACCGGCAAGATCGAAAACCGCAACGCCCGGAAAAACCGAGCTTCAACAATCCATTCGCAGAGCAGTTGGCGAAGTTCAAGAAGTAGGATTCGTTAGCTTGTTTGGCGAGAAAGAAGCAATTCGAGTTCAGCAATGGACTCGAAATCTTTTGGGCGACCGGCGGCGCGTTTGGTTGCGATGAGTCGCTCAAGATTTAAGCAAAGACAGCGGATACTGAAAAGTTCGATTGTCACCGAGTCAGGGAGCAGGTTTTCGTAATTGCCGCCGCCTGCGATTTCCCCAAGCAGATCAACATCACCAAGCGGGGTTGTCAGCGTGAAGTTCAGCCCCCGCTTCATCGTTTCAAAATCCAGTTTGAACGGAAGTCCTGGCGGAGCGCCGCGTAGGTATGGGTTGAGAGGTGTCATCATCTGCACTATACGGTTGAGGTTTTCATCCGTGCGGCGGTAGACAATGTCCAAGTCCTGGGTCAGTCGCGCCGAGCCATGAACATTAGCCGCGACGCCGCCAATGACAATGAACTCTATGCCTGCCCCGGTCAGCAAAGGGAGAAATTGTTCAAAGTCCGTCATTGTCTTGCTCTCAATTCTCGACCGGCTTTTTGAAGTTCTTCGGCAAACCGTTGCAGACGCATCAATTTTATAATGCGTTCTTCAACCGTAAGCTTTAGATTTTCGTCCAGTAAGGTTTGATCAACGTCTTTTTTGTACACTTCAATCACTGGATCAAGCTCGAAAGGGAATTTTTGGGATTGTTCGTTCATGGCCGGTATTGTCTTTCTCGATGTACAAATTTGGCAAGCGCTTATTCAGGGAAACGATGATGACTCAAGGATTCACTCGACGCGAAGTCTTGAAAAATAGCGCGACGGCTGCGGCTGGCGCGCTGTTTTGTTTGAACGGAACGGAAACATTGGCGGAAGCGGTTTTTCCGCAAACTGCCACGCAAACGCCACGCGATTTCCGTTACGGTCATTTGTTGCAGGAGTATTTCGTTGCGCGCAGCCGCGAGATGATGGCCAAACGCGCGAAGCTTCGCGCAGCCATCAAAACTCCGGCACAGGTGCTGAAGCTGCGCCAGGAAGTGCGGCAAAAGCTCCGCGCTTGTTTCGGCGTGTTGCCCGAACGCACGCCGCTCAACGCGCGCATCACCGGCAAAGTCGAACGCGACGCTTACACCATCGAAAAGCTGATTTACGAAAGCCGTCCGAATTATCCAGTCACGGCCAATCTGTACCTTCCCAAAAACAAAACAGAAAAACTTCCCGCCGTGTTGGCGGCTTGCGGCCATTCGCGTACGGGCAAAGCCGAGCCGAAGTATCAGAAATTCGCACGCAATCTGGCTCGGCAAGGGTATGTGGTGTTGATCTTCGATCCTCCGTCGCAAGGCGAACGTTTCGAGTATGACAACGAACCCGGCGAACCTGTCGTGCAATGGGGCGTGCATTCGCACATTGTCGCAGGCAATCAAATGAATCTGCTCGGATGGAACTTTGCGTTGTGGGAAACGTGGGACGGCATTCGCGGATTGGATTATTTGCTCTCGCGCCCCGAAGTTGATCCGAATCGCGTCGGGCTGACGGGCAATTCCGGCGGAGGCACGCAAACCACCTGGCTGAACGTGCTGGATGATCGGTTCACGATGGTGGCGCCGAACTGTTTTGCGACGCAGTACCTCAACAATCTGGAAAACGAAGAAGCGCAGGACACTGAACAAATCGTTCCCGGAATGCTGGCTGCCGGATGCGATATGGCCGATTTTTACATCGCGCAGTTGCCGCGCCCTGTGCATTTCGGCGGCGAGCAAAACGACTTTTTCGACGTGCGCGGAGTTCGCGCCGTTTACGAAGAAGTGAAGCGGCTGTATTCCATCGTCGGCAAAGACGAGGACGTGGAGCTTTACATCGGCCCGGAAACGCACGGTTACAACAAAGGCGCGCGCGAAGCGATGTACAAATTCTTCAACCGGCACGCGGCTGTTACAGCGTCACCGATTGAACCGGTCGCGCCGCCGGAAAAAGACGAAACCCTGCAAGTGACGGAGACCGGGCAAACCGCTGCGCTCGGCGCAAAACGAACGTTCGATTTCACCAGCGAAGCTGCCAGGCAACTTGCGGCGAAACGACAACAAATCTCCGGCAAAGTTCTGAGCGATGAATTGACGAAGCTGCTGGCGCTGCCTGCGCGCACCGTGCCGCCGAATTACCGTGTAATGCGAGACCGGCGCATCAGCGCAACCTTGCGCGATTACGGCTTTGTCATCGAAACCGAACAACACAACGGCGCGAATGTTTTCGCCTTGCTGCACGCGATTCCCAAAAACGGCCCGCAATACTTTTTCCCAAAAGTCGAACACGCGACGCTTTACGTTCCGCATCTGTCTTCGCTGGATGAAATTGCCGCTGGCAAAGCGCCGCAGCTTGCCGATGGCGAAATCCGATTTGCGTTGGACGTGCGCGGCATAGGCGAAATGATGGCGCGATTGCACAAAGACACCAGCGACGATTTCTTTTTGCCTTATGGCACGGATTACTTTTATTCGACGCTGGCGATGATGTGGAACGAATCGTATTGTGGTCGCCGCGTTCACGATCTGCTGGCCACGCTGGATTTGTTTGCGGCAAACGGCTGCCAGGAACTGCATCTGGTCGGACGCGGCTTGGGAGCGATCACCGCCGCGTTCGCCGCCGTGCTGCATCCGCTGGTCAAACGGGTGACGCTGCACAACGCGCTGCTGTCATATCACGAACTGACTCAGGACGACCGTTACCAATGGCCGCTTTCGACTTTGCCTTATGGCGTTTTGCAGAGGCTGGATTTGCCGGACTGTTTGCGCGAACTGGCGGCGACTAAACGTCTGAACGTGGTTGATCCGTGGAATGCGCGAATGCAGGCTTGGCCGCGCGAAAAGCTGGCGGCGCATTTGCAGTCGTTGGGCTTGGAAAAACTCGATGTGAAATGAACTTCCATCTTTAACGACTTCAGCCATCTTTGACTGAGGAAAGGAGCACTATGAATTTCAGGTTATTGTTGGTTGCGTTTTGCCTTTTGGCGTTCTCTTCAATTGCCTTACCTCAAACTCAGGAGCTGCCGCAGGACAAGATGATGTTGGTGGAAGGGCTGGTGGAAACGGCTGCGGGTTGTCCTGTCGCTTTGAGCGAGCCTACGTTCCGCCGACTCAGAATCTTGACTCCGCAAGACGGCCTGAAAGAGGTTCATGAGGAAGTCAAAATCGAAAATATTTCGGGCAAAGCGATCAGAAAGGTCATTGTCGCTTTTCGCTATGACGGCCCAGATGGCGGGATGATGAGATTGGACCGCGCGACCAAGCCGATTGGCATCGGTGAAGTGTTGGTTTCCAAACATACCTATAAGGTGGGCAGTGGCGACAAAACAGTTGAAGGATATAACGGCGTGTTTACCGCTTTGGCGATTGCCGTGGAGTTTGAAGACGATACGCATTGGGTGAAACCTTACACCGCAGATGATCAGTTGATCATAATGAGGCAGGCGTTAAGCAACCAGCCATCGCCGTTAGTCGTCGCGCGTTGCGACAACATTGATGAAGGTTACCGCGCAACTTTACAGACCCGCTCAGATGGGGTTGTGGCGTATAGGTTAGGAGTCGTGAAAGACCTACCCGATAACTTCGACGTTCGGTTGGGAGAGTGGATTGCAATGCCGGAAACGGTTACGCCTAAGAACACTGAAATCAAAATTTCCGCTGCCGACCCCAAAGTCAGCTTGCCACAGTCTTGGCTTTTTAAGCGAGAGAAAGTTCGTCGGAACGCGACTACCGGTTCATTTTTGGCTGGGGGCGCGCTTTTTGTCGCGGAAGTGAAGCTGGCCGATGGAACCATCTGGAAACAGAATCTAACCAGAGATGAGTTGATGTGGGGGCTTCACAATCAATAAATTTTGGAGTTTTATGCCGATCAAAATTCGTGTTCACCTTGCTGCGGCAATGTTTGTCGCGGCGTTGCTTTCCAGTTTCGCCTTTGCGCAGGCGCTGAAATTTGAAGTCACCGTTTCGCCGCAACTCAGTCCGCAGCCGGTGTACGGGCGATTATTCGTGATCCTGGGCAAATCCGAACGCCCGGAACCACGACAAGGCGCAGGGCGCACGGGAATGAATTCGCCGCCGATTTTTGCCCGTGACGTGACGGGCTTGTCCGCGCAAACGGCGGGAACGATTGATGCGACCTGCGTGGCGTTTCCATTGAACAGCTTGAACGACGTGAAGCCGGGCGAATACTTCGTCCAGGCGGTGCTCGACACCAATCCGGACATCAAGAATCTGAACGCGCCCGGCAATCTGTACAGCAAGCCCGTCAAGCTGAACCTTGATCCGGCGAAAAGCGGCGCGGTCAAATTACAGTTGACCGAACAACTGCCCGCCGATGCGCTGCCGCCGGAAACTGAACTGGTCAAATTCGTCAAACTGAAATCCGAACTGCTGTCGAAATTTTGGGGACGGCCAATCTACTTGCGCGCGGGCATCATCTTGCCGCGCGATTTTGCCAAAGAGCCGGAACGCCGTTACCCGGTACGCGTTCACATTGGCGGTTACGGTTCGCGGTACACGGGCGTGCAGCGAATGATGACGAGCGGCTCCAATTTTCAGAAAGCCTGGATGGCGGATGACGCGCCGCGAATGTTGCTGATTCATCTGGATGGCGCGGGGCCGCTCGGCGATCCGTATCAAGTCAACTCCGAAAACCACGGGCCGTATGGCGATGCTGTCACGCAAGAACTGATTCCGCACATCGAGAAAACTTATCGCGGCATAGGCGAAGGCTGGGCGCGGGTGCTCGACGGCGGTTCGACCGGCGGTTGGGTGTCGCTGGCCTTGCAGATTTTTTACCCGGATTTTTTCAACGGCGCTTGGTCTGCGTGCGCGGACGGCGTGGATTTTCGCGGTTTTCAATTGGTCAACGTTTACAGCGACGCGAACGCTTATGTGAACCGTAACGGCTTTGAACGTGCCGGCGCGCGCGAAGTCAACGGCGATGTGATGTACACGATGCGCCACGAAGTGCAGGCCGAAAACGTGCTCGGTCGCGGTGATTCGTGGGCAATGTCCGGCGGGCAGTGGGGAGCCTGGAACGCGACATACGGCCCGCGTGGAGCGGACGGTTTGCCCGTGCCGCTGTGGGATCCGAAAACCGGCGAACTGAATCGCTCGGTGGTCGAGCATTGGAAAAAGTACGACCTGCGGCTGCATCTGGAACAAAACTGGGCGACGCTGGCGCCGAAGCTCAAAGGCAAGCTGCGCGCTTGGATGGGCGATGCCGACAATTATTTTTTGAATAACGCCATGCGAATGCTGGATGAATCTTTGAAGAAAGCTTCGCCGCCATTTGAAGGCAAGATCGAATTCAGTCCCGGCAAAGGTCATTGCTGGATGGGATTGACCGAAGCGCAAATGATGGCCGAAATGGCTCAAGCGATGAAGAAACCGTAGCAAGTAATGGAGGAGACAATGCGCGCCAAAACCTTAGTTGTGTTGTTGTGTTTGTTGCTGGCCACGCCGACGTTTGGCCAACCGCCGAAACCTTTGCCTTCGATGCGCAAGCAGGCGGAAATCCAACAAGGCTGGTTGAAACTGCGGCTGGAAAAAGTCCTGCCCGAATTGATGCGCAAACACGGCGTGGCAATGTGGTTGGTGATCTGCCGCGAATACAACGAAGACCCTGTCTATCGTTCGCTGACTTCGCCGACGGTGTTTGCCGCGCGACGGCGGACGATTCTGGTTTTTACGGATCGCGGCGAACAGGGAATTGAACGATTGGCGCTCGGCGGCGGATCGAACGGCGGCTTGTATCAGGTTTACCGTGACCCGGAAGTCGAAAACCGCGAACTCTGGGGCGAAGGCCAATGGGCGCTATTACGGAAACTGATCGCCCAGCGCGATCCGAAAAACATCGCCGTCAACATTTCAGCGACGCATGCTTTCTCTGATGGTTTGTCGGCGGGCGAATATGAAAAGCTGCAACAGGCGTTGGGCGCGGAGTATTCCAAACGATTGATTCGCGCCGAAGAATTGCCGCACGAATACATTTCGATTCGGCTGCCGGAAATGCTGCCGACTTACAAACACTTGATGGAAATCGTGCATTCGATCATCGCACGCGCCTTTTCCGCTGAAGTCATCAAACCCGGCAAGACTACGAATCAGGATGTCGTCTGGTTTATGCGGCAACAGGTGAACAATCTGGGTTGCGGCACGTGGTTTCAGCCAACCGTTCGCGTGCAGCGCAAAGGTTCCGGCATTCCCAGCAATCTGGCGGAAGACGCTCCGATTGTGATTCAGCGCGGTGATGTGCTGCATTGCGACTTCGGGCTGACGGCATTGGGCTTGGCGACAGACACGCAACACATGGGCTACGTCTTGCGTGCGGGCGAAACCGACGCGCCCGCCGGCATCAAAAAGGCGCTGGCCAACACCAATCGCATGCAAGACATCCTGATGGAACGCATGAAGCCCGGTCGCACCGGCAACGAAGTTCTGGCGGATGCCATTGCGACGATGAAAGCCGAGAAAATCAACGGCACGTTTTACACGCACCCAATCGGCGACCACGGTCACGGCGCAGGGCCGTTGATCGGGTTGTGGGATTGGCAGGAAGGCGTTCCCGGTCGCGGCGACGTGAAACTGCTGCCAAACACATGGTTTTCGATTGAACTCGGCGCGCGCACGCCTGTGCCGGAATGGGACGGCGCGGAACTGTTCGTCGGCCAGGAAGAAGACGCGGTGCTCAACGCCGACGGCAAAATGGAATGGGTGCTGCGGCGGCAAACGAAGTATCATTTGGTGCGGTAAATCAAAAGACACAAAGTAAATATCCAAAAGCAAAAATTCAGCATTCCGGTAAGGCGGTTTCGTGAAATTGATGAAACTCTGGTTGATATTAGTTGGATTGGGTGTGTTGTGGACGAATAGCGCACAAGCGCAGGTTTCCAGTTTGGAACCGGCGCAACCGCGTTGGGGGCAGACGCTGACGATCATTTATGACTCGGCAGCGCAGGGCGCGAAGTTTTCTGTTGCCGATGACGTTTACGGTTATGTCCGGCTGAAGTTTCCTGACCACGTTGAAAACTTTGCGCTGCGAATGGCCAAAGTGGGCAAGCAGCATCGCGCCGAGTTCAAGGTGAAAGACAACGTTGCCGAAATTGGCGTTCATTTCATCACGCTTGGCGGCGGATGGGATGAGTGGGCGTATACCACTGCGGGGGTGTATCGCGCGGACGGTCAATTGGCACGCGGCGCGTTGGTCGGGAAGATTTCTTCTGGTCGCTACCTGGAATTTTTCAAACAGGAAACGGCGCTGTATCCCGATAACTATTCGGCTTATCGGATGAAGTGGGAAACAGCGGCGCTGATTGACGCCAGAAAAGCGGCTGGAGAAATCAACGCTGACATTCGATCTTTAAGCCGAAAGCCGGAGAGCGCCGAATTGTTGTATGCGCTTTCGTTCGGGTATTTGCTGACGGGGCGCGAAGCTGACAGTGTAACTGCGATTCGGCGATTGGCCGGAGATTATGCTTCGTCGCCGTTTGCAGGCTTGGCTGTGAAAGATTACGAAGAACAGGTTGCCAACTTGCCTGCCGCAGACCGTTCGGAAATGGCCAGGTTGAAACTGCAAATCCTTCGTGCGAACCCGACCAGCGAGTTTGCTCGTTCGGCGATGGCGACCTTGGCGGCAGACAACCGAATGCCGCTGGATGTGATTGAGAGCATTTCCGGTTATTGGCAAAAAGCCGAGCCTGAAAATCCGTTGCCGAATTTTTATCTGGCAGCGTCGTGCTTGAATCGCTACCAAAGTTACGGCCAGGTCAGGCCGTCGCTCGAACGCGCAATTGAATTGTTGTTGGCGGGCAAATTGCGGCTGCACGGCGATATAAACGGCAGGCAAACCGAAGCGATGTTGCCCGAAGCTTATCGAATGAACGGCGATTTGGCTTTTCGCCAGCAGCGGATCGAAGATGCTTTGATCGCGGTCGAAACTGCCAAAGCGTTTGCAAGCGAACAGGATTTCGGAATCTACCTGTTGCAAGCCAAAATCCAGCAAGCGATTGGCAAAAATACGCTTGCTGAAACTGCCTTCATCGAAGCCTGGAGACGCGGTTCGCAGGAAGCCGAAGAGCGATTGAAAGACATCTATAAAGGACGACGCGGCAGTTTGGCTGGCTTTGACGAATACTTGTTAGCTGCAACGAAAGGTAAAAAATCCGGCGGCGCGTGGAAACAGGTTGCGCCGCTGGTAAAGCTGACCACGCTGGATGGCAAACGGTATGACCTGAATGCGCTGACCGGCAAAGTGGTGGTCATCAATTTGTGGTTCATCGGATGCAGCCCTTGTCGCAAGGAAATTCCGCGATTGAACGAACTGGTCAACGAATTCAGCCGGCAGCCGGTGGTGTTTCTCGCCCCTACGTTCGACAGCGCCGAAACGCTGCGCGCGTTTTTGAAACAGACTTCGTTCGATTATCAGATCGTTCCCGACGCGGAAACGATCATCAACACGCAATTCAACGCTTCGTTGTTTCCGACGCATATCGTCATTGACCAAAACGGCTTGGTCGAAGCGACCTTGGTGGGCGCTTCGGAGCGCAGGCCGGAAGAAGTCAGGCGGCTGATTTTGCGATTGCTCAACGCTCCAATTAAGTCGGTTTTCAGGTGAATGTACGGCAGGTTTTCCAACCTGCCGAGGTTTCCGCAAGTGTAAAATCCCGGGCAGATTGGAAAATCTGCCCTACACGCGATTGAAAACCGCTCTAGAAAGTGAAAGGAAAACGTATGACTAGAAACATTCTTCGATTGGTTTTCTCGTTGTTGATCGTCTGTGCAGCGGTTTCGACTGCACTGGCTCAGAAATGGGATACGCCGGGAATTGATACCGCGATGCAGGACGCCGTGAAGTTCTGGCAAACGCCCGGCGCAGCCATCGTAGTCGTCAAAGACGATCAAGTGATCTTCATCAAAGGTTACGGCGTGCGCGATGTGAAAACCAAAGAAGAGGTCACGCCCGACACTGTGTTTGCCATAGGTTCGACGACCAAAGCATTTGTCACAGGCGCGATGGCGATGTTGGTTGATGACGGCAAAATGAGTTGGGACGATCCGGTCAGAAAGCACGTCGGATATTTCCGGTTGAGCGATCCGCTGGCCAATGAAAACGTCACATTGCGCGACATCGTCACGCATCGCACAGGCTTGGTTCGTCACGATTTGCTCTGGTACGCCTCGCCGTGGAGTAGGGAAGAGATCGTTCGCAAAATCGGATTTGTGCCGCTGAGTTATGGCTTTCGCACGACGTTCCAATATCAAAACATCATGTTTCTGACTGCTGGATTGGCGGTTGGCAACGCTGCCGGTTCCAGTTGGGAAGCTTTCACGCAAAAACGCATCTTCGATCCGCTGGGGATGAAATCGGCCAGCTTCAGCACATCGGTTGCCGAAAAAGCCGCTGACCACGCCACGCCGCATCAAAAACGTGGCGCAAACATTGACACGATGCCCTGGCGTAACATTGATAACACCGGCCCGGCGGGTTCGATCAATGCCAGCGTGCGCGATTTGTCGAACTGGATTCGGTTGCATCTGAACGAAGGCGAAGTGGACGGCAAGCGGCTGATTTCCGCCGAAAACGTTCGCGAAATGCATACGCCGCAAATGGTCATTCGTAACGAAGGGCGTTGGCAATTGTTCTTTCCGCCGACTGAAACTTCGCAGTTGAGTTACGGGCTAGGCTGGTTCATCAATGATTATCGCGGCCACAAACTGGTCATGCATGGCGGCACGATTGACGGATTCCGCGCCAGCATCATGCTGGTTCCCAAAGCGAAGCTTGGCGTGGCGGTGCTGGCCAATTTGAACGGCACGCAAATGCCTGAAGCCGCCTGTTACAACGTCGTGGATTTACTGCTGGCTTTGCCGAAGAAAGACTGGAACGCCGCGATTGCCGAAAGCGCGAAACAGCTTGAAGCCGAAACGAGCAAGGCATTGATGGCTCGGATGGCGGCGCGCAAGAAAGACACAAAACCTTCGCGTGAACTTGCGGCTTATGCCGGAACGTATGAAGACGCGGGTTATGGCAAAGCGGAAATTTCGCTGGACGGCGAAACGCTTGCACTCGGTTGGAGCAGCTTCAAAACCAAGCTGCAACATTTTCACTTCGACACGTTTTCACCAACGGAACCGCGCTTGTTGACCGAACAGGTGCAATTCACGCTTGGCGCGGACGGCGAAGTCAGCGGGTTGATTTTTCAAGGTATCAGCTTCAAAAAGAAAAAATAGAGTGGAGGAAATTTATGATGAACTCGATAAAACAAATCGCGCGGATGTTGATCGTGGTTGGCATTTGCATGTTCTGTAATGCTGTTCTTGCTTTTGACGAAGGAAAAATCACCGTGGAAGAGCGAACAAAAGCGCTGAATTGGATGAAAGATTCGCATGCTGAAACGCTGGCTGCGTTGGAAGGGTTGAGCGAAGAGCAATTGAAGTTCAAACCCGCGCCTGACAAATGGTCAGTGCTGGAAGTCGCTGAACACATCATGATGGCCGAAGGGTTATTGTTTGGAGCCATGCAGCAGGCGTTGGCCGCCAAGCCGAATCCTGATTGGGAAGCCAAGACCAAAGGCAAAACGGAGTTTCTGGAAAACGTCATGGTTGGGCGCAAAGGCAAGGCCTCTGCACCCGAAAACATCGTTCCGAGTGGCAAGCTGTCGGCCAAAGAAGTGATCGAAAAATTGAAGGAAGCCCGCGCCAAGACGATCAAGTTTACCGAAGAAACGCAGTTGCCGTTGAAAGCGCACACCTTCGATCATCCGTTTCCGGTGTTCAACACGCTCAATGCTTACCAGTGGCTGGTGTACATTCCGCTGCACAATTTCCGCCACAACAAACAGATCGAGGAAGTGAAAGCGAACCCGAACTTCCCGAAGAAATAGGAAATTCCGACAGGATTTACAGGATGTTTCAGGATTGGTTTCATCCTGTTCAGTCTTGTAAATCCCGTCCTCTCAAGATATTTGAGGAGTCCCGCAATGCCGTTTACCCGAATGGATCAAAGCACCGCCGAAGATTGGATGAAGATCGGCGGCGAAGTTGCCAAACGCCAATCGCAAATGCCTGCGATGATTAAGTCCATGCTGAAGCAGTTGGAAGAGCAGGTGGATGGCTTTTCAATGAATCAGCTTCAGCACGCTTTGCAAACGGCGACGATGGCCGAGCGTGCTGGAGCTTCGGAAGAATTGATTGTTGCTGCGCTTTGCCACGACATCGGCAAAGTCATTTCGGTCATCAACCATCCGGCGATTGCGGCTGAGATTCTGAAGCCTTATGTGTCGCCGGAAACTTACGAAATCGTTCGCACGCACCAGGACTTTCAGGGCAAGCATTATTACCAGCATTTTGGGATGGAGACGAATTTGCGCCAGCAACATGAGCATCAGCCGTGGTTTGCGCTCGCCCAAAAGTTCACCGACGAATGGGATCAGGCGGCGTTCGATCCGAATTACGAAACGTTGCCGCTGGAGCATTTCGAGCCAATGATTGACCGCGTGTTTTCCAAAGAACTGGTCAAGATGCAGAAAGCTGCTTCGTCATAATCTGATAGCCGTTTGGGAACGCAAGCGCCATAGCTTGCAATCTATAAAAGCGCGAAGCTTTGGCCGCCTGCGTAATCGAATGATGCACTGAAAGTCATTTCCTCTTATGCCTCAATCCAGCCAAGCCATATACGCCTTCGTTGACGAAACCGGCCAGGACACCAAAGGCGAAATTTTCATAGTTTCTGTCGTAGTCACGGACGAAGAGCACGACCGCATCAACGAAGCTTTGACCGACATTGAGCAGCGCAGCAATAAGCGCCTGGACAAATGGCGGAAGGCGCGCTTCAAAACCCGTCTCGCTTATTTGCAATCCGTCATAGCCAATCCTTTATTCACCAACGCAATCTTCTTTTCGCACTACACGGCGAGCCTGGCTTACTTTGAATTGACGGTCGAAACCACGGCGCGCGCGATTCAGTACAAAGCCGCAGCCGCACAACCCGCGACCATTGTGGTTGACGGTCTTTCCGGCCAAAGCATTGACCGGTTCAAAAAGAGCCTGCGCCAAAGGAACATCAATGCGCGCAAAGTACGCGGCGTGCGCGACGAATCCGAACCGCTCATACGCTTGGCGGATGCCATTGCCGGTTTCGTGCGTGACTTTATCGAAGGTAAAGCTTATGCGGCGGAGTATTACGAACAGGCGGTGAAAAATGGCGTGTTGCTGGGGTTATAAAGCAAAAGCCCGTGACGGTGCGCGAGCTTTTGAAAGTTTGGAGCAGCCTACATCTTGATTGCTCAAGATAACCCGCCATCCGGTCGGTATTCGGCTGCTGCTTCCACTTGCAGGTTATGGTTGCGAATCCACCTTGTCAACCGTTCTTTTGTCGCCCTTCACTCATCCAGCAGCTTCCCCGCGAACAGCTTCTGCCCGCTCAGCGACGCGTAAAACCCGTAGCCTTTGACACGTAAACCCGGATTCAATACGGCGGCTTCGATTCCAGCAACGCCCGCTGGGCGCGCGACATTCCCTGAATGTGAATGCGTTCGTCTTCGTAACCGACCAATTCCGACACGTTGGTTTTGATCTTCTGGATGGCGGTCAGCACGTCGTCCACGTCTAGTTCGTTGCCCAAAAAAATCTGATGCGGCAACCAGACGGACTCTTCGTATCCGGCGCGCACGGCGACCGGGCAATCGAATTCGCGTTTGCTCTGTGCCCACGAAGGATATTTTTCCGCCGCGAATTCAAACAGTGAAGACAGATAAACGGCTTCGTAAAACCGCCCGTCGCAATGAACGCCTTCGGCGTTCAGCGCCGCAACAAACGCATTGCGATGGATGCCGCCGAATTGTTCGGGGTGAAAGCGGAACACGTAATGATAACTGGCTTGACGTGTGATGCGCGGATCGCGCGGCAACAGGCTGATGCCTTCGATCTGCCGTAATCCTTCCTCCAGTCGTTGCGTCAGCCGTTCGCGGAGAAGCGTTTGCTTTTCCAGGCGCTCAAGCTGCGCCAGCAAGATCGCCGCCTGAAATTCCGTCATGCGGTAATTGTGGCCGAGCGCCGGTTCGCCAATGGATTCGCGCCGAGGCGGGCGTCCGCAATTGGCCAGACGAATGACTTGATCTGCCAGATGGATGTCGTTGGTCGTTACTGCGCCGCCTTCGCCAGCGGTCATCAGCTTCGAGGTTTGAAACGAAAAGCTTCCGGCGTGGCCAATGGAACCTGCGCCTTTTCCTCGCCATTGGCTGCCGTGTGCGTGCGCGCAATCTTCCAGCACGAACAACCCATGCTTTTCCGCGATGGCCATAATCGCGTCCATATCGGCGAAACGAAATCCCAGATGCACCGGAATGATTGCGCGAGTGCGTTTGGTGATGGCGGCTTCGATCAGCGCGGCGTCCAGACAATACGTATCAGGATCAACGTCTACAAAAACCGGCGAGGCTCCGGCAAACAACACCGCCGCCGCCGTGCCTTCCCAGGTGTAAGCAGGAACGATGACTTCATCGCCCGCGCCGATGCCGGCTGCTGCTAGCGCCAATTCCAGCGAAACCGTTCCGTTGGTGACGGCAATGCCGTATTTCGCGCCGTGATGTTCGGCGAAACGTTTGCCGAATTCGCGGGCGAAATCGTTGGGGCAGGGATAGCCGCCCCAGTTGCGGCTTTTTAGAACGGCTTGCAAAGCATTGGCTTCGCGGTCGTCGTAAATCGGCCAGGCAGTGAAAGGAGTTGTGCGGACGGGCGCACCGCCGCGTAAAGCAAGTTGAGTCATGTTTTCAGGCGATTTTGGCGTAAGCTAGTTCTTTGGCCACTGTTTTAGTTTTGCTGTGAGTGCGAATTTCGTCCACTGCAAGCATGACATCCCGAGTGATGTAAGTTTGCCCGCAGTTTTGACAGGAGACGAAAGGTATGTTTTCGATAACGATCATCTTACTGCCTTTGCCAAACACTTTGTTGCGTCTGATTTTTCGCGCCGCTTCAACCCCGCAGATTTCACAGATTATCGGATTAGATGACGTGTTTTTGTTGGTCATAACAAGTAAGTGGTGATGACGATTACTTTGTCTTTTGGTCTCAATTTGGCGACCACCGCCATTGCTTCGTTTGATGCGCCATCGCCTTCAATGACGTATTTCCATTCCAGGAAGTCACCGTCCCATTGTCGTTCCAAAATCTCGCCAGTCAATATGCAACGCTCCAAATCAACTTGCAACAAACCATCTGCTGCCATTTCGTCAAAGGCATGTTCTGTCAAAACTATGCGACCGGCTCTGACCGCCGTGCGCATTTTTCTGAGCACCGAGTCGTACATTGGCCAGCAAACCTTGTTCGATTACCTGCCGGCATTTGCCGGCAGGTAATCGAAATCAGGCAAAGTTTCGTGCGGAGAAAATGCCTTCGTAGTTTCCTTATATGGCTGTTCCAGAGAGCTACCGCTTCAGCCACATTTTCAACGAGCGAGTGACCATTTCTGAAGCGTCCTGTTGAACGAAGTGGCCAGCCTTTGGAATGGTCACCAGCGTCAAATCCTGCTCCAGAAAATCCCATGTGTTGTTCAACGCTCCGGCGAGCAGCGCAGTGTCGTCCAGCCCGTGAATCATGAGCACTGGCATTTTGACTTTGACGATGGGCGATTTGTCTTCCGTGTAAGGTTCGCGCGGGTAATTGCGCTTGTAATAATTCAGCATCGCTTCGAAGTCCGACCGTTTGAACGCTTCGATATATTTCTTTTTCGCTTCGGGGTCTTTCACCCAGAACGCCAAACCTTCCGCCGTAAGTTTGGTATGCGCGTCGGGTTGTTGGAAATTGCGCGCGTACTGACTGTTTTTCTGCTGTTCGGGATTGTTGGCCAGTTCGCGGTTCAATCCTCGCGGATGCGGCAGGTTCAGGATAATCAGCTTTTCGACCATCTGCGGCATGAACATCGCCGTCGTCCAGGAAACGATGCCGCCCCAATCGTGGCCTACGATGATCGCTTTTTCGCGTCCCAGATGTTTGACGACTGCGGCTACGTCGCCGACCAGCAAACGCATGTCGTAATTTTCTACGCCTTTGGGTTTGTCCGAAAGGTTGTACCCGCGCTGGTCAATCGCCACGCAGTAATAATCCGACGACAACGCCGCCATTTGATCGCGCCACGAATACCAGAAATCCGGGAAGCCGTGGATCATCACCACCAGCGGATTCTTTTTGTCGCCGAGCGCGGCGTAATGGATTTTCACACCATTGGAATCGGCGTAGCCGTGTTCAACACGTTTTTCGATGTCTTCGACGCTCATCGCCGAAGCGAACGGTGTCAACAGAATCAACAGGGAAAAAACGAATAACGTCAGTTTCATTGATGGTCTCCTTGCAGGTTTATTTGGGAAACTGTTTGGCGTTCATGCCGGGAACCAGCCGAAGCGCGTTTTTGTAATACACCTTCTTCAACACTTCGTCCGGCAAATCAAAGCCGTAAATTCGCCAGAACGCATGGCGTTTGCGGTAATACTCTATGTATTCGTCGCGCGTTTCCATGACGCGAAAATACATTTTGTATTCTTCGATGTTGTAAATGTCTTTGCCGAAAACGATGCGGTCTTGATACTTGATGTGAAAATCGCGCGCCGCATACGGTTGCCGTCCAAGCTCTGCCAGAACGGCAGCATTGTCCACGTAAACATTCGGGTATTTGTCGAACAGCCTGCCCAATCGTTCCAGATCATTTCCGTGATAACCCAGATGCGCCGCGATGAAATTGGTCTTGGGATGTTTGGCGAACAGGTTGTTGCGTTCGGTCATCAAGGTTTCAAACGTCGGATACTTTTCAGGCGGACGCGCGCGCTGCGGGAATTGGTTCAGTTCCAACCAGCGTTCGTTGAACCGGTCAATCGGATCAAAAAAGACTGAAGGTTCGGCAGTGTGAATCAAGACGGGAATTCCAAGTTCTCCGCATTTCGCCCAAATCGGATCGAACTCCGGTTCGTCCACGCGAACGCGGCGGCCATCTTTGTATTTCAAATCCATGCCGTAGTTTTTGAAAATCTTCAGCCCCTGCGCGCCGTTCTTGACGTCTTCAGCCAAGCGCGCTGCTGCTCGCTGCCCAAAGCCCGGTTCGTTCAAATCTCTGGTGTCCACATTGGCAAAGACGATGAAGCGGTCAGGATAACGACCTTTCATTGCGGCAACGGTTTGTTTCAGCCGTTCGCCTGTGCCACCGCTCAGATTGACCATCACGCGCATGTTGATCGAATCCATTTCCCGAATCAGCTTGTCCACATAATCCGGCGCGGGATTGTTGTGGTGGCTGTGAATGTCCACGAAGGGAAATTTTGAGCGTTCGACTTTGGTTTCTTTGGTGACGAGCGAAGATTTCGGCTCGTATTCTTCGGTGGTGAGCGGCTTGGTTTGGGCGAATACTGCTGTCGTCAGCAGCAACGAAAGTGCGGCCAGCAGGGGGGGGCGAAAAGAGAAGGGAATCAATTTCATAACTCAGTTCATTTTCTCCATAAGTTTCTTGAACAGCAGATCGCAATGAGGCGCGGCGTCGCGAACTTTTGCGACGTTGAGTATTTGCAGAATTTCTCCGGCGTGCTTGATCTTTTTATCTTTGTATTTACCTTTTTGAGTTTGGCGAGAAGCTTCACTAAGGGCAGCCGTCAAGCGGTCTTTGGGTATTTGCTCAACGTTTTGCGTTGGCGGTATTGAGTTAGCAGTGAAGCCTTGGCCAAAGTATTTTTCCAAAGCGTTAACGTCTGCAATGAACCAAGCTTCCATTGCCTGGGCCATTAAGTGGCATTGGGAATCGAATTCTTGTGCAAGAGGCCAATTGTCTTGCTGTTTCAAATGTTGCCAGGCTGGGAGCTTAACTGGGGATTCAGCATCGACTAAGAGAACATTGAAAACTTCCGGAAAAGTCTTTGTCGCTAACTGAAAGCTTTCATAGGCTTTGCCACGCGAGCCGCAAGCTACCAATTTCCAACGCATATTTTTGCTTCGGGCAATTGAGACTAGGTCACGAAGGAAAGTACTAAGGCCTTTACTTAAGAAATCTCTGCCGGTTTGGCTATCCCCTCCGCCCTCCCAATAAATACGAATTTCTTTCACCATCGTTTACCTCCTAAATCACCCCTGCGCCAGAGTTCACCAAGCGAAAAATTTTCGAGCCAGACTTTCCACTGCTCTGGATCAAGTCTGAAAAGTTGTGTTCCTGAAGGAAATCTTTCACACACCAGCATGGCTTCGGGGACTT
The DNA here is from genome assembly GCA_964470555.1 of uncultured Heliomicrobium sp. Classification (GTDB taxonomy): domain Bacteria; phylum Acidobacteriota; class Blastocatellia; order RBC074; family RBC074; genus RBC074. The sequence goes on from CAYYDG010000021.1 coordinate 94,523, forward strand.
CCGAAAGCGCCGATACCAGGATGTCTGAATGCGTAGTTACAATCAGTTGTGTTTTTTGAGAAGCTTCAATCAATAATTTAGCGATGATATGAATTACATCTGGATGCAAGCCACTTTCCGGTTCTTCAATGCAAAGCAACGGTGGTAACTCAGTTTGGTTTAGTAACGTGAGGAGAAAGAGATAACGTAGTGTCCCATCCGAAGCTCGAAGCAATGGAGTTGAAGAGGATAACCCTTTTTCTTGAATGAAAGTTTGTACAGTTCCGCCATCAATTTGGGTGATTACTTCTTCAAATCCATCATAAACTTCCTTGAGTTGCTCCGCGATTTGTTGTTTGGTTCGAAAGGGAAGATTGTTCAAAAGCAATCCAAAATTACTCAAGTCTTCTCGAAGCGGCCTTCCAGGCAGGTCAGGCCTTTGAGCAGATCTGATTGGTGAAAAGCGCCCTGAGTTCCATTCCTTGTATATGCCAATAGATGACAGTTTTTGCGCTAAAGAAGCGGTGTCAGGCTTATGTTTTAGGCGGTTCCATAAAGATTCTTCAGGTAGGTAATTGCCTTCTCTCGTCACAGGCTGAGTATGAGGTTTTAGCTTGATATCTTCATATGTGATTTCCCATTGATAGCCAACCTTTGCAAATTTAAGGCGATAAGATACATCCTCAAATACTACATCAATTGCTGCAATCGGATTTGGCTCTCCGCCCTTCCACAGCCATTCTGCTGCCCCACCACCGTCGCGTATGACCTGAGCAGGAGTATCTGGTAACGCACGAAGCAATCTAAAGACTTCGATGAAATTGGATTTTCCCGAAGCATTAGGTCCAATCAGGATGTTTAATGGTTGAAGCTTAATTTCCAGTTCCTTGCTGCCGAAGGACAGGATGTTTTTCAGCTTGATCGAATGAATGGTTCGTTTGCCTTCCATAACTTGCTCTCGTTAATCCCCGGCCATTGCCAGATTGCGGGTGGCGAATTCGGCGAATGGTTCGTGGGCGCTTTCGGCGACGGAATTGGGCACGACTCCGCGTGAAGCGTCCGTGACGTCGCGCATGCGGTTCGTGGGCACGACGGCTTGGAGCCGGGTGTTGATTCTTCGCAGCCGTTCTTCGCCAAGTTCTTTTCGTTCTGTTGCCAAGTCAGCGGTATTTTCGATCACCGAACCATTAGCGCGCAAAGCCTGCCGGTCAAGCAAAACAAAGCGTCGAGCGCGCAGGTTTGATTGAATCAAATCGCCAGTTTGCAAGTACAGAATCGTCCCGCCGCGTTTGGCTTCGGGCGTGATGTGGCCGATGGCGGCTCCGTAACTGACGCCGGAATATCGTCCGTCGGTCATAAGCATTGCCAGCTTTTTCAAATGGCGGTTGGCGTTGATGTGCTGCATCGGCGTGAACATTTCCGGCATGCCGTAGGCTTCAGGCCCCTGGCCGCTGATGACAATGGCGAATTTGATCAGGCGTTCGTGCAGCAAATGGTCAAAGAGTTCTTCGCGCGTGAAAGCGTTGATTCGTGCATCGGCTTTTTGGCCGGAGTTGTGTTCGTAAATTCGCAGCAAATCTTCGTGTGTGATGTTCGCGTTGGATTTGACCGAATCCAGATACCCGTCGTCCAGCAAGCTGCGGTTGGCGTCGTCTTCGTTTTCAAAATACAGGACAACGGCCAATTTGGTGTCGAACTCGTTCAATTGCGCGTCGGGCATGCCGCTGATTTTCACTACCGCCGAATCGAAGAAATTGCTGGTCAGCACATCAACTCCGCTGAAGGCGCGACGCGGTTTGCTCAGAATGATGGGATTGTCCTGGACTCCGTTGGCGGAGAGATTGGTCGTATCGCTCAGCCGCGTTTGCCAGGTAGTTCCCGTAACGGTTGCCGCCGCTAATTTCATGGGAACGTCGTTCCGAGTCAATTCGTACATCACGGTTTCCATGCCGCGAATTTGTCCCGAACAGCATTGTTGAGCCAGTTCAAAGATCGTACGGCTTTGCGTCAGGCTGTAATTGAACAAATCCGGGATCGCGGTAGAGCGTCGAATGCGGTCGTAATCCCAGATCGAAAAATCCAATCCGGCGTGAATGAAAGCCGAGACGATGTGCATCATCAGATTTGTCGAACCGCCGGTCGTGGAATGTATGCGAACACAGTTTTCAATGTTGGCTTTGACCAGTTCTGAAACAGAGTATTCCGGCAGGTTACAGATAGCGAACAGCGCATCCACGGCTTGATTGATTTGATGCTGGTTAGGGGGATCAGTCAGCAATTCCAAAGCTGGATGTACCAACCCGAGCGCAGAAACAACGTGGCGCGACGAATTGCCAGTGCCGTTGAACGCGCAGATACCGCCTTTGCCGTCGCAGGTGTTGACGGCCAGACGTTTTTCAAAGGCTTTGTGTTCGTCGTGCGTCAGAATTCCGGCGGCGACTGCGCGCGTGAAAATTCCCTGGAATTGGGTGTTTGTAGTGCATTGCAGCACGTAATCCAGATTGTCGCGTATGTCGTCGGCGAGTTCCTGGTGATTCAGTGACTCGGCCTTTTGGGCGACAGATTCGATGTCGGCGCGCAAATCGTCGGGAAACGTTCCGCCTTTCAACACGTGCGCCGGGGCGAAGGTGGCAAACACTGGCGCGTCGTTTCTGGCCCGGCGGGTGATGTCCAATGCGGCGAGCGCCGCGACGGCAGCCAGCGGCTGTTTGTCGCATCCCTGAATGACAAAGGCTCCGTGGTAACTCTGCGCTTCCATCTGGTTGACGATCATGGTCGTCATTGCATTGCGCGATTCCAGCGAATAACTCATTCCGACGTTGGATTGCGCCGTGCCGTCGCACAACACAGGGGTTGAAAACGCGAACGGAACACCACCGTTTTGCCAGATGCGAATCGCCGCGCGAGCCGTGGTTTCAACATCCATGATGTGCGCCGGATGATCGGGCGAACCGCCGATGATGGCGATACGCGGGGCGTTGTGTTCCAGCCGGTCGTAAATCGCTTCGAGCGAATAATTCAAATCGCGCACGCCGAGCAATGCGCGGCTGCGATCCAGCAATGCGGCAACGGTGATCGGTTCATTGGCTTTACCTTGAACTTCGCGGCCATACGGATTGTCACCACGCGTGATGCGAACAAAGTCAGTCAAAACATGTCTCCTGATTGGCAAGTGGTTTGAAAATGCGAGCCGGTCGAAATCAGACGATAAGCTACGGGAAAGGCGGTTGGGTGTCAAAGCTCAAACCTCAAATGTCGAAGCTGAAAATTTATTGAAACTGCTCTTTTCCGGGCATCGTCTTTCTGGGCGTGACGGCAATGAAGCAGACTGTAACGCTTCACAATCCTGCCCTCGCAAATCGAATGATAAAGATAACAAGAAAAACCATAAATAAATCCGCATCCTTTTGACTTTTTAGTTGGTAGAGAAGGAACTGAGGAGCAAAAAAGAAAAATATGACTATCCGAATAAAGCAGAACTTGTTCACGATTGCGGCGACGCTGTTCGTCGCCGTGCTGTTGACTTCCGTCGTTCTAGCGCAGAATTCAACCGTTCGTGGACAGGTCATTGACGAATTGAAAGCGTCCATTCCGAACGCGGAAATCACACTGACTTCGGCGGATGGCAGACAACGCAAAGCGACGAGTGCCATCACCGGCGATTTCAGCATTGCCAACGTGCCTCCGGGAGTTTACACACTGACGGCCACTTATCCCGGATTTCAAGCGGTCATCATCAACGATTTGAAGGTTCCGTTGGAAAAATCACCTTTGGAGCTGGTCCTGAATGTGGCTGCAATTGACATCGTCACTGACGTGTCGGCCAATACCATTGGCGTTTCGACCAATCCCGATGAAAACATGAACGCAACGGTGCTGACCGAAGAGTTCATCAAATCCCTTCCTGATAACGAAGACGATCTGCGCGAATACCTGAACAATCTGGTCGGCCCTTCGGGCGCTTCAGGAAATGGCAACGGCGCTGACATCATTGTGGATGGTTTCAGCGGCGGACGATTGCCACCCAAAGAATCCATTTTGCAAATTCGCATCAACCAAAGTCCGTATTCGGCGGAATTTTCCAATCCGGGATTCAACCGCGTCGAAATCATCACCAAACCCGGTAACGATCGCTGGCGTGGTAGCGGTGGCTGGGGCTTCCGTGATAATGCTTTGAACGCCCGCAATGCTTTCGCACTGGTCAGACCCGATCAGATGACGAATCGGTTCAATTTCAACTTTGGCGGTCCGATCATCAAAAAGAAAATGTCGGCGACCTTGTTTGCCGACCGTAACCTGACCGATGGCAGCAACAACACCTACGCCAGAATTTTGACGGGCGATTTTTTCGCCAACGTGCCGATTGAAACGGTCAGCACCAACATTGGCGTTCGAGCTGATTATCTGTTGAACGACCGAAACACGCTCAACACCTTTTACAGCTATCGCCAATCGAATTCGATGAACCAGGAATTTGCCGCAGCGGGCGGTGGTTTTGGCGGCGGTTTCGGTGGCGGTGGATTTGGCGGCGGCGGAGGCGGCTTCGGCGGTGGTGGTGGTGGTGGCGGGAGCAGCAATCTGTTGCCGGAACGCGGATCGAATCGCACGTCGAACGGTCATAATCTGCGCTTGTCCGAAACCTGGATCATCAATTCCAAGATGATTCATGAAACTCGCTTCCAGTTTTCGCGCGACACCAGAGAACAGAACGCTCTGTTTCAAGGCGTGGCGATCAACGTCTTGGATGCTTTCAACGGCGGCGGCGCGACTTGCTGTCCGAACTCCACAATAACGACTCAATTCGAATTTCAGGATTACCTGACTTACACCAGCAAAGGTGCCAAACACACGATCAAAGGCGGCGTGCAATTCGACCGCGAAAGTTTTGAAGATATAAGCGGAAGCAATTTCAATGGCACGTTTACGTTTTCATCTCTGGATCAATACCGGCTGGCTTTGACCGATCCGACCAATCCTCTGGCTCGCGCGACGCAGTTCACGATCAATCGCGGGAACCAGAATTTGAACTACAGCATCTTTCGTGGTTCCTGGTTTGTCGGCGATGACTGGCGCATTCAACCTCGCTTGACCGTGTCGTTCGGTTTGCGTCACGAATTCCAGACTCAATTGCAGGACAAAGTGAATTTCGCTCCGCGATTCGGAATCGCCTGGTCGCCGTTCAAGAGCGGCAAGACGACGATTCGCGCCGGCGGCGGAGTTTTCTTCGAACGTCTGAGAAGCAACAGCATCGAAAACGCCATTCGCTTCAGCGGCGGAGCGGCTTTACAGCAGAGCTTCCTGGTTCGTAATGCGATTTTCGCTCCGACGACCGAAGAAGCGTTTCGCCTGAACGAAAGCCAGTTGGTCGCTTCACAAAGCGCTGCGCTGCGTCCGTTGGACCCGAACCTGAAAGCTCCTTACGACATCAACAGCAGCGTTTCGGTTGAACAGCAGTTGCCGAAAGGTTTGATCGCGTCGGTGACCTATCAATTCACGCGCGGCATCAATCAATTCCGCACACGCAACATCAACGCGCCGTTCGCCGATCCGAACAATCCTGGACAACTCATTCGTCCGATTCCGACTGCCGGACAAATTTTCCAGTATGAAGCTTCGGCGCTGAACACCAGTAATCAGCTTCGATTCAACGTCAATCGCCGAATGGGACGCGCGATGTTGTTCGGCGGCTACTCTCTGTCGTGGATTCGTTCCAACGGCGAAGGCAGCCCGGCTGATAACTACAATCTGGTCAGCGAATGGGGACGTTCGGCGGCGGATCGTCGTCACACACTCTTCAGCGGAAACAACTTCACCTTGCCTTATGGCTTCCGGTTGGGCGCTATGATCAATGCTTCGTCCGGCTCGCCGTTCAACATCACTACCGGTCTGGATGACAACCGAGATGGTCAGATTACCGACCGTCCGATTGGACTGGACGGCATGCCCATGCAGCGCAACTCTGATTTGTCGCCGAGTCTGTACGGCACACCCCAGTTCGATCGGTTGATTTGTCCGCCGGGACAGACCTGTTCTGGCAACACCGGTCGAGTCAATATGGGAGACTGGCTGAGACAGACTTACCCGAACGGTGTGACTGCTCAGGGACCGGGCAATTTCAACGTTTCGATGGACATCAGTAAGACTTTTGGGTTTGGCACGAGGAACAATAACAACGCCCAGAACCAACAAGGTGGTATGGGTGGCCCTGGTGGCGGAATGGGCGGACGCGGCGGTGGCGGCGGAGGTCGCGGTGGTGGATTTGGCGGCGGCGGCCCGATGATGATGGGAGGCTTTGGCGGCGCAGAAAGCTCGCGTTACAGCCTGACCGTTCAGCTTCGTGTGACCAACGTGTTCAACCGCGTCAACTTTGGTAATTACAGCGGCACGCTGGGGTCGGCCTTTTTCGGCATCCCAAGCAGCGCCGGCCCAGCGCGCACGATGGATTTGAACCTGAGATTTAACTTTTAGACTTTCTGCTTCATTCGGCTAAAGTCCATTTGGCCACGAAGTTCGGCGGGATAAACGTCCTGCTTGGCTTCGTGGCCTTTTTTGTTCATCATCCCGCCGCAATTCCAGTTTCAACTCAATCCAGGCAGACAACATGCGAATCAACAATTCATTCACGTCGCACTCTGTTGGTCAGAAAGAAGTCGTGTACCTGTTGTCGGTATTCGGCGCAGCTTTCGCGCTGTTTTCACTGGATTGGTTTAACGGTTTTCCGGCGGGAGGCGTTCCCTCTGTCGGAGCCGAGCGCGTGCTGGCTGGAGACCTTCCATATAGGGATTTCTGGACGATGTACGCTCCGGGACATTTTTATCTGCTGGCTTTCGTCTATCGCCTGTTCGGGACGACGTATCTGGTGGAAACCGTGGCGGCGACAGTTTTTTGCGCGACGACGACTTGTTTGTGTTATTGGCTGGCTCGGAATTTGGGCAGCAAACGATTGCTGGCGCTGGGATGTGCGGCGGTGTTTCTGGCGGCGACTTACAACAAGGGGTATCACAAAAATCTAGGCTCGTATCCGACCGCCAGTTTTTTCCTGCTTCTGGAATTGAATTGCCTTGCCCTCTATTACAAAACCGGTCGGCGCAATTGGCTGCTTGGGGCGGGATTGGCGGCGGGGGCGATCGTGATTTTCAAACATGATGTCGGAGCGTACACGGGCATTGCCGCAGTGATAGGGCTGCTCAGTTTCTATATCGTCCAGCGGTGGCGAACAAATACACGGGAGCCGTTGGGTTCGTTGGCGTTGAAAATCGTGCTGTATTCCGCTGCTGCGGCGGCCATCGTGTTTCCTGTGTTGGCGTATTTTTCCTGGCTGGCCTGGCCGGATATGGTGCGAAATCTGGTGACGTTTCCTTTGGGAGATTTTCCATTCTCACGGCCAGAAGCTTATCCCAGTTTGTTGCCCTTGAATCTTCTCGATGCATCACGCATCCAGACGGTGGAAAATTTTTGCCGTTATCTGATGTTTGCGTTGCCGTTTCTGTGGTTTCTGCTGGGGATCGTCACCATTGGGTTGGCGATTCAAAAACGCCGACCGGAGATCGCCGCATTGGCGACGACGTTTTGCGTGGCGTATGCGTTCCATTACTCGGCGGCTCACGTGCAGATCAATACACACATCATTTCGATGTCAGTTTACGGCTCGTTGCTGGGAGCGCTTTTCTGGCAATTCGCCAAAACCGACTACAACGTGCAGCCGACAAGAGTTCGGCGGTTACTGGCCGTTGGAATAGCAATGGTTTGGTTGCTGTCCTTGGCTGCCGCTCCGTTGTACAAACGCTGGGTTGCGCGAAACAAGCCTATCGTCGAATTGACCTTGCCGAAAGTGGCTGGCGTCAAACTTCCGGCGGAAGATGCCCGCAATTTGACGAATCTGGTGGAATTCGTAAATGCCACTATCCCGTCCGACCAGCCAATTTTCATCGGCGTGCATCGGCACGATATTGTCATTTTTGGCGATGTGATGGCGTATTTCATTCTCAATCGCCGCAGCGCCACGCGGTATCAGGAATTGCATCCGGCGATTACCGACACCGCGCCGATTCAACGCGAAATCATCAACGATCTGGAACGACAAAAACTTCCGCTGCTGGTTCTCAAACAAATGTTTCCTGATGACGTGCTGGACGCAGTGAAACGGGACTTCCTCAAAAATCTGCCGAACATCGGAGCCACCGAACTGGATCATTACATTCGGGAACATTATGTGGAGGTGCGGCGATTCGGGCTTAGCCAGGTTTGGCTGCGAAAAGAACTCACTGCTCGATAGATTCAACAGGCAGTTTATTGATCGAACTGTTTCAAGGGAGAACGATATGGATTTGGGATTGACCGGTCGTGTGGCCATGGTGGCCGCTGCCAGCAAAGGATTGGGCAAAGCTTGCGCGTTGGCATTGGCTCAGGAAGGTTGCCGCGTTTCGATTTGTTCGCGCGATGCCGAAACGCTGGCGAAAGCCGGAGCAGAAATTTCCGCCTTTGGCGAAGTCAAGCAAGTGGTTGCCGATGTCGCATCGCCGCAAAGCCTGGAAAACTGGTATCAGAAAACGGTCGAACAGTTCGGGCATGTGGACATTTTGGTGACGAACACCGGAGGCCCGCCGGTCAGCCGCTTTCTGCAACTGAGCGACGAACAATGGCTGGCGGGAGTGGAATCCACGTTGATGAACGTCGTTCGATTATCGCGGTTGGTCATTCCCGGCATGCAGCAACGCAAATGGGGACGCATCATTCATTTGACATCGCTGGTCGCCAAACAGCCGATTGACGAATTGACGATTTCCAGTACGCTACGCGCCGGACTGTCGGGCTTGACCAAAACCATGGCCAATCAGTTGGGACCGGACGGCATCACCGTCAACGCCGTGCTGATGGGGCAAATTCTGACCGACCGGCAATCCGCCATCGCTGATGTGCGCGTGAAAGAGCAGGGAATCAGTTACGAAGAACATTTTCGTCGTCTGGCGGCGGAAATCCCGTTGCGTCGTTTGGGCGAACCGCGCGAAGTCGGCGAAGTCGTGGCCTTTCTGGCTTCGGAACGGGCGAGCTATCTGACAGGCGTTTCGTTGCCGGTGGACGGCGGGCTGATTCGCGGCACCATGTAGTCAGGAAACCAGAGCCAGAAGCGAAACTACGAATAGCCACGAATGAACACGAATGAGCAAATCCAATCAGTCATCGGATTTATTTGTGAACATTCGCGTTTATTCGTAGTTAATTTCCGTTTTCTGGTTGAGCCATTACCAAAAATCAAAAGTGAGGAAAAGACATGAAGCTTCTTGAAGGGAAATCTGCAATTGTCACCGGTTCGGGGCGAGGCATTGGCCGCGCTGTGGCGACGTTGTTCGCCGAACACGGTGCGCATGTGGTGGTCAACGATCTGGATGGCGAAACCGCTGAAGGTGTCGCCAATTCGATAAACGCAGCAGGCGGAGTCGCCACGACCTGTGTTGGCAGCGTTACCGCGCCGGATTTCGCCGAGCGGGTTGTGCAAACCGCCGTGCAGGAATTCGGCAAACTGGACATCATCGTCAACAATGCCGGCTACACGTGGGACGGCGTGATTCAAAACGTCACCGACGAAATGTGGGATGCGATGATTGACGTTCACCTGACTGCGCCGTTCAAGATCATTCGCGCGGCGACGCCTTACATGCGCGAAGCCGCCAAGCGCGAAATGGCCGAAGGCAAGCGCGTGCATCGCAAAATCATCAACGTGTCTTCGACTTCGGGCGTGGCGGGCAATCCGGGACAGGTCAATTATTCGGCGGGCAAGATGGGCATCGTCGGCGTGACCAAAACCCTGGCCAAAGAATGGGGACGATTCAGCATCAACGTCAACGCCGTGGCCTATGGCTTTATCGAAACGCGGTTGACTGCGGCCAAGGAAACGCAATCGCCGGTTCACGTCGGCGAAAACGAAATCCAACTGGGAATTCCCGATTCCATGCGGCAAGCGGCGATGAATTTCATTCCGCTGGGACGCGCGGGAACTCCCGAAGAAGCCGCTGGACCGGTGCTGTTTCTGGCTTCGCCATTATCGGATTATGTCACCGGCCACATTCTGTTGGTGACTGGTGGGTCTTATGTTTGAGCCTTCAGAATTGCTTTGCACCGGAGCGGCCAATCACCACAGCCTGGCCGCTCCGGCTGAAACCTGCCTGCGAAAAGTAAAATCCTTCACGATGAAAGAACAAAAGTCGCCGACTGTTTTACGAATTTCCTCTGCTTAGGCTTTAAGAATAATCATACAGGCGCGAAATAATTTACCGTAAGGGTTGACACGATCAAGGTCAGTAAAGAGAATCCCGTCGCTAGAAAGAGTAAGCAGTTTACGGAATCGGCTCGTGAATGCACGAAAGAGCCGATTTAATGTAAGTCAGTACCACAAACAAAGACCTCAATGCGGTGAGACCAACCGCACACTCAGACCGAATTCAAAACATTAGCGGCAAGCTGTTGATGGCTGTGCTGTTTCTGTGATCTGCGCGGCGATTGCGCGAGCTGTCAAGCCTTGGTCTACGCCATGCCTTTTTCAACCATCATTATAGCGGGTTGCAATTGCACGCGACCTGTCAATTTGCTTACCAAGCGTTGGTAGAACAGGTTATTAACCTGTTCTACCAAGTCGCATTCAAGTGAAAATCGCTATAAGGAGAAAACTATGTCAACAAAACAAACTGCGAGAATCTATCTGAAGAACAACATGGGCGGGTCTGGCTTTTTCCAGTTGTCACACAGATATTCCGGCAATAAACCGGAGGTCGGTAACTGGTTTATTGCACAGGGACAGACGACGACCGAGCCGCTGGTAGTTAATTTCGAGACCGGCTTCGGCACTGGCTTTGATTACTGGTACTGCAGCGCTTCAATTACAACAGGAGGTAATGCCGGTATTTATGTAACTTCCGGCTCGCTGCTGGATCCATCAAAGGAATGCATGCTGGAAGATGGCGATGCCAACCAGAGCATTACTCTTGTTATTGATACCAGCACGTTTCACATCAACTTGCCATCTGGCGGTTGCAGTACAGGCGTAACCAAACTGCAGTCTATTACTCCCAAGACCGGCTCCTATCCCCCACCGCTGATTACTAATGTCTTTATGCTGATGCTGGAGAACCATTCCTTCGATCATCTGTTCGGTTACAGTAGCTATAACTCGGTCAACACCAACAAGCTGACTGGGAATGAATCGAATACATATCAGGGGACGACGTACCCTGTGGCTGAAGGCGCCGTGGACCCAATGCCGCTTGGCCCTGGACATGAATTCATGAACACGCTGACGCATTTGTGTGGTCAGGGGACGCAGAACCCTTTTCCGACAGGGCCGTATCCGGCAATCAACAATTCCGGATTCGTGGCTGACTATGCTGCGGAAGGCGCGAGTTCTTCCGCTTTGGGAGATGTTATGCATTGCTGCAATCCGTCGCAGATCCCCAACCTCTACAAGCTGGCGCAGAATTTCGTGCTTTGCGACAACTGGTTTTCTTCGATGCCGGGGCCAACCTGGCCCAATCGCCTTTTTGCCATGGGTGGGTCTTCAGCGGGGTTGGATGACAGCCCGTCATCCAGTCAGATTCTCGAATGGGAAACGGTCAGCGGATTCACTTATCAACACGGCTCAATCTTTGATCTCCTGAAAAACTCCGGCCATAACTATCGTTTGTATAACGATTTCGATAATACTTTCGTGCCTGGACATCCGCACTTCACTGGAAAATTTCCGATAGTCGCCGGATTGCATAATATCCAGATCACGGATGTAAATCCTTTCTACCACATGTATGTAGACAGCCAAACCGGCGCAACGACCGTGACGGGATTGGCTGCGGATTTACAGAGAGCATATCCGTATCAGTTCACGTGGATCGAGCCGAATTATGGTGATGCGGATGGTGATTTCAGTGGAGGTTCTTCGCAGCATCCCACAGACTCGCTAACAGCCGGAGAGAAGTTGATCGCTGCCACTTATGATGCCATTCGGACTTCGCCTTACTGGTGGACCAGCGTATTGATCATAACTTACGACGAACATGGAGGTTATTACGATCACGTTGCGCCTCCGGCTGCGACGCCGCCTGGCGACACTCAAACAGCCGGATTGAACACGCACGGCTTCGATTTCTCGCGGTACGGAGTGCGCGTGCCTGCCGTGGTAGTTTCTCCTCTTACTGTCGGTGGAGTTATCTCCAAACAGTTGTATGACCACACATCGGTTCTGGCAACGTTGGAGCACATTTGGAACATGAGTTCCCTGACGAACAGAGACGCGGGAGCAAACAACTTTATGAACCTTTTCGAAACCATAAGTTCGCCTAGAACAAACACGCCGATTGCTCTCACGCCAAACACGATTTCCGGCTCCTTGATAACCAGTGACGTCGCCGCCGAGTCGTTGATTGTCGAACCTGCTGCCGCTGAAACTGTCGAATCGGCTGCGCCCCCCGCCGCGCGCAAAACCAAATCTGCTTCCCATCCGTTGCCGGAACGCGGAAACATCATCGGCTTACTGCATGTGGCGCTCAAAGCGGAGATTGAATTGTCCGATGGAAGTGATGCGACCAAGCAAGCGATCATAGACAACTTCAAAGCGACCGTGCATACCTACGGCGATGCCAATGCTTACTTTGAAAAGGTGGCGAGGGCAGTGGAGGTCGCCAGGGCTGCAAGGCAATCGTCGTCACAGTCGTAGACCATTTTACCTTTAGTGTTTTTGCCCCCGCTTCAAAAAGAGCGCCGCAATGATTCCCATCAAATTGCGGCGCTCTTTACCCTGTTGCTTGAATTACTTGATCGAGATTTTGACCGTGTTCGATACGCGCGCGCCGATGGTCAAAATCACATCCACTTCGCCACGACCAATGGTGCTGCGCGGAATCAGTATGTTGGACTGATCCAGTCCGACGAAATCGCCTTGCGGCCCGGCGTATTGCACCGTTGCATTGACGCCGCCGATGGTCGCCGAAACCGGCAGGCCTGTGTTGTTGCGGAAAGCAGTTCCGAACAACACCAGATAAACCAGTTCGCCTTCGGGACCGAGATCAATCGGAATCGGCACGAATCGTCCCATCGAAGCGTCGAACTGGCCGATCGGCTCGTTTATGACTTCGCCGTTGGATTTGATTCTGAGCGCAGTGGCTGCGGCCAAACCGGTTCCGCTGGAATTGGCCGTAAACAAACCCGGGGCGACCGCGACGATGTTCACTGTGCCCACGGAAATGCTTCCGTCGCCGCTGATGATGGTCACCGTTGCGGCTCCATTGGCGGTTCCGGCGGGAACCAGATAATTGATCTGAGTCGGCGCGACAAAAAACAGCGGAGCCAAACGTCCTACGCCATTGCTGTCGCGAACGCGAACCGTCGTGCCGGCGATGTCCGTCGGCAACGGAACCGTCGTCGCCACTTGCGTCGTCGTCGCCAATCCGGTTCCGAATGCGGCAACGATTTCTTCAGCAGCCAGATCGCCTCCGATAAAACTGGCCGCTGAAACGCTGACCACGGCGCGGACTATGCTGATAGTTCCGTTGGCCCAGGTGACAGGCAATGTGTCGGCGTTGGCGTTGACGACTTCGCGCGGAATTGGCTGATCGCCGAAACCGATTGCAATCGAATCGCTGGTTCCGCTGTTCGGCACGCTGAAAGTCAGCGACACCAGTTTGCGCCCATTGCCAGTGGCGACGGTTTGATTGGTCGGCAAGGCCAGCGCAAAACCCAAACGACCAGACGCCGCTTGTGAAGTATTGACGTTCAACGTTGCGCCGGGAATATCGCTGCCCAGCGCCGAACTGACGTAATTCAAACTGGCCGGATCGAACGTCACGCTGAAGCCGAATCCGTTTTCCGTGCCGAGCGAATCCAGTTCGACGAACGTCGTGAATTGCTGGCCGCGCTGTGTGTTGGCGCTGACCAGACGAATGGTGCGCGTTTGCGAAGGCTCTGATTGCAGATTGTGGATTGTGGATTGCGGATTTGATGGCCCCGCAATTCTCGAATCCGCCACGTCTTTGGCAGTCAGAGATTCGTCTACACAATTCCGCAATCCGCAATCCGAATTCCGCAATGCCGCAGCGCCGGTTGGCCCGCCCGCCGGAACCACCGGGTCTAGTCCTGCGGCGTAACGTCCTGTCTGCACCCAATCGGAAATCGTAATTTGTCCGTTGCCCAAAGTGGCGCGCGGAGCGGTGTCGGCGCGTTGGAATTCGCTGCCCGAAGCGGCAATGTCGAATCCGGCGGCAAAGCGACCGGTTTGCACCCAGTCGGCAATCGTCACGGAACCATTGCCGTTGGGACGCGGGCTGACATCGCCTTCAAAGCCGCTGGAAACCGCCACCGAACCGTTGGTGAAATTGACGCTCAGCGTGTTGTTGCTCACGTCCGCCACGCGGCGCGCGGTCGGTTGATCGCCAAAGACAATCGGCGAACTGGTTCCGGCGGCGTTCGGAGAAACCACGGCGGTCATGACCAGAATCTGGCGCGTTCCAGCAGTGAATCTCTGGTTGGCGGGCAAATTAATGGTGATGCCGTAGCGTCCTTGTGCAGCCTGCGCCGTGTCTGTGACCAATTGCCCGCCCGCCGAAGCGGCGTCTCCGCCGAGCACGAATTGCGGGCTGAGCAATACCGTGTTGGTGATGGAAATGCTGAACGCCAGACGGTTTTCATCGCCCTGCGACACCAGATCGAAAGGAACGTTGACTACGCCGCCCGCCGTCGCCGAAACATTCGCGGCATTGATGAAGCGATTCGAAGCGATGACATTCACCGAAGCCGTCGCCGTCGCTCCGCCCTGCGCTTGTGGCAATGAAGCGGTGATCGTCACCGGCCCGCCAATCGCAACGCCCTGTATGCTGAAAGTCGTCGAAGTCGCGCCAGCGTTGATTGTCGCCGTCGCCGGAACAGTCACCAGATTGGTGTTGGATGAAGTCAGCGAGACCGCAACCGCCTGGTTTTGAGCCGCGCTGAGCGTCAAGGTCATGGTTGACGAAGACCCGGCGGATAATTCCAGTGTAGTCGGCGTCAGCGAAAGCGTAGCTTCGGAAATGAGTTTGGCGACAAACACGTCCGTGCCTCCGCCGTAAGCTACGAGCGGAAACTGTATGTTGAAATTTTCCGACGCCGTCGAACCTGTCACATAAGCCGTTCCGGTGGAGTCCACGGCGATGCCGGAACCCTGGTCGCTGGCGCTGCCGCCCAGATAAGTCGAATACACGAATGCCGATCCCTGCGCATTCAATTTGCTGATGAAGACTTCATTGTCGCCGCGGTTTTCGTTTTGAATCGGGTTTCGCAGCGGGAAGTTGGTCGAAGAGGTCAGCCCGGTCACATAAGCGTTGCCGAACGGATCCACGCCGATGGCGTTGCCGACTTCGTTCAGCGAACCGCCGAGGTATGTCGAATAAAGCAGAGCCGAACCTGCTGCATTGATTTTGGCGACAAAAGCGTCCACATCGCCGCCGCCATAAGACGATTGCAACGGCGACACCAGCGGGAAATTGTTCGATGCCGTGGAGCCGGTGATATAGACGTTGTTCGACGAATCAACAGCGATGCCGTTGCCGATGTCGGCGCGCGCTCCGCCGAGATAGGTGGAATACACGAGCGACGTTCCAGCGGGCGAGACTTTGGAAACAAAAATGTCCTGCTGACCGCGATTCGTAGCTTGCAGCGGGTTTTGAATGTTGAAATCAGTGGAGGCGGTGTTGCCGATGACGTAGGCATTGCCCGCCGAATCAATCGCAATTCCGGCGGCTTCGTCTGTGTTGCCGCCGCCGAGGAAGCTGGAATAGGTCAACGCCGTTCCCGTCGTATTGATGCGGGCGACAAAGGCATCGCCCAATCCGCGATTGGTCGGCTGGAACGCGGAAAGAACAGGGAAGTCGTCGGAAAAGGTTCCGCCGGCGATCCAGGCATTGCCCGCCGTGTCTACTCTGATGCCTCGCCCCACGTCGCCGAACTGTCCGCCCAGATAAGTCGAATAAACCAGATTGGTTCCTGTCGGGTTGAACTTGGCGACAAAGGCGTCCAACCCGCCGCGATTCGTGCCTTGAATCGGAGTGCGCGTCGGCAAATTGGTCGAAGTCGTAGAGCCTGTGATGTAGCAATTGCCGCCGCTGTCCACCGCAATCGAATTGGCCGTGTCAGAACCGTTACCGCCGAAATAGGTGCTGAAGGCGATGCTGGAAGCGTCGGCAAAAATCTTGGTGACGAAGACTTCCAATCCGCCGCGGCTGACGGATTGAATCGGGCTGATGGTCGAATAATCGTTCGAGCTGGTGAAGCCTGTGATGTAGGCGTTGCCCGCGGTGTCGAGCGCGATGCCGGTGGCCAGATCGTCGCCGCTGCCGCCCAGATAGGTCGAATAAGGCAGCGCCGTCCCCGCCGGATTGATCTTGGTGACAAAAGCGTCGAAGCCTCCGCGATTGGCGGCCTGCATTGGCGCGTTGGTGTTGAAATCCGTCGAAAGCGTGTCGCCTGTGACATATACTGCGCCGGTCGAATCCAGCGCGATTCCAAAAGCCAGGTCTTCCGAGCTTCCGCCGAGATAGGTGGAATAAACCAGTTGCGAACCGTTGATGTTCAATTTGGAAACGAAAGCGTCCACGTTGCCGCGATTTGTCGCTTGTAGCGGATTGCGCGTGTTGAAATCCGTCGAACCTGTTCGTCCGGTGACGACGGGTTGAGACCCTGCGTCAACGACGATGCCTCGCCCGAAATCTCCGAGCGCGCCGCCAAGATATGTTGAATAAATCAAGCTGGTGCCCGACAGATTGAATCGCGCGACAAACGCATCCGCGCCGCCACGATTGTTGGCTTGCAGCGGATTTTGCGTCGGAAAATCCGTCGAAAAAGTGTGACCGGTGACGTAGGCATTGAGGTTGGCATCCACCGCCACGCCATACACCACATCCACGCCGGTTCCGCCGAAGTAGGTGGAATAAACCAACACCGCTCCGTTGGAACTGAGTTTGGCGACAAATCCGTCCGAGCCGCCGCCCGCATTGTTGGCCTGAAATGGATTTTGCGTGTTGAAGTCCACGGAAGCCGTCGAACCGGCCAGATAAACGTTGGCTCCTCCATCCAGCGCCACGCTGTAAGCTTCGTCGAATCCTGAACCGCCGAGATAGGTCGAATAAACCAATTGCGAGCCATCGCCTTTGATGCGCGTGACGAAGGCATCTGAATTGCCGCGATAATTGGCTTGCACCGGATTAAGCGTCGGGAAGTTGGACGAAGATGTAGAGCCGACGATGACGGCGTCGCCGCCGGATTCCAGCGCAATGCCGAACGCCTGGTCAATGTTGCTGCCGCCCAGATAGGTGGAAAACAGCAGGTCGGTTCCGCTGGCGTTGACCTTGGCGACAAAGGCGTCTTCGGTCAATCCGGTGATAATCGGTTGCAGGGCGTTGCGCGTGTTGAAGTCCTGCGAATTGGTGATGCCGGCGACAAAGGCTTCGCCATTGGCATTGACCGCGATGCCGCGCCCCTGGTCTTCGGCGCTGCCGCCCAGATACGTGGAATAGACAATCGCCGACCCCGCCGGATTGATCTTGGTGATGAAAGCGTCGTGTTTGCCGCCGCGATTGATGGTTTGCAGCGGCGCAAAGGTGTTGAAGTTGTTGGAATACGTCGTGCCCGTGACATAAGCCGCGCCTGTCGAATCAACGGCGATGGCAAAACCTTCGTCCGAACCGATGCCGCCGAAGAAAGTCGAAAAATCAATCACCGGATCAATCACCAGCGGCTGGCGACGGTCATAACTGGGAACTTCGAAGCCTATTTGATTGCCGCCTCTCAAAACGTAGCGGCTGCTGACCGTTTGTCGTTTGCCGTTGAGAGTTTGATAGCTGACCGGAGCGCGATGATAAACGCGCTGATTGCCGACGTGCAGCACCAAGTCGCCATTGCCGTCAAGTTCGATTCTCTCTGCGCCTTCGACCGACACCGTGATATTTGACGGATCCACGCCCGGCTGAACCACGAAATCGTATTCCAGCGCCCGCTGCGTTCCATAAAAAGCCATCGTCACGCCCGGGTGCGCGTCGCGGTATTCGACGCGGGAATAATTCGGGATGTTCGTTTGCCAGCGACTTTCGTCATTGCCAATCAGATAGTTGCTTTTGCCGGGCAGCAAGCCCGATGCGGTGATTTCCGTCGGATGGGCGTCCTGCAACCGGAATCGCAAAGAGTTGAGAGTTTTACGGTTGGCTTCGGGAGTTTTTCCTTCGCAGTCGCCACACTCCGATTGCTGCAAGACAAGGACGGCTTCGGAATCCGTCAGAAAGACCTGATAGCCATGTCCGCGCGAAAGATATTTGACAGCGTCGTCCACCTGGCCCTGGTTGACTTCGAAATTCATGGGCAATCGGCCAAACGCCTGCTTCACTTTTTCCTCTTGCCCCTGTTGCCCCTGTTGAGATGAAGCATTGTGGAATGAAGCCTGGGCTGACTTTCCGCTGTAAAAAAACAGAGCGGCAGACAAAACGATCAACAATCCGGCGCTGATAACACCGATGGCGGGTCTGTTGGAAAACATGGAATGCGAATCCTCCGGTAAAAAATGACAATACGGTTGATTGGGATAGAACAATTGGGCGCTTGTGAGTGATTGGGAAATTGTTCGATTACTTCATGCAGATCACAAGATGGCGAGGCGACCGAATGTGTTGCCTGAACGCGGGGCATTGTATGAATTGGCGGCATTTGGGACAAGAGCCGGGCGCCCATCGCGCACGCTGGAAGCGATGACCGCCCGGATTTCAAAACGTCAAGACAACGCGCCCAAGCAAACTGCCGCTTTGCATTTCATTCAGCACTGCATCGGCTTGTTCAAACGGGCGGGTTTCAATCCGGCAACGAACTTTCCCTTCGGCGGCCAGTTGCAGGACTTCGCGCAAATCCGTTCGAGTGCCGACCGCCGAAGCCACGATTCGATATTCGCCGGAAACCATGGCCACTGTGGAAAGGCTGATCGGTTCGGGCGACATGCCTACGACAGACAGTGTCCCGCCTTTTCGCAAACTCCGCAGCGCCGTTTCATACGCGGCTTTCGATCCCGACGTGACCATCGCGACGTGTGCGCCGCCCAGTTTTTTGATTTCCTTGTGTGCCTGCGAAGTTGCGGCGTTGACGGTGTGATCGGCTCCGCATTCACGCGCCAACGCCAGCTTGTCGTCGCTGACATCCACTGCGACGATTTCCGCGCCGCGCGCTTTGGCCAGTTGCACCGCCAGATGGCCCAATCCGCCAATGCCAAAGATTGCGATGCGCTGACCGGCAACGACGGCGGAATCGTTCAGCGCGCGATGCACCGTCAGCCCAGCACACAACAGGGGAGCCGCTTCCGTAAAGCTCAGATTGTCGGGAAGTTTGGCAGTGTGGCTCGCCTTTGCTTTGATGAATTCGGCAAAGCCGCCATCCACTGTACAGCCTGTGACTTGTTGTTTGCCGCAGAGCGTTTCACGTCCGGCCAGGCAGAATTCACATTGCCCGCAGGTGAAATGCAGCCAGGGAACGCCTACGCGGTCGCCGGCGGCCAGGTCTTCGACGCCTTCGCCGAGCGCGGCAATGGTTCCGGTGACTTCGTGGCCGGGAATGAGCGGCAACTTCGTGATCGGTTTCAACAAATCCCATTCGCCGCGCACCAGATGCAAATCGGAATGGCAAACGCCACAGGCCGCAACTTTGATCAGGACTTCGCCTGCGCCGGGTTCCGGCGTTGCCAATTCTTCGACCACTAATGGTTCGGCCAGTGCGTGCAATACAGCAGCTTTCATTTCTGTTTGTCTCCGTGATTGTTCAGGAAAAAAGATGGTTGCAAAGCGCCAATATCGCGGCAGTCCGGGCGTTCCGTCAAGGTGAAGATTCTACGATCCCCAATAGTTGACAGTCCTCAACTGCTCACGTACATTCCGCACCGTCAAACTAAAGAGTGACCTTTCACACTGAATCTGATGAAAGATTACTCTCCCCAGAACGATACCCATAAATTTGTGTTTCCGGATGTGGTGTAAAGGAATTGGCCAGATTTAGTCTGCAGACAAACCTCTCTTTCCTTTGCCATTGAATCAATTTTCTCTCTCGAAAATTTAAGGAGTCCCGTATATGAACCCGCGAACGATGTTGAGCGCATTTTTCAAATCTCAAATTCGGCGGCTGACGTTTGCCGCTGTTTGTTTGTTGGCGATTGTCTCAGTCGGATTGATGCTGTCAAAACAAGCCGGCGCTTTTCAACAATCAGGCCAACAACCAGGCCGACAACCAGGTCAACAATCTGGCAACACGGCCAACCGCTCACAGGCTCAGGCTGGAAACCAGGCCGATCAGGAAGAAGAAGACCCTGATATGCCGCCTTTTGCGCGTGGTTTGATCGAAAAAGCCGAATATCTGGAAAAGCGGCAGGGAAACATCAATTTGCTGCGCGGGTTGCCTTATGACAAGTTTGATCGGCGAATTGTGGCCATTCGTCAACTGGAATCGCAGTCACAGAATCTGCCGTTGCTCAACCAGACCACCTGGACGGAAATCGGTCCATCGCCAATTCCCAATGGACAAACCGAAGGAGTGACGACGGCGGTCAGCGGACGCACCACAGCCATTGCGGTTCATCCGACGAACCCGAACATTGTGTATGTCGGCACGGCTCAGGGTGGCGTCTATCGGACACTGAACGGCGGAGCGAGCTGGACGGCAATTTTCGATTCGGCCTTGTCGCTGGCGATTGGTTCGATTGCCATCGCGCCTTCCGATCCGACGATTGTTTACGTCGGCACTGGCGAACCGAATGCCTCCTGCGACAGTTTTTTTGGAGTTGGTTTGTATCGCATCAACGACGCCGACACTGTTCCTGTGCTGAACGGGCCGTTTAATTCCGATGGCGCGAATGACGTGTTTACAGGGCGTTCGGTGGGCAGAATCGTCGTGCATCCGACCGATGCCGACACGATTTTCGTCAGCACGACTTCGGGCATTGGTGGATTGGGATGCGAAGGACCGGCAACTCCGCCCACTCGCGGATTGTTCCGTTCGACCAACGCGACCGCTGCCTGCACATTCACCAAACTCACCACAACCGGCAACTTCAACCACGTGGATGTGGCCATGGATCCGAACAATCCGAATCGGGTGTTGGTCACTGTCACTGCGACTTCGGGCAACGGCGGCGGAATTTATCTTTCGACTGACGCGCTGGCGGCGACCCCTACCTTTACCCGCACATTGACGCTCAACAACGTTCGTTCCGAACTGGCGCTGCATTCGTCTGGCGGAACCGTGACCGTGTATGAAGCCGATGGAACCTCCAACGGTAATTTACGGAAATCCACAGACGGCGGCGCGACTTGGTCAACAGCATTGGCCTCAGCGACAGGGTTTTGTGGCGGCCAGTGTTTTTACAACATTTCTCTGGCGGTTGACCCCAGCAACGCCAACGTCGTTCTGATCGGCGGAAACGTCACTGGAACCAGTTCGCGGTTGATTGCGCGTTCTACAAACGGTGGCACCAATTTCACCAACGTCAACAGCGGTGTTCACGCTGACAATCACGCCGCGACCTTTGCTCCCTCCGACCCGACTCAGGCCTGGATCGGAACCGATGGAGGCATTTACAAATCCACCAACAACGGAGCTTCGTGGACGAGCATGAACATCGCAGGCTTTATGGCCACGCAGTTCCAAAGCCTGGATATGCACCCGACCGATCCGCGTTTTACCATCGGCGGAACTCAGGATAACGGCACAAATTTTCTGCGCCCAGATGACACCTGGTTTCGCGCTGATTTCGGCGACGGCGGATTTGCTCTGATTGACAAAAACGCGACCAACACGACCAACGTGACGATGTACCACACGTATTTCAACCAGACGAACGCCATGGGTTACGCCCGTGTGACGAACGTGGCGAATGCCACCGATGGCAATTGGTCGTTTTTCGGTTGTGGATTCTCTGGTTCGACGCCGAACGGCATGACCTGTTCGGCATCGGCTATTTTGTTTTACGCGCCTATGGCTTTGGGGCCGGGCAATCCGAACACGGTTTATTTCGGTTCCGACGTGTTGTATCGCTCGGCGAACAGCGGCACCAACATGACCAAAGTCAGTCAGGAGCCGATTGTTTCCGGTCAACCGATTACGGCCATCGGAATCGCTCCATTCAATGACAACGTTCGTATTGTCGGATTGCGAAACGGAACGATCTGGCGAACGACTACTGGCGCGACGACTCTGACCAATGTCACTGGCGCGGGAATGCCTGCGCGGTTTGTCGGTCGCATCGTGATTGATCCGACGAATGCTGACATTGCTTATGTCGGATACACAGGGTTCGGCGTGGCCGACGGAGCGCACGTTTGGAAAACGACGAATCTGAGCGCCGCGACTCCGACCTGGGTCCCGGCTGGCAATGGAATTCCTGATGTGCCGGTCAATGCCATGGCGATTGATCCAGCCAATCCGATGCACATTTATGCTGGAACTGACATTGCCGTGTACCGCTCGACCGATGGCGGCGCAAACTGGTTGCCGTTCGGATTGGGCTTGCCTCGTGTGGCCGTCTTCGACATGAAGATTCAGCAAGCCAATCGCATCTTGCGCATTGCCACGCACGGTCGTGGATTGTGGGAAATACAACTTGGTTGCGGAATCACTATATCGCCGAACACGTTGACGCCGGGAACCGCTGGAACGCCGTATCCTACGACGCAGT
>CAYYDG010000022.1:0-117026 GCA_964470555.1 uncultured Heliomicrobium sp.
CGCTGGGCACGACGCATCTGGTGATTGATTTGTCAGGCTACTTCGCACCTTGAGCCGGAGCGCGACTTTTGCCGAAGCGCTGACTACAAGTCCGCGCTTCGGCAGTTCAACGTTGAAGCGTCTGGACTGAATTTTAATCCTGTTGAAAAAATAATCCTGTCAATTCTGTCTCAAAGATTCCTGTTTTGCTTACGATGCTTCTGACGGGTTTCTGATCTCTGAAACTGCCCTTGTAGTTAGGCTCTGTCAGCGCAAACGAAAAGTTGCAGTTTCGTGTTACTTTCTGAAAATAAACAAGATAACTGTATTGACGGTCATTGTGTCGAGCTATAGACTCGGTCTCGCTCTTAGATCACAGAGTCCGTCAAGGAAACGGAACGCCCATCCCCAAATTCTTCCAATATCATCTGGCTGGTTGTCCCACACCTACGCCTTTTCTTTCCCCTGTCAATAAAGTTGCGATAGCGCGTACGCCAAATCGCTAACGCAAAAATCCATTCCCTCAACATAGGGTTTCAATCCTGGCAGCGGTTTGTCCGATTGCCAGTTATGAAATTTGTCTGTTTGTCTTGGAGAACGTGGGTTATGAAAAAACATCTTCGAAAATCTATTGCATGCTTTGGATTGTTGGCAGGCTTGTCGCTTTTTATTTGGGGAACATATCTTCGTGGAGTTGGAGCATCCGCCCAGGATGAACTTTGGCAGGAGCTTGCCGCTGAAAGATTGCTGGCCGACAAAAACAGCGGGGAAGAAAGGTTGTACAGGTTGAATGCCGGCGCATTGAGAAACGTGTTGAACCGCGCGCCAATGGAATTCAGCAGTCAACTGGCAGACAGCCCGGCGGTGTTGAGTTTGCCGATGCCTAATGGAAGGCTGGAACGGTTTCGGATTCAGGAATCGCCGATTTTGGAATCGCCGCTGGCCCGGCAGTATCCGCAAATCAAAAGTTATCGCGGGCAGGGAATTGAAACTCCGTCAGCGACGATGCGTGTGGCTTTTTCGCCGCTGGGATTGCACGCGCTGGTGTTGGATGGCGAAGAATCGTTCACGGTGTTGCCAACGGCAAACGACAACACGATTTACGTCAGCGCCAAGGCGAACGCGCAGACCGACAAGCTGCGCTGCGAAGTGGACGACAGCAAAATCATTCACCGCGAACCCAACGCGCCCCAAGCGCCAGCCGCTCCAGTTGGCGATACCTTGCGCACTTATCGCATCGCCATTGCCACGACTTCGGAATACAGCGCGCAATACGGCGGCGGCAACGTGGCGCAAACCATTGCTTCGATCAACGTCTGGTTGAATGCAGCCAATGCGATTTATGAACGCGACCTGTCAGTGCGAATGGTTTTGATCGGCAACAACAATCAGGTGGTTTACACCGCCGAACCCGATCCATTCAGCAATGGCGATCCAACTGCGATGTTGGCGCAGGTCAGAACCACGTTACGCGACCAGATCGGAGCGGCGAATTACGACGTGGGACATGTCTTTGGAACCGGCGGATCAGGGCTGGCTTATATCGGCGTGGCCTGTTCCGCAGGCGCCGACGGCAACGGGCCGTTCAAAGGTGGTGGCGTCAGTTTGATGGGCGGCGCGGCTGGCAATGCGACTTATGTAGGATTGTGGACTCACGAACTCGGCCATCAGTTCGGAGCCAATCACAGTTTCAACGGCATAACCGATTTTTGCGGCGCAGTCGGAGGACGGTCTCCGAGTTCGGCTTATGAATCCGGCGCCGGCATCACGATCATGTCTTACGCGGGCGTCTGCAACACCGACAACCTCAGCATAGACCGCGAATTGCGCTTTCACTCTAAAAGCATTGATTCGATCACCGCTTATCTGAGCGCGGGATTGTGCGCGCAAACTTCCGCGACCGGAAACAACATTCCGACAGTCAACGGCGGCGCGGATTTCACGATTCCCAAAAACACGCCTTTTACATTGACCGCGACGGGCAATGACTCCGACGCGACAGACATTCCGAACCTGCGTTACGTGTGGGAACAATACGACGCAGGCGGCAGCGCTTATGCCAATCCGCCTTATGACGACAGCGGAGATTCGTCGGCTTCGACGCGACCGATTTTTCGCCCGTTTTCGCCTGTGGTTTCGCCTTCGCGGACGTTTCCCAGCCTGACTTATATTTTGAACAACGCCAACAATCCGCCGGATTTTGTCGGAGGCTTCCGCACAGCGGAAGAGTTGCCGCGCATAGGGCGTACGCTGAATTTCCGTGTCACGATTCGTGATCAGCGCGGAGGCGTCAACGCAGACGACGTGCAATTGCAAGTGGCGTCGAATGCCGGGCCGTTTGTCGTGACTGCGCCGGAATCGGCTGTGAACTGGTCTGGCGGCACGAATCAAACCGTCAGTTGGTCGGTGGCGAACACGAACGTTGCGCCGGTCAGTTGCGCCAACGTGAAAATTTCGCTCTCGACCGATGGCGGCAATACCTTTTCGCATGTATTGGCGGCCAGCACGCCGAACGATGGCAGCGAAACGATCATGGTTCCGGTTGGATTGAACACTTCGACTGCGCGCATCAGAGTCGAAGCAGTCGGCAATGTTTTCTTTGACATTTCCGGCGTCAACTTTTCGGTGCAAGGCGGCAGTTGCACGTATTCACTCGGTTCGACTTCGCAAAATGTTCCGGCGACGGGCGGCAATGGTTCCGTCAACGTGATTGCCCCGAACGGCTGCGCTTGGGTGGCGACCAGCAACGTCGGCTGGATCGCTATCACAGGCGGAACTCCGGGCAACGGCAACGGCACCGTTCAATTCACGGTGGCCGCCAACACAGGACTTGCGCGAAACGGAACGCTGACCATTGCCGGACAAACCTTCACGGTCATGCAAGCCAGCAATTGTTCGGCGATTACTGTGAATCCTTCGTCGTTGCCGGGCGGAACGGTCGGCAATGGTTACAGTCAAACGATTACGGCCAGCGGAGGAGCTGCGCCTTATACATTCACCGTTTCAGCGGGAACGTTGCCGCCGGGATTGAATCTGTCTTCCGGCGGTTCGTTGACCGGCACTTTGTCGGCTGGGGGAACGTACAACTTCACGGTTCAGGCCGCCGATCAGAACGGTTGCACCGGTGCGCGCGCGTATTCGGTGACGATCAACCCGGTGGGACTGATGTTTTTTCCATTGCCAAAACCGGTTCGATTGCTCGATACACGCGCTGGTCAGCCGGGATGCGACATGCCGGGCCAACCAATTTTTGCCGGAACCGAACGCACCCAATTGGCGCGAAGAACTTGCGATGGCGTGACGATTCCATCCAATGCCGTCGCTGTTACCGGAAACATCACGCCAGTTCCATCCAATGCCGGGTATCTGACCTTGTTTCCCAGCAACGCGGCCAGACCGTTGGTGGCCAGTTCCAATTTCGCCGCCGGTGAAGTGGTCAATAATGTGTTTACTGTTGGGCTTGGATCGGACGGCGCGTTCAAGATTTTCGCCTCTGCGACGACCGAAGTCATTGTTGACGTGTCAGGTTATTACGCTCCGCCAGCGTCGGGCGGGTTGTATTTTCATGCATTGCCGCAACCGATTCGATTGCTGGAAACTCGCGCAGGGCAATCGGGCTGCGACACTCCGGGAGCGCCAATCGCAGGCGGAACCAGCCGCACGCAACCGGGGCGAGTGACCTGTAACGGAGTGACGATTCCAACGGCGGCTCAGGCGCTGGTGGGCAATGCCACAGTGATTGCGCCATCGGCTGCGGGATTCATCACGCTGTATCCGAGCAGCGCCGCTCAGCCTTTGGTGTCGAACGGAAATTATGTGGGCGGCGACATCGTCAACACGCCTTTCACCGTGGGATTGGGCACGGATGGCGCTTTCAAAATCTTCACGCTGGCGACAACGCACATCGTGGTGGATGTGCTGGGGTATTTCAGCCCCGAAGCCAACGATGTCAACGGACAGGGATTGCTGTTTTATTCGCTGGGAAATCCGGTTCGGCTGCTGGATTCTCGTCCGGGGGAACCTGCCTGCTTTATGCCCGCTGCGACATTCAACGGCGGCGTCGAATACGTCCAGCAAGCGCGCGGCGGTTGCAGCGGCCAGACCATTGCAACCACCGCGCAGGCGGTGTTGGGCAATGTGACGACGGTGAATCCGGTTGGAGGGTTTTTGACCTTGTGGCCGAGCAACGTTTCTCGTCCGTTGGTGGCAACCTTGAATTTCGTCACGGGGCAAATCGCCAACCGTCATTTCATGGCGGGTCTTGGACCGGACGGAGCCTTTAAGTTGTATTCGTCTGGCACAACGCATCTGGTGATAGACCTTTCCGGTTACTTCGCGCCGTAACCCGAACTTCTCCATCTCAACCAACCGCGAGCGAGATCAAGGCTCTCAGCTTTGATCTCGCTCGCGGTTTTTTGCGTCCGACAGGCCAAATTTTTTTTCAGCCTCGTGACGAAGATTGCTGATTTTTTTCGCCTGCCTTGATGAGCGGCCATCAACGCCAACCTCGATGCCGGGGAAATGGTGTTGATTCAGCCGCCTGATAGACAAAAACGGGCGCTTTGTCACAGACAGGGCGTTCGGGATGAAAAAGGAGAAGCACTAATGTTTACAGGAATCATACCCAGATTACGTCTGGTTTTATCTTTGGCGCTACTTTCCGCGCTTCTGGTTGGGCTGCGTTTTGCGTCGAATTCACCGGTTGCCGCGCAACAGGAAGACGCCAATCATAAGGCGGCGCGAACGCCTGCCGCGACGGCTGCGCCCGTCAGGACTCTGGACGATATGTTCGCCGATGTCTCGCGGCTGGTTCCGTCTTTTGGCGGATGTTTCGTTGACGACAACGGCAGATTGAATGTGTATCTGCTCAACCGGGCGCATCTGCCCGAAGCGATGCAGGCCATCACGGCTGTATTCGGGCGCGATGAGTTCCCGTTGGAAAGCCCGATTGCCTTGCAGGCGCGTTACAGTTTCATGCAACTCAAACTCTGGCATGACGCGCACCAGCGCAACACGCTCAATACGCCCGGCGTTTCGTTCGTTGATATTGACGAGATGAACAATCGGCTGGAAATCGGCGTCATCAATTTCAACGCCGCGATGGAAGTGCGCGCGTCGTTGAACAGGTTGGGCATTTCGGAAGAAGCCGCTCACATTTCAGAAGTCGAAGGTTTCAAAATGCACCAGTCGCTTCAGAGCAAATGGCGTCCCATCGCGGGTGGCATTCAAATCGGCAATCTGGGCGGCAATTGCACGCTGGGCTTTCTGGCCACTGTCAACAAGGAAGCCGGGTTTGTCACCAATTCGCATTGCACCAGCAATTTCGGAGTCAACAATTCCGATGCGATCAAACAGCCGAACAACAACGTCGCCAACACCATCGGCGTGGAACTGTTCGATCCGCCGCTGTTTTCCAACGGCGCTTGTCCTTCGGGCAGATTGTGCCGATACAGCGATGCCGTATTCATTGCGCGCGACGCCGGAGCGACACAGCCCAATCCGCTGATTGGCGGAGATTTTGGCTACCTGTTGTTGGCGAAAGACCCAATGGCGGATTTGCCAGTCAAGTATCGAATCAGCAGTCGCGCGAAATTCACCGCAGCCGGAACCATGGTGGAAAAAGTCGGACGGTCTACAGGACGCACCAAAGGCAAAGTCACTGCCACCTGCACGAACATGAACCAGTTGGATGGCAATGGAAATGACACTGGTCGAACCATGCTTTGCCAGAATGTCGCTCAGGCAAATTCAGCGCCCGGAGACAGCGGTTCGCCGGTCTTTACGTTGGAAACTTTTCCGGGAGGCTCGACCGGAGTTCGCTTGCACGGGATTCACTGGGGAGGCGACGGACAACAGATCGTCTATTCACCGCTGTCTCAGGTGGCCAGCGAGATGCTGTTCAGCGGCGGCGGCATAATGAGCGTCTATGCTGGCGACAATCCGACCAGCACGCCGATGGTCAAAATTCGCAAACCGGCCAACAACGCCACGGTCGGGCTTGGCGGACTCAACATGGTCAACTTCGAAGCCGAAGCGGTGGATTACGAAGACGACAATCTGCAATTCACCTGGACTTCCAGTGTGGACGGCCTGATTGGGTTCGGCCAGAACGTTCAGTTCACCTTCAACAGTTCAGGCCAGCGCACGATTACCGTAACGGTTACGGACAGCGAAGGCCTGACCCGTAAAGATTCGATCACGGTCAAGGTCGCTGCGAATACGGCGCCGTCTGTGAAGATCACCTACCCCACACACAATCAACAGATTTCAGCGGGCGTGACGTACAACTTCACCGGAACGGCAACCGATCAGGAAGAACCCGGCGGCGTTTTGCCGTGCAGCAGTCTGGCCTGGACTTCGCAAAAAATAGGCACGGCGATTGTTACGCCGATGGGAAATGGATGCGGCATACCGGCGAAATTCGTGAGCACCGGCGATTACACCATCAAGTTGACTGGTACGGATTCGCACGGCGGAGTCGGCACGACTTCTATCACGATCAAAGTCGTCGAAGCTCCCGCCAGCGGGCCGCCTGTGGTGACTATGCTGTTCCCGGTGGGCAACGAACTGCTCTATTCGGATCAGCCGGTGACGTTGAAAGGTTATGCCACAGACCCTGACGGCAAAAATCCGTTGACTTACCAATGGGCGATTGACGATGGATACAATTACAAAGTCGTCAAAACCGGCACGGTCAACAATGGGCAATTGATCAGCTTTTCCTGGCAACCGGATCAAACGCATCCGCACAGTTGCAAGACTTACGCTGTGAAAATCTGGCTGATTGTTACGGATGCTGATGGAGAGAAAGGACAGGTGATGCGCATAGTCACTGTCAGTTACGGTCCTTGCTGATTTTCAACCGATCACGCTTTATGGGCTGACACCAACGCCGCAAACAAAACGCTTTCGAGTTTTGTTTGCGGCGTTTTTTTTTCATCGCCAGAATTTTTTTGCCGTGATGATAGTTTTCGCGCCCGCCTTGCGCCTTAGCAGTCGAGCGCGAAGAAAAAGCAAACAGACGCGCCACGAAAACGAACCACGAAACGATTGGAATTGTTTCGTCCGACAAGCTGCCAGCTTGTCGTGGACTACGGGAAGCGGGCAATCAAAACCGCGACAAGCTGGCAGCTTGTCGGACATTTTCAAAGGGGGAAATACCAATGAACAGTTTAGCGACCGAAAGCAGAGCGTTATTCGACAAGGCTTATTCCCAGATCAACGACTTTCAGATCATTCAGGGCATGAGCGAACTCATCACAGGATTGCACGGCATTCGTCGCCGCACTTCCGCGGACGAATGGAGCGAATTTGCCAAACAGGAATGTCTGGCGCATCCGATCAAATCGCTGTTGCATCAAGACCCCATGACTCGACGCGCTTTTGAAAAACCGCGCGGTTATGCGGGCGACGCCGAATTGCTGGATTTGATTTACGGCTTGCGCCCGGTTCCGGCGGATACGACCAGCATCGGAGCCGCGATTTATGGAATCAACATTCAGGCTGCTGGAACCAGCGCCGTGCGCGTTCGCCGCGATATGTTGGCCGCGAAACTCGATGAAGTCGCCGCCGAAATCGAACAGCCGCGCGTGCTGGCAGTGGCTTGCGGCCATTTGCGCGAAGCCCAGAAATCCAAAGCCGTAGCCGCAGGTCGCATCGGCGATTTTTACGCGCTGGATCAGGACAAGGTGAGTCTGGAATTGCTGGCGCGCGAACAATCGGCCAACGGCATCACGCCGGTTCACGGTTCGGTCAAAACCATTTTGAAAGGCGAAACGACGTTCAGCGACTTGGATTTCGTTTACTCGACCGGTCTGTACGATTACCTGCCGCAACCGGTGGCGATTTCACTGACCAACAAACTGTTCGACATGCTGCGTCCGGGCGGACGGTTGATCGTGGCGAATTTTCTGCCGGACGTGATTTCGCTGGGTTATATGGAAACGTTTATGGGCTGGCCGCTGATTTATCGCAACGACGAAGAAATGGCCGACATCGCCGCGAACCTTCCCGCTGGCCAGGTTGCCGCCAAACAGGTTTACCACGACGCGCATGAGCATGTGGTGTTTCTGGAAGTGACGAAGGGGTAACTAAAATCAAAAGGCAAAAGGCAAATATCAAAAATCAAAATTAAAGCTCCGACCTTTTGACATTTGATTTTTGACTTTTGCCTTTTGATTTGGAGGAACGGATGAAACTCGCCTGGCGCAATTTGAGCAACGACCGCATGCGATTTGTGGTGACGGTCATAGGCATAGCCTTCGCCACGTTCTTGATGATTTTTCAGGGCAGTTTGTTCACAGGCTTCGTGCGCGCGTCGTCGAAGGTCATTGATGCGGCAGGCGCGGAATTGTGGGTGGTTCCGCGCGGCATTTCCTGCGTGGAATTCGGTTCGCCGTTGCCGCAACGATTCCGCGAACTGGCGTTGGGCGTGCCGGGCGTCGTTTCGGTCAGACGATTGGCTGCCGGTTATGTCTCTTATCAAAAACCTTCGGGACAACGCGAATCGGTCTTTTTGCTAGGCGCCGATCCCGGCAATGGCAGCTTGCCGGTTCCGTTGCTAAGCAACGAATCAGGAGCCGTGCTGACCGAAACCTTGTTGGTGGATGAAAGCAACGCCGACAAATTGGAAGTCGCTGCGTTGCCGGTCGCAGTGGAACTCAATCGGCAACGCGCCAACGTCGGCGGCATCATCAACGGCTTCGGTTCGTTTCTCGGAGCGCCATACGTGTTCACCAGCTACCGCGACGCAGTTCGATACGTTGGTTTGGGATCGGAAGAAACCATGTTTCTGATGGTTCAGGTCGCGCCAGGCAGCGATGTTGAAACGGTTCGGCGGGCCTTGAGCGACCGTTTGCCGCAAGCCGACGTGCTGACGCGATCCGAATTCGCCTTTCGCTCGCAGTTTTTCTGGGTGGTCAAAACCGGAGCAGGTGGAGCGTTGTTGACGGCGGGTTTGCTGGGCTTTGTGGTCGGACTGGTGATTGTTTCGCAGAACATTTACGCGACGACGATGGAAAACCTGGAAGAATTCGCCACGCTGAAAGCCATCGGCGCGCCCGCCAATTTCGTGCGCGGCGTGGTGTTGCAACAGGCGTTGCTCAGCGGAGCGGCTGGCGCTGCGCTTGGATTGCTGGCGACGTTTCCGCTGACGCATCTGACGCAGCGATTCATCTCGTGGATTTACACGCCGTGGTGGTTGCCTGTGGGAATGATCGTCGTCAGTTTGTTGATGTGCGCGCTGGCTTCGGTGGTTTCCATTCGCAAAGTCATCGCCATTGAACCGGGGAGGGTTTTCCGTGCTTGAAACTCAAACAAGAAATACCGGGCCGTTGATCGAACTGGCGAAAAAATCCTTTACCGGACGATTGCAATCGCCCATCGCGCAACCGGAGATGTTGCCCGAAACGCTGGTTGCCGAAAACGTCAGCGTCGAATACGGCACGGGACGCGCGATGGCGTATGCGCTGGAAGATGTTTCAGTCGCGTTTCGTCCCGGCAAGCTGACGTTGTTGATGGGGCCTTCGGGCAGCGGCAAAACGACTTTGTTGTCGGTGCTCGGTTGTCTGGTGACGCCGAATCGCGGCAGCGTGCGAGTGCTCGGCAACGACATCACGGGATGGTCTGAAAGCGCCAAAACCGATTTGCGGCGAGAAAAAATCGGCTACGTCTTTCAAGCCTTTCGATTGTTTCGCGCATTGACGGCGTTGGAAAACATCCTGCTGGCGATGGAACTGTCCGGGCGCACTGGCCGTCAGGCGCGCGAAGCAGCCGAAGCCGCATTGCTGGCCGTCGGTTTGGAAAGCAAAGGACATCTGCTGCCGAAAGAAATGAGCGGCGGCGAGAAACAGCGCGTAGCCATTGCTCGCGCGTTGATCAACGATCCGCCGATCATTCTGGCCGACGAGCCTACGGCGTCGCTGGACAGCAAATCGGGCAATCAGGTCGCTGAACTGTTGCTGGGGCTGGCGGAAAAACAAAACCGATTGGTGGTGGTGGTCAGCCACGACAATCGCTGGTTGCCGCTGTGTCATCGCAAAGTGGTTTTGCAGAACGGATGTTTGATTGGCGACGACGTGACGCGCCACACCACAGGCAAACTGGGAACCGGGCGATTGGTCAGGCCGAGCGGCGCTTTGGCTGCTTAATCGAAATTCAGGAGGATCAATGCAAACGAACGAAGAACAAAAAACGCAAAAGAAAATCAGCCGTTCGGCAATGGCTGGATGGGCGGTGGCGTTGGTTGCCGTTGCCGCGTTGATGACGCAAAGCGGTTGGTTCGCCAATCAACCGGCGACAGTCGAAGCTTCGGCCAAGGCGTCGCCATCGCCAACGCCAATGGTTGCGGTGATGTTGGCTGCTCCAGGTCGCGTCGAAGGTTTGTCCGAAGTCGTCGAAGTCGGCGCTGGCGCGGACGGTGTGTTGGAAAGCGTTCGCGTGCGCGAAGGTCAGCAAGTTGCGGCGGGCGAAGTCCTGGCGGTCATCGCTTGCGGCGATGTCGAAGCCGAAAGGCAAGCTGCGTTGGCGGCGACCGAAAGCGCGCGGCAAATTCGCCAGCGATTGTTGCGTGGCAGCCGCGACGAAGAACGTCGCATCGCCGCCAACGAAGTCGTTTCTGCCGAAGCAGTGTTGAAACAAGCGCAAACGCATTACCAGCGCCAGAGCAGTTTGTACGAAACCGGCGACATTTCGCGCGCGCTGTGGGAACAGGCTCGGCGCGATATGGAAGTCGCCGAAGCGACCGTGCGCGCCGCCAATGACCGCGTGGCGTTGGCGAATGCGCAGGCTTTGCCGGAAGAACTGGCGCGCGCCGAAGCCGACATTCGAGCGGCAGACAGTCGCGCGCAGGCGATGGCGGCTCGCGCGAGTAAATGCGTCGTGCGCGCTCCGCAAGCCGGTCGGGTGTTGCGAATTCATTTGTTGCCCGGCGAAACCGTCAGCACGGTCACGCCGCGTCCGGTCATCAGTTTGGCCGATCTTTCCGTATTGCGCGTGCGCGCCGAAGTGGATGAGCGCGATCTTGGCCGATTGCGTTTGGGGCAGGCAGTGACGGTTTCTGCCGACGCTTTCCCGGACAAAGAGTTCAATGGGCGAGTGACCTCGTTCTGTTCGTTGATGGGACGCAAACACGTTCGCACCGGAGACCCTGCGGAAAAAAGCGACCGCGATGTGCTGGAAGTGCTGGTTGATCTTGACGACAACGATGAACGTCTGGTCATTGGATTGCGAACCACCGTGCGCTTTTTGGCGCAATGAAGGAGAAATCATGCAAGCCGCTCAAACTGTCGAAGTCATAAGGAAATTCACCGGGCGTTTGTTCAAACCGCTGACCGGCAAATTGACTGCAAACGCTCGACCGTTGCGCAAGGTATCATTGACGCTCAGCGGCGGAGGCGCTCGCACGATTGCGCAAGTCGGCGTGATTCGCGCGATGGAAGAAGCCGGAATCGAAATTGAAATGGCGGGCGGAACCAGCGGCGGAGCAATCATCGCTGCGATGGTTGCTTTGGGTTGGGATTCGGAAAAGATTCGCAAAACGCTTCGCCGGTATATGAAAGAAAGCGGTTCGCTGCTCGATTACGTCTTGCCGGTTCATTCGTTGACCGGCGGAAAAATCATCAGCGGAATGTTGGCCGATGTTTTTGGCGAAACGTTGATCGAAGAATTGCCGCGGCCGTTTTTTTGCGTGTCCTGCAATTTGAATCGGGCGGAAGTGGTGATTCACAAAACCGGATTGCTGCGAAAAGCCCTCGCTTCCAGCATTGCCATACCGGGGATGATGCCGCCAGTGGCATTGGATGGCGAATTGTTGATTGATGGCGGAGCGCTGAACAATCTGCCGATTGATGTCATGAAGAAATTTTCCACCGGTGAAATCTGGGCGGTGGACGTATCCATCAAACCAGAAGTGAAGGTATGCCAGCGTTATTCCGGCAGTCTGCCTTCGTGGAAAATCTGGTGGAGTCGAATCAATCCTTTTGCCGAAGCGATTCAGGTTCCCACGGTCGTGGACATTTTGATGAGCACGGCGATGCTCGCTTCGCAGCGGCAATCGGAACTCAACCGACGACTGGCTGATGTTTGTCTGCAACCTCCTGTGGAAGAATTCAAATTGCTGGACTTCAAATCTTTTGATCGAATCGTTGACTCAGGTTATCGCTACGCGCGGCAGACGATTGCCAGAATGGACGCGCCTGCATTGCCGCAGCATTCCTTTTCCCGTTGCGAACCGACTGCGCAATGAACTGAAAGGCGGAACAGCAACAGAGCGCCAGTCCAAAAAGCTCATTCGCTTCGTTTTGCGGCTTGTTGTATTTTTCGCGCACTCAAAACCGGAGGTGAAACGATGCCCGTGATGACTGCTGCTGAATTGGAATCCTTTCTGCAATCCCATTTTCCCGAAATGCCCGAAGAGCATGATTTCGGTTTTCGCGTCGAACACGTGGAAGAAAACTTTGTTCGCGTTCGATTGGTTTATCATCCGCGGCATTTGCGTCCGGGCGGAACGGTTTCGGGACCGGCGCTGATGACCTTGGCTGACACGGCAATGTATCTGGCTTTGCTGGCGATGATCGGCCCTGTGGCAATGGCCGTGACGACCAGTTTGAACATCAACTTCCTGCGCAAACCTGCTCCGCAGGACGTCCTTGCCGAATGCCGTTTGCTGAAACTCGGTTCGCGTCTGGCCGTCGGCGACGTGACCATGTTTTCCGAATCCGAGGCAGCGCCAGTCGCTCAGGCAACGGTGACCTATTCCATACCGCCAGGATCGAACTCCGCCCGCCAATGAAAAAAGCTCTGTGTTGAGCCTTTCGACTTGGAGTAAGATTTGCCCGCCTTCAACACCGACTCAATTTGTTGAGAGGAAATGTTATGACCAGAAGAACGGGGATTCGTGTTCGATTGCTGGCGTTGATTGCCGTGGGGTTGATTGTGGCGACGTTGGTGGCGTGGCCATTTGCGGCGCAACAGGCTCAGTTTAACGAATCGCGTTTTGTCGCCGATCTGACAGCCGAATTGAAGCTGACGCCGGAGCAGGCCACGACGATGGCCGAATTGCTCAAGAAGCGCCGTTCGCGGTTTGAAGACTTGTCGCGGCAAATGAGCCAGTTGCAAGCGGGCAGTCCGCGCTTTCTGGAAGTGCGTGACCAGCTTGACCGCGAACGCCGTTCTGCGCTCGAAGAATTGTTGCCGACGCTTCTACCGGAACAGCAGGCTCGATTACGTTTTTTGATGGGACCGCCGAGCGTGCCTGCGCCGCGCACCGCTTCGCCGATTGCGGCGCTCCGACCGAATTTGCCCACAGGCGCTTTGGCGGCGAATGAGCGATTGATTCCGTTGCCCGATCTTGGCGATGAGGCGACGCGCAGCCGCAAGACCACGATTTCGCCACTGACCGAAGAAC
This sequence comes from uncultured Heliomicrobium sp., assembly GCA_964470555.1. Classification (GTDB taxonomy): domain Bacteria; phylum Acidobacteriota; class Blastocatellia; order RBC074; family RBC074; genus RBC074. The sequence continues at coordinate 13,385 of CAYYDG010000022.1, forward strand.
AGAAAATTCTGCATCTGCTGAACCGCGCCGGATTTGGTCCGCGTCCGGGCGACATCGAGCGCGTCAAACAAAAAGGAATCGAACGATACCTGGAAGAACAACTTCATCCTGAAGACATCGAAGACGAATTTCTCTCCCGTCCGTTGCAATCGCTGAACACGCTGCAAGCGACCTTGCCGGAGCTTTTCCAGAATTTTTTGCCGCCGCCTCCGCGTCCTGTGCCGACTCCGACGCCCACGCCTTTGGCCGTTAAGAAAGATGTAGAGATGGAGGGACAGAGGGAAGGAGGGAAAGAGGGGCAGAGTGATAAGGCGGCCAAAACTGACAATGTGGAAAAGACTGATGCGATGGTCTCTCCGACCCTTCGTCCCTCCGTCCCTCAATCTCCGCCGCCGCGTCCGACACCACAGCCCATTGACGGTCAACGTCCGCTTCGTGAATTGCAGCAAGCCAAATTGCTGCGCGCGGTGTTCAGCGAACGCCAGTTGCAGGAAGTGATGGTGGATTTCTGGTTCAATCACTTCAATGTCTTTGCCGGAAAAGACAACGTGCGGTTGATGCTGACCGTGTACGAACGCGACGTGATTCGCCCGAACGTGCTGGGACGATTCAAGGAATTGTTGACCGCCGTCGCGCAAAGCCCGGCGATGATGGTGTATCTGGATAACTTTCTGAGTCAGGCCGAACAGGCTGCGCCGCCGCCAAAATACGACGCCGAAGGCAATTTGTTGCCGCCGCCGCGCCGACCGGGACTGAACGAAAATTACGCCCGCGAATTGATGGAGCTTCACACGCTGGGCGTTGATGGCGGGTACACGCAAAACGACGTGCGCGAAGTCGCGCGTTGCTTTACAGGCTGGACGGTCGGCCAGCAACCAAACCCGATGTTTATCTTTCGTCCGCGCAGCCACGACAAAGGTGAAAAGATCGTGCTCGGCAAACGTATTGCGCCGGGCGGAGGCATCGAAGACGGATTGCGCGTGCTGGATTTATTGGTCAAACATCCTTCGACGGCAAAATTCATTTCGTTCAAATTGGCGCAGCGATTTGTCGCCGACGAACCGCCGGCTTCGCTGGTGGATCGCGCCGCCGAAGTTTTCACCAAAACCGATGGCGACATTCGTCAGGTCGTCCGCGCGATTCTGACTTCGCCGGAATTTTATTCGCCGAAGTTTTATCGCAACAAAATCAAATCGCCGCTGGAACTCGCCGCGTCGGCGATTCGCTCAACAGGAGCCGCGACGGACGGCGCAGCGCCGTTGATTCAAACCGTCGCGCGAATGGGCGAACCGCTGTATCAATGCCAGCCGCCGACAGGGTATTCCGAAGATTCGTCGCGATGGTTGAGCAATGCCACGTTGCTGGAACGCATGAACTTCGCCGTGGCGCTGATTGGCAATCGCATCAACGGAACGCGCGTGGAGGTCAGTCGCTTCGTTGCAGCCGATGCCGTCAAGGATCAAAAACGATTGCTCAACGCCTTGCTGGCGGCATTCATTCACAGCGACGTTTCCAAAGAAACGCGCGACAATCTGATGAAAGTCTTGAACGACCAACGCGCGAAAATGACTTCAGGCAAGCCCGATGATCGCCGGGTCAACGAACTCGTCGGCAATGTCGCGGCGCTGGCGCTTGGTTCGCGGGAGTTTCAGGTAAAATGAGCGCAAGGTGATTTTTATGGCAAAGACAAAACCTGCAAAATCGGAAATTGTCCTCAATCCGCAGTTGCTTGAGCGATTGAACGTGGCGGCTTCGGAAATGAAAATTACGAAGAACAGCCTGGTCGCTTTGGCCATCGAAGAATTTCTTCAGCGTCAGCAGGCACGGCAGTTGGCAGACGATGTCGGAGAGGCTTACTTGGATGCGCCAGATGAGGAAGAGAAGTTGCAGGCCGAGTATATGCGGCGTGTTCAACTTAAGCTATTGGAGGACGATGAATGGTGATCAATCAAGGCGACGTTTATTGGTTAGACCTAGGTGCTCCAGTTGGTTCAGGGCCAGGATTCAAACGACCATATGTTGTTATCCAAAACAATCTGCTCAATCACAGTGCCATAAACACCGTTCTCGTTTGTGCGGTGTCATCAAATCTCAGGCGGGCAAAAACTTCGGCCAATGTGCTTCTCGGCGAATTGGAGGCAAATCTGCCCAAGCAAAGTGTGGTCGTTGTCTCGCAGCTTTATACGGTAGACAAGTCCCTTTTGGGTGATTACATCGGAACACTTTCTGCCGAACGTATTCGGCAGATTCTTGACGGGCTAAGGGAAATCACAGAGCCACGCCAATCTGCATAATGGGATGATTCAATGCCACCACTCGTCATTGCACATCGCGGAGCGTCAGCTTATCAGCCGGAAAACACGCTGGCGGCCTTTGCGCTGGCCATCGAACAGGGCGCGCAGATGATCGAACTCGACCTGCATCATTCGCGCGACAATCACGTTGTCGTCATTCACGACGAAACCCTGAATCACACCACAAATATGAAAAGCCGCGTTGACCAATTGACGCTGGCCGAAATCAAACAAGCCGATGCTGGCAAAGGCGAGCGTGTGCCGACGCTGGACGAAACGCTAGACCTGACGATGGGCAAAGTGCGGCTTTATCTGGAAATCAAAGACCCGCGAGCGGCAGCGGAAACTTTGAGGATTGTCCGCGCTCGGCGATGCCAGGATGAAGTGATGCTGGCTTCATTCGACATTGAATTGATGCGGCGGCTCGGCGAAGAAGTTCGCGACATCGAACTCGGCGTGATCTTGGGCAACGAGACGCTGAACCCGGTCGTTCGTTGGCGCGAAGCCTTTCCGTGGATTGCGTTGCGTCGCGTCAATTATCAAGTCTTGTGCATGCAAGTCGAACTTTGTTTCGCGTATCTGGCGCGGCGAACCAAAGCCAGCGGCAAACGGCTGTATGTCTGGACTGCCGACGAAGATCGCCAGTTTGCCACTATGATCGAACGCCAGGTGGACGGCATCGTCACCAACAGGCCGGATCGGTTGATAGAGTTTTTGAAACACTGGCGCTGACTGGAGCTTATCTGTTCGGTGGCAACTCACTACGCTGCCACCCGCTGAAAGTGCCCCTTTTTTTCAGCCAGTAAAAATTAGCCAAAAGGAGAAAGAACCATGTTCTCAACAACCAACTTTCGCTTGTTCGTTGCTCAGCTATTGATGTTCTCACTGTTGGCAAACATTTTGTTTGCACAAACGCAAAATCCGCCAGCCAAACCGCCGGAACAGAAACCGGCGCAAAGTCCGCCGACCAAACCCGACGAGCAACAAGACGGCCCGCAAGACCCTGATTCCGTCGTTCGCATCAACACTCAACTTGTCCAGATTGACGCTGTTGTCACAGACCACAAAGGCGTTCACGTCGAAGACCTGACCGGCGACGATTTTGAATTGCTGGTGGATGGCAAAAAGCAATCGCTCAGCTACATCAAAATGATGAAGCTGGCGGCGGCGAAAAAGCCCGAAGCCGAAACGCCGAAAGGCTCTAATGCAGCCGCCTCCCCGGTTGGAATGCCGACGAAGGAACTCGCGCCGAAAGACGTTCGCCGGACGATTGCCTTTGTTGTTGACGACCTGGGGCTTTCATTTGAAAGCACGTATTTCGCCCGCGAAGCCATCAAGAAATTCGTCAGCGAACAAATGGAAGAAGGCGACTTGGTCGGCATCATTCGCACAGGGCGCGGTTTGGGAATGTTGCAGCAGTTCACCAACGACAAACGCATTCTGGGTACGGCGGTTGACCGATTGAGTTGGAATCCGTTCAGCCGAAACATGATGCCGAATTTTTCCGGCAACGACCCCAACGACTTTCGATCTGAAGACGCCAAAGCCGCCGACGCTCGCGCCGAAGCTCGCGCCGAAGATTTCCGCGAAACAGTGTTTTCCGTCGGCACGCTGGGTTCGCTGAATTTCGTCATTCGTGGATTGGGCGAATTGCCTGGTCGCAAAATGGTGATTCTGATTTCCGATGGCTTCCGGCTGTTTGGCCGCGAACGCAACAACGATCAAGTGCTGCAAAACCTGCGGAGGCTGACCGATCTGGCCAACCGGTCGAGCGTGGTGGTGTATTCAATTGACGCCAAAGGTTTGCAGACTTTGATGCCGGACGCTTCGACCAGCAGAGTCCCTCACCCGAAAGATTTCAGCCGCGTCGCGCGGGAAAATTTCGATTCACAGGAAGGGCTGACTTACATCGCGCGCGAAACCGGTGGCCTGGCCTTTCTTAATGGCAACGACATTAACCAGGGCATTCGCAAATCGCTGGAAGACACCAATAGTTATTATCTGCTCGGTTTCGATCCCGAAGACGAAAAGTTCGACCGCAAATATCACACGATCAAATTGAAAGTGACCCGACCGGGTTTGCACGTTCGCACGCGAGCGGGCTTTTTGGGAATCGCCGACCGCGAACGCCGCAAAGAACTGCCGACCGTCGCCGTGGATTCTCCGCAGGCGCGCGAACAAGCCATCGTCGGCGCTTTGTATTCGCCGTTCGGAGCGCGCGACCTGGGCATTCAGATGAGTTCGTTTTTCTTCAATTCGAAAAAAACCGGCTCGTTTATTCGTTCGCTGTACCAGATTGATATGTCCGAAATGAATTTCAAGGATGACCCGGTTCGGCCAGGAGTCAAAACCGTCAAGCTGGAATTGGCCTCCTTTACGTTCAACGAAGCGGGCGCAATTCTGGAACAGCATGGGCGAGTGTTCACGCTGGAGGTTGAACCTGAGCAGTATCAGATGGTGATGACCAAAGGCATGTTTTACGCCGATGATTTCATTATCAAAAAGCCCGGCGCGTACCAGCTTCGTTGCATCATCCGCGATCCTTCGACGGGCAAGCTTGGTTCGGCGGGACAGTTCATCAACGTTCCTGATTTGACCAAAAAACGGCTGACGATGTCAGGTGTAGTTCTGACGGTTCCAGAGGATTACAAAGCCAAACCGGAGCAACTGACAGCGGAAGTGAATATGTCGCCTGCGACTCGGCGCTTTCCGCGCGAAGGCTTTTTCGAGTACGGAGCGGCGGTTTACAACGCCAAGACTGATTCCTCTGGCAAAACCGCGCTGACCACCGTGACTGAGATTTACCGCGACGGCAAACCGATTTTCACCAGCGACGCGCGCCCGGTGGAAAAGGCCGGAGTCGGTGGCAGAACGGATTGCGGTGGGCGAATGGCGCTGGGGCCGCTGGCTCCGGGTGATTATGTCTTTCATCTGATCGTCAACGACACTCTGGCCAAATCGAAAAACGCCCGCGTAGATCAATGGATCGAATTCAGCGTTCGATGAAACTGGCTTGAAAAACCAGAGCCACAAAAAACGCAAAACTCACAAAACTTCCCCGCGAAGCTTTGTGAGTTTTGTGCATTTTGTGGTTAAGTCTCACCGTTAACCCGCAAAAGTTTGAAATACTCGACGCGAAGTTTCGGCGTCTTTCTCTTATCAAGGAGCGCTCACATGAAAAGAAAGCTTATTTGGATGTTGTTGCTGGCCGTGGTCAGTTTTGTTTCAGCAGTGCAGATCGTTTCAGGCCAAAGAGGCGGCCAGCTCACGCCCGAAATGGCTGCGCAGCGACACAAGCTTGAAAAAGAACTGCACGAAATCGCCATCGTCGAACGCAAGCTGATGATTCGTATGCGCGACGGCAAACGCATGGCGGCGGATTTGTATCGCCCGAAAGACACGTCGAGAAAATATCCGACGGTGTTTGTTCGCACGCCTTACAACTTCAATTACTGGGACGTGCGCAATGGCGTTCCGCGCGATATGAGCAGTGTCATCGAAGCCGTCAAACGCGGTTACGCGCACATCACCATGAACGAGCGCGGTCACTTTTTTTTCGGAAGGCAATTACGACATTCTCGGCCCGCCGCTGACCGATGGCGACGACGCGCTGAAATGGATTTCCAGCCAGAGTTGGTCAAACGGCAAAGTCGGAACCATCGGTTGCTCTTCGACTGCCGAATGGCAATTGGCCGTTGCGGCGCAGGGCAATCCGGCCTTTGCCGCGATGATTCCGCAGGGCTTCGGCGCAGGTGTTGGCCGCGTCGGCGAGTATTACGAACAAGGCAATTGGTATCGCGGCGGCGCGGTGCAGATGCTGTTTATCGCCTGGCTGTACGGCGAACAGAATCAGGTTCGCCCGACGTTTCCGCCCAACACGACGCAGGAAGAATTGATTCAAGCGGCGAAGTTCTTCGACCTGGCGCAGCAAGCGCCGCCTGTGGATTGGTCAAAAGCGCTGAGGCATTTGCCCGTCATGGACATTATGAAAGCCGCGGGCGGGCCGAAAGGAATCTTCGCTGACGAAATGCCTGTGGCGACCGGCGGCGCGATGATCAAACGCGCGCCGAACGATCCGGCCTGGTACAAAGGCGGTTTGTGGCACGACAACATGACGATCAACGTTCCCGGTTTCTGGTTTATGTCGTGGTACGACGTTTCGGTCGGGCCGAATCTGGCGGCTTATAACCACGTGCGCAAAACGGCTCGGCCTGAAATCGCCAACCAGCAATACGCGGTGATTGCGCCTACGCTGCATTGCGCGTTCAAACGCGCGACCGAAAACACCGTCGTCGGCGAACGCAGCATGGGAGACGCCCGGTTGAATTACGACGAACTGACCTGGGGCTGGTTCGACCGCTTCCTGAAAGGCGAAGAGAACGGCATTCTGCAAAAGATTCCGAAGGTTCAATACTTCACGATGGGCATCAACAAATGGCAATCGTCCGACACCTGGCCTCCCGTCGGTGCGCAGCCGATGACGTATTACCTGGCCAGCAACGGCAAAGCCAACACTGGCGCAGGCGATGGCGTTTTGAGTCTGACGCCTCCGGCGACCGATAGCCCTGACAAATTCAGTTATGACCCGATGAATCCAGTGCCTTCGTATGGCGGTAACGTTTGCTGCACGGGCAACGCCGTCGCGGGCGGTTCGTTCGATCAACGCAAGATGGAAGAGCGACCTGACATTCTGGTTTACAGCACCGAACCGCTGAAAGAAGGCGTGGAAGTGAGCGGCCCGATTGAAGTCACGCTTTACGTTTCATCAGACGCCAAAGACACCGATTTCACCGTCAAGCTGATTGACGTTTACCCGGACGGACGCGCCTACAACCTGGACGAAACCATCCAGCGCATGCGTTACCGCAACGGTTACGACAAACCGCAGGTCTGGATGGAATCGGGCAAGGTCTACAAGGTGAAATTGTCGGCTATGACCACCAGCAATTTCTTTGAAGCCGGCCACCGGATTCGCATTGAAGTCTCGAGCAGCAACTTCCCGCGCTTTGATCGGAATATGAACACGGGCGGGAAAAACTACGACGAAACCACCGGCGTCATCGCGCACAACGCCGTCCACCATTCGCGGCAGTATCCGTCGGAGATCAAACTGACGGCGGTGAAAAAAGCGACTACGGCGGGCACGACCAGCCGATGATGCTCTCTTGGAGTTCCAGGCGGGAAAGAGTACGAAACGGTCTTTCCCGCCCAAGCTCCGAGCAGAGCTGTCCAGGAAATCGCGCGCCCATTGTGTTTGCAGATAATCTGTCGTAGAGGTTTCGCTTATGGCTTCCGTCAACTAAACTTGCCAGGAAGTTTGTTTGAAAGGAATCTCTATGAAGCTTAGGCAGGTAGTAATCAGGAACTTCAAAGGTGTTCGAAAGGTCGAATTTTCAACAGAGACGGCTTCTCGCGCCCCTCGCCCGCTTACGGCGCTGTTGGGCGACAATGGGAGCGGGAAGACAAGCATCCTTCAGGCCATTGCCTTAACACTCTCGATGGCGACACGGCGCACGCGAAATGTGTCTTCGTTCAATTGGCACGGCTTCCTGCCCGAACGTGTTCCGAGTCTCGGACCAACTTTTGTCGAACTCGAGGTTGCCTTCGAACCGGAAGAAGTCGCGCTGACCAGCCAACTGTTTAGGGCTTGGCAAGAATCCTTACCTTCCGATAGTAGACAACTTATGAAGCTTGTGCCGCCTTCAGAACATGCGGAGGTAAAGCTGCGGTTTGAGGAAGGACGAGTTGACTCTCCACAAGGCTTTGAAGCCGTGAATCAGTTCCTTGGTCGCTATTATGTAAAGGCATTGAAGGACACACGGCCTGATTTGAAGGAAAGTTTCGCGAAGCTGGGCGACATTTTCTGGTTCGATCAGCACCGCAACCTTGGCTCCTTAATGGCGGAGAACACAGTTGGCGAAGGGCTATCGCGTGAAGGATGGCAGGCGGGCGTCGAGCAACTTCGGGAGTATCTCGTCGGATGGTGGGGATTCCACACGACGCCCGGGCGCCGTGGGAAAGACTTCATTCCGTCATTGCAGCAACTTTTCGGTACGGTTTTTCCTGGGACTCGATTTGTCGGCCTTATGCCACGCGCTGGGAGCGCCACCCCGCGAGCCAATGATTTTTACTTCCTGATTGATCGTGACGACCGAATCTATGATCTCGCTGAGATGTCATCAGGGGAACAGGCGGTGTTTCCGCTGGTCTACGAATTTGTTCGACTCGATATTAAACGCTCAATCGTGCTGATTGATGAGTTAGAACTTCACTTACATCCACCTGAGCAGCAACGACTCCTGGCAGCTTTACCGAAAATCGGGCCAGACTGCCAATTCCTTATTACGACGCATTCCGAGTTCCTCTCATCAGCCATTCCCAATGAGCAGGAAGTTCGCTTGGACAAGGGAGTCCGATGCCTGTAGCCAAACTTTTCATCGAAGGTAAACTCGAATTCGAGGTGCTCAATCCCATTCTCCAAGGAACCCCTCTTCTACAGCGAGGCGGTTCAAAGAACTCTCTAAAACCGCGCGCCTTCAACGAACGCCAGGAGAACAAAGTTGTCGCAGCTTATCTCCGCGACCGGGATTTTGATTTCGATCCGCCAGACGATCTATCAAAGCCAACGGAGGACAGTAAGGTTGGTTGGCGATGGTGTAGGCACGAGATTGAGAATTACCTGGTTGAACCAGCGGTCGTCAGCGAAGCAATGACGTGGTCTCTTCAAGAGGTCGAGGCGGCCATTCGCCAGGCCGCAAGGCAAATCCGAAATTACGAGGCCGCGAGATGGACGATTGGCATTGTGCGTCGTGCGTTGCCGCCGCACTACGATTTGAAAACGCGCCCAGATCTGAATGAGATCGCTCTCCCGTCGGCGTTGGATTCGGTCGCAGTCAACACTTGGGCCTTGAACAACATTGAAGCCCATCGCAGCCGCATCGCTGCTTCGACTGACCCCTCCGCTGTACAAGCATCTCTTGATGGATTTTTGGCCCGTTTCGATGATGCTTTCGTCACTGACGTGGCGAATGTCCTGCTTTGGTTTTCGGGCAAAGACATTTTGGCCGCAATGGCTGACTGGCTTGCCACCAAGTCCATCGCAAACCCTGGAGAATTTCGCGCAGCGTTGCGTGACTGGATAATCTCCAACCCTGATCGCGCGCTTGAATTGTTGCCTGAATGGAAGGGCTTAATTGATATTCTCAGGGCGTGAAAGATGATGCGCTCGTAAGAAGGCAGGAATTTCTGTGTTTGGCTCCAAGATCGCCTCATCTTCAGCGCTAGGAATCGTTCTCCTTATCTCAAGCCGGAAATCTAACAACTAGCTTGGGAGCATCTCGGCGGCGCGGAGCGGAAGCGTAAAATGACAATGCCGCAATTCAATTGAGTAATGATCACATTCAGTTCCTGGTGAGATAAGGGCGATGTTCAGGTTGCGCTTTCCATCTGTTGAGAGGCATCCTTGGCGATGGAAATATCATTTCAAAAGACGAGAAAGAATGTAATGGCGAGACAACGTCATATTCGGATTTTTATTCTGGGCTTGATGCTGTTGCCCTTGATGGGCTTTGCACAAGTTGCCCAGGAGAACAGACTGGGGCAAATGGCAATCGGGATAACTTCGTCGGCGAAAGAATCAACCCCGATTGTCAAACAGCTTGTCGGAGTTTGGCGGTTGGTGGAATTTGAAGGAACCATTGATGGACAGCCTGTTCCTCGGTTGAATTCGGGCAGGTTGGCGTATGACGCCAGCGGGCAGGTGTCGTTGCACATGATGAAGCAGGATCGTCCGAAGTTCGCATCCGACAAAAAGCGGCAGAGTACGGACGCCGAAGCGAAAGTCGCGTTTGACGGTTATGTGGCGTATTTCGGAACTTATCGAATCAATGAAGCCGAAGGCGTGGTCATACATCGCATCGAAGGCAGTCTGTTCCCGAACGAGATTGGAAAAGAAAGCGTCCGATTTTATGAACTCTCTGGCGATCGGTTGATCTTGCGCGTCACCAGTCTGGTAGATGGAAAAATTCTTCCCAAATCGGCTTCGACGGCGTATGTGGTTTGGGAGCGCGTCAAACAAGCGGGTGACAATAAATGATCGGAAAGGACAGGTAATGAGTGTGAATCGCGCGACTGCGGAAATGAAGATAGAGTTTTGCCGAACGGGCGAACGGCGATATGGAGTGACGATTCATAGAAGTGGGAAATCGCCGTTGGAGATGAATCCTGCGCCGGGATATGACTCTGCGATGCCGCACGATCTGTTGCATTTCATTGTCGAAAGCGAATTGGGATTGCGGCAGGGAATTTTCGGGCAGATTGCCGATGGCGGAACCGCCGGGACGTTTCGCGCTGTGCAATCGTCTGGTGAAAATCGCCGGGAAGCCGCTCGTTCCCGACGACGCGAAACCCAGCGCGGCAGCAAGCTGTTACGTCAGGGGCAGGAAGATTCTATGCAATCGGAACGCGCGACCGTCATTTGTCTGTACGAATGGCTGGCGCGATCCACAGACCCTGCGCGGCGAACGTTGGCAGCGGAAATGGCTGTGAATGCGAAAACCGTTCGCAGCCAGCTATCCACTGCCGAAAGCCAGTCGTTGAACGAATCTGCGATCAAACGAATTTGCGCTCGGATGGAGGAACTCAGCCAGCAATGGGCGTCTTTGGAAATTGGTCAGACTCTGACGGTGTTCTGGTCAGGAAAATTCTTTACGGTTGAGAGGGATAACCAAGAATATCAAAAAAGCCGGTGATCTCTTGCGACACCACCGGCTTGCCTGTTTGAACAGCTAGTTTTGGGCCTACTTTTTCTTTTTGGCTTCCCAGCTTCCCGAAAAGCCGCTGAATTCCCATTTGCCGCCCATATCGCTGCCAGTGCGTTTGCCATTGAGCGGAATCGGACCGTTGCCTTGATAGGTGGCTGTCAGATTGGTGACATCGCCTTCTTTGACTTCAATGGAGGTGACGTTCAGGTCGCCGCCGTTTTCAACAGAGGTGACCAGTTTGCCGCCTTCGTTTTTGATGATCAGCGTCATCACGAATTCACCCTGGCCGTCGGCGACGATTTTGAAATCATAGGTGCCTTCGATTCCGGCAGGAACTCCGTTGCCAGCCGATGGCGCAGCAGCAGTCGAAGCGCCGGCTTTTTCGCCTTTCCAGGTTCCTTTGGCGTCGCCCGCCGTCCAATCGCCGGAAACATTGCCACCGGCAAATTTGCCTTTGATGTTGACGGGAGTGCCGCCCGCATCAGTGACGATGGTGATTGAATCGCCTTCGACGGTGACGCTGGTGACGGTCTGCGGAATCGGTGAATCTTTGATTTCGCCGGTCCATTTGCCGTTTTCTTTTTTCAGCACCAGCACGAAATTGATCGTGCCGAGTTCAGGACTGGCGGCGGCCACGTTGTACGTTCCTTCGATATCTTGTGCGAAGGCCGCGACCGACATTGCCATGACAAGAACCAGCGAGAGCAGCGCGCCGGTCAGATTCATAAAACGTTTGCTCATTGGAAACCCTCCTTGGAAATTTGAGCCAATGTAATTGTGGTGCGAAAACTTTTGGGATTACTTCCTCGATGGTTGCGGAGTCTACTGTCCGAATCGGCAGAACACAAGCCGCCGAATTGACAACCTGATTGTCGAATTTGGACTGTTTTGGAAACGTGAAAACTCTGCAACGACGAATCCCAAAACGCCATCATCGGGTTTTATGTTCTGGCTTTTTGCTGCTTATAATCCGCACGTGGTTTCCTCCAACTTTGACTGGAGAAATTCCTTATGCACGTTGACCGAAAACTTTATTTTGAGGAATTGGCCAATGCCATCACGCACGGCATAGGACTGGTGTTGAGCCTGGCGGCGTTGATCGTACTGGCCATCCTGGCCTGGCAAAAAGCTTCGATCTGGCATTTCGTCGGCTGTGCGATTTACGGCATTTCGCAAGTCGTTTTGTATGCGGCTTCGACGCTCTACCACGGAGTGCAAGTTCCGCATTTGAAGCCCAAGTTTCGCCGCCTGGATCAAATGGCGATTTACCTGCTGATTGCCGGAACCTACACGCCGTTTATGCTGGTCAATTTGCGCGGATTCTGGGGCTATTTGTTGCTGACCATTGTCTGGGCATTGGCGGTGTTCGGCATAGCGTTCAAGCTGGTTTACGCCGATCAATATAATGCTGTGACAATGACGTTGTATCTGGTGATCGGCTGGGCGGCGGTCATCGCCATCAAACCGATTTTAGCGACCGTGCCAATGGCTGGATTGATCTGGATCGGCGCCGGCGGACTGGCTTACATGCTGGGACTGATTTTTTTCGCCTGGGATCGGCTGCCCTACAACCACCTCATCTGGCATTTGTTCGTGCTGGCGGGCAGCGGATTTTTCTTCTGGGCGGTGCTGAAATATGTGTTGCCGGTTTAAGCCAGCAATTCTTTCACCACCAATCCGTGAACATCCGTCAGCCGGAAATCGCGCCCGGCATATCTATAAGTCAGCCGTTCGTGATCGAAACCGAGCAAATGCAGGATCGTCGCGTGCAAATCGTGAACGTGAACGATGTTTTCCACCGCACGGAATCCGAATTCATCCGTAGCGCCATGGACATAACCTTTGCGGACTCCTGCGCCAGCCATCCACACCGTAAAGCCGTAAGGATTGTGATCGCGTCCGTATTCTTCTTTTTTCGTATGACCGGTTAGCTCCACCGTCGGCGTTCGTCCGAATTCGCCGCCCCAAATGACCAGCGTGTCGTCCAACATTCCACGTTGTTTCAAATCTTCCAGCAAGGCGGCAATCGGTTGATCGGTAATGCGCGCCAGATTGCGATGATGACGGGGCAAATTGTCGTGGCTGTCCCACGGTTGCCCTTTGCCTTGCCAGCATTGGACAAAACGAACGCCGCGTTCCAGCAACCGCCGCGCCAGCAATAACTGCCGCCCATAAGCCGAGCCTCCGTATTGTTTGCGAATGTGTTCCGGCTCCTTGCTCAAATCGAATGCTTCGGCAGCTTCGGTCTGCATGCGAAACGCCAGTTCGTAACTCTGAATTTGCGCTTCGATGACGGATTCTTCCTGGCGTTTCTGCTGATACCGGCGATTGAGCCTCGCCAGCAAATCGAGTTGTTCGCGTTGTTGTTGGCGGCTGAGATTATTATTGCGAATGTTGTGAACCAGTCGTTCGACATCTGTTTCATTCGGATCAATGAACGTGCCTTGATAAACGCCTGGCAAAAACGCCGATGTCCAGCTTTGCGCTCCGGCGGTGGGATAACCGAACGGCGTCATGACCACGAAGCCCGGCAGATTCTGGTTTTCGCTGCCCAGACCATAAGTCACCCACGAACCCAGACTCGGACGCACTTGCCGCTGATCGCCGCAATTCATCAAATAAAGCGAAGGTTCATGATTCGGCAATTCGGTGCGCATCGAACGAATCACGCACAGTTCATCCACCCACTTGGCGACGTTGGGAAACAGTTCGCTGACTTCGGTTCCGCTTTGGCCATGCTTTTGAAATTTGAAGGGCGACGCGAAGCCCGCGCCGGTTTTGCGTTCGGTTTTCAAATGAATCGGCAGCGGTTGGCCATCGTATTTGTCCAGCATAGGTTTCGGGTCGAAGGTGTCCACGTGCGAAGGGCCGCCATTCATAAACAGATGAATGACTCGTTTGGCTCGGGCAGGGAAGTGCGGCGTTTTGGTTGCAAGCGGATTTACCGAGTTGACTTGTTGCGCTGTCGCTGTCGAACCGGCCAGTTGTGCCAATGCCAGCGCACCCATTCCCATTCCGCTGCGATGCAGCATTTCCCGGCGAGTCACCAAATTCGTTTGAAGTTCGTTAGTCATGATTTTCCTTACCTGTCGGTTAATGGCTAATGGGCAATGGTTAATGGTCAATTGCTTTTTCAGTCAATCATTGAAAACTCGACCGCTGCGATCAGCGCCTGAACATATCGCTCCCAGGCGTTCATAGGCTGTGTGAGCGGCGAGTAAAAATCCCGAATCGAATCCCAATCTTCCGCGCTGTTTTCGCGGCGAATGTTGACCTGCCATTTGAAATCGTCGCCGCTGGTGTTCTTTTTGTTGAGCACGACGAAATCAATGGTGTCGCCGGTTTTGACTTCGATGGCGGCGGCAGTGTCGGTTTGCGACAAATAAGCCGACCAGTTACCGACCGCTCCCAGACGACTGGAAACAATCAAGGCTTCGACGCCGTCGCAGGTTACGCAAGCCTGTTCCAGATCGTGAATCAATTTGCCGCTGATCGTTACTTTGCCCTCGAAGCTGGCCGTCCAGCGACGAATTACGGAATTGGCTTTGCCGGTTGGCGTGCCGCCTTCGCGGTTGATAAAGGCAGTTTGACGGCGCGGATCGAGTTCGTTGGCATTCAAGCGCCACGAACCGGCGGCGAAGAATTTGTGTTCGGTGAAGTTTTTCAGCTTCTTCTCTTGGTCGTCGTATTCGCCCTGCCCATAAGTCCAAATTGCGGATTGTGGATTGCGGATTGTGGATTGTTTGGGTGAAGAGGCGTTTTGTCTAGTGAAGGCCAGGCCCCAGGCGACTTCTTCCGTGCTGGCTTGGCGGCTCAATAGCAGTTGATAAATCCGGTTGATGCGTTGGCGCGGAGTTTTGGCGGCAACAATTTCCGGTCGTTTCAACAACGCGCGAGCTTGTTCGACGACAAACGGATTGTTCATCAAATATAGCGATTGTTGCGGAATGGTCGTCTGGTAACGCTCGGCAACGTGAGCATCCGGGTTGGCAAAATCGAAGGTCAGCAATTCCGGCGCCAGCTTCGCGCGATTGACGTAACCATAAACGGTTCGTCGCCGTGGGAATGGCCACGTCGTGATTTCATCTGGCACGCCGCCCATTGTCGTTTCAAGCTGTCCGCTGGCGGCCAGCATCGCATCGCGCAAGGATTCAAAATCCAGTCGTTGCCGATTCATTCGCCAGAGCAGACGATTTTCAGGATCGCGTTGCCGAGCCGTCGCATTGTCTGCGCTGGATTGTTGATAAGTTGCCGAAGCCAGAATCAGCGCGTGCAGCTTTTTCAATGACCAGCCGTTTTCCATAAACCACGTCGCCAGATAATCCAGCAATTCAGGATGTGTAGGAGCTTCGCCGCGCGAACCAAAATCGCTAGGCGTGCGAACCAGTCCGTGACCGAAATGCCATTGCCAGACACGGTTGACAATCACGCGCGCCGTCAAAGGATTGTGGCGGTCAATGATCGCGCGCGCCAGTTCCAATCGCCCGCTGCCGTCTGTGAACGGTTGGCGGTTTTCTCCAGCCAGCACGCGCAAAAATTGGCGCGGCACTTCTTCGCCTTTGTTGTTCGGATTGCCGCGAACGTAAACCACTGCCGGTTTGAGTTTCATTGCATCCTCAACGGCCATCGCTCGCGGCGGCGCTTCGTCAAAAGCGCGAGCCGTGATCATTCGCTGAATCTTTTGACGCTGGTCGGTTTCAAATTGGCCGTCTTTGGTCAGGCGTATGTCATTGTAACTGGCGAAGGGAATGTTGGTCGCCGAGTCTTCGCCGTGCAGTGACTGTCGCAGAGCTTCTTCGTTTGTGTCGTTGAGAGGTTCGGCCTGGTCGAATTTGGCCAGCAGCGTTCCGTACTTCGTCGCGGCTTCTTCGATGGTCGCCGGAGCTTTGTTGAACTCAGCCGCAACCAGCGGATTGACGATTTCCTTCGAGCAATCGGCAATCGCCGTCGCAGCTTTTTCGGCGAATTCGTTTTCGGGAATTGCCGTCAGCGCGCGCCAGATGGAAAAGATCGGATCGCGGTTGTCGGCGGCTTTCCGCAAAAAACTTTGCCAGCGCCGCAGCATCGCAAAGTTGTAATCTTTTTCGACCGTCAAAGCGCGAACATCCACTTCCTTGTTCAGATCGCGCGCCTGGTAAACGGCCATCAGATATTTGGCGATTTGGTCGGCTTGACGATATTCGGCTTTCAGTTCGGGAAAGCGTTTGACGCGATACTTTTCAACTTCGTCGTTGATTTTGGCGATGTCCTTTTGCAGTTCAATTTCTTTTGGGTCATTGGCCGATGCAGGATCGAGCAGCGGCAATTTGTCAGGTTCGCGTGTGTTGGCAAAGATGCTGAACAGCGAGTAGTAATCCGCCGTCGGGATCGGGTCGAATTTGTGATTGTGGCAACGCGCGCAACTTACGGTCAACGCCATAGTGCCGCGAATCGCCACGTCTACCTTGTCGTCAATGCGTTCTTCCGTCGTTGTGGCAAAGCCTCCGCGCCCAACGGTCAGAAATCCCAGCGCAGCCAGGTTGCGCGATTCGTTGTTCGGCAAACGGTCAGCGGCGAGTTGTTGCAAAAGAAATTGGTCGTAAGGCAGGTCTTCATTCAAAGCGCGAATCACCCAGTCGCGGTAAGTGTAAGCAAACGGATAAAGCAGCGTGGTCGTGTCATTGACGCCTTGTGTGTCGGAATAACGCGCAATGTCCAGCCAACGCCGCGCCCAGCGTTCGCCGTATCCAGGCGAAGCCAGCAAACGTTCGACGACTTTGGCAAAAGCGTTCGGCGATTTGTCCGCCAGGAACCTTTCCACCTCTTCGGGCGACGGAGGCAATCCAATCAGATCAAATGTCGTTCGCCGAAGCAGCGTTCGTTTGTCGGCGGCTGAATTCGGATGCAATCCACTGGTTTCCAGTCTGGCCAGCACGAACCTGTCAATTTCATTTTTGACCCAGGCCGAATTTATGACTTGAGGCGATTCAGGTTTTTGTAGTTGATAAGCCCAATGCGCGGACTTTTCGATTCGGACGTGAGTTTCTTCTGGCCAGTTCGCCCCGTTCCTGATCCATTGACGCAGACTGGCGATGTCTTCGTCTTTCAGCTTTGGTTTGCCTTGCGGCATTTTCAAGCGGCTGTGCGTGTGCGCCACGACTTGAATCAGCAAACTGGTTTCGGGGCTATTGGGAATGATGGCCGGCCCTGAGTTGCCGCCTTTCAACAAAGCTTCGCGGGAATCCACTCGCAACCCACCGCTTTCGGCTGAGGTGTGGCAACCGTAACAGTTGGCAACCAGCAACGGGCGAATCTGAGTTTCAAAAAATTCCATTCGCTGCATCGAGCTTGATCGAGCAGAATCTGCCTGTTGGGTGGCAAAGGTTCCAACGCCCGCCCACGCTGAAATCGCAAACAGAAAAGCGGAACAGCATAAGAGTTTTGAACGCCATCGAATCAAATGTGTCAGCAACATTCTCTGTAACAAGCTCCCAAGTGTTTGGTTTTTTTTACTGGCTCAGGGCTGCGCGGAGCTTACATCTGTTCGGCGTCATGGAAAAGCTTTCTGAGGCAAAGTCGCGCGAATCTGAAGGGCAAGACAGCATTCCCTGATCGTCCAGCAAAAAATACAGCTTGCAATAATTTTAGAGGCTATGTTATTTGTTGGTTGCGTTGGCTGGCAATTGCCTCACCCCTGATTTTCTAATGTCCAATCAACGTAACTTACTCCTTGAAGCAAACGCTGATCTCAACCCCAATCAGGCGGTAAACTATTACAGCCTAAACCCCCATGAAATTGCTTGCCATTTCCGAACTGCAAAAGTTTTTGGTTTTCTTATTAGGAAAATCCATGAGCCGAGCAGCTGAGGATGCTTTGACTGCGTCAAAGCGCCGCTTTTTTCCTTGGTTTGCTGATGACGAACACTGTGATCGTGTCAGTTCGCCTAACAGTCAGATTAACTATGCCGTCGGGCAATTTATTTTCGGAGGTAATTTAAGATGATCAGAAATTTCATGAGTGATTTTGTTAAAGATGAACAGGGACAGGATATTGTTGAATACTCCTTGCTGTTGGTTTTGATCGGCGCTGCCGCCGTTTTTGTTTTGACCACCATGGGAACCAGCATCAGCCAGATTTTCAGCAAGATCAACACCAAGTTGACCAGCGCCAACGAAAGCATTTCATAAGAAATTCAAGCCAATGGTTTGCACAGACGGAATCAGATTGCAGTGCGAGTTGTAGTCTGATTCCGTTGTGCCATTTACCAGTCAAACTGATTGAGCCAACGTTTGATCAATCCCTCATGCTTTTTTGACCGCGGAAATCCTTTACTATGCACATCAAAAAACCAGTCTTGTTAGACGCAACGGAAATCTGTTCGGGCTTGTCGGTTTTGGATTAAGACGCTTTTCAAAACGAAATTTGTCTTGCTGCTTCATTTACAAGACTTTTTAAGATATGCTGAGCGCCGCAAAGGGCAAACAGTGCAATCAAATCGCTTGCTGATTCCGATTTCAACGTGATTTTGCGGC
Source organism: uncultured Heliomicrobium sp. (assembly GCA_964470555.1). Classification (GTDB taxonomy): domain Bacteria; phylum Acidobacteriota; class Blastocatellia; order RBC074; family RBC074; genus RBC074. The sequence goes on from CAYYDG010000022.1 coordinate 31,953, forward strand.
TCATATCAAGCGAAGGGTTTTCCTGGTCAAAGGGGAAATCGTTATGCAGACCTGGGACAAATCAACTTAAAAAAACTGTTTGCAAGCGCCTTTGAGCCGAATTTCGGAAAGGTTGTCATTTCACTTTCAAATGAATCTACGTTCGATTTTTAGTCTTTTTTCCAGCGATTTGGCCATTGACCTCGGCACTGCAAATACGTTGGTGTTTGCGCGTGGGCGAGGCATTGTCGTTTCTGAGCCGTCTATCGTCGCGATCAACAAAGTCACCCACAAGGTGGAAGCCGTTGGCAACAAGGCCAAGGAAATGCTGGGACGCACGCCGGGAAACATAGTGGCGATTCGCCCGATGAAAGACGGCGTTATTGCCGATTTTGAAGTCACTGAAAAAATGCTTCAGTACTTCATTCAACAGGCTCACGGAGGAAAAACCTGGGTCAGTCCGCGGATTGTTATCGGAATTCCGTCGGAAATTACTCAGGTGGAGCGCCGCGCGGTCGAAGACAGCGCTTATCGTGCCAAGGCCGCTGAGGTTTATCTGGTCGAAGAAGCGATGGCTGCCGCTATTGGAGCCGGTTTGCCAATTACCGAACCGCACGGGAACATGATTGTGGACATCGGCGGAGGAACTTCAGACATTGCTGTGATTTCGCTGTCCGGTATTGTTTATTCCAAGAGTGTCCGCGTTGCCGGCAACGAGATGGACGAATCAATCATTCAGTACATCAAACGCAAGTACAACATGCTGATCGGCGAACGAACCGCCGAGCAGGTCAAAATCGAACTCGGTTCCGCCGATACACTGGACGAACCGAAAACGATGGAAATCAAAGGCCGCAACCTGATCGAAGGCATTCCGAAGACCATCGTTGTCACCGACGAAGAAATTCGGGAAGCGTTGTCGGACTCGGTGATGACCATCATCAATGCCGTTCGCGTCGCGTTGGAGCGCACGCCGCCAGAATTATCCGCCGACATCGTGGATCGTGGCATAGTGCTGACCGGTGGCGGGGCGTTGCTCAAAAAGCTGGATGTGCGTTTGATGAAAGACACCGGGTTGCCGGTTTCGTTGTCGGAAGACCCGTTATCCTCTGTCGTGCTCGGAGCGGGCGCGATGTTGTCGGATTTTGATTTGTTGCGCCGTGTACGATGGGACGGCTCGACCATACCTACATAAACTGTGTCGCTGACAGACAAGGCCAAAAAGAATCCAACCTGGTTGCTAGGTTTGTTGCTGGTCGTGCATCTGTTCGCGATTTCGTTGAATCGCGTTCCCGGCCAGCCCGATTTGAGTTATTTGCAGCTTGTCACCATGAGCGGGATGATGCCGTTTCAATGGCTGGCGTCGAACTCCGTTGGGGCAGTCAAAAGCGTTTGGTACGGTTATGTTGATCTGCGTAATGCGCGCACCGAAAGCGAAGAACTGAAAAACAGGCGCGATCAACTGGAAAAAGAAGTCAGCGAATTGCGCGGCAAGGTTACGCTCTCTGAACAGCTCAGCGAATTTGGCAAAGCGGCAATCACTTACGAAGGAGTGATTGCCCGTGTCATTGGGCACGACGCAAATCAGTGGTTCAATACCTTGTTCATTGACAGAGGTTCGATCTCTGGTATCGAAAAAGACCAGCCCGTAGTCACTGCCGATGGGTTGGTGGGACGCGTAATCAATACATCGCCTTTCGCATCGCAGGTGTTGCTGGTCACTGATGAACGACACGGGGCAGGCGCTGTCATCGTTCGGACTGAAAACACACGCTGGTTGGGAATTCTGGAAGGAAAAAGCCAGTACTTGTGCGACCTGCGATTTATCGTTCCGCCGGAAAGACTGGAAAATGACGAACCCGTGATAACTTCAGGACAAGACGGGCTGTATCCCGCCGGACTGTTGATTGGTCGCGTCAAAAGCAACGGCTCGGTCGCGGCTCCGGTGCTGGTTGAAATCGAACCCGCTGCGAAACTGGGCAAACTGGACCTGGTCAAGGTATTAAAAGTCCCGCCGGACCAAATTCGCGGCCCGGTTGATGAGTTGAAAAAAGAAGAACAGAGCAAAACGGCTGATCGAAAGAAGTAATTTGATTGGTTGTGATCGAATGCGGCGCTCAGGCTGGAAAGTAAAGTCTGGCGCACAGTCATTCGAGGCAGAAAACGAAAGTTTGAACATACGGTAAGGCATCGTTGGAGAAAGCATCTCGAGGCACTTCAGTAAAAATTGCAATCTGTCTGCTGGTTGCTGTGTTTGCCCAAACCACGCTGGTGGGATTGGCGCCTGAAGCGATTGGCCAATGGCTGGCTTATGTGGACTGGCTGTTGATCGTCGTCGTTTATGTTTGTTTGGGGCGCGATCCGGTGCAGGCTCTGGTGACGGCTGTGGCGGCGGGTTTGCTGCACGATGCTTTTTCAAGAGGGCCTGCCAATGGTGTGATGACCGCCATTGGCGTCAGTGGGTTTGCTTATGTGTTGGCCGCCTATGCCGCTGACAGAATCGTTTCGGTTATTGTGGCGGACAATCTGCTGGTCAGATTCGCCACCGTCGCCAGCGCCAGCCTTGTAAACACGCTGACCAAAATCGCCTTTTACAAACTCCTGAAGTTCAAGCTCCCCGTCCTGATTGGCGGAAAGGGCATTGCCGCCGCCATTGTCTTCGGACTTGTGACCAACCTGATCGCCGCCACCCTGCTTTATCTTGTGTTTGACCGCGTGTTCAACAAGGACTCCGCCTTGAAATTGCGACGCAGCGAAGCCCGGCGCGGAAAAGTGAAGTTTTGAAGGAGCACAACGCGCTTTATCTGTAAAGCGCCCGCAAGGATTGACCAATGAAATCAGTCAAGGAAAACAGCTTTGATCCAGCCGAAGATTTACGTCAGGCAGCATTGCGCCTGGAGATCATTCGTTATCTGGCGTTTGCGATCTTTGCGCTGATTTTTGTGCGGCTTTGGTATTTGCAGGTCATGAACAGCGGCGTATACGCCGAACGCGCCGAGCAAAACCGTACGCGAATTCTGCCGATTCCAGCCCGGCGAGGCACAATCCTTGACAGGAAAGGGCGTGTGCTGGTGACCAGCCAACCTTCCTACAACATTGTGCTGGGGCGCAAAGACGTAAAAATCGGTGACTTTCCGCAAATTGCCCAGCTTCTGGTGAAGAATCTGGGGATTGACGAAAAATGGCTCAACAATCGCTTTGAAGCCGCAAAGTATGAGGCCAAATACGAGTTTATTGTGGTCAAGGAACTCGCTACGCCTTCCGAAGTCGCCTGGGTCAGGGCACACCAATATGAATATCCCATGATTCGCGCTGAAGAGGCTCCGCGCCGTTCCTATCCCAATGGAACTTTGGCCGCGCACGCTCTGGGTTATGTCGGCGAAGTCAGCCCGGAAGAGTTGAGGCGAAAAGATGGGCAGTTCAGTTATGAAAAGGGCTACAAGCTCGGCGACATCATCGGCAAAACTGGTGTTGAGCGCTATTACAACGACATATTGATGGGGAAGGACGGCGAGCGCCGCGTGCTGGTGGACAGTCGCGGGCGAATTCAGCGCAATCTTGAAACCATTCCGCCAGTGCCCGGACGCGACCTGTACATTACGCTCGATCTGGACATACAGAAGGTCGCTGAAGGGCAAACCGAAACGATGCCTTCAAAACGCGGAACCATCATCGTTTCTGATCCGAACAATGGAGAAATACTGGCAATGGCCAGTCGTCCGACTTTTGATCCGAACCTTTTCTCTCAGCGCTCGAAAACGCCGGAAGGGAAAGAAGAGATTCGTGATCTGAAAACTGACGAAAACAACCCATTGTTGAATCGAGCGATTCAGGGACAATTCCCGCCTGGTTCGACCTGGAAGTTGATGACCAGCGTCGCCGCGTTGAATGAGGGCGTCATCACTCCTACCAACAACCGCATTCAGGACGGTGGCATTCAGATTGGCAACTATTTCATGAAATCATTGTCCAATTATGGCGCGCCTGACATTGTGACGGCCATTTCCAAATCTTCTGACGGTTATTACTACCGTTTGGGTTTGAAGATGGGAGTGGAGCGTTTTGAAAAGTGGGTCAATCTTTTCAGATTCGGCCAGCGCACGGGGATTGACTTGCCAGGCGAGTATTTGGGAATTGCGCCGACTCGTGAAACCAAACGGAATTCCTGGTCGCGCGCTATCAGAAGAGCGCAGCAGGCATTGGACGAAGCGCCGCAAAACGAAAAAGCGGCCAAAGAATTCCATCTGCGCCAGACGCAGCGGCAAGCCGAATGGACGGATTACGACATGGCCGCTTCGTCATTCGGACAAGGGCAGAATGCCGCCACGCCCATTCAATTGCTGCGTTATACGGGCGGGCTGGCCGTTGGCGGAAAGATGTACACCCCGCATTTGTTGCTGCGCGCGGTGGCTGGGCCGGATCGGTTCGGCAATCCGCAGCCTGAGATTTTTTACGAAGACAAAAACAAATTCTCCGTGCCGATGAGCGATGAGATTCACGAGATCGTGCTCAAAGGCATGTTCGGCGCTGTCGAAGGCGGAACCGCTGGCGCTGCCAGGGTCGAAGGCTTCGACGTGTGCGCCAAAACCGGAACGGCGCAAGTCGCCTCGACGGATCGCGTCGGTTCAAAGAACAAAGATCACGCCTGGCTAATCAGCTTTGCGCCTCGTGACAAGCCTGAACTGGCGATGGTCATTTTGACGGAAAACGTCGGTTTTGGTGGCACGCACTCTGCGCCGCGCGCCAAGCCGATTTACGAAGATTATTACCGCCGCACCCGCAATCTGATGCCGGAACCGCTGGCAGAAGAAGCTGCGCCCGATGTGGCCAGCGCGGAAGCGGAAAAGAAGGACAAGAGTAGTCAGTAGTCGTTAGTTGGGAGTCAGCATTTCATAAAAGCGACTACCGACTACCGACTACCGACTACCGACTACCGATGTTCGGCATCAACCGCAGATACCTGACCGATTTTGACTGGCCGCTATTGGGCATGGCGTTGCTGATTGCGGCGTTTGGCGTGCTGGAAATTTCCAGCGCCCAGCCGCAGAACCCCGGCATTTGGAGACGACAGCTTATTGGCGTGGTCATCGGTCTGATTGTGCTCTTTTTGGCGACGATGTTCGATTACCGCAGAATCGTCAACGCCGCGCCATATCTGTACGGAATTGGTGTCATATTGCTTGCATTGGTGTTGACGCCGCTTGGCAAGACGGTCAATGGAAATCGAAGCTGGCTGGATTTGGGCGGGTTCGCCTTTCAGCCCTCTGAACTGGCCAAGATTTTTACGATCCTCTCTTTGGCGTTTTACCTGGCAAGCGTCAAAAAACGTCCGCTGGATTTGCGGACGTTGATTACTGCGGGATTGATTTGGGCGTTGCCGACCGGACTCGTTTTCGCGCAAAACGATACGGGCAGCGCGCTCAGTTTTGTCTCTTTTCTGGCTGTAATGCTCTTTCTGGCAGGGCTGCGCTGGAGTTGGATGGCTGCGGCAGGCGTGGCCCTGGTTCTGGTGATCGCTCTTTCCGTGCCGTACATCAAAACGTGCAAGAGCTACAAATGCGAACGCATCAAGGCGGTTTACTGGCCGGAACTGGCTGACAAGGGCTACAGCTATCAGAACGTTCAGGCTGAAATTGCCATTGGCTCAGGCGGTGTGTTTGGAAAAGGGATAGGACAAAGTACTCAAGGGGCGCTCGGCTTTGTGCCGGAAGTCCAAAACGATTTTATTTTCGCTGTCGCCGGTGAAGAGACGGGATTTGTGGGCAGCTTTCTGGTGTTGACTCTTTACCTGCTGATCATTCTGCGGCTGATTCAGATTGCGCGAGTTTCGCGCGAACGAGTCGGATTGTTATTGGTCAGCGGTTTTGCAGCTTTGTTGCTGTATCACATCACGGTCAACGTCGGAATGGTGGTCAGGGTTTTGCCGATCATGGGCATCCCGCTCCCGCTGATGAGCGCTGGCGGCACGTCGGTCATTGCCACGTTGTTCGGGCTTGGACTGACGATAGGCGTGCGGTTACGAAGGTTCGTGAACTGATTGGTGGTAGGAGATTCGTGTTTGGTGATTGGGCAAGCCTCTGGCTAACCAAAAGATTGCCGATTACAACGAATAAAATTACAACCGACCACCAATCACCAGCCACCGACCACCGTGCGCAAAGGCTTTCCCAATGACAACAATTCAATGCCGCATTTGTTGCGCGCTCGGTAGTTTCGAGTTGCGCACGGCGGCAGCAGCAGCTCGGCTGGCAAGCGACTACGCTCTTCGCCTTTCAGGCAGAGTGTAGTCGTAGGTGTATCTACTTGCTGGCCGATTCGGTTGCTAAGACTTTTACCTTGTAGTTCCCGCATTCATCGCACAGATGAAGCTGTTGAGACGGCGTGCGAGGAACTCCCCCCGGAAGAAGCTCGAACCTTATGGAGCTTGTTCAGACAGGAGATTTTTGAATGTCCAAAGAAATGATAGTCAGCGTCAACGGACGCGAAAAAAAGATTGCGATCATCGAAGATGATGTCGTAACGGAGTTTTATGTCGAACGCGGCGACGAAAATCAGGGCATCGTCGGCAACATTTACAAAGGCAAGGTGATGAAGGTGCTGCCCGGCATGCAATCGGCCTTTGTGGATATTGGATTGGAGCGCGATTCGTTCCTGTACGTGTCGGACTTCTTTGATGAAGACCTGGAAGAGGACGATGACGAGAAAAAAGAGGCAGCCCGTCCTGCGGCGCAAAAAATCGAACGTCCGCAGCGTCCGCCGATTGTTCGTCCGTCGAAAGTTGTCGAACCGGAATTGGCCGATGCGGAAGAAGAGCTTGATCTGCGAGTCGCCGCGCTTCGCCACATCGAAGAACTTTCTGAAGAGCCGGTGATTGAACCCGCGCCGGATGATGAAATTCTCGGCGATGTCGAAATCTTCGCCGAAGTGGCAGAGAAGCCCGAAAGAGGTTCGCGCCAGCGTCGCCAACGTCGTTTGACTTATGCGGAACCGGAACCCGTTGAAGAAGCGGTCGTCGTGGAACAGGTAGAAGAAGAAAGCCCCGCTGCCGGCGAAGAAGAATCGTATGGCGCTCGCCGCAGAGGTCGTGGTCGCGGACGGGGCAGGCGTGGACGCGGTGAAGAAGCTCCAGAAACGCTGGCTCCGATTGTCAAAGAAACCGAAGACGCAGAAGAGCCTTTCGTTCTGGTTCATCATGAACCGTTCGAGCGCGTCACCGATGACGAAGCCGAAACCGCTGGCGATATGTTGCGAGATGCCATGATGCAGGAACGCATCGCGGGTTGGATCCACGAGGAAGAACGCAAGACTTCGATCATTGAGGTCGAACCGACGCCTGAGATTCATGTCGGAGGTTTGCGCGAATCGCTGGCACGAGCGTCTGAGTTTGAACGTGTCAGCGATGGGGAAGACCTTTACGAACCTACCGTTTTTTCCAGAACCTCTGTTGAAGAATCTGAACCTCTGCCGGAAGCCGGCAGTCGCATTGACGTGGAAGAATCGAATGAAAGCGAACCGGTCGTTTCTGCCTTGGAAGCCGAACCACCGGTCGAAACCGTCGCGCAGGAAATTGTCGAAGAAGCCGATGGCGAAATTGAAGAGAGAGCGCATGCGATCACTCAGCCGTTGAGCGTCTGGGAAGTCGAGCCGGAACCGTTGCCCTGGCAAGGAAACGAGCCGGAAGCGGCTGCGATTGAACCGCCGCAGGTTGAAGAAATGGAATCGGATGTTGAGGTGCTGCATCTGACGCCGCCTGATGTGGAATTCGGAGAAGCTGTCGAAATTGAAGAGCCAGCCGTTGTTGAAGAGTCCGAAGAATCCGAAGAATCTGTGGAATTGAAAGATTCCAGCGCCAGAGTTCGCGGACGTTCGCGTCGCGGCGAAATGGCGACACGGCGAGGCGGGCGCGGGCGCAAACGAACCTTCCGTCAACGGCAAACCACCGACGCCACGGCTGATGCTGCCGATGAGCATGACGCTGACAATGAAGTAGAAAACGGCGCCGTCGCCACACCTTTGCTGTTGGCTGCGCCTGCGCGGTCGAATGATCGGGTTGAGCGCAGTGGTGGAGAGCGGTTCCAGCGCCCTGTGATTTCCGATCTGTTGCGCGAAGGGCAGGAAATCATAGTTCAAATCGCCAAAGAACCCATTGGCCAAAAAGGCGCGCGCATTACTTCGCACGTCGCGTTGCCGGGGCGTTATATCGTTTACATGCCTACGGTCGAACACATTGGCGTTTCCCGCAAGATTGGAACTGATGAAGAGCGACAGCGATTGCGCCGGTCTTTACACCAGATGCGCGCCGAAGCCGGAGCGCCCGGCGGATTCATCGTGCGCACGGCGGCCAGCGGATGCACCACTGAAGAATTGCGCGAAGACATGAATTATCTGATTCGCACCTGGACAGACATTCGCCGCCGTTCTGAAAAAGCCAAATCGCCAGCGATTGTTCACCGCGACCTGGATCTGGTGCAGCGAATTCTGCGCGATCAGTTGTCGCAGGATTACACCGCCATTCGCGTGGATAACGAATTGGAATACGAACGGATCGTTGATTTCGTGAATCGCTTTGCGCCGAAGCTGGTCAACCGCGTCAAGCTGTACACCAAAGACACACCGATTCTGGACGCTTATGGAGTGCAGCCGGAAATTGACAAGGCTGTCAAACCGCGAGTCTGGTTGAAATCCGGCGGATACATAGTCATCAATCAGACCGAAGCTCTGGTGGCGATTGACGTCAACACCGGCAAATTCGTAGGCAAATCGAATCGGCTGGAAGACACCATCGTCAAAACCAATCTGGAAGCGGCGAAAGAAATCGTTCGCCAGATTCGCTTGCGCGATTTGGGCGGCATCATCGTGCTGGATTTCATTGATATGGAAGAGCGTCGCAATCGCCAGAAAGTGATGCAGGCGCTGGAACAGGAAATTCGCAACGACCGTTCGCCATCGAAGATTTTGCAGTTCAATGATTTTGGTTTGGTGGCTGTGACGCGCAAACGAGTCAAACAGTCGCTGGAACGCACGTTGTGTTCGCCATGCAGTTATTGCGGCGGAGGCGGCATGATAAAGAGCACGCAAACCGTCTGTTACGAAATCCTGGCCGAAGCTCGCCGCATTGCCAAAGACATTGACGACACCAACGAAGTCGTTCTTCGCGTCAATCCCGAAGTGGCAAAAGCATTGCGCGGGGCGGAACGCGATGTGTTGAATGAAATCGAGTCTTATCTGGGCGGCATCGTTTCCATCAAGAGCGATCCAACCGTTCACCAGGAACAGTTCGATATTGCGTTGGCTTGATCGTAATTCAAAATTCCAAATTTCAAGACGGCAGTCGCAATTAATTGCTACTGCCGTTTTTTCATGCTCGAAAACCGTTGAAGATTATTGATCTTTGTCCAAGTCAGTGAATCGGTGTCTGACAAATGATTGAAGACCGAGAAAAGGCTAATGCGAAATTCAGGACTTCTTTTCAGAAAAATGAATTTAGAAAGTTCCAAGTAATAATCTTATCGAGCCTAACTCCAACGTTTTCAGCGGTGACATTTTTGTCGTTCTAAGCTGGCATAGTCTTTGCCAAATCCTCAGCGTTTGAATCTCTAAAGATTACAAATATGGTGATCCAAAAAATGCGAAAGCAACAGGATCGTTTTCTTCAATAGCTTTTTCGAAAGCTAAATCCATCACTATTGAGACGGGAGGGTTTTCTCAAATGATAGGCAAGAATTTTGTCTCTAAAATTGGTTTGTCATTGATCTCTCTGTTCGTATTGATGTCGTTGAGCGTCAGCGCTTTTGCGCAATTGACGCGCGGCTCAATCGCCGGAACAGTCAGAGATAACAGCGGCGCTGTGATCAGCGGCGCGACGCTTGTGGTTACCAACACGGCCACCAACATTGCACGCACGGTGACCACGGATGACAACGGCTTTTATCGAGTCGCCGGTTTGGAACCGGGCGATTACACTGTAACGATAGAAAAAACCGGATTCGAAAAAATCGAAACGCGCAACGTTACTGTGAGAACGACGCAAGAAACCACGTATGATCCGCAACTCAAGATTGGCGCGATTACCGATGTCGTGGTGATTTCCGGTTCGCAGGAGTTTCTGGAACTCAACAAGACCAATCCGACAATCGGTTTGACAACCACAGCTCGTCAGGTTGTGGAACTGCCGTTGAGCGCAGGTCGGAACATCAACAATCTGGCTGTGCTCAGCCCGAACGCATTCCGCGGACCGGGATCGTCTGGAATTTCGGTCAATGGCCAGCGCGCGCGTAACAACAACTTCACCATTGACGGTTCGGACAACAACGACATCAGCGTGACCATTCCGACTTCGACCGTCATTCCAGAAGCCGTTCAGGAATTTCAGGTTCAGACCAATCCGTTCAGCGTCGAATTCGGTCGTAACTCCGGTGCGCAAATCAATGTCATCACCAAGTCGGGAACCAACGATTTTCACGCCGAAGCTTTTGAGTATTACAGCGGCAGCGCGTTGAATGCGTTGAATACCATCGAAAAGCGCAATGGTTTGCTGCGCCCGGCTCGCATCAACCGCAATCAGGCTGGCGGCGCCGCTGGCGGTGCGTTGATTAAAGATCGTGTTTTCTACTTTGGTTCGATCCAGGCGGATCGCACTCGCACTGGAGCGACGCCCGGTCCGAACGTTCGTATTCCTACGCCAGCGGGTTTCGCCGCGTTGAGTACTGTGCCGTTGCGGCCAGCGAGCGGAAACACTCCGGTGCAATCGCAAGCCAGCCGTCAGGCTGCATTGAGCGCGCTTTCATTCCTGAACAACATTTACGGGCTGAACCCGACGTTCAGCAATTTGCGCGATGACACGATCAACGGTGTGGCCATCCAGACGGCAGTCACCAACCTGCCGATTGTTCAACCGATCAACAACTGGAACTGGCTGGCCAAGATTGACGCCAAGTTGTCGGAACGAGACAACATCACGTTCCGTTACCTGTATGACAAACCGGTCAGCGTCAATGTCATCAGCAACACCCAGTTCGGTTCCTTGTTTGCAGGCAACCAGAACATCCTCGACCAGAATGCGCAGATCAGCGAAACGCATGTGTTCAAACCCACGCTGTTGAACGAATTCCGCATTTCCTACATTCGTCGCAATCTGCAATTCCCTGAAAACGATCCGACCAGTCCGACGACCAACATCGGCGGCTTTTTCACCATCGGCGGCGCGGCGAATTTCCCGCAAGGCCGAGTCCAGAACAGCTACCAGCTTTCCGATACGTTGAGTTGGCAGTTGGGCAAACACTCGCTGAAATTCGGATTGGATTACCGCCACATCCGTTTGTTCAATGAAGCCGCGTTCAACAGCAAAGGCGTCTTCAACTTCAACAACCTGGCCAATTATCTGAACAACGTTGCCGCCAGCTATCAGCAGGCGCTGCAAGTGGCCAGCTTCGATGCGCGTCAGAATCAACAGTTTTACTTCGTCAATGATGAATTCCGCATCAAGCCGAACTTCACGTTGAATATCGGCTTGCGTTACGAATACTCAGACACTCCGTTTGGATTTTTCGGCGCAACCGACGCACAGAGCCTGGCCGCGTTGGTTCCTGGCCCTGTTTACCAAGACAAAAACAACTTTGCGCCCGGAATCGGCTTTGCGTGGAGTCCGCGTCCGAGCGGCGGTTTCCTGAAAACTCTGTTTGGCGAAGGCGCAACGGCGATTCGCGGCGGATACCGCATCGGATATGACGTTCTGTTCTACAACATCCTGACGGTCAATGGGTCGAATTTCCCGCGCGTGGTGACGGCAGATGTGCAGAACCAGATTGACGTGTTCCCGAATCGTCTGACGGTCAATGCCAATCCGGTGTTCAATCCGCTGGCGACATACGTCAATTCGCCTGAAGACACCGTCAATCCGAAAGCGCAATCGTTCAGCTTCACCGTTCAACGTCAGTTCCTGAATGATTTCGTGGTGGAAGTCGGTTACGCCGGCAGCCGCGGTTCACACGGCATCAATCAGTTGCAGGCCAATCCAGGCGTATTGACTGCGGCGCAGATTGCCAATGTTCAACAAACCAAGGATTTCACTTCGATTCCTGCGTTGCAGGCGCGTCGAGTCTTCCCGCAATTCGGTTCGCGTGTATTGATTGCCACGACGGCGCAATCCACTTATCACTCCGGATTCGTTTCGCTGAACAAACGTCTGTCAAACCGTTTGCAGTTCACTTCCGCTTATACGTGGAGCAAGAACATGAGCAACAACGACGAATCTCTCGGCGTTGGCGCCATCACGGCGGGTTCGCCGCAAATTCCGCAGGACTTTTTCAACATCAATGCGGAAAAGAGCGTTTCGGCGTTTGACCGCACTCATCGCATTGCGACGAGCTGGTTGTACGAAGTTCCGTGGTTCAGAGGAGCGTGGGCGCAAAACGGATTCGTCAAACGGGTGTTTGACGGCTGGCAGCTCAGCGGTATTGCCGAAGCACAATCGGGACAGCCGTTCACGATTGTGACCGGTGTGGACACCAACGGTAATGGCGCGGGCGGAGATCGTCCGAACTTCAATCCGGGCGGCGCTTTCACTGTTGATCCTGTGACGGGCAACCTGCGCACCTTCACGAATGACCGCTTGACCGGCCGTTACATCGTTCCGGTGGTTGGAGCCAACGGACTGCCGATTCAAAACAGCATCGGCAATGGAAATCTGGGGCGCAATACCTTGCGCGGCCAGGGATTCGTCAACTGGAACATGTCGTTGCTCAAACGCATCAAGGTGATGGAAGATGTCTTTGTGACCTTGCGTGCGGATGCGCTGAACGTTTTCAACCAGAAATACTTCGGCAATCCGAACAACAACATGAACAGTCTGGACTTCGGGCGCAACCTGAACGACGGCGGCAACCGCTCGTTGATTCTGGGCGCGAAGCTCAGCTTCTAAACCACCGACGTTCAAGTCGGCAACAAAAAAGGAGAGGTTTCGACCTCTCCTTTTTTTGTTTGGTTGAAGCCCTGTTTCAACCAACAAGTTTGGCGAAAGCATCTTTGTCGAAACCGATTACAACTTGCTTGTCTTTACGAAGAATCGGACGACGAAGCAGGTTCGGTTCAGAGATGATGAGTTGGATGAGTTCGCCGCGCGGGGGCAGTGTTTGGGCAAAACCGCGCTCTTTGTATACCGCGTGACGTGTGTTGAGAAACGGCGGAATCGGATCATCTCCGAAGATGATTTCAATTTCTTCAGCCGTCAGTGGCTTTTTCGCGTAATCGCGTTCGGTGATTGGATTGGCGTTCGTTAGTTCGCGCAGGAAACTCCTGGCGTTGCGGCAGGTGGTTCAGGTGCTTTTGTAAAAGAAGTGAGTCATTTTTCGATTGCGGATTCGGCGCGGCGTTCGAGCCGCAATCCGAAATCCGCATTCCGCAATCAGATTAGCCTTCCGTGCGGCCGATGACGACCATACCAATCGCCAGCGAACCGGATGTGGTTTTCAGCGTGGTTTCCAGGATGACGTGTTCGTGTTCATTATTGACAATCTTCGGCAAGTCTTTTTCGTCAGTCGTCGCCATGCCGAAATACCAAGCTGATGGATGGCCAGTGCCAGCAGCAGCACGACTGAGTTTCAGCATTTCATCCATTTTCATCGTTGTATTCGGGTCTTTGTCGTCGGCGGCAGGACAAATCAAAAAGAAATCGCGTGCAGCCGAAACGCCCAGATGATTGCCGTCCTGCAAAATCAGCGCATAGCGCAAGGTGTACCATCCGGCTTTGACGCCCTGCCCACGAAAGTCCGACGTGTTCGATGGAAAGTTGATGACGCCAATGAATGTTCCCTCGGCAATCTGGCCAAAACTGGCACCTGGAATTTCTTCCTTGCCGACTGGAACTTCCTTGCGAAACCAGATGTCGCAAACGGTTTTGCCTTTGTCATCTGTAACGCGCAAACCTTTATCGTCCAGCGCGCTGCGTGTAGCTTCATTGACGGCGGAATCTTTCAGCGCGGCGATGGATTCAACCTTGAAGTTTTCTGCCAGCGCCAGCGGAGCCAGTGCAATCAACAACAAAAAAGCAAACAACTGCTTTACCATCCAAACTCCTTCTCGAAAGCGAAATAGACAGGACTTACAGGATGATTCAGGATGAAAACCAATCCTGAGAAATCTTGTGAATCCTGTCTATTCTGATTTGAATTGATTTTATTTGGCGAAATGTCCGACGAAGGCGCTGCGTTTTTCGCGCAGCGACCAGCTTACGCCCAAGCCCTCGCCTTTGAATTGATCCAGCGACGCGACTGCGGGCATTGCGTGCGAAGTGGCGGTGAGCGGCGGATAATACGTTTGTTCGTGGCCACAGATTTTGTCGCGTTGCGTGAATTGCCGCGTGATGATGCTGGCCAGTTCGCCCGCCTGCAATTGACCGCCCATCGGATGTTCGCCATGGAATTCCAGCGAAATGTTGATCGGAGCGGCTTCGGTGCGAACGATGTTTTTCAGCAACTCGCCGCCCATTTCCTGAGCAAATGCTTTTAACGCATCTCGCTGTTCCGGTGTCGCTTTTTCGTCAAAGATCAAAACAGCTTTGGCCGGAAATGGATTTTCGTATGGGCTGCCCAACGTGCCGGAAGCTTTGGCGACTCCGACGACGCTCAATCCATCGAGCTTGACGCCGTTCCATTCGCCTTTCGACACGCGCCAACCGACGATGGCTTGATCGCCCATCAAATTGACTTCAGCCATTGCGAAACAATGACCAGTCCAGACATCGGCGTTGCGCGATTCGATGTATTCGCCGTAAATCTGCTGGGCGCTGGCCGTCGAAACCAGCATTGATGCAAAGCAAATCGAAAGTATCAGAGTGAGTTTTCGCATTGTTACTACCCTCCATGATTATGTTTGGAGTACCGCCTTCAGGCGGCGATGCTCAAGTTCAAAGTTTTGCCGCCTGAAGGCGGTACTCCGAGCCGTTTCAGGCTACAGCGATTTCCTGGCAATGGCAATTGCGCTCGCTGGCGTCACAGTTGCCGGGTTCGGCTAACTGACCGTCCGGTCCCAACGGCCCTTGCGTGTACAAACACCAGAACACACCGGTGTGCGTGTGGTGCGGGTCTTCTTCTGACCAGACGAACATATTTTTGGTGCGTAGCGCTGCGCACAAGTTCGGACGATTCGGATCCAAGTTGTGAAGTTCAGGCATGGTTATCTCCTTCGTTGAGGGACGGCGGGAAAGAGGGATTGAAGGACTGAGCGAAAACGTCTCTCAGTCCCGCTGTCTCTCCCTCCAGCCATCTTCGCTACCCAGCCGCTTGCAGAATCGCGCGTTTGACGGCGACCTGAGCGAGTTGAATTTTGTATCCGTTGCGGCTCAGCGCGTGAGCATTGGCGACAGCGATCTTGCCAGCTTCGGCGGCGACGTCTTCCGTGATCGTTTTGCCAATCAGGAATTTTGCCGCTTCGTCCGCTTTCCACGGAGTCGGCGCAACGTGTCCAAGCGCAATGCGCGCCGAAGTGACCTTCTTCGCCCCATCGAGTTTGAACGCCACCGAAGCCGCCGCCAACGGCCAATCCAGAGCTTCGCGTTGACGAACTTCATACGTCGCGCTGCGAACGCCAAGCGCGGACGGGATGTTGATCGCCGTCACGATTTCGTTCGGAGCCAACACGGTTTCGCGGTCGCTGGCGGATTTCGGCGTGACAAAGAATTTGTCGGCGTCCACTTCTCTCGCGCCATTTGGCCCGAAGACGGAAATCTTCGCTGCCAGAGCAATCAATCCCGGCCCCAGGCTGGATGCGCTGACGAATTTGGCTTCGCCATCATTACCCAAAATCGCGTGGTATCGGTTGTCGCCGTTTTCGACCAGCGCTTTGCCCGCTTCGTCCTTCGCCAACACGCCGAATCCGGCGCGGAAATACCAGCATCGCGGACGCTGGCACAAGTCGCCGCCTACGGTTCCCATGTTGCGAATCTGCGGGCTGGTGATTTCCTTCGCTGCTTGCGTCAACGCCGGAAGATTCTTGCCCAGCCGATCAATCAGTTCTTCCAGCGAAGTCAGCGCGCCGATGCGTGCGCCACCTGCGCGGTTGAAGGTGATGCCGCGAAGCTCGGCAATGTTTTTGATGTTGACCACTCGTTTGGGCGTAACCAGAAAATCCTTCATCAACGAAAGCAGATCGGTTCCGCCCGCGATGACTTCGGTTTCGCCCCATTGATTGCCGAGCAGCGCTACGGCTTGTTCTTTTGTCGTCGGGTTTGCGTATTCAAAGTTTTGCATTACGCCTTACCTCCTTTTTTGGCCAGAGCCGCCAAAACGCGATCCGGGGTCAACGGCAACGTCGGCACACGCACGCCGATGGCGTTGGCGACGGCGTTGGAAATCGCCGCGCCGGGCGAAACCGTCGGCGGTTCGCCAATGCCTATCACGCCGCGTTCGTCGTAACCTTTGCCGGTCATCATGTGAACTTTGAAATTGCCTATGTCGCGCAATCCGGCCAGTCGGTAAAACTCCATGTTGGCGTTCAACATCTTGCCGGTTTGATCGTCCATCACGCGCTCTTCGTACAGCGCAAAGGTCACACCCATAATCATCGCGCCGAAGACCTGACTTTCAGTCGTCTTCATATCAATGATCAGGCCGCAATCCTGCACGGCGACGAAGTTGTTCATCTTGACGACGCCGGTTTCGATGTCCACGGAAACATCGGCCATTTGCACGCCGCCGACTCCGGCCGTGGTCAGAGTTTCTCTGCCCGGATTTTTGCCGCGCGTGGTCAAGGGTTGCGTGCCGAGTTTGGCGCACGCCTGTTTCCAGGTCATGGCGTTCGTCGGTTTGCCGATCTCGACGATTTTGCCGCCTGCGGCTTCCAGCTTGTCGGGCGTGGTGTTCATCGTTGGAGCGACTTTTTCCAGGATTGTGTTCAGCGCATCAACAGCGGCTCGCCGCGTCGAAGCGCTGATACCGCCAACCGTAGTCGAACCGCCTGAACCGCCGGAAACCGGGTAACGATTGTCGCCGATGTGAACTTTGACCTGATCCAGCGGAATCGCAAAAGTGTCCGCCGCGACAATTGCCAACACGGTTCGCGTGCCAACGCCGAGGTCTTGCGTGCCCATTTTGATTTCAACTGTGCCGTCAGGATGAACCGTCAGGTCGCAATCGCTGGCATGACCGCCTCCGCCCCAGGTGTGCAGCGACAATCCCAAACCGCGTTTGACCGTCTTGGTGCTGCCCGGAGCGCCTTCGCCGCGAGGCCGCCAGAGTTTTTTCCATTCGATCATTTCCGCAGCTTTCATGAATTCGTCGCGGTAAACGTTCTGGCGAACGCCGGCGAGCGACAGGTTTTTCAAAAACAGATCGAGCGGATCCATTCCCAGTTTCGCTGCCATGTCTTCAAATGCGGACATCGTAATCAAACAGGCTTGTGGATGATTCGGCGCGCGCCAGGCGCGTTGCGGCCCGGTGTTGGTCGGAACTACGGAAAAGACTTCTTTGCGATCCGCGACCTTCAATACATAAGGAAGTTGGTTGGCAAAGCTGAAATTGCCTACGCCGCCTGTGCCCCAGGCTTGGGATTCCCAGGCGACGATGGTTCCGTCTTTTTTGGCGCCGATTTTGACTTTGGCGTAAGCCGACGGGCGTGTGCCCGCGACCATCAATTCTGCGTCCCGTTCCAACATCAACTTGACCGGTTTGCCGCCAGCCATTTTGGAAACTTTGGCGGCTTCGATGCCCCAACGATCAACAGGGAATTTGCTGCCGAATCCTCCGCCGATGTGTTCCATCTTGATGCGAACATTTCCGGCAGGCAGTCCCAATGCCTGGGCGAATTGTCCACCATTGGCCGAAACCGATTGCGTGGATTGATGCACCAACAGGTTTTTGTCGTCTTCCCATTCAGCAATCAGCCCGTGCGGTTCCAAACAACAATGCGTGATGACATCGTTGCCGTATTCGCCTTCCAAAATGACATCGGCCTCGGCAAAAGCTTTGGCCGGATCGCCCGCGACGTTTTCGCTGGGTTTGCGGCGACTGGCTTCCGGGACTGCGTCCCAATCTTTGTCGTTTACCAGATGCGGAAGTTTTTCGTAAACCACCTTGATGGCGCGTGCGGCGTCTTCGGCCTGAGCTTCGGTTTCCGCCGCCACGACGGCGATTTCGTCGCCCGCCCACTGAATTTCCGTTCCGGCATCCTGGATGATTTTGACGGCTTTGACGCCGGGCATTTTTTCGGCGACGCTCAGATCAATGCTGACAATTTTGGCGTGCGCGTGCGGCGAGCGCAGCACCTTGCCAAATAACATGCCGGGACGGTTCAAGTCGTAAGTGTATTTCGCGCGGCCCGAAACCTTGTCCGGGCCGTCCAGCCGCGAAATGCGTTTGCCGATGTGAGTTCGTTTGCCTTCTTCAGGCCATTTGTACTCAGCCATTGCGTTGTCCTCCTCTCGTCATTCTTGCCGGGCCTTTTTTCAGGGCAGCAGAAGCCTGCGCGATGGCGCCTTTGATGCCGTGATAGGTTCCGCAGCGGCAGAGATTGCCGCCGACGCCCATTTCGATTTGTTCATCGGTCGGCGAGGGATGTTTATCCAGCAACGCCTTGCAAGCCATAACGAATCCAGGCGTGCAGAACCCGCATTGCTGGGCGTCGTTGTCCCAGAATGCCTGTTGCACCGGATGCAGCGTGTCGCCTTTGGCCAGCGATTCGACGGTTTCGATCTTCTTGCCTTGCGCTTCGATGGCCAGCACTGTGCAGCCGTACACAGGTTTGCCGTCCATGACAATCGTGCAAGCTCCGCAAGTGGCGCGGTCGCACACGCGCTTGGCTCCGGTCGTGTCCAGGTCGTTGCGTAGCGTGTCCAGCAACGTCGCGCGAGGTTCGACGCTGACTTGCCTGGGCGAGCCGTTGATGGTCAATGTGATGTCGGCTTTGCCAGGGCCGTAAATCTTGACTTCGGCGCCAGCGGCTTTGACGACTTTTTCGCCGCCAGCCACCAGCGGAATCGTCAACACGACGCCTGTACCTTTCAGGAATTTTCGGCGCGACACAGCGGACTCTGTAGAGTCGGCAGGATGGTCATGCCGTTCGTCAGAACTGCTCATCAGTTACCTCCGTTGGTCAGAAAGAGAAGTGGAGTGAGATTACGAAACATCAGGTCTACGCTTGTTCATACGCAGCCCTGACCGTTTGGTTACAGCCATTTTTCCAAGTGAATTACATCAAGTTTGAAGTGCGCGCGAAGTATAGCAACGGGCTTTTGAGGTGACAAGAAACTGATGGTCGGTGTTCACTTCGTGCGGCGTGAAAACTTGATCGCCGCATCCCATCGCCGTCGCCAAAAACTTTTTCGAGCCTGCTTAAATCGTCGAAACCATTCCCGGATCAAGAGCGATTGATGATGCGCGCGCCGGTAAATTCGCGTGGCTTTGATTGTGGCATACACGCGAGTCTTGAAGCCCACAAATCGCGTATGCAACCAGGCAAACCAGCCGATCAACAACAACTTCGTTTCAGTCAGTTGATAGATGCGAGCGATCAACGCCGTTCCGGCGATTTTGGCGGCTGCGGCGATCAAAAAACCGAAGACCGGTTGCCCGTGCGCGATAAACCACAAGGCCGCCAATTTGACTGGAAACAACAACAACGAAGGCGTCGCAAACATCGCCAGCGCTCCATAAGGCGGCAAGCCGACGATCAAGACCTCCAACTGACGAAAGATCGGCAAGCGTCCAATCGTCGCCGCCAGCCGCTGCAGATCGTCCCACAGCCAATCTTCCAGCAGCACGATAATCGCCGCGATCAGAACGAATGGCGCGGACAAGAGTTTCTTTAACCGTGGCTTCATTGCTTCTTAAAGGTGGTTGGCTAGTTCGGCAAAGTCATCGGGAATGAAGTAATTCGGTTGGTACAGCTTCCCCAATGAATCAATCAGCTTGTCGTAAAAAGCTTGCTTGGGCGTTTGCTTTGAATTATTTCCATGCTTGATGCGTAAAGCTCCCTGAATCGCATTATAAAAACGATCCAGCAGTTCTTTGCCCCGCAAATCTTCCACGTATTTTTCGTCGGCAAAGAATTCTGCTTGACGAAGTGTGTTCAGGGTCTCGTCGTAAAATTGGCTGATGCTGGCGCCCTGCAGCTCTGGCATTTGGATCAAGCGTCTGGTTGCTTGATCCAGTCGAGAGGATTCGTTGTTAAAGTGGGTGAGCCAATCATTGCGATTATGCAAACCACTGCTGAGGCCACTTAACTGCAATTGCAAACCGTTGAGCAACGTGACCAGATGGCTATGCGTTAGCCAGCCAGCATGATCTTCAAGCATGTCTCTCGCTAATTGCTCCAAAAGTTTTCTTACCGCTTCGAGATTTTGTGGCAATGTCGAAGCATTTTGGCGTTTAGGAATGCTTTGAACGGAGTCCCAAAGAACTTCCGGTTTCAGCAAGTAGTTTTCGATTTCATGCCGATGCCATATAAGTCTGTCGCTGTTTGGCGTCCAGCTATTCGCTGCATCCTGTCGGGATTTGTAGTTGCGATCTTCTATTGTTACGACTTTGCCATATTGGCCTTTTTTGCGTTCGTATGCCGCTACGCTACGCAACCCACTGTCGCCCCCAGCAAGTTGAATTGTGACATCTTTTCCCAGTCTCTGGGCAATGATTGTATTCAGGACTCGGATGTCAGTCTGGCCTTCGCAAATCAAAAGAACATTTGCCATTGTGTTACCCTCTAACTGTCTTGTTTATTTTATTCATTAAGCAGATTGCCGAGATCAATCACTGATTCCGGCGGCGCGACTTCCCGCAGATACTGTGAATGAGTTGTGGCAATAATCTGATTATCGAGTCCAATTTGAGGAAGCATATGCAGCATTTTTCGTTGCCAAATCGGATGCAAATGTAACTCCAATTCATCCAGAAAAATGATTGATTTATGCACGTGCTGAGACACCATGCTAATCAGGAAGAGAAGCAGCATTTCTTCGCCGCTGCTTAATTCCTCGTAAAGATATTCGTTGACGCCATCGCTGAAACGCAGATCAAGTTCATCCGGAGAAATCCTTCTAACGTCGAGCAAATTGTGTGGGTCACAAACTCGGTTGTACTGCTCTTTAATCAACTTGAATTGATCGGTTTGAGCAGCCCCAGGCAATGGATCAAACTTTGACTGGACAGCTAGTGAAAGCAGTATAGTGCGAGGATCGGAAGTTCGGCGGTTTTCTTCATCAGACTCTCCATTTCTAAAAGCTCCACCAATGATATTCCAAATCTCGCGCGGAATGGTTCGCCCCAGTCCGGTGCGCTGTTGATCGAAGGTAAAAATACCTCCTACTCGTTGAAACCAACTCCAATCAACCAAGCGAGTTGAGAGTAGGCGCGCTACCTTGGTGCGCCCTTTGAATAGCATCCAAGCGTTATGGGGAGTAAATGTTAAATCTCCTCCTCTGGACTTTTGTTTTGGATCTGGATATGTCCATTTGACCTCAACTTTTCCATCCTTAGGGTCAGGAACCTGGCCGCTTTCTGTTAATCGAAAAACTTCTCGTGTCGCCTCAATCTCTTCCGGTGTAAAGACTACCGAGCAGGTAACTTTTGCATACAACTCACCCTGCCGGACGAGTCTGGGGGTTACTTCAAAGCTTGGACGAGCAAATGAAAGTTCTGTACCAAGCCCAAGACAGACTGCCAATGCATCCAGAATTGTAGTTTTTCCGCTCGTATTCGGGCCAGCCAGGATCGAAACTTTCTGGACCTCGCCAAAAGAATTCGTAAAGTCCAGTTCGAGCGATTCGATCTTCCTAAAGTTCTCGATTTTTGCGCGTGCAACCTTCATGGCGTTCATCCTCCTACTGAAATTTATTACCGTTCTTTTTTGCGCGCTTGCGCTTGCACGGCCGTGATGGCGACGGCATCTACAATGTCTTCCCATTTGCAACCGCGCGATAAATCGTTGGCAGGTTTGTCCAGGCCTTGCAGAATCGGGCCGATGGCAGTGGCTCCGGCCAGGCGTTCGGTCAGTTTGTAGCCGATATTTCCGGCGTTGATGTCCGGGAAGATCAGTACATTTGCACGACCAGCGACAGTGGAGCCTTTGGCTTTGGATTGACCGATGCTTTCCACCAACGCCGCGTCGAGTTGCAGTTCGCCATCCACCTCCAAATCGGGGCGACGCGCACGAACGGTTTTGGTGGCTTCTATGACTTTGTCGGCCAGCGGATGTTGCGCAGAGCCTTTGGTGGAAAAGGACAACATCGCCACGCGCGGTTCTGTATCAAGTAAAGTGCGGCAGGTTTCCGCCGATGCGATAGCGATTTCCGCCAGTTGCGGAGCGGTCGGATTTATCACCACCGCCGGATCGGCAAAGATCAACGCGCCGTCTACTCCAAACTGCGAATTCGGCAGCACCATGACGATAAACGACGACACCAGCGAAAAGCCTTCGCGCAGACCCAGCGTAATCAGCGCCGAACGAACCGTGTGTGCCGTCGTGTTTGTCGCTCCGGCGACGGAACCATCGGCTTTGCCGTGTCGAACCATCATGTTGCCGAAATACAGCGGATCGAGAATTTGTTTGTTTGCTTCGTCCAGCGTAGCGCCTTTGGCTCGTCGAAGTTCGTATAGTTCCTGAGTATATCTGGGCAAATCCGCCGAGCGGCGATGGTCCAACAGGACGACATTGGTCAGGCTGACGCCGAGCGATGCGGCGCGACTGCGAATTTTCTCTTCTTCGCCCAACACGGTGACGCGCGCCAAACGCTCTTCGGCAATTTTGGACGCGGCAATGATCGTGCGGTCGTCGCTGCCTTCGGGCAGGACGATGTGTTGCAGTTGTGTGGCGGCTCGAACTCGAATTTTGCGAAGAATGTCCATAGGTTGCAGTTGGCAAGGTGTCAGGTTTCAGATGTTGGCTTGCGTTTGTTTTTGAAATGGCGCCAGACAAAAACGGCCACAACAGCGATGACGATAATCGTGACGACGGTGCTGTAAATGCTCAGGTATTCGCCGACCTTCTGCCAGTTTTTGCCGAAGATCATTCCCAGATAAAGCAGGATCGCGTTCCAGGCGGCGGCGCTTAGCGCGCATAACAGCGTGGTCATCGGCAGATTCATCTTCGACATTCCGGCGACGACGGAAACGATGGCGCGCGTTCCGGCCAGAAAACGGTTGACGATGATGACTCCATATCCGAATCGCTGAAACATCAATTCAACCTGATTGATGGCCGCCAGCGGCAGGTAACGACTCAATCGCCCGGTGACGATGCGCTCCTGAAAGTATCTGCCCAGAAAATAAGCGACCATAAATCCGATTGCGCCGCCCGCCGTCGAAGCGATCAAGGCCGATGGGAAGTCAATCGTGCCAAGACCGATCAGCGTTCCGGCAAACACCAACAGCACATCGCTGGGCGAAGGCGGAAAGATGTTTTCAATGAAGGCCAGAAAAAACATCAAAGCCAGCACCCCTTCGGGCGGAAGTTCTTGCAGCCAGTTAATGCCTTGTTCAATCAAACCCATAACTAATCGGTGGTTGGTGCGTTTCTGTTCGCGGTCAATTCTGCGACCAAATCGGTAATCAGCTCATCCAGCTTCAAGCTGGAAAAATCGGTTTCGGAATTTTGCCAGAATTCTTGTAGAGCCTGCGCGCCGCCTTTTTCGTATTCGCGCGCCTGCAACAGCAGGTCGAGTTTGTCGGCGGCTTTGACAATGCGAGCTTCCAGACTGGTTCGTTCTTCGTATTCCTGCCACAGCAACAGATATTCTTCGCCGATCGCTCCCAGTCCCGAAAGAATGGCATCTGCCGCGCGTTCGTCCGCTTCGTGCAACGCGTTTTTGTCAAAATATCGTTTGACGGTGTTGGGCAAATCGCCGGTGCGGACTTCAGTCAGATCGTGCAGCAACGCCATCCGCAAAATCTTCTCGACGTTCGGTTCCAATCCTTGTCGCTGAGCCAAATCCGCCAGCAGCATGGCAATGAACGCTACGCCATAAGAATGATCGGCGACGGATTCCACGTCACGGACTCCGCGCAGCAGCCAGCCCAGACGCGGAACGGCTTTCAACCGCATCAATTCAGACAGGAAATGAATCGTGTTGGAGCTTTCGGTCTTCACGCTGATGAAGCTATCGGTTTTGACCAATGGCGTCAACCGTATGTTATAGTCGCCGTTCGAGAGAATTCGCTTGCCCGTAGTTCGACAAGCTGCCAGCTTGTCGAATCTGTTCCTGGAAAAGCCGATTGATGGCCAACCAAACATTGGGCAAGCTGGCAGCTTGCCCGACAGCGTATGTTTTATCCGACTTCTTTCAACATTGCCGACCGCCAAATCTCGCCGCCGTTGGTATTGTCGCCGATGGCGGGCGTGACCGATTCGCCGTTTCGCCGCTTGATCAAAAAGCGTGGCGGGGTTGGGTTGTTCGTCACTGAATTCATCAGCGTCGAAGGGTTGACGCGCGGCAACATTCGTTCGCACGAGATGATGCGCTTCAAGCCGGAAGAGCGTCCGATTGCCATTCAGATTTTCGGCTACGACGACGTGCGCATGCGATGGGCGGCGGAAATCGCTCAAGAAACCGGAGCCGATTTTGTAGACATCAACTGCGGCTGTCCGGCGAAAAAGGTCATCAACGGCGGCGGCGGATCAAACCTGCTGCGCGATTTGCCGCAACTGGAAAAGATTCTGAAAGAGGTCAAACGCGCAATCACCATTCCGATGACCGTTAAAATTCGCGCCGGTTGGGACGACAATTCCATCAACTGCGTCGAAGTCGCCAAGCTGATCGAAGATTGCGGCGGTTCGATGGTCACGTTGCACGGACGCACGCGAGTGCAGGCTTACAAAGGTTTCGCCAATTGGGATTTGGTGCGCGCCATTAAAGAGAACGTCTCGATTCCTGTGTCGGGCAGCGGGGACATTCTGGTTCCCGAACACGCGATGGATCGCTTTGACCGCACGGGCTGTGATGCGGTTCATATTGGACGCGGAGCCATTGCCAATCCGTATATCTTTCGCCAGACATGGGAAACGATGCAGGGCTTGGAACCATACAAGCCGACTCCGCAGGAACTGCACGAAACTCTGCTGGAATTCCGCGACTTGTTGCGCGAACACATGCCGGAAAAAGGCGTCATCGGTCGCATGAAGATGATGTCGGCGCAATTGTTGCGCGGGGTTCCGAACGGCACGCCGCTTCGCCAGATGGTTTTGCGCTCGCCGACCGTCGAAGAGATGGAGCCTTTGTTCGCTGAATACTTCGAACTGGCGGAAACTTATGGCTTCAATTACGAGATGCAAGCCGCGCCTGCCGAAGACGCTGAATTGGCCGAATGCGGCGTTTAGGCTGTCTGAATGAAAAGTTGATGTTGCCAATATCGGGTGTTATAGTGCCGCGCGGTTTAGATGAGCGGTTCAATCATCAACAAAATCAATGCGTTTTTTTATTATCTTCATCGCGCAGGCTCCGGCTTGCGTGTGATTTTCAATATGTGAACTCGGATTCAATGCCGGGTTTCTTATCCAAAGATTCGCTCTGGTGATAGGGGGCGAAGCTAACAGATTGGTCAGAACAATTAGGAGGAGATTATGGCAGACAATAGCGGCAACAACGGAGACAAGCTGGTTTTCTTTTTGATCGGAGCCGGAATTGGGGCGGTCACAGCATTGCTTTTTGCGCCGAAAGCCGGCAGCGAATTGCGTTCTGAGATTGCTGACGCAACCAAAAAAGGCCTGGATTACGCGCGCGATACGGGACGGGATGTCGGAGAACGTGCGCAGGAGTATTACCACACTGGAGTGGAGCGCGCCGCCGATCTGACTGCGCGTGGACGTGAAGCCGTCGGCGATTTGACACAACGCGGCAAGGACCTGGTTACTAATCAGAAAGCTCAATTTGCGGCGGCCATTGAAGCCGGAAAACAAGGATACCGCGAAGCCAAGCAGGCCGATTCCGTTCGCAGCAGCGCAGCGGTCGAAGAAAGCTAGATTTTCAGGTGTTCGGTTGTCGGTGTTCGGTTGTCGGTTGTTCACACCGGCCACCAGTCACTGACAACCGGCCACCGATTGGGAGCAGGCAGTGGAGAACTGGCAAATCACACTTATCGCAATTGGAGTCGGAGTTCTGTTGATCGTTCAGGTCGGGGTTTTCATCGGCCTGTACTTGCTCGCTCGCAAGTTGGTGATGCTGGCTGAACGCGCCAGCACGCTGCAATCGCGCGCCGAATTGCTGATTACGAACACTGAGCCGGTGCTGAAACTGGCTCATAATTTGATGGGTGAACTGAAAGAAGCCGCAGGGTATTTTGCCCAAGGAGCTGAACACATCAATTCCATTGCCGAAATGGCCAAAGACGAAGCCGCCGAGCTTCGCAGTTTGCTGGGCGACACTACGGCGCTGGCTCGCCGCGAAGTCGAACGCGCTCAGGATAAAGTCGAAAAGGTTCAAGATACGTTGGCCGTCGCGACCGACCAATTCCAACGGACGACTGCAATGGTTCAAAACAGCGTTCTGGAACCTGCGCGCGAATTTTCTTATGTGATGTTTGGCCTGCGTCGAGCCATGCAGGTGTTATTTACCGGAAGTCGGCTGCCTGTGAATCAGGCCTATCAAGACGAAGAGATGTTTATTTGACGCTCCATCCGGAGCGCCCAGACAATCAGAGCGAAGACAAACGCTCGGCTCCGGCAAAGGCTGCGGAGGCCGAGCGTTTCTTTATGGATGCGCTTTAAGCTATCATCCGATTTCTTTTACCAGCCTCGAATGCTGCAAATTAAATCAACCAATTGGAACGACCGAACACAATGAGTGACGAGAAATTCGACCTGAAAACAACTGTCAACCTGCCTAAAACCGAATTCCCGCAAAAAGGCAATTTGCCGCAAAACGAACCCATTCGATTGCAGAAATGGGACGCAATGAATTTGTACGCCAGACTCCGTGAGGTTCGCGCGGGCAAACCGTTGTATGTGCTGCACGATGGGCCGCCGTATGCCAACGGACGGCTTCACATCGGGCACATCCTGAACAAAACCCTGAAAGATTTCTGCGTGAAGTCGCGTTCGATGATGGGGCACTGGGCGCCCTACGTGCCGGGATGGGACTGTCACGGATTGCCGATTGAAATCAAAGTCGAAGAAGCATTGGGCGCCAAAAAGCACGAGATGCCAGCAGTCGAAATTCGCCGCGCCGCGCGTAAGCACGCGGAAAAGTTTCTGGCCATTCAACGCGACGATTTCAAACGGGCAGGCATTCTGGGCGAATGGGACAATCCGTACCAGACGATGAACTTCAAATATCAGGCGGACATCGTTCGTAGTTTCAGCAAGTTCGTCGAAAAGGGGTCGGTGTACAAAGGGCTTCGCCCGGTGCATTGGTGCATCAGTTGTGCGACTTCGCTGGCCGAAGCCGAAATCGAATACAACGATCACACCAGTCATTCGATTTACGTCAAATTTCCGTTTCCCGAGGCGGCCAAAGTGGACGCGCAGCTTGCCGGAAAAACCGTCAATGTTCTTATCTGGACGACGACGCCCTGGACGCTACCGGCGAATCTGGGCATCTGTCTGAATGCCGAATTGGAATACAGCGCTGTTTCTGTTGGCGAAGAAGTGTTCATCGTCGCCACGGGGTTGTTGGAACAGGTTGCGGCCAAAGTCGGTTGGGAACAGTACGAAGTCATCGGCATTTATACCGGTGATAAATTCGACCGATTGAAGGCTCGCCATCCGTTCATTGATCGTGACAGCCTGTTGATGCTTGGCGAACACGTCACGCTGGACGCCGGAACCGGCGCGGTCCATACGGCTCCGGGGCACGGTTACGAAGATTATGTCGTCAGCAAACATTACGGCATAGAACCTTACAACCCCGTGGATGCACGCGGATTTTTCATGAAAGAGGTGGAGCATTTTGCCGGGATGCGTGTGGTACCGATCACCAAAGCCGATGCCGAGCGAGATGGCAACAAGGCGGTCATAGAGCATTTGCAGCAACTCGGCGCAGTGTTGAAAGTCGAATCCTTCCAGCATCAATACCCACATTGCTGGCGTTGTCACAACCCTGTGGTGTTTCGCGCAACGCCGCAATGGTTCATTTCGATGACGGCGACCAATCTGAACGAACGCGCGATTGCCGCCTGCGATCAGGTTGAATGGTATCCGGCCTGGGGACGCGACCGCATGAAGAGCATGTTCAAAGATCGCCCAGACTGGTGCATTTCTCGCCAGCGAACCTGGGGCGTGCCGATCACGGTGTTTTATTGCGACGATTGCGGCGACACGTTGTGCGATCCGAAGGTCATACACCACATCGCGGATATTTTTGAAAAAGAATCCGCCGACGCCTGGTACGAACGCGAAGCCAAAGACTTGTTGCCCGCGGGCGCTGCGTGCAAATGCGGCTCGTCCAATTTGCGCAAGGAAATGGACATTCTGGATGTGTGGTTCGATTCCGGCGCGAGTTCGATTGCCGTGCTGAAAGAATATGGGCTGCCTTACCCGGCGGATGTTTATCTGGAAGGCGGCGACCAGTTTCGCGGCTGGTTCAATTCGTCGCTGGTGGTTGGATTGGAAGTTATGGACGCCGCCCCTTACCGCGAAGTCATCACTTACGGCTGGGTGGTTGATGTCAGCGGCGACAAGATGTCGAAATCCAAAGGTACGGGCGTTGAGCTTGCCACCGTGCTGAAAACCAGCGGCGCTGAGATTTTGCGGCTGTGGGCTTCGGCGCTGAACTATCACGAAGACATGCGCGTTTCGGACGAAATCCTGAAACGGGTTTCCGACGCTTACCGCAAATTGCGAAATACAGCGCGATATTGTCTGGGCAATCTGGACGGCTTTGATCCTGAAAAAGATTGTGTGTCAGTCAGCGAAATGATCGAAATTGATCGCTGGGCGCTGACGGCGATGAACGATGTCACCAAAAAAGCGCTCGAAGCTTACGAGCGATACGATTTCACAGAAGTCTATCGAACCTTGTACAGCTTTGCGACGATTGAATTGTCGGCGTTGTATTTCGACATTCTGAAAGATCGTTTGTATACCTATGCGCCGAAATCGCTGGCGCGACGGTCAGCGCAAACTGCGCTTTATGAAATCGTCCGCGGGCTGGCGCAATTGGCTGCGCCGATTTTGGTTTTCACGGCGGACGAAATCTGGGAACACATTCCCGACGCGAAAGCCGAAGCCGAATCGGTTCACCTGACGATGTTTCCGGCTTACGACGAATCGCTGGCGAACGCAGAGTTGTTGGCGCGATACGAACGACTCTTTGCGATCCGCGATTCGGTGACGAAAGCTTTGGAAGACGCGCGCAACGCCAAACTGATTGGCTCGGCTCTGGAATCGAAGATCACGATCTTTGCTGACGCTGATACGCGCAGCTTCCTGGAATCGTTTGGCGAAGAGTTGCGATTCTTCTTCATCGTGTCCGGCGTTGAATTGAAAGACGGCGCTGAATTGAAAGTCGAAGTCGCGCGCGCCGATGGCGAAAAGTGCGAACGTTGTTGGCATTACACTACTGACGTAAGCAGCGATTCGCGCTATCCCGGAGCGTGCGGTCGTTGCGCGACCAACCTTGAACAGATGCTGGCGCAGTAGTCTAATTGCAATCGGCCACCCCGCTAACCTTTTAGGAGGAATGAATATGTCGGGTGACAATGGCAACAGTATGGAAAACAAATCCACGCAGGAACTTGAGTTTCAAAGTTTTGTGAGGCAACAGCTCGAATTGTTGTTTGCCCAGCAGACAGAGATGAGGACTGAAATGCATGAACGATTTCTGCAACTTAGTCGTCAAATCAAGGATTTGGACATCAAAGTGGATGTATACACGCGTGAGCATTCGTACATGAAAGACGACATCCGCGAACTGCGCGCGAAGATGAATCTGGTTTGAGAAGCGAATGAAAAGTAAACTTCCTTATTTCATCATTGCGGCTTTAGTGCTGGCCGCCGATCAACTGACAAAGGCTTGGGCTGTGGCAAAGCTCAAGCCTGTTGTTTTGATCGAAGTCATCCCAGACTTTTTCCGCCTGGTGTACGCCACCAATCGCGGCGTTGCGTTCAGCATGTTTGCCGACGGCGAATTCGATGCGCGTTGGGTGTTTGCCGGGATTTCGTTTGTGGCGACCTCGTTCGTTTCCATCTATCTGGTGCGCACGTCGCCGGGCAAACTCAGGTTGAGTCTGGCTCTGTCGCTGTTGCTGGCAGGCATCGTAGGCAATTTGATTGATCGTGTGCGCTTGGGTGAAGTGGTGGATTTTCTGGGCTTTCATTGGCGCGACCAGTATTCGTTTCCGATTTTCAACCTGGCTGATACGGCGATTTGCATTGGCGCTGGATTGCTGGCGCTGGATATGCTGTTTGAAGAAAAACCAGCCGAACCCGCAATCGGCGCCCGGCTTCAAACTGAAGAAAACAACCTCAACACCCGACAACCCGAAAACTGAACTCAACATTTATGTTCCCCGAACTTTTCAAAATCCCTTATTTCAATTTTACGATTTACACCTACGGCCTGTTGGTGGCGCTTTCGTTCATCGTCGGATTATGGGTGATGTCACGGTTGGCGGCGCGCGACGGATTGGACAAACAAAAAGTCTACGATCTGGGGTTGTGGGTGCTGGTGGCGTCGCTGGTCGGATCGAAACTGTTGCTCATCATCACCGAATGGAATGACCGATACAGCGGCAATATCGGTGCGATTTTCAGCCTGGATTTTCTGCGCTCGAACGGAGTCTTTTACGGCGGCTTCATTGGTGCCGTGCTCGCTTCCGTGATTGTCATGCGCAAATACAATATGCCCTGGTGGCGAACCGCCGATGCTTTTGCGCCGGGCATTGCCATCGGCCATTTCATCGGACGATTGGGATGTTTCAGCGCCGGTTGCTGTTGGGGCCAACCGACTACGGCCTGGTGCGGAATTCATTTCACCGAAAAAGGTTATGAAGCGACGGGCGTGCCGACCATCGTCAGCCAACTGACTGACCCTATTCAGCAAAGGGTTTGGGAGGACAAACTCGGCGGCCCGGATGCTCTGGTCAAACTTCATCCGACGCAACTTTATGAAGCCGCTGCTTTGTTGATGATTTTCGTCGTGTTGTTGTTGATGTTCCGCCATCGCAAATTTCACGGACAAATTGTGCTGGCGTATGCGTTGTTGTACGCCACTGCTCGTTTTATTGTCGAATTTTGGCGTGACGATCCGCGCGGAGAAATATGGGGGCTTTCGACCTCTCAATTTATTGCCGTGTTGTTGTTTGTCGGCGCACTCATAGGCCTCTTTTTGAAATTGCGGAATCAAAAAGAATCCGCAATCCGCAATCCGCAATCCGCAATCTGAAATCATGCGTCTTGCTTATTTCAGCCCATTGCCACCAAGCAAATCCGGCATTGCCGATTACAGCGCCGAGTTGTTGCCGTATCTGGCGAAAGGCGCGGACATCACGGTGTTTGTCGAACAGGCCGACGAAGTCCGCTTGAACCAGCATCGTGAAGATTACGCGGTTCGCAGCGCGACGCATTTTGACGAAATCCACAGCCAGCAGCCGTTCGATCTCTGCATTTATCATCAAGGCAACAATCCCCATCACGAATTTGTTTACGAACGCGCATTGCAAACGCCGGGTTTGCTGGCGCTGCACGAACATTGTTTGCATCACCTGATTGCGTGGCGAACGCTTGGCCGTCAGGACGAAGAAGCGTATTGGGACGAACTTTTTTACACGTATGGGCGACTCGGCGCTCGCGTGGCGGAAATGCGCGCGTTGGGAGTAGGCAGCGAATACCAACAATTTTTGATGCCGCTCAATCGCCGCCTGATCGCAAGCAGTCTTGGCGTCATCACGCACAACGCTTACGCCGCTTCGCAGTTGGAAGGTTTGAGCGGTAACACTCCTGTGGAATTGATCCCGCATCATCTGGCGCCGCAAACGTTCGAACTGGATGCGTTGGACGTTGCCGAATGTCGTCAAAGTCTGGGCATCCCTGACAATGCCTGGTTGATTGCTTCGATGGGGTTCGTTACGCAATCGAAACGAATACCGACAGTGCTGGCTGCATTCAAGCGATTGCTGGCCGTAGTCCCAAATGCGATGTACGTCATCGTCGGCGAAGACCATTGGAAGTGGAGCGTTGCTCCGGTGATTGAAGAGATGGGCTTAAGCGGAAATGTTCGTATTACCGGATACACGACCGAAAAAGATTTTTTCCGGTATTTGAAAGCTGCCGATGCGATTGTCAATTTGCGTTTTCCGACGGCGGGCGAAACTTCAGGAACGTTGATTCGCTCATTGGGCGCAGGCAAGCCGGTGGTCGTAACGGATTTTGGCCAGTTCGCAGAATTGCCGGATGACGTGTGTTTGAAAGTTTCCGCCGGGCCGAACGAAGAAAAAGAGTTGTATGCGAAGCTGCGCGCGCTGGCGTATCGGCCAACACTGCGCGAACAGCTCAGCCGCCGCGCTGCTCAATGGATTCGCAGTGAAAACGAAATCAGCCGCTGCGCTGCGCGCTATTTAGATTTTGCCGAGCGATTGGTAAAAACGTTCGTAGTTCCGCCTTCAAGCGGCAGGCTCGCTGAAGCGAGCGCCAACCGCCTAAAGACGGAACTACGAACGCGACCGCTGGCGTTCAATGAATCCGAAACGATCAAACTCAGCGAAGAATCGCTGGAATATGTCAAAGGTTTTTTTGCCGACGACCCGAACGCCAGCGGCTATCTGCAAAAGCACGGCAAGCGAATTATCGAAACCGTTGAACTGGTTCCGGTCGGTGATGAATCCCAGCGCTTGCTGGAATTGAGCAGTTATTTGCAGATGACTCCGTTGATCAAACGGCACGGACGTTATGGCGAAATCGTGCTGACCAACTGGTGGAAAGGCGACACACGCAGCCAATTACAAACGGTCACGAACCCGACGACCGGAGAAACCTTGAGCTTCGAAATGCTCAACGTGGATGTCGAACGCGACCGCTTTCCGTTTCCTGACGAACATTTCGATGTCGCGTTGTGTTGCGAATTGATCGAGCATCTGACGACTGACCCGATGCACATGCTGATTGAATTGAATCGAGTGTTGAAATGGGGTGGGTTGCTGATTGTCACCACGCCGAACATCGCCAGCGCATTCAGTCTGGGGAAAGCATTGTCGGGCAACAGTCCTTACGTTTACGGTGAGTACAATCCGAAAAGCCCCGGCGACCGCCACAGCCGCGAATACACGCCGAACGACATCAAAATTGCGCTCAACGCCTCCGGATTCAAAACCATCGAGATGTTTACCAAAGACCTGTGGGCACAAACCGACGAAGCGTTTTTGCAATGGTTGGATCAAACGACAGTTCCGCGCGAATTGCGAGGCGATAACATCTTTGCCGTTGGGCGAAAGCTGAGTACGCAGTTTGATCGCTTTCCTGATGGTCTTTACGACTAAAATCAAATGGCAAAAGGCAAATCTCAAAAATCAAAAATGAAGAAGCATTCTTGTACTTTTGCCTTTTGCCTTTTGCCTTTTGCCTTTTGATTTCCAGATGATTTCCGTTCACGACGTTTCCAAACTCTATCGCGTATACGACTCGCCGTCCGGCAGGTTGAAAGAAATCCTGCTGCGCGGACGGCGAAAGTATCACCGGGATTTTTGGGCGCTGGAAAACGTCAGCCTGGAAGTTCCAACTGGTGAAACCGTAGGCATCATTGGACGCAACGGAGCAGGGAAAACGACGCTGCTGCAAATCATCGCCGGAGTCTTGCAACCTACGTTGGGCGATGTGCGCGTCGAAGGTCGCGTCACGGCGTTGCTGGAATTGGGCAGCGGGTTCAATCCCGAATACACAGGGCGCGAAAACATTTTGCTCAGCGGACAGATTCTCGGTTTCAGCGAAGATGAAATGCGTCGGCGAGTGGATGTGATTGTGCAATTCGCCGAACTCGAAGCCTTTGTGGAACAGCCGGTCAAAACTTATTCGACCGGAATGTTGATGCGGTTGGCGTTCGCTTCGGCGATTCACGTTGACCCGGATGTGTTGATCGTGGACGAAGCGTTGTCGGTTGGCGACGTGTACTTTCAGCGCAAATCGCTGGATCGCATGGAGTATTTCCGAAAAGCTGGCAAAACCGTGTTGTTTGTTTCGCACGACCCAATGCTGGTGCAGCGGTTTTGCACGCAGGCGCTGTGGATTGAAGGCGGCAAAGTGGCGATGACCGGCAACGCGCGCGAAGTCGTCACCGCTTACCAAGCCTTTTGCGCCAAACTTGAAGACGACCGGTTGCGAAACGCTGCGCGCAATGGCGGTATAGGCTCGTTGGAACACGACGCGATTTTGCGCGAATTGCAATTGACCGGTTCGCGTTGGGGGAACGGCAAGATTCGTTTTGAGAACGTGGAGATGCTGAACGCGCACGGAGAAGCCACCTGGGTTTTTCGCACAGGCGAAGAAGCGACGATTCGGTTACACATCGAATCCGACGACGATTATCCGCAACCTATCTTTGCTGTAGACATTCATCGTTACGACGGCATTTTCATCGGCAGCATCAACAACCTGGACACACACACGGCCAGTTTGCCGCTTCAACGCGGAGCTAATTCGATTGATCTGCACATCCCGAAGCTGGAACTTTCGCACAACGTGTACTTCCTTTCGCTGAAAGCTTACACCCAAGACGGTTCGCCTGATTGGAATGACCCGGCGGATATTCACAATCAGATGTATCAGTTCGATGTGGTCTCAGAGCAGGCGACTCACGGCTTGATGAAGTTTGAAGCTGAATGGTACGGTACGCGGGCGCAGTTATAAATTTGGATGGAAATGGAGGAAGATTATGAGCGAGAACATTACCAAAGACCTGACAACGGATAAGAAGCTGGATTTGTTGATTGCCGAAATGCAACGTGCCAATTCACGCCTGACTGACATTGAAGCTTTTGTCGAAGATCGTTCGCGTGACACACGTCCAAAGCTTAATCTGATTCACAAGGAGCTTGCTGACGCACGCGAAGAGATTCGAGATGTTAAAGACCGAGTCTCCCGCGTTGATCGAAAGTTCGATGTGGTTCTGTCCGACTTTACCGAATTGCGTGCGGCGCAGCGTGATGTCGAAAACCGCGTCTGGGCAATCGAGCGTAAACCGGCAGTGTGATTCACCGGTCAGCTTTAGCTAGAACTATAATTTTTGCCCGAAGCTGGCAAACCGAAAAATCAAGCCGTGGAAAAGCCTTCACAATAACTGACAAACTCTCCAGCCAATTCCAGCGTCGCCTGCGCTGACGCCTCATCCGCTGAGCCAGCTTTCACCTCTTCAAACGTCGCCAACAAATTTTTCCATGAACCGTTGGTTTTCCCGGAAAGCACAAACAGGTTTTCAAACTCCCATAACGCTTCCAGCGAAGTGAAGGGGTCTACCAGTTTTTGATACAGCGGAACGCGCGCAGCGGCGGCGGCGGCTTCGTAAGCTTCCAACAAGACTTGTTCATAATTGCCGTGCAGCAAATACGCTTTGGCTTGTTCCAGTTTGTTTTGAGCAGTTTCAAATGTCGGCACGACTTCGGCGATGGTCGTTCCGGCGCATTCGCCGCGCACGCCGGAACGCACTGTGAAGCGTTCGTTTTCGTGACCGTAATCGTCGTAAAACTCCGGATTGGTGTCGAAGGCCGGAATGGCTTTGAGCGGCTCCAACACTTCTTTGACGCGCGCATCGCCGACGCGGGCGATGAAGCTGTTGAAATCTTCATCGGTTTGTTTCTCGGCTTCGTGGAGTTTGAACAGTGTTTCCACGACGTTGATCGCATTGCGAGCAGGGAAGCGTCC
Source organism: uncultured Heliomicrobium sp. (assembly GCA_964470555.1). Taxonomy (GTDB): domain Bacteria; phylum Acidobacteriota; class Blastocatellia; order RBC074; family RBC074; genus RBC074. The sequence goes on from CAYYDG010000022.1 coordinate 67,692, forward strand.
GTAGACTTTTGCAGCTTGCGGTTTGCCGTGATTGGATTGTCCGCCGAGAAACAACAAGTGTGCTGGCAAATTGTGCCCTTCGTGGGAAACGGCTGCGGCGTGAAATCCGATGTTGGCAACGGCGTGTTGCGCGCAGCCGTTCGGGCAGCCGGAAATTTTGATTCGCATTTGGCGATTGGTTTCGCGGTAAGGCGCTAGCGTGCCGGTGAAGAACGATTCGGAAATGGCATTTCCCAAGCCTTTGGCCGAAGCAATGCCCAAGCGGCAGGTATCGGCTCCTGGGCAGGCGGTCACGTCGGCGATGGTTTCTGAACCGGCGTCGCCCAGCGAAATGCCGCGAAGTTCTCTGTACAACTCCGGCAAATCTTCGACGCGCACCCATGGCAAAAACAGGTTCTGTTCGATGGAAACGCGCAACTGATTGGCGGAGAACTTGCGAGCAACATTGGCCAAATCGCGCGCACGGTCTGACGTGATGTCGCCGAGTTTGGTGCGAACGTGAACGCCACGAAAGCCTTCCAGGCGATGCGGAATGACGGAATCCTGCGCCCAGAGCTGGTAATCGGGATCGTTCGTCAGCGGATGCAACACGTTTAGATTTGATGGCGCATCGCGCAATTCCGGTTCAGTGGCGTCTTCCAGAAACTCTTCAATCGAAGGCAGCGGGCCAATGAGTTGGCGTTCGGCGTCCACTTCGGCTTTGAACTTGTCCCAGCCCATTGTTTGAACCAGAAACTTCATGCGGGCTTTCATGCGCTGTTTGCGTTCGCCGTATCGGTCGAAGATGCGAATGACCGCCGTCGTGAAGTTGAACATTTCTTCGACCGGCAAAAACTCCGAATAAATGTGCGCGATCATCGGCCCGCTGCCCATGCCTCCGCCGATGTGGACTTTGAATCCACGTCGAAGCTGGCCGTTTTCTTCGCGCACGACGGCGTGGAAACCCAGATCGTGAAAGGCCAGCGCCGAATGATCGTCGGCGCAACCTTCAAAGGCGAACTTCATCTTTCGCCCCATGTTCTGGTTGTGTTTGTTGCGAAGCAGGAATTTGAACAGCGCGCGCGTGTACGGATAGACGTTGAAGATTTCGTTGTGTGAAACGCCAGCGCGATAACAGGCTGTGATGTTGCGGACGGTGTTGCCGCAGGCTTCGCGAGTGGTGATGCCGACTTCTTCGAGTTCGCGCAACAGCGCAGGAGCGTTTTCCAGCAGCAGGTAATACAACTGCGCGTCTTCGCGTGTGGTGAAGTGAATGAAGCTGCTGGCGTATTTGTCTGCGACATCGGCCAGTCGAGTCAGTTGATCCGCCGTCAGGTATCCGCCGGGAATTTTGATGCGCTGCATTTGCACGCCTTCTTGTCGCTGCGCGTAGGTTCCGTACTGCAAGCGGAATTTCTGCATCTTGGTTTCGCCGACCAGACCGGCTCGATACTTTTTGATCTGCTGTTCGTAATTGGCCAGCTCGTTTTCGATAAAATCTGGAATCGGCGAAGCCTGTAATTGAGTGGAAGTCGCGTTCATGTTTCTCCTGATCGTTTGCGCTGTGGGACAAAATAAAAACGCTCCGGTTTCTGTCAATGAAACCGGAGCGTTTGTCATCGTTTCTTGCTTTGCAATCTCAACCTGTGGTGTTGATGCCTGCTGGTAACCGGTTTTCATTGGTTTTCGCCGGACAACAACAACACATCAATTTTGCGCCGCCAAAATTGGCGACGACGATTTGTTTTACGTTGAAAGCTTGATAAGCCATTTGAAAGCCTGTTTGTGATTGGTCAGACCGAAAATACTGAGCCGGGCTTTTTTTGTCAAATCCGGCGATGCACGTCGTCACCGTTTGACGCCATAAATGACGCGGACTTCTCCGGCATCAACGCGCGAATTGTTGACGCTGCGCGCGTTCGGAATGCCAAGAATCAAATCGGCGGGTTCCGAAGCGTTGAAATTGGCAATGGCGAGTCCGCCTGCGCCAAGTCGGTCGCCAGGATCAGCTCCGATGGCCATGTAATCGGCTTGTTTCGTTGCCAGATCAAAAACGGCGGGCAAACCGGTTTTGGCTCCGAATATGACATAAACCGTTCCCAGAGGATCGCGGCGCGAATCGCCGAAGTCGGCTCCGGGCGCTCCGATGGCCAGATCGGCAATGCCGTCACCATTGAAATCTCCGACGGCCAATGAAGACCCAAGCGCGTCAGGATGTTGATCCTGAACTGCGCCAGCGCCGTAAATGCTCAAATCCGCCGGTCGGCCTTGCAGAGTAGTTCCGCCATAAATGACAAAGACGGCTCCTGCGCCTTGTCGGTTGGCGCCGGCGCTTGCGCCCGCTGCGCCGATGATCAAATCGTTTTTGCCGTCGCCGTTCAGGTCACCCATTGCCAGTTGCGATCCCAGATTGTCGTTTTCACCAGTGCCGAACAAAATCACTGAAGCGGCTTGCGGAGCCGACCGCACTCCCTCAGCAGCAATCGTCAGCAGATAAACATTGCCGCTGCCTTTGATTCCGTTCGGACTTGCCAGCGGCGCTCCGACTGCAATGTCGGCCAACCCTTCACCGTTGAAATTTCCGACAGCCAGCGAACTGCCAAGTTGCCAACCGGAAGATTGTCCCGTAACCATATAGGTCGGTGAAGTATTCGCCAGATTGATGATCTGACTGAATCCTGCGCCGCCGGAAAAGATCATAAGTGCGCCTGCATCAGTCAGCGAAGTCGTTCCGACAACTGCGTCATATCCCGGCGCTCCGACCAGCAGATCATCGGCGGCATTGCCTTTTGCATAAACCGTCGCCGCTGCCAGTGTCGCGCCCATGAACAAACTTCGCTGCGAACCCAGAATCGTCGTGGCTGCCAGTTTTTCGGCAGTGCTGGCGATGTTGGCGGTCAAATTTCCATAGATGACATACACCTTGCCTGCGTCAGGGAAATCTCCGACATTTGCCTGCGGCGCTCCCAGGATCAAATCGCTTTTGCCGTCTCCATTGATGTCGCCAATCGCCAGCGAAGCTCCAAGATGATCGTCCGCCGCGTCGCCTGAAATTTCCACATCGGCTTTTTGTTGCGCCAGATCAATTTGATCGGTCGGATTTGCTCGTCCAAAAAAGACATAAGCTTTGCCGCTGTTTGGAGCGGAACCGTTGGCGTAGGGCGCTCCGATGACAATGTCCGGCACGCCGTCGCCGTTCAAATCGCCCGCCGCCACCTTGACGCCGAGTCCATCTCCCTGGTCGTTGCTCTGATTCGATTCGGCTCCGGCTTCGCCAAAGACCGTGAACGGCGAGCCTTCCTTGTTCATGTCGCGGACGGTGTCAACGACTGTGATTTGAACCATTTTGGTTTCTGTGACCGGAGTAGGCGAATTGATGGTTGCTCGAAAGACGATGGTGTAACTGCCTGCCTGAGTAATTCCAGGTGTCCAGCGAAATTGCGTGTTGTTGACCGCAGGACTGGCCACAGTCGCTCCTGTGGGGATTTCGCTGACAGTAATTGTGACAGGGCCGGTGGCTCCTGGAGTGGCCGACACATCGAAGACCAATTGCTGCAATTCATGGACTGTCTGAGCGGAAGGTGTGACCAGCGTCGAAACATCATTGACAGTAATGCGAACCTCTTTCGTATCGCTGGCTGCCGGCGTGGCGTCGTCCGTCGCCGTGAAGTTGATTGTATAGATTCCGGCCTGGTTGAAATTCGGAGTCCAGCCAAACTGCATGCTGTTGCCGGTTGCCGCCGCCAGGAAAGTCGAAGCTTCCGGCAAACCGTTTGCGGTGATGCTGACTTTCTGGTCAGTGTCGGGGTCAACAGCGGAAACGGAAAATTGCAGCAACTGTCCTTCGTTGACGTTTTGCGCTCCCAGAACGGTCAAGACAGGCGGGTCATTGACCGGACGAACCGTAATAGTCACTGTGGCGGGCAGACTGTCCGTCGTGCCGTCGTTGACCAAAAAGGTGAACCGATCAGCGCCGTTGAAATTAAGGCTGGGTTTGTAGCTCAAATTGGGAGCGGTACCGATCAACTCTCCACTGGCAGGTGGCGTGACCACCTTGAAGGTCAGCGGATTATCGTCCGGGTCCGTGCCGCTCAATTTGAAATCGAGCACGGTGTCTTCATCGAGCGTGAGCGATTGCGAAGTCGCGCCTGGCGTTTGATTGGTGTCAGTGACAACAACCGTCATGGTTTCGTTGGTCGTCGCGCCCAGATTATCGCTGGCCGAAACCGTGATGGTGTAGGTTCCCGCATCATCAAATCCGGGTGAAAACCGCAGATAATAGCTGCTGGCGCTGGGGCTGAGACCGATCTTGGCCAGCGAGACGAACTTGGCTCCGGCCACTTCGGTTCTGGCGATGATGTTGAGCGGATCGCGGTCTTTGATGGTGATGATTAATTCGGTCGTCTTGCCTTCCGGGATGGTCAGCTTGTCAGGCATATCAATGTCCGGCGGATTGTTGCGGGTTTCGTCTGGCAAAACCAGATCGGGCATGCGTGTGATGTCTCCGAGTTTGGCTGGCGCGCTGACGTTTGGTGTTTTCAGCACGTTCTGAGTTGGCAGCAAAATCGAACCTTCGACTGCCAACACTTCATTTTCAGCGGCGGGAATGAAACGCAGCAAGTAACTGCCATTGCCGTCCGTGGACGCAATCTGTCCTTTGCATCTGACCAGAGCTTTGGCGACAGGCTTGTTCGCCGAATTCATCACACGTCCGGTCACAGTCGTCGTGTTGCGAAGAATGGAGGCGAAGTAATAACTCGTGACTTTGATCGCATCGGCTTCTGTTTCAATTCGCAGACCATCGGCAGACACTCTCGCTCCGCCTTTTATTTCGAGAAACCTTCCCGCGTCCTTGTCAAAGCCGAACAGCGACAGCGCCATTCCGGCAGGGAATAGATCCACATTCGGCATCACCAGTTTTGCGCCGGGTTCCAGCGTGTAATTGAACGGAGTGATCTGAACTATGGAGCCGCTGTAATAACCCAACGGCAATTCAACCGGCGCGCGCGCGTTTCGCAGAGGCGTCAATGTCAATCTGGCTGACGTCTCTCCATTGGGGCCGGTGACTTTGGCTCCTGTGGGAACAATCAATTGATAATTTTCGGTTTGGATGGTGATGGGAAGCGGATTCGGTTGTGCTTGCGATTGATCGCCGCTGAATTCGTTCTCGCCAAACGATGAGCCGCCGACGGTTCCGCTGCCGCCGGTTTCCTGTTGCAACGCGATGTTGCGAGAAAACTGGTTGTCGCGGTTGGCGTGCGCAGTGATTTTCAGTGAAAGTTGCGGATAAGGCGGCGAAGTGGGCAAAGACGTTCCGTCAATTTCCACAAAATGCGCACCTGGCAGGACATCCGGCAAGACAAACGCTCCGGTGGAATTGGTGGTGGTTGTGATTGGCGCCCCGGAGACCTTGACTGTGACATTGCTCAGAGGCAATCCGTTGGTGTTTTCGACAAAACCGCTGATAGAAGTTCGAACCTGCAAGGTGCTGATACTTTGACCTTCGCCTTGAGGTGTGCGAACGCTGACAGTGCCGGATTCGACATTGAATGGAACGCGCACTTTCAACTGAGTCGGGGAAGCTTCCATCACGTTCGGAACCTCCAGACCATTGATGCGGACTATGTTTTCTTCTTTGATGGGAGAAAACCCCTCTCCCATGATCGTCAGTTCCTGTCCGGCCAGCGTGGTCGTTTCTCCAAAACCGCTGATGGAAGGCGGTTGAATGCCGCCGGTTCCGGCCACTTCGATTCTCACCACATTCGAGGCAGAAAAGCCGGTCGCCACCACCGATATATCAACCAATCCCCGACCGATCAGACTGCGTGGGATGACCGCATTGACTTGATCCAGCCCGACAAATTCAGGTTGGAGTCCTGCAAAGAGCGAAGGAACTTCTATGCCGCCCATCAAAACGCGAACGCTTTCGTTGGCATTGCCATCGCCGTTGGTGTCTGTGGCGTAACGAACGCCGGACAAAAACAGAACCAGAACGACAAGCTCTCCGTCGGGTCCCATATCAACCGGTTTGTAGATGAATTGTTGTGTTTGCTGATTATATTGAAAAACCGCTTCGGTGCTTTGCGTGCCATCCAATCGGACGCGAACAATCGTCGCTGCTGCGACGCCGTTTCCAGTGGCATTGGCGGCAAAGACCGCAGGAGCGACTCGCTCCACCATTGCTGTTCCGTTGTAGGTAGTTGTGCCTGATTTGACCACAACGTTGGCTGTGCCGGATTCCGTCGCCGAAGGCAGCAGATAGTTGATTTGACCCGGGGAAACGAAAAACAACCCGGCTTTCCGCCCGTTGACTTCAACACTCGTTCCGCCGAGATCGGTCGGCAATTGCACTCCGGGAGTGTTTGGGTCTGCGTCGGAGGCGATGATGGTCGAGTTGGCAAGACCGATTCCGAACGCCGCGACAATCGAATCCGGTGCCACTGAAAGAACGCTTGCATAAGCTGCGGCAGAAACCGTGGATACAGGTGTGGAACTGACATCGAACGCGGCTCCGACAGGCGCAACCGTGTGAGCATAGCTGGCTGGCGGCAGCCCTGCGACAGATGGAGCAGTGTTGGATTGAGTTGGCTCCTTGGACGACCGGGCGGCCATTGCACCAGCGCCAAGGGCGAACACAACAATGATGCTCAGTAAAGCCCAGGTTTGGTGGCGAGAGAAAACTGAGGCAATGCGAAACAGTCCGGCAATGGAAAGAACCTTGCGGCTCGAAATCATAGCGACCTCCAGAATAACTACAAACGACCAATCGAATAATCAACTCGAACGAGTATGAGGTAACAGGGCGCGAATCGTGGACAAATAACATTCGGCTTGCGATTTTCGGTGAGAACGCAGCCAGCGCAAGGGGTGATTTCAGTCGCTTTTGTGATGAACAAGGATGGCGACTGAATGGCGCACGGCAGGAAGTATAACTTTACTTCAACGCGATGCAAGCGCGATGATCTTCGATCATTGCCGGGACACTATTCATAAAGTAAGCCCGCGCTTAGCTGCGCGATTCTCATTGATATTGTTGGAGCCATTTGCCCGGCATTCAGGAATTGCCGTCGCTGTTGTTCTCAATTCGGCTCAATCCAGATTCGCGGCTTTCCAGATGAAGTTAAACGGCTCTCCGTTGTCCGACAAACTGGCTGCAACTCTTTTGGTTGCCCAATTTAATAAAAATGCGGGAGACGATTTTTTAATCATCTCCCGCTTTCAGTGCGCTGCTTCAGGCTATGCGTTGAAGTAAATTGTTGACCGGCTCGGTCAGGCTTTGACCAATCCTTTGAATTTTGCCGCGTTGATCGAAAAACCCGGAAAGATTGTATTCAAATTCGTCGCGCCAAGATGAGTTTTAGCGATTTCGGCAAACACTTCGCGGAAATCAGTCGTGATCGCCAAATCCCGCTGTTCATTCAATTCGTGCGATTTCAAACCCGGCCATTTGCCGTACACCTTGCCGCCGTTGACCGAACCTCCGAGCAAAAACATGGCGCTTCCATGTCCATGATCGGTTCCGCGATTGCCGTTTTCACGGGCCGTGCGGCCAAATTCGGTCATAGTCAGAATGACGACTTCGTCGGCGCGGTCTTTCAAATCGGCGTATAGCGCCGCAATGCCGTTTGAAAATTCCAGCAACCGGTTTGCCAACTGACCTTGTCCCGCTCCTTGATTGGCGTGTGTGTCCCAACCGCCGATGTCAGTAAACGCAACTTCCAATCCTATGTTCGATTTGATGAGTTGAGCGATTTGTTTCATCCGGTCGCCGAACTGACCGCGCGGATAAATGACGCCAGCGGTTGGCTGGTACTTGGTCGGATTGACCTGCTTCAACAGTTTGACGGCGTCAAAGGTTTCCTTGCCTGTTCCGCGCAGGGCGTCGTTGGCGGTTTGCTGATACATCGCCTCGAAACCGCCTTGCAGAGCTTGTCCGCTTGCTCCGCCTCCGGCGCGAAGGGCGAAATCGTTAATGCTGGTCATGGCGATTGCCGACGCTTTGCCTTGCATCGTTCGCGGCAGGTTCGCTCCCATGGAAACAGCACGAAACGGCGAAGCTTCGGGATTGGAAGTAGCTTGCAGATAGCGATTTACCCAGCCATCAGTCGTGCTTTTTACTCCGGGAGTGCCGGATTCCATGTAATCCTGAGCGTCGAAGTGTGACCGCGTGCTGTCCGGCGAACCAACCGCATGAATGATTGCCAGTTGGCCTGCGTCAAAAATCGGTTTGAATGCCGCCAGCGACGGGTGCAGCCCAAAATAACCATCCAGATCAATGGCGCTCGTCGTTTCGCCGGGTTTTGGTTTTGAGATGGCAATGCTTGGTCGCAAGCTGTAATAAGTTTCATCGCCAAACGGAACGACGGCATTCAATCCGTCCATCGCTCCGCGCTGAAAGATCGTGACCAGAATTCGTTTGCGACCATTTTTGCCGGTTTGAGCCAAAGTTCGCGTCAAAAACGACGGTGATAATGCTGCTGCGCCCACGCTGGCCAGCGCGATTCCGCTGCTTTTCAGAAAAAATCTTCTGTTCATCCTCTTCTCCTCTTTTGTTTGGAGTACCGGTTTCAGCCGGTCAGCCGCCTGAAAGCGTTACTCTGAACCGATCATTGTCGTTGAAACTCCGGCGAGCCGAGAATCAAGCCGACGACTTTTGCAGCGTCTGTCGCATTCGAGCCGTCACGTTTGGCCAACAATTGCTCGCTCAAACTTTTATCAATCGTGGCGCGAGATTGCGGCGACAACTCGCCTCTGAGCAAAAGCTTTGCGTACCGATCCACGAGTTGCGACGGCTGCATATTGGCAGTATCTGGAACCAGTGATGTCAGATTGCTCCGCGTGCCCGGAATCTTGTTTGCCGCCAGCGCCAGCGAGAAATTCATGCGCTCCAATAAAGCTCCGGTGTTGACCCAGTGTTCGGCAGTGTCGGGATAGCCTGTTGGTGGCTGCGCCATAAAGAGCGCTTCGCCCATTTGCGCCATCCAGCGATGAAATTGCGGGCCGCCGGTGGTTTCAGCGCCAAGGGCGCGGACGGCGCTGACGGTCATTTCAAAGGGAGTTTTGATTTTGGCGCGATAATTTTCCGGCGCGAAAAACTCCGGTGAAGTGAACATAGTTCGCAGTACCTGACGAATATCTCCGTCGGTTTTCTTGAAGGTTTCGGCCATTCGATTGACCAGCGATTGCGGAGGCGTGTCGTTGACGAATTTGCGCGCCAGTTTGGTCGAGATGAATTTTGCCGTTGCGGGGTGAGTCGCCAGCATGTGAATGACCGCATAGCCGTCTTTCTGGCCGCCGCCAGCCGGAATTTTTTTGCCAAGCACGACTTTTTCGCCATCGTCGTGAATCATCGGATTGAAGAAAAACTCCGCGCCATTACGCGGCTGTTTGAGCGTCCAGCCTGTAAAGCAGCGCGCGACTTCCTGCACGTCCTTTTGCGTATAGCCGCCATCCACGCCCAGCGTGTGAAGTTCCATCAGTTCGCGCGCGTAATTTTCGTTCAGACCGCGCGGCGCTCGGTTGAGCCGGTTTTGCAGGTTGAGCATCTGCTCTTTTTGCTGTTCGGATAATTGGCCTGCGCGGTTGGACTGGCGTCGTTCCATCGCTCGCATCAATTGTTCGCGGCGTTGCATGGCCTGTGCATTCGGCGCGGCGCTCATCCAGTTGTCCAGATAAAACAGCATCGCAGGGCTTTCCGCCGTGGCTTTCAGCAAATCTTCGAATTTGCCGAAGACGCGCGGGCGAATCACGTCGCGTTCATACGAAGTCGTCAACACGCGATCCGCGCCTTTCTGCAAAAAGATGTTGAAGTGGTTGAACCAGAAATCGGCCATCACTTCCTGCAACTGTCGTTCGCTGTATACGGCGCGCAGGATTTTAGCCTGCTGCAATTCCACCGCGACTTGTTGCGGCTGTTTGTAGCCCATGTCTTTCAGCGCCTTCTGAATTTCGCGGCGTTTGGCCAGATTGGCTCGCTGTTCTTGTTCGGTTTGTCCTGGAGCATTTGCGCCGCCAGCGAAATCAGCCGGCTCGATCCCTTTGGATTTGAGAGTTTGTTGAATGACCTGCGGTGGAGGATAGTATCTCGCCAGCTCGGCATTGCTCAGGTGTATGCTTTCCAGGCCTTTGAGCTTTTCCTCAGCGACCGTATCCGAAATACGGTCAGGATGGAGTTGTTCTTCAAGGAATTTTTCCCAACCGATTTTCATTACGCGCTCCACATCACCCGGACGCGCTCCGAATGTAATTCGGTTGAGCAAATGAATGGTTCTTTGTTCGGAATTCAGGTTTTTCTTTTTGTCGGTATCCTGGGCAAACGCCAGCATTGGGCTTATGGTCAGCGCCAGGGCCAGCGCATTCGCCAGGAATCTTGTCACAATAATTCTGTTCATTGGTTTCCCCCCCCCCACGACTCAGGTATTTGAAATCTGTGCGTATTGAAAATCAAACGAGTCAGGACATTTTGCGGTACCGGTTGCTGACAGCGGCTTAGAGAAAAGTCGAGATGGATTGGCCGAAGAAACTTGTGGTAGAAACAAAAAAAGAACGGTTGCTCAACTGCGTATGGCCTCCCCCAAGAACCATACGCAACCGAACAACCGCTCTTATTTGGAAAACCTCTTCAACGTTTGACGTCCCCCAACATCTCCCGTTTCCGAGTTTACCTAAACTGCTGAAGCATTGCTTGTCGTCCTGCTATTTAGCAACGCCCATACCATTGGCCGAACCATCGCAAAATTATTTCAATTTCCTTGCTAAGTTGTTGAAAAACAAAAGAGATTTTTTGATCTTTTGCTGTTTGGGGACTTTGTTGAATGCGTCATGCACCTACATTTATGAAACGAAATGTTACATCCCTAAAGTGTCGCTGAATGCTTTCTAGTCAGCATTTCAAGCAAGCCAACGTCAAAAATATGATGGCGTGCCAACCTTCATTTTTAGAAAGTCGAAAAGACTCAGAACGACTCTTTGTCTTACAACTGATGAAGTTTTTACATATCTTTCTCTACCTTTTTGGGCAAAGAATTTCTTCTCTAACTCAGTCACAGTTGCGAACGGCCGAGATCGCAGTGTTCGTTCAGCGGACACTGGCCACATTTCGGATTTCGCGGATGACAAATTTGTCTGCCAAGAGTGATCAAATTGATATGTAGCGAGTAATGTTTTTTGGGTGGTATCAGGCTTTCTATTTTTTCATGAGCAAGTTGATCGCTGATCTTTTCGGGCAACAGTCCTGTTCGGCGCAGAATTCTGAGAATATGAGTGTCCATGGGAAAGACAGGTCGTTTGCAGGCAAAGAGCAAGACGCAAGCGGCGGTTTTGGGACCGACTCCTTTCAGCGAAATCAGAAATTGGCGCGCTTCTGCAATCGGCGCTGTCTTCAAAAAAGACAAGTCCAAGTTTCCGCAACGCCGCTTGATGTCGTCCAGGACGGTTTTGATGACGACGGACTTCACGTTGGCCAGTCCGCCTGATTTGATGGCAGCAGCAATCGAAGTCGGGCGCGCTCGTCTGACCTGTTCCCAGTCAGGAAAGCGTTGTTTCAGACTGGCGAACGCTCTATGGCTATTAATGTTGGTTGTGGATTGCGAAAGGATTGTGTTGATGAGTTCATCCAGCGGGTCTTCGCGGCTGTCGTTGCGGGGCACGCCGAACGTTGCTTCCAGGTTTTGTGTAATGAAATGAAGTTGGCGACGTTGTTCGGCAAGTTCCACAAAAGAATTATCGAGCGGCTTGAATAACTTCACATCTTTTTCTACCCGTTCACCCCTTTACAGCAATGACCAGCGCAATGTGAACTCATATCGTTTGTCGCCGCCTTTTTGACTGTCGTCAATGCGAACAATGGTGGTGTAACCATTGGCGGCGCTGGGTTGTTGAACGATGTCCACGGTTCCGCGGCCAGTTACCCAAATCAGTTTGACTTCGATGGGCGAACGCGGAATGGCTGCGCTGAACGAAGCGCGAGTTTCGCGCGGAACGTTGCCGCTGATGTGGCGAACCGAAGCACTGGAACCGGAAAGAATGATTTCGTCCACGCCATCCACGATTCCGCTCCAGGCGATGGTTCCATAACGTAGCGTAGCGGCGTCAATCCGCGCCTGTTCGGCGCGGGCGCGACGGTCGGCTTCGGCGCGGCGAAGTTCTTCCAGTCGTTTTTCGTAGGCTTCTGCCTCGCGTTTCAATTTTTCTTCGGCGGCAAGTCGCAGCGCTGCGTCTTCTTCGCGTTGTTTGGCGGCGAGTTGTTCGCGGCGCAACCGATCCGCTTCACGTTGAGCATCCGGTGTGGGCGCAGCAGCAACTTGCATCTCAACTGCAGCAGGCTGGGATTCCTGAAACTGACGGCGCAGGGCTTCATCCAGCAATCTGGCTTCGGCCAGGTTCAGTTTGACAGAATCGCCCGCAGCATTTGGTTTCAGTTGCAGATTGTTGACGACTGATTTGACTCCAATCACCAGACGGACGACGTTTTCCGCGCCGTCTTTTTCAGGTTGATGTTCGGCTTCGCCATTGAGCGTGACTACGCCTTCTTTCACTTCAAAATTGTATCGGGAAAAACCGAGCGGGTTATAAGCCATCAAAGCGGTTTTGACCGATTCAAACAGTGTCGGGTCATCGCCCGGCGCAGGCGTCGGCGCAGTCGTTAAATCAGAATCGGACAGGGAAGTCATTGCCGCAGGGGCTTGCGCGACAGCGGCGTTGGCGATGGAAACCATGTTGTTGCGCTGTTGTCGCCATAACAACACGGCGACAATCACAGCCAGCAACGCCAACAGAACGCCAACGGCTATCAATGAAAGCTGCGCTCGCGTGAACAATGGAAACCGTCTTTGCTCATCGTTCGGCGAGAGCAAAACGAAATTCTGTGGAGGAGCGAATTCCGCGCGGTCGTAATAAACGTCTTCCTGACGAATGGCGTTCAGCGGAATGACTGATGTCGCGGCTGAAGCCGGAGCGTCTTGCTGATCCGCATTGACGGCGGCGGCAGTGACTGCCGCAACGTTTGCGCCTGCGGCAACGATCATCGCCGGATTGACTTCCAGCGGTTTGACCTCCTTGCGTTCCGTGCCGCAGCGCGGACAGATTTTCATAAACGACACCATCGTAATGCCGCAACCAGCGCAAAAGATTGTTTCGTTCGCCATCGTCAAACTCTCCAAAACTGCTGTTGGTTTTTTGGTTTAATGCAAGTGCTGTTTGAAAAATGCGATTACGGTTTTCCAGGCGTCTTCAGCATCAGCCTTGCTGTACACCTCCGGACGAGTGTCGTTGAAAAAGGCGTGATCCGCGCCTTTGTAAATTCGCACTTCGCCGGGTTTGGAATACTGTTTCAAGGCTGTGTCCAGGCGATTCATTTTTTCGACGGTGATCCATTGATCTTTTTCTCCGCCGATGAACAACAGCGGACAACCGAGCTTTCCGATAATTGTCGTGTCCACAGGCACGTCGCCATAAAACGGGACTGAAGCTTCGACTTCGGCGTGACAAGCCAGCAACAATGCAAACGTTCCGCCCATGCAAAATCCGGTGACACCCACGCTGGACACTTCGGAATCGGCGCGCAACGCATCCAGCACGATGTTCAATGATTCCAAACCATCTTCCGGTTTCAATGCGCTCATCAATTGACCTGCTTCTTTGGCGTCTTTGGTGGTCACGCCGTTGTAGAGGTCTGCGGCGACGGCGATAAAGCCTTCGCGCGCGTACCGTTGAGCGATGTCTTCAGTGTGAGGATTCAATCCCCACCATTCGTGAACGATGATTACCGCCGGAGCTTTGCTCACGCCTTCTGGTTTGGCGATAAAAGCGTTCACTTCTTTGCCGTTGGCGGCGAATTTTGTTCTGGTTGTGGCAATGCCGGACATTTGAGGGAATCTCCTTTCACCTTACAGAATAATACGGCGACCGCAAGTTTGTTTAACCGACTACGGCGCCCAAAATCACTGTTAAGTTCAAGCGTTTGATTGCGTTCTTGGGGAAGTTTGTGACGCGGGCAATATAGCTCGCAAGTTCTGAACGACGCAAGCAAAGCTTTTTGATTACGCGAAAACCGGCGAAAAACCATTGCTTGATTTCACTTTGAGCGGACAGGATAATCCGCGCCTGTCTTCCCAACCTTTTCTTTTAGGAGCATCAGCAATCATGTTTGAAAACATTCTGGTAGAGCGTCGTGAGCGAGTCGCGCTCGTCACCATCAATCGCCCGGACAAGCTGAACGCGCTGAACATCAAAACGCGCGAAGAACTGGCCAATGCCCTGGATGAATTGCGCGCCGACGCTGAAATTCGCGTTGTCGTATTGACCGGCGCGGGCGAAAAAGCCTTTGTCGCCGGAGCCGACATTAACGAATTCGCCGGACGCACCGCCGTTCAACAACGCGCCGTGATGAAAGCTCGCAATATCTTCGTCACCGCCGAAGATTTTCCGAAGCCGCTGATTGCGATGATTAATGGGTTTTGTCTGGGCGGAGGCTGTGAGTTGGCGCTTTCGTGCGACATTCGCATCGCCAGCGAAAAAGCTCGCTTTGGGCAGCCTGAAATCAATCTGGGCATCATTCCCGGCGGAGGCGGCACGCAGCGACTGACCCGGTTGGTTGGCGAAGGCAAAGCCATGCAAATGATTTTGTCCGGCGAAATGATTGATGCGCAGGAAGCGTTTCGGCTCGGTCTGGTCAACGAAGTTCATCCCGTCGCCGACCTCGAAACCAGGACGATGGAACTGGCCAACAAGATTGCGGAAAAAAGTCCTGTCGCGTTGGCGATGGCTAAAACCGCGGTCAAAGCCGCTGCGCGCACGACTCTGCGCGAAGGATTGGATCAGGAAATTGACCTCTTCGCGCTCTGTTTTTCCAGTGAAGATAAAGAAGAAGGCGTTCGCGCGTTTCTGGAAAAACGCAAACCGGATTTCAAAGGCCGATAAATTCCTTTCAGGAGCGTTGCGGGATAGAAATGCCAGTTGACGGAACGACGTTTGCCGGTGTCAGGCTGGAAAAAATCATCTTTCCCTGGCACGGAGCATGGCAAAAAAGCGCCTGTCAGACGAATTCAACTTTGCAGGAGTAAACACAAATCATGTCCATAAGCCGATTTTTCAAGCTGTCTTTTGTTGCGCTGGCTTTTATCCTTGTCGGGTTACGAGTGCAGGCTCGTCCCGATTATTTGAAGCAGTATGTCGCTGATCCGCTTTCGAAACCTGAATTGCAAAACTGCGCGCTGTGCCACGTCAATCCGGCAGGCGGAGGCGCGCGCAACGAATTCGGCAGAGCTTTTGCCGCTGCCGGGCTGGAAATTACCGCCGATCTTCGCCGCCGATTTCCGCAAAACTTTTTGAGCAGTGAGGCTCAATCCGCGCAAGATCAACCGCAGGTAAGTTTCGTTTCCGATGCCGAAGCCATAGTCGAAATCAACGGCAAGAAATTCGCCATCAATACCAAAGATAAAACCGTCCGTGAGTTGACGGCAGCGACCAAAACGCCGACACCTGTCGTTGCTGCGCCGAGCCAGACTGTCGAAAAACGCGACATTCCGTCGAATGTTTATCGCCCGGCGGATGTTCGAGCCATCAATTTGCCGACGACTTTGCCAATCGAAAAAGGATCGCTGTGGACGGATTTCACGCATCGCTTTCCGTTCGGCGAACCCACCAATTCAGCCGGGTTGTTCGGATTGGACACGATTGCAGTGCCTTCGTTCGGTTTCATTTACGGATTGACGGATCGTATTCAGATTGGCGCGTATCGTTCGCCAACCGACCTTGGCCGCCCGATTCAGCTTCACGTCGGAGCCAGTCTGTTCAACGAGCTGAATGGCGATCCGATTTCGCTGCAAGCGCGAGTTGCGCTGGAAGGTCGTGACAATTTCAAACGAAATTTCACCACCAGCTTTGAAGCGACCGTGGCGCGCAGCATCACTCGTCACGCGCAAGTGTTTTTTGTACCGACGGTTTCGGTCGGAGATCGGCCAATCGGATTCGGTGTGAAGCAAAACTTGCCTGGTGAAACGGCTGTTGCGCTGGGAGCCGGTCTGGCGGTCAACATTCGTCCCACGGTGGCGTTGCTGACCGAAGCGAACATGCGCGTCAACGAAGCTTCGCGCTATGTCGCGGAATTCACCGGCATTCATCGCCCTGTGTTCGGATTTGCGATTCAAAAGGTCAGCGAGTCGCGTCGTCATTCCTTCACGCTGAGTTTCACGAATGGACACGGAACCACATTTTCGCAACGTTCGATGACTCGCGGAATGATCGGAGCAGATGACGGTTGGAACGGGCTGACGATTGGTTTCAATTTGTCGCGCCGATTGTTTTAACAGGCTGGTCAAAAACATTCAGGCCGGATTCAAAAAAACTTTTGAATCCGGCCTGAATGTTTTTGGCCTGGTTGTTGATTCGTCGTCCATCGTGGACATTGGTTTGTTGGCTCGTCGTGGATTGTAGACAGGTAGAATTACGCGGCAAGTTCCAATCTTGACTGAGCCGATGCCTCGAACTTGTCCGGAATCAAATCGCCGGTGAAGACTTCGACGCCGGCTTTGATCAGGCAAATGACTGGCAACAAATCCAACACCACTGCCAAACTGCCCAAAAAGTAGCCCTTACGTCGCAAAACCGCAGGCGCAGCGGCAACGACAAAGACATACCCGACAATCGGCGAAACTTTCAAAACCCTCCACAAAATCACTCCTATTCTCTCCATTGCACTTACTCCTTGAACTGAATTGGTTTGTTTTTTGTCTTGCTCAGGGGGGGAGGCATCGGACGCCAAAGGTTTTTGCAAGCTCAGTGCCAGAAAATGCCAGAGAGTAAAAAAACTTGGTGGCAGTTATCCGTTCAAATGTTATGACCACCTTAAATCTTCAACGCCCCTGTTGGCTTCGTTCTCAGATTTTGGCTGAGGCTGTATACTGCGCGACTTGTTAAAGCAGTTAAATATAACGACTGGGTTATTAAAATGAACCACCAACGTCCCTTCAGGAGAAAAACACAGTTATGAGATTGTTGCCCAAAGAGGAAAAGTATTTCGATATGTTCAACAATCTGGCGTCGCAAATGAATGAAAGCGCCCGATTGTTGAATTCGTTGTTTGCAGATTTCGACAACCGCGCCAGTTATGCCGACCAAATCAAAGTTGTTGAACACACTTGTGACGAAATTACTCACGACATAGTCAAAAAGCTCAATCAAACCTTTATCACACCGATTGACCGCGAAGACATCCACGCGCTGGCCAGCGGATTGGACGACATCGTGGATGCGGTCGAATACACCGCCAAACGCGTTATTCTTTATCACGTGGCGCAATCCACCGAACACGCGCGCAAGATGACGGACGTTATGGTTCGGATTACCGCAACCCTGAAAAGCGCTGTCGCTGCACTTGGCAATAATGGCGAACAGGTGCTGAAAGATTGCGTCATCATCCACACGCTTGAAAACGAAGGCGATGGGTATCACCACGAAGCCGTCGAAAAGCTCTTCGCCGAAGAACAAGACCCGATCACCATCATCAAGATGAAAGAGATTTACGAGAAGATGGAACGGATGATTGACAAGTGCGAAGACGTCGCCAACGTCCTGGAAGCCATCGTGCTGAAGAACGCTTAACCCGCGTTGGCGGAAATTCGGTTCACCTGATTCTGACTCAAACGCGATCCCGCCAATTCTCACAAACAGAGGTGTGTATGGACGGTACTTTTGTGCTTGTCGCTTTTATCGTTGTCCTGGCTCTGGCTTTTGATTACACCAACGGATTTCACGACGCCGCCAATTCCATCGCCACAGTGGTTTCGACCCGCGTGTTGACGCCGGGTAAAGCCGTATTGATGGCGGCTTTCTTCAATTTCATCGCTGCTTTCTGGTTCGAAACCAAAGTTGCCACCACCATCGGTAAGGAGTTGATCAACACTGACCTGGTCAACGAGTGGGTTATTCTTTCAGGTCTGACAGGTGCCATTACCTGGAATCTCATCACCTGGTATCTGGGGCTGCCGACCAGTTCTTCACATGCGCTTGTTGGCGGTTATGCCGGTGCCGCAGTAGCCAAATCCGGTTTCGGAGTGCTGCTTTGGGCCAGTTGGCCGAAAGGATGGCCAGGCACGCTTTCGTTTATCGTGCTCTCGCCACTGATCGGGATGACTTTGGGACTGTCGCTGATGGTGGCAGTCAGTTGGATATTTCGTAATTACGCGCCTTCCCGCGTGGACAAGCTGTTTCGCGCCTTGCAATTGGTTTCAGCCTCAGTTTTCAGCTTTTCGCATGGTTTGAACGACGCACAAAAAACAATGGGCATCATTTTCGCAGCCCTGTTGACTGGTAAATACATCGAGAAAACCACAGCCATGCCAATGTGGGTGATTCTATCGGCTCACACCGCGATTGCTTTAGGCACTCTTTCTGGCGGTTGGCGTATCGTTAAAACCATGGGATCGAAAATTACCAAGCTCAAACCAGTCGGTGGATTCTGCGCTGAAACAGGTGGCGGAGTGGTTATCATTGCGGTCTCTGCCCTTGGCATTCCAGTTTCAACCACACACACAATCACCGGAGCGATTGTCGGCGTAGGCGCAGCTCAACGATTATCGGCCGTTCGCTGGGGAGTTGCCGGCAGAATCGTCTGGGCCTGGGTCATCACCATTCCGGCGGCGGCGGGAATTGCCGCGTTGATGTACGGAGCGATTTCGCTGTTCAGATAATCACCCTGCAAATTCATGAGCCGGGAGTCCGCGCACGCCCGGTTTGCAGCGAAAAATTCCGCCCGCCAGAAGCTGTTTCGCCAGTTCTTCGGCGGGCATTCTTGTGCTCGCAGTGGTGATGTACAACTCATCCAGATTCGCTCCGCCGAATGCGCACGAGGTCGGACGCGCCACAGGCAGCCGAACTTCGTCAATGATTTCGCCGCGTTCCGGGTTCACGCGAATGACCCGCCAGCCATCCCACAACGCCACCCACAACATGCCCTCTTCATCAATGGTCATTCCGTCGGGCGATCCTCCATCTTCGGGAAGTTCCAGCACCAAACGTTCGTTGGAGATTTCGCCGCTTCGCGCGTCAAAATCAAACGCGACGATTTCGCTGGTTGGCGAATCAATGTAAAACATCGTCTTGTCGTCCAGGCTCCAGGCCAGTCCGTTGGAAATCCAAACGTCGTCGAGCTTGCGATTGACCGTCAGGTCGGCATCCAGACGATATAAATAACCCGCCGGTTCATCGTGTTGAACGCGCGTCGTGCCTGCCCACAATCGTCCGCGAGAATCGCATTTGCCGTCATTGAATCGGTTGTTCGGCAAATGAGCTTCGGGATCAACCAGCGGAGTCAGTTTTTCGGATTCCAGGTCGAGTCCGTAAAACCCGTTTTGCAAAGCCAGCACAACGCCGCCGGATTTTCGACCAACGCAGCAACCGACCATCTGACCAACATCAATTTTTCGGTCGTGACCGGTTGCCGGGTCAAATACATGAAACGCGTTGCCTTCGATGTCCACCCAATACAATTGTTGAATTCGCGCGTTCCACCACGGCCCTTCGCCAAGCAGGACTTTGGCGTCCAGCGCCAGTTCAGCTTCAATCATGTTTCGTTCCTTTAGGTTTGTTGAATGAGTTCAGCGCTGACTACGCGCCCAAGTGAAATCAAGTTATACCTTGTCGGATGGAAAATGCGCCAACGGAATTTGCGCGTCGCCGAGCTTTCGCGGACAATGCGCCGAACTTTTCACTCTATTCCGAAGCACGACAACGATGAGACAGGTTTGAATAGACAGGATTTACAAGATTGAACAGGATTGGTTTCACAACAACCTTTCCTGAATCTCGATCTTGTTGAATGCTGTAAACCCTGTCCGAACGTTTCGTGCGTTGAAGGGGATTTTATGACTATCGTTGGCCGTTTGGTTGGGGCATTTTTGTTGATGTGCGCTTTGCTGGCAGCCGGTTGTACGACGCGCGATTTGGAAGCCGAAGCCGCAGGCAAAACCAAAGTCGGAATCATTTACGACATTGGCGGGAAAGACGACCGTTCGTTCAACGCCGCGGCGTATGTCGGCGCATTGCGCGCGGTGAAGGAAAATCTGCCGATGGTCTACAGGGATGTCGAACCCGGCGATCCGACTTCGATTGAACCGGCGCAGCGCGCGTTTGCGCAATACGGTTACAACCTGATTATCGGCGTCGGTTTTGCGCAAGGCGAAATTCTGGCCAACGTCGCCAGAGATTATCCCAATCTGCATTTCGTGCTGATTGATTCCGTCGCCGAATCGCCCAATGTCGCCAGCCTGATTTTCAAAGAACACGAAGGTTCGTTTCTGGTTGGAATGATTGCCGCTTCTGTCAACAAAACCGGCAAGCTGGGGTTTGTCGGCGGAATGGACATACCGCTGATTCACAAATTCGCCACTGGTTACGAAGAAGGCGCGAAGTACGTCAATCCGAACATTGTCGTGCTGAAAAATTACGTTGGCATCACGGACGCCGCCTGGAACAATCCGGGCAAAGGGCGCGAACTCGCCAATTCGCAATACGAACAAGGCGCTGACATCATTTTTCAAGCGGCGGGCAATTCCGGCCTCGGCGTGTTCGATGCCGCTGAAAGCTACAAGAAATTCGCCATTGGCGTTGATTCCAATCAGAACTGGGTCAAGCCAGGCTTCATCCTGACCAGCATGATGAAGCGCATAGACAACGCGGTTTATTCGGTCATCAAGGACGAGACCGAAGGCAAATTCCAAGGCGGCGTTCACGTGTATGGCTTGGAAAATCAAGGCGTGGATTACGCCTTGGACGAATACAACAAGGCGCTGATTCCGCAGGAAGTGATCGAAAAAGTCGAACAAGCCAAAAAAGACATCATCGCCGGCAAGATCAAAGTCACCGATGCTATGGCTAAGTGAGGGGGACGGGGAAACAGATGAACATTATCGAAATGCGCGGCATCACCAAACGCTTCGGCGCGGTGATGGCCAACAAAAGCATCAACCTGAACATTCCCGCGAACACGATTCATGCCATAGTCGGCGAAAACGGGGCGGGCAAATCCACCATCATGAAAATCCTGTACGGCTTTTATCACGCCGACGAAGGAGAGATTTTCATTGATGGCCAGCCGCGTCAGATTCGCAATCCGCACGACGCCATCGCCCTGGGCTTAGGCATGGTGCATCAGCATTTCATGCTAGTGCCGCCGATGACCGTGCTGGAAAACATAGTACTCGGAGCCGAACCGGGCAATGCCTTGAAGATTGACTTCAAACAAGCCGAAGCGCAGATCACCAAACTGTCACGCGATTTTGGATTCGATATTGATCCGAACAAGCGAGTCGAACAATTGTCGGTCGGTCAGCAACAGCGCGTCGAAGTGTTGAAGGCGCTCTATCGTGGCGCGCGGATTTTGATTCTGGATGAACCGACGGCGGTGCTGACGCCGCAGGAAGTCGAAGAGTTCTTCAAAATTCTTCGCTCGATGCGCGAACAGGGAAAGACGATCATCATCATCACGCACAAGTTGAACGAAGTGCTGGCGCTGTCGGACAACGTCACGGTCATGCGTGATGGGCAGGTGGTTGGGGAAACTCCGACGGCAAAAACGACTGCGCCGGATTTGGCTCGAATGATGGTTGGACGCGACGTGCTGTTACGAGTCGAAAAGCCTGAAGCCAAACCGCAAGCTCCCATACTCAGTGTCAAAAATCTTTCTGCGGGTTCCAAACTCAACGGCGTTTCCTTTGACGTGCGCGCCGGAGAAATCGTCGGCATTGCCGGAGTCGAAGGAAACGGCCAGACCGAATTGATCGAAATTCTGTCGGGTTTGCATCGCGCCAGCGGCGGCAGTTTTGCATTGGAAGGACGCGAAGTGACCAAAGCTTCGGCGCGGCAATTGAAAGAACTCGGCATCGCGCACATTCCCGAAGATCGCCATCGGCGCGGATTGCTGCTGGAATTCAATCTGGCCGACAACACGATTCTGGGCACGCAATACCGCAAACCGCCTGTCACGACGGCGGGGTTGTTGGATGAAAAAGCCGTCTTCGCCAAATGCAATCGGTTGATCCGCGATTTCGATGTGCGTCCGCCAAACGCCGCCTTGCCTGCGCGCGCGCTTTCGGGTGGCAACCAGCAGAAACTCATCATCGGGCGCGAATTCGATATTCGTCCCAAACTGTTGCTGGTATCTCAACCGACGCGCGGCGTGGACATCGGAGCCATCGAATTCATTCACCGCAAATTGGTGGAGTTGCGCGATTCGGGCGCGGCGATCTTGCTGGTTTCGGCTGAACTGGAAGAAGTGATGTCGCTGTCGGATCGGTTGCTGGTGATGTATCAAGGCCGAATTGTCGGCGAAGTTGAGCCGCAAAACGCTCAGCAACAGGAAATAGGTTTGTTGATGACTGGCGGAAAAAAAGGCTGACTTCGTATGCTCATCTGACAGTAGCCGTAGCAGCCGTTTCCCACTTTTGTGCTTGCGCAGTGATGGCTGCAACCAACTGAGGCCAGTCGTGCAACGTTTCAGGATCGAAGTCTGCGCCGTTAGGCCAGACCAAAGTGTGAGCTTCAGGATCAAGTTTCACTGCGTTGAATAAGGCTGGATCGCGTAACGGGCGATAAAGCTCCCCAGCCAATACAGGGCGAAAATCAATTGTCCGTTCGTGGCCATCGTCAAAACATACGCGTAGCGTGAATGGCGCAACGATTTCAAAAGAACTGACTTTGTAGATTCGATGAATCATTGTTGCCTCTATTTCAATGGTTCAATTGACTGATGACTCAAGCCGGTTTGCAGCCGATCCCAATCAGCCAAAAGTTCTGTCTGATGTAACTCTGACCAGGCTTCCACAAACCGTTGTTGTCTTTTGGGCAATTCTCCGGCGAGCAATTCGACTGGATCAATTCCGAAAACGGCGACTTTGTCCTGCTAATAAGCGTGAAAATGTGGGCTGTGATGTTGGCCGCCAAATTCGGCGTACATCCTGATAATAATGCCAAAAAAGCGGCTTGACTCAGGCATGCCAGCTCAACTCCCAGAAAATTACCGCATAGCCAAGACAGTGTCCGTTAGTCGTTCGATGGTGGTAATGAGCGATTTGCCTGCTTCGTCAAAACGGCCAGCGGCAGCCAGCTGTTCAGCGTCTCTGGCCGAATCCACCGCAAATGTCAGTTTCAGATAATAGACCTGCAACCGCGGATTGTTTTGAAAACTGCGCGTCAGATTGTCCAGGCCGACTTTCAGATTGCGAACGCTGCCCACCAGCGCTTCTTTGCTTTCCCGGTTTTTGGCCGCCGCTGCCGGAGTCATTTTTCCTTCGCGGGCTTGTTCGTCTGCGACTTCAAAGCCGTTGATGATTTTGCCGTAAATATAAATGAACCTGGAAAAGTTCTTGATTTGTTCCGCGACCTGTCCGGCTTCGACTTTCAGATCGGGCGTCGGCGTAGGTTTCGGAGCGGCAGGCGCTCGGCGCGCAGGTTTCTTTTGAGCGATGGACGCCAGCGGAAAAGCGCAAACTGCCAGGAGTAAAAACGTAAAAGCCAGAGTTGAATAACGTCTCACAGAAAAGCCTCCGGTTAGCGAATGCCTGAATTTGGTTTTGGGGTAAATGTCTTTTAGCACCGCCCGGCAAGTTGTCGCAAGTCATAAAGCCATAAGGCCTTTGCAGATCGCATTGCTTGACCAGTTTGTAAACGCTGTGTTATTTCGTTGTTCGCTCAAAAGCTGTTTACGCTTCCGGTAGTCCTCTCCGGCATCCAGACTTCTGCAGGAGCGAGGCTTTTTCCAATACTTTTTCTGACATCGCCCCGAAAAGGTTGATTCAATTCCAAATACTGTAGCTAAAAAAACTGTATGCCAGGATGGCTTCATATCAGTTTTATTAGCGGAATAACCCCAGTTCCTACTGAAAACCGACTAGGAGATTATGATGCGACGCAAGGTGTTCTTTGTGACGGTCTTATTAACGATTGGATTGTTCGGTTGGCTGACCGCAGATTTATCTTTGGTTGCCAGCAAAGACAAAACGGCGACGTCTGAGACGCCAGAAACAACAACGGCCGTTGGTAAATTGCAAGGTCCGGTGACGGTCACAGTTACGCCGGTTGCGCCGACTCAGGAACAGATAGACGCCACAATCAATTCGCTCAGGTCTCATTCATCAGTGGCCAAATTTTTAAGTGGGACGAAGAATCGCCTGATTGAAGCGGAATATCCGGATGGTTTGCGCCTGGCTTCGAGGGAGCAAAAACTTCGCGCAGTTTTTTACGATTACACCAACAACCGCCCCATCGTGGTGGACAGCGCGGTGAACGACACACGTCTGACGACGGCGACTGTCGGGACAGTGCAACCATTGCCGAGCGCGGAAGAATTCGATGTCGCGGTGGACATTGTTCGTAATCACAAGGCGTATTCCGATTTGTTCAAAAACGGCGCGACGGCTTATCGCGCGATGCCGCCGCTGTTGTCGGAAAGCACGGCGATGGAACGCACTTTGAACGTCGGCATTGAAGCTCCCGGAACCGATACGCCAAATCAAATCGTCGCGGTCAACATGATTCGCAACACGGTTTCTTCGTATATCAAAAATGCTCCGCCGAATGCGCGTGCCGTTGCGATGTCATGCGGTCTGCCGAACGCGGGGCAGGGGACCACATCGCGCGGAACCGCCGGGCAATTCAATCTGACGATCAGTGTGAACCAGGTGCCTATATGGCAAATGCTGGTCATTCGTCCTTCCGCGTCGTCGGGAACGCGCGGGTCTGGAGTTGAAATACGCGATGTGAGCTATCTGGGCAAAACCATACTCAAGCGCGCTCACCTGCCTATCTTGAACGTGTTGTATGACAACGGCGCTTGCGGCCCTTACCGCGATTGGCAATGGCAGGAAGGATCGTTTATGGCCAATGGAACCGACTTGGCCCCAGGGATTCGCCAATGCACTTCTCCGCCGCAAACCTTTCTGGAAAGCCAGAGCGACACGGGCAATTTCCGTGGCGTAGCGATTTATCAGGACCCCGTCAACAACGAAGTGACGCTGGTCAGCGAACTCGAAGCAGGGTGGTATCGGTACATCAGCCGCTGGGAATTTTCGCCCGCCGGTGTGATTCGAGCGCGATTCGGATTTGATGGCGTCAACAATTCCTGCGTCTGCAACGCGCATTTCCATCACGCGTATTTCCGGCTGGATTTCGACATAGCCGGAGCCGGTCGTAATCAGTTTACCGAATACGACACACGTTCGTTTTTCACGCCGCTGCTGACCGAAGTGAAACGGTATCGCGATTACATTCGCGGCAGATATTGGACGGTGGAAAATCTGCTGAGCGGGGAATTGGTCACCATTCGTCCCGGAGCGAATGACGGCATTGCGGATACTTATGCGCGTGGCGATGCGTGGTTTTTACGGTATCGCAGCACCGAACTCGATGACGGGCGAAATTCCACAGGATCGAATACGGAAGCCAACCTGGATGCCTTCGTCAACGGCGAATCCATTGCCGAACAGGACGTGGTGATGTGGTACACAGGGCACTTTTATCACGTGTACGCCGGCGGAGAGACCGGCCATCTGGTCGGGCCGGACATCATCGTCAATCGCTGGTGATTCGGCTGATAAGTTGTGAAACACAAAGAGCGGCGAAAAGCCGCTCTTTGTGTTTCAACGATAAATTCGCTGATAGGCCAGATAATGATTCGTCACTTTGAAGACGTAATCTTTGGTCTGGCTTTTCAATACCTCGACGACAAAACGATCTGTGTCGTTGCTGCCGGCGCGAGCAATCCAGCGGCGAACGGAATCTTCGCTGCCGTTGTAAGCAGCGGCGGCGGCTTGAGGCGTTTTGAATTCATCGAACAGATTTTTCAGGTATTGCGAACCGAACAGCACGGCGGTGTCGGCGTTGTACAAATCGTTCTGTTCAAAATCGCGCAGCCGCAATTGCGCCGCAATCACCAACGACGTGGACGAGATGAATTGCATCAAGCCGCGAGCCGCAGCGTAACTTTTGACGCGCGGGTTGTAACCGCTTTCCTGGCGCGCAATCGAAAGCACGAATCGCGGATCAACTCCGCGCGATGTGGCGTGGCGAGCCAGCGAATCCCTGAACGGCATAGGGAACATGACTTCCGCTGTTTCGCGCGGCAGCAATTCCAACCGGTAATCTTCGGGCAGGGAATTCAAAATCGGATCGCCGTAATCCAGGCTTCGTTTGGCGCATTCGCCGCGCGAACAATAAAACGCAATCGTGGCGCGGCTCGCTCCGGTCTCCGCCAGTTCCGGTGCGCCTTCGTCAAACAATCCCAGAAAAAGCAATTCGTTGGCAATCGTTTGACGACTGGTTCCGGCGGCGGCGGCTTGGTTTTGACCAAGCGGAGCGTTTCGCCCTGAAGGCGTGTAAGCAATTGTCGCCACTTGATGGCCGCGCAATTTTGAATAGGCGCTTTTCAAAATCTGGAACAGTTCAGTGCGCGTGGGTTCGTCGTTGACGAGTCGCAATGCCTGAGTTGCGGCAATTTTCGCCGCCGTCGCATTGGCCTGTGCGTTGGCGGAGCGGGCGTAGCCTAAAAACTTGTCTCGTTGCGCGGCGACCAAGGCTTTCGCGCGCGCGTTTGCCGACAACGCCTGCAACCGTTCGCTGGCTCGCCATCCGTAATAGCCTGCGGCTCCGGCGCGAACTTCCGGCATTGCCAGATACTCGCTGATGGCTTCGTCATATCGTCCGAGCTTTTCCAGACAATACGCCCGCATAAACGTGACTTCAGGCAAATTCGTCGTCGCCGTTTGCCCGCGCACATTCAGCCGAGCCGATTTCAACGCAGTGAATTCGACAAACGCCGATTGAAAGTTTCCCTGCGTCATTCGAATCAACGCGCGTTTGAATTGTGCGGTGACAACGGCAAACGGATCGCTGAGCGTCATTGCCCGCCTCACCCAGTCCAATGCTTCGTCGTTGCGCCCGGCGGTTCGCAGCGTGTCAATCGCGTTCATGTGCGCGTAGGTGACATATTCGCTTTTCGGATACTGGCGAATGAATTCTTCGTATCGCGCAACGGCTCCGTCCGTGTTGCCCAGATATTGGCGGCAATGGCCGACGTAATAAAACCCAAGTTCGCCGTCCGGTGTGGCAGGGAACTCTTTGCCGACTTGTTCATACCACTTCGCGGAATCAGCGAAATTGTCTTCCAGGAAAAAGCCTCGCCCGATGTTGAACAGCGCTTCGGAACGTTTGGCGCTGTTGGGGAAACGTCCGACCACGGCCAGCCAGTGTTTGCGGGCTTCGCTGAAATGACGATTGAACTGATAGATTCGCGCGCGGCGCAGATGCGTTTCTTCGCTGAGCAGGGCATTGACCGCTTCGTCCAACTTGTCCAAACCTGTAATCGCGCGAAGCGAAATGTCGTCTTGGGCATTTGCGCTGAGCGCCGATTCAAAGGTCGTTCGAGCCGCCGCATCCTGACGAGCCGCCGCTTGAGCTTCGCCGATCATCGCCAGATGTTCGCGCCGCACGGCCATCGAACCGCGCAGCAAATTGACGACGGCCTGATATTGACCTGACTTGAAATAACTTTCGGCCAGTCGCGTCACTGCGCGGTCTCGCCACAAATGATCGGCGAATTGCCCGATCATCTGTTTCAGCAAGCGCTGCTCTTCTCTTGAATTGCCAGATGCGCGCGCAATTTCCGCCTGATGCCACAACGCATAACCAGCCAATGGCGAATTCCGGGCGACGACGGATTTCAAGTATTGATTCGCTTCGACCAAACCTGTGTCGCGCCGCATCAGCAATCGAGCCAGCAAATAATCGTAATTGTTTTTGGCAAAGGCTTCGGGCGAAGCCGCCATCATCTGGCGCAACAGACTTTCCGCCGTTCGCGCATCATCCCTGTCAATCGCCGCGCGAAGCTGTTGATGCTTTGGAGAACTCACTTGAGCGACGGCCAATGAGTTCAACACAAAAACGGCAAGAGCGATCAGAAAACAGAAAGCAGATTTCACCGCAGAGGTGGCGCAGAGCTTTTTTTCTCTGCGTGAACTCTGCGGTTCTCTGCGCCTCTGCGGTGAAAAAAGATTGGCAAAAAGTGTCATTGGCATTTTTTGAAAAGCGTTGATTGAATTACTTCACTCGGCTCGTTTTGCGTTTGATGAAATCCATCATCACGTATTCGCCCAGGCTTAAACTCGTCGTGAAGTACGCCTTGCCGCGGGCGATTTCGGTCATCTGCTTGACGAACTCAACCAGATAATAATCGTCCGTCAGCATGAACGTGTTGACTATGATTCCTGACTTGCGGCAAGCGGCGACTTCGGCCAGCGTGGCGTCGGTAATCATCGGATCCAACCCCATCGAATTTTTGTAGAGCCGCCGACCGCCGTCACTTTTCTTTTTCGGCGTGTGCGGATGGCGGCCAAAATCTTCGTCCACGAACAACGCCGAAGGTTTGCCGTCGGTAATCATGATGATCTGGCGCATGTCTTTGCGCTGTGCCATCAACAAACGCCGCGCCAGCTTCAATCCTTCGCAAGTGTTGGTGTGATACGGACCGACCTGCACGCTGGCCAGTTTGCCAATCGGCACTTCTTCAGCGGAATCGTGAAAGAGCACCAGCTTCAACGAATCGCCGGGGTATTGCGTGCGAATCAAATGCGCCAGCGCCAGCGTCACGCGCTTGGCCGGAGTGAAGCGATCTTCGCCGTACAAAATCATCGAATGCGAACAATCCAGCATCAGCACAGTCGCGCACGAAGATTGATACTCCGATTGCCGCACCATCAAATCCTTGTATTCAAGGTTTAACGGTACTCCTAAACCTTCTCTTCCAATCGCGTTCATCAACGTCGCCGTCACATCCAGATTGAGCGAATCACCAAACTCGTAAGGCTTCGATGATTCGTACGCCTCGACGCCGGTCGAAAGATATTTGGTGTCGTGCCGACCGAGCGCGGATTTGCCTACGCTGGACATCAGATTCTTCAGCGTTTTGTAGCCTAGAAAATCTATGCCTTTGTCGGTGACTTCAAATTTGATGTTCGGCTTTTTGAATTCGTCGGTTTGGCCGGGAGCGGTTTGCTGCGGAGCGCGTCCCTCGCCATCGCCGAACAAGCCGTTAATGGCTTCCTGATCGCCTTGCGCGGTCAAATAGCCTTCCTGAATCAACCGCTGAATCAACCGATCAATCAGTTCGTCCAGGCGGTGATCGCGCGCATTGCCGTCTTCGTCAAAAAGCTGGTTGTACTGCTCTTGGTCGAGCAATCCGGAATCGCGCAAGGCGCGTTTGATCGCTCGCCGCAGTTGTTCCAGCGCGTCTTCGGGGTCGAAGTCGCTGAAGTCGTCATCAAAATCGTTTGACCAACCGCGCTGCCAGCGATTGCGAAACTGGTCCTCAAACCCGCTTTTCAACAAGTGATCGGCCAGCGCCGCCATCAATTCTTCCAAACTGAGATCGTCCCAATTGTCGCCTGTCCATTTTGAATATTTGGTGAAACGCATAGCAGTTGTCGTTTGCCTCAGTCCTCTTGAACCACGATTGATTCTTTTTTTTCGTCAAACAGAACGCAACAAGTTTTTCTTCCGTACTTCCAAACGGGCGTTCGTTCTGCCATTAGCCATTTCTTTACTCTTGGTAATCCATCATGAACCAGGAACTTTTTCACCAATGGCTTCACTTGTCGTTTGACAGCAAATACCGTCAAGCCCCAGTTCTCGTCATACCATCCGTCCTCCATAAATTTTTTGTTGGAACTGAGGACTACAGGATGGGAGTTGTATTCTGCTACAAGAATTCTGTATGGCGAATTCATCTCCGTAGGGTGTAAGAGAGAAGGCAAAGTGAAGCTAAGGCTTAGGCCAGAAATCTGAGGAACCTCTTGCAAACCTTCACTTAAGATTTCGGCGCCAACTGGATAGGATAAGTTCCCAAACAGCCGGGCTTTGTAACGAGTGGGAATTACATACTTCATAATTCTGCCTTCTGCCTTTCAAACTTAATTCACCCTCCCGCCGCTCCAATCGTCGAAGGTTTGGCGGCGGTTCGGTTTTTCCGGTGTCGCTTGGTTATAACTGGTTTTGCCTTTTTCTTCGTTGCGGGCGAGTTTCTTTTGCGAATGCAAACCTTCCAAAATCAATTCGCAAGCGGCAATCAACGCTCCGCCGGACTCGACTTCGACCTTGCCGCTGCGCGCGGCTTCGATCAGCCCTTTGACTTTGCGAAGTTGGTTCAATGCTTCTTCTTCGGTCATCACATCGCTCAAGGCCAGAGATTTGCCGTGATTGAAATGATCCATCACTTGCCGGAAGTCTATGCCGCTATATCGTTCGGCGAAGACTTCGCCGCAAGCTCGGCGAATCAAATCACGCGCGATGCGTTCGGCTCCGACCTGTTCGCCTTCGTATTCCAGTTCCAGCTTGCCGGTGACGGCGGGAATCGCCGTGTACACATCGCTGATGCGCGGCACGGCCATCAATTCGCCATTTTGCAACGCGCGACGTTCGGCGTTGGACACGACGGTTTCCATCACCGAAATCGGCAATCGCTGGCTGACGCCGGAGCGTTTATCAATGCGTTTGTCATTGCGGGCGACAAACGCGATTTGTTCGACGACTTCAAAAATCAGATCAGGCACTTCCAGGTTTAGTTCGTCGCCTTCGCGATCCGTCCAGGCTTCCTGTTTGGTGATGGAAATACCCAGTTCGACCGACGCCGGATAATGCGTTTGGATTTCGGCTCCGATGCGGTCTTTGAGTGGCGTGATGATTTTGCCGCGCGCTGTGTAATCTTCAGGGTTGGCTGAAAAGACCAGCATGACATCCAGCGGCAATCGCACCGGATAACCTTTGATCTGAACGTCGCCTTCCTGAAGTATGTTGAACAATCCGACCTGAATTTTTCCGGCCAGATCGGGCAATTCGTTGATGGCGAAAATGCCTCGATTGGCACGCGGCAACAATCCGTAATGAATCGTCAATTCGTCGGAAAGCAGATGGCCTCCGCGAGCAGCTTTGATTGGATCCACGTCGCCAATGATGTCGGCGATGGTCACGTCGGGCGTCGCCAGTTTTTCGACGTAACGCGCATCGCGGCCAACCCACGCAATTGGAGCATCGTCGCCTTTTTCCGACAGCAACTGTTTGCCGTAAGCGCTCAAGGGAGCAAACGGATCGTCGTTGATTTCCGAACCGGCCAAAGCCGGAATTTCTTCGTCAAGCAAGCCGGTCAGTTCGCGCAAAATCCGGCTTTTGGCTTGTCCGCGCAGACCCAAAAGAATGATGTTCTGCCGGGCCAACAGCGCGTTGACCAATTGCGGAATGACGGTGTCCTCGTATCCGATGACGCCGGGAAACAACGTTTCGCCGAGTTGCAGGCGTTTGATCAGGTTGTGACGAATTTCCGATTTGACCGGGCGGCTGCGATAACCGGCGGCTTTCAACTCACCGAACGTTTGCGGTTTGGGCATGGAACTGACGACCTCGCTTATGTGAAGTTGATTGATGTTGTGACAATGGTTTTCGGGGACAACAGCTGTTCGATCTTAGTCGCCGGTTGTTGAAGTCGCAAGCAATGGTCTGTGCTAAAGAAAAGGGCTGCCAAGATCGGCAGCCCTTTGTTCAACAAGCAATCTTCCTGGTTCTGATCTAGCGGTTTTTCATCAAATGATACAACGCGCCGCCACCACCGCCGATCAAGGCTCCGGCAGCCGCGCCTTTTTTACCGCCCGCAGCTACGCCGATCCCTGCGCCAATTGCCGCCGGAGCAGCAATCGTCAACGCTGTTTTCAGTTTGGAGCTTTTCCGCTTAGCCGGATAGCTTGCCGGTTTGTACACCGTTTGCTGTCCAGCGCTATAAGCAGTCGGTTGTGCTGCGTTTGATTGCGCCTGATACGCGTCGGCATATCCTTTCTTGAAGCCTTCGTTATAACCTTCGCGTTCGGTCGCCACGGAGGCATTGGTTTGACCGGTTTTTCCGGCGGCAAAGCCATCGTCATAACCGACCTGAAAATCTTTCAGGTAAAACGCCTGGGCTTCACTTGCCGCTGCGGGCTGCGGTTGTGAAGCGGTTAATGCCGTGGGATTTGTCTCAGCCTGGGTGTTGGGCGAATCAGTCATTCGACCAAAGGTGTACCCGGACAACAATATTGCACAGGCCAACCCAGTAGCGATGATTCTTTGTTTGAAAGTCATCGTGATTCCTCCTAGAAGTTTAAGTTGACAATCAGGGGGAAGAAATTGAGATCACTTCATAGCTTTGCAAACTCAATGCCAATTGGTGATTGCTTGCTAAGTCCTTCGTTTTCAGCATGCTGCAAATTTTTCACAGATATCTTGTGTACGCATATCGAATGCCGGTTTTAACAAATCACACGATACGGTTCAGTCCAAAATTTTCACCACTCTGAAACCTTTTTCATTAGCTGACCACTTACCCCGCGTCTGAGAATTCCAAAACCACTTCAACAAAAAGGGAGAGAGCTATGAACAGGAAACTTTGGGTCAATATTGTGTGTGTCTTGATGGCGATGTGCGCATTGGGCTTGACGGCACTGGCGCAGGAAAAGGGGGTGAGCTGTGATGACAACTGGGGGAATGGCGATCGTGTAGGTCATTGCGTGATGAAGGAGCAAACCCTTGCCTCGACGGGATCATTGGCGGTAGATGGCAAAAAGAACGGCGGGGTTTCGGTCAAAGGTTGGGATCGAGGCGAGGTGCTGGTGCGCTCCAAAATTCAAAGCTGGGGAAACACCAAAGCCGACGCTATCACAGTTGCCAACCAAGTTTTGATTGTGACCGGCAATTCGAACATTTATGCCGAAGGGCCGACCAATGGTGGTGATCAATGGTGGGCGGTCAGTTACGAAATCTTTGTGCCGCGCAATTCCAACTTGTCATTGAAAGCGCACAATGGCGGCGTTTCGATTTCCAATGTTCGCGGGCAGATTGAATTTTCGACAACCAACGGCGGCGTCAATCTGAAAAATCTGGCAGGCAACGTCAAAGGCGCGACTAAAAACGGCGGCGTCAATGTTGATCTGGACGGCAATCGCTGGGATGGCGCAGGCTTGGACGTGACGACGACCAACGGCGGCGTCAATTTGCGAATGCCCGAAAATTACTCGGCTCGTCTGGAAACCGGAACCGTCAACGGAGGATTGAAAACCGAAATTCCAATGACTGTGCAGGGTGAAATCAAACGAAACTTGTCAGTTGATCTGGGTTCGGGCGGAGCGCCGATCAAAGTCCGCACCACCAACGGCGGGGTTTCGATCAAACGACAGAGCCTGAGATAATATCTTCACCGCAAAGGCGCAGAGAACGCTGAGGCTGCGCAGAGAGTGAAAAAACTCTGCGTAACCTTTGCGCTCTTTGCGTCTCAGCGGTGGTCACTTGATTTGTCAGCCAAATTCCGCTTGGCATAAAAAAATGCCGTGCTATACTCCGCCCGCTTTTGGCGAGCAATAACCATAAAGAACTCAGCCGCAAGCCAACAGCGCAATCAGGAAGCAGTACTTGAAAACACTCTGCCCCCAATCATTACTTCGCGCGGAATTATCCGTCTTCAATTATCAATCGGTTATTTGGCAGTAACTGGAAACGCTCGGTCGCAGCGAAACCGCAAGCGATAGGCATTTCTGACAACTCGATCTCCCGAAATCAGTCATCAGGCTCCGCAAATCAGCCCGGAGTTTTTCAGGCCATGAAGCTTCAAGGAGGACCGGCATGCTTTCGAAAGACTGGAACAAGCGAAAGAAAAAATACGATTTCATCATCATCGGTTCCGGTTACGGCGGAGCCATCACTGCGGCGCGCATCACCGCCGCCAACCCCAAACCTTCCGTTTGCATTCTGGAACGCGGCAAAGAATGGGAAGTCGGCAAATTCCCGGACGACATTCACGAAGTCAAACGCAGCGTTCGTCACGACGTTTTCAATCCCACTGGCTTATACGACTTTCAACTTTTCCCGGATATTTCTGTCATGAAAGGCAGTGGACTTGGCGGCACCTCGCTCATCAACGCCAACGTTGCCATCGTCCCCGACCAAGAAACCTTCGAACAACTGGCCTGGCCAAAAAACATCAAACTGCCGGAATTGATGCCGTTTTACGAAAAAGCCAAAACGATGCTCGGCGCACGGCAATACAATCGCCCAAGAGCTTCGGCGACAGGTTCGCTGTTAAAGGTCAAAGGACTTGGCAAGCGCGCTCAGGAAATCGGCACGAAAGAATTTGCGCTGAACCTGACTGTCACTCAGGAAGATGGCAAGAATGCCGCCGGATTCGATCAAAAAGCCTGCAACGATTGTGGCGATTGCGTGACCGGTTGCAACGTCGGAGCCAAGAACACCCTGTACATGAATTATCTGCCGACGGCTGCGAAACAGGGCTGCGACATTTTCACCAAAGTCGAAGTGAAGTGGATCGAAAAGCGGGAAAATGGCTGGCGCATTCACGGCGTTCGATACAAAACGCTGAGTTCTGAAAAGTTCACGCTGGATGCTGGCAATGTGATTTTGTCCGCCGGTTCGTTGGGCACGCCGGAAATTCTGCTTCGGTCGGAAATGCGCGGCCTGTCATTGTCGCCCAAGTTGGGAACGCAGTTTTCCGGCAACGGCGATTTTTTTGCGATGGCTTACAACACCGATCATCAACTGAACACCATGGGCTTTCCCGGCAAAAAAGCGAATCACGATTGGGCGAAGCGCGGCAACGCTCCCGGCCCCAGCATAGTCGGCGCAGTCAGATACAATTTCGGCGGCAATACTCCGCTGGAAAAACGAATCCTGATTGAAGATTTTTCCTTCCCCAGTTCTTACCTGGGGTTGGCGATGGGCGCGTTGAAGTTGTTCGGTCAGGCGGGCGAAGACACTGACACCGGTGACGAAACGCAGGAACGACGTCGCATACGCAAAGACAATCCTTTCAAACCTTACGATTACAAACCCAACGAAGGCGCACTGAATCAGACGATGTTGTATCTGATTATGGGACATGACGACGCCAAGGGAACACTCAAGTTACGCCGCGAAAACGGCCACGTCGAAATTGACTGGGATGACGTAGGCCGCCAGCAGGTATTCAATCTCATCAACGAAGAAATTCGTCGCCACGCGCGCAGCTTGGGCGGTACTTTCCTGACCAATCCGCTGTGGAGCATTACGCCGACCAAAAATCTGATTACAGCGCATCCGCTCGGAGGCGCTCCGCTCGGCGACGATTACCAGCACGGGGCTGTGGACGAATTCGGGCGCGTCTTCAAAGGCGATGGCAGCGTTCACGAAGGATTGTTCGTCGCCGACGGTTCGTTGGTGGCATCGGCCTTGGGAGTGAATCCGTTCCTGACAATTTCCGCTTTGTCCGAACGCATAGCCGACCGCATCGTTCGCCATTTGGGCGGCGAAGCCTTTCCGCCGCGTCCTGCGAAAATCGTAGTTCCCAACCTGAAACCGCAAGACGCGCTGAAATACAAAGAAGCCGACCTGGAACGAATCTTCAGCCGGACGGAAACCCAAAGCATCGAAAAGATGGTCAACAACGGCGGCATCAACATTGACACCGACAAAGGTCTCATCCGCAACGACACAGTCTGGAAAGGTGTGTTTCCCAAAGGACACGTGCTCAACCGGTTTTCGACGGCGTTGCATACCAGTTTCAAAAAACAGTTCACCAAACAGCCAGACGGCAAATTGACCGGCGTCACCAGCGACGCCGACGGCGTGATTGACGCCCTGAACACGCTTGAAGAAATCACTGTCACCAAACGCACCGGCACGTTGGAACCCGGCAAATACATTTTGCTGCGCTACACCGAACCGGAATGGCGCGCGTTTTACGACATTTTCAAAGTCATCAATGACGATTTGCTGATTGGGCGAGTTTATCTGGGCGAATATCCGAACGGGCACAGGCTGTTCACGTTTCCGATGGTCAGGGCGTACGGGCTGGATCACATGACTGTCGCCGATCACAAAACCATCTGGGACAACGCCGCTCTGCCGACCAAAGATCAGCTCAATGGACTGTGGGAAATGCGAATGGTCAGCAACGCCAACAACACCGGCGTGGTGGCTTATCTGAAGTTCGATCATAAACCTGACGGACGGCTGGAAGCTCGGTATCAGTTTCTGGGTTTCTTTGAAGGGCTGGCCGACGCCAGCTTTGGGCAAGACCATTTCCGCATGGATGACTTCACGCCGTTTCACGACGAAATCCGCTTTGTGAATCAGGATTTGTTGATCGGCCAATACTTCACTGATGCGCGACCAGCCTTGTTGCCGTTGTTCGGACCCGAATCGCTGGGAATTTTCCACCGCGAAAAAGATGCGAACGACAACGTGCGCTTCGGATTCAAATACTGGCTGCGGCGAAGTCCAATGACGAACTTGCCGACGAATTTCTTCCTGCGTCCGTTGCTGGATGTGCGCATGCCCGAAGGCACCGGGTTGACCTTCACCGAAGAAATGAAAGGCGCGTATTTTGCCGACTTCAATCCGCCCGCCGGAACCGAAGGCGACAAACAAATCGGAGCCAAACCTGCTGCCGAAGGTGTGGAATGCACATGGAATATGCGAATCACCGCTCGCGATCTGAACGAATTCATCGAAGGTTGGGATCACGAAGCGCGCATTGACGGCACGGTGCGCTTTTCCAATTTCAATGGGCAGGGACAGATGATTTGCACGATCAACGGCTCCAAGAGTTTTTTCAATTACATGCGCGTCAACCCGGAAACGCAGGAAACTGAAATGCTTTATCGCATTTACTTTTTCGCAGGGCCGGGGAAGGAATATCTGTTCAGCGGTCGCAAGTTTTTGCAAAAAGACGGGCACGGCGGAACAGGAATTCGGGAAATCGTCCACGACTTCACAACGCTGTATGGACGATTGTTTGAAATCGCGCCGGACAAGTCCGAGCGGCAGATTGGGTCGGCGCTGATGAAGTTTCGCATTGCAGAAGATTTGGACGCTGTTCGCAGCTTCGCCGAGTATCTGAAGTCGTTCAAAGTGACCGGCGAAAAAGTGGACGAGTTTGTGCAGGCGCAAGGGCGGCTGCGATTTATGGCGATGACCAATCAATTCGTCATTCGCGAATACGATCCGGTTGGCGGATTGCTCAACCGAATCACAGAAGGATAACGGTATACCCAAGCGGGAAGATATTGAGACAGGATGAACAGAATTTTTCAGGATTTCCCTGAAATCACCTGGTCAATCCTGAAGAATCCTGGCAATCCTGTCTTAACAAACCGTCTTGATGTTGCTTTTTAACAACCAACTCAAAACAGGAGAAACGTTATGGCCTCGAAGAAAAAATCAGCCAAACCAAAAGCCAAACAATCGGCAGATTTTATGGAGCAGTTGAAACAATTCGTCCGCACGCGCGGCGAAGATTTCCTGAAGGACAAAAACATTTCGTCAGTCGGCATCGGCTACAAGGAAAGAGACGGAAAGAAGACCAAAGAAATTTCCGTCCAATTCACCGTTGAGAAAAAAGCTTCGACCGACGTGCTGGAATCGTTGGACACGAAAGAAATTCCAAAGTCATTCATCATCGGCGGCGTCGAAGTGCCAACCGACGTGCTGGAACGAAGCTACCAGCTTGGTTACAAATTGGTGGCCGAATCAAAAGCGGAAAGCGTATCGCGCAAAACTCGCATTGACCCGATTCGTCCTGGCATCAGTGTCGCCAACAAACGAGTGTCTGCCGGGACAATCGGCTGCATTGTGTACGACAAGGTAGACGGCACGCCCTACATTCTCAGCAACTGGCACGTGCTGAATGGATCGAACGGTCAAATCGGCGATGACGTAGTGCAACCCGGTCCGTTCGACGACAACCGCGCCGCGCAAAATCGTTTGGGCAAGCTGGTTCGTTCGCATCTGGGTCCTGCCGGAGATTGCGCCATCGCTTCCATCGAAGACCGCCGCTTCGAACCGGAAATTCTGGATTTGGCAGTCAAGGTCGAAGCCATTGGCGAACCGGAACTCGGCGACAAAGTCATCAAAAGCGGTCGGACAACGGCGGTCACGCACGGCATAGTTTCGCGCATTCACACCATGACGCGCATTGATTACGGCGGTTCGGTTGGCGAAAAAGCCATCGGCGGTTTTGAAATCGAAGTTGACCCGGCCAATCCGCCATCGAATGGCGAAGTCAGTATGGGTGGCGATTCCGGTTCGGTCTGGCTGTTCAAAACCAACCAGGGCAACGCCGGAAAAGTCATGGCCGGATTGCATTTCGCCGGCGAAGCGCCAACCAATCCACACGAACACGCCATTGCCTGTTACGCCAAATCGGTGTTTGACAAGCTGGAAATCAGCACGAAAGCTGAAGTCGTTTTGCCGCCTGCGCCGGGCAGAGGCGATTCCCTGACGTTGGGACGCGGGTATAACGCAAATTTTCTGGCGACGCGCGTGGCATTGCCCAAACTTTCCACCGCCAAACTCAACGACGCGGTGAAAGCCGTCAATTCAGAGTTGATTCATCACACGCATTTCACCCTGGCCCAAAGCAAATCGCGTCGCTTTGCCATTTATGTCGCCTGGAACATTGACGGCGGGCGATTGAAACGAATCAAGCGCAGCGATCGGTTCGTGCTCGACCCGTTGGTTCCGGCGCAGTTTCAAGTCGGCAACAGTTTGTATAGCAACAATCGGTTGGACAGAGGCCACATTGCCCGTCGCGCGGATTTGACCTGGGGAACCGATGCTGAAGCTCGTCAAGCCAGCGACGATTCGTTCTTTTTCACCAACATCACGCCGCAAATGGACAATTTCAACCAAAGCGGTCTGGGCGGAATCTGGGGCAAAATCGAAGACGCTGTGTTTGAAGAAGTGGACGTTGATGACCTGAAAGTCAGCGTGTTTGGAGGGCCGATTTTCCACGACGACGACCGCGAGTATCGAGGCGTGAAAATTCCACGCGAATTTTTCAAGGCGCTCGCTTACGTCGAAAACGGCAAACTGGAAGCTCGCGCGTTCTTGTTGACGCAAAGCCTGAATCAACTGGAGGTTCTGGATTTGAATCAATTTCGCGTTTTTCAGGTGGCGCTCAGCGAAGTCGAAGCGCGATGCGGTTTCAAATTCCCGGCCAACTTGAAAGCGGGTGACACGTTCGCCGAACGAATCGAGCGAATGGCGGAAACTGCCGAACGCCCGGCGCTGGAATCGCTGGCCGACATCAAGTGGTAAGTCTTGAGTGAGGCTTGTTCACCGCCGGGACGCAGAGAACGCTGAGAAGGCGCAGAGCTAATAAAGCCTCTGCGCAACCTCTGCGAGACTCTGCGCCTCTGCGGTGAAAATAATCCATTCAACCTGGAGGGAGTGATGGGAATTTTTGACTGGCATCGTTTGCCTCGGGCGCTCGGCCTGTTGCGATTGAACAGCTTTCGAGATCGCATGCGCGAAAAAAATCTCTACGACACGGAAACGCTGCCTTCGATTCCGCGCGAACCGTTGCCTGCGCCGACGCCCGATCAAATATCCGCGCGAACTGCGGACGGGACTTGCAACGATTTGAACTCGCCGCGAATGGGCAGTGCGGGAACCCGTCTCGGTCGGAACTTTCCGCTCGACAAAGTCGTCGCGGACGACGAATCGCTGATGTTTCCCAGCCCGCGTCTGGTCAGCGCCAAGCTGATGACGCGCGACAAATTCATCCCTGCGACTTCGTTGAATCTGCTGGCGGCGTCGTGGATTCAATTTCAGGTTCACGATTGGTTCAGCCACGGCGAAAACGAAGATACGAATCCGCACGTAGTTCCGCTGCCTGCCAACGACGATTGGCCGCATCCGCAAATGCTGATCAATCGCACGCGACGCGATCCGACTCGACCGGCCAACGACACGTCCAAACCGAACAGTTACGTCAACACCGAAACGCATTGGTGGGATGGATCGCAACTATACGGCAGCAATCTGGCGACACAACACAAGATTCGTTCGTTCGAAGGCGGCAAACTGAAACTGGCTGACGATGGATTGTTGCCGCTCGATTCCAACGGCATTGACATCACGGGCGTCAATTCGAACTGGTGGGTCGGATTGAGCATGCTGCACACGCTGTTCACGATGGAACACAACGCCATCTGCGACCGATTGCGGCAAGACTTTCCCGCTTGGACGGATGAAGAGTTGTTTCAACATGCGCGGTTGGTCAACGCGGCGATTCTGGCCAAGATTCACACCGTTGAATGGACTGTGGGAATTCTGGCGACTCCGATTTTGGAAACAGGGATGAATTACAACTGGAGCAGCATTCGCCGGTCGAAGCAGGCACATCACGCCGCGCCGTTTTCCATGACCGAAGAGTTCGTGTCTGTGTACCGGATGCACCCATTGATTCCTGACGATTTCGTCTTTCGTTCGTTCGACAGCGGCAACGTGATTCTGGAACGGACGATGGAAACCGTCGCCAATCGCCACGCGCGTGAAGTGATGAATCAGGTTTCGCTGACTGATTTGTTTTATTCGTTCGGCGTGACGCACCCCGGAGCGATCACGCTGCACAATTATCCGAAGCATCTGCAAAACCTGAAGCTCAACGGTGAAGTGAAAATGGATTTGGCCGCTGTGGATATTTTGCGCGACCGCGAACGCGGCGTCCCGCGTTTCAACGAATTTCGCCGGCTGCTTGGACTTGATCCGGTCAAGCGGTTCGAAGATTTGAGCGACAACAAAGACTGGTGTGAAGAAATTCGTCAAGTGTATGGCGGCCAGCTTGAAGACGTGGATGCGATGGTTGGCATGTTCGCCGAACCGCTGATCAAAGGCTTCGGGTTCAGCGAAACGGCGTTTCGCATCTTTTTGTTGATGGCGTCGCGCCGGTTGCAGAGCGACCGCTTTTTCACCACCGATTACAACGAACGGACTTACACCCGCGCCGGGTTGGAGTGGATAGAGCAGACGACCATGACGACTGTGTTGATGCGCCATCTGCCGCAACTCAGACCAGTGCTGGGCAAAGTCAAAAACGCATTTGTCCCTTGGCCGAGCGCATAACCAATGGAACAGGCTGGCAGCTTGTTTTACTTTTTGAAGGAGACAGCCATGAACGATGATCTGAAAAAACTGTACGAACTAATTGGCGTCGCTGCGCCGGATGACGGCGATGTTTCGTTTTCCACGCTGGAAGCCAGTGATGCCAACGAACCGCCGCCGCTTGACGCCGAAGGCCTGGATCAGTTGGAACAAGCCTTGAACAAAAATCCGCGAGTCACGTTGGCTCGTGTGCGCGAAGGCTGGCGTCCAGATGTCACCGAAAAACAATTGCGCGAAGCGATTGCTCACGCGCGGCGCGCGCTGGCTGAACCGGGTGTGGTCGTCGCTGAATTGGAAGCGTTGTCGTTCGGGATAAGGCCGCTGCCTGCCGGATTCACATTTGAGGGAATGGATCTGGACGAAATTCCGATTGATCTGGGCGATCACAAATTTGAAAACGACGATCTTGTCAGCGCGCTCGGTTGGGTGTTCGGCGCAGGGCCGTTTGTCTTGACGCGACCGAACAAAAAGAATTTCCGCTTTCACAATCAAGCGCCGTTCAACTCCGATTTCATTTATACGCTGGAAGACCCGCAACCGGGGCAGCCGCTGGAAATTGCATTGTTCAGCGATTTTGGTGTCGGGCGGTATTACTCCAAATACATTGCCAAACAATTTCGCACGCGGCGGTTTCCTTATGCGATTCATTGCGGCGACATTTATTACTCAGGCCGTAAAAAAGAAATCAAGGAATACTTTGAAGACCTGATTGATCCGATTTTGGCTGACACGTCGGTTTTTGCGCTGAATTCGAACCACGAAATGTATTCCGGCGGCGTTCCGTATTTTGAATCCATCACACGGCGAAAACAGCTTCAGCCCGCCAAGCAAAAACAGGAAGGCAGCTATTTCTGTTTGCGGTCGCAGAGATTTCAGATCGTCGGAATTGACACCGCGTTCTTTGGACATGGCCGATACAGAGACGAATTGTTGAAAGAATGGCTGGCCGCTCGATTGCGCGAAGGCAGGGAATTGGGATTGGTCAACATATTGCTCAGCGCCGATCATCCTTACGAATTGGGCGACCGCAAGTTGACCAAACTGCTGGACAAGGATATTCGTTCGTTGGCGCTTGGCGAAAAGCTGGTGGATTTATGGTTCTGGGGCAACACCCATTACTGCGCGTTGTACAGCGCCAGTGACACATTGCCTTTTGTCGGCACGTGTATCGGCCACGGCGGGTATCCGTATGACAAACTCAAAGCCAATGTTGAGCAAAAGCCTCAACCTGCGCCGCTGGTGTTTCTGGAAAAAGAACTGCGCTTTCCCGCCAGCAGTGGCATCAATTCCGACCGCGGCAACAACGGATATTGCGTGATGTCGCTGAACGCGGACGGTTCCATTGGATTGAAATACATTGATTGGATGAGCAATCCGCGATTTGCTGCCAGCCTGACACGCGCAGCGGCAGGGCAACCGCTGACTGTCACTCAACTCGACCTTTGAACAAAGCGTTTCCGTGTCCCGCCTTCAACGCCGAAGACGGGACACGACTCTTTCCTTTTTACTCACTCCGGCACATTCACCAGCGGCACGTCCCAGTGCGCAACCAAAATCTCGAATCGTCGCTGCTCTTCTTTCTTGAACGTCGCCTGATCTGGATAAAGCTGTTTGATGATTTCCGGCTCCGGGCTGGGATCGTGAAAGGCGGCGGCGCTTTTGAACGTGAGCGTGACGCGAAAATCCCAGCGACTGTCTTCAGTGGAATGGTAGCGCGGCTTTTCGATTTTTATGCTGAGGATGCGGCCTTGCTCGACCTGCTTTTTCAGCACTGGCAGATGATTTTTCTTGAACAGTGTCAGGAATTCATCCGTGAACCCCCATTTGGTTTTGTAGTAATACTCGACGACATACGGCTGTTGCGCTTGCGCGAAAGTCGTCCGGCCAAAAGTCAGCAACAAACAAACGAACAACACGGCTTTCAAGACATTTTTCATCGGTGATCTCCTGTTGGATTGAAACTGGAAACGTTGCGTGAACGCGCAAAGGAAGGTAAAAGAAGCGCCATCGAAAAGCCAGACATCAAACACATAAAGAGGAAATCAACATGAAACGATGGTTTGCATCATTTGTAATTGGCGCAATATGCCTGCTGACAATCGCTGCTTTGGCGCAGGGCAATTACGCTCCGCAAGTCGGCCCGGTCAAAGGTTCGCTGGTCGTTGTTGGCGGAGGAAAGATTCCGCCATCCATTTCTGAGCGCTTCATCGAACTGGCCGGTGGGCGCAACGCCAAAATCATCTACATTCCGAGTGCAGCCGAAGATCAACAACTCAACAATCAGACTGGCGATGAATCGCCTCGGTTGTTCGGCTTGAAAAACGTCACCGTGTTGCATACCCGCGACCGAAATGTTGCCAACACTGAAGCCTTCGCCGCACCGATCCGCGAAGCTTCCGGCGTCTGGTTTGGCGG
Organism: uncultured Heliomicrobium sp.; assembly: GCA_964470555.1. Classification (GTDB taxonomy): domain Bacteria; phylum Acidobacteriota; class Blastocatellia; order RBC074; family RBC074; genus RBC074. The sequence goes on from CAYYDG010000022.1 coordinate 111,084, forward strand.
AGGCCGACAATGGCGCTTGGTGGATTCATACGCCGACACACTGACGCTAAAAGAAATCTGGAAGTTGCTGGAACGCGGCGGAGTCATCGGCGGTTCTTCAGCGGGCGCCAGCATTCAGGCTTCGTATTTGGTGCGCGGCGCGCGCGAAGGCAACACGATCATGATGGCCAAAGGTTACGAAGACGGTTTCGGCTTTCTGCGCGGCGTTGCCGTGGATCAACACATCAACACGCGCCGCCGCGAAAAAGACCTGGCCGAAGTCATCACTGCGCATCCCGAACTGCTCGGCATAGGCATTGATGAATCCACTGCGATAGTTGTTCAAGGCGATCAATTTGAAGTCATCGGCGCAGGCCAAGTCGCCATCACCGATGGCAAACCGCACGAAAACCGCAGATATTATTTCCTGACACCGGGCGAACGCTTTGATTTGAAGAAGCGCGGAAAATTTTAACGATATGCATGGTCTTTATCGCTTTTCCGATCAAATGTTTCCGCGCAGCGAACGCCACACGGTTACAAGACGACCGAAGCTCTGAATATGGCCTGTTGTCTCGTAGCGATTTACCAATGCTCGCAAATAATTCTCATCTTGCACCGCTCTCGGCAATTTCTTCGAGTAATTCAGGTTTCTTTCCCTCAACATTTCCTTGAGATATTCCAGATGAAACTCCGCTTTCACTCTGAAACCTGGATAACAAGCCATTGATTCCGGACACCCGACGCTCACGTCATAAAACGTTTTCCAAACCCTGAGATTTTCACTTTGAGGGTTTCGCTTCATCATTTCCCGGTTGCCAAGAAACCAGGTTTCAATGCAACAATTGTGAACAATCGCATGGCTTTGTGTCGGACTGACTTGATTCGACAACAGGTGTTCGACCTGCGTCACCCTGATTGGCCAATCAACTTCTTCGGCGTCCAGGCAAACAAACAAATGATCGAAAGGCTCTTTGCCTTGCTCGGCTGCCATCTTGTTGTGCCAATTGATCTCGCTAATGGCTTTTTCAATGTTGTCCAAGCGATCCGTGTTTCCTTCGATTGAAAACAGGCGGTAGTTGTTCGTTCGCACGTCGCCAATCACGTCGGCCTTTTTCAGATCAGAGAAAACATGGCTGATCCAGGACTGGTACACCTTCTTTTCAGTCTGCCTTCCTTCAACCAGAAAATAGAGGTTCACTGAATTGCCTCCTGGTATTCATCAAGATTAGTCAACAACACGAATTGGCTGAGCAGCGATTCCTTATCAAAAGATGGTAATGCGGCTACCTCTTTGACCGTAACTTCAGAGCCTTTTCTAGTGACCAGCTTCCAGTATCGCCATGGGATATTGTTGATAACGTACGGATGATGGCTGGTCAAAATGAACTGCTTGTCGGTATGTCTCAAGAAGATGTCTGTGACTGCCGGGAGGCAATTTACTCCTAAGCCATTCTCGAACTCATCTACCAGCACGACAGAGTCGGCAGGCATCATCTCAAGTTCGAAGAGGTGAATAAGGGTTTTCAGCATACCGGCTGAAATGAGGTGACCAAGAATCCAGTCACTTACTCCCTTCTCTTTGATTCCCAGCACCAACTGACCACTGAGCCTGGTGTTATCAGCTATCGGATGAGGCAGCATTTCTTCAATTTTACCTACCTTGAAATCTGTCACCGTCTCAAAAATTTCACTGTATCGTTCTTTTAGTCGTCGCATTACCTGAGGAAAATTCTCTTGCAAAATGTAGCCTTTCAAAAGCAAAGGAAAACCTCTTAGTCTGGGTAATTGTTCGAGATCGGTAAAGACCGCCCTTATCTCTTCAGCACGTGGCAAGGGAATTGTTTCCGGTTCTACAAATAAATACTGAGCCCCCTGTTCATAATTTCCGGCCTCTGAAAAGATGATCCGGTTTAGAAAATGAAACATTGGAGCAACAAGGGGTTCATTGCTAAGCAGTGAAACGACACTATCAGTGTTCCTTAGCTTGGGAGTTTCTCTTCCTTCCAATTTAATAACTCCATATTCATTTCGAGAAACTATCTCTTTTCCATTTTTGAACAACTGCTCTTTTTCAAATATCGGTAAATCTGAAAGCTGTAAATCACCTCGTCCTCCATTTTGTCCTGTCTGAAAAAAAGCTGCCGCAGAGCTTACCGAAACCTTCGCTAACCATTCGAAAACCCCTTCATCGGTTTTGACTTTTATTGCCCACTCCGCACCATTGGCAGGTAAGCTTCCTGGCTGCTGAGTTCCGGCAGTTCGAATCATTTGCAACGATCTTAGAATATTCGATTTGCCTGACCCAGACAGACCAACCAACAGGTTGAAATCTTGAAGCGTAACTTCGTTCAGCTTCCAACCATAAACTGTGTCTTTAAGACTGAAACTTAAAATAGGCATTTCGCCTCCTATTTATCTCTTCGGTTTGAGCGCAGCCAGCAGCTTTTCGTGAATGCCGCCGAAACCACCGTTGGACATCACGACGACTACATCGTCCGGTCTGAGTTGCGGCGTCAAATGCTCGACGATGGTGTCAGCGCCTTCGATGGAAAAAGCCTCTTTGCCCGCCGCACGCAAATCTTCGATCAATTCATCAACCGACAATTGTTCTTCGGCGGCGACGCGGAACGATTCGAAGAGCGGCGCGATCACGACATAATCCGCTGGAACAAACGATTGCGGATAGACTTTCTGGAAAACTTTTTTGCGTGTCGTCCACGAACGCGGCTCGAAGATGGCGATGATGCGGCGGTCTGGATATTTTTGCTGCACGCCCAACAGAGTTTCGCGGATCGCCGTCGGGTGATGGGCGAAATCGTCAATCACGGTCACGCCGTTGACCACGCCCCGCACTTGCATGCGGCGTTTGACGCTTTTGAATGTCGCCAGGGCTTCGGCGACTGCCGCGCGTTCGATGCCCAGTGTTTCCGCCGCCGCAATCACCGCCAGACAGTTGCGGATGTTGAACATTCCGGCCAACGGGCTTTGCACCTCCATCCACTCTTTGCCTTCGCGTAATGCGCGAAACTTTGTCACGTCAGGCAGGAATTCGATTTCGCGCGCAGTCCATTTGGCGTCGGGATGTTCAACGCCAAACGATTCCACAGGACACCAAACTCCTTGAGGCGCGATTGGTTCTTTGACGATTTCGCGGACGACCGAGGAATCCCAACCGGCAATCAAACGGCCTCCGGCAGGAATCAAATTGACCAACAAACGGAACACTTTCTTGATCGCGTCCAGCGAAGGATAAATATCCGCGTGGTCGTATTCGATGTTGTTCAGAATCACCAGTTCAGGCAGGTAATGCAGAAACTTCGGTCCTTTGTCCCAATACGCCGTGTCGTATTCGTCGCCTTCGATGACGAAGTGATTCGAGCCTGTGACTTTGAAACTGGCACCGAAGTTTTCGGCGACTCCACCGACTAAAAAACTTGGATCAAGTCCGCCGACTTCCATCACCCAGGCCATCAGTGAAGTTGTCGTCGTTTTGCCGTGCGTGCCGGTGACGACCGTCGAATGTTTGCCGCGAATGAATTCTTCGCGAATGACTTCGGGCATCGAAGCGCAGCGCAGTTTGTGATCCAGCGCGTATTCGATTTCGGGATTGCCGCGCGAAGTTGCGTTGCCTACGACAATCACGTCAGGAGTGGGTTGCAGGTTGGCAGCGTCGAAACCTTCGTAGGTTTCAATGCCCAGCCGTTTCAATTCGTCACCCATCGGCGGGTAAAACGCCTTATCCGAACCGGTGACGCGATGGCCTTGCGATTTGAGCATTCCGGCCAGCGAACCCATCGCCGTGCCGCAAACGCCGATCAAATGAAAATGTTTGTGCCCCATTGGTTGTCACTTTGCAGGTTGTAAGATTTGTGGGAGCAAGATTATAACGACGGTCAGGCCATTTCGGTAGGCCATTGAGTTTGACCTCTCAATTCGATAGATTGCGCCGCATCACGTAATCAACTGAAGGCCGCAATGAAGTTGGTGAAAGGTGTTGGCGAATGGTTTTGGACGCTGAGTCGAATGTAGTTTCGGAGCAATGGTTATGAAATCACATCGTAGAGAGTTTCTTGCCGCAGGGATGTTGTCTGTGGGGGCGTTGACCGTGAAGGCGCAGGACAAATCCGCGGACGATGCCAGCGACGTTTCCTTGCGAGGGAAAATCGTTTGCCTGACCGAAGAACTCGACAAGCGGTTTAACGTTTTGCCCGATTGCGACAATCAGCATCACGTTTATTCGCTGAAAACTGCTGACGGCAAAATTCATCCATTACTGCCGACGGAATCAGCCGCCGCCGTTTGGATGGACGAACGCTTTCGCCAACGCGAACTGCAAATCACCGCGCGCAGCTTTCCCGGTACCAATCACATCGAAATCATCAAGATTCAATCCTGGCTGAACGCCAAACTGCACGACCTTTATTATTACTGCGACATTTGCGCCATCACCGCTTTCAAACCCGGCCCTTGCGAATGCTGCCAGGAACCAATCGAATTCCGCGAAACTCCGGCAGGCGCGTCGAAAATTATTCCTCAAAACTAAACAACCGCAAACAATCAATCGAAAGATCGAAGAGGTGTGTGCAGCCTGAAGCGCCACCGATTTGGTCGGCGAATTGGCGAACAAATTCTTTCGTCACCCGCATTCCATTCAACTGTGTCGTTCGCAGATGCGGGGCTTCGCAAATGCCATGATAGGGAAGTCGCAAGCCTCGACTTTGGGCATTGGAAATCACGCCGTCGAAGGAAAGATCAAAGCCAATTTTGATGTCGTGAATGCGATCCTGCATGAAACTCTCGCATTCATAACCCGCGTTGGTCAGTTGAATCGAAAGAGTTTTGGTGCGCCAGAACACTCGCTTGTCGCCGGGTTGAGGGCGCGTCAAGACGGAATCGAATCCACAAACGACATCTTTTTCAGCGAATAACGCTTCGGTTTCATCTCGATATGCGTAACAGGAATTGGCCAGATTCATGTATGCGCGATCTTTTTGCCAGGCGATGTAAGCGGCTTCGGTCGAGCCGCTTTCGGCAACAGGGAATTGCGATTCGAATTCCGGCGTGTACTGGTAAACCTGCTGACCGACGCGAGCCATTTCAATCGCCATCAACCAATGTTCATTTGCGCCGGGCAAATCGCCGAGCGCCGCCACTACGCCTTTGGAAAATCCGCGCCCGATTTTGCTCCCGGCGATGCCGGCGTAACGGCGACACAATTCCGGGTTGAAGTCCTCATGAGCGCCTGCGATTTGGGTCGCCGTCGCTTCCATGACTTCATACGCAGGTGTGCGAACTCGCCACGTGTGTTCGAACGCGAAGCGATGATCGCTCATTACCCCGCGCACGAAGATTTCGTTTTCCGCCGTCACGTCAATTTCGGCTTCAAACGTCCGCAGGTAATTCGACGAAGAGAGTGGAATGGGAAATTGCATAATCTTAAACGTACGTCCGGGTGAGCCATTCCGCCACGCAAGCCGGTTTGTCGCTGCCCTCGCGTTCAATTGTCACGCCCCAGGTCATTTGATGACCGCCGGGAAAATCTTCCAGGTTTTGCAACGCGATCCGCGCGCGAATTTTCGATCCGGCGGGAACCACCGAAACAAAGCGCACTTTGTTCAAACCGTAATTGATTCCCATCTTGGCGGGTATCTTGACTTGCACGGTTTTACTCATCAGTTCGACCATTAAAGACAACGTCAAAAATCCGTGCGCAATGGTGTTACCAAACGGGGTTTCTTTTTTCGCGCGTTCGACATCTACATGAATCCATTGATGATCGCCGGTGGCATCGGCAAATTGGTTGATGCGTTCCTGTGAGACTTCCATCCAGTCGCCGACTCCAATTTCCTGACCGACCAGCGAACGAAGTTCTTCCAGACTGTTGATTTCTCTTGCTGGCATAAATGCTCCTTAGAAGCCTTCGGTCTCAGTAGCCGAAGGAAAGTAAATTTCACCTACAAC